>CAVSMM010000013.1:0-454683 GCA_963729165.1 uncultured beta proteobacterium
CGAGAGCTCGAGCACCCACACTTCAGGTAAATCGTTCTCGTCCAATCGCGTGCGCAGCGCATCAAGAGCGACCGGGGCGATGTTGCCTGCGACTTGCACTCGCCTGCCGGCAGCCTCGATGATCAAACCCGCGAGCCTGCTGGTCGTCGTTTTGCCGTTCGTGCCCGTCACGCCGACGATCTGCGGCGCGTAGCCAGACTCCTCTTTCAGCCGTGTCAACTCGCGCGCAAACAGCTCGATCTCACCGACGACTTCGATCTTGCGCTTCTGCGCAGCTTTAACCAGCGGCGCCGCAGGCGGACGCGTTGGCGATAGCCCGGGGCTCAGCGCCACCAATTGAACACCCTCCAACAGGGTCAACGAAAAGTCGCCGCCAACGAACTCGGCATGCGGCGATTCGCCGCGCAGGTCCGTTAGTCGTGGCGGATCGGCGCGCGTGTCGGCGACCCGCAGCGCATGTCCGCGCGAGGCCAGAGAGCGCGCCATTGCGAGACCGCTGTCGCCGAGGCACAAGTACAAGCGCGCGATCGGTCATCGAATCTTCAACGTCGACAAGCCAACCAACACCAGCATCATCGTGATGATCCAGAAGCGCACGACGACCTGCGTCTCCTTCCACCCCGAAAGCTCGAAGTGATGGTGCAGCGGCGCCATTCGAAAGATGCGGCGGCCTCCGCTCGACTTGAAGTACGCGACCTGCAACATCACCGAAATGGTTTCGACGACGAATACACCGCCCATGATGAAGAGCACGATCTCCTGCCGCGTGATCACTGCGATCGTGCCGAGCGCTCCGCCGAGAGCGAGCGCACCGACATCGCCCATGAACACTTCGGCCGGGTACGCGTTGAACCATAGGAACGCGAGCCCGGCGCCGGCGATCGCGGCGCAGATGATCACGAGCTCGCCCGCGCCGGGTATGTAGGGAAAGAGCAGGTAGCGCGCGAAATCCGCGCGGCCGACGACGTAGGCAAATACACCGAGCGCGGCACCAATCATCACGGTCGGCATGATGGCCAAACCATCGAGTCCATCGGTCAGATTCACCGCATTGCTGGTGCCGACAATGACCAGGTACGACAGCACGACGAACCCGAATACGCCAAGCGGATATGCGATGTTCTTGAAAAACGGCACCAGCAGATCGGAGCGCGGCGGAAGATCGATGTAAAAGCCCTGCGTGACCCACTGATGCATCAGATCCCAGATGCGATCGGTCGACGGCGCGGCGATCGCGAATGCGAGGTAGAACGACGCAGCCAGTCCGATCGCCGATTGCCACGCATATTTTTCGCGCGCACTCATGCCTTTCGGATTTCCGTGTACGACTTTGCGGTAGTCGTCGATCCATCCGATCATCCCGAAGCCGAGCGTGACGATCAGCGTGACCCAGATAAAGCGATTCGATAAGTCGGCCCATAACAATGTCGTGACGCCGATCGCAATCAAGATCAGCGCGCCTCCCATCGTCGGCGTGCCGGTCTTGGTCAAATGCGATTGCGGGCCGTCCTGCCGCACGGCCTGCCCGATTTTCAGGGCGGCCAGGCGCCGAATCACAAACGGACCGGCCGCCAGACCGATCAACATCGCGGTGGCCGCAGCAAGCACTGCGCGCAGCGTCAAATACGAGAAGACGTTGAAAGATCGAATGTCTTTCGCCAGCCATTCGAAGAGTTCGAGCAACATCAGTGGACCGATTCCATCTTCTGCGCGGTCAAAGCCTGCACCACACGCTCCATCTGCATGAAGCGCGAGCCCTTGACCAGCACCGTCGTACCGGCTCGCAAACTCGGGCGCAGCGCGGCGATCAGTGCATCGATATCGTCAAAGTGCGCCGCATCAGCACCAAACGCCTGCGCCGACTCGTCGCATCAGAGGACCGATAGCGAACAGCGCATCGATGCCGCGTTCGCGCGCGTATTGCCCGACCTCGCGGTGGAATTCCGGTCCGCGCACGCCGACTTCTCCCATGTCGCCCAGCACCAGCACGCGCGGCGCCGGTGCGCCGCCAGCAGATCGATCGCGGCGCGAACCGAGTCTGGATTTGCGTTGTAGGTATCGTCGATCAGGTCGCAATCATTGATCCGCAACTTCACACCACGCCCTGCAACTGGCCTCCAAGCATTCAAGCCGTCGCCGATCGCCTCCGGCACCGATGTCGGCAGCAATCGCACACGCCGCTGCAGCCAATGCATTGCGAACGTTGTGCTCGCCGCCGGCTGCGAGCCGCACGTCGATCACTCCATACGGCGTCGCCATCGAAATTTGCACGCCGTCGTCTTCCGCTTGACAGGTTGCTGTGACGACCGCATAGGCTTTGAGCGCGAAATCGATAACACGACGCGTGCCGGCCAGTTGCCGCCAGATCGGTGCACACGGGTCATCGGCCGGAAACACCGCGACGCCATCGTCTGACAACGCCACAAGGGCTTCGCCATTTTCATATGCAGTCGCCTCGATGGACTGCATGAACTCCTGATGCTCGCGCTGTGCGTTGTTAACCAGTGCGACGGTCGGCTGCACCAGCTGTGTGAGATAGGCAATCTCACCCGGATGATTCATGCCGAGCTCAAACACCGCTGCCCGATGCTGCTTCGATAACTGCCACAACATCAATGGAACACCGATGTCGTTGTTCAGATTGCCGTGCGTCGCCAGCCGATTTTTCTCGCCGTATGCCGCGGCCAGGATCGCGGCAATCATCTGCGTCACCGTTGTCTTGCCGTTACTACCCGCCACCGCAATGACCGGCAGCGAGAAACGCGAGCGCCAGGCGCCCGCGGCGATGCCAAACGCACGCTTGCTGTCCGCAACGATCAGTTGCGGACCATCAACATCGACACGTCGCTCGACCAACGCCGCCGCCGCGCCGTTTTCGTATGCGCGTGCGACGTAGTCATGACCGTCGAAGTGCTCGCCGCTCAAAGCAACGAACAGAGCACCCTCGTTCAGCGTGCGAGAGTCGGTCGAGACTGCGGTAAATCCCGCCCCGGCCATCGCCAAGAATTTCTGCCGGAACGGCACTCGCCGACAGCACGCGAGCGAGCTCGCTGACCGTCATCAATGCCGACATGCAGCACCTGCGGCATCAGCGCGGCGGGCAAGTGCAGCCCGTGCATGCGCCAAATCCGAAAACGGCAGCTTCTCGGCGCCGACAATCTGATAACTCTCATGTCCTTTGCCGGCGATCAGTACGACGTCGGCGGGGCCTGCGTTAGCGATCGCATGCGCAATCGCGCGGCTGCGATCAACCACGGTAATCAGATCGCGCGCGTCGGCTGCGCCCGCCGCAACCTGCGAAGCGATCGCTTCCGCATTTTCGGATCGCGGGTTATCGCTCGTGACGACAATCACGTCGGCACCTTGTGCGGCCGCCGCGCCCATCGGTGCGCGCTTGCCGGCGTCGCGGTCGCCGCCGGCACCGAAGACGACCCATAATTTTCCGCCAGCGCTTTGCGCTGCGCGCGCTTCAACGAGCGGGCGCAGCGCTGCGAGCGCTTTCGCCAACGCGTCGGGCGTGTGCGCGTAGTCAATGACAGCCAGCGGCGCATCAGGGAGTGCGACCTGCTGCATTCGGCCCGGTGGCGGATGAAATTGCGGCAGTGCTGCCGCCGCGCGCTCGAACTCAATGCCGCACGCGTGCATCACACCCAAGACACCGAGTAGGTTCTCGACATTGAACTGACCAACCAACGGGACTTCGATCGGAATCGCATGGCCGTCGAGCTCGACTTCAAATGCGAGGCCGTCTGACGTCGCGCGAATCGCGCGGCCGATCAGCCGATGCACAACGTGCTCATGGCCCGCCTCGGTCGTGCTGTACCCGATGACGTCGACACCGCGTTCTGCCAGTTTCGTTATCAGGCGACGTCCGAACGCGTCGTCGAGATTGATCACGGCGTGCGACAGCGTCGGCCAATCGAACAGCAAAGACTTCGCCGCCTCGTACTGTTGCATCGTGCGGTGATAGTCAAGGTGATCGCGCGTCAAGTTAGTGAACAGAGCAATGTCGAACTTCATGCCGTTGAGTCGCCCTTGCTCAAGCCCGATCGACGACACTTCCATCGCAATCGCCTGTGCGCCAGCATCGAGCAAGGCGCGTACTTCGCGCTGCAACGAGATGGGATCCGGCGTCGTCAGTGATGATTCGGCCAATGGCTCGTCGACAAATCCAACGCCTATCGTGCCGATGACCGCACAGCGCCGCCCCGCTCGCGTCAGCAGCTGAGCAATCCACTGCGTCGACGATGTCTTGCCATTGGTGCCCGTCACACCGATCGACAGCAGATGTTCGCTGGGACGACGGTAGAACTCTGCGGCAAGGGATCCAACGGCGCTGCGCAAATTGCTGACCGCGAGGATCGGAAGCGAGCGTGTGGTCGATGAGAGGTTGCCGGTCCAGCCGTCGGCCTCGACCAGTGCAGCCGCCGCTCCAGATTCTGCAGCAGCGGCAACGAAGTCGCGGCCATCAACTCGTTCGCCGCGCAGCGCGACAAACACGTCACCTCGCTTCAACTGGCGGTTGTCCAGATGCAAGTCGCTCCGATCGGCGAACACCGATGGTGCGACCCGACGCAGCCAGCCAAGCGCGTCGGTCGCCGCTTTCTCGGCGCTGTATGCGCTGCTGTTCACGGTGCTCTCCGCAACGCAACCATCTCGCGGCTCGGCTCAAGCGGCGCATCGGGCGTCACCTGCAATGTGCGCAACGCACTCGCGGTGATGGCCGCAAACACAGGAGCGGCGACTTGACCGCCGTAGTGCTGGCCCGCCGGCTCGTCAATCATCACGGCGACGACGATGCGCGGATCCGACACCGGTGCGAAACCGACGAAGGACGCGACGTATTCCTTCACGTACTGGCCATTTTTGATCTTGTAAGCGGTGCCCGTCTTTCCCGCAACTCGGTACGCGGGAATGCGCGCCAGCGGCGCGGTGCCTTCGGGACCGACGGCCATCTCGAGCATCCTGCGCATCGCTCGCGAGGTTTCCGTCGACATTGCACGTATTGGGATCGCCGTCGCATCCGCCTTCAGCAGCGTCAGCGGGACGAGCCAGCCATCGTTGGCGAAAACGGAGTAGGCGCGCGCAAGTTGAATCAGCGTGACCGATACACCATGACCGTATGAAATCGTCGCCTGCTCTATCGGCCGCCACGTTTTCGCCGGCCGCAAGCGTCCTGTAACAGCACCCGGAAAATCGAGCCGCGGTGCCTGACCGAAGCCGACGCCGGTGTAGGTCTCCCACAGCGTCTGCGCGGGCAGATCAAGCGCGATCTTCGCCGTGCCGACGTTGCTCGACTTCGCTACTACTTCTTCGACCGTCAGCATTCCATGCGCGTGTGCATCGCCGATCGTTCGATTGCCGATCGTCAGGCGTCCCGGTGCGGTCTGGATGCGCGTATCGACCTTTACTTTGCCGGCCTCGAGCGCAGCAGCGACCGAAAAGGGCTTCATCGTCGAGCCGGGCTCGAACGTGTCGGTCAGCACGCGATTACGAATCGCATCACCTGCCAGGCGGCCGCGCAGGTTCGGATCAAAGCTCGGCAGATTGGCAAGGGCGAGAACTTCGCCGGTCTTCACGTCGAACACGATCGCCGCACCCGCTTTGGCGCGCGACTTGTCGAGCGCGTTCTTCAGCGCTGCATGCGCGATGTACTGGATGCGGTTGTCGATCGACAGTGCGAGATCCTTGCCTTCGAGCGGCTCGCGCAGCCAATCGTCTTCGACGACCCGGCCAAGCCGATCCTTGATCACGCGTCGGCTTCCCGCACGTCCTGCGAGTAGCCGCTCGTGCGCGAGCTCAATGCCCTCCTGACCTCGGTCTTCGACGTTGGTGAACCCTATGACGTGTGCGTGGGTCGCGCCCTCCGGATAGTGGCGCTTGAACTCGCGCGTCGAATGGATACCCGCGAGCTTCAGCGCCGCGATCCGTTCAGCGACGTCGGCGTCCACCTGGCGGCGCAGATACACGAACGTGCGGTCGTCATCGGCAAGTCGGCGCTTCAGCTCGGGTACGTTCATCTGCAGCAGCCGTGCGAGCGCATTCAATTGCTCCGGCGCGGCGTCGACGTCCTCCGGAATTGCCCATATCGCACGCGCCGGCACCGATGACGCCAGCACAACGCCGTTGCGATCGGTGATGCGGCCGCGTGTCGCCGGAATTTCGAGCGTGCGCGCGTAGCGCGCTTCGCCCTGGCGCTGCAGGAAACCGGTGGACATGCCGCCCATCAAGTAAAACGACCGCCCCGCAAGCGCAAGAAAGCCGACGAAGAGCAGGAATAGCATCAGCTTCGACCGCCACGCCGGCAAAGCGACCGTCAGTAACGGGTTGGCATTGAAGCCGACACGGTCGAGTGCGATCACGCTGCATGCCTTTCCGCGAGCCGCGCGAACGCTTTGCTTCCGGAAAGCGCGTCATTTCTTCGGCTCCGGCGCGGGTAAGTTCAGAAAGACGGTCCGCGCGGAGTCGATCGGTCTTCAGCCCGATCTTGCGGGCTTCGGATTCGACGTAGGACGGCTGCGACAAACGCGATTGTTCGATGCGCAGGCGATCATGGTCGACGTCAAGCCGCTTGGCATCGACTTGCGCTCGCTCGAGATCGATAAAGAGCGAACGCGACCGGTGTTGCGCCGTGATCAGCGACAGTGCCGACACAAACAGCAACGCTCCGATCAGTACGACCAACCCGGGCCGAATCATCGGCCTGCCTCAGCCCACGGCTCGGCCGTGCGCTGGGCCACTCGCATCACGGCGCTGCGTGCGCGCGGATTGGCCACCATCTCGGACTTCGTCCGGGATAAATGCGCCCGGTCGCTACGAGCGTCGCACGCGGCAGCTGATCGGCACGCAGTGGGACGCGCCGCTGATCGCCGCTGCCGCGCTCTGGGTGATGGTGGGCATCGATAAAGCGCTTGACGATGCGATCTTCAAGCGAATGAAAACTTATCGCGACCAGACGGCCACCCGTCGTCAGCATCGAAGCTGCTTGGTCGAGTGCTAGCGCCAATTCCTCAAGCTCCCGATTGATGTGAATCCGTATAGCCTGAAAGGTCCGTAGTCGCCGGATGTTGAGTCGCATCTTTACGGCTCCTGCCGACGGCGCCTGCGACCAGAGCCGCAAGGTCTGCGGTCGTCGAAAGCGGACGCGATCCGCCCTGTCTCCGCGTCTGCGCGGCGAGCAACAATCGCCTTTGCAATCGATGCAGCAAACCGCTCTTCGCCATAGTCACGAATCACTTGCGCCAACTCTTCGAACGGTGCGCGTGCAAGCCATTCGGCCGCCGTCTCTCCGCGCGAGGGATCCATGCGCATGTCGAGCGGCCCATCGGCGCGCAACGAAAATCCGCGTGACGGATCGTCGATCTGCGGGGACGACACTCCCAGGTCGAATAGCACGCCTTGCACTCGCTGTAATGGACAGTGTGTCGAGCGTGACTCGCAGCCGTGAAAACGGCGTGTGCTCGATGTGAAAACGAGGATCGGCAATCGATCGCGCAGCATCGACCGCCAGCGGATCGCGATCGAGCGCGATCAGGCGCCCGCTGGGCGACAGATGCTCGAGGAGCAAGCGCGAATGACCTCCCCGGCCGAACGTTGCATCGACGTAGATTCCGGCGCGGTCGGTCAGCAGCGCTTCGACTGCGGGCTGCGCGAGGACCGATCGGTGCTCGCCTGCGAGCGGCGATGAGGGACGGGACATTCACGTTCAACAAGCGGCTAAAACGTGAACTGCGCAGCAGATTCGGGCAGGCCATCGGCAAGCGAAGCACGCTCGTGCTCTGCAAGCCTCGCGCTGTCCCATAGCTCGAAGTGGGCTCCCATGCCAAGCAGCATCAGATCGCGCTCGAGTTGCGCACCTGCTCGCAGTTCAGTCGGCACGAGCAAGCGACCGGCACCGTCGAGATCGACATCGGTGGCGTTCCCGAGTAACAGACGCTGCAGTGCTCGTGCTGAATAGGGCAGCTGCGCAATCTGCTCGCGCCGCGCTTCCCATGTCGGACGTGGATACACGAGCAGACAACCATCGGGATGGCGCGTCACCGTCAGCCGACCATCGCAGTGGGCAGCAAGCGAGTCTCGATGCCGACTTGGCATCGAAAGGCGGCCCTTGGCGTCGAGCGTGAGTTGTGAAGCTCCCTGAAACACCGCATCCCCTGCGGGCAGTCGATCGCGAAGCGAACGCTGACTAGCCCACTACCTCCCACTTTTTGACACGTGCGACTGTACGGCCTCGCCGAACAAGCGGTCAAGGGAATTACGGGGATTTTTTAATGTTCACAAGGACTTAGGAGAGGTTGTTAGACAGCAAGGCAAGACTACGAATTGTGTGCGAAAAGAAAGAGATAGCTTTGCCTGTGCAAGTGGAGTCTCACGAGGGGTCGTTGCCGAGCATCCCGTGTCGCCGTGTCCGCAAAAATCAGGCGCGCATGGCGCTGGTGTGTGATGTAAGCCAGCATCCAATCGACCATCGTCGTGATGCGATTGCGAAAACCTATCAGGAAGAAAATGTGCACGAGTAACCACGTCCACCACGCAATCAGACCCGATAGGCGAATGCCCGCCCGGAAACACAGCGACTGCCGCCTTGCGCCCGATCGTTGCAAGCGCTCCACGATCGCGATAACGAAACGGAGCGACTGTTCGTGTAAGCGGGGCGTCGCGCCGTACAAGTTGTGAAATCTGGTGTGCCACGTACGTTCCCATCTGCTTCGCCGCGTACGCAACACCCGGCACCGGCTTGCCATCCTGCGTAACCGATGCCAGATCACCGATGACGAAGATCGAATCTGCGTCGGCCAGTTGCAGCGTCGGCGTTACCAGTATGCGACCCGTTCTGTCGTGTGCACCCGGAAGGGTGTTAGCGAGCGCAACTGCCTGCACGCCGGCAGCCCACAGCACCGTTCGCGCGCTTATTCGCTCGCCTTGGTGCGCGCTCGCATTGACCGTCACACCACTCTCATCGACACTGCTGACAAGCGCACCGACGCGTACCTCAACTCCGAGTTTTTGAAGCTGACGCGTCGCTTTAGCCGATAACACTTCCGGATACGTGTTAAGGATTCGCGTACCACCTTCGAGCAGCAGCACCCTCGCTTGTGCAGGATCGATTGCGCGGAACTCGTCAGTGAGCGTATGCCGCGCGATCTCGGCAAGCGTACCGGCCAGCTCGACGCCCGTCGGTCCGCCACCGATGAGCACGAAGGTCAGCCACGCTGCGCGCTTTTCCGCGTCAGGCTCACGCTCAGCGCGCTCGAACGCAATCAAGATGCGACGGCGAATCTCCAGCGCATCGTCGAGCGTTTTCAGTCCGGGTGCATGTTGCGCCCACGCGCTGTGGCCGAAGTAAGAATGCGTCAGTCCTGCCGCAACGATCAGATAATCGAACTTGATCTCACCGTCTACCAGCACGACGCGCTTTGCTGCAGTGTCTATCGCGATCGCCTCGCCGAGCAACACGCGCGCATTTTTCTGCGAACGCAGAATATGTCGGATTGGCGAGGCGATTTGCGGCGCGGACAGACCGGCCGTGGCGACCTGATAAAGCAGCGGCTGAAACGTGTGGTGATTGGCGCGATCGATCACCACCACTTCCACCGATGCATTACGCAAGCCGCGTGCCGCGGCGAGCCCGCCGAACCCGGCACCGATGATGACCACTACCGGTGTGCGATCGACCTCATCGAGTCGTATGAATCAAAAGCAAAGTCCGCCTGTACGCCGGATTCTGTGCGGTGCTCCGTGTTGCCACTGGAGCTCCGTGACGACCATTCCTCTAGGCCGGCGATCGCTCGCCAGCTCAAGCCACCTACCCGCGGCCTCCCCGAGCAAGATCATCGGCCGCCTATTCGGTGTTGCTCCACGTAGAGATTGCCCGTTTCACCCGATGCTTCGTTGTTTCCAACGATTCGTCGGCTCGTCTCTGTTGCTCTAATCCTCACCTCACGGTGGGCAGGTGTTACCTGTTACGTTGCTCTGCGGAGTCCGGACGTTGCCTCTCGCAGCCGCATTTGTTCAATACGACTGCCAGCGATCGTCCAGCGGACTTTGCATCCCAATTTTACGCCAATGATACAATCGCGCCGTAAATCCGCCAAAATGCGCGCCACATGAAGCCCGCCGCTGCCGCACTGAACATCATCGTCGTCGAGGACTCCGAGCTCGACTACGAACTGTTGCTCGCGATGCTGTCGCGCGAAGGCATGAAACCACGCACGACGCGGGTCGAAGACGAAGCCGGAATGCGCGATGCGTTTGCCAAGGGGCACGTCGACGCAGTGATCACCGATCACAACCTGCCGCGCTTCGATTCGTTTGCGTCGCTGACGGTCGCCAAGAGCATCGACGCCGATATTCCGGTGATCGTGCTGTCAGGCGAGATGTCCGAGGACCTTGCAGTCGCCGCCTTGCACGCAGGCGCGGATGACTTTGTGCTCAAGACGCGGATGTTTCGTATCGCCTCGGCGCTGCAGCACAGCCTGCACGCTGCAAATGCCCGGCGCGATGCGCGCACAGCGGTCGCAGCACTGGCGCAGAGCGAGAGCAAGCTACATGCGCTGACGCAACATCTGGAACGCGCCAAAGAGGACGAGCGACGTGCCATCGCGCAGGAGATTCACGACGATATCGGCGGCGCATTGACGGCTCTGAAATTTGAACTGGTGCGGGTCACGCGCGCTCTGCCCGATGCGAGCGTACGGCCACAACTCGATGCGATTTCGCAACTGCTCGAATCCGCCGTCGTTGCCAGCCACCGAATTCAGCACGCACTGCGGCCCGCTGTCCTCGACGCCGGCCTCGTCGCTGCGCTCGAGTGGCTGGTGCGCGGATTTGCCGAGCGCAGTGGAATCAAGGTCGATTTCCAGGCCAACCGCGAGGACTTCGAGATTGCGCCGGACCGCGCGGCCGCGGTGTACCGCGTCACGCAGGAAGCGCTGACGAACATTCGCAAATACGCACGTGCCAAGCGTGTCCACATGCAGCTATTCGCGCTCGGCGAAGAGATAACGCTCGAAATTGATGACGATGGGGAAGGGTTCGACACGAGCGGCCTGCAGACGACGCCAGGGTTTGGCGTCAGTGGAATGATTGAGCGCGCGCGCGGTCTGGGCGGCTGGGCGGAAGTGTCTTCCACGCAAGGCCGCGGCACGACAGTGATGTTTTCGATTCCCACGCGTGCGGATCAATCCACCCACGGGGCAACCGAACGGAGGAGCGATGGCGATTAGATTGTTCGTGGTCGACGATCACGCGATCGTCCGGCGCGGCATCGTGCAGGTGCTGTGTGAGCACCCCGAAGTGCAGATCATCGCCGAGGCCTCCGATTACGCAGGTCTGCGCAGCGAGCTCAAGAAGCACGGCGAGCCCGATGTGCTGGTGATGGACGTCGGACTCCCGGGTAAAAACGGGATCGATATTCTCAAAGCGCTGCGCGACGAACATCCGAAGTTGAAGGTGCTGATCGTCAGCATGTATCCCGAGGATCAATACGCCGTGCGCGCGTTTCGCGCCGGTGCGTTCGGCTACCTGAACAAGGCAAGTGCGCCGGAGAAACTGTTGGAGGCGCTGGCGCAGGTGGTGTCCGGGCGCAAGTACGTGACGCCAGAGATCGCACAGGCGCTGGTCGAAAACTTGAACACCCCCGAAGCCGACGGCGCGCCGCACGAAAAACTGTCCGACCGCGAATTTCAAACGCTAAAGCTGATCGCGTCGGGCAAGCGACTATCGGAAATTGCAGAGGAGCTGGCGCTAAGTCCGAAAACAGTCAGCGTCTATCGCGCGCGCATCCTTGAAAAAATGGCGATGGGCAGCAACGCCGAGCTGACGCACTATGCGATCAAGAATGGGCTGGTGGAGTAGCGATCAGTGCGGCAGCGACCGTGCAGACGCGGCCAAGCGCTTGGCGACGCGCACTGCCGAGCGTTGGGGTCATCGACCTGCTCTGCGATCGGCGACCATACGCAGCTGCGCCGGCCGTGCTGACCTACCTATCTATCCGTCGCGACCGATAAAGCGATTCGCCCACCGCAGCGCTCGATCCTTCTGATTCGGCTGCTCGCCGGCCGGTTCGACTTCGCGCGCCATTGATTGCTGTTCAGGGTTCGGGCGCGGTGGCCCTACGACTTCGGATTCGAGCGCACCGAAGTGCTGCCCGTTGGAATGACTATCGACGCTGTCGCGTTCGTCCGCAGGGCTCTTGTTGCGCGCGCGTGGGCCGAAGTCGATGCGCCAGTGCGATTGACTGGTCGTCGCCTTCAGCATCGACGGAAAGTCGTCGCCGGGCACAGCGGGTGAGAATAGAAAGCCTTGCATCAGCTGGCAGCCCTGATCGAACAGGCGCGTCATCTGGCCCTGCGTTTCGACACCTTCAGCCACCACGCGCAGCTTCAGGCTCTTGCTCATCGCAATGATTGCGGCGACGATCGCCGCGTTATCTGAGCTCGTCTCAAGTTCGCGCACGAACGAGCGATCGATCTTCAGCGTGTCGATCGGCAACCGCTTCAAATACGACAGCGACGAATAGCCGGTGCCGAAGTCATCGATCGAAATTGAAACACCGAGATCCTTAAGTGCCTGCAGAAGTGGCAGCGTGGCGCTCAGGTTGTGCATCAGCACCGTCTCGGTCAACTCCAGCTCGAGTAATCGCGGGTCGAGCTTGAAACCCTGCAGCGCTGCCTGCACCGGCTCGACCAGGTTTGCGCGCTGGATGTGACGACCCGAGATGTTGACTGACACCGGAACCGGCGTATGGCCCTGTTCGGACCAGCGCACCAACTGCTCGCACACCTCGCGAACCGCCCACTCCGTGATCGGAACGATCAGGCCGGACTCTTCGGCGACCGTAATGAACTCTGCGGGAGGTACGAGCTCGCCGCCGCGCTTCCAGCGCATCAGCGCTTCGGCGCCGACGATCTTGCCGCTGACAACATTGATCTTCGGCTGGTAATACAGCACGAGTTCCTGCCGCTCGAGCGCGCGGTGCAGTGCGGTCTCGAGCCGCCAGCGCTCCGCAGTCGCTGTGTTCATCGCGCTCGAGAAACGCAGCACGCCGTTGCGACCGCTGTCCTTGACCGCATACATCGCGATATCGGCCTTGCGCAGCAGCGTATCGACGTCGCTGCCGTCGGCCGGGTACGCGGCAAGGCCGATTGATGCAGTAACAAACAACTCATGCCCTGAAAAGCTGAAGGGCTTGCGCATCGTCTCGAGAATGCGCTGCGCCACCGCCTCGATGACGCTCGGCTCCGAAACGTCGGTCAACAGAATCGTGAACTCGTCTCCGCCGAGTCGCGCAACGCTGTTGGTGTTGGTGGCCACCGGCACCGACTGCGAGCCCGCAGCCAGGCTGCGCGTGGCCGACCCGATCGACGGCGGCCGCACGCCCTGTGACGGACCGGCCCGCTCAGCCGCGCGCGCCACCGTATCGTTTTCGCGCACGCACTGATAAAGCCGCTTGGCCACCTCACGCAGCAGTTGATCGCCGACCTGATGACCGAGCGTGTCGTTGATCTGCTTGAAGCGATCGAGATCGATAAACAAGACGCCGACCGCGGTGCCGCTGGTGCGCGCGCGCTCGAGCGCGGAGCCGAACTGATCGCGAAAGAAGCGGCGGTTCGGCAATCCGGTCAGGCTGTCGTAATTGGCGAGCTGACGGATCTGGTCCTCGGCGTGTTTACGCTCGGTAATGTCCTGCACGACACCGTGCACCGCGACCGCGCGGCCGCCCTCGTCGCGATCGACCTCGGCTTCGATGTGCACGACTCTGATCTGTCCGTTCGGCCGAGCGATGCGGCACTCGAACTTCATCTGTCCGGTGCCGGCGAGCGCTTCGCGAAACAGCATTTCGATGCGCGCACGCTCGTCTTCGACCGCTCGCGACCAGACGAACCAGTCGGCAAGCCCATCCTCCTGCTGCGGCAACCCGGCAATCGGAAAACACTCTTCCGATAGCTTGACCCAACGCGCAGCGATGTTCCATTCCCAGCTTCCGAGGCGCGCGATGCGTTGCGCCTTGGTGAGCTTGGATCGGCTCTCGGCGAGTTCCTCGCGCATACGCGAGGCGCGAATCATGTAGCGCAGCCGCTCGGACAGCAGCGTCCACTGCGACGTGCTCTTGACAAAAAAGTCGGTGGCGCCTGCTTCGTAGGCGCGCGCAATCGAAGACTCGTCGTCCAGCCCGGTCAGCATCAGCACCGGAACATGCTCGCCGCCGGCAAGCCGTCGCAACCGCTCACACGTTTCGAAGCCGTCGATATCCGGCATCAGCGCGTCGAGCACGACGACGTCGGGCAGGTTTTCGGCAAAAAGCTCGAGCGCGTGACCGCCACCGTCGGCCTCGATCACGCGCCACTGACGCTCCGCCAGAGCCGAAGCGGTCAGCAGACGCGCTACAGGATCGTCGTCGACCAGCAGCACGAGATCGTTGCGCGACTCGCTGGCGCCATCGCCTTCGCCATCGCGCCGGTTGGCCATCGCACCGCCGCCGCCCGTGTTGTGGTTGTTCCGATCGCTCATCGCTCGATCCATTGAAGGCTAGGCCGTGTTCTCAACGGTCAGTAACGCCTGCAGCGCCTGAACCGCGCGCGCGTACTCGACGCGCACCGCAGGCCACTCGTGTTCGGCCTCCTGCGTCTTGCCGCCGCGCGCATGCACTTCAATTGCACCAAAGCACTGCGACAGCAGCGTTGCGCCGACATTGGCACTCGACGACTTCAGCGTATGCGCCGCGTGCCGCACCATCACCGCGTCGCGGTGCGCGAGTGCAAGTTCGGCGTCCGCCATCAGCTTCGTCGCCGTCGACGTATACGTGTCGATCAGCCGCTCGAGCAGGCGTGCCGCACCGCGCTGTTCCATCTCGCGAATGCGCCCGATAACCGACATGTCGAGGACCGAAGTTTCGTCGGCAGTGATCGCGGTGGCCGCGTTTGACGTCGTCTTTGGCGCCGGCTTCGGTACGCGCGTACGTCGTTGCCCGTAGCGGAGCGCCGCGTCCAGCGCACGAGCAGCGCTTCGATCTGATGCTGCTTAAATGGCTTCGGCAGATACTCGTCGAAGCCCGCCGCAAGGCAACGCTCCTGGTCGCCGGCCAACGCGTTCGCTGTCAACGCGACGATCGGTGCATCCAGCCGAGTTTCGAAATCGGCTTGCGCAGCCGAACGGAAGCGGCGCACCGCTTCGAAGCCGTCCATCTCCGGCATCTGACAATCCATGAAGACGATGTCAAACGCCTGCGATCGCAGCGCATTCAGCGCTTCGCGCCCGTTGTCCGCCAGACGGATTTCGCACCCGAGATCGCGCAGCATCGCGCGAGCAACTTCCTGATTGACCCTATTGTCTTCGGCGACGAGTACCTTGGCGCGTAGCCCTTTCGTTACCGCGCTCGCCCGCGCGGCTAGCAGGTTTGTCGCGCGACAGCGATTTGGCAAGCGCCTGCAGCAACTCGTGCTGGCGCACCGGCTTGGTCAAGTACTGATCGACGCCGTTTTCGTAAGCGAGCTGCGCTTCGTTACCGCTCGCGAGCGATGTCAGCATCACCATTTTCACGTCAGCCAGATGACGGTCGCTGCGAAGCGTGGCGGCCATCGTCAACCCATCCATGATCGGCATCTTCATGTCGATCACTGCAATATCGAACGGCGTGCCGGCACGCGCGGCGGCTCGCATCAATTCCAGCGCGGTGGCACCATGATCGGCCGTCGCAACTTCCATCTCGACCGCCTTTAACTGCATCTCGAGAATGTTGCGATTGGTCGGGTTGTCCTCGACCAGGATCACCCGACGTCCGCGCAACTGCTGCAGATTCACCGACGACGCGACCGCTTCGGTATCGCCGCTGGCCAGCGGAACGTCGAAGCGGAAAGTCGAGCCTTCGCCGAAGTGGCTTTCGACGCTGATCGAGCCCCCCATCAGCTCGACCAGCTGTTTGCTGATCGCAAGCCCCAGACCGGTGCCTCCATAACGACGCGACATCGACTGATCGGCTTGCATGAACACCGTGAACAGTCGTCTGCAGCGCTTCTGCGCGCAGTCCGATGCCGGTATCGCGCACTTCGAAACGAACTCGATGGCGGTCAGCTTCGGGGTGCGCGCTGACCGTGACGACGATCTCGCCGGTCTCGGTGAATTTCAGCGCGTTGCCTACCAAGGTTGGTCAGCACTTGACGGATGCGGGTGGGATCACCCTTGGCGATCGTCGGCACTTCGGCGCCCAATGCACGAGGCAAGCTCGATCCGCTTCTGATGCGCGCGCGGTGCGAGCATCTCGAATACGTCTTCGACCATCGTGCGCAGATTGAAGTCGACCGATTCGAGCTCGAGTTTGCCGGCCTCGATCTTCGAGAAATCCAGGATGTCGTTGATGATCTCGAGCAGCGTCTCGCCCGAGCGGTAGACCGCGTCGGCAAAGCGCCGCTGCTTGTCGCTGAGCGCGGTGCCGAGCAGCAGCTCGGTCATCCCGAGCACACCGTTCATCGGCGTGCGAATCTCGTGACTCATGTTGGCCAGGAACTGCGACTTCGCACGGCTCGCCGATTCGGCAATTTCCTTCGCGTCGCGCAAGCACGCGCTCGCTTTCTTTCGCATCGGTGATGTTCTCGAGCATCGTCAGCCGAAACCGATCGCCATTGGCGTCGCAGAAGCGCACGCTGTGGCCGCACACCCAGACCACTGTGCCGTCGCCTTTCAGCATGCGGCGCTCGAACGTGAATTGCGCGCGCTCGCCCGATCCGTCCATCTCGTTGCGCAGCGCATAGGCGGCGTCGATCTCGTCGGGATGGACGAATGTGATCGGATCCTTGCCGATGATCTGGTCGATCGTGTAGCCAAGCATGCGTGTATGCGCCGCGTTCGCACGCACGATCCGGTGATCCGACGACACGATCGTCGAAGGCACCGGTGATTCGTCGAACAGCGCGCGGAAGTATTCGGCGCTTTCGCGCAGCGTCGCTTCGATGCGCTTGCGCTCCGTGATATCAGGGCTGATCAGCGCGTACTGAAAGTAGCGGCCCTGATCGTCCCGCAGTGGTTGTCCTTCGACTTCGAGCACGCGTTGCTCGCCCGAGCGGGCGTGAGCAATGAACTCGATCTTGCACGGCTCGCCGCGCACGACTGCTTCCGCCATCCGCCTGATCGCGCCGGGATCGGTCGAGGAGCCACGCATCAACGTGTGCGCGCGCCGTCCTCGCATCTCCTGCATGCCGATACCGGAAAAACGCATCACAGCATCGTTGGCCCATTCGATGCAGCCGACCGTGTCGAGTATCAGCACCATCTGCTCGGTGCGCGATGCAACCATCGCAAGCCGGCTTGCTTCGACTTCGCGCTGGCGCAACTCGCGTTCGGCGCGCTGCCGTTCGGCGACGCGCGAAAGCTCGGCGCCAATGGCCTCGACCAGTTCCAGCAACGCATTGGTCGCCTCGACGCGATGATCGCTGTAGAACTCGATAAATGCGGCGACGTGGCCATGCGCCATCACCGGAATGACCACGCCGGTCTGCAGGCCCGCCGCCAACGCGACGTCGAGCCGGTTCCAATCGGTCATTCGCGACAAATCCGAGACCCAGTTGGCCACGCCCGACAGATAGGCGCGGCCGATCATGTGACTCGGCGACGGCACAATCGCGATGCCATTGCTGGCATCGATGAACTCGCGAAAGCGATCGGGCTCGCGCGTGAACCACAGCGAACGCGGCGGCAAGCTGCGATCTTCGCGTAGTCCGGCAGTAACGCCACGCGGCCCAGCGGCCACTCCAGATAATTTCCGATCTCGTTCAGCGCGCGCTCCAAGGTGCGCTCGACCGACTCCGATTCATTGGCCGCAGCGGCCAAGCCGCGCAGCAGGCGCATCAGTGCATATTGGCGCTGCAATTCGAGGCTGCCCTGCAGCTCGGTCATGTGCGCTTGTGACAAACGCTCAGAATGCGAAAGCAGCGCGCTGGTCATCGCATCGAATGATCCGACCAGCGAGTCGAGCTCGTCTCCTTTGGGCGGCGTGGCAAGGCCTGCATAGCGCAGCGACAGATCTTCTGCGCGTTCCGTCAGCGCCTTGATCGGCCGGATCAAATGCCGCGTGAGATAGATACCCGCAACGATCGTCGCCAGAATCGTGAACAAGACGACCGCACCGAATGAGCGGCTCGAGTCCGACAGAGTTTCGTACGCCATCGTGTTTGGCACCATCACCGCCACCGATATCGGTTCCTCAGAAATCGGCAATGGGCGCAATGACAAGTCTTCGCTGCCGTCCAGCGCAATGTGCGTCGTTGCACCAGTACGCACGCTGGGGCGCGCTTTCTGCAGCCAGTAGCGATCTTCCGGCGGCACACTCGCCACCAACACGCGGTCCTGTGCTACCAGCGCGACTTCAACGCCGAGCCGATTCGCCAGCCGATCGAGATATTGGTCGCCGATCAAGTCGCTCGACGGCGACAGCGCCGATGATCCGATTGCCATTCACGACCGGTGCTACAGCGCGGATCGAAAGACCCTGCAGCCGCTCGATAACCTGAATGCTTTCCTGGCCACGTAACGCTTCGGACACACCGACCGGCGCTTCCTCGCTGGTCAACCGCTGGATGCCACCTTCGCCGGTGCGCTCGATCAGCATGCCGCGCAGGTCGTGAACTTCAATCAGACCGACTCCTGCGTTTCTGCCTTCTTTCTGCGCCCAATCGCGCACGGCTCGCGCTGCATCGGCTTTTTGCGAAAGCGCCGCCACCAGATCACCGCGCTCGGCTAGCGCACGCGCTCCGGCCTCGACGGCCGCATAGTCGGCAACGATCGTCGATTCAACCAAGCGTGCTGCCCGCGCTCCGCGCGTTTGCTGCTCGACAAGGAATTGGCGCTCGGTGCTCTGGTGATGAAAGTAGTAGCTAATACCGACTGTCCAGCCCGCTACCAAGACGAGTACGCCGATCAGCGGCCATGCAATCGATCGAAAGCGAGAAGGCGCCACCGGCAACCTGTGCAGAGGCTTCGTCTCCGCTGCACGCGGCCCACGACCATCGCGCCCATCGACGCGCGGACCCAGGCGATCGGCAAGCCAGGAAAATCGCGGCAGCATTAAATCGAACGGCAAATGAAGTCCCGCAGAGAAACCAAAACGAACACGCAGGCTAGTGCCGAATGCTGCTTCTCACCCCTCTGAAAAAGGTGCCGTTCGAAGGGCATTTCCCCGACGGTTTGAAGCACAACCGGATCGGCCGCAAGTCGATCTCGCGTCCAATAGCCCGATGCTGCACAATCGCCGCGATGGCTTGGCATAAAAACAGTGACTTGCAGGCGCAGCGCCTATGGCTTGGCACGTTGGTCATCGCGGGTTTACCGTCTGTCGCCTGGGCTGGCACAGCCGGTCGGCCGGACACCGCGCAACTATTGGCCGCAGTCTGTGTCGGCGCTCTGATCGTGCTGGTGGCGGTCGCGATCGCGCAGCGCCGACGCACTCCTGCGTCGGCACCGACGCCGGCCGCACCCACCATCGCGCCGCGCACGTCGGATGTAAGCGCTAGCCAAATCGGCGAACTACAAGCTGCCCTCGAAGGGCGCGAGCGCGAATTGGCCGAGCGCACACGAGAGCTCGCTGGACGCTTGCGCGAGCTCGATAACGCCGGCCGCGAGCTCGATAGCCTCGCGCACTCGGTGTCGCACGATCTGCGCGCGCCGCTGCGTGTCGTCGATGGCTTCGCAACGATCGTGCTCGAAGACTACGGCGATCGCGGCAAGCCGCTCGACGATCTTGGACGTGACCATTTACGTCGCATCGTCGCCGCCAGCCAGCGGATGAACTCGATGATCGACACGCTGCTGAACTTGTCCCGCATGACAAGCCGTGAATTGGCCAGTGAAAGGGTCGATCTTTCTCAAATCGCACGCGAGCTGGCCGATGACCTGCGCGATGACTTGCGACTCCGCGAGCCGGCGCGCTCGATCGAGTTCGTCATCGGACCTGGCTTGAAGGCCGACGGTGACCCGACGCTGTTGCGCCTGGTGCTGCAGAACCTGCTGGGCAACGCGGCAAAGTTCAGCGCGAAGAGCCGCGACGCCCGCGTCGAGTTCGGCCGCAACGAAGCGAGTGCATCGAGGGAGTTTTTCGTGCGCGACAACGGCGCCGGCTTCGATATGCGCTTCGCCGAAAAAATGTTCGGCATGTTTCAGCGGCTGCACAGCGCAAACGAGTTTCCTGGTACCGGCGTGGGCCTCGCGACAGTTCAAAAGATCATTCAACGTCACGGCGGCCGGGTGTGGGCCGAGGCCGTGCCGGCACCGGCAGAAGGCCACGGGGCGACGTTTTACTTTACGTTGTGGGAGAAGGCTTAGTCGTCGCAGCGCCTGAGCGGCGTCGGCCGCAGCTGCCAACAGATGGCTTCGCTATTGCAGCTTCCAGACCGCATCGCACTGCGTACATCGAACGCTGAGCCAGTGCGGGCGTCCTGCTTCAGGCGGATCGTTAACGCTCGACGATTCTTGCGCGAGTACTTTGAACTTGCCCCACGCTTTGCACTGCGGGCAGGTCGCCGCCTCTCCAAAGTGTTCGGCGCGCGCCAGCAGCACGCCAAAGCGCCGCCATGCCACCACCAGCAGCATCCCTCCAGCTGCGGCACATATCAAGACGATCAGGTAACGCATGCCGGCTTCGGCATGACTGAGTAGCTCCAAACCCGATAGCAGCAAGATCAGTGCAACGAAGCCCAAGGCGAGATAAGCATGGCTTTCGATCAGTTGCCGCTCATACCAACGTCGAAAGCCATGCCGCTCGATATAGCGCGTGACTTGCATTCAGGGCCCGCGCGGTCAATGACGAATCGAATTCAGCCGATTTGCCGCTTCGACCATGTTGGTAGCCAGCTCGGCCACTTGCTTGCCTTCGGCTTTGGCCTGAGCTCGCAGCGCTTCGAGCGCACGCGCGTCGTCGAGGCGCAGGCGCTCCATCAGAATGCCGATTGCGATCAGCTCGTCGCGCGCGCCGTCAATCGGCGGCGTGGTCGAAGGTTGAGTTGAGGATTGAGTTGAAGACTTACTCGGCTGGGCCGCCTTCTCGTCTCCCGACCGCGACAAAGCCGCGCGCACTGCGGGGACGATCTGCCGCACGTCGACGGGTTTCACCAGATAACCCAGCGCGCCCATCTTCATCGCTTCGTCAACGATGTCACTGTCGCCGAATGCCGACAGAAACATGAAGCCCGTGTCGGTATTCGCGGCCAGATAACGCGCGACGTCCATTCCCGATTTGCCCTGCATGCGCATATCGAGAATGGCAAGCCGTGGCTTGTGCTTTCGCGCCAGCAGAATCGCATCGTCACCGTTGTCGGTCTCGATCACTTCGAGGCCCGCTTGCTTCAAGCCTGCGACCAACGTGGCAAGCACTAAGCGGTCGTCATCGACGACCATCACCAGCGGCGGAGTTTCATTCATTGCGCGAAGCTTAGGTGCAGGTGCGCAGCTCCACGTTTCACCCTTCCCGAAATAGACTGTCTTCGCGTATCGCCGGCGGAAACAATTGAAGCCGGGTGGACACCAATGAGCCTGTGCGCTCGACAACGAGCCGCGCGCCACGCCGCGGCAACAGTGCCTTAACCAGTCCCAGCCCCGAAACACTGGCGGAAATTTGCGCCAGATCAAAGCCGTCTTTGAGCGCGCCCGGATTCTCGATCGTCATCTCCATACCGTCCGGGCGGGTCGTGACCTTGACCATGATGCCATCCTGACGAGTGGCTCGATGCTTGATGGCGTTGGTCCCTAGCTCGTTGATGACCAGCGCCAGCGGCACCGCCTCGTTCTCGGGCAGACCAAAGCGCCACAGGTCGGGCGGCGGCGGTTCGAAGCGCACTTCGACGCCAAACATGTTGGAAAGCGTCGAGAAAATTCCCTGAGCAACGCCGAGCACCGGCAACGTGCCGCTCGAGCGGATCTGCAGCCCGTGCACTTGCGCGATCGCATGGATCTGCGTGGCGGCTTCGGACAGGATGTCCGCCACATCGGGTCGTGCGTCCGCGGTTTGTTGCAGCAACCCCGCGACGCCTTGCAGATTGTTCTTGATGCGGTGATGTACCTCGCGCACCAGAACGTCGCGCTGCTTGACGATCTGCTCCATTCTCTGTTGTTCGGCCCGCGTGCGCTCGGTCACGTCATCGGCGATGCCGAATACGCGAATCGCGCCGTCTTCCATTCGCACCGGCGATAGCCGGACATTGATGTTGCGCACACCGCGAGTCGGGTGATCGATGCGCGCGGTCAATTCCGATCGCATCAGCCGGCGCATCCGCGCTACCAGCCGCGGCAACGCTTGGTTCACGGTCTGTACGTCCTCGAAATGCACATGCCGCATCACGTTGCGCGGGTTATCGAGCAGATCGCTGACCGGCCCGCCGATCAACGTGGTGTACCGCGGGTTGACGTACAGCGCGCTTGAAAAATCCCCGGTCATGATGAAAACGAGCTGATCGATATTCTCGGCAAACTGGCGGAACCGCGCCTCGGTTTCACGCAACGCGGTTTCGGCACGCACCTCCTCGGTCAGGTCGTCGATGATCGACATGACGTAGCGTGCATTTGCGTCACCGGCTGCCATCGAGCGCCCGGGCTCGGATTCGAACAGCGGCACGACGCGCTGGTTGATCGTCAGCCGCTTGCCGTCTGCGCGCAGCATCACATCCCGCGGCCGGTCAACCTGCGTTCCCGTTGAGAGGGCCTTGCGGTCGAGTTCAGCATACAAGTCGGCGAACTGGCGCGCGTAGATCTCGCCCCACGTGCGGCCGACCACCTGCTCACGCGTCAACCCGGTCATCGTCTCACCGGCACGATTCAGGCTCACAAAGCGGCCGGTCTCGGCCTCGCGAACAGACACCAACACCGGCAGGTTCTCGACGACAAGATCGAGATAGTTGCGCACGCGTCGCAACTCTTCTTCCGACCGTCTGCGCGCATCGACGTCGACCAGCGTCAAGATGAGGCCTCGATCCGGAGCCGACGGGTCGAGTGGACGCCCGTAGCCCGCGCACCAGAACGTCGTGCCGTCCGCGCGGCGCATCAGACGCTCGAACGACACGCCGCCGGCGGCGGGCTCGGCGTCGGACTCGGGCTTGTCGGCCGATTCCTCCGAATCTATTTCCGCCAGCGGCAATTCGCGAATGTCTTCCCAGTCGCCGGCGGTCGCAAACAGCGACGAAATCTGCAACTCGTCCCAATCGCGTGCGTCGTAGCCGAACAGTTGCTGCGTGGCGACGTTTGCCTTGACGATCAGATCGTTGGCCACGTAAAGCACGGCGACCAGCGCGTTATCGAAGATAAGCTGCAGCTCGGTTAGCGTCGCGCGCAGCTCACGCTCAGAGCGCTTGCGCTCGTCCACATTGACGAACGCGAAGATGTAACCCAGCTCCGGCCGCTCGGGATTGACTGCACGTCCCTGCACGGCGACCCAGATCGGCGCGCCTTTGCGGCGGAACATGTGAAGCTCGAACTCGGTTGCGCCGGTGTCGTTGATGCGCTGATAGTGCTCGGACAGATTTGCCAGCAACAAGTGATCGGTCGGATGCGAAAACAACTGCATCTGCGACACAAGAGCACCGGGTTCGCACGCCAGCAAATCTTCCATCGCCGCGTTGGCGCGCACCGGACGGCTATCGCGCACAAACAGCAACCCAACTAATGCTGTGTCAAAAATCAGTTGCTGCTGTGCGAGCGCACTCTGCAGCTCTTCGCCCTGCTCTTTGAGCTCCAGCAAGGATCGCGACAACGCTTCACGCTGCCGCTTGATCTCGGAGATGTTCTGAAACGTGTAGATCGCTTCACGCAGCACCTCGAGACCCGGCTCCTGCGCCTGGATCGGTCGTGCTTGCACCAGACACCACACCGGCTCGCCGTCGGTGCGGAACAGCACCACTTCACCGCTCGTTGTTTGGTGTGAGCGGACGACCGGCATGCCGGATACTTCATTCGGAGCGCGGTGATGCCGGTCCACGCACAGATCCCACAATGGCATGCCGATGACTTCGCCGTCGCTGTATCCGAACATCTCTGCGAATTCCCGGTTTGCCAGCAGGATCTTGCCCGACATCGTCTGCGCCACGCCGACCGACATCGTTTCGAATAGTGTCTGCTGGTCGCGCAACGCAACCTGCAGTTGCTCTTCAAAAATCTTGCGGTCCGTGAAATTTTCGAGAACCAGCAACGTATGCCGCAGACCACTTTCAGAGGCAATCGCTCGCATCGAAAGTTTGGTCCACACGACACGACCATCGCGATGCATGAAGCGACGCTCGGCAGACTCGGACTCGACCGCTCCGCGCTGCATCTCGGTGCGCGCGTGTTGCAACAAAGGCCGATCATCGGGGTGGAGCAGCGTTACCGGATCTTTACCGAGCAGCTCATCGACGTCGTAGCCGAGCGTTTCGCATGCGGCGCGATTCACTCCGATCAGACGAAACTCGCTGTCAAGCAATAGAGCCGCGACCGGGCTCTCGTCGAACAGGGCTCGAAAGCGCTCAGCGCTTTCGTTCAGATCTGATTCGGTCTTCTTGCGCGTGCCGACGTCGCGCGCGAGCAGCAAAATGAACTCGCGGCCATCGTGCACAACGCGCTGCAGCACCGTCTCCACGGCAAATTCGGTTCCAAAGCGCGTCTTGTAGCGCGTGTCAGCCTGAAAAGAGCCGCGCGTTTGCAATTGTTCATACAGCGATGCGAAGCCCGCATCGTCACCGTCTGCCCCGGCGAGACTGGTGTCGATCGCACTCAGCGCCAGCCCCTTCAACGACTCTCGGTCGTAGCCGAGCCGCTGACGTGCGGCATCGTTGGCGTCGACAACGGCTCCGCGCTGATCGATCTCGAAAACCATTTCGCCAACGGATTCGAGCGCCTGCCGAAGCGCTCCAAGCGAATTTTGCGCAAAGCGCTCGCGGTCGATTCGCTCGCACGTGACGAAGACTCCATCAAAGCGCCCATCGATAGCGAACACCGGTGCCAGCTTCACGCGGACCCATCCGCGCTCGGCGCGTGGCAGCTGATATTCGCGCTCCACGGGCGTCCGGTCACCGCTTTCGCTGACCCGCTTCAGCTCGGTAATCAGATCCGGCAACTGGCTGAATCCGTCGGCCTGATTGACGGCGCCTCCGAGCAATGCGTCGGCCGGCACATCGAATAGCTCTTCAAGGCAGTTGTTCCAAAGCCGGTAATTCATCTCACGGTCTAGCAGGGCCAGACCGATATGCGCGGCCGCCAGCAAGGTTTCGATAACCGTGTCTGCCGGTCGCGCCGCGAGATTGGCCGCTTCATCAGGTAACACGGCAAAGTCCAGCGGCGCGGCCGCGGGTGAAACTGCCATTACCCCGCCTGCCGCCGGTGGCGGTGTCCCGTTGCCGCCTGGAAGCCCGAGCGCCAACGCCCGCTCTTCGCTAACGACCTTCGGCGCATTGGCGGGCGTACCCGCCGCGCGCGGAGCGAGTTTGGAGGAACGCTGCGAAGTTGTAGGGCGGTCAGCCACGCGAAGTGTTCGCCAGTCAGGCAGAGCTTCAGAGGTCAGGTAAGAATAATGCACCCTCAGGGGCGTGCTCGCTTGAACGCCGAGCTAAAGTTCGACGGCCAATTGCCGAATTTTGTAGCGTGACCCTCTTGGCGCGCTCCCAACCACCGGCATTCCCGGGTGCCGATATCCGGCCAGCACGCGAACTTTGCCCGGAAAGCCGCCTCTTCTCGCTACGCACGGCGATCGCCAATGGGCACTATCGGATCGATTCACACGCGATCGCAGACAAGCTGATCGCGTCTATCGATTCGCACTTTCAACCAGCTGCCCCACACTGATCGCGTCGACATGTATCCGCACTCCTCGCTTCCCCCTGACGCCCCCGCGCGTCTGTTCTCCGATTTGATAAAGGCGCTGCACGACGAAAGCGAAGCACTGATTGCGAATGATTCCGCCGGGCTGGCCGATGCAAGCGGCCGCAAGGAGCACTTGCTGCGTCTACTCGCGCCGCAGGCAAGCGCACTACGCGCAATGCGGCAAGGCGGAACCGATGAACTCGAGCGCTTCGCGCGCGAAGCCGCGCAGCTGCGAAATTTCGCCGGTTAGCGGACTCCTCGCGGGGCGATCGAAGTCGTCCATCCCCTGCCGTTGTAATTGCGCCGTCCGCGCGGCCGCCGTTGTCCTAACGTTGGAAGCGCACTAACCATTCAATCGGGACGAGTACACGTGCGAGCCGAAGGCTCGCGTGCACTAGAGCGCCAAGCAACTACCAGTTCTTGAGCCGTGCACGCAATCGCGCAACGGCCTGGCTGTGCAGCTGGCACACGCGCGACTCGGTAATGCCCATCACGACACCGATTTCGCGCAGGTTCAAGTCCTGTTCGTGATAAAGACTCATTAGAAGCTTTTCGCGCTCAGGCAGCTCGTCGATTGCATCGACCAACGCGTAGCGAAAGCGCTTGTCGCGCAAAATCTCCGCGGGCTCCGGCGAATCGCCAACCAGGTGCCGCTCAAGATAATCTTCGTCGTCGACCTTTCCACCCAGATCGTCAAGGTGCACGAGCTGCGCGCCACGCGCATCGTGCAGCATCTGCTGATACTGCACGAGTGACATCTCCAGTTCGCCTGCGATCTCGGTTTCGTGCGGGGCACGGCCGAGCTTGCCTTCGAGCCTGTGAATTGCATTCTCTATATCGCGTTGGCTCTTGCGCGCCGAGCGCGGCAGCCAGTCATTGGCGCGCAGTTCGTCGAGCATTGCGCCACGAATGCGCTGCGCAGCGTAGACCTCGAACTGCGTACCCTGCGTCACTTCGAATCGAGACACCGCGTCCATCAGTCCCATCATGCCGGCCTGGATCATGTCGTCGAGCTCGACGTTGGCGGGGAGCCGCGCGATCATCTGATGCGCCAACCGGCGCACCAGGGGCGTGTATTGCTTGACGTAGTTACTGTCGAGCAACGCATTGGGCCGCACCTGCTCCAGTTGCTGGGCGTCGATCTGACCGTTGTTCAGCGCTTGATATAGCGCGTCGTACAAGAATGCGTCGTTCTTCATGACCCAAACTTTAGGGATGCCCATCCAGTCGGTATCGACGGATAGGTGGGCGAAAAGCCGGACATCTGGCGGCATCGGGAATCGGCTTACAGAGGGCGTAAGGCAACGGAGAAGTGTGTGACTGCACTCCTCAAAGCGCAGAGCAATCAAAGCCGCGAAGACACGCCCACGCGGCCAGCGTCGAGTTGCGGCAAGCGTGCAAAGCAGGAAAGGCATGTGATCGCCACCCATTCCCGCGGCAACAGCAGCCAGACCGTCGGATGACGTTTTAAAGAACCGCTCGGACAGGTCGATCTTGATCTCATCATGACGCAAATGCGCGTCACAACGATGCGATTAAAGGATGCACCGATGACCCGCAACCAGCTTGTTAAGCAACTCGCGGAAATATCGACCCGACCGGTCGGAGTTTCCACTGCGCCAGCTACCGTGGCGCTAGAGCCCGCGCCGAACAAAGGCGTCGCAGACGCACCGACGGAGCTGTTCGTGTGGTTCGAAGATACCGCCGCACGCGCGCTCGAAGGCCGCCGCGGCGTCGCCGGTTTACCCGAATCGCTGCTGCCGATCAGCCGCGAGATGCGCCTTGTCGAGCGCCGCTACGCTGAAAATCATCTGCATCTATTAAGTGCAGTGCGGATCGCGTGCCGCCAAAACGCTGCCGAGCTGATCGCATCGCTGTATACCGCCGCGCTATCGGTGGGCACAGTTGCCTGGATCGGCACCGGCAAGCAGTACGCGCATACATGGAACGACATGTACCCGGCGGTCGCAACCAAGTAGAGACACTGCAAATAAAAAAAGGCGCCGCTGGCGCCTTTTTTTATTGTCAGCGATCTATGCGGCCGCTTCGTCGGGCGGTGGCCCGTTCGAGCGGGCCGCCGCATCGAGTTTGTTCATGTATCGCTGCAGCATGCGCGCCGCCGACTCGCTCAGCTCGACGAACTCACATCCACAGCGGCGCACGCCGTCATTCGATGCCTGGTAATCGTCGACATAGCGCACGCGCAGTGTGACCG
This sequence comes from uncultured beta proteobacterium, assembly GCA_963729165.1. Taxonomy (GTDB): domain Bacteria; phylum Pseudomonadota; class Gammaproteobacteria; order Burkholderiales; family Burkholderiaceae_F; genus JACCZX01. The sequence goes on from CAVSMM010000013.1 coordinate 28,022, forward strand.
TGATCTGACCGACATCGGGCAGATCGAGATAGCAGTTGTCGAGCGTGTAGTCAGCCGGCAATGAAAATTGCACCGGATGCACGAACAACGCCAGGCCTCCCACGCTTAGATCCAGTACTCGGACAGATTCGTATTGCCCCTTTTTTCCAGGAGATGGCACCAGGCATGTTGCAGGCCGAACGGCAGGCGGCTGCCTACGGTAGGCACCGCGTCGCTGCATTCGTAACAGCTGCTGCGGCAACCGTACGCGAAATGCCGGGCGCCCCTGATGCTCGACCGCTTCTGCGGCTGAGACAGCAAACTGCAGCTTGACGTTATCGAGAAACGCGACCACGACCGGCTGCTTGGACGCGTAGATCGCCTTTTGTGCAGCAACATCCGAAGTGCGATCCAGTATGAGTTCCTCAAATCCCTCATTGACTTCGAGAACATTACTCACGGTAAAGCCGGCTGCTTGGTCGTAATACAACGTCACCAACACCTGCTTGTCACGCAACTGGCGCAGCAAGCTGGCGATCTCGCTGCGCGAGTAAATCGCGAAGCGCTCGAGCTCCGGCGAATCGGGTTCCGGAAAGGGCGTCGTCAAGCTCATGCGGATTCAGTGTTCGACTTCAAGCGCGGCGTCGAGATCAGCGGGACGATGGGATCGATCCAAGGCTCGGCGTGTCCTCGAATAGAGGCGTCGTCGGCCAGAATCTGTCGCAGCAGGAACATGCGGCGCTCATCGTCGGCTGCGTTCAACGAACCGGGTCGCTCATCAGCCGCCTTCAAAATCGCAATCAAAGCACCGCACCGTTCTTCCTGACGCTCGACTTCGATCCAGTCGCCGGCGCGCGCCGCCGCGAGCATTGCGCAACTCGACTGTGCGATCGCTTCGTAATGCTGCAGCAGGCTCGAGCGCGCAGGCTCGGCCGCCGTCGTCGATGGGGCCTCGATCATCTCGGCCACCTCGCAAAATTCATTCGGCATCGTGCCGTTCCCCGTCAGTGCGTTTCAGTTTGAAGCTCGATCACTGTACCGACGATGAGGTACGCGCCATCGTCCGATTGGAGGGCCGTTCCGAGCGCTTTTCGTCAAAAAAAAGCGCCGGTCATAGACCGGCGCGAAGGCGGGGGAGGAAACCAAATCCACATCAACCAACGTGGCGAAGCGCTCTTGCCATCTGTACGTCCATCGACGCTACTGCGGCGCGCGGGCCTCGCACACTTTCGTTAACGGCACGAGGGTGCCGGACTTGAACAAATTGCGATGCAAGGTCTGTAGGAAAAAACCTTACAAGCAGACGAGCGGCAGGCCGACAGGCTTCGTAGCGACACGCTGATTCAACGAATTGAGCCGGTTTCCCACAATGGCGTCAATTCGAAACGCATCGAATCGAACCACACCAGCACCGACTCAACCGCGAACCAGGAGCAACATAGATGAGCACGATCGCAGCCAGCAACGAACAACTTCTGCAGGAAATCCGCGAAGCCAATTTGGCCTACCTAGTTCTGGCGCAGCACATGATTCGTGCCGACAAGGCGCAAGCGCTGTATCGCCTCGGCGTTTCTGAAGAAGTTGCAACCATCATTGATCAGTTGAGCCCAGCGCAGTTGATGAAGATTGCGGGGTCCAACCAGTTGATCCTGCGATTTCGATTCGACGACGATATGGTCTGGAATCTTCTGACCAGCCATTCAAAGCCGAAGTCCAGCGCCACCGGTGCGGCAGTGGCCGGCCTGCATGCCAACATCGTGATGGCCGGGCAATTGGCCAACGTGACCGCGTAACTACGAAACCGCTGGCAAGGGAATCAACATGCGTATCAAGAGCATCGTCTCCGAGAGCAAGCAGATCCAGCGTGCAATCGCGTTGATCAAGCTGGGCGCGCGTTTGCAAGTCCTCGAGTCGGAAACCGACCTGTCGTACGAGCGTCTGTTGCGCCTGTACAAGGAAGTCCAGGGCGAGTCACCGGCGCGCGGCATGCTGCCATTTTCGACCGACTGGTTCATGACATGGCAGCCGAACATTCACTCGTCGCTGTTCCTAAACATGTACGAGTATCTGGACAAGACCAGCGAGCTCGAAGAGATCGACGGCATCATCAAGGCCTACGAGCTGTACCTCGAGCAGATCCGTGCGCAGGGACTGGAGCCGTTATTGTCGGTAACCCGTGCGTGGCGCCTGGTGAAATTCGTCGATGCCGGCATGGTGACGCTGACCTCGTGCTGCAAGTGCAATGGGAAGTTCGTCACACACACGTTCGAGCTCACGAAAAACTATGTCTGCGGATTGTGCGAACCCCCGGCACGTGCAGGCAAAGGCAAGGCGCAGGTGCAAACCAGTACGCAGGAGGTTCTGCACTAAGCAGATATCCGCCGCCAACAAAAAGCCCGCTTAGCGCGGGCTTTTTCATTGCGGCGGTCGGTCCGCTAAGTGCGTGCGTACAGCGGAACTTCCAGCTCGCGCACGAGCTGCGCAGTGACGTATGCGTGTACCGCGAGCTTCTCCACCTGGCTGAGCGCGACAAACGACACACCCATTAGCCGCTCACCTGTCTCGTCCGGCTTGCGGACCGGACGCGCACGCGCTTCGATCATCAAGTCCACGTCCGCGACAGCCAGCTGAAAGACGACTTTGACTTCGTCGTAGAACACGCTGAGATCATCATGCAGCGCGATCGCCGCGCCGCCTGTTGACAGATCGCTGATCGACCCTTTGACGAAGCGTCCCGATGCCTGCGCACCAGGGTAGACAAGGCACGGTAACTCCGTTTTCACGCGCGGGGCCGCACGCAATTCACGCTTTTCGACATGCTGTTGCTGCGGCCAGCCAATATGCAAGTACTCGAACGGCTCGCTACAGGTCTTGACCAGTGGCGCGATGAATTCGTAGATTGTTTCGCCAGAGAAGCTGCGGAATCGGTACATCGCACCTTCCTTCAGCGCCAGCGAATCGTCCTCGGGCACAGTGACGACGATCGAATGGCCTTCATGAACACCGATCAGCTTCACCGTAACGGCTTCGGCGAGCGTATCGCCGTTGGCCCACATCCTGAGCACGCGCCAGCTCGCGAGCTCGCGTGCAGGCGGACGCCGCACTGTAGGGGGCGCTGCCGCCGCAGTCGGCGCCGCCGATTGCAAGGGCGCCGATGAGGGAACAGTCAGAGGTTCGACCAGAGTCGGCACCGTAATCGGAGTCGACTCGTCAACCACTGTTGCAGCGGGCTCGGTCAGGTTCATGGCTCAGGCGCGGACATCGCGAAATCGATAATGATCCCAAGTTTGCGGGAGATTTTTTCGCTCGGGCGTGCCGAGAAAACGTCCGCTCGCCCGTCAATTCAGAGGCTAGAGCCGATTCGATGAATAGAGGTGGCCGGCTCAAGTTAGCGGTTGCCTCGGCCGAAAGTCTGAACGTGGACCCAGGGAGGGCGGTTGTCCTGATCCCCGCCGAGCGGCCTCCCCCTTGGGCACCACACCACCCATACGCCGCGCTCCTTAGCTCATAAGCATTGGTAAGAAAGTAGACCAAGCTCGCGACTACACTCGCAGCGTCCAGTCACTTGCGGTAACCGTGAAATGAAAACACTCTTTGCAGCGCTGATCGTTGCTGCGCTTGCCTTCGCCGGCCCGACGTTCGCTCAGGAGAAGAAATCCGAGCCGACCAAGGATGAAACGAAAAAGGCCGACGTCAAAAAGACCGACAAGAACGAAAAGGAGACGGCGGAGCTGGCTGAAAAGGCCGACGCGAAAAAGGATCAAGGCAAGAAAAAAGTGAAGAAGGGCGGCTGCTAGCTGCGCCTCCGTTACCCAAGGAAAAGGCCGCGTCAGCGGCCATTTTTATTGGCGCTTTTACGGAGTGCTACTGGTGCCCAAGCACCGGGTGCGGCTGATACGGTGCTTCGAGCGCCGACAATTCGTCAGGGCTCAGTGAAACGTCGAGCGCCTGGACCGCCTGTTCGATCTGCCACGTCTTGCTTGCGCCGACGATTGGTGCGCTGACACCGGGCTGGTGCAGCAGCCATGCGTAGGCGAGTGTCGCGTTAGACACGCCTCTTTTCTGCGCCAAAGTTCCGAGTGCTGCGGCGACGGCATGATCGGCTTCGCGGTAGTAATACTTCTGCGCGATGTCATCGGTTTGGGCGCGGGAGGTTGCGCCCCCAGCCTTGTCGGCACTTACATCGCGGCCACGATTACCCGCAAGAAATCCACGTGCCAGCGGGCTCCAGGGTAACAAGCCGACGCCTTGATCGCGGCACAGCGGAATCACTTCGCGCTCCTCTTCGCGATAGGCGAGGTTGTAGTGATTCTGCATCGATACGAATCGCGTCCAGCCATGACGCTGCGCAACTTCCTGCATCTTCGCAAACTGCCACGCCCACATGCTCGATGCCCCGATGTAGCGCGCCTTGCCCGCTCGCACCACGTCGTGCAGCGCCTCCATCGTTTCCTCAATAGGAGTGGCGGGATCGAAGCGGTGAATTTGATAGAGATCGATCGTTTCGACTCCAAGTCGTTGCAGACTCGCATCGATCGCCGCAAAGATGCGCTTGCGCGATAACCCGCTCATGTTTGGCCGCTCCACGGGCTTCGGTGCCGGCGAGTTGCCGCCCTTGAACGCTAGGTCGACCGGGTAGAAAAGCTTCGTCGCTATGACGATTTCATCGCGCGGCGCCAACTCGCGCAGTAACCGTCCCGTGACTTGCTCGGATACGCCCCCCGAATACATGTCGGCGGTATCGAACAGATTGACTCCGAGCTCGATCGCGCGCTGCACGATCGGCCGTGCCGCCTCTTCGCCGAGAATCCATGGTCGCCACTCGGCGGTACCGAACGTCATCATGCCAAGCCCGACGCGCGAAACTTTAAGACCGCTTCGCCCAAGGCCCACGTATTTCATCGACCGCTAACCCAATCCGAGCAAGCGGCCGATGCGAGCCAGGTAGTCGGAGCCGGTCAGTGCACCCATTCTTAAATCGTCTCCCAGTTCATCGAGCTTCGTGCGCAAGCCATGCAGACCCACCTGGACTTCGGCGTGCGAAGGCTCGGCCGCGCTAAGCGCTACCCGCAGTTGTTCAACCTCGGCGCGCAGGGTTTCGACACTCGCGCCGCCGGCGCGCGCTTTGGCGAGATCGCGCTCAAGCTGATCGACGAGGTGCCCAACCTCGTCGAGGTCGACGGTGCGCGAGTTCGATGCGCTCATGCTGCCTCCTGCATACGTGGCCTCCGGCAAGCCTAAACCTTACACTCCGGCCCCATGTCTTCCCGCACCGGCGCTCGTCTACTCGTCGATCAACTGCTTATCCAAGGCGTCAACCACGCTTTCACAGTGCCCGGCGAAAGTTTTCTGCCGGTGCTCGACGCGCTGTACGACTCGCGCGAAATGGTCAAGCTGATTGTGAATCGACACGAGTCCGGCGCCACGTTTATGGCCGAGGCTTATGCGAAGCTGACCGGGCAGCCCGGTGTTGCTTTCGTCACGCGCGGCCCCGGAGCAACCAACGCTGCGATCGGCGTTCACGTCGCGCACCAGGATTCGTCGCCGCTGATTCTGTTCATTGGCCAAGTCGGCAACGACTTTGTCGAACGCGAAGCTTTTCAGGAAATCGACTACCGACGCATGTTCGGGCAGATGACCAAGTGGGTCGCGCAGATCGATCGCGCAGATCGCGTTCCCGAGTTCGTCGCGCGCGCGTTTCAGGTCGCGACGAGTGGGCGCGCGGGACCGGTCGTGCTGGCGCTGCCGGAAGACATGCTGTCGATAAAAGCTGATGTCGGTGACGCGCTGTGCCATCAACCCGTACTGGGCGCGCCGAGCGACACGCAGATCGCCGCCTTGCGGCGCCTGCTCGGCCGCGCGCAGCGCCCGCTCGTCATTCTTGGCGGCTTCGGCTGGACACCTGCAGCTTGCGACAACTTCAAGCGCTTCGCCGAGGCAAACTATCTCCCGGTTGCGTGCGCATTTCGTTATCAGGATCTTTTTGATAACCGCCATCCGAACTACATAGGCGACGTCGGCGTCGGCGTTAACCCGAAACTTGCACAGCGCATCAAGGATGCGGATTTGATTCTTGCGATCGGGCCGCGGCTGGGCGAGATGACGACTTCGGGCTATACGTTGCTTGATGCACCGGTGCCGGCGCAGACGCTGATCCATGTCCACGCCGGTGCCGAGGAACTTGGCCGCGTGTACCAGGCGCAGTTGATGATCAACTCTGGTTTGCCGCAATTCGCATCGCGCCTTGCGATGATGGTGCCGATTGAAGAGCCACCGTGGCGCGAGACCGTTGCTTCGGCACGCGAAGAGTTGGAAGCATGGCAACAGCGGCCTGCTGTTTACGCACATGGCGATCCTCCGCTGGACCTTTGGGAGGCAATGAGAATATTGTCGCGCGCCGTTCCCGAGGACACGATCATCGCTAACGGCGCCGGCAACTTTGCGACGTGGGCGCATCGCTTCTGGCGCTACCCCGCACTGCGTACTCAACTTGCGCCTACGGCCGGCGCAATGGGCTACGGCGTGCCGGCCGCCATCGCAGCCAAGGTTGCAGCGCCTGAGCGCACCGTGGTCGCGTTGACCGGAGATGGCGATTTTTTAATGACCGGGCAGGAGCTCGCAACGGCCGTGCAGTATGGCGCCGGCATACTGGTGATCGTGTTCAACAACCAGATGTACGGGACGATCCGAATGCACCAGGAGCGTGAATTTCCGGGGCGCGAGCACGGTACCGCACTCGTCAATCCCGACTTTGCGAAGCTGGCGGAGGCCTATGGCGCCTTCGGCGGGACTGCAACTACAACGACCGAGTTCGCAACCACACTGTCTCAAGCACTGGCGTTTATCCGAGAGCGCCGGCTGCCGGCGCTGATCGAGCTCAAGATGGACCCCGAAATCATCACGCCCAATGCAACTCTATCGGCGATCCGAGCGACGGCTAGATTGCAACGGTGACCGTACTGCCCAGTTCACTTGGCGAGGCTCTTTGTCAAAAGTTCTGCAGTTAGCTCGTTTAAGCCAACGCTTTTCTTTGCTGCTTGTTCCTGCAGCGCTTTGACCAACTCCTGCGGCAACTTAACCGCAAACGGAACGAGCCCGAGTGCGCGGTCGCGGTCTCGCTGCGCACGCCGATCGGGCTCGGGCGCAATTGCACGGCCATAGGCATTGCCCGCAGCCCGCATCTGGTTGGTGAGCTTGCTGCCTTGGCGCTTTTCGAGCTCGCCACGTTTCATGAATCCATCTCCGCTTTGCGATCGCGGCGCATCTTAGCCGGACGGAACACGGTGCGGTCTCCGTAGAAATCCGGGTTCTCGTTTTGCTTCCACCAGCCCGGAATTCCGAGCACGGGTAGTGGCATCAACAGAGAGGAGGACAGCTGCTCATCAAGCGCTGCGGCCATCCAACAATCGATGTCGTGTATCGACGAACTGGATGGAAGCGCGACATGCAGTGCATGCGCAGTGATTGCCTTATACGGATGCACCAACTTGTGCAGTAAAGCATGGCCGAAAGCAACGACGTTCACTTGTGACATCCATACCGCTCGTTGATCTTGAAACAGCGAAGGCCAGTCGTGGCGTCGCAGCGCCTCGACAATGTCCGCACGATCGCTGATCACCAGTACAGCATTCTCATCAATCAACGTCGCCGCGTCTCGCACGGAGCCGCGCACCGCCCGCACACCGTCACGCGCAATCGCCACCGATTGCAGCCGATTCAGTCGTGCTTTCGCTCTTGGAAACTGCAGAAACATCAGCGCGTTGAAGAAGTCGTGCAAGTTGGCGCGCGTCGGCACGCGACCGGTGCGACGCGATGCCGGCTTCGTAAGGCTCGTCGCCTGCAACGTCGGGCTCGCAAAACACAAGGCGCTGGCCGTTGAAATTACGAAGGTTGGCTGCGGCAGCCTCGCTGTTTAATGCTCCGCGCCAATCGCTGCTTGCGGCAACCGTTTGGCCCAGCGCTGCGCAGGGCGCGAGCCACGGAGCCGACCAGTCAACGCCCGCTAGCCCTGCAACTTCCACTGCAGCGTTTCACCGGCGCGTAACGGAACGATTGTCTTATCGGCAAACGGAAACTCGTCGGGCAGCCTCCATTCGGATCGCTTCAGCGTAACTGTCTGCGTATTGCGTGGCAGTCCGTAAAAATCGGGGCCATTGAACGAAGCGAATGCTTCAAAGCGATCCAGTGCGCCAGCTTCGTCGAAGGCTTCGACATACATCTCAAGCGCCGACGCCGCCGTGTAGCAGCCCGCGCAACCGCACATCGACTCCTTATCACCCTTTGCGTGCGGCGCTGAGTCGGTGCCGAGAAAAAATCGCGAGTTCCCACCCGTTGCTGCTGTCAACAGCGCCTGCCGATGCGTCTCACGCTTCAGCACCGGCAGGCAGAAGTGATGTGGACTCAATCCAGGTTGTCCATCGCGCCGAGAAAAAATCGAATTGCGGTTGAACAGCAGATGGTGTGCGGTAATCGTCGCACCGACAGGGCCGCGCTCTTCAAGAACGTAGCTGACCGCGTTCTTAGTTGTGATGTGCTCGAACACGATTTTCAGCTCAGGGAAATCGCGACGCATCGGAACCAGCACTTCGTCGATGAAGACTCGCTCGCGGTCGAACACGTCGATTTGCGGTCGAGTGACCTCGCCGTGAATCAGCAGCGGCATTCCAACGCGCTGCATCTCTTCCAGCGCAGGCGCGCAACTATGCAAATCGGTGACGCCGGACTCGGAGTTCGTCGTGGCTCCCGCCGGGTAGAGCTTCACTCGCATGAACGATGCCGCTCGCGCGCGCGCGACGGATTTCGTCCGAAGAGGTAGTGTCGGTCAGGTACAGCGTCATCAACGGTTCGAACGTAGACCCGCGAGGTAAAGCGGCCTTGATGCGACGTTGATACCCGGAGGCATGTTCCGTCGTCGTAATCGGCGGCTTCAGATTGGGCATCACGATCGCGCGCGCGAACTGCTGTGCCGAGTGCGGCAGCACCGAGGCCATCGCCGCCCCGTCGCGCAGATGAAGATGCCAGTCGTCGGGTCGAACGATGGTCAGCGAGTCAGCGATCATGGCGCGATTATCTCAGTCGGCAGCTTTCAGGCTGGCGGATAATCGCCCCATGAATTTCGACGACCTCTCGAAGCTGATTCCAAACGCTGCGTGGCGGTTGCGCGAAGACGACACCGATCCGCAGGAAACGCGTGAATGGCTGGAGGCGCTCGACGCCGTGATTGACGCGGTCGGGCCCGAGCGCGCCACGTTTGTGCTTAAACATCTGTTGCAGCATGCTCGAACTCGTCGCGTGCCGTTGCCGCAAGTGTTGAATACACCGTACCTGAATACGATTTCGCTCGCGGACCAGCCGCCCTTTCCGGGCAATCTCGAAATCGAGTCGCGCTTGAGCGCTCTGGTTCGATGGAACGCGTTGGCAATGGTGGTCCGCGCCAACGCGGTCAGCGCTGAGCTCGGTGGCCACATCGCGAGCTATTCCTCGGCGGCCGATCTGTTCGAGGTCGGTTTCAATCATTTTTTTCATGCAAGCTCGAACGAATCGCGCGGCGACCTCGTTTACTTTCAACCTCACTCATCGCCGGGTGTCTACGCGCGCGCATTCCTCGAAGGACGGCTGAGCGCGGAGCAACTTGACCACTATCGTCGCGAAACGCAGGGCGTGGGGTTGAGTTCGTATCCGCATCCATGGCTGATGCCGAGCTTCTGGCAATTTCCGACGGGCTCGATGGGAATCGGCCCTTTGTTCGCGATCTATAACGCGCGGTTCCTGCGCTACCTGCAGAACCGGGGGTTGCTCGATACACAGGGACGCAAGGTGTGGGCTTTCGTCGGCGACGGCGAGATGGACGAACCGGAGTCGCTTGCGGGGTTGTCAATCGCCGCGCGCGAAGGCCTCGACAACCTGATCTTTGTTGTCAACTGCAACCTGCAGCGGCTCGACGGCCCAGTACGCGGCAATGGTTCGATCATTCAGGAGCTCGAGGGGCTGTTCGCCGGCGCGGGTTGGAATGTGGTCAAGCTGCTGTGGGGCTCGGACTGGGATCCGCTTTTTGCGCGCGACACACAGATGCTGTTGCTGCGTGCATTTCACGAAACGGTCGATGGCGAGTTTCAAACCCTGTCGGCGACCGACGGACGATTCAACCGCGAACACTTCTTCAACAAGTATCCTGAGCTCGCTCAACTGACGTCGCATCTATCGGACGAGGATATCGATCGGCTGCGTCGCGGCGGCCACGATCCAGTCAAGATCCATGCGGCGTATCACGCGGCAGCGAATCATCAGGGCCAGCCGACAGTGATCCTGGCGAAGACGAAGAAGGGCTACGGCATGGGCACTGCCGGGCAAGGCCGCATGACCGGACATCAGCAGAAAAAGCTGGATACGCAAGCGCTGCTCGAGTTTCGTGATCGCTTTGCGCTACCACTGAGCGACGCGCAAGCCGAGCAAGTCGAATTCATCCGGCCTGCACCCGATACGCCCGAGATGAAGTATCTGCATGCGCGCCGCCACAAGCTCGGTGGATACCTGCCCGCACGCGATGCCTCGTGTCCGGCGCTTCCGACGCCCGACGCAATGGCCTTTGGCCGCTTCGCGCTCGAAGCAAACGGCAAAGAAATGTCCACGACGATGGCGTTCGTTCGAATGCTGTCGGCGCTGCTGAAGGATCGCGACATCGGTGCGCGCATCGTTCCAATCATTGCCGACGAAGCGCGCACGTTCGGCATGGCGGATCTGTTTCGCACAGTGGGCATCTACTCGCCCGTCGGGCAACTGTACGAGCCCGAAGATCAGGCGCAGATCAGCTACTACAAGGAAACAAAGAACGGCCAGATTCTCGAAGAAGGCATCAACGAGGCGGGCGCGATTGCATCATGGGTCGCGGCGGGCACCAGCTATTCCACCAACGGCTTCCCGATGCTGCCGTTCTATATTTTCTATTCGATGTTCGGATTTCAGCGCGTCGGCGACCTGCTGTGGGCCGCCGCCGATTCGCGCACACGCGGTTTTCTGCTGGGCGCAACCGCGGGCCGCACGACACTGTCCGGCGAGGGCCTGCAGCACCAAGATGGCACGAGCCACCTGATCGCGAGCACGATTCCGAACTGCCGCGCCTACGACCCCTGCTACGCGTACGAGCTCGCGTTGATCCTCGACGATGGAATGCGGCGCATGCTGTCCGAACAGCAAGATGCTTTCTTCTACATCACCGCGATGAACGAGAACTACGCGCAGCCGTCGATCCCCCAGGACGTGCGTGAGGGCGTCTTACGCGGCATGTACCGCGTCAAGTCCGTATCGGATGCAAAGGTCAGGCTTCTGGGGTCGGGGACAATTTTGCGCGAAGTGCTGGCGGCGGCGGCGCTGCTGGAGGAGGAGTTCGGGGTTGCGGCCGACGTTTACTCGGTGACGAGCTTTACCGAGCTTCGGCGCGGAGCGAACGGGGACGGCGGACCGAGTCCAACCGCTGCGCCGCAGCCCACATGGGTCGAGCAGCAACTGCCCTTGAACGGAATGCCGGTGATCGCCGCCAGCGACTATGTCACCGCTGTTCCCGACCTGATCCGGCCCTGGGTACGAGATCGATACGTCACACTCGGCACCGACGGTTTTGGACGTTCCGACACGCGCGCTGCACTACGCGAGTTCTTCAAGGTCGATCGTCGGTCTATCGCGGCGGCGGCACTGGACGCACTGAGTTCGGGCGCACGGCCGGAACGCGCCGATATGAAGGGTCACTGAATAAGGATGACCCGATAGTCGTTAACGTTCGTGCGCGTCGGGCCGGTGACAATAAGGCTCTCTGCGGCGCGAAAGAATCCGTAGGAGTCGCGTTGATCCAGTGCACTGCGTGCCGCCACGCCGTGCGCCGCGGCTTGCTTTATCAGTCCAGGTGCGAGCCACGCGCCCGCGTTGTCCTCGCTACCGTCGATGCCGTCGGTGTCGCACGCAAGCGCATAAACACCGGGCGTGTCGTTCAACTCGACCGCCAGTGACAGCAAGAACTCGGTGCATCGCCCTCCCCGACCCGAGGCGCCAGCAGGCAATGTCACCGTACATTCGCCACCTGAGATCAGGGCCACAGGGCGCTTGAACGGACCGTCGTGGTCGAGCGTCTCACGGACCAGCGCGGCGTACACCTTCGCGACCTCGCGTGCTTCACCGGTGACCGTGTCGCCAAGCACGACGGCTTGAATACCTTGCGAACGAAAAACCTCGGCCGCTGCAACGAGTGACTGATGCGCCGTTGCGATCACTTGGTTTTCGACCTGGCCAAACAGCCGGTCCCCGGGCTTCGGCGTTTCGCCGACCTCGCCCTTGTCGCCGCGCCGCAGCCAAGCCGATACATCGTCGGGAGCCGTGACGTTCCAACGTGACAGCACGGCAATCGCATCGGCGTAGGTCGAGGGATCTGCCGCAGACGGCCCGGAAGCGATATCGGTCGGTGCGTCACCCGTCACATCAGAAATCATCAGCGCCAACACGCGCGCACCGCGCTTCGTCGCAGCTGCAGCGAGTCGCCCACCCGCGATCTGCGACAGATGTTTGCGCACGACGTTCATCTCGCCGATCGGCGCACCGCTGGCGAGCAGCATCCGAGTAACGGACTTCAAACTCGCCATTGACACTTCGGGCACCGGAAGACTCAGCAAACTCGAGCCTCCGCCTGACATCAATGCCAATAGCAGATCACCGTGCTGCAGACTCGAGACGAGCTCCATGATGTCGCGCGTCGCATCCTCGCCCGCGTCATCGGGTACCGGATGCCCCGCCTCCACGACCCGAATGTGCTCAGTCGGTGCGCTATGCCCATAGCGCGTGATGACGACACCGTCCAGCTTCACTTGAGGCCAGGCACGCTCGACTGCGAGCGCCATGCTGGCGGCTGCCTTGCCCGCCCCGACGACAACCACACGGCCGGACGGCCGCTGCGGCAAATAAGCCGGTACGACACGCAACGGATCCGCGGCAGCCACCGCAGCGTCGAAGCTCGCCCGCATCAGGTCAACCGGCTTCATCGCAGCGCATCAACCGAGCGTTGAGCGGCGCCGATATCGGCGTCCGCTCGAACACGAGAAGCGAAGCCGGCGCAAACGTCCGGCTTCGCTCACTTCAACACTCGAAACATGTTGTGGTGCGCATCGGTGAAAGTCGGTAGACCCGCGCGATCTTCGATGGAAGTCGCTACATAGCGCAAACTGCCCGTGCGCAACAGTGCCTTGTCGCGCGAGACGAGAACTTGATCGGTCGGCGACAGCCAATATTCGGGGCCGGTCTTGAAGCCGGGGACGTCGGACACCAGCACGGCTTCCATTTCGAACTCGTTCGCCAGTCGCTTGACCACCGGCATCAGGTCGATGTAGCGATTGGTCGCCTGAAAAACGATGACTCCATTGGGCGCCAGATGGCGCACGTAGAGCGCCATCGCCTCGCGCGTGACCAGATGCATCGGTATGGAATCACCGGCGAAGGCATCGATGCCCAGGATGTCGTAAGCCTGCGGCGCCGCACGCTCGAGGCTCAGGCGACCGTCTCCCAGAACGACTTGAATTTTCGCCGCGCTGTCGCGCAGAAACGTGAACTCATCGTTGGCCATGTCGACCACGCGCGGGCTGATCTCGTAAAAAGTGAACTCATCACCGCTCCGTCCGTACGACGCAAGCACGCCGGCGCCCAGTCCGATGATTCCGACTCGGCGCGGCTGCGGCCGCACTTCATTCAGCACCTCTAACAAACGTCCGTAACCGGACGAAGGCCCGAAGTAATCGCTGGGTCGATTACGAAACTCGTCGCCCAGCAGCTGGCCCCCATGGACGATACCGCCGTGAAACATCGAGCGATACGGCACCGGATCAGCGCGATCGCGCGTGCGGACGACACCATAAAAGTCGCGCTCCATCGTGCGTACGTCGCGCGAATACTCCTGTGCGCCGCGTACCGCATAGAAAGCGGTCACCGTAAACACCGTGAGTCCAAGCAAGCGCCACGCTCCGCGCAAACGCAGCGATAGCGTCAGCGCCAGCAGTATCAGCGCGATGTTGACCTCGAAGTAGCCGGGCAACACGAGCGGCGCAACAATCGCGATCAGCACGGCACCCAGCGCGCCACCGAGTGAAAGCATCAAATAAAAGCGCGTCAGCCAGCGTGGATCAGGCTTCATCAGCGCCAATTCACCGTGGCAGAACATGCACGCGACGAACAATCCGCCAAAAAAAACCGAAGCGGCAGACACCAAATTGAGGGACGGAATCAGCCACGCCATCGCAGGCGCCAGCACCGACAACGCAGCGATGAACAGCGCTCGTTGATACCAGCGCGGATGATCGAACGTCAGAATAAAACTCGCCAAGTAGATCGACAGCGGGAGCACCCAAAGGAACGGCACGCTGGCAATGTTTTGCGTAACGTGATTCGTGACCGCCAGCAGCATGATCGAAGCCATCGCCGCCAGCGCGAGCCATGTGAGCTGTGTCAGAGCAGTCGGCGCTGTAGTCGCGGCACTGGCGGCAGTAGCGGCGCTAGCGGCTGACGCTGGACCGTTGCCGGGCTCACGCGCATCTCTAAGCGAAACCCACGCTGTGCCCGCGCATAGCAGTGCGAACGCCGCATAGGCAAGCGACCATGCCCACCCCAACTCCATCAGACCGAACCACGGCTCCAGAAGTACCGGGAACCCAAGCAATGCCAACAACGACGCGAAGTTGGACAGCGCGAACAATCGGTACGGAACCGCAGCTCTGAATCGACGCCAATACCAAGACTGCAACAACGGCGTCGTCGTCGACAGCAAAAAGTACGGCAGTCCGATCGTGACCAGCAGCAACAGCAAGATGCGAAGTATCGGCTCCTCATCGCCGCGCGGCTTCCAATCGGCCGATGCAAGGATCGGAAGTGTCGCGAGCGATAACGCGAGCAACCCGATGTGCAGCAGCATTTGCCTGCGTACGCCCAAGCGCGTAGTCAGATCGGCGTAGGCATAGCCGGCGAGCAGAGTCGACTGGAAGAAGACCAGCGCCGTTGTCCACACGGCCGACGAACCGCCGAACCACGGCAGGATCTGCTTGGCAATGATCGGTTGCACTAAAAACAGCAGAAACGCGGACAGGAAGATCGTGCTTGCATACGGCAGGATCAAAAAGCGAGGACGGACGACAGGCGAGGAGGCCGCGACGGACATTTCAATGCTGCCGGAATTTCTGGAGACCGATTATCTTCGATCCGTCCGCGTCGAATATTCAGCGGTCCCGGTGTCGTTTACCCGCGCGAATTTGCGCGGTCGAGTATCTAACGTTCACTCACGCCGCGACAACGTGTTGCTGCGACAAACAGAAAGTCAAAGAGGAGTGAGCCATGAACCGCAATTCAATCAGTGGAGTGTCCCGTGCATTGATCGCTGCCGTAATGCTTGCCACCGCCGTCTTATCCGGCTGTGCGACTGTTGGCGACGAATCGTTTCTGCATGCAGGCAACGACGTTCACGAGCAGGATCGCATGACAGGTGCGTAAGCAATGTAGCTAGCGGTACAGGCGGGGCTGCTACGCGGCCTCGCTTCGCCCGCTACAAAAGCGGGCTCACGAGTCGCGCCAAGTTCTGAGTCAACTCACGGATAAACGGCCGCTTGCGCCACTGCTCAAGCGTGATCTGGTGCGAGCCACGCATGTAAGCCTCTTCGATGGCGACGAGTTGCGAGGCGATATCCTGATCGAAGAAAAGCGCCACGACCTCTTCGTTGAGCTCAAACGAGCGCATATCCAGGTTGCACGAGCCGATCCAAGCCATTTGTCCATCAATCGACACCGCCTTTGTATGCAAGAACGCCTCGGTGTAAGCATGAATTCTTACTCCGGCGAGCAGCAGTGACTCATAGTAGGAACGCTGCGCGTTTCCGACGAAAAACTGATCGATGTGGTCGTCGACGATCAAATGCACCTCGGCACCGCGGTGCACCGCGGTTTCAAGCGCATCCTGCAAGGACTGGCTCGGAATGAAATAGGGCGTCGTCACGACCACTCGTTGCGTGGCCGAATAGATCAAGTTGACCACCATGCGCAGCGCACGCTGCGTCGACGATGAAGGGCCATTGGGCAGCACCTGCGCAGGCGTCGCTCCCGCCCTTGTCGGCAGCGGAAATGCCGCCTCGCCGATGAACTCGCCGCTTTCCACGAACCAGTCGGAGCCAAATACGGCTTGCAATTGCAGCGCAGACGGTCCTTTGATTCGCACCATCAACTCGCTGTAGGTCAGCCCGGGTTTGAAATCGGCGCTGACCATATTCTGCGAGCCGGTATACCCGATCTCACCATCGACAACGACGATCTTGCGATGGTTGCGCAAATCGAAACGCGCAGTCTTGCGCCCGACTCTCACCGGCAGCGCCACGCGCGCTGCCACACCAAGCGCCCGTAGCTTGGGAAGAAGCGTGCGACGCGAGGGACGCGAGCCGAACGCATCAATCAGTACCCGGCAAATCACGCCGCGTGCTACCGCACGGCCAAGCGCGGCGATGACGATGCCGCTGCGCTCGTCGTCGCCAAAGATGTAGAAGCACAGGTGCACGTGGTGACGTGCGGCATCGATATCGGCCGCAATGCGGTCGATCGTGCCGTTGTAGTCGGTGAGCAGCTCGACCGAATTGCCACCGAGGTTGTCGAGCATGCCCAGGTCGGTCGCGAGGCGTACGCTCGGCTCGTATTGCGGATGGACGGTTGGAGCTGCTAACTGAGGCAGCACTCCCATACGCCGCCGCACCGGCTCGATCAGATCAATGTACTGCCAGCGCCGCTGAATACGCCAGCGCGGCAACCGCGGGCGCCCAATCAGCACATACAGCAGCAGTCCGACCCATGGCAGAAAGAAGATGAAGAGCAGCCAACCTTTGGCTGCTTCGGGCGAGCGACGCGTCGGTACGATCGGCAGCATCACCAGCCGGATCGCCCAGTCGCTGACGATCAGCAGCGTGGCCCAGAAGCCGGTGGTCTCGATGTCGGTCAGCGGCTCAGCTCGTCACCAAGGCGGTCTGTCGGCCAGCGCAACTGATCGCGCAGCGCGAAGGTCATTGGCAGATCCATGCGCAGATTGTTCGGCGGGATCGGCTGCTGAAACCATTTGTCGTAAAACCGGCCGACGACGCCGTCCAGCATCAACGCCGCCAAATGACGATCGACCGTCTTCTTGTATTCGGTGTCGCCTTTGCGCAGAACGATGGCAATCGGTTCCAGTACAAGGAATGAGCCGACGATCGCCAGCTTCGTTGGATCCTTGGCCTTTGCTCGCTGCGCGGCTAGCAACACATCGATCGTCGCGAACGCCTCGACTTCGTTGCGCTCGACCGCTTCACGCGCTTCGTCGTAGCTCTTGTATTCGACCAGCACCGCGCCCGGCAGCACTCCGCCCTCGATCCTTTGCTTCAGCAGCGGAACTGAATTCGTACCCGGCACAACCGAAATACGGCGCCCCACCAGGTCCTGGATGGCACGAATCTTCGAATCGGATCGCACCAGAAAACGCGGACCCGAAAATTGATAGGGCATCGAATAATCGACCGTCTTGCGGCGCTGCGGATCGTTGATCGTCGTGCCGCATTCCATGTCGGCTTGGCCACTGTTGACGACGTCGAATCGCGTACGCGCGCTGACCTCGACGAACACCACCCGCAACGATCGTTTCAGCTCGCGCTCCATCAACCGCACGATCTCGCGGCAGATATCGATGCCGTAACCCACGGGCTGCTTGTTCTCGTCGAGGTAGGCAAACGGGATCGCATCGGGGCGATATGCGATCGTCACAACTCCGCTGTCGCGAATTTTCGCGAGCGTGGGCGGCAACTTTGATGCAGCAGGCTCGGCTGTCTGTGCAAGCGCCGAAGCGTGCGGAAAAAGAACGAATGCAGCGAGTACCAGGATCACGAGGCGAGCACGACCGGCCGATCGTCGAACAGAGCCTAGAGACGAACTGAAAGACGGAAAGTTCATGCGGGTATGAGGTGCGATCGCACGTGCAATGAACACGCTTTCGAGTCTACGCGGTCGATGCACACGTTAGGTCGCAAATTCCCGGCACTTTCCACCCGCAGTTCGGATAAAGGGCAACCCCTCGGCACCAGGCGTGACCCCACATCAGTTATGCAGGATCTTCGACAGGAAAAGCTGCGCGCGCTCCGATCTCGGCTGCCCAAAAAAGTCGTCCTTCGAAGCGTCTTCGACGATCTCGCCCTTGTCCATGAAGATCACTCGATTAGCCACCTTGCGTGCGAACCCCATCTCGTGCGTGACGACCATCATTGTCATGCCCTCTTTGGCCAACTGCACCATCACGTCGAGCACTTCGTTGATCATCTCGGGATCTAGCGCCGACGTCGGCTCGTCGAACAACATGCATATGGGATCCATCGACAGTGCGCGCGCGATCGCGACCCGCTGCTGCTGGCCACCCGACAGCTGGCCGGGAAACTTTGCTGCTTGCGTCGTCAATCCAACGCGGTCGAGCAGCTTCATGCCGCGCACGCTCGCTTCCTCCTTGTTTCGATTCAGCACCTTGATCTGGGCCAAGGTTAGATTGTCGATGATGGTCAAGTGCGGAAAGAGCTCGAAGTGCTGAAACACCATGCCCACACGCGCGCGCAGCTTCGGTAAATTGGTCTTCGGTGCACCGACCGAAATGCCGTCGACTGTAATGACGCCTTTCTGAAACGGTTCGAGTGCATTGACGCACTTGATCAACGTCGACTTTCCCGAGCCCGACGGCCCACAAACGACGATCACCTCGCCCTTTTCCACGGTCGTCGAACAGTTGGTCAGCACCTGAAAGCTGCCATACCACTTCGATACGTCCTTGCACTCGATCATCGCCATTGCTTGCAGAGCTCCTCAGCGGATGACTGCGATTCTTTTCTGAAGCAGTTTGACCATATACGACAGCGTGTAGCACAGCACGAAGTACACCGCCGCCACGAACAGGTACATCTCGACCAGCCGCGAATCGCGCTGCGCAATCTTGGACGCCGCACCGACGAAGTCAGTGGCCGAGATCACGTACACCAGCGACGTGTCCTGGAACAGAATGATCGTCTGCGTCAGCAGCACCGGAATCATGTTGCGGAATGCCTGCGGCAGGATCACCAACCGCATCGACTGGCCGTACGTGAGGCCTAGTGCGTACGACGAATACACCTGACCGCGCGGAATCGACTGAATGCCGGCGCGCATGATCTCGCAGAAATATGCTGCCTCAAACAGGATGAAGGTGATGATCGCGGTGCGCTCGGCCCCGATCTGGATCGGCCGTTCGGAGCCGGTGATTGCTTGCGCGATCAGCGGCACCAGGAAGAAGAACCAGAAGATCACCAGCACCAGCGGAATCGAGCGCATCAGATTGACGTAACCCGCCGCGACGTTGGACAAGATCGGGTTCGAAGACAACCGCGCCAGCGCCAGCAAGGTGCCGAAGAACAAGCCGCCGACCGCCGACGTCGCCGTCAACTGCAGCGTGTATTTCATCCCCTGCCACAGGTACGGCAGCGAGCGGGTGACAATCGAAAAATCGAGATCCATCGCTACTTGCCGCCGCCGATGTACCCAGGCACTGCGACCTTCCGCTCGACGTACGCCATGACGCGGTTAGCGGTCATCGCGACAGCGATGTAGATCACGGTCGCCGCAGTGAACGCTTCGAAGAAATTGAACGTGTATTCACCGATTTCACGCGAGCGGAACGTCAGCTCCGCCAGCCCGATGGTCAGCGCGATCGATGAGTTCTTGATCAGGTTCATCGTCTCGCTGGTCAGCGGCGGAATGATGATGCGAAACGCCATCGGCAGCAGCACATAGCGATAGACCTGCGGCTGCGTCAGGCCGACTGCCATGCCGGCGTTGCGCTGGCCGCGTGACAGCGACTGGATGCCGGCGCGAACCTGCTCGGCAATCCGTGCCGATGTAAACAGGCCAAGACACAGGACGGCTGCGAGGAACTGCGCGTAAATCGGCTCGGTCGAGATCATCCAGTTTTTTAGCGGTGGAATGAACTCGGGAATCACGAAGTACCAGAGAAACATCTGGACCAGCAGTGGAATGTTGCGAAACAGCTCGACCCAGGCGTTGCCCAGGCGCACCAACCAAAGCTTGTCGGTTGTGCGAACCGTTCCGACAATCGAACCGACGATTAGCGCAATGATCCAGGCCAGCGCTGAAATGGCGAGCGTCCAGTAGAAGCCCGCGAGGATCCACTCCCAGTAGGCGCCATCGCCGTCAGGCGTCTGCTGAAAGAAGACGCCCCAGTTCCAGTTGTAGTTCATTGCTCACCCCATCCCAGGGCGAAGCTTGCCGCAAAAAGAAAAAGGCCGAAAGCACTGCTTTCGGCCTTTGCATTGCCCCGCCGAATGCGGGACTCGTAGCGACGACTTACTGCACGCCCTTGTCGTTCGGGCTCTTGAACGCTTCCTTGATCGCCGGCGTTTGCGGGAAGTTCATATTGATATTGCGCGGAGGAATCGCACTGGTAAACCACTTTGCGTAGATCTTGTCGATCTCGCCGGACTTGTAGACGTTGCCCACTGCGCGATCCACCAGCGCCTTGAATTGCGGATCTTCACGGCGCAGCATCATGCTGTACGGCTCGGTCCGCAACGATTCCGGAAGGATCATGTACTGACCCGGGTTTTGCTGATTCGCGATCTGGCCCGCGAGAAGGATGTCGTCCATGATGAACGCTTGAGCGCGATCGCTGGCAACCAATTGCATTGATTCCGCGTGATCCTTGGCCTGCAACTCCTTGAAGTCGATCCCTTTGGCTTTTTCGTAGCCACGCAGCAACGGAATCGAAGTCGTACCCGACGTCGACGCCACGGTCTTGCCGTTCAGATCGGCAAACGTCTTGATGCCGGAATCTTTCTTGACCGCTGCTGAAATGTTGACAACGAAGTACGTCGGACCAAACGCCACCTGCTTCTGGCGCTCAACCGAGTTGGTCGTGGAGCCGCATTCCAGGTCGATCGTGCCGTTCTGCAACAGCGGGATGCGATTGGCCGAAGTCACTGGCTGATATGCCACTTTCAAATTCGGCATCTTCAGTTCAGCCTTGACGGCGTCAACAACCTTGCCGCACAACTCCATTGCATAGCCCACCGGCTGCTGCTTGTCATCCAGATACGAAAATGGAATCGACGATTCACGATGGCCGATCGTGATCGAGCCGGTATCTTTGATCTTCTTCAGCGTTCCGGTCAGCTCCTGCGCATTCGCACCGATGGCCACGGAACCCAGCAAGCCTGCACCTGCCAAGGTCATCACAAAGCGGGAAATTTTCACACTGCTCATTTTTGTACTCACTTTCTGTCACCCTCCTCGGGGAATCGAAATCAGTCTAGCAAAACGTGCCGCTTCAAAGCGCGTTGACGAGATCGAGGGTTAGTACCCGATGCCACCGTGCGCTAAGCATCGGCCGCCGCCGCAGACACCGCTTCCGCCTTCGCGCGCTCCCGGCTCTGGATCTCCCACATCGACGCATAGGCACCGCGCCGCGCCAGCAACTCGCCATGCGTGCCGCGCTCGACGATACGGCCGTGGTCCATCACCAGAATCTGATCGGCGTGCACGACAGTGGACAACCGGTGCGCGATGACGAGCGTAGTGCGGCTTTCGGCGATGCTTTCGAGCTCCTGCTGGATCACGCGCTCGGTGCGCGAATCCAATGCCGACGTTGCTTCATCGAACACCAGTATGGCCGGGTCTTTCAGCAGCGTTCGCGCAATTGCGACGCGTTGCTTTTCGCCGCCCGAAAGCTTCAACCCCCGCTCGCCGACGCGAGTCTGATAACCGTCCGGCAACGACTCGACAAAATCGTGAATATGCGCGGCGCGCGCCGCCGCCACCACCTCGTCATGGCCCGCACCCGGCCGGCCATAGGCGATGTTGTATTCGATCGTGTCGTTGAACAGCACGGTGTCCTGCGGAACGATGCCAATCGCCGCGCGCAGGCTCTCCTGCGTCAGCGTGCGCACATCCTGTCCGTCGATCAACACGCGGCCTGCGTCGACATCGTAAAAACGAAACAACAGTCGCGCCAACGTCGATTTGCCCGATCCGGTCGCACCGACCACGGCGGTCGTTGACCCGCCGGCGATCACCAGATGCACGTCGTGCAGCACCTGACGTCGCACGTCGTACGAAAAATCGACATGCTCGAAGCGCACTTCGGCTGAACGCACCCGCAGAGGAAGCGCATCGGGCGCATCGGCGATCTCGCGGTTTTGTTCGAGCAGAAGGAACATGCGATCCATGTCCGCGAGGCTCTGCTTGATCTCGCGATAGATCACGCCGAGGAAATTCATCGGGATGTACAGCTGAATCATGAAAGCGTTGACCAGCACCAGATCCCCGATGCTCATGCGACCTTCGACAACACCGAGCGCCGCGCGCCACAGGATCAGCGTCAACGCGACCGCGATCAGCGCCTGCTGTCCCGCATTGAGAATATTCAGCGACTGCTGCGAAAGCACCGCGGTGCGTTGCGAATCGGCGAGGGTCTCGTCGTAGCGCCGCGCTTCGTAGTTCTCATTGCCGAAGTACTTGACGGTTTCGAAGTTCAGAAGCGAGTCGACGGCGCGAGATTGCGCCTTGCTCTCGAGCTCGTTCCAGCGGCGCCGGACCGCTGTACGCCAGTTGGTCACCAACACCGTGAAACCAATGTAAATCGTAAGACTGGTTGCGACGATCGCGGCAAACCAGATTTCGTAATTCCACAGCAGATACGCAAACACCAGCGTGATCTCGATCAGCGTCGGCAAGATCGAGTACAAAGTAAAGCTGATCAGCGAAGAAATTCCGCGAATCCCCTGGTCGATCTCGCGCGTGACAGCGCCGGTACGGCGGTCGAGGTGATACCGGAGCGACAACGAATGCAGATGCCGAAACGTCTTCAGCGCCAGTGTGCGCGTCGCCGCCTGCGTCACCTTGACGAAGAAGAACTCGCGCAGCTCGGTAAACAGTGACGTTGACAGCCGCAAAGCGCCGTACGCGATGATCAGTGCGAGCGGAACAACAAGAAATCCGGTGGCTGCCTGCGTACTCGGAGAGAGACCATCGACGATGTCCTTCAGCAGAATCGGCACCGACACAGTCGCCAGCTTGGCGGCGACCAGGCAAGCCAGCGCAAACAACACCCGACCTTTGTATGCCCATAGATAGGGCAACAGAGTCTTGAGAGTCTTCCAATCGTTGCGCTGAATGCGCTCGGAGGGCAGTGCTTCTCTGGGTGGAGACCAACGCATCGTCAGCGGACGCCGTTCGCGGTTACGCTTTGCATCCGTCGATTATCTCAGCAGGCCTATGACCGAATCGGAGCAGCTTCCCGCCAACCGCGTCGCGATGTTGCGCATGATGCCGATGCCCGCGGATGCGAACGTGCACGGCGACGTGTTTGGCGGCTGGATCATGTCGCATGTCGACGTCGCCGGTGCCATTCCGGCGGCGCGCCGTGCCGGCGGCCGAGTGGCAACGGTCGCCGTGACGTCGTTCGTTTTCAAGCACGCGGTGTTCGTCGGCGACCTGGTCAGCTTCTATGCCGATATTGTCAAACTCGGCACAACGTCGATCACTGTTGACGTTGAGGTATACGTCGAGCGAAATCGCTTGGAGAAGGAAGTGGTCAAGGTAACCGAGGCAACGCTGGTGTATGTGGCAACTGACGAGCAGCGCAAGCCGCGAATACTTCCGCCGCTTTAACGTGACGCAACGCTCAAATACTGGCAACCATCATTGGCTAGGCGGTGGCCGTCGCTGCGGCCGTGCTGCCGGCGATGTAGCCGCCGACGATCGCCGTTAACAAACCATTGCCTTCGAGGTACCCGCCGGCTGCATCGCCAGAGACGCCGCGCGCCGCGCCTCCGGCAGCCAGCAGATTGGGAAATGGCGAACCGTTCGTGCGCAGCACGCGACCCGTCGCATCGGTCGCCAGGCCGCCCTCGGTGCCCAGTAATGCACCGGTAACCGGGACACCGTAATACGGACCGAGCAGCATTTGTGTTGCACGAAACTCGCGACCAAACTCATCCGCAGCATCATCGAACGCCAATGCATTGACCAGCGCGATCGTCGCTTCGAGCCCGTCGCGCTTCACGCCAAGTTGATCGGCCAGATCTCGCAGCAGGCTTTCGCGCTTGATCACGCCGGACGTTACGGCGGTTGCGTAATTCGGCATCGTCAGTCCGATCTCGTGCACGCGCTCGTCGTAGATCATGAAGGCCGTTGCTCCGGGCTGAGCCAGCACGAACAACGCAGACTCCGAATAACCCTCGTGCTCATTCACAAATCGCTCGCCGTCTCGATTGACCTGTACCGCACCCTCGGTCATCAGCGACCACGGCAGCGGCAGGCGTTGCGACAGGATCACCGCGCCGTGCGCCAGGAACCCATCGATATCCGCGAGCTGCGCATCGAGCTCGGTACCCCATGCAAGCGCATCGCCCTGACTTCCTTCGTGGCCGGCGAACGGGAGCGCGCGAACATCCGGTAAATACTTGGCGACCAGCGAACGATTTCCGGCAAAGCCGTTGCACGCAAGTATCAGCGTGCTGCAGCCGACCGACTCGACTTTGGTGCCGCGCTTGTAGCGGACACCGATCACACGTTGCGCATCATCGATAACAAGGTCGGTCACGTGCGCCGCCGACTCCATTCGGACACCCTGCGTGCCGAGCGCCGAATACAGCGACGACAGCAACGTTGCGCCGCCGCGATCGGCAAGTGCGTGCATGCGCGAAAGCGAATGTCCCGGCGCCACACCCTCGACTAACTCGAAGCGGATCCCGTACTGCTTGGTCAGCCACTCGAGCACTTTTGCCGAACCATCCGTCAACGCCTTGACCAGCGGTGCGTACGCCGACCCGTTGGCCTTGCCCTGAATGTCATCGGCGAAACGTTGCGGCGAATCTGCAATGCCTCTGGCTTTCTGCTCGGCCGTGCCGGCGGCGGGCACCATGCCGGACGAACACGCGGTCGCGCCGCTCGGCGCGGCATCGCGATCCAGTACGAGGACATCAGCACCCGCGCTACGCGCTGCGAGCGCCGCTGTGGCGCCGGCGCCCCCGGCCCCGATCACCACCACCGACGCGGTCGTGTCAAAGCGCGCCGAGGCGTCGTGCACGATGCCCATGGGTCACACGCTCGCTTGCCTGAGCTGCTGCTCAATCCAGCGCGCGGCACTCAGGGCGCGCGCATCATCGTTTAATCGGCCGATGACTTGCACGCCCAGTGGCAGCTCGATGTGACCGGGGCGCAATGCGCGCGGCACCGGCACGTTGATCTGCGGTCCTCCAAGCAGTTGCCAGGCGCGATTGAATTGCGGGTCGCCGGTGCTGCCAAGGCCATGGGGTGCCTCACCCGGCGCGCTTGGCGCCAGCACAACGTCGGCGGTACCGAACAGCTCGTCGATCGTGGCCTGCGCAATCGGCACCGGTGCGCAGCGCGGCCTGATACTGAATTGAATCGATCGCGCGCCCTTCTTCAATCAGTGTGGCAAGCTGGGTCGATAGCTTTGCGCGCTGGTAGTCGTATTCGCCAGCCAGTGCACGCGCGGTTTCGAACACCTGCACGGTTCTTTGCGCATCGGCGAGCGCGACAAATTTGTGCGGCCAGCGAACTTCGCTGACGGTTGCGCCGTTGTCAGCACACACGCGCACAACCGACTTCAACGCATCGTTCATCGCCGGCGACAGTCGCTCCGTCCACGGCGTGTGCGTCCAGGCGATGACCGGAGGTGCGGAAATGCGGTCCATCGCGTTCCAGTCATCGCGTAACGCGACCGCCGCCGCGAGCAGGGTGACGTCCTCCACCGAATTGGCAAAGCAGCCCACCACGTCGAGCGTATCGGAGACCTGCAACACACCGGCGCGCGGAACGATGCCGCGCGTCGGTACGAAGCCAACCACTCCGCAAAATGCAGCCGGGCGAATCACCGAACCCGCCGTTTGCGTACCCAGCGCAAACGGCGCCATGTGCGCGGCGACGGCCGCTGCGGACCCGCTCGATGACCCTCCGGGCGTGTGTTCCAACCTAAACGGATTCCGGGTCGGTCCGGGGGCGAAGTTGGCGAGTTCCGCGGTGACCGTCTTGCCGAAGACATAGCCGCCGGCCGCGTGCGCGAGTGCGATGCATGCAGCGTCAGCGGCCGGCACGCGGCGAGCGTAGATCGGCGATCCGCGTTCGGTCGCGATGCCGGCAGTGTCGATCACATCTTTCACCGCAACAGGCAGCCCAAGCAGCGGACCCGACTTCGCGCCGCTGTCGAATCCGCGCGCGATACTCAACGCACGCCCGGCGTCAAACCAGGCAAACGCATGCACGTCAGCTTCGCGCTGCTCGACGGCGTCGACGAACGAGTGGGTCACCATCTCGCAGGTCACTTCGTCAGCGGCGAGCATGCGCAGAAGCTGCGCTGCCGGTAGGCGGTTAAGCGGAAGTTGCATCGCGTGTTTCGAAGATTTAAAACCTGGCCGACCGAAATCTAGCGCAAGCGCGCTTTAGCGCTCGACGGACGTGGTCGCTAAAAGGAAACCCACAATCCGATTTGCAATCGCGCAAGCCGGTTAGCGTGGCAAACCGCGCCGGTAATTTGAGAATCGACTAAAGGAACAGATCAGGCATCAGCTCACGGCTGCCGGGCACGACCGAGTACTTGCTCAAGTCCGTAATGCCGGCCGCCTTCAACACTTCATCGTCGATCAGGAAATTGCCGGTTGTCGTCTCGGCGTCGGAAATCAGCACCTGATAGGCGGCGTCGGCCATGATTTCCGGCGTGCGGCAATGCTCGGGCTTGATGCCTGGAATCATTTGCAGCGCGGCCGTGTAAATGACGGTTCGCGGCCACAGCGCATTGACCGCAATGCCGTACGGGCGAAACTCCGCTGCGTGGCCCAGCACGCACATGCTCATGCCGTACTTGGCCATCGTGTACGCCACGTGCGGAGCGAACCAGCGCGGATTCATATTCAACGGCGGAGACAGAGTCAGAATGTGCGGGTTGCGCTTGCGCTCGGCTGATTGCTTCAGATACGGCAAGCACGCCTGCGTGCACACGAAAGTACCGCGCACGTTGACCCCGAACATCAGGTCGAAGCGCTTCATCGGGGTCGCTTCGGTCGACGTCAGGTTGATCGCGCTCGCGTTGTTGATCAGGATGTCGATGCCGCCGAAGGTTTCGGCTGTCTTCTTGGCAGCCGCTTCAACTTGTCTTTCGTCGCGAATGTCGCAGGCGATTGCGAGAGCCTTGCCACCCGCCGCCTCAATCTCTTCCGCAGCGCTGTGAATCGTGCCGGGCAATTTTGGGTTCGGCTCGACGGTTTTGGCCGCGATCGCAACGTTTGCGCCGTCTGCTGCTGCGCGCTTGACGATCGCCAACCCGATACCACGCGAGCCGCCGGAAACAAAAATCGTCTTGCCTGCGAGGTTCATTTTTTCGGCCAGAGAATCATCTGCGTGCAGCGAAACAGCGCGATGGTCTTGCCGGTGTCGGTGTGTGAAACCGTGGCATCCCATACCTGGGTCGTGCGCCCTTGGTGCACAACGTTGGCGTCGGCGCGTAACGTGCCGTCAATTGCGGTACCCAAAAAATTGGCTTTCAATTCAATCGTCGTGAAACTCGTTGCGCCTTCGGGAAGGTGTGCAATGGTTGCATAGCCTGCCGCGGTGTCGGCCAGCGCGATGACCGAAGCCGCGTGCAGATAGCCGTTCGGTGCCAAAAACTGCGGCTTAATGACAACCTCCATCGCCAGCCGCCCCTCGCTCACGCCGACAACCTTCAGGCCAAACCAACCCGGTAAGTTATCGCCGGTGCGTCCGTTCAACTTCTCGAGGCTGGCTTCGGGGCGTAGCGGCATCGTTTCGTCCGAGTGCGCAATCAAGCAAAATTTGAAAAATCCGGCTTCCTGCGCTCAAAAAAAGCAGTGAACGCTTCTTTCGCCTCCGCGCTGCGCACCATCTGTCCAAACGAGTTGGCCTCGTCAGCGATCACCTTTTCGGTGGCCGTTTTCCATCCTGAGCGCAACAACCGCTTAGTCGCACGCACCGAAGCAGGCGGCAGCTGATTGAATCGTTCGGCTTGTTTAACGGCAAAGTCAAAAACATCATCGGCGCGGCAACACACGGTTCACGATATTCATTTCAACCGCTTCGCCGGCGTTGATCGGCTCCGCCAGCAGAAGCTTCTCAACGGCCTTGTGATAGCCGGCATTGAGCGGGATCAAAAGGCTCGATGCGAACTCAGGGCACAGGCCCAGCGAAACGAAAGGCATCGAGAAAACGGAGTTGTCGGCGCAGTAGACAAGATCACAGTGCATCAACATCGTCGTGCCGATGCCAACGGCGGCGCCATTGACTGCGGCGACCACGGGCTTTTCTGCGTAGCCAAGCGCCTGCATGAATTGGAACACCGGCGCGTTCATGTCGGCCGGTGGGTTCTTCATGAAATCTTCGAGGTCATTACCGGCAGTAAAGATGTCCTTCTGACCGTGGATCAGAATTGCGCGCGCAGCTGAGTCCTCGTGTGCCGCCGCCAATGCATCGGCCATTGACTGGTACATCGCTGCGGTAATGGCGTTTTTCTTTTCCGGCCGTGCGATCTGAATGCGGGCCACGCCATTGACCGTAGTGCTTGTAACGCTCATCGCGGGCCGGCCCACATCCTGGCTCAGACTGGCGCGGCCTTGCGCGCAAAGTCACGCAGCGCTGCCGATGCCTGCGCACGGATCTTGTTACGAACGAAGGGCGACCAACCCAGCAACGACCCCTTCGCACCGAGTGCCTGCGAAGACCAGCGCCACAGGCTGAATATGTCTTCCTGGCGCACGATCTTGCCGGCGACAAGTTGCATCTCGAGTTGTCACCACGTTTTTCACCGGCCGCCCGTGGCGGAGAACGTGTATTGCGCGACCCAGTTGACACGGGCGCGAGACGGGCCGTCTTCGAGAATGTCGGCTTCGATGCCGAAGTCATCCTCGGCACGCGACAGAAGCATCTGCCACATCAACCGCGTGCCCTTCGCATTCAACAGCTGAAAAACGGGATCGCTGAACGTAGCGTGCTCGGCATAGAGCAGGCCCATCGTGTAATGGTCGCGCACCGTGAAAGCTTCGTAGAAGCGCGCTGCGACACCCATCAGGCGCGCCTACACACGTTCAAAGATTCCCGCAGCGCCCATTCCAGTGCCGACGCACATTGTGACCATGCCGTATTTGAGGTTATTTCGCCGCATCGCATGCACGACGGTAGCAGAGCGGATCGCACCGGTCGCGCCCAGCGGGTGGCCAAGTGCGATCGCGCCGCCCATCGGATTGACCTTGCTCGTGTCCAGTCCTAAGATCGTTGATGACGGCGACCGCCTGCGCGGCAAACGCTTCGTTCAGTTCGATCCAGCCGATATCTTCCTTCCTGATGCCAGCCAACTTCAACGCCACCGGTATCGCTTCCTTCGGGCCGATGCCCATGATTTCGGGCGGCACGCCGCGAATCGAGAAGCTAACGAAGCGCACCAGCGGTGTCAGATTGAATTGCTTGACCGCGCGCTCCGAAGCGATGATCAATGCACCGGCGCCGTCCGATGTTTGCGAACTGTTGCCAGCCGTGACACTGCCCTTCGCGGCGAACACAGGCCGCAGTTTCGCGAGCGCTTCAAGATTGGTGTCGGCGCGTGGACCTTCATCGAGGCTCACCGATCGGGTGCGAACATCGAGCTCCCGAGTGCCCAGACGCGGAAATTTTTCCAGAATATCGATCGTCGTCATCTCGTCGGCAAACAAGCCGGCCTTTTGTGCCGCAATCGCTTTCTGATGCGACGAGTACGCGAATGCATCTTGCATCTCGCGCGTGACCTTCCATTGCGCCGCGACTTTCTCGGCCGTCAGGCCCATGCCGTACGCAATGCCGACGTTCTCGTCCTTTTCGAAGATGTGCGGATTGAACGACGGCGTATTGCCGCCCATCGGCACCATGCTCATGGACTCGGAGCCGCCCGCCATCATCACGTCGGCCTCCCCGACGCGGATGCGATCGGCCGCCATCGCGACCGCGTTCAATCCGGACGAGCAGAAGCGATTGATCGTCACGCCGCCGGTCGAGTTCGGCAGCCCCGCCAGCAATACGGCGTTGCGCGCCATGTTCAGACCCTGCTGCGCTTCCGGAAAGGCGCATCCGATGATCGCGTCTTCGACCGCTTTCGGATCGAGGCTCGGAACCTGCGACATCACCGAGCGGATCGCGGAAACCAGCAAATCATCGGGCCGCGTGTTGCGGAACATGCCTCGCGGCGCTTTGCCGATTGGGGTGCGGGTGGCGGCGACAATATAGGCGTCTTGAACTTGTTTCATGTCAGTTCCTCACCGGCTTTCCGGTGGACATCATTCCCATCATGCGTTCCTGCGACTTCGGATGGTTGACGAGCTCAGTGAAAAATTTGCGCTCGAGATCGAGCAGCCATTGCTCGTCGGCCTGCGCGCTCGATTCGACGTCGCCGCCGCACATCACATTGGCAATGCCCGACGCCAGATAGAAATCGTGCTGGCTGATAAATCCGCCGTCGCGCATATTCACCAGCTGCGCCTTGATGTTGGCCACGCCGGCGCGTCCTGCCACCGGAAATGACGGCGAGCGCAACGGCGGTCGATAACCGCTCGCGTACAACGCCGAAGCCTCGTTGATCGCCGTCCATAACAATTCATAGTTGTTGAATACGATCTTGTCGGTCGCGCGCAGGTAACCCATCTGTTGAGCTTCGAGCGCTGACTTCGAGACATTCGCCATCGCTGCGTTCAGAAACCAGTTCTTGATGAACGGAAACACATCGGTGATACCGGCCGCCTGCGCCGCCTGCGCGCCGCGGAGTGCCCCTTCCTTCAAACCCCCGGCTCCGGGAATCAATCCAACGCCGACTTCGACGAGGCCGATATAGCTTTCGAGCGATGCGACTGTCTTCGCGCTATGCACGATCAACTCGCAACCGCCACCCAGCGCCATTCCACTGACTGCGGTGATAACGGGCACGTGCGCGTACTTGATGCGCATCCAGGCGTCCTGCATCTTTTTCTCTTCAACGTCGATCGCCGCGGCGCCTCCGGACATAAAGACCGGCATCATCGCTTGCAGGTCGGCGCCAACTGAAAACGGATCCTCGGGCGACCACACGACAAGCCCGCGATACTGCGACTCTGCGAGCTCGACTGCCTTTACCAGTCCTGCGATGACGCCAGGACCGATCGCGTGTACTTTCGTCTTGATCGACAAAATCAACACGTCATCACTGCTGCCCGATGCCATCGAGCCGAGTGTCCACACTCGCACCGAGTCGTCCTCGAATACCGTCGTGCCACCGGTGGCCGCGTTAGCGCTTCCCTCGCCCAACAGCGGCGCGCGGAAGATCTGCTTCGAATAAACCGGCAGTGTCGAACGCGGAACGAATTTCTTTTTCGAAGGCGACCACGAGCCTTCCGGCGTGTGCACGCCTTGAGCGTCCGCAACGGGCCCTTCGAACACCCATTTCGGCAACGGCGCTTTCGACAACGCTTCACCCGCGTCGATATCCGCTTTCACCCACTCGGCAACCTGCTTCCACCCGGCCGCCTGCCACGTCTCAAACGGTCCGGTCGACCACCCGAATCCCCAACGCAAGGCAAAGTCGACGTCGCGCGCGGTATCGGCGATCGACTCAAGGTGCACTGCGATGTAATGGAACGCATCGCGAAAAATCGCCCATAGGAACTTCGCCTGTGGATGATCCGATTCGCGCAGCAGCTTCAGCCGCTCGGCCGGGTCTTTCTTCTTCATGATTCGACCGACCAGCTCATCGGCCTTTGCGCCGCCTTCGACGTAGCCGCCCGTTTTCGGGTCGAGCACGTTGATCGCCTTGCCCTCCTTCTTATAGAACCCTGCGCCCGACTTCTGGCCCAGCGCGCCTTTCTCGACCAACGCTTTCAGCACCGGTGGTGTAGCAAAGTGTTCGGCGAACGGATCGATTGAAGCCGGCAGCGTGTCCTGCATCGTCTTGATCACGTGCGCCATCGTGTCGAGCCCGACGACATCAGCAGTACGGAACGTCGCACTCTTCGCGCGTCCAAGGCGCACGCCGGTCAAATCGTCGACAACGTCATATGACAGTCCGTATTTCTCGGCCTCCTTGATCGTTGCCAGCATGCCGAAGATGCCAACCCGATTGGCGATGAAATTCGGAGTGTCCTTCGCGCGCACGACGCCCTTGCCGAGCGTCGACGTCAAGAAAGTTTCAAGGTCATCGAGGATTTCCGGCCGCGTGGCAGGCGTGGGGATCAACTCCACGAGGTGCATGTAACGCGGCGGGTTGAAAAAATGGACGCCGCAGAATCGTGCCGCAAGCCGCTCGTCCATCGCTTCGGCCAGCTTCGCGATCGGCAGGCCGGATGTGTTGGAAGCGAAGATCGCATTGTCGGAAACGAACGGCGCAACCTTGCGATACAGATCGTGCTTCCAGTCCATTCGCTCCGCAATTGCTTCGATGATCACGTCGCATCCGCGAAGCAGCTCCAGATTTTCCTCGTAGTTGGCGGGCTGTATATGGACTGCATCGTCTTTGTTGCCGAGCGGTGCCGGATTCAACTTTTTAAGATTCTCGATCGCGCGCAGCACGATGCCGTTCTTGTCCTTGCCTTTCGTGTCCGGCAGATCAAACAACACCACAGGCACCTTCGCGTTCACGCAATGCGCGGCGATTTGCGCGCCCATCACTCCAGCACCGAGCACGGCAACCTTCCTCACTACAAAGTTCTTCATCAGAAGCTCTCCGCCGGCAATTCCATCAAATTCTTCACACCCGATCGCGCCGATCGAATACGAGATGCGGTTTCCGGCAACAACCGCTCGAAATAAAAGCGCGCGACCGTCAACTTGTTGCGATAAAACGGGTCGACACGATCGCCGTCAGCCTTGATTCGTGTCAGCGCCACCTTTGCCATGCGTGCCCAGAAGTAGGCGTACACCAGGTGTCCGACCACGCGCAGATAGTCGACCGCCGCACCGCCGGCTTCATCCTGGTTCGCAAATGCCTTCATACCGATCTCGGTCGTCAGCTTCGTAACCTTGTCGCCAAGATCGGCCAGCGGCGTAACGAACTCGCTCATTTCGCTCACTGTGCCGTTTTCGTCGATAAAGTCGGTGATCAATTTACCGAACGCCTTCAGCCGCGCGCCGTTGTCCATCAGCACCTTGCGCCCGATCAGGTCGAGCGACTGGATCGTGTTGGTGCCTTCGTAGATCATGTTGATGCGTGCATCGCGCACGAACTGCTCCATTCCCCATTCGCGGATGTAACCGTGGCCGCCGAGCACCCCGAGGCATTCGGAAGCGGTCGCGAAGCCGTTGTCGGTCATGAACGCTTTTACGATCGGCGTCATCAGCGCCATCATGTCGCCAGCGAACTTCCTCTGCTGCTCATCGGGATGATGAAACTGCAGGTCCGCCATCAGCGCCACCCAGTAAGCAAATGCACGACCCCCTTCGGCGTACGCGCGCGCCGTCAGCAGCATGCGTCTTACATCCGCGTGAACAATGATCGGGTCCGCTGGCTTGTCGGGTGCCTTAACGCCGGAGAGCGATCGGCCCTGAATGCGTTCCTTCGCATAGGCCGCCGCGTTTTGATAGGCGATCTCATTCACGCCGAGCCCTTGAACGCCAACCCCGAGCCGCGCACCGTTCATCATCGTGAACATCGCATTGAGGCCTTTGTTCGGTTGGCCGATCAACCATCCGGTCGCGCCGTCCAGATTGATCTGGCAGGTGGCATTGCCATGAATGCCCATCTTGTGCTCGATGCCGCCACAGTAAAGCCCGTTGCGAGCTCCAAGCTTTGCGTCCGCGCCCACACCGTCGGGCAGGAACTTCGGAACAATGAAGAGTGAAATGCCCTTCGTTCCCTGCGGCGCATCCGGCAATCGCGCCAACACGAGGTGGACGATGTTTTCGGCCAGATCATGCTCGCCGGACGAGATGAAAATCTTTGCGCCGGTCAGTCGATAGCTGCCGTCAGCCTGCGGCTCCGCCTTTGTGCGAAGCATGCCGAGGTCGGTCCCACAGTGGGGCTCGGTCAGACACATCGTTCCGGTCCATTGCCCGGTGGTGAGCTTTGGCAAGTACAGGTTCTTCTGTTCTTCTGTGCCATGAAGCAGCAGACATTCGCTGGCGCCGATCGTCAGCCCGGGATACATCGCCCACGCCTGATTGGTCGAATACTGCATCTCGTAGAACGCGATCTGCAGCAGATGTGGCAGACCTTGTCCGCCGTACTCCGTTTCGCCCGCCAGCCCCGGCCACCCCCCGGCACAAAAGGCTTCATAGGCTTGTTTGAATCCGCGTGGCGTCTTGACCGAATGAGTCGCCACGTCGTACGTGCATCCCTCGGCGTCGCCCGACTGATTGACCGGAAGCAACAATTCCTCGCAGAACTTGCCGGCTTCCTCGACCACCTGATTGACCGTGTCGGCATCGAGGTCCACATAGCGCGGCAGCGCCTTCAGCATGTCGACAGCGCCGAGCACTTCGTGAATCACAAACTGCTGATCGCGTAACGGGGCTTTGTAAATCGGCATCGCGAACTTTTTCGCTTAGTTTACTTCGTGCAGCGCACCGCATCGATCAGTCGGCGCAGACCGGCGCGCGCGCGCTTGGCGCTGTCGGCCGATCGCAGCAAGCGTGCATCCTGATGCATCGCAAGCATCAGCCCATAGATCTCGAAAACGAGTTGCTGCGCATCCACGTTGGCTTCAGATGCCCTTCGCTCATCGCCTGCCGGATCGCCTTGATGCAGTTCGCGCTTCCAGCCGGTGATGATCGCGACCATCTCGTCGCGCAACGGGCCCGGAACATCGTCGTATTCAACCGCGCCGGCGATCATGATGCAGCCACGAGTCAACTCGCGCGCCAAAAATGCAACCCAACGCTCAAGAATTGCTTCGAGCCGCGGCAATCCACGCGGCTTTGTTACCGCCGGTCTCAGCACTTCGTCGACGAACCGCTGCAAGTACGCTTTCAGCACTGCGAGCTGCAGTTCTTCGCGCGACCCGAAATGCGCGAAGACTCCGCTCTTGCTCATCTGCATCTGAGTCGGCAAGCCTTCCAATCGTCAGCCCTTCCAGCCCATCGCGGCTCGCGGCCTGCAGCGCCGCTTCGACGATCGCCGCACGCGTCAGATTTCGCCTTTGCGAGGGCAACATCGGACGATCGATGCGGGAGAAAGGAATTGGCATGCGAGGAATTAAAAATCGAACGTTCGTACTATTTCAGACGCGGCTGCGAGAGTCAACCCGGCCGATTAGAGGTCCGCGACTAGTTGAGGTTCGTTGCCTTGGTCGAACAGCTCTTGACGTGGTCGACAAACAGCCGCACTTTCTGCGACAAATGCCGGTGGCTCGGGTACACAGCCCAGATGTCACCCCGAGTGCCCTCAAACCCGGGCAATACGCGCATCAACTTGCCTGCTGCGATGGCATCTTCGACCAGAAAATCGGGCTCGCACACGATGCCTAACCCGGCAATCGCCGCCGCTACCAGCGCCTCCCCACTGTTCGCATGCAGGCTGCCGGTCACACGTACTTCATGTGACTGACCACTGGAATCCGTAAAACGCCAACTGCTCGGCGCACTTGCGTACGCATATGTCAACACGTTGCGCGTTGCCAGGTCTGCGGGTGTTGACGGACTTCCATGCCGTCTTAAGTAGTCAGG
The DNA here is from genome assembly GCA_963729165.1 of uncultured beta proteobacterium. GTDB lineage: Bacteria > Pseudomonadota > Gammaproteobacteria > Burkholderiales > Burkholderiaceae_F > JACCZX01. Next base: position 63,734 of record CAVSMM010000013.1, read on the forward strand.
GGAAGCGCACGCAATCAACTGCATCGACCCCAGACGGCGCGCCACGAGCCGGTCACTGCCCACTTGCCCAACGCGGATAGCGAGATCGAAGCCTTCGTCGACCAGATCGATGATCCGGTCGGAAACGACAAGATCGAACTTGATGTCCGGGATAACTGTTCGACAAAGTCGGCTATCGCGCGCGCCATCGTTTTCCGCCATGTTGTAGCGAACACGTCAGGCGCAAAGTGCCACGCGGTGCGACCGCCGATTGGCCGACAATGCCTCCGCCTCGGCCAGATCGCTCAACAGCGCCACCGAGCGTTCATAGAACGCCTGTCCGCTTTCGGTCAGCGAGAGCCGGCGCGTCGTTCGATTGAACAGGCGCGCTCCAAGATGCTGTTCGAGATCCGCGATCTGGCGCGACAGCGATGACGTCGATGTGCCCAGCCGCTCGGCGGCCGCGACGAAGCTGCCGCTTTCAACAACGCGCACAAACGATTGCATCGCAGACCAGCGATCCATTGCGCGGATTCTCCCGTATTTCGGGACGGACATTTGCGGACAGTGACCTTTGTCCGGATCGCGAGCGCATCTACATTGCGAGCTATCGAAACCAATAGGAGAATCGATGATCGACTCTCGCACAGCGCCTTACGCAGCATTCACGTTGCGACTAGCTCTTGGCGCAATGTTCATTGCGCATGCATTACTGAAAGTATTTGTCTTCACGTTGCCCGGCACTGTGCAGTTTTTTGCAGTCGATCGGCCTGCCTGGAGTTCTCGCGTACGTCACGATTGCGCCGAACTGGTCGGCGGCGCGATGCTGCTGCTCGGCGTCGGAACACGCTGGGTCGCCGCGCTACTGATACCCGTGCTGCTGGGGGCGACCTGGGCACATGCGCCAAACGGATGGCTTTTTACGGCGCCTAAGGGAGGGTGGGAATATCCGGCGTTTTTGAGCTGTTGCGGCGCTCGTTCAAGCGCTGCTCGGTGACGGCGCTTACGCGCTGCGTCGGCATTCAATGCAAAACCGGCGAGCGCGGCTGCGACGGCTTGACCGCAACAACGATCATGAAAGGACTTCAATGAAACTCTACTTTTCTCCGGGCGCCTGCTCGCTTTCTCCCCACATCGTCTTGCGCGAATCCGGCCTCGCGTTCACACCGGTCAAAGTCAACCTGAGACGCATCAGCTCGCCGACGGAGGTGACTTCTATTCGATCAACCCAAAAGGCTACGTGCCGGTATTGGAACTCGATGACGGCACACGGTTGACCGAAGGACCGGCCATCGTGCAATACATCGCCGACAAGGCCCCGGCCGCAAAACTGGCTCCGCGAAAATGGAAGCATCGAGCGCTACCAGCTGCAGGAATGGCTGAATTTCATCACTGCCGAAGTGCACAAACAATACTCGCCGTTGTTCGATCCGAGCACGCCGGATGAGGTCAAGACTAAGCAGCGCGAAAAGCTGGCGTAGCGCTATCGACTGGATCTCCCAGCAACTCGGCGACAAGGAGTATCTGACCGGGCCGACATTCACCGTGGCAGATGCCTACCTATTCACGGTCGACGAACTGGGCAAAGTCGACCGGCATCGATATGGCTCGATGGCCGGCGCTGCAAAGCTTACATGAAGCGCGTCGCGGCGCGGCCGCACGTGCAGGAGGCACTGAAAGCGGAAGGGCTGGTGAAGTAGTGAGCTGTCCTTCCGACCGTTTTCGTTTCGCACGGCTCGCCGATGCACGCGATCGATGCCGGGCGCGCGGGTGAGCGGTGGACCGAGCTCGGCCGTACGCTGCCGCGCCCGGCGGCAGTGCTGATTGCGTCGGCGCACTGGGAAACCGAGCTGCCGATGCTTTCGACCGCGCGGCAGCCCGAGACGATTCACGATTTCGGCGGATTTCCGGCGGAGCTCTACAAGATTCGCTATCCGGCGTCGGGCGCGCCCGAATATCGCGAGCGCGGCGATCCAGATGCTCAATTCGGCGGCTTGACAGCCACCAGCAACGGTGCCGCGGGCTCGATCACGGTGCGTGGGTGCCGCTGCGGCGGATGTTCCCGAACGCCGACGTGCCAGTGATGCAGGTGTCGATTCAACCTTCGCTCGATGCCGAACATCATCTGCGCGTCGGCGCGGCGCTGGCGCCGCTGACACGTGAAGGCGTGTTGATCATCGGCTCCGGACATATGACGCACAACCTGCGCGAGTGGATGGCGCAAGCGCGCCGCAACGCGATGGCGATCGCCGACCGACGGCGCGAGGATCCCGTACGTGACGCGAGTTTCGCGAATGGATCGCGACAGCGCTGCGACACAACGATCAGACGAACCTCGTTCGATGGCGCGAGCTCGCGCCGAACGCGTTGCGCGCGCATCCCACGCCCGAGCATTTCTGCCGCTGTTCGTTGCATTTGGCGCAGCCGCAGCGAGCGGTAGGCCCGCGCGTCGAGTTCTTGACGCGGGTGTCGATCAGCGGCGTGCTGGCGATGGACGCTTACCTGTTTTGGCCGCAGGCGCGCGAAGCTCAAGAATTCGTAGCTCGGCGCCCGGGTACTTCGACCACGCGGTCTTCGGCGACTGCAATAACGCGATCGCCTTCTTCGCGGTCGATGGCTGCGCCGCCGGTAAACCCGCCAAAGGCCGGCAGCACCGTCAATCCGTCGCGCCACCGCAGTCCAGAAGCACGGAAGCCGCACGCTGTCATCGGCGCGCCCATGACGACGAACCGCCGGATGCAGATGCCCGGCAAGCGCGAACGTCGTGCACAAAGCGCGGGTAATGGCAAAAAGCGAAGCGTGTCGACTCGCCACGGATCGGATTCGCGGTGAATGCGCAGTCCCGCCGGCGTCGCACCTGCTTTGCGATCGTGATTACCTTCGACCAGAACAAGTCGAGTGACGCATAGCGCTCGCGCCATTCGTATAGAGCGCTGCCAAGGTAGCTTCGCGTGGGCTTCGCGCGCATGAAACAGATCGCCGAGGAACACGATCGTCGTCGGCTGCAAGTGGTCGATCAGATCGGTGAGACGCGTCAAGGTGTCCGAAGTCGTTCCGTGGGGGACCGGCACACCGAGTGCGCGAAACGTGGCGGCTTTTCCGAAATGAACGTCGGCCACGACAAGCCAACGGCGCTCCCACCAATACACCGTGCGCCCTGCCAGACAGAATCCATTCCGCGTTGCCGATCTGAACCTGCAATTCAGCGCGTCAAACGCGCTCGGCCGCAACGCAGCGGTCACAGCTCAGTCAGCGTGTAGCCACGCGCGCGTAACGACTCGACCAGCCCTTGCGGGCCGACCAGATGCAGCGCGCCGACCGCGAAAACATAGGACTTGCCGTCGGCCATCATCGTCTCGATCTTGCGCACCATCTGCGGATGGCGGCCCAGCAAAATCGTATCGACCGTAAAGCGCGAGCCCGACTGACGATTGCGCACGCATCTCGACGAGCAGCCGTTCGAGCGAGCCTCGATCCGCCGTTTCCCACGCCTGCACGATTCGATTCAATTCGCGTCGCGCGCCACGCGACTCGACTGCCTTCAGCGCCTCTTCGAGAAACGAGATCTGCGTCGCCCATGGCGCCTTCTCGAAGAGCTCGAACTGCTGCTCGATGCCTTCGAATTCCAGAATGGGCTTGCTGTCGGTCTTGGCGACGCGCAGCAAGTAAGCCTCGACCGATAGGCCGGCACGTAGCCCGCCTGCGCGGCCTCGAACAACGCGAGCACATTGGCAAGCATCCACGGCTTCATCCGCATCATCGGCGCAGGATCGAGCTGATTGCGTGACAACAGCGACTCGACGCGCTGCCGCATCTCAGGAGTCAGTCGGGTTTCCAGACCCGGCGTCCCTTCCGGGTACTGCGCATACTTCTGCGTGGCCGCGATTGCGCGCGCGCTATCCGAAACGTCAGCTTCCAGCACGATCGCGTCGGCTCGCTTTAACTGCGCGAGCCGCGACGGCGGCAAGCGGATAAAACTCCGGTCGTCCGACATGAATCGTGCCCAGCAGCCAGGCGATTTGCTTGCCTTTGCGCACTTCCCACAAGAAGCCACGACGGTCACTGTCCTGCGCATGGCTGTCGCCCACCCACATCAACGGCAGAAGCGCACAGCACACAAAAGCCCAGGTCAATCGGCCGAATAAGTGATGAATGAGACATGACGTAAACATTGTACGGTTGCCGTTGCTCGCAGCCGGAGGTCTGATTAGACTCCGCCGAACTCTATACAGGAGAGGGTATGCGCAACTTGTTGGTCGGAGCGTTATTGACGTGTGCGGCCGCGACGGTGGCGGCTCAACAGCTTCCGTCGCCGCCGGGTTATATCGGCGCGGGCTATGGCGTCTCGCGCTATCACGATTTTTGCGACCGTTGCGCCGGCAGTGATTGTGACGAAGACGGCTCAGCATGGCGAGTGCAGGCCGGCTACATGGTCCGGCCGTGGATCGGCATGGAAGGCGCGTACATTCATTTCGGCACGGCGCAGCAACCGGGGTTTCTTTTGAATCCGCCGGCCGGCACAACTGCTCTGCCAAGCTCTGCGCGACGGCCGCACCCAGGCTTATCGCACTGTTGGCTGTCTTGCGCGCTCCACTGGGGCCGGTTGGACTGCACGCCAAGCTCGGATACGGCGCAGTAACGGCCAAGTTCGCTGGGCAGTGCGGCGGTACAAGACAACACGACCGGCGCGATGACCTACTTCAACTCTGAGGCGCGCGAAACGCAAGGGCCAGTGGGTCTACGGTCTTGGCGGAACATTCGACTTCACTCGCCAATGGCACGTTCGTTTCGACTGGGACCGCACCGAAGGCCAGGACAATCTCAATCCGAAGTACGACGTCGATGCCTACACGTTCGGCTTCGGCTATCGCTTCTAACGCCGAGCAACCTCCGCTAACGGCCCTGCCAATGCAGGGCCGTTTTTGTTTTCGATGAACCGCGCTAACGTTGTTGCATGAACGTCGGCACGACTCACTATCGCTCGATCTGGCCGATTGGCGATGACGCTGTCGGCATCGTCGACCAAACGCGGTTGCCGCATGCGTTTTCCACGCGCACCGTGACAAGCAGCGAGGACATGATCGCGGCGATCAAGACGATGGTGGTGCGCGGCGCGCCGCTGATTGGCGTCGCCGGCGCTTATGGCCTGGCGCTCGCGATGCACGACAGAGCAAGCGATGCGCATCTCGCTCTTGCCCATCAACGTCTGAACGCTGCGCGCCCAACCGCGGTAAATCTGCGCTGGGCTTTGGATCGAATGCGGGACTTACTGCGCCGTTGCCGGCTACGCAGCGAAGCAGCGCTGCGTGGCTGGAAGCTGCGCGGCATTGCCGATGAGGACGTCGCACTGAATCAGTCGATCGGAAAGCACGCGGCCGAACTGCTCCAAACAATGCACGCTGGCGCCAAGCGTCCATTGCAGCTGCTCACCCATTGCAACACGGGCTGGCTCGCGACGGTCGACTACGGCACCGCGCTCTCGGGGATCTATCAGGCACACGATGCCGGCGTTCCGCTTCATGTGTGGGTCGCCGAAACTCGACCGCGAAACCAAGGCCTGTTGACTGCGTGGGAACTGGCGGCGCACGGCGTGCCGCATACCTTGATCGTCGACAGTGCCGGCGGCCATCTGATTCAACGAGGCGATGTGGACGTTGTTCTCGTCGGCGCGGACCGCGTCACCTCGGGCGGAGACATCGCGAACAAGATCGGCACCTACCTGAAGGCGCTGGCGGCACATGACAACAATGTGCCGTTTTATGCAGCGGTTCCGTCGCCGACCATCGACTGGTCGCTGCATGACGCGTCCAATGTGCTGATTGAAGAGCGTGCAGGCGAGGAGATAACTCGCTTGACTGGAATCGGGGTGGACGGAGAAGTTGGCAGCGTACGAATCGTTGACCAGAGCACCGCAGTGGCCAATCCGGCGTTTGACATTACGCCGGCGCGACTGATCACCGGCATCATTACCGAGCGCGGAATCGCGGCGCCCAGCGAGCTGACAACACATTTCCCCGAACATCGACGCGCGGCATGATTTCTGCCAGAACGGCTCGATGCACAAGGAGATCATCAAGTCGCGCATAGCGCCACTCGTTAACGCGCTCCGTCGCGCACCGGCCGTCCGTCGGACGCTCAACCGTCTGCCACCGCCTATTCTGGGTATGTTCAGCCCACATCGGCCCGACAGAATGCCAGGTCCTTTTGGCTTCAGTGACGCATGACCCCGCAAAGCTCGCCCACTCCATCTTCCGGCGAAAGCGTCGGTCGCTTTCGCGGCTCGGTTCGCGCCACGCTGTGGCCCACGTGTTCGCTGAACGGCCCCGAGCGCTGGTTCGATGAGCTGTATTTGTGGACCGAAGGCGGTAGCGCGTCGACGACAGAGCGTGCCGGCATTCAGATTCATGCGCTGCGTAATGCCTTCGACTGGCTCGCTTACGACCTTGTCGATCGCATAGGCGTCACGGTCTCGTTCGGGACAGTGGAGCGCTCGCTGGATCCGCTGACTGAGCTGTTCGAAAAAAATCTGCTGCTCGCGCATCGAATGTTCGTGATGTTGCGCGGCGCGCCACAGCGTTTGCGTTCGCGCTATCGGTTGCGCGCATTTGCAGACATGCTGCGTGGATGGCAGTTTCCGGTCGGCTACCGCATCTCCGCGCCGCGCGTCAGCATGGAGCTTTCCGGCATCGATCTGGTGCAGCCGATCTTTGCCAAGGTGCTTGCCACCACCTCCTCCCGCGCCGACGCTTGGAACGATCTTGCGCTCGAGGTTCGCGCGCTTTCGCTCGACACAAAGAGCACGATCGTCGGTGCACTCGAAACGCGCCAGCAGCAGCAGTCGGCCAGCCGCGTCGGCTTCGAACTCGGCCAGGGGCGCGCGATTCGAATGCCATATCCGCCTCCTACGCTACCCACGCGAAGTTAGTACTCCGTAGTTCGGGTATTTAGCAGAGAATCGGCCACCCGCTGCATTTTGCAAAGCGGTGGCACCATCTGTCATTAATGGCAAGCAAGACCTTCTACTCCGAGCAGCTTGGCAGCCACCAAGTCGAACTCGATCCCACCGTTGATTCGCTGAGTCGCTTCGGCTCGCGCGTGCGCGCGCTGGTGTGGCCAACGCGAACACTGGTGGGATCGCAGCGCTGGTTCGACGAGCTCTATGTCTGGACCGCCGACTTCGAGCCCGATCGTTCGTTGCGTTCCCAAATTCAGCTGGCCGCAATGGAGCACGCGTTTTCGATGCTCGAGCACGAAAGGGTCGAGCGCGTCGCCGTCACGGTGTCGTTCGGTTCGGTCGAACGATCGCTGGAAGCATTCGCCAACGTTTTGGAGGCGCATCGATATACCGCGCATCGACTTTCCGTTTTGTTGCGCGGTGCAATGGAGCGTTTGCGCTGGCCGTATCGCGTGCGCGAGTTCATCGATCTGCTGCGCTCGTACCAGATCGCCGTCGGCTATCGCTTTGCAGAGCCGCGTCCGAGCATGGAGATGTCGGCGATCGACTTCGTTGCGCCGGACTTCGCGAAGATGCTTGCGCCGATCAGTTCACGCGAGGAAACGTGGCAGGAGATGTCGCGCGAAGTTAATGCGCTTGGACTGACGCGTGAAACATTCGTGCTCGCCGGCATTGAGCGCGAAGAACAATTGAATCTGGCGCGTAATACCGGCTTCGTTTTGGGGCAAGGACGCGCGCTGAAGAAGCCCTATTTCCCACCGCGCGTGCTGAGGCCTCGTTAAGCAGTGCGTTACCAGCGCAGCCTGGCAATGTCGCTGTTGCTGTCTGAGCTTCGCACTTCATCGAGCACGATGCGCATCTTCAGGAAAAAGCCCTTGGCGCTATAGGCGGTGCCGGAGAAGTCCGGATCGTTGAACCCAAGCGGGTTGTAGCGCGCAGCGATCCATACGTTGTGCAGCAACCGCACACCGACTGAAGCGCCGGCACTGTAATCGACAGCGTCGGCATCCCACGAATGGCGTGCACCGATGTGCGAGGCGACGTTCCAGCCCGATGCAAACTCGTGCTGAATCTCCAGCGACAACAGATCCGTGTAACTGCTGCCACCAATGGCGTCGTTGCGCTCGATCAGCCTGCCGCCGTACTGCACGCTGAATTGCGGGCCTTCATCGGGCGCGTACACGGCGTTGAGCGTGTTGATCCATCGGCGCTCGCGCGCGTCGCCGGTCAGATCGGCGCTAGTCAGCGTGACCGCTTCGAGCCGGTCGAATCCTGCCGAGCGCGCAGTCGACGGCAGAAACGCGTAGCTAAGACGACCGTCGAAGCGCTGATTGCACGCCTGAAATACTGCCTGCAGCGGCTCATGTGCGGGCGGCACTACGATCGGCCTGGCCGCCACCGGACCTGCATGCGCGTACAGCGGCACGGCGCCGAGCAGCCCTGCGCACAACCTCACTACAGTTCGCAACATCGATCTGCCTCTGCAAGTGAATGGCGCCGTGTTCACGTCGACGCGCGTATACATTTTTCCGTCGTAACGCTGGCACGTATTACTTGTTAAGAAGCGCATTTCCGTGGCGATTCGAGAACTTCGTCGCGCAACGATGTCAGCGTTTCGCCTCTGATGACGTACGAATTTCTCCTACATTCACTGCTCGTCGAGGCACGCATCTGCAATTTGTACCTGCAGCGATGAAGTGACCTACGTCTGACAGGCATTTCGCCAGTTTTGAATAGCGCCTTCTGGCTACATTGCGCCGGTTCAGACGACACTTAAGGGAATCGGCAATGAGCAAATTCATTCGTGTTTTCGCGGCCGGCGTGTTACTCGCGGGTTTACCGATGGCTGCGATGGCGCAGGCCGAGCTGTAAACGTGACTGTCTCGGTGACAGGTGCAGAGCAACCTGCAGTGTCAGGCACCGACGCAACAGGCAAATTTCGGTTCCCATACGCCAACGGCGTCAACTGCGGTCACTGCCGAAGGCATCGTCACGCTGACGTGCAACCGCGGCGCAGCACCGCTAATAAGCGTTAGCACCGGCGCGAATCCTACCGGCGGTGGCGTGCGACGGATGCGCAACGGCGTCGCGAATTTACATTTCGTATGACATCCAGCCAGCCGACGTTAAGCGGGGCGGAATACACATCGTGTGCCACTTGGCGCGACACGACTGTGGGATGGCGCTGACGCACGCTTGCCGCAAGCTCCGCCTTTGCCGCGACCGGTGGGCCCAGCACGGTGAAGCTCTGCGCGTCCAAACGACGCTTGACGCAAACACACTCGGCTCGCAGGCCGGTCTCCTCTATACCGACACGGTTTCGGTGTCGGTCAGTTACTGAAGCGAGAGCGGCGCTATGAGCGTGCGGGGCGCTCTGAGCGGACTCTGGCTCGGTCTGATCTGCTGGCCACTGCTGTTAGGCGGCGGCCTCAGGATTCGGGCTGTCTCCGATCGGTTTGACGATCGCGCCGAAGCGAGTGTCAGGTTCGGTCGTCGTCACCAACACCGGCAGCGACGAGACTGGTTATCCAGGCCCGACCATATGCTTGGATCGCAAAACAGCAAGGATGTCGCGGGACGAGACGCGCGACCTGATCATTAACCCGCCGATCTTCAAGCTAGCTGCGGGCGAGCAACAGTTAGTCCGCGTGGCGTCGCGTGGCGCGCCGCCCGCCCGACGTCGAGCGCGCCTATCGTTTAGTTTTCAGCGAAGTGCCAGAGGTGCAGCGGCCGCGTCAGCGCCGGGCTTCCGCATCACGATCGCGATGGACATTCCGCTGTTCGTCGAACCGGTGGTTCGCGGCCAGCCGGCGGTCACGTGGCGTCTCGAACACGTCGGCGATCGGAGTCGGCTGGTCGCTGAAAACAGCGGCGGGCGGCATCTGCGGCTACGTGATGTGCAGGTGCTCGACGGCACGCGCTTACTCGATACCGTCGCGCGCATCGTCGTGCTGGCGAAGTCGTCGTTCGTGATCGATCTGCCCGAGACGGCAAAGGGAGCGCTCGCGCTCCAACTGGTCGGCAACGACGATGACGATCAGCGCGTGTCGGTCGACGTTCCGGCCGCGCGCTAGCGCGATCGCCGGGGCCATTGCCGCCGCGTTGGCCTGCGGCGCTCCGCCCGCGGCGGCGGCAGGACAACGTGCTGGCGCAATTGTCCGCGCTTACTGCGGCGCGCCAGATTGCTGGTGCTCGACGCGTTCGTCAACGGGCAGCCGAAGGGGCTGGCGTTCGCGCTCGTAGAACGCGGCGCGGTGATCGCGATCGATGCAGCAGCGCTGCGCGAGTGGCGCGTCAATGTCCCGAACGCAACACCACTGCAGTTCGAAGACCGGTCGTTCATCGCCATCGCCGACCTGCCTGGGGCGCATGCCAATCTGGAACAGAAATTCCAGCGGCTTATCCTGAATATTCCTCCGGCACTGCTTGCACGCGACGACATTTATTTCGGCGCCGGCAAGCTGCCATTGTCGCCTGCACCGCTCGCCGGCTTCTTGAACTACACGCTGTTTGGCTACTCGTCGTCGGCGGACAGTTATGGCTCGGGCTTCTTCGAGCTCGGCGCAAGTGCCGGCACCGGCTCGCTGATCGCCACCGCAGCCGCCAACAGCGCCGGACCCAGCAGCCAGACCACGGACCGCATCGTGCGCTTCGACACCGCATTTCGCCGCGACGATCGCGACGGCCTGCGCACGCTGCAGCTGGGCGACAGCTTCACGCAGGCCGGCGCCTGGGGTCGCAGCGTGCGCTTCGGCGGCATCCAGTACGGGACCAACTTTCTGCTGCAGCCAAATCTGATCACCTATCCGTTGCAGGCCTTTGCTGGCACCGCGATAGTGCCTTCGACCGTCGACGTATTCGTCAACGGCGCGCGGATCGCGACACAGCCAGTGCAGCCGGGTCCGTTCACGCTGAACGATGTTCCTCTGGTGACCGGCGCCGGCGATGTGCAACTGGTGGTGCGCGATGCGTTCGGCCAGCAACAGGTCATCACGCAGCCCTTTTATGCCAGCCGCCGGCTGCTGCGCGGCGGGCTCGACGAATTCCAGATCGCTCTCGGTGCGACCCGCCAGAACTACGGTCTGGAAAGCTTCGACTATGGCAGTGCGATGGGGTCGGGCTACTGGCGGCGCGGCATCGACGATCGTCTGACCGTCGAAGGTCGCTTCGAGGCAGACGACACCGTGCGTGCGCTCGGCGCAACAGTGGACTGGTCGCCCGGCGTGGCAGGCATCGTGACTGCCGGCGCCGCTGTCAGCGATGGCGATGCAGGTAGCGGTCACTTGCTGCTTGGAGGCTATGAATATCAGGGGCGCCTCTTCAATTTCTCCGCGCGCTCGATCTGGGCCAGCCCGGAGTTCCGGTTGATCGGCGACGAGTTGTCACCGGTGCTGCAGCGGCAGTCGTATGTGTCTGCAGGAACCAACTTGGGCGCTTCCGGTTCGCTCGGTCTCGCATGGGCCGCCCAGCGATACCGAGGACTGCCGGGCACTGACACCGTCGCACTGACCTACTCCGTGACGCTACCGCGTGGAATATTCTTTAACGTTTCGGTGTCACGCGCTTACAGCGGATCGGGCAGCACCTCGGTGTTCGCCAGCCTGTCGGTGCCGCTCGACGGCCGAACGATGGTGTCCGTGGATGGCTCCGCGGATCGCAGCGGGCCGCAACGCAACTCCTACGCGGGCGCAACGGTTCAGCGCAGCTACCCAACCGACCAGGGGTTTGGCTACCGGTTGCGGGCGACGACGCAGGAACAGGTCGACGCCGGACTCGCCTACACCTGGCCCTATGGCCTGTACACGCTGGAAGCGTCTTCGTTTGAGGGAACGAGCGCGGTACGTGCCTCCGCCAGCGGCGGGGTTGGAGTGATTGCCGGCACTGCGTTCGCCAGCCGCCTGATCACCGAAAGTTTCGGCGTCGTGAAGGTCGGCGATGTCGAAGGCGTGCGGGTGTTCCACGGCGGCAACCCGATCGGCCGCACCAACGAAGAAGGCCTGATCGTCTTGCCGCGGCTGAGTGCATACTCCGCCAACCGCATCACGATCGACGAGCGCGATCTGCCGATGGATGTGACGATCAGGCACCGCGACCTGCAGGTCGTGCCGAGCTACCGCGCCGGCACGCTGGCCGACTACGAAGCGCGCCGCCGGATCGGCGCGGTGCTCGCAGTCCGCCTTGCTGACGGCTCGCCGTTGCCGGCGGGTATCACGGTTCGGTCGCATGACGTCGTGCAAAGTTTCGTGTCGGGCCACAACGGCGAAATCTTCGTACCGGACCTGCCGCCATCGGCGCGCTACACCGCGCAGCTGGCAAACGGGCGCTGCAGTTTCATCGCCGGCTATACCGCGCCGCCCAAAGAGGCGATTCCGACGCTCGGCCCGTTCGTGTGTACGGAGGTCAAATGATCGCCGCGCGGGTATTTCAGGGTCTGCTCGCCGCTGCTCTGTTCGTTGCAACGCTGCCTGCCAACGCGGCCGTCAGCTGCTCGGTCTCGACCACCGGCGCGATGAACTTCATGACCTATGACCCGCTTTCGGCGGCGAATGCCACGGTGACCGTGACGCTCAACTGTCAGAACAGCCCGCCCCCGGGTAGCGTCACTGTTAATTGGTCGATGCAGCTCACGAATGGCTCGTCGGGCACCTGTGTGGGCGCTACCGGACGCACGATGCGACGCCAGCCGGCGCTCGATGCGACCATCGGTTACAACATTTACCAGAACGCGACGAGCACCGTCTGGGGAAACGCGGGCTGTGGGACATTTCCGTCAGGCTCCTTCACGATTAACGGCAACAATTCGTTTGCAGTGAATCAAACGATGACCGGCGTCGCACCTTCCGGGCAGTTCGTTCCGGCTGGCAATTACTCGGAAACTTTGCAGCTCACGGTCAGTTTCTGACGCGCACGCTCGGCGAGAACCGCACCGACACTTCGCAGCCACTGACGGTCGTTCACCCGACACTTTGGGTTGGCTGGAAAGTTGCGCGGTGCGCCGCTATTGCCAGGGCTTCTGTGAGGAGGAAAGCTTCAGTAACCGACGCTCCGCGTCATGGACGCGATCCGGTTCAACGGAGTCAAACCACGTCGCGGCCGACCTCTTGAGTCGATTTGATTTCGACAATTGCGGCAAGACGGCCTTCGCCACCGCCGCATCGTTTAACTGTCCCAGCACGTCCTGCAATTCGGCCAGCGCTTCGATGTAGCGCTCGGTCGCCTGCTTGGGCAACACAACGGCGAACAAATCAAGCGCATAGCGCAAGCGCTTCGCAAGGATTCGCACTTCGATGCCGCCGCGGCGCCGACAGCGCCGCAAAAAAACGCGCACGCTTGAATAGTTTCTTCGACGCACGACTTAGACGCTGGAGCCGCCGCATCGACAAGCAATGCGGCGCCTGCCGGCACCGGCGTCATGCACCATCCTTCACCGTTGAGCACGAGTGCTGCGTAGCGCGACGATCGAGCTGCTTTGCGAATGTTCGCGCGCGCCTGCCGGCGCTTGACGTCGGCTTTCGCAACGAGCAGCTTCACCGCATCGGCACCGATCGCGTCGGTCAGCGACGGCAGCGTTTCGCCGGCGATCACGTCCCAGTCGCGCGCTTCGCCGAGCGCGCGCGCAAACCATCGCAGCTCATCGCTCAGCCAGCGCGGCACATCACGTTCTTCTCGATCAAAAAGTCGTATCGCGGAGCGCACGCGGCGCAACGCAACGCGCGACTGATGGACATACTCGGGATCGTCATAGCTGAGCAACAGCTCAATGTTGGCCGTTAGCACCGCCAGACCGTGTGCGATCACTGCTCGCAGCGCGCTCGCGGTGGTCGATCGCTTTGTCAGGTTCTTCGACGAACCCTTTCGCAGAGGCCTTGACTGCTGGTGCAGGCTGTTGCGACATGAGGTGATAGCCGCGCTCGGCCTTGCTGCGACGCCGCGGGCGTTAGCACCGGCGACTGTTTTACCGTCCGCCTTCAGCAGCTCTAGAGCCAACTCGATCAATGCCGGCGGGTCGCCACGCTTCAGTTCAAGTTCGACTTCACAAATGGGTTCTTGCAGCGATCGACCCTCGCGCTCGGCACTGATCTCACCAACGTCGAGAGCCACTTCGATCGCGCCATCGCTGCGCTCGACGTTCCACAGCGCGCGTCGTACTCGAGTGCTGAAGACAGGTTCCAACCTGGCCGGCGTCCTTTGTTTTGCCAGCAGCGCGGGGAGCGGCGACTCGCTCAGCCGCGCAACGTCGAGCCTGCCCTGTCCGCTTACTACCGGTGCGCGAGTCTCCCACTCGCCGCGACGGCCGATGGCGCCGCTGGATTCGGATGCAGTCTTAAGCGTCTGAACCCACTGCCGCCCGATCTGGCGCACGCGCAGCGACATCCGATGGCGCTGCAGCAGTCGATCTTTGGTGTCGTAATAAACATTGTCGATATCTATTTCGGAACACACCGATCAGCTAGGACGGGACTTCTCCTTACCCGGTCGACGTGCGCTGCAGCAAGCAGAAGCTTGAGTTCAGTCTCGGTCGGTCGGGCCGGCATGCGTCAAAGTGGGAAAGAAGGCGTCGACAGTCTATCGAGCATCGCGATCATGGTTGTGACAGGTCCCCGCGCGTGGCTCCTGGCGGACCTTCTTTGCCATTCGCGCGTTCGGCGAGCAGCGGGGTTTATCTTGTCCGGTGTCACCGCGCGTCTATCGAGCGTTGAACTTGAACGTTGACGGCAAAATGAGTCCAATGCCTAGCGGCAGCACGACGATTGCTCCCAGCGTCGGTGCGATTCGTTTCACCCATCGCATGGCAGCACTTCCGTCATAAGATCAATGAGCTAGCGCTCCCGCAGGAGTTTGTGTGATGAGTCCACTTAAAACTGTCTTGTTCGCTGCAGCGGTCTCCACGCTGGCGGCGTGTGCCACTCCCAGTTCACTGTCACCCGGAACGACGCTTGATGAAGCGCGCACCAAGCTCGGCAATCCGACAGGGCGCTATTCATTGCCGGGCGGCGGCACGCGGCTCCAGTATTCGAATCAGCCGTTCGATCAGTCGGTGTGGAACGCCAATTTCGATGCGCAAGGCCGGCTCGCTAACGTCGAGCAGATGATGACCGACGCTGCGTTCGCGCGCGTGCGGTCCGGCAAAGACACGCGCGAGGACGTGTTGCGCGACTTCGGCCAACCCGCCGAGACGTTTTATTACCGGCTGCGCGACGAAAGCGCGTGGATGTATCGCTACTACACGTACGGCGGATTCAAGGCTGCGATGTTTGTGTATTTCGACCCGGCGGGAGTGGTCAAGCGGACCGAGACCGGGCTGGACCCCTGGGCGATACGAGACGGCGGCCGCAACGACTAGCTTTTTTGCGACGACGGCTGTGCGATGCCTCGTGGCACAATTCGTGCCGCGATGTTGTACGGGTCCGATATCACCGCCAAGATTCTGGTCATCGATTCCCACGGGCAGCCGGTTCGCTGGGCATTGATGCAGCGTGCTGCGCGTTACTACGCGGCGGGCAAAGTTATTACCGAGCTGGGCGAGAACCTTTTCGGCATGGCAGGCGGCATACAGGAGGCCACCGGCGCGCGCTCGGAGTTCGTCACCAGCTCGATCGTGATGATCCGTGGCCGGCACCGAATTCCATTCGGACATGCGCACGTCGGCCTAACGAAGCACCGGCTGTTCGTGCGCGACAGACAGATCTGCGCATATTGCACAAATCGTTTTGCCGAAACCGATCTGACCGTTGAGCACATCGTCCCGGTATCTCGCGGTGGCCGGCACGAATGGACCAACGTTGTCACCGCCTGCCGCTCATGCAACACGCGCAAAGGCAATCGGCGTCCGGAAGAAGCCAACATGCCACTCGGTTATGTCCCGTACGCGGTATGTCGTAACGAGGGTTTCATTTTGAGCAACCGGCGCATCCTCGCGGACCAGATGACGTTTCTTCAGGCTTCGCTGCCGCGGCATTCGCGCTGGGCGCAGTGATTCGACCCGTCGCGTTGTCGAATTCTCTGCTCGCGACAGCCTGATCTTTCCATTCAAGTTCTAGCATCGGAGCAACTATTGTTCGCCAGCGGACCGAAACCGGTCCTATGGAGAACGAGATGACTTCGCGGTGGCCACTTGAGATCGATGACGCAGAGCGGCAGACGGAAACGTCGCGCGGCTTGCCGGCGCGCATCTCCGCCGCGATCGCCATTTTCGCTGCGTTGACCTTTGTCGATGCCACGCCGCAGATAACTTTGGGCTCCGGGACTACCGAACAACCGCGTGCCGAACGAACCATGCCGTCGGCATGCGGAGCGGAAGCGGTGGCTCGCGCACAGCGCGAAGTCCTGGGTATTCGTCCACCCAGCCCGATCGAAACCGTTTAGGGCGTCCCGGAAAAGACAAAGGCCACGCACGCGTGGCCTTTGTTCCAGTGCGAAAACCTGACAGCGCTTACTTCAGGTGCTTGCTGACGTACTTGGTCAGCTCAAACATCGACGCCTGAGCCTTGCCGAACAGCGCGCGCAGCTTCTCGTCCGCATTGATCATGCGGCGATTGGCTTTGTCTTGCAGGTTGTTCTTCTTGATGTACTTCCAAATCTGGCTCGTAACTTCGGTGCGCGGCATCGGACTCGAGCCGATGATCGCTGCCAGCGGGCCGGTAGGCATCATCGGCTTCATGAATGCCGCGTTCGGTTTACGCGCTGTCTTCTTTTTTGCAGCTTTCTTGGCCGGCGCTCTTTTGACCGACTTCTTCGCTACTTTCTTGGAGGCTTTTTTAGCCGTCGACTTCTTGGCTGATTTCTTTCCCGCTTTCTTTGCCTTCTTCATTGCCATTACTTTTCTCCTTCTCGGGGTTGGTCACAGCGACAGGGTTCTCAATCCAAAACTGCAGAGAGCGCTCTCGTTGCGTGACGCGATCCTAAGCCAATCAGAGTGAAATACAAGAGGAAAAAGATGATTTTCAGAGGGAAATGGCTTGTCAGCAACGCGTTTCTCCTCTCAAAAAGGTTGGAAGGACATGCGCAATGTGCACGAGAGCTATACAAGAAATAGGCGTTCTGCTCCTATGGGCACAATATCTGGTATGAAATCACGCCGCAGCGGCACGCTCCAGATCGGCAATCATCCGCTCGATGCGCGCGCCGAGCTTCTCGGTGGTCACCTGTTCGCGCAGCCGCTCGATCATCAGCGGAAAGGCAAACGGCGACGGGCGCGAAAGCAGCCGGTAGACGATCTTCTGCGCCCGCATGCGGGCGAGCGCCGCGTGCAACCGCTCGATGTCGAGCTCCTGTTCGAGGACTTCCCGCTCGGCCTGCGCCAGCAGCTTATTTCCGGCGTCGTACTTGCGGAATACCTCGTAGAACAACCCGGAGCTCGCCTGCAGCTGTTTGATCGACTTGGGGGCGCCTGGATAGCCCTGAAAGATCAGCCCTGAAATGCGCGCTACCTCTCGAAAGCGCCGGCGCGCCAGCTCACCTGCGTTCAGGCTCGCCAGCACATCTTCCAACAGATTTTCCGAACTCAGTAACTGATCGGACCGCGCCTGCCATGCACCCATCCAGTCGATATCAACCGGCGACAGCAGTTCGAAGCCATAGTCGTTCATCGAGATGGAAAACGTCGACGGCGTACCCTGGCCGATTCGGTACGCGAGCAGCGATCCCAGTCCAATGTGAACGTGACGTCCTGCGAACGGATACACGAACAAGTGTCGTCCCTCACGCGAACGCATCGATTCGACGACAAGTGTGTCGCGCGTAGGTACCTTCGACCATTTGGCCTGCAGCTCGATCAACGGCCGTGCAAGCTGCATCTCGGGCGCGTCGTAGTTTCCCGCGAGAGCGACTTCGAGCTCGCGCAGCGCCGCATCTGCCATTTCACTCGAGAGCGGCATCTTCGCGCCCATCCACCGCGGTACCGCGCCTTGTCTGTTCTTCGCGGTGCGTACATAGGCCGTCATCTCGTGCACGCGAACCAGCTCGAGCATGCGTCCGCCGAACAGAAAAGTGTCTCCCTTGCGCAGGCGGCTGATGAAAGATTCCTCCATCACGCCCACATCACGCCCGTTCATTGTTTTGATCAGCATCGATGCGTCGGAGACGATGGTGCCGATCGACATTCGATGCCGTTGCCCGATACGGGCGCTATCGACCCGATACACGCCTTCTGAGTCTCGGCTCACGCGTTGATAGTCCGGGTACGCGCGCAGCGCCTCGCCACCCCGGCCGACGAAGTCGAGTGCCCACTGCCAGTCTTCGTCGGACAGTGCGCGGTAGCTCCACGTGTCGCGCACCTCCGAAAGCAACTCTTCTTCGATGAAGCCGGTACCGAGTGCGATCGTGACGATATGCTGAACGAGCACGTCGACGGGACGCTCGGGCGCCCGCCGTGATTCGATGCGGCCGTCGCGTAGCGCGCTCCTTGCCGCGGCCGCTTCGACGAGCTCCAGGGTGTTGGTCGGTACCAGCGTCACGCGCGACACGCGCCCCGGCGCGTGTCCGCTCCGGCCCGCCCGTTGCAGCAGGCGCGCGACACCTTTGGGGCTGCCGATCTGCAGCACACGCTCGACCGGCAAAAAGTCGACGCCAAGATCCAGACTCGACGTCGCGACCACCGCCTTCAGCCGACCTTCCTTGAGTCCAAGCTCGACCCAGTCACGGACCTCACGCGCCAGTGACCCGTGGTGCAAGGCAATCAGGCCGGCCCACTCGGGTCTCGATTCGAGGATGGCCTGGTACCAAAGCTCTGCCTGCGAGCGCGTGTTGGTGAATATCAGCGTGGTCGAAGACGATGCGATCTCGCTGACGACCGGTGGCACCATTTTGATACCGAGATGACCGCCCCACGGAAACCGACCAGGCTCTTCGGGCAATAGCGTGTCGACCACCAGTGTCTTGTCGATCCGTCCTTGAATGAGCACACCATCGTCGCGATTGAGCAACACGCGCATCGCGTGCTCAGTGTTACCGAGTGTGGCCGACAACCCCCAGACGCACAGCGAAGCTGCGCGTCTGGGGTCGGCCACACTCGGCAGTTGCCGCTCATTACGCCCCCCACCCCCGGCCCCCGCCCCGGGGCGGAGGACTGCCGCGCCTTGCGCGGCGCGCTCGCGTGCAAACATGCGCAGCCGAGCCAGAGCTAGCTGCACCTGCACGCCGCGCTTGGTGCCGATCAGTTCGTGCCATTCGTCGACGACGACCATTGCCAGATCGGATAACTGCACTTGTGCATCCGATCGCGTCAGCGTCAGGCTCAGCGATTCCGGCGTCGTGATCAACACTTCGGGCAACTGCTTGGACTGACGCGCACGCTCGGCCGAGTCAGTATCGCCCGTGCGCACGCCGATGCTCCACTCAAGCCCTAAATCATCAAGAGGAGCAGCCAGCGAGCGAGCGGTGTCGGAAGCCAAGGCACGCATCGGCGTCAGCCACAACAGCCGCAAACCGCCTGGCCGAATTTCACCGGCGAGCGCGCGATTTAGCAGCGCAAACCAGACGGCGTATGTCTTGCCCGATCCGGTCGTTGCATGCAGCAGTCCGGAGCGACCATCGGCAATGTGCTGCCACACTTCGCGCTGAAATTGAAACGGCTGCCATCCGCGCGCAGCGAACCAGCCTTCGGCGCTCGGCAGTACCAGCTGCGCGTTCGCGCGTGCACCCCGCTCATGCCGGACCGCTGCGTTCGCATCTGCTTCGGCCTTGCGTCCTTCGCGCGCCCTTTTGGCGCGCAGCGCACGCAGCTGAGTGCCGACATTCGGCCCCGGCGGAAATGGTTGTTGCCGGTCGTTCACGATGTCACGCGCAGCGCGTTCGAGCCGCCAGCGCCGGCCAGAAGCGCCTGCAGTGTCGCGCAGCGTATCGGCCTCTTCGACCGGCTTATCGTGTCTCCAACGCAACATGCGCGGAAAGCGAACCGCGATCCCGCTCTTGTGCCGCGGTGAGCGCTGAATCCCCTCGAACCCGATCTCGAACACCATTGTCGGCGTCACGCTGCGCACGGGCCCGAACTTTTCGATCGTCGTGCGGCGAATTGCAGCGTCGACCTTGCGAATCTCTTCATCAGTTAACCCTGAGTAGGCCTTCGTGAACGGCACCAGTGCACGCTCCTGCGCTCCAGATTCGGATGTCCATACTGCAAATGTGTAGTCCGAATACAAACTCGCCCGCCGACCGTGGCCGCGCTGCGCGTAGACCAGCACCGCGTCAACGGCGTATGGATCGATCTTCCATTTCCACCAGTTGGCGTTCGCCTCCTTCGTCCGGCCCACCCGATAAGTCGACTCGAGGTGCTTGATCATCAAGCCTTCGACACCGCGATCGCGCGATTGCTCGCGCATCGACGCCAGTTGTTCCCACGATTCCGCTGCAACGGGCGGCGATATCAGCACGCCGTATTGGTCTGCCACCTGCTCGAGCGCAGCGCGCCGCTCCTTTTGCAGCTCTAGCCGAAAGTCCTGGCCGCCGAGTTCGAGCAGGTCGTAGGCCATGAACGCTACAGGCGCTTCGCGAAGCACGTTGGCCGTCACGCTCTTGCGGGTGACGCGCCGCTGCAGCAAAGCGAACGGCTGCGGCACGTTGTCGCGCCACACGAGAATTTCGCCGTCAAGTACTGTGCCATCCGGTAACGCGCGTGCACGCTCGACGATTTCCGGAAAGCGCTCGGTGATCAACTCTTCGCCACGCGACCAGAGCCATGCCTTTCCACTACGGCGCACCAATTGCGCGCGAATGCCGTCGTACTTCCATTCGATCAACCAGTCCGACGGCGTTCCCAATTCGTTTGCTATGCGCTCGACCGGGAGCGTCCACGAATGCGCGAGGAAGAATGGATACGGATGGCCGTCGGCAACGACGTGATCGCCAGAATCGATCAACGACAGGTATCGCTCCGGCGTGGGTGCGAGCGACACGTCGGTATAGCCGATCATTCGCTGCGCGATGAGCTTCGCGTCGATCCCGGAGTGCTCGGCAAGCGCACGTATGACGAGCAGGCGCGACACGCCAACGCGAAACCCGCCGCCGATCAGCTTCATCAGCAAGAACCGCTCGGGCGTCTCAAGCTCGGCAACGTAGGTCGTCAACGCCGCCAGCACGTCAGCCGGTGCACGCCCACGCAGCGGCAGTAACCGTTGCTCGATCCAGAATGCAAGCGAGCCATCGCTCTGCAGAGCCGGCGGTGGCAACAGCAACGCAATCGTTTCAGCCAGGTCGCCCACAGCCTGATAGCTCTCTTCGAACAACCACTCGGGCAGCCCGCTTGCCTCGACTGCAAAGTCGCGGAGCAGCCGTGAATTGATCGCCTGCCGCGGCTTGCCGCCTGCGAGAAAGTAGACAGCCCACGCAGCGTCGGGGGCATCTGCGAGCGTGAAGTAACGCTTGAGCGCATCGACTTTGGAGCGGGTCGATGTCGAGGTGTCAAGCTCGTTGAAAAGTCTTGCGAAGCGCTTCATGCCGATTCGTGCGCAGATTCCGACATCACTGCATCGCCGGCCTCTTCATCGCCATATTCGGTTTCGAATGCCGAAGCGGCGAACCCATGTTCGGTGAGCCAGCGAACCAGCACCGGAATCTGCCCGTGCGTGACGATCACCTGTTGCGCTTCGGTTGCGTCGATCGCCCGCAACAAGCCGGGCCAATCGGCGTGATCGGACAGCACGAAGCCACGATCGAGCGATCGCCGCCGGCGCGTCCCGCGCAGCCGCATCCAGCCCGATGCGAACGCGTCCGAAAAATCGCCAAAACGGCGCAGCCACGGCGACCCTTGCGCCGAGGGCGGCGCCAGTATCAGTGCACGCGACAGTTCCGCCTTGTCGGTTTCCGATACGAGTTGCGTCGGCGGCAGCAGCACGCCACTAGCGCGATAGGCACGGTTCAGCGGTTCGATAGCGCCATGCACGACAATGCGGCCGATGCTCGCATCCACACCCGTCAGGATCCGCTGCGCCTTACCAAACGCGTAACAGAACAGCACGGAGGCGCGGCCACTATCCGCGTTGGCGCTCCACCACGCGTTGATGTCCGCAAACACCTGTTGCGAGTCGTCCCAGCGATAGATCGGTAACCCGAAGGTCGACTCGGTGATAAACGTATCGCAGCGCACCGGCTCGAACGGTAGGCACGTCACGTCCGCATTGAGCTTGTAGTCCCCCGATGCCACCCAGACGCGGCCATCCTTTTCGACCCTTACCTGCGACGAGCCGAGAACGTGTCCGGCAGGATGCAGTGAGACGCGGACACCGTTGATCTCAATCGCCTCTCCATAGTCGAGTGTCTGCAGGGCGATTGCGCCCAAGCGAGTACGAAGCACGTGTTCTGCCGCAGTCGCCGCGAGATAGCTCGCGTGCCCCGGACGCGCGTGGTCACCATGGGCGTGCGTGATCACCGCACGATCAACGTCGCGCCACGGGTCGATGTAGAAATCACCCGGCGGGCAGTACAGCCCCTGCGGCCGGGCGACGATCAGCGGAGCTTCTGTCATATGCCGGTCAACAAACGGTCATATCCTTTATTTAACGGTAGATAAGCCGATAACAAGAACATAAGAAAAACAATAAGAGAAAGGAGCTTGACCGTGTTTTCAGTACATCCTGTAGCGATTTTTCTCACGCTCTTCGCAGCGTTCATCGTGCTGGCGCTAATGCAACACCGCAGCCGCCGCGCACACGAATCGCTTTATCGACGATTACGAATTCCCGCCGGGTGTTCGCCAGAAGGTCCACAAACGCTACCCACATCTGACCGAAGCGCAGCTCGACCTGGTGTTCGACGCGCTGCGCGAATACTTCCATCTGTGCCGTAAGGCTGGAAAGCGGCTGCTTTCGATGCCGTCACAAGTGGTTGACGTGGCGTGGCACGAGTTCATTGTGTTTACTCGCAACTATCAGTCCTTCTGCCGCAGCGCGCTCGGGCGCTTTCTGCATCACACACCGGCCGAAGCCATGGCGACGCCGACGACCGCCAGCGACGGGATCAAGCGTACGTGGCGACTCGCGTGCCTGCGCGGCGGGATCGATCCGAAGGCGGCCACTGCTGTGCCGCTGCTGTTCGCAATCGACAGTCGCCTTGGCATTCCGGACGGCTTCGACTATGTGCTGAACTGCACCTTACTGCTTGACCGGGGAGCGCGTTACTGCGCGTCTGACATCAGCTCAAGCGGATGCGGAGGATGCGGCGGCGGTTGCAGCGGCGAGGGATGCGGCGGCGACGGCGGCGGATGTGGTGGTGGCGGAGGCGATTGAAAGCTCTAGCCGTCGTCGCGGCGAGTAGCCACGAGGGTTAGCACGCGCACGAGCTGATACGCAACCCAGCTCATCGAGCGCCGCAGGCGGCTGCGCCGGGCGCACGCGTCGGCATCCACGACGGTAGAGTCATTAGCGATCGCTGTTTCGATTGCTTGCTGCAGGTCGTGCGCGAAAGCTTCGTCATAGACAGCGACATTCGCTTCGCGTGCCAGCAGCAGACTATAGGGGTCGATGTTGCTTGAGCCCACGGTCGCCCACTTCTGATCAACCACAGCCACCTTGGCGTGCAGATAACTCGGCGTGTACTCGTAGATCTGCACTCCGCACTTGACCAGATCCCCATAGAGCGCCTGCTGCGCGTAATGCTGCAACCGGTACTCGACCAGGCCCTGCAGCAGCAGTCGCACCCGCACGCCACGCTTTGCCAGCTCGCATAGCGCGTCGCGAAATTTCCTGCCCGGCAGAAAGTACGCATTTGCAATCAGCACTTCGTGCCGCGCGTGCGCGAAGGCGTCGAGGTAAGCGCGCTCGATCGTGCTGCGATTGCGAAGGTTATCGCGCAGCAGCAGTGCGGCACGTACACCATCACTGGACCGCACTGGCTCGATGTGCTGCGGCCGCGACGAAGGTCTGCGTTTCATCTGCAGAACCGATACGGTCCACCACAGTCGTGTCACGGTGAACGCGATTGCAGCGACCAGCGGCCCTTCGCATGCAACCGCAAAGTCGAAGCGAGGTCCGAGTTTGGCGCGCACCGGCTCCGGATCCGGATGGTGATAGTCGTCGATGATATTGATGCCACCGACAAACGCCAGGCGATTATCGAACAGCGCAATCTTGCGATGCAGCCGGCGCAGCAACCGCCGCTCGAACCGCCACCAACGCGCGCGCCTGAAAACGATGACCTTGGCGCCTTTGGTCGAAGCCTCGCAATCAATAGATCGGCTGCGGCCTGCGAGCCGAACCCATCGATCAGAAGATGGACCAGCGACGCCGCGCTGTGCAGCCGCTGCAAGCGCATCGCTGACTTTCTGGCCTATGTCATCCAGCTCGAAAATATAGACTTCGATGTGGATCGATTGCGCGGCGGCGTCGATTGCCGCGAGCAATCGCGGGAAATACTCCGCGCCGTTCCGAAGCAGTTCAATGCGATTGCCGCCATATACAACAGGCCGGGTGCCCCGTCGAGAGTTTTTGAAAGGCGCGCTGTGCACGCCGCGCTGGCGGCGACTCGAGCAACGCCTCGTCATTCATCTCGCCTAAGACGCTCACGCTACTTCCATGTCTGCAATCAGCGGCATGTGATCCGAGCGCTGCGCCCACTCAACGCCCTTCGGCACGCGCACATCGTTCACTTTGAATCCGCGCACGTAAATGCGATCCAGTTGCAGCCACGGCATCATGCTCGGATACGTGCGAGCGACGTGCGAGCGCGGCAATTCGCGCCAAGGCACGAGCTTGTCGCGCAGTCGCGGCTTGGACTGGCGTCGGTTGAATTCCGAAGCCGCTTCGAACACGTCCAGTTCGTTGTGCAGCACCTCGTCCACGCCGCGCTGCCAGTCGTTGAAGTCGCCGGCGATGATCAGAGGCGCTCCTTTCGGTATCTCCGTTTTTACGAAATCAATCAGGAATTCGGCCTGCCGAACCCGGCTGCGTTTCAGCAGGCCAAAGTGCGTGTTGATCAGATGTACGTCGAGCGCACCTTTGCTCGTTTCAACGTGCGACACCGCGTGCAGCAGCCCACGCTTTTCGAGCGTGTGATGAGAAATGTCGTGATTCAGGCTGCGGCCGATAGCATGACGCGAGACGATGGCGTTGCCGTGATGACCGTGCGGATATACGGCATTCATTCCGTACGCGCGATGCAGATAACTGCCCGTGCACAGAAAATCAAGCTGGGTGCCCGCCGGATAACCATTGCGTTGCGACATCCGGTCGTTCTTTTCCTGCACTTCCTGCAGGAAAACGATGTCCGCGTCCATCGAATGCAGTGCGAGCTTCACATCGTGAATGCGAACTCTCTTCCGCAGACCGCCGGTGACGCCCTTGTGAATGTTGTAGGTAGCGACTCGAATTTTCATGTTTCTATTTTGTCAGCGGCGCAGCTCGAAGTAAGCGTCGAAAAGCAGGGGATCGTCGAAGTGACGGCGTCCGACGAAGGCCGTCGCATGATGACCCCACTGGCGCATTTGCCCGGCCGATTCGATGCCCATCGGCCAGAAGAACCATCGCTCGCCGCGCTCAGTGCCGGCGATCATCCCGTCCCCGCCGTAGGCACTGCGAGTTCCGCCGCTGCGACTTGCTAACGTGGTCAGCGCGCGCTCATGCTGCAGTTGATAAACCGCTTCCGTCGCTGAACTCTTATCCGCACTCGTCAGCACCCGCTGCAAGTAATGCGTGCCCGATTCGATTCGCAGCACAACTCTGCCGGTTGAGTGAACCCTGGATAGCGTTTGCGGGGCGAATAGCGATTCATCGAGTGTGTCAGGCAAGCTGCGGGCGGCTACTTTCTCGGTCGGAAAGAACAGGTGATAGCAACCACACGCGTGCATGCTGTCATAGATGAGCGCCTCGCCGGTTGAATCAATGGTCACCCGCCATACAACACCATCGAGCTTTCCAGCGAGCAGATCGAACGTGCTGCCGGGCGCGCGTGGACGCTCGCTGAACCAGAACGTGTAAACCAGTTGCGGACGAATCACGCCGCCAAGCAACGTGTACGTGATGCGCGTGTATGCAACCGGCGCGACGGCATCAACTTTCACCCGATCATCGATGTCAAGCTGAAGGGCGCCGATGCGGTCGAAGTCACCGGCGACATCGATCTCCAGGACCGGCGCGTGCCGATAGAGAAGTGCCGCTCGCTCTTCGGCCGAAAGCACCGGCACGCCAAGCGCATCGACCGCTAGCGCAGGCTCGGCTTTCGATATCTGCGGCGCCGGTGTATAGCGCTGCAGCCGGCCCCGAACCGGCACCGCATCGATCGGCGTCGCGAACACCGCACGCGTATCCGCATGCCACCGCGCGATACCCGCGGCGAACGGCAAGCGCGTCAACGGGTAGAGACCGAGCGCACGCATGCCGATGCTGTAGTCGTCGGGCACCTTTGCCGCGGCTCGCAGTTCGTTGGCTGCCGCTGAGTCCGCAGCGCCGAGCAGCTCCCGGCAGCGTGGCAGGTCATCGATACTCAATGCCGCGTTCGCCAGCTCGGCAGCACGCGCCGTTTCATCGAGTTGATGCAACCTTGATTGCCACGCTGTTTGCTGCGCATCCGTCGCCGCACGCGGCAACAACGCCGCACTGAAGCGGTCAACACGCAAGTAGGGAAAGCCGGCAACGCGGTGTGCTTCGGCGTCGCGCACGCCGAGCGCGTCGATGCGGCGGTCGACATCGGCAAACAGTCGAGCGCAGTAGCCGACATCGTCTTCGCGTTGCAGATTTTGCGACATCGGCGGCGACGCGTACGGGTCAACCGTCGCGCAGCCAGCGAGCATCATCGCGATGAATGCAACGTGCGCGGCGCCGCTCGATATCCCTCGCATTGCCATCGCGCTCATTGCGACTTTTCGATCGGAGCGCGGCTCGCCTGACGCCGCAACATCTCGCGAACCATCGCCTCGAACTGCAGGCGCAAGGTCTTGGTCACCATCGCCGTGCCGAACAGGTCGCCGACGATCGGAGGAAGCGGTTCGGCGAGTTCGAAGCGCGACTCATATTCGATTCGCACGCCCGCACGCCGTTCGAGAGTAATGACCGCAAGGTCGTAACTTCCTGCGAAGGAACGTAGTGTCTGCGCAACGCCTTCGACTTCGCCCGGTTCCGAGCGCGCCACGATGCGATCGTACGGTTGCTGTGTAATCGCCAGGCGCACGCGCACCGGAATATCAAAGAAAAAGAGCGGGAACTGTCCGACGTGTTCGACTGTCAGGCGCGTCCCCTGACGCGCTATCACCTTCGAACGTTCAATGTTAGGGAGAAACTCGCGCATGTGCTCGTAATCGGTGATGGTGTCCCACGCGATGCGCGGGTCCACCGCCACACTGGCGCGCGCATTCACATAGAAAGTATCGCCCTCGCGCTCGACAGCCACCGTTGGCAAGGGCTGAGCGCGGCCCTCACTACACACCGCCCCGATCAGGCCAAGTACCGCCACTTGCCGCCAGATTTTCCAGACGTCGAATCGCCTCTGCGTTGGTCCACGAAAAGCACGCATCTGCAGCGGCGCGCCATGGGAGCCACCGATACCGAGTGTGCTCAAGCGGATTGAGTCGAGGCTCGAAGCGTTGCGGTAGGCAAAGTCCAAAAACATGCTCCGTATTATGCGTAACGCCCTCTGCATAACGATGACGCCAATGCTCGTAGATGGCGAAACGATGGCTAATGTTCCAATCGTCAAGCTCATCGGCAGACACATTGAGGCCAGTCTCTTCAGCAATTTCACGCACACATACAGTGCGCAGCGGCTCATCGAGCGTTGCCTTGCTGCCGGTGACCGACTGCCAGAATCCAGTGTGATCTGCACGCTCGATGATGAGCACATCGAGTGCCAGCGTGTAGAGGACGACCAGCACCGACTCCGGGACTTTACGGAGTTGCACTGGCCTCCCTAAGCGACGCGGGGCTCTGCTGCTTTCGTTGCACTCCGCACGCGAATATGCAACTCGCGCAGCTGTTTCTCGTCCACTTCACTCGGCGCCTGCGTCAGCAAGTCCTGAGCACGCTGCGTTTTCGGAAACGCGATCACATCGCGGATCGATTCGGCGCCTGCCATCATCGCGACAAGCCGATCCAGCCCGAACGCGACGCCACCATGCGGCGGTGCACCGTACTGAAGCGCGTCGAGCAAAAATCCAAACTTCGCGCCCGCTTCTTCGGCACTGATCTTCAACGCGCGGAACACCTTGCTTTGCACATCCTCGCGATGGATGCGGATTGACCCGCCGCCGATTTCCCAGCCGTTGAGCACGAAGTCATACGCCTTCGCCAGGGCTTTTGTCGGATCAGTCGACAGATAGTCCTCATGCCCATCTTTGGGACTTGTAAAGGGATGATGCGCGGCCACACAGCGCTGCGCTTCTTCATCCAACTCGAACATCGGGAAGTCGACCACCCAAAGCGGCTGCCAGCCGTCTTTCGCCAAACCATGCGCCCGGCCGAATTCACTGTGACCAATCTTTGTGCGCAACGCACCCAGTGCGTCGTAAACGATCTTCGCGCGATCGGCCCCGAAAAAGATCAAGTCACCGTCCTTCGCGCTCGTGCGCTCGATGATCTGAGCCAATGCCGCATCGTGCAGATTCTTGATGATCGGACTCTGCAGACCCGTCCGACCCAGCGCCGCCTGATTGACCTTGATGTACGCAAGACCCTTCGCACCGTAAATCTTGACGAAGTCCGTGTAGGCATCAATCTCGGAGCGAGGCAGCTCGCCTCCGCCTGGAATGCGCAAAGCGACGACTTTGCCATCTTTCATTTCGGTCGCTGCCTTGAATACTTTGAACTCGACGTCACGCATCACGTCGGTCAATTCCGTCAGCTGCAGGTTGATGCGCAAATCGGGCTTGTCCGAACCGTAGCGCTGCATCGCGTCCGAATACGCCATCACCGGGAACGGCTGCGGCAGCTTGACCCCAAGCACTTCCTCGAACACGACGCGGACCATCTGTTCCATCATGCTTCGTATCTCGGCTTCGTCGAGAAACGAGGTCTCAATGTCGATCTGCGTGAACTCGGGCTGACGGTCCGCTCGCAGATCCTCGTCGCGAAAGCACTTGACGATTTGGTAGTAGCGATCGAAGCCGGCGACCATCAGCAGCTGCTTGAAGAGTTGCGGCGACTGAGGCAATGCGAAGAAAGCTCCGGGGTGCACGCGCGACGGCACGAGGTAATCCCGCGCACCCTCGGGTGTGCTGCGCGTCAGCATCGGCGTTTCAATGTCAATGAAGCCCGCGGCATCAAGATATTTGCGTACTGCCATCGTCACCCGATAACGCAGCATCATGTTTTTCTGCATGTCGGGCCGGCGCAGATCGAGCACGCGATGGGTGAGCCGCGTGGTCTCGGACAGGTTGTCGTCATCCAGTTGAAACGGAATCGGCACCGACGCATTCAGAATCGTCAACTGCTCACATACCACTTCGATCTCACCCGACGTCAGCGCGCTATTAATCGTCCCTTCCGGCCGCCTGCGCACAGTGCCCTGAATCTCCAGGCAGTACTCGCTGCGCACCTTTTCTGCCGCCGCGAACACGTCGACCCGATCGGGATCGCAGACGACCTGCACCAGGCCTTCGCGATCTCGAAGATCGATAAAAATGACGCCGCCATGGTCACGTCGTCGATGCACCCAGCCAAACAGAACAACCGTCTGGCCTACGAATTTGGCGTCGACAAGGCCCGCGTATGCAGTTCGTTTTTTCATGGTCAGTGAGCCGGCAAGAATATTCAGGGATCCGGCCCGCTACGCGGTCCGGCAACTCAATCATGGGTTTACAGCGCGGAGCGTGCGAACTGCACGCGGGTCGAACGGTCGCAAGCCGCCCGACCCTAGCGGTTTCGATTCGAAGCGACGGCCGGCGCGGAACAGACCTCTGTCGTCATGGGCGCAGCTTAATCAAGATGGTTGATTGGCTCAACCGGCAGTGCCGATGCCGGCCGGCCCGGCGTGGTCAACGCAGACCGCTGCAAGCGCGCACTTTCTCGTGGCGGAACCACCCCGAGGGAGATGTGGAATTTCAGCGCATCATCAACGCTGATATCGACTTCGCGCACGTCGTCGGGCTGCACGACGAGTACGTAGCCCGAAGTCGGGTTCGGCGCAGTCGGAACATAAACGGTGATCGCGTCGGCGGCCGTGGCTGCGGCGATCGTCGCACCGGGCGATCCTACGACGAAGCCGAGCGTCCACTGTCCAGGCTGCGGAAACTCGATCATCACCACCTTGCGAAACGACTGCCCGCGTGTTGCGAGCAGCGTATCCGAGATCTGTTTCACGCTCGAATAGATCGAGCGCACGATCGGAATACGATTGAGAAGGCCGTGCCACCAGCGCAGCAACCGCTCGCCGATGATGTTGGCTGCGAGCATGCCGGTCAAGAGAATGATCAAGAGCGACAGCAGCAGTCCGAACCCAGGAACGTGAAATGGCAGCAGTGCGTCCGGCCGCCAGCTCGCGGGCAGCAACAGCAGCGTCTGATCCATCGTCGTGACGATCAGATCGAGCACCCAAAACGTGATCGCCAGCGGAATCCAGACCAACAGCCCGGCGATCAAATACCTCTTGAGCACGGGACGCGTCAACTGCTGCCGCCTGACTTGCCGCCGGCAGCCGGCGGTGGGGACGGCGATGGAGCCGGCGCGGGGGCAGGTTTCGCGCCGCCTTCCGTCTTTGTTTCGGTCTTGGTGACGCTTTTTGAATCAGCGGCGTTGTCGGCTTTCGTATCCGATTTGGTTTCTGCTTTCGAATCCGTCGACTGCTCGGTCGCGGGCTTGTCGTCAGTCTTGGCTCCGTCCTTCTTCTTGGCCGAGCCCTGATCGCGAAAATCGGTGACGTACCAACCTGCACCCTTCAGTTGAAAGCCGGCTGCCGTGACTTGCTTGACGAGCGCGGACTTGCCACAGCTGGGGCATTCGGTCAGAGGGGGATCAGACACTTTCCGAATCACGTCCATTTGATGGCCGCACTCGGCGCATTTGTATGCGTAAATCGGCATTCCACTCTCAGCGAGACAAAAAACGCGCAATTGTAGGGCTTGTACATTTAGCGCGTGGTGATTCAGACTGCTCCGCCGACAGAGGAGTGAAAATGCCCAGCAAGAACAGAACGGCGGTGCCTGCCGAGTTTCCCCTGGCCGATCCGGTCACGTCGGTGCAGAGCTCCGCTTCGGGCAAAGTCAAAGTCGCGGTCACCGACATCGATGGAGTCCTGCGAGGAAAGTATTTACACAAGGACAAGTTCGCGTCCGCTACCGAAGGCGGATTTGGATTTTGCAATGTCGTGTTTGGCTGGGACATGACTGATAGCGTGTACGACAACGCGCACGTGATCGGTTGGCAGCATGGCTTTCCAGACGCGATGGTGCAACTGGATCTGGCCACCGGGCGCAACGTACCGTGGGATGACAACGTCCCGTTCTTTCTCGGCGATTTCATCAACGCCGATGGAACGCCGTTTCCGATCTGCCCGCGCCAATTGCTGAAGAAGGTCATTGCGCGCGCGGAGAAGCTTGGCGTACAGCCTATGTGCGGCCTCGAGTTCGAATGGTTCAACTTTGCCGAAACGCCGCAGACCTGGGCCGCAAAAAAGGGCGTTGACCCGACTCCGCTGACGCCGGGGATGTTCGGCTATTCGCTGCTGCGCTCGAATGCGAACCGTGAATATTTCAATGCGCTGATGGACCAGCTGTTGCTGTTTCGCGTGCCGATCGAAGGACTGCACACCGAAACGGGGCCTGGCGTTTACGAGGCTGCAATCCAGTTTTCGGATGCACTCGAGTGCGCCGATCGCGGCGTGCTTTTCAAGAGCGGCGCAAAGGAAATCGGCGCGAGCTATGGCATCACCCCAAGCTTCATGGCGAAATGGAGCGCCGAATACCCGGGATGCAGTGGCCACGTGCATCAATCGCTGACCGACGGCAAGAAAAATTTGTTCTTCGACGCCAAGGGCAAGTCGGGAATGAGCAAGCTGTTCGAGAGCTTTCTTGCCGGCCAGATTGCTGTGCTGATGGAATTTGCGCCGATGTTCTGGCCGACCGTGAACAGCTACAAGCGGCTCGTTGACGGCTTTTGGGCACCGGTCAAACCCACGTGGGCCGTCGACAACCGGACTGCCAGCTTTCGCGTGATCCCTGGTTCGTCAAAAAGCACGCGGCTTGAAACGCGATGCCCCGGCTCGGACATCAATCCTTATCTCGCAGTTGCGGCGCTGCTGGCGGCCGGCCTGCATGGCATCGAAAAGAAAATGAAGCTGACCGCGCCACCTATCACCGGCACCAATCAAGGCGCCGAGCACATCCCGCGCGCACCGCGCTCGTTGAAGGAAACCACCGACATCTTTCGCCGTAGCGATACGGCACGCGACTGGTTCGGCGATACGTTCGTCGATCATTTCGCTGCTACGCGTGACTGGGAGTGGCGACAGTGGCAGGACGCTGTGACCGATTGGGAGTTGAAGCGTTACTTCGAGGTGATCTAGCCGAATGACTGATCCACTCCGAGTCAGCGCCACCTACCGGCTCCGGTCAGGTACCGGCGACGGCACTCATCGGGCACAGCAGCTCGCGCTTGAGCAGAGCATCGAGATGCTCGCCTCGTCCGTCACCGATCAGCACGTACTCGACTCCATCGTTGCGCGCGTGGACAGCGTAACCGCCGAGCCCGACGGCACGCACACCGCGCGCCTGGCGCTAAGCGCCGAAACAATCGGCGATGATGCCGGCCAGCTGATGAACATGCTGTTCGGCAACTCCTCGCTGCAGCCCGATGTCGAGCTGATCGATGTAGAAGTGCCGTCCGTACTAGCCGGCCGGTGGGGCGGACCGAATCAGGGCATCGCCGGAATGCGCCGACATACCGGCGCCGTTGGGCGTCCGCTGACGTGTACTGCGCTGAAGCCAATCGGTTCGACCCTTGAAGCGCTCGCACAAATGTGCACCGTCTTCGCTGAGTCCGGCATCGATGTGATCAAGGACGATCATGGCTGGGCCAATCAGGATGCCGCACCCTTCGCCGAGCGCCTACGTGTTTGCCAGCAAGCGATTGCCAAGAGCAACGCTGCCCGCAGCCATGGCCGCTCGTTGTACGCGCCGAGCCTTTACGGTCACTACGGCGAGATGCGCTCGCAGCTCGAGCTGGCGCGGCGCGAAGGTGTGCAGCTCGTTCTGATCGCGCCGATGGTGTGCGGGGTTGCTACGCTGGTCGCGCTGAAGCGAGAGTTTGACGACATCATGTTCATCGCACACCCTTCCCTGGCCGGCCTTCGAATTGCGCCCGCCACATTGTTCGGAAAGCTGTTTCGCTTGTTTGGTGCAGACGCCGTTATTTTTCCAAATCACGGCGGCCGCTTTTCGTTTTCGCGTGACGCGTGCGATGCGATTGCCAGATACAACACGCAGCCATGGCACGAGATGAAACCATCACTGCCAACTCCCGCCGGTGGCATGCGCGTGGACCGCACCGTTGAGATGATTTCCGAGTATGGACACAATTCGATGTTGCTGATCGGCGGAGACCTTTTGGCGGCGCGGGAACAACTGGCGGCGCGCACCGTAGAGTTTGTGAACGCCGTCGCGGCCGCAGCAGCCGATGCGGTACCCGCATGAGCAGTATTCGCAGACTCCGCGCTGACGCCTCGGGCGACCTCGGATGGGAGGACGTCGAGCGTCTTCGGTACAAAGACGAAGGTAGCGCGCCGTTCAAGGACATTACGCGCCAGGTCCTGTTCTCCCAGCCGGACCAGACTTGCGAGCTGCGCTACTTCGAGATCGCACCGGGCGGATACTCCACACTCGAACAGCATCAGCACACCCACGCCGTGTTGATCCTGCGTGGCCGCGGCACGGTACGCATCGGCACCGATGTGCAACCGATCGATGAGCATGACCTGGTCACCGTCGATCCGCTGACGTGGCACCAGTTCCACGCCGCACCGGACAGCGCGCTGGGTTTTCTTTGTCTGGTCAGCAAAGAGCGCGACAAGCCAATGCTGCCCAGTGCGCAGCAACTGAATGCGCTGAAGGGTTAGGTCGATCGCACCATGATGTCGATCCCACACCGCGCCGCCGTATGCGTGTTGTCATGCGGGCTAGCAATGGCCGCCACCGCCGAAACCGTTTACAAGGTCGTCGGTCCCGATGGCGAAATCACCTACAGCGACAAACCTCCGTCCGATCGAGCGCGTACGACCAACACGCTCGAATTTCGCAACCTGCCTTCCAGCCCGCTGCCGGCGCAAGTACTGCGCTTTCGTGAGCAGCTCGAGAAAAGCGCCGAAAACCGAATCATCGCCGCACGCGCACCACGTGCCGGCGATGTGGCGTTGTTCACCGCGAGTTGGTGCGGTCATTGCAAACGCGCAAAAGCACATTTAGCCGCCGGGCAGATCGCCTATGTTGAATACGACATCGAGAGCGTCGACGGCATGCGCGCCTTCATCGGCGCGGGTGGGAGTGGCGGCGTACCGTTGCTGGTCGACGGTGAGCGACGAATTCAAGGCTATTCCGCCGCGGCTTACGATCGACTGGCAACAGCAATTCGGGCGCGCTAGCGTTTCCCCTAACGGATTTCTACGACATCGGATTTGCCGGAGGCGGCGGGTCCGGCGGCAGTGGAATGAACTCGTCATGGTCGAGGTCCGGCAGTTTCATGCGGCCGGCGCGCCAGTCAGCCTTGGCCTGCTCGATTCGTTCCTTCGATGACGATACGAAATTCCATTCGATATATCGCTCACCCACCGGCTCGCCGCCGAGAATCATCAACATCGCGTTCGTGTTGGCACGAACGACAGCATTACTCGCTGGCACAAAGACCAGCATCTCGCCGCTGTTGAAATCCCGACTGTCGACGGTCACCCGCCTGAGACGACAAAAGCCGCGCGCTCGGTGTATTCGCTCGGCAAAGAAATCGTGGCGTCCTGTTCAAGCCTTACGTGCGCGTAGAACATCGGGGAATGCGTGGTGGCTTTGGCTCGCACCCCCTGCAACTCGCCGGCGACCAGGCGGAGCCACGTCCCGCGCTCGTCAATCGTCGGTAGCGCGGCGCCCGAATAGTTGGCGAAATGGGCGCTGTTTCTTCGCTCTCGCGCGGCAGCGCAACCCACGCTTGAATGCCGTGCATCGGCCCGCCTTCGGCTCTCGCCTTTTCAAAGCGCTCGGAATGCGTGATTCCCCTTCCCGCGACCATCCAGTTGACCTCGCCGGGCCGAACCGCCTGCTGCGAGCCGACGACTGTCGCGATGCATGATCTCGCCTTCGAACAAATAGGTGACGGTCGATAACCCGATATGCGGGTGCGGCCGTACGTCCACCTTGCGCGGAATGCCACGCGCAAATTGCGCGGGACCGAAGTGATCGAAGAAGATAAACGGGCCGATCATGCGATGCTTTGCAAACGGCAAGACACGCCCGACCTCGAATCCGCCCAGATCTATGCGACGTTGTTCAATCACCAATTGCAGCGTCATGGCTCTGTTGGTTTACCCTGTTCCACCGAATCAACTGCACTCACTATGCCTGATGCACCGTTTTACATCGTCCTCAATGCAAGCTCCGGCCATAGCGATACCGACAAGGCAGCAGACGCGATCTCAAAGGTGATGAGCGCGGCAGGACGCTCGCACGAAATTTTGCGCATCGATGACCCGCGAGCGTCTGCATGACACTGCAACCGAGGCGGTAGCAAAGGCGCACCGCAACGACGGCATTGTCGTCGCGGCGGGTGGCGATGGCACGCTCAATGCCGTGGCGCAGGTCGCGTTGGGCAGTGACTGCAGGTTCGGTGTGATCCCACAGGGAACGTTCAACTACTTCGGTCGCACGCACGGCATCTCTTCCGATGCGGCGGAAGCCGCGCGCAGTTTGTTATCCGCTCGGGTAGAGCCAGTGCAGGTCGGTCTGGTCAACGGCAAAGTTTTCTTGGTCAACGCGAGTCTTGGCCTGTATCCCCAATCGCTGGAGGACCGCGAAGAACAAAAGCAGCGACATGGTCGCCACCGCCTGGTGGCGGCATGGGCGGGACTGGTGACGATCTTTCGCGACTATCAACCGATGCTGATCAAGCTGCATCACGAAGGCCGTACACACGAACTAAGGACGCTCACTTTGTTCGTCGGCAACAATCGACTGCAGCTCGAGCAAATGGGGATCGATGAATCCGATGTTGTTGAGGACGGCAGGCTCGCCGCGATCGTGCTAGCCCCAGTGCCTACTGCGACACTGTTGGGTTTGGTCGCACGCGGAGCCATGGGTAAGCTCGGGCAGGCACCAGGCGTCCGACACTTCGCCTTTACGAGCATCACCGTTAGACCGTCAAGCCGTGCAGTAGGCCGCATCAAGATAGCGACCGACGGCGAGATCAAGTGGATGCATACCCCGATTGAATTCAGCGTCGCACCGAAGCCGTTGCTGCTACTGAAGCCTATCGACGCAGTCCCCGAAGAGGCGTAATGACGACATTGCTGCAGGTTTCAGACGCGCACTTCGGCACCGAGCAGCCACCGGTGGTGCAGGCGCTGCTGCAGCTGGCGCGCGAAGAGGTTCCTGACCTCGTGGTGATGTCAGGGGACATCACCCAACGCGCGCGCCGTCACCAGTTCGCCGCGGCGCGCGCTTTCATTGACGAGTTGAAACCTGCTGCTCTGTTGACGATTCCCGGTAACCACGACATTCCGCTGTTCAATCTCGCATTGCGAGCGTTCGCGCCGTATGCAAACTACTCGCGCGCATTTGGAGAAAACCTCGAGCCGATATTCGAATCTGCGCATCTTCTGGTGATCGGAGTCAACACGACACGGCCGCACCGCCACAAGGATGGCGAGCTGTCGGCGCAGCAGATCGAACGTGTGACCCACCGGCTGCAGCGGGCAACGGCATCGCAATTGCGCATCATCGTCGTGCATCAGCCGGTGCTCGCGATTCGCAAGAGTGACGAGGACAACCTGCTCGACGGTCATCGCCAAGCCGTGCCGGCGTGGGCCACTGCGGGCGGCGACATCATCATGGGTGGGCACATTCATCTGCCGTACGTACGCTCGCTGCAAACCACATTCGGTACTCTGCCGCGCGATATTTGGACGGTGCAGGCGGGCACCGCGGTTTCGTCACGCATCCGCGAAGGCATTACGAACTCGGTGAACGTAATTCGCTGCAACGGCGACCAGTCGCCGCGCCGATGCGCAGTTGAGCGCTGGGATTACGTTCCGACGCTAAATCGCTTCGAGCGGCATTCGACCCAGGAACTGACGTTTGCTGCGTCCGCTGGTTAGATTGCTTTCGCTTAATGCCAACGGCCAGTCTGTCGCTCTCGGCTTGCAGCACGGCTAGGAGTCGAGGCTGCGCTCGTCCGCGGGCCGGCGCCACACACTTGCCAACCACGGCTGCTGTTCACGCGGCAATCCGGCGGGGCGATAGTAGTGCTCAAGCTCAATGAACCCTGCATTCGTCATCCAACCGCGCCACGTGGCTAGGTCATGATAGGCCCCGTACCGGCCGCGATTCCATCCTTCTTCGTTTTTCCCGCGCGGGTTCGAGCTGAACAGCACACCACCGGGCTTCAATGCCTCGTGTAACTGTCGTAGCACCCGCGGCACATGCTCAGATGGCACATGAAATAGCGACGCATTCGCGAACACACCATCGAATCTCCTAGCTGGCAGCTCGAGTGCAAGAAAGTCCTGTAGCCACACTTCGCAGCCGGTTTCAGTGCGCGCCATCTCCACAAAGCGGATAGCGCCCTCGAGGCCGATCGGCACATGGCCGTGCGCGACAAACGCCTTCAGGTCACGCCCAGGCCCGCAACCAAAATCAAGGATAGTGAAAGGCGGTTCGGCTTCGATATGACGCAACAGCGCATCGATGTTTTGACTGACATCGTGATCGCGTGTGCCCTCGCGAAAACTCTCGGCGTTCTGGTTGTAGTCAGCCAGCGTTCGCGCCGTAATCGTTTCCAAATCAGCTGAACTCACTTCATTCGGTCCCGGTTGGCATGCGCAGCGTGTTAAAGCGTAAGCCAATTGACCTAAGGGCAGTACGCTCCCATGCCCCAAGGTAACGCCGCAGTAACATCCATCCCTGCCTAATGCTCGGCACATGAATCACGTGTCTGAACAAACCCCAGTCACTTTTCTCTTCACCGATATCGAAGGCAGCACCCGGCTGTGGGAGCAGGAACCCGAGCGGATGCGGCCGGTAATGGCGCGCCACGATGCCGTCTCCAAAGCAGCGGTAGAACGTCATCACGGAACAATCGTCAAGATGACGGGCGATGGGGTGCACGCCGCGTTCAACAGCCCGCTCAACGCTTTAATCGCCACGCTCGAGATACAGCAGCTGCTCTCAGCGCCTGATGCGACCGACGGACTGGCACTGCCGTTGCGCTGCGGCCTGCATGCCGGGAATCGACGAGCGACGCGATGGCGATTTCTACGGCCGCGCGGTTAATCGCGCCGCGCGCATCATGAGCGCGGCTCACGGTGGTCAGATGCTGCTGTCGAGGGTGGTTGCCGAACAGGTCAGCGGAGCTTTACCGGAAGGCGTATCGCTGCGCGACCTCGGCACTGTTCGGCTGCGCGACCTATCCAGCCCGGAGCACATCTATCAAGTGCAGCACCCGCAACTGCGCACCGACTTTCCTGCGCTGCGCTCGCTCGAAGGGGACGCCGAACAATCTGACGCAGCAGCTCAACTCGTTCATCGGCCGCGAACGTGAGCTGGCAGAGATCAAGGAAATGCTCGCGTCGAACCGGTTCGTGACGCTGCTCGGCATGGGCGGCATCGGCAAATCACGACTGTCGATGCAGCTGGCGGCCGACATCTTGGATGACTTTCCCGACGGTGTGTGGTTTGTCGAGCTTGCGGCGCTGACGGATCCGAGCTTCGGTTCCGCAGGCGGTGGCCTCTGTGATTGGGAGTCAAGGAAGAGGCAGGGCGATCTGGTGATCGGATGCACTGACGAAGTATGTGCGCGATCTGCAATTGCTGATCATTCTCGACAACTGCGAGCAGGTGATTCACGGCTGCGCTGACCTGGCCAAACAGCTGCTGCAAGCGGGTCCGAAGAGTAAAGGTGCTGACATCGAGTCGCGATTATCTTGCAGGTGGCCGGAGAAACGGCATATCACGTGCCCACGCTTTCGGTGCCCGAAAGGAAGTCACTTCGCTCAACGCGTTGGCGCATGCACGAAGCGGTTCGACTGTTCATCGATCGTGCGGCAGCGTCCCGTGCGTGGCTTTGGCTTGACAGAACAGAACGCGGCCGCGGTAGCAGATATTTGTTATTGCCTGGACGGCATTCCGCTCGCAATCGAGCTGGCGGCCGCGCGCGTTCGAGCACTGTCGGTCCAAACAATCGCAGCACGTTTGGGTGACCGCTTCCGTCTGCTTGTGACCGGTGATCAAACCGTTCTGCCCCGACAGCGAACGTTGCGAGCGTTGATCGATTGGAGCTACGACCTGCTGACGGAAGCGGAGCGTACGCTTGTTTCAACGACTTTCGGTCTTCGCGGGTGGTTGGACGCTCGAAGCGGCCGAGGCGGTGTGCGCGGATCGATAACTTGCCAGAAGACGACGTACTGGATTTGTTGACTCATCTGGTAGAGAAATCACTAGTGGTCGTGCGAACTCGATGGGGAGCGCTACCGGATGCTCGACACCGTTCGACATTACTCGCAAGAGAAGTTGGCTGAATCGGTGATGAAATCGCTAGTCCGCTCACAGCATCTCAATTTCTACCTTGACGCTGGCGGAGAAGGCGAGGCCTGAGCTCGCCGGCCCTGAGCAAGGGAACTGGCTTAGTCGGCTCGACCTCGAACGTGAAAATCTTCTTTCGGCTCCACTTCGTGGGGCCAGTACAAGTACACAGGACGAGCAATGCTCTGCCGAGCTGGCTCATGCGTTGCGTCCATACTGGATCAATCGAGGACTGTTAACACTTGGGCTTCGTGTGACCGTTGAAGTCACTTGAACTGCCGCGGCGTGCAGAAGACGAGATGTGGCTCGCTGCCAAGCTCTGGCGGGTGCAGGGCAGATGTGCTTCTTTATCGGACGCGATGAGGAAGCGCACGAACATACCTGTCCGAAAGCCTTGCTATCGCGCGGGAGATCAACGACGTCAAGTGGGTCGCCGGCGTCTTGCAGCCTCTCGGGATGGCGTGCCTCGGCGTCGGCGACATGGTGGCCGCGCGCGCGACACCTGGAAGAGGCTGTCGCTCTGCGCGCGAACTAGGAAATGAACGAGAGTTAACAGCGGCGCTGAATGCGCTTGGCAATGCTGCATCGTCTGGAGGGTCGGCTCAGATGAGGCCGCACCGATCTGTGAACAGGTACTGGCCCTGACGCGTGAATTCGGTGATCAGGAGTACATCGCCATCGCTCTACTCAATCTGGCAATGGTTTGCGATGGGCAGTAATGCGGAGACCGCGCCCGATCGATGTTGCTAGAGGTTATGAAGATTGGCGAAGAGATAGGCTCGAAGCCGGTGCGTCGCAGCGCACTTGAGGTCTGTGCCGGGCTCGCGGCGGCGCGCGAACATTGGCTTCAAGCCGCGCAACTCTTCGGCGTGGCAGAGGCGCAGAGAGAACAAACAAAATTGCGGCGCGACCCCGCCGACCAAGCATTTCTGGACCCACTCATCGCCCGCGCGAGGCAGGCACTTGGCCACCAAACGTTTGCCTCGGCCGAAGAGCAGGGACGAACCTTGCCGCTCGATGCGGCATTAGCTCAAGCTCGCGAGAGAATTCGTTAGCGATGTCCGGCCTGCAGCGACTCACCAATTCACCATCGGCGGATCTCGCGAGGGGAGAGGTCGCCCGTCTTTGCCGTTGACGCGAATCGTGTATTTGTAGACGCCCGGTCTGGTGTGTAGGTTTCGGCAGGCAACTTCAACGTTGCTGAGCCGCCTGCATGGGCCAATTTCCTTCTGACCTGGGTTCAAGGACCACACTAATCCGGTCTCCTCTTATTACTTGATCGATGAGCTCTCCCTCAATCACGATGCCGTTTTCAGGAAAGGTAAGTCCACTCTCCCTTGGCAGTTGAAAGAGAATGTCGAAATCGCGTTCATCCGGGAAGTAAAAAAGTATCTCTGGGGTAACGACGATGCGCCCGTCGCTGACGGTAACTTGTGGCGTACGGCGTTCCTCCAAGCGAGGAACCCATTTCAGAGTCGTGCAGCCGGATAGCGCTAAGGCGAGAACGACGTAGACAAGTAGACGTTTCTTCATTTTCTTCTCCCTGGTCAACACTCCCGCCAGCATATTAGCGCTGCAAACGCGCAACACAACGAATATTCACGCCGGAATTCATTGACCTGTGTGACGTGCGTTTCTTATATTTCGTCTCCCGGCGCTAAAGCCGGTTAGTGGAGGTCTTGAGATGTTCAACCTGGGCAGTAATCAACCAACGTCATCGCGAATGAATTTCGCGGCGACGGGCGTTGGGCGCTCGATGTCGGCAATCGGCATCGGCACGTCCGGCGTTGGGGGACAGCTGTTCGGTGTGTCCGTGCTGACGATGGGTTCAAGCGGAGGTCCTGGGATGTAGCTGGACTCCACTCCCAACAGAAGCCCGGATCGCGTTGAACGCCTCCGGGCTTTTTGTTTGTGTACGTCATTAACGCAATGGAGAGCATCATGAGACATTGGGATCGAAGTAGTAGGATGGGAGACTTCTTTTACGCTGTATGTATAGCCGCCAGTTAGTGGTCTATTCGGTTTAGCTTCCTGGCCGAAGTCGTCGAGTACGCGGGCAGCTTCAGCAATGCGGAGCAGCGCTGGCGCTTCTCACGACGATGCGGGCTGGAAAGACCGCAAAGTAGTGGTTGCAGCGGGAGAGAAGAAGTGAGCGGCGCTATTACGCGCCGGCGGATGTGTGACTCACACGGTCGCATGTCACTGGCCGAGCCGCTTCGTATCAGAAGTTTGTTTCAAGAAGAACCCGCTTCTCATTGAGAAGCGGGTTTCTTCACGCACGGATCTTCACCAGATCCTTCAGCACGCGATCGCTAAGGCGCTGCACTGCCGACGCGTCGATATCTGCCGGGAGACTGACCGGTGATTCGACGAAACGCTTTTGAAAAAACCGCATCGGAGTTGTAGCCGACGCTTTCAGCCAGCTTTGACAGATTGATACGCTCGCTGCGCATTCGATTCGCCGCTCGCGTAATACGCCAGCGCGTCAAATAAGCCATTGGCGCTTCGCCGACCAATTCCTTAAACCGCACCGCAAGCGCTGTACGTGAGGTGCCGATCTCCTGCGCGAGTGTTTCCAGCGTCCATGGTTCTGCATAACGGTCATGCAGCAATGTCAGCGCCTTGCCCACGCGCGCGTCGCTGAGTCCGCGCAGCCAGCTTGTGACGCATTCGTGCTGTGCGGCGTAAGCACGCACGGCCTGTATGAACAGCACATCAGCCATGCGCCGCAATACCGTCTGCGATCCTTGATGGCGGTGCGCGATCTCGGCATGAATGAATCGCAATGTCGGCTCGAGCCATTCCTGCACGTAGGGATCATCGCGGCGAAGGTGAATGATCGGAGGCAACACATCAAACATCGGGTTCGCTTTTAGCGCTGCGAACGAGAAAAAACCGCCGGTGATGCATAGCGCCGGACCGGGACCGTCGATGCGTATAAAGCCTGACTCGTTCTTCGGATGCAGCCGCATCCAGTCATCGAGCGCAACGATCGGCGCGTCCTTGGCTCCGCGCATTACATGCGGCGCTCCGCTTGGAAGCAGAACGAAGTCGCCTTCGCTCAACTCGTACGTTCTGCGACCGAGGACCAAGTTGCAGCGTCCGGCAGTGATCGCGTAGAACGGAGAGCGACCCGGCCGTGCGATCGAGATCGCGCACGGAGACAGCGATTCGAGAACGAAGTACACGGTGGCTTCGAGGCGGATCTGCTCCATCACATCGGTCAACAGGTCATAAGGCGGCGCTGGCGACGCTTTCAAAGCAGCACGGCCTCGTCGTTGCGACGTTCGTTCATTTCGACTGTAATTCGGTCCTGAACGATTCGACAAATATTTGGAAGAAATCGGTCTGTTCATCCCACAGAGGATAGCGCACTGTGCGCCTCATCGCTGCATCAATCCGATTGCAGCGGCAAATTGAGAGGAGTTGAACATGCGTTATCGAATTGTTACTGCAGTTATGTTGGCATTGATGGCATTTGGCGCGAGCGCTCAAACCATCGATAAACGACCTTCGCTGGAACCAGCCCATAGTCCATTCACGTACGAAGCATTGGGTGCAACACCATCACTACAACTTGGGAAGCGCAGGGCGTCGGACAACGAGGCTAGGCTCGCGGCTGCGCGCGAGAGCAAGAGCAAAAGCGCGACTGGCGCGTCGAGTCCCCGTGACGAGTCCTCGACAGTCGACAGCGCCCTACGTTCGCAGCGCGATAAGAAGCAGTGAGAAGCTCACTGCTTGGCCTCAACACGCGCAACGACTCCTCGCCTCCAGATACAGCGGCGGACGAGGAGATTGCGAATCTTCCCTTCTAGACTACGCGCGGATCGATGCGATTAGTGCA
Organism: uncultured beta proteobacterium; assembly: GCA_963729165.1. Taxonomy (GTDB): domain Bacteria; phylum Pseudomonadota; class Gammaproteobacteria; order Burkholderiales; family Burkholderiaceae_F; genus JACCZX01. The sequence goes on from CAVSMM010000013.1 coordinate 107,135, forward strand.
GCTGCGGGACCGGTGATGCTGTTTCTAAGCTGTTCGCGGCGTTGCTTGTTCGCGTGCGGATCAAATCCAAACCGCCTCCAGGTTGCTGCGATGTCGGTTGCCGCGGCCGGGATGTAGTTGAACCGCAGGTCCAACAATCGGGTGGCGGGATTCCGGTTGTCTTGTACATCTCTCATGGCCATGCCCCTCAGTTTTCAGTGATGTGATCGTGACGAACGCTCGCAACGCAATCATTTCCGATGCCCTGCTTCATTCTTACGTTTGAAACAGTGCCGGCAGCGAGCTATTCACGATCTGCACGGTAGGGCGAACGGTCGGCGCTCGCCGCCGACCGTTCCACCTTGGCACTACTGAATATTCACAGGGCTAAACCGCCTAGCCCTTGATACACATGATCTGCTTCAGCGTGTGCTCGATGTCGACCAGATCCGCCTGCGCGGCCATCACTGCTTCGATGTCCTTGTACGCACCCGGAATTTCATCCAGCACGCCGGCGTCTTTGCGGCATTCGACGCCTTCGGTCTGCCTGCGCAGGTCTTCGACCGTGAATTGACGCTTGGCCGCGTTGCGCGACAGACGACGCCCCGCACCGTGCGAGCACGAGTGATACGCGTCGACGTTGCCCTTGCCGCGCACGATGAACGAGCGCGCGCCCATGCTGCCCGGAATGATGCCGAGCTCACCGGCACGCGCCGACACCGCTCCCTTTCGCGTGATCCACACCTTCTCGCCGAAATGTTCTTCGAGCGAGCTGTAGTTGTGATGACAGTTCACCGCGTGTTCGCTGGTTCCGACTTCGCGGCCGAACTCGTCGCGCAGCGACTTCAGCACGGCGTGCAGCATCAGGTTGCGGTTATGCGCTGCGTACTCCTGCGACCAGCGCAACCCTTCGACGTACTCGTCGAACTCCGGCGAGCCTTCGTCGAGCCATGCCAGATCGCGATCCGGCAAACGACGGTCGTGCTTGAGCCCCATCTCGCGCGCCATGCCGATCGCTGTCTCGCCGATCGTCTTGCCGACATTGCGTGAACCCGAGTGCAGCATCACCCACACGTGATCCTTCTCGTCGAGACACAGCTCGACGAAGTGGTTACCGCCGCCGAGTGTGCCGACCTGATTCCACACGCGCTTGTGATCGAATTTGCCGACACGGTCCATGATGCGCAGTGAGTCGTAGCGATCGTGCAGCTCGTCGCCTTTGCGCTTTAGCGCGATGCCGAACAGGCCATCGTGATGCGTGCTGACCGGCTTATCGTGTGTCGAAAAACCGACCGGCACGCGCGCTTCGATCGCCGAGCGAATCTTGACGAGAGAGTCCGGCATATCGTTCGCCGTCAACGAAGTGCGCACTGCGCACATCCCGCAACCGATATCGACTCCGACCGCCGCCGGAATGATCGCGCCACGCGTCGGAATCACCGAGCCCACCGTCGCGCCCTTACCCAGATGCACGTCCGGCATGATCGCGACGTGTCCCGCGACGATCGGCAGCGACGCAATGTTCTTCACCTGCACGACCGCCTCGTGTTCGACCTCCACGCCCTTCGTCCAGGCGCGGACGTTGTTCAATGCGTTGAGGTCCATAACATTTTCCATAGAAAATTGTAGACATTGGTGCACGCTGGTGGTTCGATCCAGCGGTACCTTGATTGGCACCGATGTATAGCTGTAGTTCGTAGCCGCAACGCCGGGTCCACCCGGACGCGGCAAAGATGAGGTTTGGGCGGCTTCGCGCTGACTTGGCGCACACGGCATGCGAGACTTATGCCAATGGTCGCTCGTCTTCTCCGTTCCTCATCGATCGCGCTGCTTGCGTGCATGTGTCTGGCAGCGCCTTTATCCGCCAAGACGCTGCGCTTTGCCAGCGCATTCGATCCCAACTCGCTCGACCCGCACGCCCTTGCATTGCTTTATCACTCGCGGGTGGTGACGCAGATTTACGAAGGGCTGGTCAATCGCGATCAGAACTTCAAGCTCGAGCCGTCGCTGGCAGTGTCGTGGCAAGCGACCGCGCCCACTGTGTGGCGCTTCAAGCTGCGGCCGGACGTGAAGTTTCACGATGGCGCGCCGTTCACCGCGGACGACGCGGTGTTCTCGATCGAGCGTGCGCTGGCAAAGACTTCTCAGCGCGTCAGCCAGCTGCGTGGCGTTACCGGCGTGCGCAAGGTCGATGCGCTAACGATCGACGTGCAGCTCTCGGCGCCCGATGCGGTGCTGCCGGAGAAGCTCTGGCTGATCGCGATGATGAGCAAGCCTTGGGCCGAAAAGCATGGCGTGATGCTGCCGCAGGACTACAACGGCAAGCAGGAGACATACGCGGTGCGCAACGCCAACGGCACCGGACCGTTCGTGTTGAAAACGTACGAGCAGGATCGCCGGCTCGTGCTGACCGCGAACCCGAATTGGTGGGGCAAGAGTGGCAAAGGCATCGGGAATCTGACCGAAGCCATTTACACCGTCATCCAGGCCGACGCAACGCGGCTCGCCGCGCTGGCATCGAACGAAGTCGACTTCGTGGTCGATCCGCCATTTCAGGATGTCGCCCGGATCAAGCGCGACAAGTCACTGAAGTCAGTCGAGACCAGCGACCTCGGCATGCAGTATCTGGGATTCGATCAGTCGCGCAACGAACTGCAATTTTCCGACGTCAAGGGACGCAATCCGTTCAAGGACCTTCGTGTGCGGCGCGCGGTGTATCACGCGATCGATATCGACACGATCATCGCGAAGGTGCTGCGCGGGCAGGCGACTCCGATCGGCACCCACGTTTCTCCGCTGGTCGACGGCTATCTGCCAGAGCTCGACAAGCGCCTGCGCTACGACCCAGCCGCGGCGCGCGCGTTGCTGAAAGAAGCCGGCTACGCAGACGGCTTCGAAGTGGCGCTCGATTGCGTCAACATCACGTTCCGAGCGGCTGTGTGTCAGGCGATCAGTGCGATGCTGGCGCAGGTGGGGATCCGCGTTTCGTTTCAACCATCTCCGAGCTCCATCTTCTTTCCAAAGCTGACGCAGGCCACGTCGAGTTTCTTCGAGTTCGGCTGGACGCCGGGCACCGACCCGTGGGCGACGTTCAACAATGTCATCCGCACCTGGGACGGCGCCGGCAGCGGCACGTTCAACGCAGGGCGCTATTCGAACCCAAAGCTCGACGCGCTGATCGACGCGATTCGTGTCGAGCCGGACATCGCAAAGCGTCGCACGCTGACCGGCGATGCGCTGCGCATCATGAACACTGACCTGCCGTTGGTGCCGCTGTATCGGCGCAAGCTGACGTGGGTGATGCGGCCGAACATCGATGTCGTGCAATGGCCCAGCGATGTGCTTGAATTGCGGTGGGTTCGGATTAATTAGGCGCGCGGCGAATGACGATCTCACGGTTTTCCTTTCCCACCGACATTCATTTCGGGCCGGGCGCCAGCAAGCTTGTCGGTGATCATCTGCGCGAACGGGGCTTTACGCGCCCGATTGTCGTAACCGACAAAGGCTTGGCCGCGCTACCCGTGCTGAAGAACTTCGTCGCAAATCTCGGCGCCGAATTGAATGTTCATCTGTTTGCCGGCGTCCATGGCAATCCTGCCGCGTCGCAGGCGATGCAAGGCCGCGATGCGTTTCGCGCCCACCAAGCGGATTGCGTGATCGGCATCGGCGGCGGAGCGGCACTCGACGTCGCCAAGGTCGTCGCGCTGATGGCGGTGCACGATGGCGACGTCATCGAGTATGCATGGGATCATCCACGCGTGCGGCCGATTACAACACGAACTCCCGTACATCGTCGCGCTACCGACGACCAGCGGTACCGGCTCGGAAGTCGGACGCTCCAGCGTCGTCAGCGACGACAAGACGCATATCAAGCAGGTCATCTTCTCGCCGAAGTTGCTTGCGAAGGCGGTGTTTGCCGATCCGGAGTTGACGATCGACCTGCCACCCGCCGTCACTGCGGCCACCGGAATGGATGCACTGACGCACAACATCGAGTCGTATCTTATCGCCCGCGTTTCATCCGTTATGCGACGGTATTGCGCTCGAAGGCGTGCGAATCGCTGCGCGCGCGTTGCCGACCGCGGTCAAGGACGGGCGCAATCTCGCCGCGCGTGCCGACATGATGATGGCGTCGATGATGGGCGCGATCGCATTTCAGAAAGACCTCGGCGCAGTGCACTCGTGCGCGCATGCGCTCGGCGCGGTGTGCGATCTGCATCACGGGCTGGCCAACGCGCTGATGCTCGAGCCGGTGATGCAATTCAATCTGGAAACCGCGCGCGCCAAGTTCGCGGAGTTGGCACACGTCGTTGGCGCCGGCGAAGCCGACGACTTCGTCCCGTGGCTGATGCGACTGAAGCGGGAGATCGGCATCGCGCCATCGTTATCCGCGGTCGGCGTGAAGCCGGCACAGATAGCGGCCTTGGTCGACATCGCGGAAAAGGACATCTGCCATCAGACCAATCCGCGCCCTTGCACGCGCGCAGACTTTACGCATTTCTTCGAGCAGGCAATGTGAAAGGCGCGCCCCAAGATCGGCATCTCGGTGTGCTTTTTTCACGCCGACGCCAAGCGTCCGATATTCACCGGCAAGACGCTGCAATATGTCGAGCAGTCGATCGTGCATTGGGTGCAATCGGCCGGCGCGCTGGCACTGGTGATTCCTTCGCCGGAAGGGGAAACGAAGCGCGGTGATGTGACTTTGCACGACTATGCATCGATGCTCGACGGCTTGGTGCTGCACGGCGGCTCCGACGTATGGCCGGGCAGCTATGGCGAGGAGCCGCTGAAGCCGGAATGGAGCGGCGACCGCGTGCGCGACGAGTATGAGATCGCGCTGTTGCGCGCGTTCATCGATGCCGGCAAACCGGTGCTCGGTGTGTGCCGCGGACTGCAGGTGATCAACGTTGCCTTCGGCGGCACGCTGTACCAGGACATTTCAACGCAGCAGCCGGGCAGCGGCACGCACCGTGACGCCGCACTGTACGACCAGAATTTTCACGAGATCGAGTTCATGCCGGACACGCGCCTGTCCGACCTTTACCCGGGCGTTTCTCGTGCCCGCGTGAATAGCGTTCATCATCAAGGCGTGAAGAAGCTTGCCGACGGCTTCACAGTAGAAGCGACGTCGCCCGACGACGGAATGATCGAGGCAATGCGCTGGACTGGCGGCTCGTATGTGAACGCCGTCCAGTGGCACCCCGAGTTTCTCGATTGGAAGAGCAGCGAGACGCTGTCGGGTGATCCGATCCTGAACGACTTCCTGGCGGCCACGCGAGGCCATTCAGAGTAAGCAAGCATGCTGACGGTTCGAAATCCGGCCACGGGGTCGACGATCGCAGAACTGCCACAAGACGACGCGCAGTCGATCGCCGCAAGGTACAGATCCGCGCGCACCGCACAGCCTGCGTGGGCCGCAACTCCGATAGCAGTGCGGCTCGACACAATGCGCAGGTTCCGCAGCACACTGACTAACGACGTCGAGCACCTCGCTTCCGTCCTCACGTCAGAAACCGGCAAGCCGATTCGTCAGTCGAGAAACGAGATCAAAGGTCTGCCCGCGCGGATTGACTTTTTTCTTGCCGAGACGGAAAAGACGATCGCCGCGCGCGAAGTGCACAACGCAGGCGGCATGCGCGAGCAGATTTCGCACGAACCGCTCGGTGTCATCGCCAACATTTCCGCGTGGAACTATCCGTACTTCGTCGGCGGCAACGTGTTTGTGCCGGCGCTGCTGACCGGCAACGCGGTTCTTTACAAGCCGTCCGAGTTCGCGGCACTGACCGGTCTGGAGATCGGCAAGCGGTTGCAGGCGTGCGGTGTTCCCGCCGACGTTTTTTCGGTGGTGATCGGCGATGGCGCTGCCGGCGCAGAGCTGATCAAACAACCGGTTGACGGGGTGTTCTTTACTGGTTCGTACGCAACCGGCCAGCGCATCGCGCGCGAACTCGGGCCGCGCATGGTGAAGCTGCAGCTAGAGCTCGGCGGCAAGGACCCGATCTACGTGCGCGAAGACGTCGATGTGGCAAACGCCGCGGCGTCGCTCGCAGACGGCGCGATGTACAACACCGGGCAGAGCTGCTGCTCGGTCGAGCGCATCTACGTGCATCAAACGATTTACGAAGATTTCGTCACCGCGTTCGTCAAGGAAGTGGCGGGCTTCAAGCGTGGCGATCCGGCCGCCGATGACACCTACATCGGCCCGTTGACGCGCGCGCCGCAAATCGAAGTGCTCGAAAGGCAAGCCGCCGACGCCGTGGCAAAAGGCGCCAAGCTCGTTCTTGGTGGTGCTCGCCTGCCACCACCCGGCAACTGGTTTGCGCCCACGGTGCTGACCCATGTCAACCATTCGATGGACGTGATGCGCGAGGAAAGCTTTGGCCCGATCATCGGCATTCAGAGTGTTGCAAGACGACGAGGAAGCGGTGCGTCTGATGAACGACACGGAATACGGTCTCACGGCGGGTGTCTATACGACGAACGAGCAACGCGCGAAGTCGATACTGTCGCAACTGCGCGCAGGCTCTGTGTACTGGAACTGCTGCGACCGCGTCAGCCCGCGATTGCCGTGGAGCGGCGTTGGCCACTCCGGTGTCGGGCTTACGCTTTCCACCTACGGCATCGAGGCGTTTACGCGACCGAAAGCGTGGCATCTGAAAAACGCATAGGCCAGTGAGCATCCTGTTTGCTCCGCTCCGTCATTCCAAAAAAATTGACCTACCTGATTGAAGAGACGCATTTTGGGAAGCCAAGGATGATTCGGATGAACAGGATCGCTGCAGTGTTGGCAACGTTTGCGGCGCTTACGACGAACGTGCAAGCGGCCGAAATCAGAGTACTAAGCGCCGGTGCAGTTGAGCCGGGACTGCATAGGTTTGCCGAGTTAGTGAAGCGCGAGACCGGCCACGAGCTGCGGATACAGTTCAATACGGCGCCGCAGATTGCGAAGCGGCTTGCAGATAGCGATGTGTACGACATCCTGATTTCACCGCCAGCTGTCATTTCACAGGCCGTCAAGGACGGCAAGGTCGACGCAAGCACACGTGTTCCGCTCGGCCGCGTCGGTGTGGGCATCGTCGTCCGTGCAAACGCTTCAGCGCCAGCGGTTGCAACGGTCGATCAGTTCCAAGCAGCGCTGCTTGCGGCTGAGTCAGTCGTTTACAACACTGCGTCCACGGGACTCTATCTCGATAAGCTCTTCGAAAAGATGGGAGTGCTCGATCAGATCAAACCGAAGACCACACGCTATCCAGACGGTGCATCGGTTATGGAACACGTGATCAAAGGCAAGGGAACCGAGATCGGGTTCGGTGCGATCACCGAGATTCGAATGTATGAACCGAAGGGGCTAAAGTTCGTCGGCCCGCTGCCCGCCGAAATTCAGAACTACACGAGTTACGAGGCGGCGGTGATGACCGGCGCGAAAGCTGCCGAGCCCGCACGAGCGGTGTTGAAAGTGCTCGATTCGCAAGCGGGCAAAGCGGCCTTCGTTGCGGGCGGCGTGGAATAGCATGAACATCAATGCATCGTAGAAAATTTCTGTTCGCGGGCGCCACGCTCGCTTTCGCGCGCGCAAGTCGCGCTCAATCGGATCACGGCGCACATGGCGATCAATACGAGAGTCTTGCAAAGCCGGGCCGCATTCCGCTACCCGCTGCGGCACAAACGCAGCGCTCCATTGAAAGCCCCGCGCCCAAGGCAGCGAATGCCGGACGTTGGTTGACGCGCGCGGCACTTCCGCTTCCGCGCAGTGAGATGGCGTGGGCCACGCAGCATGCCGACAGGATGCACATGCTCGGCGGCTACGCAGAGCAGCGAGTCGATCGACCGTACCATCAGATTTACGATCCGGTTGCCGACCGCTGGTCAGAGGGTGCGCCGCTGCCGCGTGGTGCTAATCACGTTGGCGTTTGCGTGCTGATGCCAAACTTTATGCGATCGGTGGCCATCTTGCTCAGAACGCGAAGCCCGACGCGCTGTGCTTCGTCTTGGAGTTGAAGACGGGTGCGTGGTCTCCTATCGCGCCGTTGCCAAATCGCTGTGGTGCCATCGCCGCAACAGCATTGGGCGGACGGGTTCACGCAATCGGCGGCGCAATCGGCGACACGCCAGCTGAAAAGAAATCAGTCGACTGGCACTACGCATACGACCCAAAGAGTGATCGCTGGGAAAAGCTCGCGCCGTTGCCAACGGGTCGCGATCACACGGGAACGGTGACAGTGGGCAACTTCATCCACGTGATCGGTGGGCGCGTAGACAGCTTCCACACGAACTCAAATCTGCATCACGCGTATGACGCGCAGAAGGACCGGTGGGAAATGCGGCGTCCGCTGCCGACGGCGCGTTCCGGCCATGGCGCAGCGCTGTACCAGGGCAAGATTTTCGTGATGGGCGGCGAGGGTACCGACCGCGTCTACGGGCAGAACGAAGCCTACGATTCCGCGACCGATCGATGGGAAGCGTACGCGCCGATGCCTACTCCGCGCCACGGTCTGGGCGCTGCAGTGGTTGGCGGTGCGATACACGTCGCCGGCGGAGGGCCGATTGTCGGTGGCAGCGTTCAGAGCGCTGTGCACGAGGCTTTTACGCTCGCAACTGCGTAATCCACCAGCCAGCGCATCACCCACGAAACGTGCTATCCACCGCTTCCAGAAAGCTACGTTCTTCGCGCAGGATCAGCCGTTTTTCCTGCGCGAACGCGAAGTTCGCGCGGCCTTCTGCATCGGCCTTCAGTCTCGCCCGATACGCTTCATAGGCGGCGAGGCTGTCGAACGCGATCAATCCCCACGCGACGTTATTCGTTCCTTCGTACGGCAGAAAGTAGCCGACCAGGTCGCCGCCACAGCGCGGAATGATGCGCGCCCATGTGTCTGCGTACTGCTGGAATGCGTCGCGCTGGAACGGGTCGATCTCGTAACGGATGAAGCAGGTGATCTTCATGTTGTCTCGTCGTGTTCGTAAGGCACGACGATAGCGCCTTGTAGCGCCGCGATGGTTCGACTACGATCGAACCATGAAAGACGGCCCAAGCATCGTCCGTATCGCCGCTCTGATCGGTGATCACGCCCGCGCAGAGATACTGACGGCTCTGGTGGGAGGCGAGGCGCTAACGGCGACGGAGCTTGCCGGAGTCGCCAATTTGACCAAGCAGACGATCAGCTCACATCTAGCCAAATTGCTGGATGCGCGATTGATCGTCGTCGAGAGCCAGGGACGGCACCGGTACTTTCGACTCGCAGACCGCGACGTGGCAGATCTTCTTGAAAGCCTGATGGGCGTGGCGTACCGCACCGGCGCCGTCCGGGTTCGGACAAGCCCGCGCGAACCCGCATTAAGAAAAGCGCGCGTTTGCTATGACCATCTTGCCGGGGAGTTGGGCGTACTCGCACTCGACAGCCTCGAGCACCGTCGCTATGTGCGACGCGACGTTGACGGACTGATTTTCACGCGTGCCGGGAAGCGGTTTTTCGCCGACATCGGAATCGATTTTGAAACGCTGGCTTCGCAACGCCGCCGTTTGTCACGCGCCTGCCTCGACTGGAGCGAGCGCCGTCATCATCTTGCAGGCGCCGCCGGTGCGGCGCTATTGGACCGATGTTACGAACTCGGTTGGGCGCGACGCGCAAAGGATTCTCGGGTGGTGACCTTTTCACCCGCCGGCGAGCGAGCATTTAGACAGCGATTCCGCGTGACAGAAAGCGCGTCTTGAGTTCCGAGCGTCTGAGCGCAGCATCCACGCCCCCCGCCACCGCGCGCATCGTCATCATCGGCGGCGGGATCATGGGGTGCTCGGTCGCGTATCACCTGAGCATGCTCGGTGAGAAAGACGTCGTGCTGCTCGAGCAGGGGAGGCTGACGTCGGGCACGACGTGGCACGCCGCCGGCCTGGTCGGTCAGCTTCGCGCGCACGAAAGCATGACGCGGCTGATCCGATATTCGACCGAGCTGTATTCGAAGCTCGAAGCGCGAGACGGGACTCGGCACCGGCTGGAAGCAATGCGGCTCGCTCGCAGTTGCGCGCACTTCCGACCGCATGATTCAATTGAAGCGCACCGCAGCGGTCGCGCGCGCGCATGGCGTCGATTGCGACGTGGTCTCGGTCGCCGAAGCCGCGAAGCTTTATCCGATCATGGCGACCGATGATCTGAAAGGTGCAGTGTGGCTGCCCGGCGACGGCAAAGCGAACCCGGCTGACTTGACACTCGCGCTTGCAAAAGGTGCGCGCAATCGCGGCGTGAAGATCTTCGAGAATGTGCGGGCGTCTGGACTGGAAACTTCTTCTTCCTCACGCATGCAGCGCGTTTCGTCTCTGGCCTGGCGCAGCAAGGTCAGGCGACGAAGGACGGATCGATGCGGAGATCGTCGTACTTTGCGGTGGCCAGTGGTCGCGCGCGTTAGCGCGCCAGATCAACGTCACGGTGCCGCTTTTTTCTTGCGAGCACTTTTACATCGTCACCGATCGGATCGAAGGCGTGCATCGCGATCTGCCGGTGATGCGCGATCCCGACGGATACATCTACTTCAAGGAGGAAGTCGGCGGCCTGCTGATGGGCGGCTTCGAGCCGAACGCAACGCCGTGGCTGCAAAGCGCGCTGCATCGTGGAGGCATTCCGGAAAACTTTGAGTTCCAGTTGTTGCCCGACAACTGGGATGCGTTTCAAATTCTGCTGGACAACGCGATGATCCGCGTGCCGGCGCTCGAGACGGCGCAAGTCAAGCAGTTCTACAACGGCCCCGAGTCGTTTACCGCAGATAACAACTTCATCGTTGGGCCGGCGCCCGGCTTTCAAAATTTTTACGTTGGCTGCGGGTTCAACTCGATGGGAATCGCGTCAGCCGGCGGCGCAGGCCGCGCACTGGCCGAGTGGATCGTGCAGGGCGAGCCAACGCTTGACCTGTGGCCGGTCGACATTCGCCGCTTCAATCACTTCAACGCGAACGAAAACTGGCTGCCCGATCGCATCGGCGAAGTACTCGGCATGCACTACAAGATGCCGTGGCCGAATCGCGAGCTCGAAAGTGCGCGTCCGTTTCGGCGCTCGCCGTTGTATTCGCTGCTGCGTGACGCCGGTGCCTGCTTCGGCTCGAAGATGGGATGGGAGCGTGCGAACTTTTTTGCGCCGTCACGCGAACAGGCGCAGATCGAGTACGCATGGGGCCATCAAAACTGGCATTCGTGGGTCGCTGAGGAGCACCGCGCATGTCGCGAGCGGGTCGCCATCTTTGACATGAGCTCATTCGCGAAGCTGTTGATCAAGGGGCCGGACGCACAGCGCGCATTGAACTCGATCATCGCCAACGACGTGCCGGTCGAGCCGGGTGCCACCGTTTATACCGGCATGCTGAACGATCGCGGCGGGTACGAGAGCGACTTCACGGTAACGATGCTCGATTACAACGAGTACATGATCGTGACCGGCAGTGCACAGGCCGTGCGTGATCGTGATGTGATCGATCGCGCATTTGCCGCGTTGCCGGGTGCCGCGCGCTGCGAGGTGTTCGACATCACGTCGATGTACGCCGTGATTGCTGTCATGGGGCCACGGTCGCGCGACCTGCTGCAGCAGTGTCTCGACCGCAAATTTTGCGTCGGTCGATTTTCCATTCGGCACATCGCGTTCCATCGACGTCGGGTACGCGACGGTACGCGCAACCCGGCTTACCTACGTGGGTGAGCTTGGATGGGAGCTTTACGTTCCGGTGGAGTTCGCGGTCGGTGTGTATGAGGTGCTGATGACGGCAGGCAAAGACCTGGGTATTGCGAACGCCGGCTACTACGCGATCGACTCGCTGCGCCTCGAGAAGGGCTACCGCGCATGGGGCCGCGAGTTGTCGCCTGATATCAATCCCTACGAGGCGGGCTTGGGATTCGCGGTTAAGCTCGACAAGCCCGGCGGCTTCCGCGGCCGTGACGCGCTCGCTGCGATCGATCCGCGCGCGGTCAAGCGGCGCATCGTTTCACTGGTGATCGATTCGCCGCATACGAACGTTTGGGGCAATGAACTGATTTTGCGTAACGGCCAGCCGATCGGATCGATCACATCGGCGGCGTTCGGACATACGATCGGCAAGCCTGTTGCGCTCGGACAGGTAACGTCCGCCAATGGCGTAGCCGATCGTGCGTGGATCGAAAGCGGCCAGTACGAAATCGATCTTGCCGGCGAACGCTTTGCGGCCACCGTCTCGCTTAAACCGCCGTACGATCCCGATTCGCGACGCATAAGAAGCTAGGAGAACAAATGCTGGTCGGCGTGCCGAAGGAGATCAAGGTTCACGAATACCGCGTCGGCCTGACACCATCATCGGTGCGCGAGATGACGCTGCACAACCACCAGGTGCTGGTGCAAACCGACGCCGGTGCCGGCATCGGAGCGACTGATGACGACTATCGGCGTGCCGGAGCCGAGATCGCCTCGAGCGCTGACGAAGTGTTCAAACGCGCCGAGATGATCGTCAAGGTCAAGGAACCGCAGGCGATCGAACGCGCGATGTTGCGCGAAGGCCAGATTCTTTTCACCTACTTGCATCTGGCGCCCGATCCGGAGCAGGCGGCGGATCTGTTAAAAAGCGGCGCGATCTGCATCGCCTACGAAACCGTCACTGCGCCGACCGGGGGCCTGCCGCTGCTGGCACCGATGTCCGAAGTGGCCGGTCGATTGTCGGTACAGGCGGGTGCGCGCTGTCTCGAAAAGTCCGCGGGCGGCATGGGCATGCTGCTCGGTGGCGTTGCCGGCGTGCCGCCGGGCCGCATCGTGATTCTCGGTGCCGGCATGGTCGGCATCAACGCCGCCCAGATGGCAGTGGGCACCGGCGCCGAAGTCGTCGTGATCGATATCTCGATCGATGCTTTGCGCCGTATGGATGCAATGCTCGGCGCGCGCGTGATGACAGTGTTTTCTAATCGCGACAACGTTGAGCGCGAAGTGCTGCGCGCCGATCTCGTGATTTCCGGCGTGCTGATTCCGGGAGCGGAAGCGCCGAAGCTCGTGACGCGCGCGATGCTGCCGCAGATGAAGCGCGGCTCGGTGATCGTCGACGTCGCGATCGATCAAGGCGGCAGCTGCGAAACTTCGCGCCCGACCACGCACGCCGACCCGACCTACGTCATCGACGGCGTCGTGCACTACATGGTCGCCAACATGCCGGGTGCGGTGCCGCGCACTTCGACCTACGCGCTGAACAACGCCACGCTGCCGTTCGCATTGCAGCTGGCGAACAAAGGCTGGCGCCGTGCATTGTCGGAGAACCCCCACTTGAAGGCGGGCCTGAACATCGCGGGAGGCAAAGTCACCTACAAGGCAGTGGCCAAGGCGCTGGATCGGTCGTACACGGCTGCCGACGCGGTTCTGCCGCTCTGAGCCGGCCACTTTGAGCCTGGAAGTCACGCTTGCGGTGCTGTTTGCAGCACTGTTGCACGCATCATGGAACGCGATGATCAAGGGCGGCAGCGATGTATTGCTCGACACCGCGGCGATCGTGGCAGGTGCCGGCATCATTGCCCTTCCCTTTCTGCTCGTCGTTGCGCCGCCAGCGCGCGAGAGCTGGCCTTACATCGCCGGCTCGCTGGCCACGCACGTGGCCTATTACTTCTGCATGATCAATGCTTACAGGACCGGCGAACTATCGCTGGTGTATCCGTTGATGCGCGGCGTAGCACCGCTGATCACAGCGCTGCTCGGAGTTGCGTTGCTGCGTGAGACACCCGGTGCGGTGAGCTCAGCCGGCATGCTGCTGATCTCGATCGGAGTGATCGCATTGGCGCTGAGGCCTACACCCGGTGCATCGATGCTTGCGGGGCATGGGCGTGCGATTGGGTTTGCGTTGACCAACGCTGCAGTGATTGCGACTTACACGATCATCGACGGTGCCGGTGCCCGGCTCGCGGGCAACGTATGGTCGTACATCGTCTGGCTGTTCGTACTCGATTCGCTTCCCTTTTCGATCTACATGCTCGTAACGCGACGCCAAGCGTTCGTCAGTGCGCTCGCCAAGCGCCGTTGGCACGGATTGATCGGTGGCGGCTTGTCCGCAAGCGCCTATGCGATATCGGTGTGGGCAATGACGAAGGCGCCAGTGGCGCTAGTCGCGTCGCTGCGCGAAACATCGGTGCTGTTCGCGACGCTGATCGGCGCACGCCTGTTGAAAGAAAAGTTGACGCTCCGACGCTGGGCCGGGGTCGGGGCTGTGGTCATCGGGGTCGTAGCGCTGAAGGTGGCGTAGCAATACCGGCCGCGAGCAGATTGCGGTCGTCCGAACTGATAGCCTGCGCGTTCGATTGCGACACGACCAAAGCTGCCTGCCAAGGCAATACTTACAGGATGACCCACGTGCTGCCGTTGAGGACAACCTCGTATTGCCTGGCGCTGGTTGCCGCGCTACTCACAGCTTGCACGACAACGCCGAAGCCGAAAGACCCGCCGACGCCCTCGTATGTGTTGGCGACGCCGGGTGCCACACCGCTCGGCAAGCAGGTTGCGACGCTGCGCCCACGCACGGTGACCGCCGGGCAATCGGGCTTGTTTCTCCTGGGCCAGGGCGTCGAAGCGTTCTCTGCGCGCGTTGGTCTGGCGCAGCGGGCTACTCGAACGCTGGACGTTCAGTACTACGCAATTTTCGCCGACGAAAGCGGCACCCTTCTGCTCGGCGAGCTGGTCGATGCGGCGCGGCGCGGCATTCGCGTTCGCCTGCTGCTCGACGACCTTCACACGTCGGGGGAAGGGCTCGACCTCACGCTGCTGGCTTCGGTACCGGGTATTGAAGTGCGCGTCTTCAATCCGTTTGCGGGGCGCGGGTTTGGCCCGGCGCGTGTGCTCGAGTTCATCGCCGACGGCGAGCGGTTGAATCGCCGCATGCACAACAAGGCGTGGATCGCAGACAACGTCGGAGCCATCATCGGCGGCCGCAATCTGGGCAACAAATATTTCAGCGGTCCGAGCGAGACTCTGTTCGCGGACCTCGATGTGCTGACACTGGGCCCTGTGACGCGCGAGATTTCTCGCAGCTTCGATCGTTACTGGAATAGCGAATGGGCGCTGCCGCTCACTGTGCCTGCGACCGATAAGGAAAAAGTGCCGGCGCGCCTCGCCGAATTCGCAAATCGTATCGAGCAAATCAAGGCATCCACTTATGGGCTATCGCTGAAGAAGACGGACCCGCTTGGTGACTTGCTCGCCCGCCGGCGTCCAGTCGTCTGGGCCACCGCGCATGCGGTGGTCGATCCCGTATCGAAGTTCGACGCCGACAAATCACCCGAAGTCGAAAGCTACGTGCTTACCGAGGTGGCTGAGCAACTGCGTGCGACGCGGCATTCACTCTTGATGGTATCGCCGTATTTTGTGCCAGGGCAAAGCGGCACCGACTTGTTGAAGAGCCTTGTCGACCGGGGTGTCAACGTGCGCGTGTTGACCAACTCGCTGAGCGCGACCGATGTGCCACTGGTGCATGCCGGCTACGCAAAGTATCGGCCGGACCTGCTCAAACACGGCGTAACGCTGTACGAATTGAAGCCCACGTCCATTCCGGACATCGGCGTCAGCCGCGGATCAGCGACGCTTGCGCCCAACAGCGAGGCAAGCCTGCATGCGAAGGCCTTCGTCATCGATCAGCGCACCGTACTCATCGGTTCGATGAATTTCGACCCACGATCAGCTTGGTACAACAGCGAATTGGGAATCCTCGTTGAAAGTCCGGAACTGGCGGCCCAGGTCGTTCGAGCGTTTGACAGCGTCACGTCGAGCGACCGCGTATGGAAGATTGCGCTGGACGAGACGGGCCTGGCGTGGATCTCGACCGACATCAACGCTGCCAATACGTTGCGTAGCGAGCCAGCCAGTTTCTGGCGCCGCGTCCAGGTCGAGCTGCTCGGCCCACTGGCGCCGGAAGGCTACATGTAATGCCGCTGACCGGGGCCATCGGCGGGAATTTTTCTTGCTGCTAAGCGACTAAAATTCCCTTTATGAAGTGGCTTCTGCTTTCACTGCTGTTGACGTTCGCGGTCCCATCGGCACTTGCTCAGCGATGGGACGAAGATTTTGCCGCGTTTGCAGCGGCCGACAAGGTCAAGCCACCGGAACGCGGCGGGATTTTGTTCGTCGGCAGCTCGTCGATCCGGCTTTGGGAAAAGCTTGAGGGACAGCTTGAAATGCCGCTGCTGATCAAGCGCGGCTTCGGCGGCTCCCAGCTTTCGGACTGCGTTGAGCACGTGCAGCGGCTGGTTATTGGATACGCGCCGAAGGTCGTCGTCCTATATGCCGGTGACAACGATTTGGCGGCGGGGCGCTCGCCCGAATACATCCGCGACCAGTTCATCGCGTTCGTCAAGGAAGTGCACCAGGCGCTGCCGGAAACCCGGGTCGCGTTCGTGTCGATCAAGCCGAGCCCTTCGCGGCGCATTTACCTCGACAACGCGCGCGAGGCGAACGGCTTGATCGAGGCGTATTCAAAAGGTAAGAAGAACATCGAATACATCGACGTTTTCACACCGATGCTCGATAAGAAAGGCGTTCCGCGCCCCGAGCTATTTCGCGCGGACGCCCTGCACCTTAACGAGGCCGGATACGAGCTCTGGGCGTCGATCATCCGGCCCCGGCTTCTTCGTTAGCGGAGCGTTTGAGTTAGGAACTTTTGCAGCCACGAACGCCACCACGTAAAGCACGGCAATCGTGCCCAGCAGGATCAGCACTTCCAACGCCACCGGCATTTGTCCGCGTCGATCACCGACCAGCGCAAGCAACAGCAGTGCGCACACCAGGTGCGCACAAAACACCGGCAGCGAAGCGTTGCCGAGTACTTCGAGAAAGCGAAATCGCATCACGCGCGCCACCGGCGGGCCGAAGTGCATCACGACGATCATCATCGCGACGAAGTTGATCAGGCGCAGCGGGCCAAGCTGCCACTTATCGAACAGCAGATTCAGGTCGTTGCGTCCCCCGAACGGCGCCTGGCCAACCGCGTGCCGCCAGATCATGCATCCGACAACGATGGCCAATGCCAGCCATACCAGGCTGCGGGTCGAATGAAATTTCGGTTTCTCGATTTCACCTTGTTCGACGTTCTCACCAGCCTGCATGCTCGAGCCCATCCAGAGCCCAAAGATCCACAGGAACTGCCACGCCGCGAGCTCGAATGCGCCGGATTGATGCAGCGGCACGCGAATGGTCCGCGAGGTGATCCATGCGTACAAGCCACGATCGAGCTCGAACTGCGCAAAGATCCAGAACAGCACGCTGATTCCAAATACGATCGTCCAGCCGTAGCGCCGATATCGCAGCCCGATGGTCAGCGCGAGTGGGCTCGCCAGCATGAACAGCACATACATCGGCAGAATGTCGAGCAGCGGCGGGTTGTAAATCAGCGCAAGGCTGCTCAGCAGCGCTGTGACCGGCGCCTGCATGTAAAACGAAATCATGTTCTTAATGGCGGCCTGATCGGTCGCGATGCCGAGCGCAGCGATTATCGTGAACAGATAAAGCAGCATCGCTGCGTGCCAGGCCCACACCAACCCCGCGCGGTCCCACAAGCCACGGCGCATCGCACCGGGCCCCTTCTCGAACGCGATCTTGGTGTAAACACTGCCGACCAGAAACGCCGACAAAAAAACGAAACCTTCCGCAGCCGAAACGAATCCGAATGGCTGGCTAAGCCGATCCGAAATAGTCGTAGGAACGTGCGTGACGGTGATCAGCAGCAGCATCAAGCCGCGCAGCGCATCGAGTTCGGGCTTTCGGGTCATCGCGAAAATCGGATATGCAATTTGCATGCTTGCTTGCAAATATCCACAGCAGCAGCGGCTGGCGCAGCTGCGCCGCCTACGTCGTCGGCCACTAAAGTGGCAACCACTGCGGTACTCACGCCAGCGGCGGGCCTGCAACTCGCTGCGCTCAGACAGGCAGGCCCTTAACTGCCCCGCTGGCTCTCCGTTCCTCGGGCGACGACTCAAAGGCGGCGCATCTGCGCCAGCCGCTGCTGTCGCGACGTTGCCTCACATGAGATGCTTTTTTCTTTCCCATCCCAAAAGTGAGACTGTGTCTCGCGCAAGCGTTGGGCGAAGATGACGTGCCTTCGGGGCGTCGCCCGAGGAGCGGAGCAACGCCGAGGCCGTTGAGCAAAAAAACGCTTTAGCCTTTTTTTGCGCCGGCGTTGTGAGTACCGCAGTGGTTGGCACTTTAGTGCCCGACGCCCAGGCAGGGCAGCTCCGCCCAACGTTTGCGCGCCGCGCCCAAAGTAACTTGCGTTTAAGCAGCCTTCCGTTGAGCAACAGGCGCAACCTGCTTGATGCCCATCGCTTTCAACGTTTGTTCGACCGCACTCACGACATTTCGCATCTCGTTTGCATCGATTGCACCAATGCACCCCACGCGGAACGTTTCGACTTGCGTCAACTTTCCCGGATACAGGATGTACCCACGGTCGCGAGTCATCTCGTAGAACGTTTTGAAGTTGTAGGCCGAATCGGCCGGCGCGTGGAACGTGACGATAATTGGGGCCTGCACAGGCGATCCAAGAAACGTCCTGAAGCCGAGTTTCGCCATGCCGTCGATCAACGCTGCGCAGTTGTTTGAATAACGCGCGAGCCGCGCCGGCTGACCGCCCTCTTCCTTGTACTGATCGATCGCGACACGCAACGCGGCGACGACGTGCGTTGGCGGCGTGTAGCGCCACTGCGTCGTCTTTTCCATGTACACATATTGATCGTGCAGATCCATTGCCAACGAATGTGCGTTGCCCGCACGGCTTTCGAGCAGCGACTTCTTGACTATCACGAAGCCCATGCCGGGCACGCCTTCCAGGCATTTACCGCTCGCCGCGACCAATGCATCGAACGGCATGGCGTGCACGTTGATCGGCAGCGCGGCAAACGAGCTCATCGCATCGACTATCAAACCTTTGTTGTGCTTGCGGCATACTTGCGCAACGCCGGCCAAGTCGTTCAACATGCCGGCGCCGGTTTCGCAGTGCACTTGCGCCACGTGAGTGATCGATGGGTCGGCGGCGAGCGCCGCTTCGACGATGGCGTCAGTTGTCGGCTGATCCTCCGGCACTGAGAGATCGATGACCGCGCGATTCAGATACTTGCAGATGCGAACGATGCGTGCGCAGTAAGCACCGTTGTTCGGCACCAGCACTTTTCCATCGCGCGGCACTATCGTGCCGATTGCCGCTTCGACCGAAAATGTTCCGCTGCCCTGCAGCGGCACGCAGGTGTAGTCGTCGCCGCCATTGACAATCTCGACCGTGTCGCGCCGAATGCTGGCAGTGATCGAGTTGAAGGCGGCGTCCCACGAGCCCCAATCGTTCAGCATCGCCTGCTTGGTTCGCAGTGAAGTCGTTAGAGGCCCGGGGGTCAGCAGAATCGGATCGTTGCCGCGGATCATTGTTTGTCTCCTACGCCCTAGCTGTGTTGCGCCATTTTTGCGTGCGCCGAATCAAAACCGACTCAATCAGAAACACTAACGCCGTCACCGCTGCCGACGTGACTACGATTAGCGTCGCCATCGCCGCCGCCGAGCCGATCGCACCCGCCTCATCGAGCTGCAGAATTGAAATGGCCGCTAGCGTCGTCTTCGGCGAATACAGGAACACGACCGCCGATATCGTCGTCATCGCATTGACGAAATAGTAGCGGCCAATGTCCAGTATCGAAGGTAGGCACACCGGCACGGTCACGCGCCAGAACGTCTTGTAGAACGGAACCTTCAAAGACGCCGACACCGACTCGAACTCGCGGTCGATCTGGTTCAGCGCCGTGACGGCGGTCAGATGGCTGGACGAGTAAAAGTGAACCAGCGTCGACAAAACGAGGATCGTCATCGTCCCATACAGGAAGTTCAGCGGATTGGCCGGTGCGTTGAAAAACAGGATGTAGCCGATTCCAAGCACTAACCCCGGCACCGCCATCGGCAGCATCGCCTGCAATCGGATCAAAGGTCGCAATAACTCAGCACCGCGCGTCTTCTCGAGCCAGTACGCGCCCGCGAAGGTAATTGCCGCTCCGAGCACGCCACAGATGAACGCCATCGTCAGGCTGTTGCGATACGCGTGCTCGATTCCCGCCTCTTCGAAGCCGTAGGTGTAGTGGGTGAGCGTCAACGACAGGTTGTACGGCCAGAACTTGACGACGGAACCGAATGCCGCCATGCCGACGACCAGCAGCAAAAGCGCCGACATCAGCACGACGAACACCAGCAACGCACGGTCGCGCGCGCGGGACGGTCGCGCCTGGTACGGCACACTGCGCGCGGTCAATAAAGCCTGCTGCTTGCGTCTTACCGCATGATCGATAAGAAATGCCGCCACCGCCGGCATCAGGAGCACCAGTCCCACTACCGCACCCATCGAAAAATTCTGTTGGCCAATTACCTGCTTGTAGATATCCACCGCCAGCACATTAGTGTTACCGCCGATCACTTTCGGTACGCCGAACTCCGAAACCGCCATCGTGAACACCACCATGCTGGCGGAAATCAAGCCGTACTTGGCGCCCGGCAGCGTGATCGTCATGAACTTGCGGCGCTCGCTGGTGCCGAGCGAATCGGCCGCTTCGTACAAGCGTGCGTCCGAATAGCGCAAGCGCCGCCATCAGAATCATCACCGCGTGCGGAAACGATGCGAATGTCATCGCCATCACCATGCCTGGCATGCCGTAGATTGATTGCAAGCCGACCCATCCGAGCATGAATTTCAGTGCACCTTGATTGCCGAACAGGTAGATGAACGAAATCGCCGCGAGTAGCGACGGCGCGAGAATCGGGATCATCGCGACGTTGCGCCACACACCCTTGTACGGAATGCAACTGCGCTGAATCGCATAGGCAAACAGAAAGGCTAGCGGCACTGTCACCAGCGTCGTCCACAGCGCGAACGTCAGAGTGTTCCAGGTCGAGCGCGCCAGCGCCGGCGACTGGACGTACTGAACAAAGTTGGCCAGACCAACGAAGTCGCCTGCGCGATCCTCGACGCTGCGCGCAAAGAGCATCGCCAACGGCACTGTAAGGAAAACGAACAGCGCAAGCGTGAGCAGCAGAATGCCGCCACGCGCGGCCAGCGCCTCACCGGCAAGCGCCAGTCGCGAAGGAGCGCCGACGTCGCGCGACGGCAGCGCGACGGAGCTCATGCTGCTCGCTTGGCAGCGCCGTCCGCAAACACGCGCACCCTGTCCACTCGCAGTGCAATGTCGACTTCCACGCCTTCGCGAACGCCGAGGTCGTGCATCTGATTCAGCGAGTACGAAATCAGCATCGGCTGACCCAGCGCTTCACTGCGCAGCTCGGCCAGGCAAAAGGTGCCGAGGTAATCGATATGAGCGATGCGTCCGCGCAGCCGATTCGGCAAGCTTGCGATGTCGCCTTCAACATGCCGGTCTTCGGGGCGCATGAAAATGCGCACTGACTCGCCGGCGGCATGGCCGTCGATCGGCAACGTGAGATCGACGCTGCCAGCACGATATTGACCGCCGCCGAGCGACTGAGCCTTCAATACATTCACTTTGCCAAGAAAATCAGCCACGAAGGGCGTCGCGGCGCGCTCGTACACCTCGCTCGCGGTGCCGACCTGTTCGATGACGCCATCGTTCATCACGACCACGCGGTCGGCCATCGACAGCGCCTCTTCCTGATCGTGCGTCACCATGATCGTCGTCACGCGCAGTCGCCGCTGCAATTGCCGAATCTCGCCGCGCAACCGCTCGCGCACTTTGGCATCGAGCGCCGACAACGGTTCGTCGAGCAGCAACAGGCTCGGCGATGTTGCCAGCGCGCGCGCCAGCGCGACGCGCTGTTGCTGCCCGCCCGACATCTGACTTGGGTACTTCGCGCCGGCATCGGGCAAGCCGACCAGCACCAGCAATTCATTGACGCGCGCGGTCACTTCAGCACGGCCCTTGCGCCGGTTCACCAGCCCGTAGCCGACATTCTGCGCAATCGTCAGATTCGGAAACAGCGCGTACGACTGAAACACGATGCCGTAGTCACGCGCCGCAGGCGGCGCGTTCGACACGTCGACACCGTTTTGCAAGATGCGGCCGCTGGTTTGCTGCTCGAGCCCCGCAATGATTCGAAGCAACGTTGTCTTGCCGCACCCTGACGGGCCGAGAAAACAAACCAGCTCGCCCGCTTCGATCGTCAGATCGATCGATCTCAGCGCAACGAAACTCCCGAAAGTCTTGTTGATACCCTCTAGTCGAACCGCGGCTTCGTTGATAGTCATACCCTTAAGAAACGCCGGGTCGAACCTTCAGTTCGAACCCGGCGAGTTATTTCCGCGGCGAAGCCGTCGGAAATAACCTACTTGGGCGCAGCCTTGCTCCCGTAACGCTTTTCCCATTCGGCCAGTATGCGATCGCGATTCTTCGCCGCCCACGCAAAGTCGTTTTTCACCAGCCGGCTTGCGTAGTCGGCCGGCACATTAGGCAGCGGCTTCGACATCGCCGGCACTGCCACGATCGCGAAATTATTCGCATACAGCCCCATCGCCTCGTCGGTAACCGACCAGTCGACCAGCTTCTGTGCCGCGGCCATGTTCTTCGTGCCTTTGTGAATTCCAATCGCTTCCAGATCCCAGCCCAGTCCTTCTTTCGGAAACACCAGGTCGATCGGTGCGCCGCGCGCCTTTTCGCGATTAGCGCGGTATTCGAACGAGATCCCGACGACATACTCGCCAGCGGCAGCCGCTGCGCAAGGACGCGAACCCGAGTGCATGTACTGCGCGATGTTCTCGTGCAGGCCGTCCATGTACTTCCAGCCGTCGGCCTCGCCCCACATCTGAAGCCACGCGGAAACGTCGAAGAATCCGGTGCCCGACGACGCCGGATGCGGCATCACGACCTGCCCCTTGTAAACAGGCTTGGTCAGATCACGCCACGTTTCAGGCTTCGGGATGCTGCGCTTCACGCCTTCTGCGGTGTTGTAGCAAATCGTCGCACCCCACACGTCCATCCCGACCCATGCCGGAGGGTTCTTCGGATCGCGATATTGCGCGGAGACACGATTCAACCCCGGCGGCGCGTACGGCACCAGCATGCCTTCATTGTCAAAAACCGCCATGCTGGTCGCTGCCAATCCCATCACGACGTCGGCCTTCGGGTTGGACTTTTCGGCAAGCAGCTTCGCAGTCACGATGCCGGTGGAGTCGCGCACCCAAACGATCTCGATGTTCGGATTTGCCTTCTCGAAACCTTCTTTGTAAGCCTTGAGTTGATCGGTCTCCAGTGCGGTATAGACGGTCAGCTGCGTCTTCTGCGCGTAAGCGGCGCACACGAAGACTGAAAGCGCTGCAGCCGCAAGCAACTTGCCGGCCGTGATGGAAACAAATTTCATCGACTTCTCCTTGAAGGCAAAACGACCGGACAGACTAGATTTGAAGATTGACCTGCTGGTGACAACCAGTCTAGGCAGTCTGGTTTTTGGCTGTCAATTGTTTTTTGCATATTGTCGACAATTAACCGTTGGTCGGCTAAACTGCGCTCGATGAGTGATCGAGCCCGCACTGATCGTGCACAAGCCCACGGCACCTCGACGGTGCATCGTGCGCCCTTTGGTGCTGCACCTCCCAGCATCGCCGCGCTGCGCTCAACTTCGCTGTCGAGCGCGGCGCAGCACGAAATCGAACGCATGATTCTCGAGGGCGAAATCAAGGCCGGAGCCAAACTTACCGAAGCGTGGCTGTCCGAACGCCTAGGAGTTTCCCGAGGACCGATACGCGAAGCGTTTCGAATGTTGGAGGAAGCGGGCCTGGTGCGGCAGGAAAAAAACCGCGGCGTGTTCGTGCGCGAGATCCCGCTCGAAGAGGCGCTCGAAATTTTCGATCTGCGCGCCGCGATGGATGAGCTGGTCGGCCGGCGGCTGGCCGAATCGATCACGCCCGAGCAGATGAAAACGGTGCGCGCCGTCGTCGAGAAAATGGACGCCGCAGCGCGTGCCGGTGACGCCGATTCCTATCACTTGCTGAATTTGCAGTTTCACGATGCGCTGGTCGAGTACGCCGGAAACCGAAAGCTGGCGGGCGTCTATCGAAAGCTGGTCAAGGAACTCGCGCTTTATCGGCGGCGCAACCTGCGCGACGAAGCCGTATTGCCGCACTCGGCCGCCGAGCATCGCGCAATTTTGAAAGCGATCGCATCGGGAGACGCCGAGCACGCCGGCGGCACGATGTACGACCACGTGATCGAGAGCAAACAACGTGCTTTGCATGGAAACGCCGCCAAGCCCAAAGCATCGCGTGCGCGATCGACCAAGAAAGTTCAGGTATGAACCAATGAGCACCACCGGCAGCGCGCTGGAAGTCAACGGCCGTCGTTACGCAGTGCCAAAGCAGCCGACCGTCGTGATTTGTGTCGACGGCTGTGAGCCCGACTACATCGCACAAGCGGTCGCGGGCGGGCAAATGCCGCATTTGAAGCGAGTTTTGTCCGAGGGGACTGCTCTGCTCGCGGATTGCGTCGTGCCGAGTTTCACCAATCCCAACAATCTTTCGATCGTTACCGGTGTGCCGCCTTCGGTGCACGGTATCTGCGGCAACACGTTGTTCGACGTTGAAGCCAACGCCGAAGTGATGATGAACGACCCAAAGTGGCTGCGCGCGCCGACGATTCTGGCTGCAGTTGCGGACACGGGTCGCTCAGTTGCTGTGGTCACTGCCAAGGACAAGCTGCGGCGGCTATTGGGGCACAAACTGCGCGGTATCTGTTTTTCGGCAGAGAAGGCTGATCAGGCTACATGTCAGGACAACGGTATCGCCGACGTTGTCTCGCTGGTCGGCATGCCGGTGCCCGATGTGTACAGCGCGGAGCTTTCCGAATTTGTGTTCGCGGCGGGAGTCAAGCTGCTCAAGAATCAGCGCCCCGATCTGCTCTATTTATCGACGACGGACTATGTTCAGCACAAGCACGCGCCCGGGGACGAACAAGCAAACCGCTTCTATGCGATGTTCGATCGGTACCTTGGCGAGCTCGACGCGCTGGGTGCCGTGTTCGTCGTTACGGCAGACCATGGCATGAATGCCAAGACGCGACTCGATGCGAGCCCGAACGTCATCTATTTACAGGACTTGCTCGATGGATGGCTTGGTCGAGAGCGCTCGCGCGTGATCCTTCCAATCACCGATCCGTATGTCGTCCATCACGGCGCGCTTGGATCATTTGCCACGATCTACCTGCCGGATACCAGCAGTGGCAGCATCGACCAAGTAAGCGGTCAACTGCGCGCGCTGCTTGGAATAGAAGTGGTGTTGCCTCGTGCCGAAGCGGCGCAGCGTTTCGAGCTGCCGCCCGATCGCATCGGAGACATTGTCGTCGTGTCCGAGCGCAGCTTCGTGCTCGGCACAAGCCGCAGCCGGCACGACCTCTCGCAGCTCGAACTGCCGCTGCGCTCGCACGGCGGCATCTCCGAGCAACGCGTGCCGCTGATCATCAACCGCCGGATCGAAGGGCTCGATGCAAATCGGCGCTGGCGCAACTTCGACGCTTTCGACCTCGCGCTGAACTCTGCTCAATGAACGCACCTAAAGGTCCAGTCAGAACTGAGTCACTACGGATAGCCGGCGAGAAGGTTGCAGGCGATCGCCATTTTGAGGTTCGATACCCGTATACCGGCGAGGTGGTCGCGGTCGTTCCGAAAGCTTCGGTGAACGATGTACGCCGTGCGATCGACATTGCCGCGAAATTTCGCAGCTCGCTAACGCGGCACGATCGCTACCGCATCCTGATGAAGGCGGGCGAAATCATTGCTAAACGGCGCGACGAAATTGCGCGGGTGATCACGCTCGAATCCGGCTTGTGTTTGAAAGACACGCTGTATGAAGTGGGCCGTGCCAGTGACGTGCTGCTTTTTTCCGCGAATCAGGCGCTGGTCGACGACGGACAAGTGTTCTCGTGCGACATCACGCCGCATGGCCGCAAGCGCAAGGTCTACACGATGCGCGAGCCGCTGCTCGGTGTCATCACGGCGATCACGCCATTCAACCATCCGCTCAATCAGGTGATCCACAAGGTCGCGCCTGCGATTGCCACCAACAATCGAGTTGTGTTGAAGCCCAGCGAGAAGACACCTCTTGCAGCGTACGTGCTTGCCGACATTCTGTACGAAGCAGGTTTGCCGCCGCCGATGTTGTCGGTGATCACCGGTGACCCGCGCGAGATTGCCGATGAGCTGTTGACCAGCCCGCAGGTTGATCTGGTCACTTTCACCGGTGGCGTCGCTGTCGGCAAAGCCATAGCTGCCAAGGCTGTCTACAAACGTCAGGTGCTGGAGCTCGGCGGCAATGACCCGATCATCGTGATGGAAGACGCCGATCTTGACGAAGCGGCAACGCTTGCCGCCAGCGGCTCGTATAAGAACTCAGGACAGCGATGCACCGCGGTCAAGCGGATGCTGGTGCAATCCAAAGTTGCGGATCGATTCGTCGAGCTGTTGCTGCAAAAGACAAAGGCGTTGAAGGTCGGTGACCCGCTCGATCCGTCGACCGACATGGGAACAGTGATCGACGAAGCGGCGGCCAAGCAGTTCGAGCAAAGAGTCAACGAAGCTGTCGGCCAGGGCGCAAGGCTTCTGGCAGGTAACCAGCGCATTGGCGCGCTCTACCCGCCGACGGTGGTGGACTACGTGACGCCTGACATGACGCTGGTCAAGCAGGAAACGTTCGGGCCTGTGTCGCCGGTGACGCGCTTCGAAACGATTGACGAGGCGATCGCGATCAGCAACTCGACCCCCTATGGGCTGTCCTCTGCGGTCTGCACCAATCGCCTTGACTACATCACACGCTTCGTCTCGGAGCTGCAGGTCGGGACGGTGAACGTACGCGAAGTCCCGGGATACCGGCTGGAACTGACTCCTTTCGGAGGAATCAAGGATTCGGGTTTGGGATACAAAGAAGGCGTGCTTGAAGCGATGAAAAGCTTCACCAATACGAAGACCTATTCCCTGCCCTGGTAGCGAGGCAAGCGAAACGCAAACTTTATTGAATCTGTTGGCCGCAATTGCGCTGCTCGTGTGGGGCACGCACATCGTCCGCACCGGTGTATTGCGCGTCTACGGCGCGAGCTTGCGACAGGTCTTGCGGCATAGCGTCGGCAACCGGGGCACCAGCTTTGCCGCTGGCGTCGGGGTCACCGGGCTTCTGCAGAGCTCGACGGCGACCGCACTGCTCGCGTCTTCGTTCGTCTCGCAGGGAATGATCACGACCTCGGCGGCGCTCGCGGTGATGCTCGGCGCCGATGTAGGCACTGCGCTGATGGTTCAATTTTTCTCGCTGAATTTGGCGTGGCTGGCGCCGTTGCTGATCGTCGCCGGCGTCGTCGTTTACCTGTCGAAGAAAAACGAGCGCGCCGGCCAGATCGGCAAGATTGTGCTCGGGCTCGGCGTGATGATTCTCGCGTTGCAGATGGTCGCGGCCGCCACGGCTCCATTGACGCAAGCCTCAGGTGTGCGCGTGCTGTTCGCACAGCTTTCGGGCGACCTGCTGCTGGACGTGCTGATCGGCGCAATGCTGGTCGTCATTTCCTATTCGAGCCTCGCCGTTGTGCTGCTGGTCGCAACGCTGGCGGCCACACACGTCGTACCGGTCGAAGTCGCGCTGCCGATCGTGCTCGGCGCAAATCTCGGAAGCGGACTGCTTGCGCTGTTGACGACCTGGAAGGCCGACGCGGTCGCGCGCCGCGTGCCGCTCGGAAATTTTCTCTTCAAGGCCGCCGGCGTCGCATGCGCCGTGCTGGCATTGCCACTGGTCACACCGTACCTGCTGCAACTGCAAGACGATCCGCAGCAACTCGTCGTGCAGTTTCATCTGCTGTTCAACATCGTGCTCGCGATCGCCTTCATTCAATCTACCGAACGCTTTGCGTCGATTGCAGAACGCTGGTTACCGGCGCAGAAGGCGCCCGATACGGTGGGTCAGCCGAAATACCTCGACCCCGTCGCACTCGACACGCCCGCGCTGGCACTCGGAAACGCGGCACGCGAGGCGATTCGTCTTGCCGACACCGTGCACGAGATGCTGATCGGGCTGATGACGGTGCTGAAGACCAACGACCTGTCGCTGGTGGAGGCACTACGACGCAAGGACGATGAAATCGATCGTCTGTATTCGGCGATCAAGCGCTATCTGGCGCAGGTTAGCCGTGAGGCGCTCGAGGCAAACGAGGCCCGGCGCTGGACCGAGATTATTCAGTTCACGATCAACCTCGAGCACATCGGCGACATCATCGAGCGCCTTCTGCTCGACATTGCACAGCGAAAGATCCAGCACAAGCTTTCGTTCTCCGTCGCAGGTATGAACGAGATCAGCGATCTGCACGGACGTCTTGCCGCGAATCTGCAATTGGCTGTCGCGGTGTTCTTAAACGGCGATTTGAAATCAGCGCAGCGGCTGATCGCTGAGAAGGTGGCGTTCCGCGAGCTCGAGTTGCGTTACGCGGATCACCATCTGCGCCGCCTGTTCGAAAACACACAACAGTCGGTCGAAACGAGCTCGCTGCACTTGGATCTGTTGTCCGACTTCAAGCGCATCAACTCTCTGATCTGCTCGGTTTCCTACCCGATCCTGGAATCCGCTGGCGTGCTGGCGAAGACCCGCGTCATCGTCGAGCAGCAACCGAGCTTGTTCAACACCAAGGGGCCTGCGGCAAACGAGGTGCCATAGCGTATGGCTCTCAATCTGGACGATATCGAGCCGCTGTTCGCGGCCAAGGGCGACCGCATGTATGCGGGCGAACCCGTCACACAGCTGCAGCACGCGTTGCAATCGGCACAGCTGGCCGAGCGAAGCGGCGCGGATGCGGCGCTGATCGTCGCCGCATTGCTGCACGACCTCGGCCACATGGTCAACGATCAAGGCGAGACGCCGACGTTGCGAGGTATCGACGATCGGCACGAGTACGTCGCGCTGCCGCTCTTGCGCACGTTGTTCGACGATGCGGTGCTGCAGCCGATCCGGTTGCACGTGGACGCCAAGCGATACCTGTGCGCCCGTGGTCACGCCGCAAATGACGGTTCGATCAACGGCGCTCAATACTGGGCGAATCTGTCGGCCGACTCGAAGCGCAGTCTCGAGCTTCAAGGCGGGATTTTTACCGACTCCGAGGCGCATCGTTTCATTTCGCAACCTCATGCCGAAGGCGCCGTCTGCGTGCGCCTGTGGGACGACGCGGCGAAGATTGAAAGCGCGAACACCCCTCCGCTTAGTCACTATCTGGCGATCGCCAAAACGATAGCGCTGCAGCGATAAACTGCGCATCTCGCGCTGCGTGGCGCGCGTCTAGGAATTTTCGATGACGATCAGCCGGATCTTTGCGATTGCATGCGCGCTGCTCGCTGCGGCGTGCACAAAGCCGCAGGAGCCGGCGACAAAAATCGGCGCTGCCAAGGCGAATGCAGTCTCGATCGCCTGGGTCAATACAAAGACGACGGCTGACGTCGATTCCGCGTTCACCCGTGCCACTGCCGAGAAAAAACCGGTCTTCCTGTTCTGGACTGCGGCATGGTGCCCGCCATGCAATCATGTGAAATCGACGATCTTCACGCGCGATGAGTTCGTCGCGAAGTCGCGCGCGTTCGTTCCGGTCTACGTCGATGGGGACACGCCGAGCGGACAGGCGCTCGGGAAGCGCTTCAACGTCAGCGGCTATCCGACGATGGTGCTGTTAACGGCCGACGGCAATGAAGTCACGCGCCTCGAAGGCTCGGTCGAGCCCGCGAAGTACATGCAACTGCTCGACTACGGACTATCGGGCGGCGCCTCGGCGCGCCAGCTACTGGCGTCGGCGCTTAGCGGTAAGCCGATTTCCACCGAGGATTGGCGGCTGCTTGCGTACTACTCGTGGGGCACCGACGAAGAGCAACTCGTTGCCGAAAAGGACGTACCGGCGACATTGTTGAAGCTCGCTCGAAGCTGCCCGCCGGCTCAGCGCGAGGCTTCTTCGCGACTGGTGCTGCAGGCTCTAGGCGCAGTGGCAGCCGCGAAGGATGACGCGAAGCCGAAGATCGACAACGCCGATGCAATTGCCAGTGTCAAAAGCGTGCTGGCGCGCCCCGAACTCGTGCGCGAACACTATGACCTGCTTGCCTTCAGCGGCGACGATATCGTCGGCGCGATCACCGCTCCGAAATCCGCCGAGCGCATCGAGTTGATCAAGACATGGAGCGCAGCGCTCGATGGTCTGGCAGAGGATCCGACGCTAAGCCAGGCAGGCCGCGTATGGGCCATAAGCGGCAAGGTCGCGCTCGCACGGCTCGATAACAAGGACGGTGCATTGCCCGAGCCTTTGATTGCCGAGGTGCGGGCGCAGGCCGAGCGCGCCGATCGCGAAACCACCGATGTCAACGAGCGGCAATCGGTCATCTACAGCGCCGGCTCGATGCTCGCGCGCGCGGGCTTGCTCGACGAGTCCGATGCGTTGATGACTCGCGAGCTGAAGCGATCGCACTCACCGTACTACTACATGCTGGCGCTTGCGTCGAACGCGAAGAAACGCAATACGCCGGCCGGCAATGCCGCCGCGATCGATTGGGCGCGGCAGGGTTACGAAACTTCGATCGGTCCCGCGACACGGCTCGAATGGGGCGC
Source organism: uncultured beta proteobacterium (assembly GCA_963729165.1). GTDB lineage: Bacteria > Pseudomonadota > Gammaproteobacteria > Burkholderiales > Burkholderiaceae_F > JACCZX01. The sequence continues at coordinate 137,666 of CAVSMM010000013.1, forward strand.
GTCGTATGTGCGCTATCTGGTTGATCTCGCCCCTGACGACGCGTCGCAGATCGAAAAGGCAGCATCGAGCGTGATCGGCGAGTTGCGCAACGAGCCGGGCGCGTTTTCGGGACGCAGCAAGCGCACGCTCGAGCGGATGAGCGGGCGGCTCGCCACATGGAACAAGAACGGTAGTCACGATGCAGAGCTCGCACGCCTGAATGCAAAGGTCGCGCCGGTGTGTGCATCCGCGTCGGCCGACAGCGCCGATCGCGCCGCCTGCGAAAATCTCTTCAAGCCCAGGCGCGCGTGATCAAAAATCACAGCGAACGCCATAGCGCTTCGCTGTCGGCGGCAGAAGAGCATGAGTTCGTGCCGTTCATGCATGAGCTGATTGCAGTCGCGTTCGCAACGATTCGTCCGCTGTTTCTGAGCGGCGCGACGGTTTCAACGAAAAGCGATGCCAGCCCGGTGACACTTGCTGACCGCAACGCTGAAGCTGCGATGCGTCGCTTGATCGAGCGGCGCTATCCAGCGCACGCAGTCATCGGCGAAGAGCACGGCACCAAGGAGGGACGGGACTATCGCTGGGTCCTCGATCCCATCGACGGCACACGCGCGTTCATTTCGAATTGTTTTCTGTTCGGTACGTTGATCGCGTTGGAGCGCTGGGAGCGTGGCGGTTATCGGCCGGTACTCGGAACAATAGGACACCCTGCGGCAAGCGTCGCGCTGATCGGACATCAGCGGGCCACGGTCCTCTATGCAGGCGACGGCTCGTCACGCCGCGTTCGGGTCCGGCAGTGCATGCACCTTGCCGATGCGACCGTGCTGGCCACATCACACTGGACGTCGGGCGAACAGTCGACCGCCAATGCAGCGCAGATCGAAGCGATCGTCAGACATGCAAAGCTCTACCGCACATGGGGCGATTGCTTCGGCTACTTCGCGGTTGCCACGGGTGCGGCCGACTTGATGCTCGATCCGCGGCTTAGCTACTGGGACGTGGCGGCCATCGTCCCGGTGATCGAAGGGGCGGGAGGTGTCGCTACGTCGTGGAGCGGCGGCGATCCGCTGGCAGAGCCCTCATTGATCGTGAGCGCCGGAACGCTGCATCCGATCGTGCGGTCGCTGCTTGACGGTTGACGCTGAGCGCGTCAATAAGCAAGGTCTTTGACTGGCACCGGTTTGCCGCGCCAAAGATCGGCCGATTGCAGAAGCAGCTCGGCCATTGAATGCCGCCGCTGGAACGTTTCGCGCTGCCAGCGCGCATCGTTGCCGCTGGTGCGCACCCACCGCTCGATCTCATCAAGGGCATACGTGGACTCGAGCTCACGCGCAAACGGACGGCACATTTCCAAAGTGCTGAGCACTTCTTCGTGTAATGGACGGATGGCACCGTTAGCGGCGTTGATCACCTGCCCTTCGAGGCCAAAGCGGCACGCCTGAAAACGGTTGTAGTTATAGGTCAGGTAAATTTCTTCACTCTCGGGTTCGACGGGATCCTCGAGAAGCATGCGGCAAATCGCCTGGATGTAGGCCGCAAGCACCGCAGCGCGCTCGACTGTCAGCGGTGTATCGCACACACGCACTTCGATCGTTCCGAACTCGGGCTTCGGCCGGATATCCCAGTAGAAATCTTTCATGCTCTGCACGACGCCGAGCGCCTTGAGCTTGGCAAAAAAACGCTCGAAGGCCGGCCAGTCGGTCAGAAATGGGGCACGGCCCGACAACGGGAATGCGTACACGCTGTTCAGACGTGAGCAGTCATACGACGTGTCGACTCCCTGAAAGTAGGGGCTCGCCGCCGCAAGCGCGATGCATTGCGGGATGTATGCCGACAATCGATGCAGCAGCCATAGCGCCTGGGTTCCGTTTTCGCAGCCGATATGCACGTGCTGGCCGAAGACCGTGAACTGCTTCGCGAGGTAACCGTATAGGCCCGCGACATGCCGAAAGCGCGGCCGGTCATAAATTTGCCGGTCGTACCATCGCTGAAACGGATGCGCACCACCGCCGGCCACTTCGATGTCAAGCCGATCGGCACCCGCGACCAGCGTATCGCGCATCCCGATCAGCTCAGCCATCAGTGGCGCAAACGACCGATGCACCGACGTGCTGATCTCAAGCATGCTCTCTGTAATTTCCGGCTTCACTTCGCCGGGAAATGGCTTTTTCGATACGAGCGCGATCAAGTCGGAGGCGCCGCGCGTCAGATCGCCGGTGCGGCGGTCGATCAACTGCAACTCGAGCTCGACACCGACGGTCAGCAGGTTCGACGCCTGGAACTCCAGCGCGCTGCTCTCGACAAACTCTTTGCCAATCGTTTTCGTAAACGTCGCCGGGGCTGTCATCTTCCCATTCCATCGGCTCGTGCCTCGCCGCTTCTGCGCAGCGCAACCATCAGCGCCAGCGCACCGGCGACCTGAAGGATCACAACACTCAACAAGCAGCACGGCATTGGTCTGCGCGCCGAGCCTCGGGTTGAGCTGCGAAACCTCGTACGTGAGCATCAGTGCCAGTGCCGACATGGGCAGCAGTCCGATACCCGTCCACATTCCCTTTCGCCACGTGATCCCGGTCGACCGCGCCATCACGCTAACCGCGCCAATCTTGCAGATCGCTCGCACCACAACCAGTGCCAACGCCGGAAGCCACGCGGCAAAAAGAACGCTGCCGTCGACGACCGCAGCCGACAACGCGAAGAACAATGCAAGCGCCACCCCGGACGCAAGGCCAATATCGGTCCTCGCCAACAAACGCTGCTTGTCGAACGTGCGAACGAAGGCGCCGCACGCCAGCAACGCCAACAGAGGCGACAATTTCAGCGCGACGGCGCTGGCAAATACGATCCAGACAACTGCCAGCATCACCATGATCTGCGCGGCACGATCGCGACCGACGAAACCGACGACCAACAGAAAGACGCGTGCGCCCAGTGCAGCCACCGCCAGCGAGCCGACAATCAAATACGCCGGATGCAGCAGATAGTCGTCCAGCACACCGCGGGTCTGTACGCGCGCCCACGCCAGAAGCAGCGTCGAAAGCACGACCGCATAGATCGAATTCAGTGCGGTCAACAACAGGGTTCGCTCGGTGACCTGACCCTGTGCTCGCAGCTCCTGCGTAACCGAAAGGACGACGGCAGGCGAAGTTGACATGCTGATTGCTGCAATCAGCGCCGCTGCCAACGGTGCAATATCGAACGCCTGCATCGCAAGATAAACGGCAATGAACGTCAGGCCGGCTTCGAGCGCGCTGGCGGCGAGCAGTGCCGGATTGCGCCGGACCCAGCCGAACGACACGCGCTGCCCGACGTCGAACAGGATGACGGCGGCAGCAAAATCCATCGAAAATTGCATGGTGCGAATCGGCAACTGTTCGATTTTTAGGAGCTGCAGCACGTACCCGCCCGCGCCGAACAGTGCACCAGCAGCGAGATAGCCGAGAAGGCGCGGTACGCGCACCCACCGCGCCGCCACTTCGCCCGCCGCGGCGGCGAGCAATGCCAACGCCGCAATCGCCATTGCAGTGGGCCATGTCGGGGGCCACTCAGGTAAAAAGCTTAAGTCCATAGGCAGCAGGCGCTCCTCGTGTACGCGACCGCCTTGCGGTCGCACGTGCACTCGTCGCGACTAGTTAGAGGGCCGCCCTCCGGGCGCCGCGCGGGCGGCTCTGTATGAAAGCCAGCGGATGATTGACTTCGAACGCCGCCGGATCACCGGTCAAGACTAAAACGGAATGTCGTCATCCATTTCCGCGACACTTGGCGCTGGCTTCGTGCTCCTGGAAGCTGGAAGGCGAGGTCGAGCGCGCCGGCGCGCGGGAGTCTTCGCCAGCGTCAAAGTCTCCGCCTGCGCCGCCCCCCATCCCTTCGCGTGAACCCAACATCTGCATGTTGTCTGCGATCACTTCGGTCGTGTAACGATCCTGCCCTTCTTTATCCTGCCACTTGCGAGTGCGCAACTTACCTTCGACGTACACCGGCCGGCCCTTCTTCAAATACTCGCCCGCGATTTCGGCGAGGCGGCCGAAAAACGCGACTTTGTGCCACTCGGTTGCCTCTTTCATTTCGCCGGTCGCCTTATCTTTCCAGCGATCCGATGTCGCGATAGTGATATTCGTGACTGCCGCGCCGTCGGCCGTATACCGAGTCTCGGGATCACGGCCCAGATTTCCGATCAATATCACTTTGTTAACGGATGCCATCGCACTCTCCTCGCTGTTCTTTGCACTGAAGTTGTCTTCCCCGACCTCTAAATTGGCAGCGGCTCACTGGCGCTCCTGACCGGTATCTGACGCATGCCGAGAGCGATCAGCCACCACGCCGCCAACGCGATTGCCGCGAACACGAACACCGCTTCGGAACCCCACATGGCGACGATGCTGCCACCGAGCGCACCGCCGGCGAAGAGCCCCAACGCCTGCGCCGTATTGTAGAGGCCCAACGCCAGCCCTTTGGCCGACGCCGGTGCAAGCCGTGACACCAATGACGGCAAACTTGCTTCCAGGATGTTGAATCCGGTGAAGAAAATCAGCAGCCATAGCGCCATCCACAGAATTGTCTCGCCCAGCAGCACGAATCCCAGCTGAGCCGCCAATACGAGCACGATCGAGCCGATAAAAAGAGGTCGCATCAGACCGAGGCGCTCGGCCGCGATCAGTGGCTTCGCCATCAATGCGAACGACAACATCACGGTCGGCAAGTAAATCTTCCAGTGTTCGGACAGCGGCAAACCGCGCTGAACCAGCAGGATCGGAATGACGACAAACATCGCCATCAGAACGGCGTGCAACACAAAGATGCCGATGTTGAGGCGAGCCAGCTGCAGGTCGAACAGCACGGCTTGTGTGCGCGAGGACTCTACGTCAGGCGTGACCTCCGCGACTGCCGCCGAGGGCACAACCCAGAACAGAACCCCGATCGCCACGACGACCAGCACGCCGGTCAGAGCGAAGAGACCGCGCACCCCGACGGTCGGATAAAGCAATGGCGCCAGTACCAAGGAGCCGGCGAATGTCAGTGCCACCGATCCGCCGACCAAGGCCATCGCCTTGGTCCGATGCTCGTCGCGAGTGCTATCGGCAATAAATGCGGTCACTGCGGCCGAGATTGCACCCGCGCCCTGGACAGCTCGGCCGACGATGGTCCAGACAATGTCGGTCGCAAGCGCTGCGAGGAAACTGCCGGCGGCAAAGACGACCAGGCCAGCCGCGATGACTGGTTTGCGCCCCCAACGATCACTCGCCGCTCCATAGAGAATCTGCAGCAGGCCCTGCGTCAGCCCGTAAATGCCCAGCGCGAGGCCGACAAGCGTCGCATCGGTCCCACCCGGTAGCGACTGGGCGTACACCGCAAACACCGGCAGGATCAGGAACAGGCCCAACAGTCGCAGCGCGAATATCGACGCCAGCGAAACGCTGGCCCGTATTTCAAGCCGGCTCATCCGCGATTCAGTTGGAACGGTCATGCCGGAATTGATCTGCTGAGAGCGGCGCTGACCGAGGTACATCGGGCTACATACGAGGCCGCGTATGAGTTTGTAGTTATAGTAACAAGTTGCCCTTTTGATTCGCACGATTTGCCCCACCCTAGCAGCATTGAGCATCCAATGAGCGCATTGCGCAACAGCGCCGAAACTCTGAACACCATACGTACGGAACACATCAGAGTACGGGGCGCACGCACGCACAATCTGAAGAACATCGATCTCGATCTGCCTCGTCAGCGGCTGATCGTCATCACCGGTCTTTCGGGCTCGGGCAAGTCGTCTCTCGCCTTCGACACGCTGTACGCCGAAGGTCAGCGGCGCTACGTCGAATCCTTGTCTGCCTACGCGAGGCAGTTTTTGCAGCTGATGGAGAAGCCCGATGTCGATTTGATCGAGGGGCTGTCGCCGGCAATTTCGATCGAGCAGCGCTCGGCATCACACAACCCGCGATCGACCGTCGGCACCGTCACCGAAATTCATGACTATCTGCGGCTGCTGTACGCGCGCGTCGGAACGCCGTACTGCCCGATTCACAAGTTGCCGCTGCAATCTCAAAGCGTGTCGCAGATGGTCGATACAACGCTGCGCCTGCCCGCTGAGACTCGAGTGATGGTGCTGGCACCAGTGATCCGCGATCGGAAAGGCGAATTCGCTGAATTTTTCGACGATATGCAGACGCAGGGATTTGTGCGCTTCCGTATCGATGGCGCCATTGTCGAAGCCGACGCTTTGCCACCGCTGAAGAAAGCTGAGAAACATTCACTCGACGTTGTCGTCGATCGCCTGAAGGTGCGCGCCGATGCGCAGCAGCGCCTGGCCGAATCATTCGAAACCGCGCTGCGGCTGGCCGACGGCCGCGCCTTGCTGCTTGACCTCGACGATGGCCGCGAGACGCTGTTCTCAAGCCGATTCGCGTGCCCCGAGTGCGACTACTCGTTGTCCGAGCTCGAGCCTCGATTGTTTTCGTTCAACAATCCGATGGGCGCGTGCGAAGCCTGCGACGGCCTCGGACAGGTTGACTACTTCGACGAGAGTCGAGTCGTCGCGCACCCCGAGTTGTCGCTCGCAAGCGGGGCGATCAAGGGTTGGGACGCGCGCAATCAGTACTACTTCCAGATGCTGACCACGCTTGCACAGCACTACGGGTTCGATGTCGACGCTCCATTCGAGGAGCTTCCACAGAGCGCGAAAGATGTGGTTCTGAAAGGCTCCGGCGAAACCGAGATCGCATTTGCGTATACCAATGAGCGCGGTCGCAAGATGCTGCGACGCCATCCTTTCGAAGGCGTCATCCCGAACTTGCAACGACGCTTTCGGGAAACCGATTCGTCGGTGGTGCGCGAAGAGCTCGGCAAGCTGCGCAGCCGGCGACCATGCCCGGTATGCGAAGGGACGCGGCTGCGGCGCGAGGCGCGCAATGTGTTCATCGGCGAAGGCGCCGATCGGCGCGGCATTTATCAGATCGCGGCGGCACCGCTGCGTGAAGCGTTTGAATACTTCGAGCGCCTTGATTTCGCCGGGTCGAAGAAGGAAATCGCCGGCAAGATCGTCAAGGAAATCGGCTCGCGCCTGCGCTTTCTGGTCAACGTCGGGCTCGACTATCTGTCGCTCGATCGCTCTGCCGAGACGCTATCGGGCGGTGAATCGCAACGTATACGCCTGGCGTCGCAGATTGGCTCGGGTCTAACGGGCGTGATGTACGTGCTCGACGAGCCTTCGATCGGTCTGCATCAACGCGATAACGGCCGCTTGATCGACACGCTGAGAGCACCTGCGTGACTTCGGCAACACCGTGATCGTCGTCGAGCACGACGAGGACGCGATTCGCGCCGCCGACTACGTCGTTGACATGGGGCCCGGCGCGGGCGTGCACGGCGGCGAAGTCATCGCGGAGGGCACGCTCGACGATGTGCTCGACGATCCGAACTCGTTGACCGGCCAGTATCTGTCCGGGCGGCGGCAGATCGAGGTGCCGAACGACCGCACGCCTCCGTTTACGACGTGGCTGAAGGTGAGCGACGCGCACGGCAACAATTTGAAGAACGTCACGCTGGAAATTCCGGTCGGGCTGTTGACGTGCGTCACCGGCGTCTCGGGCTCCGGCAAATCGACGCTGATCAACGACACGCTGTACGCGGCGGTCGCGCGCCATTTGTACGGCTCATCCGCCGAGCCGGCGCCGTACGAATCGATCGACGGGATCGAAAACTTCGACAAGGTGATCAATGTCGATCAAGGCGCGATCGGTCGCACGCCGCGGTCGAATCCTGCGACGTACACGGGACTCTTTACACCGATTCGCGAGTTGTTTGCCGAAACGCCGACGGCGCGCGAGCGCGGCTACGAAGCCGGCCGATTTTCATTCAACGTCAAAGGCGGTCGCTGCGAGACGTGCCAGGGCGACGGCGTCATCAAGGTCGAGATGCACTTTCTGCCGGACGTTTACGTGCCGTGCGACATCTGCCATGGCAAGCGTTACAACCGCGAAACGCTCGAAGTGCACTACAAGGGCAAAAGCATCGCCGACGTGCTCGACCTGACCGTCGAAGATGCGTTCGAGTTCTTCAATGCGGTACCCAGCTATCGCGCGCAAGCTACAAACACTGATCGACGTCGGGCTTGCCTACATCAAGCTGGGGCAGAGTGCGGTGACGCTGTCCGGCGGCGAAGCACAGCGAGTGAAGCTGTCGCTCGAGCTGTCGAAGCGCGATACCGGCCGCACGCTGTACATCCTCGACGAGCCGACAACCGGATTGCACTTTCACGACATCGCCTTGCTGCTGAAGGTGCTGCACCAGTTGCGCGACAGCGGCAACACGGTAATCGTTATCGAGCACAATCTCGACGTGATCAAGACGGCCGACTGGGTCGTCGACCTCGGTCCCGAAGGCGGCGACGGCGGCGGCGAGATCATTGCCAGCGGCCCGCCCGAAGTGGTGGCCGCGAGTAAGCAGAGCTACACCGGGCGTTATCTCGCACCGGTGCTTGGACGTCAGCGCCCGCAGCAGCGTTTGGCCGTCGGGCGCTGAACCACTGCGAACGCCTGAGCTTATTTGCGATCGGTGTCGCGCGTCGGCGCCGTTTTCAGTGAGTAGTCGGCGGGCACCTTGAACAGCTCTGCATTGGGTTCCTCGCGCTTGATGCCTTCGAGACGATAGATGCGCTCGCCCGACCGAGGGTCCGCATGGCGCGTCAAGACGACGACATTCAGCTCAGGCGAATGCCAGCGCTCCGACACGATCTCGATCGGCAGCTTGTTACCGATGCGTCCCGCCGGGATCGTCCACGTCGTTTTGTTGCCGTCGGCACGTACGCCGTCGAAGTCTCGGCTGCCAAGCGACGACGTCGTTCCCGGTCCGGGTGGAGGCATCATCGCCGACGACGGCATTGAAGGAAACGCTGCATGTTCGTCTTCCCTGCGGATCACTTCGACGTGATCGGTCACAACGTGTGACCGAGCCGCGGCGGCATCGCCGCTGATGATGACGGTGCGCTCTCTGGAGCGCTCGACGCGCTCCGGATTTCGCTCGCTCGCGCGCTCGCCGCGCATCCGTTCAGTGAACTCACGCCCCCAGCGCCGCATCTCTTCGCCCCATGAACGCGCTTCCTCCGGGCTCATCTGCGAATGCGGCTTCGATGGCTGAGGCGGCGGCGGGACCGCTCCGACGGGTGGGACTGGAGGAACCGGAGGCACCGGCGGTACGTGTATTCGCTGTGAAATCCTGAGCTCGCGAGCGCTCCGCTTTTGGGTGTTCAGAACGTACGCCTTGCCAGCGACCACATCGTTGATGAACACCGCACCGCCCGCCTGCTCCTGGCGGGTGCGTCCCTGGCTGTCGCGATAAAGCTTGATCGACGAACTGCGCTCAATGCGGTTGCCGTCATTCAATAGCTGGCGCGTTTCGTTGACCGCGGTGGCGGCATACGGTGCGCCTTTGATCACGCTGCGCCCGCCGAGCTCCGAAGACACGAACATCATCATGTCGTCTCCGGCACCGAACGGAAACGCGGGTGGCAACGGCGCCATCGGCGGTGTCGGCGCAACGGGAGGTGCCGGCGGTGGAGGCGCAGGCGTTTGTGCTGCCGCGACAGCCCAGACTCCGAACAGACAGATCGCGACAATTACTTTCGACATCATGCTTCCTTTCATTCGGCAAAACGCACGGCCAGCAGCAGCCCGGTCGGCGACAACAGGAATTCGGCGCGGACCGGCTGATCGATCCGCGCCGGATCGACCGGCAGCCCGTAGTCGGACAGCGCGGACCCGGCCACTTGCGAAGAAACAATCAACGCAGACGGCTCTGCAGCGATTGCTTCGGACGCCACCAACGCCAAAAACGGAGTGCGCACCGCTGCATCGCGCGGCGGCGCATTGCGGGAGAAGCACCACAGCGCTATTGCGATGGCAAGCGTCGCCGCACCGGCAAGCGTCGCCGCACGCCAGTTAAGCAGCCGACGCCAGATGCTCGGAACCCGGCGAGCGCAGCGCTGGAGTGGCTGTGCGTGTGGCCGCTACAGATTGCAGCGCCCTCATCTCTCGCACTCGACCAGCAGTTGTTGCTCGGCAAGCTGATCGGGTTGGCGCTCCGCGAGTTCGCAGCGCGCTGCTGCCAGCCAATCATCGAGCCTTGTGTTCTGTTCCATCGTCGGCTCCCGCCTATTCAACCTGACTGTTCAACAACAACTGTGCCAACTTCGCTTTCGCGCGCGAAAGCCGCGAGCGCACGGTTCCGAGCTCGATGCCCGAGACAGCCGCGGCATCTGCGTACGACATTTCCTGCAACTCGACCAGGATCAGTACATCGCGAAAGATCGGCGGCAGCTTGCGGATCGCGTCGTACAGAATGTCCAGCGAGCGCGCTCGTTCCAAGCGATCCGACGGCAGCGCGGGAGCGTCCTCGCCAACGCGCGCTTCGACCAGCGCATCGAAGTCGTCGACCGATTGCATACGCGAATCAATTGCTCGATACGCCCTAAAGCGGGCAATGCCGCACAAGTACGCCGCGAATGATCCACGCGCTGCGTCGTATCCGCTCAACCCTCCGAGCAGCTCGACGAACACGTCCTGCATGATGTCGGCCGCCTGCGACTCGGAACCGGTCAGAAGCCAAACGAACCGATAAACCGCGGCCCGATGGCGGCGATACAGCGCGGTAAATGCAGCTTCGTCGCCGGATACAGCCGCCCGAAGCACACGCGCTTCGTCGAATTCGTCGGCCCCGCTGGACGCTGCATGACTGCGCAACGAGCGCGGGTGCCACGGCACCGGATGGATCGAAAGCCACGACAGAGCCTCTCGCGTTGCTCATCTGCAGGCTATTGCGTCCAGCGGCGGCAAAAGTTCCCGCTTCTGGATTTACTTTCGCAGGAGCCGTTGCTCTGCAAGCTCCAGCGCGTCGGGCACGCCTCGCAAGACAACGACATCGCCCACTTCCAACCGCATGTCGGGGCTGGGGTCTGCCCCGCGGATTCCGCGCCGGCGCACCGAAGTCACCTCGGCTCCGATGGTTGCCAGATCCAAATCACGCAGCGCTTCGCCGACTGCCGCCGCATCAGCCTCGATTGGCACCGAATGCAGACGTTCGTGGTCATCATCATCGATCGCGTCTTGCTCGTCGCCAATGCTGTGAAAGTGTCCGCGCAACAGCCGATAACGTTGGTCGCGCGCTTCGCGCACGCGTTTGACGACACGCGCCAACGGGACACCGAGCAGCACCAACGCGTGGGAGCCGAGCATCAGGCTGCCCTCCAGAATTTCGGGAACGACTTCGGTCGCGCCCGCGCGGGTGAGTTGCTCGAGGTCATGATCGTCATAGGTGCGCACGATGACCGGCAGACTGGGATTTAAGTCGTGCGCGTGATGCAGAACTTTTAACGCCGAGTGCGTATCGGCATAGGTAATCACCAGCGCCGAGGCGCGAGTAATGCCCGCCGCGACCAGCGCTTCGCGCCGCCCCGCGTCACCGTAGACGACCGACTCTCCTGCGGCGCCGGCATCACGCACCAGATCGGGATCAAGCTCGAGCGCAACGAAAGAAATATTTTCCTGCTCGAGAATTTTCGCAAGATGCTGCCCGCTACGGCCGAAGCCGCAGATCACGACGTGTTTGTCGACCGCGATCGCTCGCTTTGCGATGTTGGCGATTTCAAGCGATTTGACCAGCCACTCGGACGAGACGAGCCGCAGCACGATGCGATCGGAATATTGCAGCAGCAGAGGTGCCGCCAACATCGACAACAGCATTGCCGCCAGAACGATCTGTAGCACCAGTTTATCGATCAGCCCGAGCGCGCCGGCCTGGCTAAGCAAGACGAATCCGAATTCGCCGGCGGTCGCCAGCGCAAGCGCGGTCCGGATCGCTGTTCCGGCGGTAGAGCCGAGGAAGCGTGCCAGCATGAAAATCAAACTGAACTTGAACGCGACCGGAACAATCAACGCGAGGATCACCCATCCGAAGTTTTCGATAACAACCTGAATATTCAGCAACATGCCGATCGTCACAAAAAACAATCCGAGCAGCACGTCGCGAAACGGCTTGATGTCGTCCTCGACGCGGTGCCTGAATTCCGTCTCGGCAATCAGCATCCCGGCAATGAAGGCCCCGAGCGCCAGCGATAGTCCGGCGATTTCGGTCATCCAGGCGAGCGCGAGCGTCACGAACAGAAGATTGAGGGTAAAAAGCTCCTGCGACTTTCTGCGCGCGACCATGTGGAACCACCAGCGCATCACGCGCTGGCCACCGACCAGCAGCAATGTCAGCAGCACCGCGGCCTTCAACAGCGCAATTGCCAGTGTCTGCATCAAGACGCCCGCTTCCGCGCTAAGCGCGGGCACGATAACCAGCAGAGGAACGACCGCGAGATCCTGAAAGAGCAGCACACCCACGATGCGCTTGCCATGCTCGGTATCGAGCTCTATCCGCTCGGCCAGCATCTTCATCACGATCGCTGTCGACGACATCGCCAATGCACCGCCCAATGCAAAAGCGCCTGCCAGTCCCACGTTGAAGTAGCGGCCAATCAACCAGCCCGCCAGTAGCGTGATGCCAACGGTCAACACAACTTGCGCGGCGCCCAGGCCAAGCACGATGCGGCGCATCGCCCGCAACTTCGCCAGCGAAAATTCGAGGCCGATCGAAAACATCAAGAACACGATGCCGAACTCGGCGAGGTAGCGCGCATCCGAACTGTCAGGCAACAGTCCGAATGCGTGTGGCCCGACCAGAATGCCGACGGTCAGATACGCGAGCAGCGGCGGCAGATGTAGCAGGCGAAACACGACGACGCCTGCAACGACGCAGAACAGCAGCAACAGCGCGAACTCGAGACCCGATGTCATCAATCAACCGATCGCGCGCGAGCGCGCTGAGAGCAAAACCCGTGCCAGAAAAAAGTTGCGGTGTATTATCGCTGGCCCTCACAAGTTCAATATCCGTGACCTCTCCCAGCCTTGTTGCGACTCCCGGCGCACTCGCGCTTGCGCGTGAGGTGTTGCAGATTGAAGCGCAGGCAGTTGCCGCGCTGACGGCTCGCATTGATGGCGCTTTTTCCGAAGCAGTCGACCTTCTGCTCGCGTGCGCGGGCCGAGTCGTCGTCAGCGGCGTCGGCAAGAGTGGACACATCGCTCGCAAGATCGCCGCCACCCTCGCTTCGACCGGAACGCCGTCGATGTTCGTGCACGCCGCCGAGGCAGCGCACGGCGACCTCGGGATGATTACACGCGAAGACGTCCTGCTGGCGCTGTCGTACTCGGGCGAGGGCGACGAATTGCTGACGATGCTTGCCGATCGCCAAGCGCCAGGGAACGCCGTTGGTTGCGATTCACCGGCAATTCTTCGTCGGCACTGGCGAAGCTGGCCGATGTGCACATTGACGTGCGCGTCGACAAAGAGGCGTGTCCATTGAATTTGGCGCCGACATCATCGACCACCGCGATGCTAGCGATGGGTGACGCGCTGGCGATTGCGTGTCTGGATGCGCGCGGCTTCGGGCCCGAGGATTTTGCGCGTGCTCATCCGGGCGGCGCGCTGGGGCGCAAGCTTTTGACTTACGTGCGCGACGTGATGCGAACTGGAGAGCGAATTCCGATCGTCGGCATCGACGCCAGCGTGATGGACGCGCTGCACGAGATCACGCGCAAACAGATCGGCGTGACCGCTATCGCTGACAACGATGGGACGTTGGCCGGTATTTTCACCGACGGTGATTTGCGGCGTCTGATTGAGCGCGTCGGCGACGTGCGCACCATGGAAGTGTCGAGCGTTATGACTCGAGACCCGCTGACAATTTCGCCCGACAGTCTGGCGGCAGAAGCAGCGCAGCTGATGGATCAGCGGAAAAAAAATGTACTGCTCGCGGTGGACGACGGCGGGCAATTGGTCGGTGCGTTGAGCATGCCGGATCTTCTGTCGGCGAAAGTGATTTGATGCTCACCAGGTCGCGCCTCGAAAACGCCGTGACTGCCGAACAGCGCGCCGCTCGCGTGCGATTGATGGTGCTCGACGTGGACGGTGTGCTGACCGATGGACGGCTTTACTACGGCCCGCAGGGCGAAGCGATGAAGGTGTTCGATGTGCGCGACGGGCACGGCATCAAGATGCTGATGAAGCATGGCGTCGAGGTCGCGTTGCTGTCGGCCCGCAGTTCTGACATCGTGGCTGCTCGGGCGCGCGAGCTGGGCATTTCGCGCGTGCTGCAAGGCCGAGGCGGACAAAGCGAGTGCGTTTGCGGCCCTGCTCGTCGATGCCGGCATCGCCGGCGAAGACAGTGGGTTTATGGGCGACGATCTGCCGGACCTGCCGCCGATGCGCGTGGCCGGGTTTGCGGTCACGGTGGTCGATGGTTGCAACGCCGCGAAGGCGGCCGCGCACTGGATTTCGCCGCATCCCGGCGGGCGCGGCGCCGTGCGCGCGCTTGCGGAATTCATTCTGCATGCAAAGGGCATTGACGTTGATTCGATGGTGCACGGATGAGAGATCGCATCACCGCATTTATCGCTATCGTCCTGCTTGCGTCGCTGGCGGGCGTTAGCTACTGGTACTCGCAGTCGACGCGCTTGAAGAAAATCGCCAGCCCGGTGTCACGCGAGGGGCCGGACTTTGTCGTCAACGGCGTGACGCTGACGCAGTTCGACGCCACCGGGCGTGCGACCAACCGGCTGCATGCGAGCGAGCTGATGCACTTTGCAGCCGACGATCACGCGGAGCTGTCGCACCCCCGGCTGATCAGCCTGCGGCCCGAGACAACCCTTACTCGAAGTGCGAGCGAAAACTGCCAACGTAGAAAGCGGTGGCGAGCGTGTTTCGCTGTCGGGCGACGTGGTCGTCACGCGCGCGCCGGGAAGAGACGGTACAGCGCCGATGCAACTGCGCACGCAGCAGCTGACTGCGGTTCCCGATCTCGATCGCTACTCGACCGATGCAGCGGTTGAAATCGAGCGCGGTGACTCCATGGTGCGCTCGATCGGCATGGACTACGACAACGTGCAGCGCGTCGTGAAGTTCCATTCGAAAGTACGCGGCACGATCGCGTCAACCGCACCTGCAGAGGCCGCGCAATGAAACGCTGGTTGGCAGCCATGGGATTAGCGCTTGCGACTGTGCCGGCGCTCGGCCGAAAAGGCCGATCGCACCAAACCACTGAACTACGAGGCCGACAGCGGCGAATGCGACGACTTGAAGCAGGTGTGCGTGCTGGTGGGCAATGTCGTGCTGAACAAAGGCACGATGCGAGCCGCCGGTGAGCGGGTGCAGGTACGCAAGGATCCTGAGGGCTATCAGTCCGGAGTGATCATCGCAGCACCCGGCAAGCTCGCATCGTTTCGGCAACGGCGCGACAGCAGCAAGCAGGGACTCGAGGAATTCGTCGAAGGGTATGCCGAGCGCATCGAATACGACGAGAAGGAAGACACCGTCAAGCTGATCACGCGGGCGCGCGTCCGCATGCTTGAAAACGAAGTCCAGCGCGACGAGTTGCGCGGTGATGCGATTACCTACGATCAGCGCAACGCCAAATATTTCGTGACCGGCGGCAAGCCCTCGGCAGATCCGAACAGTCCGGATGGGCGCGTGCGCGGCACGATTGCGCCGCGCGCCGATGCGTCGGCCGAGACTTCAAAGCCAGGATCCAAGGCGAGCTTGACGCCCTCGAAGGATCTGGCCAACCCGCGCCGCGAGTAGCCACAGAAGCTTCATGGACGCGGATCGAGTCGAAGACAGCGTCGCGCCAGGCGCCCGTGCTCGAGAGCAACACGCTCGTGGTCGAGAGACTGCAGAAGAGATACGGCAGCCGCACTGTCGTCAAGGACGTATCGCTGACGGTCGAAAGCGGCGAAGTGGTCGGGCTGCTGGGGCCGAACGGCGCGGGCAAGACCACTTGTTTTTACATGGTAGTGGGCTTGCTGCCGCTCGACGGCGGTCACATTGCACTCAATGGACACTCGATCGCGCACCTGCCGATTCATCGCCGCGCGCGCATGGGGTTGTCGTACCTGCCGCAGGAAGCGTCGGTGTTTCGCAAGTTGACCGTCGAGGAGAACGTGCGCGCCGTTTTGGAGCTGCAGGTCGATCAGGACAAACGTCCGCTGCGCAAGCAAGAGATCGCCGATCGGCTTGATGCACTGCTCGACGATCTGCAGATCGCGCACCTGAGAACCAACACTGCGTTGTCGCTATCCGGCGGCGAGCGGCGGCGCGTTGAGATTGCGCGTGCACTCGCATCGCGACCGCGATTCATCCTGCTTGACGAACCGTTTGCCGGCGTCGATCCGATCGCCGTGCTCGAGATCCAGCGCATCGTGCGGTTTCTGAAAGAACGCGGCATCGGCGTGCTGATGACCGACCATAACGTGCGCGAAACGCTTGGTATTTGCGATCACGCGTACATCATCAACGAAGGCGTCGTCCTGGCGGCCGGACGGCCGGAAGAGATCGTCGGCAACGAAACCGTTCGACGGGTCTATTTGGGCGAACACTTTCGCATGTGATGCATCACGATGATGGAAGCATTTGCTGCCTTTGTTGTGCGTGCTTTCCGAAGCCAGCGCGCTAGTTGACGCGGTCGATGAAACCCAGCCTTCAACTTCGACTCTCTCAGCACCTCGCGCTGACACCGCAGCTGCAGCAATCGATACGTTTGCTGCAGCTGTCGACGCTCGAGCTGAATCAGGAAATTGATCAGGCATTGGCGGACAACCCGCTGCTCGAGCGCGACGACGATCCTCAGGCGCTCGCGATGCGCGTGAAACCCGACGGCTCGATTGCGGCCGACGTTCCGCTGCCGGAGACCGCGAGCGAAACAGTTAATGGGAACTGACACACCAGCGCCGACCGAGTCGCCCGAGCCGCACGACTCGCCGATGGACGGCAGCTCGTTGATCGAGTGGCGCGGCAACAGCGATGCCGCCGATGAAGACGACACGAGCCCCACAAACTGGGTGGGAACGACGTTGTCGTTGCGAGAGCATCTGCGTGCGCAGATCGCGTGCCAGGCTTCGCCAGCGCGATCGCGCGCTAGTCGAATTGCTGGTCGAAGCACTCGATGACGATGGTTATCTGCATCCGACACTCGACGAGCTGCTTGCGATGTGCCCGCCGGAAGCGGCGGTCGAGCCGGAAGAGCTGCTGACCGCGCTGCGTTTGCTGCAGAGTCTGGATCCGACCGGCGTCGGCGCGCGCGATGCAGCCGAGTGCCTGTTGCTGCAATTGCAATCGCTCGAACGCTCGTCATCTCGAGCGGACGCGGAAATTTTGCCGTCAACTTTCGCTTTGGCACGCCGGATCGTCGCACGAGCACCTGCCGTTGCTGGCGGCGCGCGAGTTCTCCAAGCTGCGCAAGCTGCTGGGTTGCACCGACGAAGAGCTGCGCGCCGCACACCGGCTGATTCGCTCGCTGAATCCGCGCCCCGGTACGGCATTTGCAGACAGTCGAGCAGACTACATCGTGGCGGACGTTTTTGTGCGCAAGGTCAAGAATCGATGGACCGCGGTGCTTAATCCGGACGTTATGCCCCGTTTGCGTGTGAACCAGTCGTTCGCCGATGTACTCAAAAAGGATAGATCGAGGCAGGGTGCAGATCCGGGTGAGCGCAGCAAATGGACGACACGGGTGCAGGAAGCGCGATGGTTGATACGCAACATTCAGCAGCGCTTCGAAACGATTCTGAGAGTGTCGCAGGCCATCGTCGACCGTCAGCACAATTTTTTCACACACGGCGCGATCGCGATGCGGCCGCTGGTGCTGCGCGAGATCGCCGACACCGTCGAGCTGCACGAATCGACGATTTCGCGTGTGACCGCTCACAAATACATGGCAACACCGTTCGGCATTTTCGAGCTGAAATATTTTTTCGGCAGCCATGTGGCCACCGAAACCGGAGGCGCGGCATCGTCGACCGCGATCCGCGCACTGATCAAGCAGCTGATAGATGCCGAGGACATACGAAACCCATTTTCCGACAGCAAGCTTGCCGAGCTGCTGGGCGAGCAGGGCATCGTTGTTGCTCGCCGCACCGTCGCCAAGTATCGCGAAGCGATGAAAATTCCTTCAGTGGCACTTCGCAAATCTTTGTAGCTCTGAATCGCAGTTAAAGTTACCGACCGATTGAAAGGACTTGCATGAACCTTACGATCCACGGAAATCACGTCGAAGTTTCGCCAGCGTTGCGCGATCACGTCACTAGCAAACTGAGCCGAATCGAGCGCCATTTTGATCAGGTGATCGACGCGACCGTGCAACTCACCTGCGAAAAGCTGCGTCAACGCGCGGAAATCACGCTGCGAGTGCGGGGCAACAATATCCATGTGGAATCGGTTGAAGACGACATGTACGCCGCGATCGACACGCTGATCGACAAGCTCGACCGGCAAGTGATTCGCCACAAAAACCGGCTCCAGGATCACCACGGCGATTCGCTGAAACACCAGCAGGCGGGTCAGCAGTAGGTCAGCACTGCCGCGCCGTGCGTAAACCGCCGCCGAAACGCACGAAAGCGGCGCAATCGAGGTGTATTATCCGCGCCTTTCTTTCGCTGCATGGCGCTCGGTTGAGCCGCCCGGCGGCACTTTCAGCGAACCTAAAAAAGGAAGTCGATTCGTTTCTTCCCGCCTGATCGCCGCCGCCCCAATGCCCTACTGTGGCGGTGTCAGCAAGCGCTCCGACCCCCATGAACCTCATTTCACGCATCTTGCCGGCCACGAATGTATTGATCGATCTGCCGGCCTCAAGCAAAAAGCGCGCATTCGAGCAAGCAGGGTTGTTGTTTGAAAATCACCAGGGCATTGCGCACTCGAAGGTGTTCGACAGCCTGTTCGCGCGTGAGCGGCTCGGGTCGACCGGCCTGGGCCAGGGTGTCGCAATTCCGCATGGCCGTATCAAGGGATTAAAGGAATCGATTGCGGCGTTCGTCAGGGTTGAATCGCCGATCCAGTTTGATGCACCCGACGGCCAACCGGTGTCGCTGATGATTTTTCTGCTGGTTCCGGAGCAGGCTTCGCAACAGCATCTGGACATTCTGTCTGAGCTCACGCAGATGCTGTCGGACAAGCCGTTTCGTGAAAGCCTGTTGTCGGCGACCGACCCGCACGCCGTGCATGTCGCGTTGACCACCTGGGAACCGATTCGTCCCGCTGCGTAGTCATTCGCGCATCTGACCGGCGCGAGTTTGCTACGTACTCTCACGGCATGCCGACCTTTCAGTCGCTGTTCGAAGCCAACCGCGAATCGTTGCAGCTTGGAGTGGCTGGCTGGCCGCTCGGCTGCCGACAAGCCGCTGATCACGCCGGCCACCGCGAATCTGGCAAGCCCCGACCTGGTCGGATTTCTAAATCCGATTCACCCGCGCGCTTGCACGTCCTCGGCCAGGCCGAGGTTCGCTACTACAGCGAAATGGAGCCGGCACGCTGGCAACACTACGCACGCGAGCTTCAGGTCGGCGGGCCCATCGGGTCTGATCATCGCCGAAAACCTGGCGCCACCCGAAGCGTTGCAACGCACGGCCGAAACAGCCGGTCTGCCTATGTTGCGTTCGCCGCTTCCAGCCGCGACCGTCATCGAAGTGCTGCGGATTTATTTTTCCAAGCTGTTGGCACGGCATTGCACGATGCACGGCGTCTTCATGGATGTGCTCGGCATGGGCGTGCTGATTTCCGGCGAATCGAGCGTCGGCAAGAGCGAGCTCGGTCTCGAACTGATCAGCCGCGGCCACGGTCTCGTGGCCGACGACGTGGTCGATTTTTCGCGAGTCGCGCCCGATACGATCGAGGGTCGGTGCCCGCACCTGCTCGCCAATCTGCTTGAAGTGCGCGGACTGGGCTTGCTCGACATCAAGGCGATTTTCGGTGAGACAGCAGTGCGGCGGAAAATGAAGTTGCGCCTGATCGTCGAGCTACGGCGCTACGGCGGCGCCGAAACTTTCGAGCGGCTGCCGCTCGAAGGTCAGTCCGAGGAAGTACTGGGATTGCCGATCCGCAAAGTGCTGATTCCGGTCGCATCCGGGCGCAATTTGGCGGTGCTCACCGAAGCGGCGGTGCGCAACACCATTTTGCAGCTGCGCGGCATCGACACGATGGGAGACTTTCTGCAGCGGCAACAGCAGCAGATGAGCGACGAAGGCAGTCGCCCGTGATGTCGTTGCTCGTGCTTTAATTAGCGTGTGCGCGCCTGGACGAAAGGCGCGCTCACCCAAGGGAGAACAACGTGCTTAAACGCGTTTTGATTGCCGCATGTTTTGCTCTGCCATTATCGGTCGTTGCTCAGGAGAAGATGACCGAACAGCAGAGCAAGATGGGAACCTGCAACAAGGAAGCGGGCGACAAAAAGCTGGAAGGTGACGCGCGCAAGAAGTTCATGTCCGACTGCCTGTCGGCGGACAAGAAGCCGACGCAGCAGCAGAAAATGACCACGTGCAACAAGGAGGCGGGTGACAAGAAACTTGAGGGCGATGAGCGCAAGAAGTTCATGTCCGACTGCCTGTCGGCGGATAAGCAGACGCAGCAGGAGAAAATGACCGCGTGCAACAAGCAGGCGGGTGACAAGAAACTTGCGGGCGATGAGCGCAAGAAGTTCATGTCGACTGCCTGTCCGGTTAATTAATCGGGGCACAAATTGCGGGCGCTACGGCGCCCTTTTTGTTGCCCGGGGGTCGGGGTCGCATGCAACAATCACCCTCTCCTTTATCCAATGAGCGCCTGACGCATGCGCATCGTTCTCGTCACCGGACTATCGGGCTCCGGCAAGTCGGTGGCGATTCGCGTGCTTGAGGATGCCGGCTACTACTGCGTCGATAATCTGCCGCCGCAATTCCTGCTGGACCTCGCTTCCTACCTGGATCGGACCGCACATCACGACGTCGCCGTATCGGTCGACGCGCGCAGCGAAGCAACGCTGGCCGACGTGCCGATGATGATTTCGACGTTGCGCGCCTCGGGTCACGATGTTCGCGTTTTGTTTCTGACCGCGTCGGACGCCGCTCTGGTGCAAAGGTTTTCGGAAACGCGCCGGCGCCATCCGATGGCGTTGCGCGAGCTCGAGCGCGGCGGTGCCAGCACCGTGTCCGAGGCGATCTCGCTGGAGCGAGCATTGCTCGATCCGCTGGCTGAAATCGGGCATTCGATCGACACGAGCGCACTGCATCCGAATTTGCTGCGTCACTGGGTGCGCCAGTTCGTCGACTCACCGCACGCAAATCTGACGCTGTCGTTCGAGTCGTTTGCTTTCAAGGACGGTATCCCGGTCGCGGCGGATCTCGTGTTCGACGTACGCAATTTGCCCAATCCCCACTACGACCCCGGATCTGCGCCCGCTGACCGGCCGCGACGAAGCGGTCGCCGCATTCTTGCTGGCGGCGCCGCAAGTACAGGAAATGATCAACGACATTGCCACGTTCATCGAAAAATGGCTGCCGAGTTACGTGGCGCGAGCACCGGCACTACGTGACGGTAGCGATCGGCTGTACCGGCGGACGACATCGATCGGTGTATGTCGTCGAGGAACTGGCACGCCGCTTCCAGCGCCGCGAAGCGGTTTTGGTTCGGCATCGCGGCATCGAGCCGATGCAACCTGACGAAGAGTAAACCGCGCATGCCGTCTGAAACGTTGACGCGGGTTGCACTGTTCCCGCTTTCGGTCGTGCTGTTTCCGCAGGGCGTGTTGCCGCTGCGCGTGTTTGAAGCGCGTTACATGGACATGGTGCGCGATTGCATGCGCGACGAAACCTCGTTCGGCGTGTGTCTGGTCTCCGATGGCAAAGGGGCCGATACACCAACGGAGGCGCCGGCAACCGCCGATGTCGGCTGCCTGGCCCGCATCACGGCGTGGGACATGCAACAGCTCGGCTTGCTGCAGATTCGCACAATCGGCGGCGACCGTTTCCGCTTGCTCGCGAGCGAATCGCAACCGAACGGGCTGATGATGGGCGAAATCGACCTGATCGAAGCCGATGATGATCAGCGCAGTGCCCGACGAGCATCGGCCGTGCGTCGAGTTGCTGACACGCATCATCGAGGACATGAGCGCGCAACTGGCCGAAAAACGTCGCACCGGTGAAGCTGACCGAAGGCAGCCCAGTCTTGGCGCAGCTGCCGTTCGAGGAGCCGTTTCAGATGGAATCGTCGGCGTGGGTGTCGAACCGGCTTTGCGAGGTGCTGCCCGTGCCGTTGAAAGCCAAGCAGAAGCTGATGGAGCTCACTGACGCCGCCACTCGCCTCGAAATCGTTCACACTTATTTGAAGCAGCACTCGGTTCTGAAGTAGCGCTACACCAGCACCGGGTTCATCACCTGCAGCAACAACCGGCGAATCGGCGCCGGCAGCGGCGCGGTTTCGAGAGCCTCGCGGAAAGGCCCGCAGCGATGAGCTCGCGACGCCCACCGTCCCTGTGACGTGTGCGAGCCGTGGCTGCATCAGATATGTGTAGTGCGTGAACTCGTGCCGTATTTCGCCCAGCGCTTCTGTAATCGCGATGCGTAGACCGAAACGGCGCGCCGACCTCGGCGACCAATGCGATCATCACTCGGCTTCGGACTTCGAACTCCGGCAAGCTCAGTAAGCCGCCCCAGATTCCCGCTGGCGGCCGCAGCTCCAGCAGTACGGCGCCGCTCGCTATCCTGTATCACCAACTACGTCTGCGCCCGCACCCGGCGCTCTCGTACAGGGCGCGGGGTCGGCAGCTTGTCGATCGTCTGCGCGCTCCGCGCGACACACGTGTCGTTGACGGGACATGCGGCGCAATTCGGACGAGCTGCGCGTGCAAACCGTTGCGCCCAAATCCATCAGGCCTTGCGTGTACGCCTCGATCTCGCTGGCGGGCAACAAGCTTTCGGCGCGCTGCCAGAATTGACGCTCGATCTGCGGGCGGCCGGGATAGCCCTCAATGCCGCAATGACGTGCCAACACACGCCTGACGTTGCCGTCGAGAATCGCGGCACGCTTGCCGAACGCAAGTGCCGCGATCGCAGCGGCTGTCGAGCGGCCGATGCCGGGCAGTTGCGCGAGCTGTTCGACCTCGCGCGGAAACTCTCCGCCGTGCTCGTCGAGCGATCTGTTGCGCGCAGCGCGTGCAAATTGCGCGCTCGCGAGTAATAACCCAAGCCCCGCCCAGCACGCCATCACCGATTCGATCGGCGCCGATGCAAGCACGCGCACATCAGGAAAGCGCGCGACGAACCGTTCGTAGTACGGAATGACCGTCGCAACCTGCGTCTGCTGCAGCATGATTTCCGACAGCCAGATCCGATAAGGATCGTTCGTGCGCTGCCACGGCAAGTCGTGGCGCCCATGCTGCTTTTGCCACGTGATGATGCGATCGGCGAAACTCGGCACAGTGTTCGTTCGAAGAGGGAACCTTCGGAAAACGTAGCGAGCAGGCCCAAAGTCGGGTCGAGGAGCGGAGCGTGCATGACGCACGTTGAGCACCGCAGACGCGAGATGGGCGCGCAGTACTTTTACGAAGCTTACCTATGCCGCGAGCGCTTCTTCGTCGAGCATTTCCTCGACCTGCGCGCGGGCGCCGATTTCTTGAATGCGATCCGTCAGCCGCTTCAGCGTGGCAAGTTTGCTTTGCGCATCTTCGAGCGCATCTTCGAGCTCTGCAATGCGCTCGTCGAGCGATCCTTGCGCGTCGCGGATCTTGGATACCGATTCGGCGCGCTTACTGAGCTGGCTGCGTTGCTCGCGCACTTGCGTTTCGATCGGCGGCAGCAGCGACTTGACCCACGCTTCGGTATCGCGCTCGGCGGTAGCAGAAAATCTCGCGAGACTTCGAAACGACGGTGTCGAAAAAGCGCTCCATTAGCCGCCACTTTTCGGTCGTCAGCACCGCCAGCGGTCCGAACTGCGACTTGTATGCCAGCTCGGCTCGTTCCAGGTCAGCGATATACGTGTCGAGCGAAAACGACATCGGAGGCGACAGGCTCCATCCGAGATCTTCGGCAAAACGGCGCTGAACCCCCAGCACCATCTGCTCGATCTCGAGCATCCGCGCGTTCGCGGTGCGAAACATGTCGCGCAACGAAGCGAAATAATCCTTGACCGCTACCGACAGCTGCGGCGACAGCTTGCTCTTTTTCATGCGGTCGCGCGTTGCGACGACCTGATCGCGCAATGCTGCTACTCGAATGCCGGCGAACAATCTCTCCGAAAGCTTCGAGTGCACCAGCCGCGCTGCGACGATCCGGCGCACGACTTCTTCGAATTCATGCTGCTCTGCCAGCGCGCGCTGCGTCATGCGCTCAATCGAGCTCTGATTCTTGCCCTGCAGCGAGCGAAGCTCGTACAGCTGCTCGATGACGTTGCGCTCGCGCGCGTTCAATGCCTGGCGCAGCTCCGCTGCCACGCGCTCGACACCCGACACTGTCTGATCACGAACGATCTTCTGCTTGGCCGGTACCAGCAGCTCGATCAACGCCTCTTCAAGCAACGGCAACCGGCTCGCCTGCAGCAGCTTTTCGTCACGCTGAACTTTGGCGACCAGCCCTTTCTGCGCCGAGACCGGAAACACGCGCATCGGATCGAGCTCGAGCGTGGCGGCCACGGCCGACACCTGACGCCGCACTTCCATCTCCATCTCGCCCGGCGTTTTCAGCGCATCCCATAGGCCATCGATCTTGTTCAGCACCGCGATGTGGTTGCGGTGCCCGGCGTCGCCGACGACGTGCCGCCAGACATCAAGATCGCTCTTCGTCACTCCGGTGTCGGCCGCCAGCACGAACAGCACCGCGTGCGCATTCGGCACGCAGTGACAGCGTCAACTCGGGCTCGGTGCCGATCGCATTCAGCCCCGGCGTATCGAGAATCACCAAGCCCGTGCTTTAGCAGCGGGTGCGGAAAATTGATCACGGCGTGGCGCCACTTCGAAATCTGGATCAGGCCATTCTTGTCGACGGTGACCGATTGATCAGGATCGTCGGCGTCGTACAGCCCGTAGCTCTTCGCCTCGGCGACCGGCACGCGCTTCGTCTCGGCCACGATCTTGAACGCTTCCAGCATCCCGTCGGCCGAAGTCGTGTCGAGCGGAAACACCTGCCATTCGGCACCGAGCCGCTTGAAGTCGGAGGTCGAACCATGGCGTCCGCGCGTTTCGATCGGCAGCGCGCGGATACAAGGCGGCAGCGTGTCGTCGTACAACAGCTCGGTCGGGCACATCGTCGTACGGCCGGCCGACGACGGCAGAATGCGCTTGCCGTAGTCGGCAAAGAAAATCGCGTTGATCAGCTCGGATTTGCCGCGCGAAAACTCGGCGACAAACGCGATCACGAGCTTGTCTTGCGCCAAGCGCTCGAGCGCGACGTCGATACGGCGCGCCGATTCGGCCTCGAGCGTCTGCGTTTGCTCCAGCCATTGGCGCAGCTGCATGATCGCCGCCGCTAGCGAATCGCGCCAATTTCCGTACTG
This sequence comes from uncultured beta proteobacterium, assembly GCA_963729165.1. Taxonomy (GTDB): domain Bacteria; phylum Pseudomonadota; class Gammaproteobacteria; order Burkholderiales; family Burkholderiaceae_F; genus JACCZX01. Next base: position 163,023 of record CAVSMM010000013.1, read on the forward strand.
CTCGAAGCGGGAAGCTAATGGGGCCATGATGTCGGTTGCGCGGCGTGCGCACGAGGCCGAATCTATAGCATGCACTCACCCTCGCGCACAGTCACCTAAACGTACAAGCTACGCTGGGTTGCTGTGTGAGTTCGGGCGATGGTCTTTTGTTAGCGCCGCTGGCAGGCGCGACAGTAATATGTAGCGCGTTGTCCCTGTACGACTCGTACGATCGGCGTCGCGCACACGCGGCATGGCTCTCCCGCGCGGTCATAGACGCGGGCGTCGAGCATGAAGTAGCCGTCGGCGCCGTCGGCGCCGACAAAGTCGCGCAAGGTGCTGCCGCCAACGGCGATCGCTTCGGTCAGCACTTCGCGCACCGCTGCTCGCCAGCGCTTCGTATCGCACAAGCCCGATGCGGCGCGCCGGGCGTTTGGGATTGATACGCGCGCGAAACAGACTTTCCGATGCATAAATATTTCCGACCCCGACCACCACGTCGCCGGCTAGCAAGCACTTGCTTGATCGACGCCGCACGGGACCGCGTGTGGCGATACAGCCACTCGCCGGTAAACCGTGGATCGAACGGCTCCAGGCCGAGCCCCGCCAGCAGCGGATGCGTTCGCGACTTCGCCTTCGGCAGCGGCATGCCATAGCAGCGCGCCGAAGCGGCGCGGATCGGTCAGCCGCACGCACGTCGCCGGCGAACAGAATGTCGACATGATCGTGCGGGCCGGGCGGCGGGACAGCCCGCCGACGCGGCCACACGCGCCACGCGCCCGACATGCCGAGGTGCGAGATCAGCGTGCCATGTGGAAACTCCCACAGCAGATACTTGCCGCGCCGGCGCAGCCGCTCGACGGTGCGGCCCGCGAGCAGGGTCGGCAACCGTTTTGGTATGGGCCAGCGCAGCCGCGGATCGCGCACGATCGCCGATTCCACGCTTTGCTGCTCGACATACGGCGCCAAAGCACGGCGTGTCACTTCTACTTCGGGCAGTTCAGGCACTTTTCTCGTGTTAATGACGTCAAAATCATTCTGCTAATGTGCCACGCATCGCGTTCCCGTGTGCCCGCTTCAGCCTGGGCACCACAACGCGCCAGGATCCGATGATGACTCGTCCGCTTTTTTTGGCACTAACCGCCTGCGCGTTGTTCGGCTGCGCAGCAACGCCTCGCCCGGCAGCGGTGCAGACCGACGCCGTCGTCGCGGCGCCGATGCCGGTGCCGAACGGCACGTCGCAACCGCGGCACCGAGCGCGGCGACACGATTCCCAATGTCGATGTATCGAGCGCGCTGATGTATCAGCTGATGGCGGCAGAAGTTGCCGTGCAGCGGGGTGACGTCGGCTCGGCATTTGCCGTTTACATGAAACTGGCGCGTGAAACGCGCGATCCGCGCCTGGCGCGGCGTGCCGCCGAGCTGGCGCTGCAGGGGCGCGCAATGGCCCAGGGGCTCGAAGCAGCGCAACTGTGGTTCGAGCTGGCGCCGAGTTCGAGCGAGGCGTCACAAACGTTGGCAATGCTGTACGCCGGCAGCAGTCGCTTCGACGATGCGTATGCGTTGTTCAAAGCGCAGTTGCAGGCTGCCGCCAACCCGGCAGAAGAGTTATCGCGGATTCAGCGCGCGCTCGCGCGCACGCAGGATCGCGCCGGTGCCTTCAATCTGATCGAACGTCTGGCGCAGCCGTATGCGCAGTCGGCCGATGTCAAACTGGTGCTCGCCAATGCCGCGCAGGCCGGTGGCTTGAATGCACGCGCGTTAGAGGAAGCGCGTGCGGCGGTCGCGCTCGCGCCAGACTCACCGCGTGCGGTGCTGACCGCGGCACAGTATCTGCAAGCGACCGACCGTGCCGCGGCACTCGCGCTACTGCAGGATTTCGTGGCGCGAAACCCGACGGTGTCTGAGACGCGGCTCGCTTACGCGCGACTGCTGATTGCCGATAACAAGTTCGACCTGGCACGCGCCCAGTTCGCGTCGTTGCTGCAAACCGATCCAAAAAATGCGGACCTCGTCTACTCGATGGCTCTGCTTTCGATGCAGGGCAAACTTCCGGCCGACGCGCGCACTTATCTGCAGCGTTATCTGGAGCTGATCGCCAACGTCGGAGGGCGACGGCTCACGCGCAGGAACGCGCCCTGCCGAGCCCGCGTATTTGTATCTGGCGCAGATCGCCGAAGACGAAAAGCAATTTCCTGCCGCGCTCGAATGGCTGCGCAAGATCGATGGCGGTGACGAATTTTTGACGGCGCGTGTGCGCGAGGCGTTCGTTCTGTCCAAAATGCAGCGGCTCGATGAAGCGCGCAAGTTGCTGCGCACGGTCAGCGTGCAGTCGGCGGATGAGAAAACGCAACTGGTGCTGGCCGAGGCGCAATTGCTGCGCGACGCCAAGCGCTATGACGAGTCGTACAAGCTGCTTTCGCAGGCATTGGCGATCGCACCCGACAGCGTGCCGCTGCTGTACGACACGGCCATGGCGGCCGAGCGGCTTAACCAGGTCGCAGTGATGGAAAAGCAACTGCGCCGCATCATCGAGCTCAAGCCTGACTATGCGCACGCGTACAACGCACTGGGCTACAGCCTCGCCGATCGCAATCTCCGACTGCCTGAAGCACTGCAGTTGATCGAAAAAGCGCGCGAGCTCGCGCCCGACGACGCGTTCATTCTCGATTCGCTCGGATGGGTGCATTTTCGTCTCGGCGACCTGAAGTTGGCGCGCGAGCATCTGCAGCGCGCCTATGACGCGCGCCCCGATGCCGAAGTTGCTGTGCATCTGGCCGAAGTGTTATGGACGAGCGGGGAGCAGGACGGCGCGCGCAAGCTTCTGCGTGAAGTGAGGGCGAAGGAGCCGAGCAACCCGTTACTGAAGTCGACCATAACGCGACTGAAAATCGGTTTGTAAAAGCGATGCTCAGGATTCGCGGCGCAGCGCGTGCGCTCGCTGTGTCATTCGCATCCGTGGTGCTAGTGAGCGCGTGTGCGACACCCTCTTCGTCGCCACCCGATCGTGCTTACAGCGGGCGCTTCGCGGTCACGACTGCGCGCGGCGAGCAGCGCGAAAACGTCTCCGGCCGGTTCAACTTCGAAGTCCGCGGTCCGCAACAGCTTCTCGAGTTGGCATCGCCGCTGGGCACCACGGTTGCCCGTATCGAAATCGAGCCGGACGGCGCACGTGCGACCGGCGCGGGAATGCAGGTGGTACGGGGGCCCGATGCCGACGCGTTGACCGAGCAGCTGCTCGGCTGGCGTTTGCCGGTGTCCGGGCTGGTCGACTGGATTGAGGGTCGACCCGTACCACATCGGTTCGCGCGCATCGAACGCGACGGCGCGCGCATCGTGCTATTGGAGCAGGACGGTTGGGTGATCCGTTTGTCAGAATTCTTTGAAGGAGCTGGTGCTCCGCGCCGCCTGGTGATGGAGCGGCCCTCTGGCGTAAACACGCCCTCGGTAATCTTGCGTCTGATCGTCGATGACCCCGGTAGCTAGTGGACATTTTATGGAGAGACCACGGATGAAAACACGTCGTGACGTTTTGCGAGGCTCCGCTGCACTGGCGGTTACGTGTGCTGTGCCGGCAGCGCTGATTGACTCGGCACGCGCACAAGCGCAGGACGAGATCGCGCGCCAGCTCGATGTGCCCTATGTACCGACACCGGTGGCAGTGGTCGATGCGATGCTTGACCTCGCAAAAGTCACCAAGTCCGACGCGGTCTACGACCTCGGTTGCGGCGACGGCCGCATCGTTGTGCGTGCGGCAACGCGTTTCGGCTGCCGCGGGGTTGGCGTCGATCTGAATCCTGAGCGCGTCAAGGAAGCAAAAGCCAATGCGATGCGGGCCAACGTCACCGAGCTGACGCGCTTTGAAGTCGGTGACGTCTTTGAATTCGATTTCAGTGGCGCGACCGTCGTCACCATGTACCTGCTGCCGAGCGTCAACCTGAAGCTGCGGCCCCGGTTACTGAAGGAATTGAAGCCCGGCACGCGACTTGTGTCGCACGACTTTCACATGGGCGACTGGGCGGCCGAGACAGCGCGCGACGTCGGACGCAGCCGAATCTATCTGTGGACGATTCCACCCCGAACCTAGCATCTGGATCCGCGCACCATAAAATGCAGCGATGCATTTGCTGCTGGCGCTGCCGGCCCCCGCCAAGCTGAACTTGTTCCTGCGCGTGACCGGCCGTCGCGCTGACGGCTATCACGAGTTGCAAACGGCGTACACGCTGATCGACCTCGCCGACTTGCTTGACTTCGAGCGACGCGACGATGGGGCGATTGTGCGTGAAGGCGATCGGGTGGGGGACCTCGAAAACGATCTGGTGGTGCGTGCCGCGCGCGCGCTTCAGCGGCATTCGGGGACATCGCTCGGAGCGACGATCAGCGTAACGAAGCGCATTCCGATGGGCAGCGGCCTCGGCGGAGGCTCGTCGGATGCAGCCACAACATTGATCGCGCTTAACCGGCTGTGGGGCTTGAACCTGCCGCGCAGCGACTTGAGCGTGATCGGGCTTTCCCTTGGGGCCGACGTGCCCTTTTTTCTGCACGGCCGCGACGCGTTTGCCGAAGGAATTGGCGAGCGACTGACGACCCTTGAATTGCCGCCGCTATGGTTTGCGGTTCTGTGGCCGCGAATCCACGTTTCGACACAAGAAATCTTCGCCGACTCAGGTTTGACACGCAATTCCAAAGCCACGAAAATAGCCGACTTTTCAGCGGTGGCAGCCCAGTGGGTGGGGGACGTCATCGGCGACTTCGACTTTCCGTCGTCACTGGTCAACGATCTCGAACCCGTCGCACGGCGCCGCTATCCCGTCATCGATGAAGCGATCAAGCGTCTTGAGCGTTTTGGCGTGGCGCGGATGACGGGTTCTGGCTCCGCAGTGTTCATCGCGGCGCGAGCGAGGGAGCAAGCAGAGTTGGCGGTCGCCGATGTGCCGCCGGGTTGGAGCGGTTGGGTGGTCAAGAAGCTGGCCGAGCATCCGCTGGCGGTGTGGTAAGACAGTTCGGCTGCAGCAGTTTAGTTTTTTGGGGAGTCGCCAAGCTGGTTAAGGCACCGGATTTTGATTCCGGCACTCGAAGGTTCGAATCCTTCCTCCCCAGCCAGCTTTGTGAAGCACTGAGCGGTGAGCCATTCAGGGTGAGCCAATAAGGGCCGCAGATGCAGATGCAGATGGTTCCCGACAACCTGATGGTGTTCACCGGCAACGCGAATCCGCGGCTGGCGAGCGCGGTCGCTCAGCATTTGAACATTCGGCTGGGGAAAGCGCAGGTCTCGCGCTTTTCCGACGGCGAAGTGATGGTCGAGTTGTTCGAAAACGTGCGCGGCAAAGACGTATTCGTTTTGCAGTCGACGTGTGTGCCGACCAACGACAATCTGATGGAGTTGCTGATCATGGCCGATGCGCTGAAGCGCGCTTCGGCCGGGCGCATCACCGCGGCGATTCCGTATTTCGGCTACGCGCGGCAGGACCGACGGCCGCGCAGCGCGCGCGTTGCGATCAGCGCCAAGGTGATCGCCAACATGTTGCAGGTGGTGGGCATCAATCGCGTGCTGGTGATGGATCTTCACGCCGATCAGATTCAGGGATTTTTCGACATCCCAGTCGACAATATTTACGCGGCTCCGATTTTGCTGGGCGATTTGTGGAAGCACAACTTCGACAACCTGGTCGTTGTGTCGCCTGACATTGGCGGTGTTGTGCGCGCACGCGCAATTGCGAAGACCGCGGAAGCCGATCTGGCGATCATCGACAAGCGACGTCCGCGGGCCAACGTCGCAGAAGTAATGAACATCATTGGTGAGGTCGAGGGCCGCAACTGCGTCATCATGGATGACATGGTCGACACCGCCAATACGCTGTGTCAGGCCGCACAGGCGTTGCGCAACGCCGGCGCTTTGCGGGTGATGGCGTATGCCACACACCCGGTGCTGTCCGGTAAGGCGGTTGAGCGGATTACAAACTCGGTGCTCGATGAACTGGTCGTCACGGACACGATCCCGTTGACACCGGAGGCGCTGGCATGTTCCAAGATCCGGCAGTTGTCGTGTGCGGCACTGCTGGGTGAAACGATTTCGCGCATTGCGCGCGAAGACTCGGTGAGCAGCTTGTTCATCGAGTAGTTGCAACTGCAGTGGTGACTGGTCGCGGTCTACTGCATAACTGGGAGTCAAAATGAAGGTAGTAGCAAACAAACGAGATGCGCAGGGAACGGGTGCGAGCCGCCGTCTGCGCCACGCGGGCAAAGTGCCCGGCGTGCTGTACGGCGGCAAGGGGGATGCACAGGCAATCGAAGTCGACCACAACCCGTTGTTCCACGCGCTGCGCAAGGAAAAATTCCACGCATCGATTCTGGACATGGAGCTTGACGGTGCGAGCGAGCGTGTGCTGTTGCGTGCATTTCAGATGCATCCGTACAAGGCGCAGGTACTGCACATCGATTTTCAGCGCGTCGCCGAAGATCAGAAGCTGCACATGCGCGTTCCGCTGCACTTCTCTGGGCAGGAAAGCTCGCCTGCAGCGAAGACCGAAGGAGTACTAATCAGCCACGTGATGTCCGAAGTCGCGATTGCCTGCTTGCCGAAGGATCTGCCCGAGTACATCGCGGTCGATTTGTCGGAGCTGACGGTCACCGACACGGTGCGCGTGCGCGATCTGAAAATGCCGGACGGTGTAGTGCCGGTGCTGAAGGGCAAGGAAAATCCAGTCGTGGTGGCAGTCACCGTGCGCGGTGAGGAAGTTGCGGAAGAAGTAGTGGAAGCAACGGCGGCGGCGGCAGTTGAAGTTCCCGCCACGGCGCAGAAGGCGCCTACACCCGAGGAAGCTGCGGCCGCGGCCAAGGGCGACAAGGGTAAAGGCGGCAAGGGTGACAAAGGAGACAAAGAGAAGAAGAAATGATGAAAAAATAAGAGCGCTGAGACGAGCACCAAAAGCGCTGCGGCACAATCCAGCCCGCCGCCGATCATCGGCCGCGGGCTTTTTCTTTAATGGAACACAGCAACAACATCCGATTGATCGTCGGTCTTGGCAACGCCGGGGCCGAATACGAAGACACGCGCCACAACGCCGGTTTCTGGTACGTCGAAGCTGTGGCTCGGCATTTTGGCGCGCGCTTCTCGAGCGAGCGCAAGTTTCACGGCGACGTTGCACGCGCCCGCGTCGCCGGCAGCGAGCTCTGGCTGCTGAAGCCCAACACCTATGTCAATCGCTCGGGACAGGCCGTCGTTGCGCTGGCGCTTTACTACAAAGTTCTGCCTACGCAAATCCTGGTCGCGCACGATGAACTCGATCTGCCGCCGGGAGCGATCAAATTGAAGCTCGGCGGCGGCACTGCCGGTCACAACGGACTGAAGGACACGCAGGCGCGGCTATCGACGCCGGAATTCTGGCGTCTGCGCATCGGCATCGGCCATCCGCGTACGCTGCAACTCGAGCAGGACGTCGGCGACTTCGTGCTGCATCCTCCGCGCAAGGACGAACAGCCGGCGATCGATCAGGCGCTCGAGCGCGGCGAGGGAATCGTCGATCTATTGGTAGAAGGCAAGTTCGAGGCAGCGATGTTACGGCTGCATACGCGATAGCTTGTCGTGTGTTGCGGTCGCACAGGGTGACATCAAAGTAGCTGAACAGCGCTTCTTCGCGCATCGGCTTCACGATCTGGTCGCACGCACGCTGGTCACAGATCCAGCGCCATCACCTTCTCGCCGCCCTCCTCTGCGCCGGTATAGCTGAAGCCGAGCGAGCCATAGAAACGCCCGAGCGCATCCGCCTTGCTCATATGCGAAACGAGAAGTTTCTTTGCACCGGGCCGCGTACGCAGATGATCGATCAGCAGCTTGACTGCCGCGTGCCCGAGCCCTTTGCGCTGATGCGCTTTATCAATCATCAGGCGCCATAGAAAGAAGTCAGGCTCGTCCGGATTCTCAACGAGCGTCGGGTCATACAACATCACGAACCCGACTAGTACCTCATCGTCGTAGATCGCGCGAAACCATGCTTCACCGTAAAACGACGCCTCGGCGATCGAGACGGCGTTAGGCGCCACCTGCGTCCCATCGTCGCCCGCATCGAGCTTGCAGACCGCGCGCACTGTCTGGCGCGTGACTTCCTTAAGGGCAACGTTCATTAGGTTGCGATAATCGCACTTTCGCAACTCAAAAGTCACTGATGGCAGTCAAATGCGGCATCGTCGGACTCCCCAACGTCGGCAAGTCAACGCTCTTCAACGCGCTGACGAAAGCCGGTATCGCCGCCGAGAATTATCCGTTCTGCACGATCGAGCCGAACGTTGGCATTGTCGAAGTGCCGGATCCACGCCTGCCCGCGCTCGCCGCGATTGCGAAGCCCGATAAGGTCATTCCGGCCGCGGTCGAGTTCGTCGATATCGCCGGACTGGTAGCGGGAGCAAGCAAGGGCGAGGGACTCGGCAATCAGTTTCTCGCAAACATCCGAGAGTGCGATGCGATTGCACACATCGTGCGTTGCTTCGAAGATCCGAACGTCGTGCACGTTGCCGGTCGGATCGATCCGATATCGGACATCGAAGTCATCAACACCGAACTCGCGCTGGCGGATCTTGCAACCGCCGACAAGCAGCTGGCGAAGTACAGCAAAGTCGCGAAGTCGGCCGGCCAGAGCGCCGAAGTCAAAGAAGCGAAGCGGCTGGTCGATGCGCTGGAAAAAATCCTTCCGATACTCAATCAGGCGCAGCCCGTGCGCAGCATCGATCTGTCGGCCGAGGAGCTTGCGACGATCCGTCCGTTGTTCCTTCTGACTTCGAAACCGACGATGTATGTCGCCAACGTTGAAGAGCACGGCTTCGACAACAATCCGCTGCTGGACAAGGTGCGCGCACACGCGGTGAAGGAAGGCGCGCCGGTCGTCGCCGTGTGTGCAAAGATCGAAGCCGAGATCGCCGACCTTTCGGAGGACGACATGGCAATCTTTCTGACCGACATGGGAATGAGCGAGCCAGGATTGAATCGTGTGATTCGTGCCGGCTACGCACTGCTTGGCCTGTTGACTTATTTCACCGCCGGGCCGAAGGAGGTGCGCGCATGGACGGTGACCGCGGGATCGACCGCGCCACAGGCGGCGGGCGTGATTCATACCGATTTTGAGAAGGGCTTCATTCGCGCCGAGACCATCGCCTTTGACGACTATGTCAGGTGCAAAGGCGAAAACGGCGCGAAGGATGCGGGCAAGATGAGGCTGGAAGGCAAAGACTACGTCGTGCGCGATGGCGACGTGATGCACTTCCGGTTCAACGTGTAGGCACAGCATCATGATCGCTCGTGTCGGCGCGCTGTGGATGTACCCGATCAAGGGATGCCGAGGATTCAGCGTGCCCGCAGCGATGCTCGCCCCCACAGGACTCGAGGTCGACGGCATCGGCGATCGCGAGTGGGTCGTGGTCGACGATCAGGGCGAATTTCTCAGTCAGCGCGAGCTGCCGAAGATGGCGCAGATCGAAACGCGCCTGACCGGTGTATCGCTGCGGCTGAAAGCGCCCGGCATGCTTGCGCTTGACGTACCTTTCGAATCGGAAGGCGACGTGATCAAGGTGCGCGTTTGGAACGATGAGGTCGCGGCAGTGACACAGGGAGACATTGCCGACGCATGGTTCTCGCAGTTTCTGGGACTGCAATGTCGGCTGGTGCGCTTCGATCCGGAAGGTTCACGTATTTCGAACCCGAAGTACACGGGCGCACTGATCGCGCCGTACAAGTTCGCCGATGCGTTCGCATTGCTTGTCTGTTCAACTGCATCGCTCGCCGAATTGAACGGCCGTCTGGCCGCGAAAGGACACGCCGACGTCACGATTGAACGCTTCCGGCCGAACATCGTGCTCGACGAGATCGAAGCCTTTGAAGAGGACTACATCGACCACTTCAAGATCGGCGACGCGAAGCTGCAAGTCGTGAAACGTTGCGTGCGCTGCACGGTGCCGAACGTCGATCCGTCAACCGGTGAAGCGGGCTTCGAGCCGGGAGACACGCTGGCGAGTTACCGTAACGACGCTCGCGCAGGCGGGGTGACGTTCGGCGTCAATACTGTGGTCGAATCCGGTGTCGGTGCTCGGCTTGCGGCGGGCCAACCCGTCGAGGTGAATCTCCGCTTCTAGACGCGAGGGGTAGACAAGCCGCGATAGGTCCATGCGCGCCAGAGCGCCTCCAATGGACCTTGCTTCATCTTCATCGGGCCAAACCATAGTGAACTCAGCAGGACCTGAAACACAACGATCAACACCGCCAAGGCTGCCGTTTCCCAGTAGCTGAGACGCGGACCCAGCGCTAACCCCCAGCCCGACAGCAGCGCACCCATCGCAATCGACTGCAGCAAGTAATTAGTCAGCGGCATGCGCCCCGCCGGTGCAAGCAGGGCAATCACGCCAGCCGGCGCCTTTCGCAAGAACGCAGACGCGTAGAAGAAGGAAAGCGCAACACTCAACAGCATCGGGATCGTCGCCGACTGCGGCGTCGCCGCAAGACCGTACGCTTCGATGTCCGAGAGCATCCAGTAGCCATATAGCAATGACGCCGGCAATCCGATCAGCAGCCCCAACGTTGAAGCGGTGCGCCATGCGCGCGCGTCCCGCTGCTGCAACCAGCCCGCGCGGTGGGCCAGCATGCCGGTCAGCATCAGCGCAACGGTCAGCGGCAGCGCAAGGAAATTTCCGAAGATGAGATCACGAAACTCGTCGATGCGCACCGGCAATTGTTCGAGGTAGCTGCCATAGCTGAACACTTCGATGTTCTTCTTCACTTCAGCCACGTACTCGGGTGGCAGCGTGGACGCCGGTGCGATCAGCATGAGCGTTACGGCGACAAAGATTGCCATGCCGATCCACCAGTTTCGCGCTGCACGTCCGATGCCATCAACGTCGCGATCGACGTAGAGCAGCAGCACCAGCCCCGCAACGGCATACATCTGCGTAATGTCGCCAAAATAGAAGAAACACGCCGTGCAGGATGCCGAACACAAACAGGAAAAGCATGCGGCGCCGATAGATTCTGCGCGGCTCGGCTGTCTTCGTCTTGAGTTTTGCGTACAGCAACGAAAACCCCGCGCCGAAAAGCATTGCGAACAGCGGCATGAACTTCACATTGACGAACGCGGCAGTCACAAAGAGCGCCGCCCGATCAAGCCCTCCGGCGTCCGACCTCAAGTAACCGATCGGATTCGTCGCGCCGTACAAGAACGACTGGATGTTGACCAGCAGAATGCCCAACAGTGCAAAGCCACGCAGCGCGTCGATGCGCTCGTCGCGCACCGTCGTGCTCACGCTAGGCATCATCGTGGGACTTTGCGCCCATCTGCGCCATCTTGGCTTTGAGCCACCGCTCCACCGACGGAAACACGAACTTGCTGACATCGCCGCCCATTAATGCGATCTCGCGCACGATGCTGCCCGAAATGAATTGATACTGGTCTGACGGGGTCAAGAACATCGTTTCGACATCGGGCAGCAGATAGCGGTTCATGCCGGCCATCTGGAACTCGTATTCGAAGTCCGAGACCGCGCGCAAGCCGCGCACGACGACTCGTGCATTCTGCTCGCGCACGAAGTCTTTCAGCAGGCCGCGAAAACCGCTTACTTCGACGTTCGGATAATGCGACAACACTTCGCGCGCTATCGCGATGCGTTCGTTCAAATCAAAGAATGGTTTTTTGGCCCGGCTGTCGGCGACCCCCACCACCAGCTTGGTGAACAGCCCAGCCGCGCGTCGCACCAGGTCTTCATGGCCGCGCGTCAGCGGATCAAACGTTCCCGGATACACCGCGATCACCATCATGGTCTCCCGCTGACTGCTCTTAGATTCAAACTGGGCCGGCGATTATGCAGAATATGGACGCAGCAAATAAGAGTGCACACGCCCGGCACGGGCGGTGCGCGCCACCTGCAGGCGATGGCGGTTCAATAGAGACACGTCGAGCGCCGCGCCGCTTTCTGCGTAAATCACACCATTGGGTACGATGAGTCGCGCAGCGGCTGCCAAAGCCGGAGCCAGTAGACCCGAGTCAAACGGCGGATCGATGAATATGATTTCAAACGAAGACGCAGGCCAGCGCCCGGCGGCGGCGAGCCCATCGCCGGCGACAATCTCGATCTGATCGGCCGCCAGCTTGCGCTTGGTCTGCGACAACAGGTCCACCACCTGTCGATTGTTCTCGATCAAGGTAACGTGTCGAGCGCCGCGCGACGCAAGCTCGAAACCCAGCACGCCGGTGCCGGCAAAAAAATCCAACCCGCGAACGTCTTCAAGCGCGGGAACAAGATGTTCGATCCAGTTGAACAGCGTTTCTCGCACGCGGTCGGGCGTAGGTCGCAAACCTTGCGTATCGGCGACCGGCAGCGACGTCCGTTTCCATTGCCCTCCGATGATACGGACACGCTTCGGTGCGCGCGCCGTCACGTTTGCAAGGTGACGCTTTGTTACACTGCCTTTCGACGGTCGAGCGAGAGTTCCGCGTACTTTACGGGCCGTCTTCTCGCCTTTCGACCCGTTCTCCGTCCGTCCTTTAGCCATCGCTCGATGATAAGTCCCGGGTCTTCCGGAGGTTCGAAGAGCGGCTGGTTGTCGCGACTCAAGAGCGGTCTTACCAAGACGCGCGTCAACATCGTCGGACTGTTTTCCGGCGGCGTCGTTGACGAAGAGTTCCTTGAGCAGCTCGAGCTCGCGTTGATCGGCGCCGATGTCGGCGTCGTAAGCGCCTCGCACCTGATCGAAGCTCTTAGGGCGCGTATCAAGCTGCACGGACTACTGACACAGGAGGAAGTGAAGCGCGCGTTGAGTGACGAGATCGCGTTGCTGTTGGCCCCTGCCGAAGGCCGCATCGATTTCTCGAACAGTCGGCCGCTCGTGATCATGGTGGCCGGTGTAAACGGCGCGGGCAAGACAACATCGATCGGCAAGCTTGCCAAGTGGCTTGCAGGACAACACAAGTCGGTTCTGCTTGCGGCAGGCGACACTTTTCGCGCGGCGGCGCGCGAACAGCTCGCGATCTGGGGCGCGCGCAATGACGTCGAGGTGATCGCACAAAGCGGTGGCGATCCCGCCGCGGTGGTGTTCGATGCGGTGTCCGCAGCCAAAGCCCGCGGCGTCGACGTATTGATTGCCGACACAGCCGGGCGTTTGCCTACGCAACGGCATCTGATGGAAGAATTGAAGAGGATCAAGCGCGCGCAGGATAAGGCGATGCCCGGCGCACCTCATCATGTGATTCTGATCATCGACGGTACCAACGGTCAGAACGCGCTCGCACAAGTGCAGGCATTCGACGATGCAGTCGGGTTGACCGGACTGATCATCACCAAGCTCGACGGAAGCGCCAAGGGCGGTGTTTTGGCCGCGATCGTCGAAACCAGGCGCAAACAGGGACGGCCGCTGCCGATTCTGTTCATCGGTGTCGGCGAAGCGATCGAAGATCTGCAGCCGTTCGTTGCGCGCGATTTCGCCAACGCGCTAGTGGGAGCCTGATGCTGCTGGCCGCTGTCGACCTCGGCTCGAACAGCTTCCGGCTCGAAATCGGCAAAGTCGAAGGTGCCCATATCGCACGTCATGGCTACTGGAAAGAAACCGTGCGGCTGGCAGCCGGACTCGACGAGGGTAACAAGCTCAGCAAGAAGTCGATCGATATCGCAGTTGAGACCTTGGCTCGAATGAACGAACGCCTGCGTGGCATGAAAAGCGAGCACGTGCGCGCAGTCGGCACACAGTCGCTACGGCAGGCGCGCAATCTGAACGAGTTTCTGCTGGAAGCTCAACACGCGCTTGGCTTCCCGATAGAGGTGATTTCGGGTCGCGAAGAAGCGCGGCTGGTTTTCGAAGGGTGCATGCATACGCTGCCGCCGTCGAACGCCCGGCGGCTGGTCGTCGACATCGGCGGCGCGTCGACCGAAGTCATCGTCGGCAAAGGCTTCGAAGCAGAAAACGCCGAGTCATTCAAGGTCGGCTGCGTGAATACGTCTCTGCGTTTCTTCCGGGACGGGCGCATCGACCGATCCAGCTTGAAAAAAGCGCAGGTCGCGGCAGCGGCCGAGCTCGAAGAAGCGGTCTCCGTATTCTCGCGCGATCACTGGGACGAGGCATTTGGCTCGAGCGGGACGATAGGCGCGGTATCCGACATCCTCCGAACGCAGGGCTGGACCGATGGCACGATCACCCCGCAGGGCTTGTTGACGCTGCGTTATGCGCTGCTCGATGCAGGCGAAATAAAGCGCATTCGACTCGCCGGCATGAAGCCCGATCGGCAGGAAGTCCTGGCCGGGGGCGTGGCAGTGCTGTCCGCGGTGGTCGAGTCGCTCGGCATCGACGAAATGCGCCCGGCACGCGGGGCGTTGCGTGTTGGCGTGCTGTATGACTTGCTCGGCCGGCGCGAGCGCAAGGATTTGCGTGATTCAAGTGTGGTACGTATGCAGGCGCGCTTCAGCATCGACCGCGCACAGGCTCAGCGCGTGGCCACCCTCGCCGCACAATTTTGCTCCGCGCTCGACGCGGCAGCGAGCGACGAGATGGCGCACAGATTGCGCTGGGCAGCGTCACTGCATGAAGTTGGATTTGCGATTTCGCATAATGACTATCACAAGCACGCCGCTTACCTGATTCAACACAGCGATATCGCCGGATTTTCCACGTCGGACCAGGAGCGAGTCGCTACTTTGGTTCTGGCGCAGCGAGGCAACTTGAAGAAAGTGCAATCCGCGCTGGAAGATCATGAGATCGCTGCGGCGATCCTGTCGTTGCGATTGGCCGTGATCTTTGCGCACGCACGGCGCGCAATAGAGTTACCCAACTGGTCGGTCAAATTCGGAAAAACAATCGAGCTTGGACTGGCCAGCGATTGGCTAACGCGACATCCGCTGACTCAATATTTATTGGAAGAGGAAGCGACCCATTGGGAGCGCGTGGGCGTCACGTTTGCATTGCGTCCACTGTAGGCGATGACGGAATGCGCTAGACCAGATCGGGATTTATCACGGCCCGCAAAACGACTTGATGATCGCCGTCATTTTCGCGCTGGCTCAGCCACCAAAGCCCGCCTTTCTTCAGCGACCAGTCGAGCGCCCTGCCAGTCAGCAACTCGCTCGCGACCAGCCCCAATGTCGGTTGATGCCCGACAACGACGATAGCCGCTTTCGACTTGGGCCAATCAGTAGCCGCGAGCACGTCGGCGGCGCTCGCGCCTGGCCCTAGATCTTCGATCGTTCGCAGTTTTTGGTGCGAAATTTCGGCGAGCGCTTGCGCCGTCTGTTGGGCGCGCCGAGCGGGGCTTACGTAGATCTTGGCAGTCTGCGGCAAACGCGACTCCAACCACTCGGCGACCCGGCGCGCCTGCTTCTCACCCTTCGCCGTCAGCTTGCGATCGAGGTCAGGTTCACCTGGCTCGGCATCGGCGTGACGCCAGAGTATCAGCTCCATTACGTTTCACCCACACTGGCAGCCAGCTTCGCCAGCAGTTCGTTCTGCGCGCAGCGTCCGCCTGAACTGGGCTTGGGAGCGCGATACTCTCCGTCGGGCTGCAGGATCCAAGCGTCCTGCGTGTCTTCGAGGTACGGTGTCAGCCCTTCGTCGACAACACGCTTGCGCAGCTTTGGGTCGAGCACCGGCCACGCGATCTCAATGCGACGAAACAGATTGCGCCCCATCCAGTCGGCGCTCGACAAATACACTTTCGGCGCGCCGCCGTTGCGAAAGTAGTAGATGCGGTGATGCTCGAGAAAACGGCCGACGATCGAGCGCACGCGGATGTTGTCTGACACTCCCTTGACGCCAGGTCGGAGCGCGCATGCACCGCGCACGATCAAGTCGATCTTGACCCCCGCTTGCGAGGCTTCGTAGAGCGCATTAATCGTGGCTTCGTCGGTCAGTGCGTTCATCTTCGCGATCACGCGCGCTTGTTTACCGCTCCTGGCGACCCTCATCTCGTTCGCGAGGGCGCGTAGCAAATTCCGGTGCAGCGTGAACGGCGCCATCCACAAATGCTTTAACCGCTCGACCTTGGTTAGGCTGGTCATATGCAGGAACGTCTTTTCCATGTCGGCGCAAATTTCCGGATTGGCTGTCAGCATTCCGAAATCCGTATACAGCTTCGTTGTCGCCGAGTGATAGTTGCCAGTGCCAAGGTGAGCGTAGCGAACCAGTGCTGGACGGTTGCGAACTTCTTCGCGCCTTAATACCAGCGTCATCTTGCCATGCGTTTTTAGTCCGAGTACCCCATAGACGACCTGCGCACCAACCGCTTCGAGCCGCTCCGCGAGATTAATGTTGGCTTCCTCGTCGAATCGCGCCTTGAGCTCGACGATCGCCGTCACCTCTTTACCGCGCCGCGCCGCTTCTTCGAGAATGTCGACCATCACCGAGCTGATACCCGTGCGATACAACGTCATACGAATCGCGGCAACGCGCGGATCGACTGCCGACTGACGCAAGAACTCGATCACAGGCTCGAAGCTTTCAAACGGATGGTGCAGCAGGATGTCTCCCTGCTTTATGGCCTCGAACATGTCGGAGCTTTGCGCCACTTTACGCGGCCAGGCGGGTGCGAACGGCGGCCAGCGCAGCTTCGGCTGCGTCAATAAATCAACAAGTTGATTCAGTCGGACCAGGTTGACCGGCCCATCGACCTGAAACACCGCTTCGCTTGGAATCTGAAACTGCTCCTGCAGCAATTGCTGCAGCGGCAATGGGCAAGTGCGCAGTATCTCGAGTCGTACAGCGTTACCGAAGTGACGCTGCGTAAGCTCCATGCGCATTGCCTGCCGCAGGTTGTGCACTTCACGCTCGTCGACGGTCAGATCCGAATCGCGCGTGACTCGAAATTGGGAGAAGCCGCTGATCTCCCGTCCCGGAAACAGGTCCTGCAGGTGGGCGCGAATGGCCGACGTCAGCAGCACGAACGCCTGCTTTCCCGGCGCTAGTTTTGCAGGAAGCGGAATCACGCGCGGCAATACGCGCGGCACTTTGAGGATGGCGATCGCTGACGGGCGCCCGAATGCGTCCTTACCCTCGAGCTGCATGATGAAATTCAGCGACTTGTTCAGCACCTGCGGAAATGGATGGGATGGATCGAGGCCGATCGGTGCCAGCAGCGGTTTGACTTCGCGCTGCACGTAGTCGCGCAACCAGGCGCGCTGTTCGGCGGTGCGCTGCGCGTGGTTGATGATCACGATGTTCTGCTTTGCGAGCGCCGGCATGATCGTGTCGTTGTAGAGCGCGTACTGTTGAGCCACAAGGCGGTGCGCTCGCTCTAAGACTGTCGCGTACACCTGAACTGAAGGACCGACACCCTCGGTCAGATCAGAAACACGCACCTCGAAGAACTCATCGAGGTTCGACGAAACAATGCAGACATAGCGCAGCCGCTCGGCCAATGGCACGGACGTCCGAGCCGCCATCGCCAGCACGCGCTCGTTGAACGCAAGCAGCGAGAGCTCCCGGTTCAAATACAAATCCGACGGAGCGATCAACGGCGTTTCTCGCTTGGAGAGCTTGTGTTTCGCGGGGCGGTGGTGACGGCGGACCATAGTCAGTCACGATGACAGTTCAATGACCCAGTCGCAAGTGGGTTGCTCGCCGGAGGGCGGCACCTCTCCCAGCAGGCGTGAGCGAGTGCTCACATTCAGGCGGACCGAATCCCGACAATAACAGTCGGGATTGAACTCTTACCGGTCGACTTCCTCTAAGACTTAGCACTCAATAGACGCGAGTGCTAAGCTAAATGCAACTGGAGAAATACGTGGCTAGAAAGATGAATTCGGTCGGCAATGCCTTGGTTCCCCTTGGCGCGCAAGCGCTCGCGCTCAGTCCCGGGAGCCTTGGCAGCATTGACGCCTACATTCAAGCGGTGAATCGGGTGCCGATGTTGACACCTGAGGAAGAGCTTCGCTTGGCGCGGGAGTTCCGCGACAGCGAGAATTTGGAGTCGGCAGGCCGGCTTGTGATGTCCCACCTGCGACTGGTAGTGGCTGTCGCCCGCAACTATTTGGGCTATGGCCTCCCGCATGCCGATCTGATTCAGGAGGGAAATATCGGCCTGATGAAAGCCGTCAAGCGGTTCGATCCCGAGCGTGGCGTTCGGCTCGTTTCCTTTGCGCTGCACTGGATACGGGCAGAGATTCATGAGTTCGTGCTGAAAAACTGGCGACTCGTCAAAGTCGCGACTACCAAGGCCCAGCGAAAGCTGTTCTTCAACCTGCGCAGCATGAAGCAAGGGCTCGGAACGATGTCGCAGGACCAGGTCGGCGAGATCGCGCGCGAGCTCAATGTCAAGCGCGAAGACGTCTCGGAAATGGAAACCCGGCTTTCGGGCGGAGATGTTGCACTCGAGGGCCGGATTGATGACGGCGATGAGGAATTTGCGCCGATTGCTTACCTTGCAGATGCCGATTCGGAGCCGACGCAGGTGCTTCAGCGTCGCGAATACGACGTATTGCAAACCGAGGGCGTGCGTGAAGCGCTGGAAGAACTCGACCCGCGAAGCCGGCGGATCGTCGAGGCGCGCTGGTTGAATGAAGACGGAGATGGCAAGGTGGGGACTTCGACGCTGCACGATCTCGCGCAGGAATTCGGAGTGTCGGCGGAACGAATTCGCCAGATCGAGGCCAAAGCTTTGCAGAAGATGCGAAGCGCCTTGGCGGAGCACGTTTAACTGACGCTGTAACGCTGAGCGAACCGTGGCTTCTGGTTGGTTGGTTGAAGCAAGGTCCGTCTCTGTAATTCCCCCTCTCCTCCGATGAGGCGGACACTCAAGCCCCGGCACCCCCGGGGCTTTTTTTGGGTGCTCGCTAGCGGCGATGCACTGGATTTCACACGCGCCCCGGTATTGCTTGCGCTCTAAGCGCCAATCGGCGCTGCGCGCGTCGATCGCCCGCAGGCCATCGCGGTTGGCAAAGGCGTCGCCCGACGAGCGCTGCAGTCGACGTGCACACGCCAAGTCGCGCATTGCTCCAGCTGTCAGTCGGCAAGGTGCACGCTGCTTGGCGCATGGCGCGAACCTGCCGTGCACGCGCGGCTTGCTGAAAGCCCTAGGGACTCGCCCTCGGGGCGGCGTTGCGGCCGGAGTTCGAGTGGTACTAGCTGCCGTGGCGCGTTTTTTCACAACGATGCACACTACGATGCTCGGCTTTTTGGCGTCTGGTGCATTGCCGGTCCGCCGATGCGAGCTGGTCTTTCCACGCGCTGCGGTGCGACTCGCCATCCAACCGGCGAGCATCGTGGTGTTCGATCCGTTTGAAGTGCATGGAGTGCTGACACCCGAGGTCCGACGTGTACTACCGCAAATGACTACGAAAATGCGACGCCAGCGTCTTCGTTGGGTTCGAACTGGACATCACCCCGAGCGTCGCGGATGCCTTCGGCATACGCGCCGGCGCGCAGCGGCTACGTGATTTCGAGCCGTAAGTCGCATCAACGCCACTTCCGGAGCGATCGAACATCGACTAGCTCAAAAGCCGCTTCAGATCGGCAGCGATCGGCTCGACACCCTCGCCATGTTTATGAACAACCGCACCCGGCCTTCCCGATCGAATGACGTAAGTACCCGCAGTGTGATCGATCGAATATGAGGTCGGCGTCTTGCCAGCGACCTTTTGATAGAACACTTTGAATTCTTTTGCCGTCGCGGCGGTCTGTTCTGCCGAACCGTAAAGCGCGACAAAGCTCGGATCGAAGCCCGGTACGTAACGCTGAAGCACCGCCTGTGAATCGCGCTCGGGATCGACCGTAATAAAGAGCACTTGCAGTTTCTCTCCGTCTTTACCGAGTCGCTTTTTGACCTGAGCCAGATCGCTCAAGCGTGGTCGGGCAGACGTCCGGACACTGCGTAAAGCCGAAAAAAACCGCAACAACTTTGCCTCGATAGTCGGCCAGCGTGCGCTTGGCGCCGGTGTGATCGGTCAGCGCAAAATCGCGCGCGTAATTTGCGCCGGTGATGTCGACGCCGTTGAATTTCTGAGCGCCGCCGCCGCAACCCGCGATCAGCAGCAACGCAGCAGACGCGATGAGCCAACGGGCGATCATTTAGTCGCCTGTCCAAAAGAGCAAAGAAACGCATAGGAATGCACAGTTAGCATATTGCCCTTCACCTCCCAGCCGTTGCAAGCGCCGAGCCTTCGCTTAATAGAACACAGAAACCCGCTTCGCAACTGCACACCTGCTGAATTCCGTTTGATGGCTCTTTGGATATTGCGCCGTCGCGTGGTTGTTGCGGCTATCGCGACACTGTGCTTGTCGCTGTCGCTTGCGAGACCTGCTCTAGCCGAAGTGGTTGAGCCGGAGGGCGAGGGCATTGAGTCGGGCAGAAGCGTGCCTCACCAACTGGACGTGACCATCGATTGGAAAGGGCTTCGGCGCGACACGTTGTACTTCGCGGGTTATCAATTTTTGGTCGTCGGCGTGCTGTATGCCATGCCCGAATCGGTAACCAACTTTGACAAGAACACCGCGGGAGTGAGCAAATGGTGGGATAACGTAACCAACCCGGCCCGGGACGAGGATGATGCGTATCTGAACTGGATAACGCATCCCTACTGGGGCGCCACTTACTACATACGTGGTCGAGAGCGCGGCTTGAGCCGCTGGCAATCGTTCGGTTACTCAGCTTTGCTCTCGACGCTGTTTGAGTATGGAGCCGAGGCTTTTTTCGAGAAGCCGTCCTATCAGGACCTCTGGATCACGCCGGTGATTGGCTCGCTGCTCGGAGAATTCGTCTTCTCGCCCCTGCGCGACTCGATCAAAGCCAAGCCCGATGGACCCGACGGTGTGGACAAGTTGTTGCTGGTCCTGACCGACCCCCTGGGCGCGGCCAATGAATTGACCGATCGACTCTTTGGCGTAGAAACACACGTGTCATTCGTGCCAATGAGGACAACACGGCTATCAGTTTCGCCGGCTGGGCCGCTGGCCACCAGCATTTCTCCTGGAAGCCGCGTCGCTTGGCCACACCCCGACAGCGGGCGCCTCAGAGGCGTGGCCTGGGGTCTGCAGCTCGAGGTGCGTTGGTAGCGCAAACTTCGCGAACCAGCAATCATACGAATTTGTCTATCAACAGCGCCGCGAACAGCGCTGCAAGATAGACGATCGAATAGCTGAACGTCGCGCGCGCGAGCTTGTCGCTGTAGCTACGATGCAGTCTCCATGCGTAGGCGACGAAAATCGCGCCGAGCAGCGAGTGCCGCTACCAGATACAGCACGCCGGCCATTCGAATGACAAACGGCAGTGTGGTCACTGCAACCAATATCAGCGTGTACATCAGAATATGCAGCCGCGTCAGCGCAACTCCGTGCGTCACCGGCAGCATCGGCAGGCCTGCCCTGCGATAGTCCTCGAGCCGATAGAGTGCCAGCGCCCAGAAGTGCGGAGGCGTCCATACAAAAATGATCAGCGCGAGCAGCCACGCTTCGGCCGGCGCGCTGTTGGTCATTGCCGCCCAGCCGAGCACCGGGGGCATTGCACCGCTCATGCCGCCAATGACGATGTTCTGCGGCGTGTACGGTTTCAACAAAACTGTGTACACGACTGCGTAGCCGACAAAGGTGGCGAAGGTCAACCACATCGTCAGCGGATTGACGAAGCTACCCAGCAGCCACATTCCGACGCCGCCGAGCAAGCCGGAGAACAAGACCGCCTGCCACGGCGACAATTCTCCGCGAGGGAAGCGGACGCATGCGTGTCCGCGCCATTTTCTGGTCGATGTGCTTTTCGATCAGCGAATTGACTGCGAAGGCGGCACCTGCAAGCAACCAGATCCCTAGCGTGGCTAACACAACCGAGCGCCACGGCGGCAACTCCGACGTCGACAAAAACATGCCGATGACCGCACAGAAAATTGCGAGCTGCGTAACGCGTGGCTTGGTCAGCGCCCAATACTGCGCGAGCAGATGCTGCGCGCTGCGGTTGGCAGGCTGAGTATTGGTAGTGGTTTGGGCGGTCATGCAGATACCTGGGCAGCGCGCAAGTTTAACGGTGTGGCAGACGTCCGATGCAACGCGGCGACGATCAGTGCAACGAGCAATGCGGCACCACCGCTATGCAATACCGCGAGTAACAATGGCCATTGCAGGACCACATTCGACAAGCCCGTGAGCAGCTGCAGTAGCAACAAGCTGGCCAGTGCCTGCGCCAAACGCGCAAAGCCCGAGCGCCACAGTTGCCAGGTCAGAATTCCAACCATCCCGATCACCACCATCGCAAACATTCTGTGCGCCCAGTGGATTGCAACTAGGGCTTGGACTGCAATTAACTGGCCGTCGGAGGTTCGGCCGAGCGCGCGCCACCACGTGAAGCCGCTCGCAAAGTCCATCGGGGGCAATAGCTCACCCTGACAGAGCGGAAAGTCCGGACATGCCATCACAGCGTAGTTACTGCTAACCCAACCCCCCAACCCTATCTGAACGAACACCACACCCAGCGCCGCGATGGCCGCGGAGTGCGCACGCGGCGCCACAACAGCTTTGACGGCGGACGTCTCGTTTAGCGCGATCCAGGTCAGGATCGCCAACAGGCCGACTCCGCCCAGCAAGTGCAGCGTCACGATCGCCGGCTGCAGTTTCATTGTCACCGTAAGCGCGCCGAACATGCCTTGCACGCACACCCAGACCAGCGCTGCGCTCGCCCACCATGGCGACACTGCCGACCTGCTTCTTGCTGCCCGTAGCCACGCCTGGACCGTCAGCACGATGATCAAAACTCCGACGGCGAGAGCAAAGTAGCGATGCGCCATCTCGATCCAAGCCTTGCTCGCTGTCACCGGGCCTGTGGGCATCTCAGCTTGCGCACGCAGAATCGGATCGGCCGCGGACCACGGATTCGATTGGCCATAGCATCCCGGCCAATCGGGACACCCCAGTCCAGAGTCCGTCAAACGCGTAAAGCTGCCGACCATGATCAGATCGAGCGTCAGAAACGCGGTGATCCATGCGAGCTTCCGAAACTTCTGCGCATCCCGTGAGCGCCATACGTAGATAAGCGGCGCGGCAGCGACGGCGATTCCGATAATGGCAAGCCAAAGAAACGAGGTGCTGCTCATTGCGCGCGCTGTTGCGGTTGCCCCGCATCGATGCGGATCCAGCCCGCGGAGATCTTCAACAACTTAGCGATGTCGCGTTTGACGCCATTGATATCCGGGTTCTTCGGCCACCGCAGCATCAAGTTGCCGCTCGGATCGATCAGCCAGATATGGTCTTGCAGCTGCGCGCCGGCGGCGTCCGGCAATTCCAGATAGTCACGCAGTGGTTGCAGCGCCGCGCGGACGAAGTGAGTACCTTCGTATTCGCGCATCAGCATGATCGGTAGCGGCTCCTGATCGATGATGAGCCAGACGCGTTCGATTCGGTCTCGATCCCTTCCGGTCATCGTGCGCTGCTGGCGCATCATCAGTAACTTGTCGGCACATGGCTTGTCACACTGCCCGCGATCGACCATCACCAATACCCAGTTGCCGGCCAACTGACGCAAGTCGAAGCGACGGCCGTCGAGGTCTGTCAGCGGTAAATCGGGTACCGGCCTCTGTGGTAACAAGGTTCCGTAATTGGTGCGGCCCGTAGGCGGCGCGAAGTGATAAGAGAAGTACGCGGCGGCAATTGGGATAATCGTAATCGCCAACAAGACGTACAGCGGAGCGTAACGTCGCCAGCGCGTCATCGTTGTTGCCACGATTTCCACCCGAAGTAACCGGCAAGGCCACAGATCAGCGCTCCCAACGCGTACCACTGAAGCGCGTAGCCACGATGTTTGTCGACGCCGGTGGCAGGCTGCGGCCATTCGTGCCGCAAACCATCGGCCGCATCAGCGGCCGCTTGGCGAACAACGAAGCGCGCAACGGTGCGCCTGGTCACCGCTTCGTATGCGTCGTAATCGAGGTTCTGCCAGATTCCAGGCACGTCTAGCTTCGGCGTGCTGCCAAGTTCGAAGAGAGTCGATGGCCGAGCTACGGCCAATCCTTCCACCGTCACTCGTCCCGCTGGCGGTGCAGGTGTGTCGGAGCGCTGCTCCGCACCGCGCGCCTTCCATCCACGATCGATCAATACTGCCGGCAGTCCATCACCGATGAGCAACGGCGTAATGACTTGATAGCCGGCGGCAGCGCCCAGCATGCGATTGTCGAGCAGGACCGTGCCGGTCGAATCGAACACGCCAGTGACACGAACCCGGCGCGGCAAACTCCTCGCCGCGCTTTCGATCGATCCACGGGTCGCTTCGATCTGCAGCGGTGCAGCTCGCTCAGCGGCGTCGGCCTGCGCTTGCATTGCCACTTTTTCATCGGCGCGGCGGGTTTGCCAATTGCCCAAAGAGATTGCTGCTGCCACGCCGATCGCCGCCGCGATCCAAGCGAAGATCAACTTCGATCGCGGCATCGATGTAGATGCAATAATTTCAGGCCCATGCGGATCGTCATTGTCATCGCCTTAATCGGCATCCTGTTTTCGCTCGGGTCTGCCTTGTTTTACCTGATGCGCGACAAAGGCACGACGAATCGCACCGTCAACGCGCTGACGATCCGAGTCGCGATTTCGATCGCGCTCTTCCTGTTCATCCTGTTCAGCTACTGGATGGGTTGGATCGCGCCGCGCAGTTATTAGCCATCGCGGCGCCGGCCTCAAGTGGACCGCTACAACCAGTAGACGACGATGTACAAGCCGATCCAGACGACGTCGACGAAGTGCCAGTACCAAGCGGCGCCTTCGAACGCGAAGTGTTGATCCGGTTTGAAATGGCCGCTTATCAAACGCAGCAGAACCACCGACAGCATCAGCGCTCCCAGAAAGACGTGGAAGCCGTGAAAACCCGTCAGCATGAAAAAAGTCGAGCCGAAAATTCCCGAGGTCAGTCTCAGATTCAGATCGCGATAGGCGTGGCCATACTCAAAAATCTGCACGCCAAGGAACGTGACGCCGAGTGCGATCGTTATCGCCAGCCAGAGAATCGCCCGGCTCCGATGATTGGCGCGCAACGCATGATGCGCGATTGTCAACGTGACGCCCGACGACAGCAGCAGCGCGGTGTTGATCGTCGGCAGCCAAAACGGGCCGAGGCGAGTGAACGGCTCGATCGTTCCAGCCGGACCCGAATGCGGCCAGGTCGCAAGAAAGTCGGGCCACAACAGCTTGTGATCGAAGTCGCCCAGCAGAGGCAAGCTGATGACGCGAGCGTAGAAAAGCGCGCCGAAAAACGACGCGAAGAACATCACTTCCGAAAAGATGAACCAGCTCATTCCCCAACGGAACGAGACGTCGACCTTCCGGTTGTAATCGCCGTGCTCGGATTCGCGCGACACGATCGAAAACCAGCCGATCAGCATGTAAACCAGCGTGGCCAGACCGATCGCGAGCGAAAACCATCCGAGCGAATTGTGGTTGACGACCATTGCCGCGCCGAACATCGTGAAAATCATCGCGACACCGCCGACCGCCGGCCATTGCGACGGTGCAGGTACGTAATAAAGCGGGCGATGCGCAGGCGCGTGGGCGTGTGTAGCGCTATGCGGGTCAGCCATCCGTTCGTTCCTTCTTTCGATCAGGGCACGACTAAATTGACGATAACAATCAGCAAGCCAACAAACAGCGCGGCAGCCACAAGGCCCGCAATGATGACGTGCACAGGATTGAGCTGGGCTGCATCCTTCTCGTAATCGGACTTGCGGCGCACGCCGAAAAACGACCATAAAACCGCACGCACGGTCTGGCCGAATCCGGCACGCCGCTGCGCGGGGCTTGCGTCGTCCGGCTTGCGATCCATGAATACTGCCTCATTGCACGGCGGCGACGGCGCCCGCAACCTCGAAAAACGTGTACGACAACGTTATCGTCTTCACGTCGGCCGGAAGCTTTGAGTCGATAAAAAACAGCACCGGAAACTGGCGCGTCTCGCCGGCCGCCAAGACTTGCTGCTGAAAGCAAAAGCACTCGAGTTTCTGCACATACTGGGCGGCGTGCATCGGGGCGTAGCTGGGAATCGCTTGCCCAGCCATCGGGCGATTGTCCAGGTTGATCAGATCGTACTGAACCTGCACCAGTTGCCCGGGATACGCCTCGATGTAGTTCTTGTGCGGCTTGAAACGCCATGCGCCCTGCTTGTTCGCATCGAATTCAACGATCACCGTGCGTGTGCGGTCCACCTGCGTATTTCGCGCCGCCTCTTCGGCGTCCGCATTGCGTGACGTCAGGACATTGATTCCGGTGACTTCGCAGATCTTTCTATAGAGCGGCACCAGAGCCCACCCAAACCCGAACATCAGCACCGTAACAACGAGCAGCTTGCGCAGCATCGTCCGATTGCCGAGATCAAGGAGGCGCTGATCGGGTTTCATGTCATGCGGCACTGATCAGCCAGTACTTGGCGATGACGCCGGCAAAGAATGCGAGCGCAATTGAAAGCAGGATCAGCGCAGTCCTTTTATTGCTCAGGGAGACCGGCCGCTGCTGGGTTCCGGCAGGTTGATTTGTCATTTCACGACCGGCGGTGTTTCAAACGTGTGGAACGGCGGCGGCGACGGCAACGTCCATTCGAGCCCACCGTCAATCGAATGCCAGGGATCCGCAGCCGCCTTCGGGCCGCCACGGATGCACTTGATGATGACGTAAAGAAACAGCAGCTGCGCCAATCCGAATCCGAAAGCACTGACCGTTCCTATCGCGTGAAAGTCCGCGAACTGCATTGGGTAGTCGGCATAACGCCGCGGCATGCCCGCGAGCCCCATGAAGTGCATCGGAAAGAACGTCAGGTTGAAGAAGATCATCGACAGCCAGAAGTGCCATTTGCCGAGCTTCTCGTCGTACATATGGCCGGTCCACTTCGGCAGCCAGTAATACGCCCCAGCGAACAGCGAGAACAGCGACCCGGCGACCAGCACATAGTGAAAATGCGCCACGACGTAATACGTGTCCTGCACCTGGATGTCGATCGGCGCAACCGCAAGAATCAACCCGGTGAATCCGCCCATCGTGAAAACGAAGATGAAGCCGATGGCAAACAGCATCGGTGTCTCGAATGTCATCGAGCCTCGATACATCGTCGCGATCCAGTTGAACACCTTGACCCCAGTGGGTACGGCAATCAACATCGTTGCGTACATGAAAAACAGCTGTCCGGTGACCGGCATGCCGGTCGTGAACATGTGATGCGCCCACACCATGAACGACAAGATCGCAATCGACGCCGTCGCATAGACCATCGACGCGTAGCCGAACAGCGGCTTGCGTGCGAACACCGGAATCACCTGCGAGATGATGCCGAAGCCCGGCAAAATCATGATGTAGACCTCGGGATGACCGAAGAACCAGAAAATGTGCTGGTACATGACCGGGTCACCGCCGCCGGCCGCGTTAAAGAAGCTGGTGCCGAAGTGGCGATCGGTCAGCGTCATCGTGATGGCGCCCGCGAGCACCGGCATCACCGCGATCAGCAGATACGCCGTGATGAGCCAGGTCCATACGAACATCGGCATCTTCATCAACGTCATGCCAGGCGCGCGCATGTTCAAGAATCGTCGTGATGATGTTGATGGAACCCATGATCGAGCTCGCGCCCAAAATATGCAGCGCGAAGATCGCCAGGTCCATGCCCGGACCCATTTGCACCGTCAGCGGCGCGTACAGCGTCCAGCCTGCCGCTGTGGCGCCGCCGGGAACGAAAAACGACGCAACGAGCAGCAGCGCCGCGGGCGGCAACAACCAGAAGCTGAAGTTGTTCATGCGCGCGAATGCCATGTCCGGCGCGCCGACCATCAGCGGCACCTGCCAGTTTGCGAAGCCCACGAACGCCGGCATGATCGCGCCGAACACCATGATGACGCCGTGCATCGTCGTCAACTGATTGAAGAACTCCGGCCGCCAGAACTGCAACCCCGGCTGAAACAGCTCAAGACGAAGGGCGAGCGCCAGGGTGCCGCCAAAAATAAACATCGTGAACGAGAACCACAGATACATCGTGCCGATGTCCTTGTGGTTGGTCGCATACAGCCAGCGGCGCCAGCCATAGGGCGCGTGATCGTGGGCCGCGTCGTGACCATGGTCATGTGCATGATCAGCGACGTGGTCCGTCGCGCCGGGATTGATTGCGGGAGGAACGGCGCTCATCGAATTTCCTGACGTTTCATGCTGGGGTTCATTTGCGCGCGGCACGGAACTCGGTCGGCTGCACGATGCCGCCCTTGTTGCCGAACGAACTCTTCACGTGAGTCGCCACGGCACCCAGCTCGACATCGGACAAGGCCTTCCACGACGGCATCGCGTTGCGACCGTTTAACAAGATCTGCAGCAGCTCGGGCGTGTTCGCAACCACCTTGCTACCGACCAGCGGCGGAAATGCAGGTGGCGCGCCCAAACCCGTCGGCTGATGACAGACCTGACAATTTGCCTGGTAGACCTTCTCGCCCCGCGCGACAAGTTCGGCTTGCGTCCACGCTTTCGTCGGGTCGTCAGCGAGCGCAGCCATCGCCTGCTTACGACTCGCAACCCACTTCGTATAGTCCTCGGCCGACACGACCTGCACGGCAATCGGCATGAACGCGTGATCCTTGCCGCAAAGTTCGTAACATCGGCCGTAGAACGTTCCGATTTGATCGGCTCGAAACCAAGCGTCGCGCGTAAAACCCGGGATCGCGTCCTGCTTGACACCGAGCGCGGGCACCGCCCACGCATGAATCACGTCGTTTGCGGTGGTGATGATGCGAATTTTTCGATTGACCGGAACGACCAAGGGCTCGGTCACTTCACTTAGGTAGTTCGCCGTCTTGGGTTCATTGCCCTCGATCTGCGCGCGCGGTGTTGCAAGCCGTGAGAGAAATCCAATGCCCTCGCCTTCGCCGCGGAGGTAGTCGTATCCCCACTGCCACTGGTAGCCGGTCGCCTTGACGGTCAAGTCGGCATTACTCGTGTCCTTCATCGCGACCACGGTGCGCGTTGCAGGCAGCGCCATCAAGATGATGATGATGAACGGGATCACGGTCCACACAATCTCGACCATCGTGTTTTCGTGCCAATTGGCAGCGACCGCGCCTGTCGATTTCCGGTGTTTCCAGATCGAATAAAACATCACGCCGAAAACGAGCACGAAGATCGCGCCGCAGATGATCAGCATGAAATCATGTAGCGAATAGATGTCTTCCGCGAGCTTGGTCGCCGGCGGCGGCAGGTTGTAGCGGCTCTGGATCGCCGCAAAGGCGTTGCTCGCCATGACGAGAAGCGCTGCCGGCGCGATGCGGCGCCAACTACCGAGGACTGGATGGCCAAGTTTCATTGCCGGTTTATCGCCATTGTTTTGTACCGCATCCACGCGCGACCGCGTCACACTGCACCACCACGCGCCTGCATCAGCGCACCGCTGACCTCGCGCCCCAGTATCACGCGGCGCTGGTCGAGTAAATATCTGTCCCAGCTCAATTCTGATCGCCGGCGCCAACAGGAAAACGCGGACGCGCTGGCCCCATCCGCGCGCCGCCTGCGCTCTACTTGGACATGCGATACGCGCGGATCAAATTCCCACCGGTGCGTGTGCGTGCCTTCCACATGTTCGACCGACACGACGCCTGGCTCAATGCAGATGCGCTCGAAATCGGCTGCGTGCCGCCCGTAACAAAAAAACGCGGCGCCTACCGCAATCAACTCAAGACCCACAAAGGGAAGCACCATCCATAACCCGAAAGCAGCGAAACCCAAACCGAACGCAAACGAAACGGCAACCAGTGATCCGAAGACGACTGCCAGCTGGCGCGGGCCAGCCGAGCAATTTCGCTTGATCAACCAGGTGTTTGCTTCGGCAGTTGAGACTGACATTGGCGGCGGATTATAAACAGGCCGCTCCTCGTGTACGCGAGCCTGCGCCTCGCACGTGCACTTGTCGCGACGAGCACATGCCGGCGGCGCAGCTTCGGATGGCCGCGCGCCCGGCGCAATTACAAAGGCAACCGGATACTCACTTCGTCTGCCAACAAGTCCGTACTACTTTGGCGGGATGCGCAGGTTCTGACCCGGATAGATCTTGTCCGGATGCGTCAGCATCGGCTTGTTCGCCTCGAAAATTTTCTGGTACGAGTTGGCGTCGCCGTAGAACTCCTTCGCAATCTTGGAGAGCGTGTCGCCTTTGACGACGGTGTAGTACTGCGATTCGGGCTGCGATAAATCCACCGTCATGTTGTCGTCGACGGCGGCGACGCCGTGCATGTTGCCTGCCGACAAAATGATCTTCTCCTTGGTGGCCTGATCCTTGGCGATGCCGAACACCTTCGCGGTCGCTTTCGCGCCGTCATAGGTGACGGTAAGACCGGTTACCGTCAGCCCCATCGAGTTGATGTACTTCTCAATAGCCGTGGCGGCCTCGCGGTTGGCGGCATCGATAGCCGCCGGGTCTGCCGCTGCAGCCTCACTCTGGGCCGCCTGCGCTTTCTTGCCGAACAGTTTTTCTCCGGCTTCCTTGAAAAACGAAATTATTGACATCGAATACTCCGTTGGTTGAATGCGGTCCAGTGACTATCTACTCTTGTGTTGCCGGGTTCATTCAGCCCGGTTGCGGCTCGCCAGCTCGGCTCGAAGCGTCTCGACCGTGATCGATGTGATGCCCTGCTGCTCTTGTAGCCATCGGCTTCCACGCATGTCCATAGGCCACTTCAAAGGTTAGTCGAATTCGCCCATCGCCTCCGCGTTGCGCTTCCAGTGCGCTAAGCATTTGGCGCGCCTGCCGTCCCGATGGCAGTGATTGAGCACGATCGTCGCGCGGATTACCGCCGAGTGCACGCACCTCACGCAATAGCTCCTGAGGCGATGCATACGTCAGCGTGATGATCTCCGCATCCATCACGGGGCTCGCGAAACCGCTCGCAACCATCATGTCGCCGAAGTCATGCATATCGACAAACGGCATGGCACGCGAATTGGGAAGCGCGACGGCCACGGCAGCACGCAACTCCTTCAGTGTGTCAGGACCGAAGCAACTGAACATCAGCAGGCCGTCGGTTTTGAGCACGCGCTTCCACTCAGGAAACACTGCATGCGGCTGCGGATGCCAATGCAGCATCAGATTCGAAAATACGAGATCGATGCTGTCGTCGGCAATTGGCAATCGTCCGGCGTCGCCTGCCACACGTTGCGACGATGCACCACGCAGCCAGCGGCTGGCTCGTGTGTGCATCCGACCGGGCGTGGCCGCTTTTAACATGCGCTCCGAAATGTCGAGACCGATCCAATCGGCATGCGGGTACTGCTTCAGCAACGGCCCCCTGGTCTCGCCCGCACCGCAACCCAGATCCAGAATGCGATGGGGCGCGACCCTGATGTATTGCAGTCGCTCGATCAGTCGCCGCCCTACTTCGCGAGGCAATGCGGCTCGTTCGCCAAAATGCGCCGCACGCGCATCAAATTGACGGCGCACGGTGGCAACGCGTGCCGGAATTCGCGGCGGCGCGACCATCGTCGGCGTCAATTCGGAGGATCCTGGACCGAGCGGCATCGTCGATCGAGTATATGCAGCTATCCTCGTCGACCTCATGTTCGGTTCTCTGGCGTCTCGGCTGTTTCCTGTGCGCTGTGTCGTGTGCGGACTTCAATCCGGTAAGTCGTCGGCTTCGATCTGCGCAGCAGTGCGAAACAGACTTTTTTGCCACGGACACGCCACGTTGTGAGCGCTGCGCGATACGCCTGCTGCACGTCAAGTCCGGCGTAGCGCGCGTCTGCGGGCGCTGCCTGGCTGATACGCCGCATTTCGACACAACGATGACGCTGGGTGACTATGTTTCGCCAGTCGACGGGATGGTGATGGCGCTGAAGTTCACCGCCCGATTGGATCTCGCGCAGTTCTTTGGGCGAATGTTGGCGAGTCGGGTGTCAGCGATGTCAGCCTTTCGCGAACGGTGATGTTGTCATCCCGGTGCCGCTTGCGTTCGAGCGCACGCGTCAGCGCGGATTCAATCAATCGCACCACATAGCGCGCGCTTTTGCTTCGGCGTCCGGCCGGCGTCTGATTGTCGACCGATTGCTCCGCGTGCGGCACACCGCGCCTCAACAAACTCTGGCGTTGAAAGAACGCCGGAGCAATATTCGCGGCGCTTTCGCCGTTGAAGGGAGGTCGGCGGGCAACGTTCTGGTCGTCGATGACGTGATGACCAGCGGCAGCACGCTCGATGAAGTCGCGCGTGTGCTCAAACAGGTCCGGCGCGTCGCAGGTTCATAACTTGATCGTCGCGCGAACTCCTTAGCGATGTTCCACATCGTTCTGGTCGAGCCCGAGATTCCGCCCAATACCGGGAACATCATCCGACTCGCAGCGAACACCGGCGCGAAATTGCATCTCGTTTCACCGCTCGGCTTCGATCTTGACGACAGGCAGCTGCGTCGCGCCGGATTGGACTATCACGAATTCGCGGCGGTCAAGGTGCACGCAAGCTTTGAAGCCCTCGTCAGCCAGCGAGAAGCCGCCTGCCGAGCGCACGTTCGCGTTGACGACACGGGGCGCACGTCTGATAGCCGACGTTGAGTTCGCGCCGAATGACTGGTTCGTCTTCGGTAACGAGACCGCTGGTCTGTCGGATGCCCTGCGGGAACGCTTTGCGCCGAAACAAAGAATCAGGTTGCCGATGCGACCCGGCAACCGCAGCCTGAATCTTTCCAACGCTGTCGCTGTGGTGATCTTCGAAGCGTGGCGTCAAGCCAGCTTTTCGGGTGGAAGCTGAGGTATCGCTATGTCAGCGAGATGTTGCCGTCAGCCGCATATCTCGTGAGCGACTTAGCCAGATCGGCAGCCAATAGAGCAAGCAAACGCGTCGGCGTGTCCTCAACACGCAGCAGGTCGCGGTGCTCGCGTCTTATCAGGCCCTCGCTCGCGGCATGTTCCAGAAACTGCAGCAACGAATCAAAATAGCCTGCGACGTTCAGCAACCCGACCGGCTTGTCTTGCAGCCGCAGTTGCAGCCACGTCAGCATTTCGAACATCTCTTCGATCGTGCCGAAGCCGCCGGGCAGCGCGATAAAGGCATCGCTGCGCATCGCCATCGTCTGCTTGCGCGTATGCATCGAGTCGACCACGATAAGCTCGGTCAATCCTTGGTGAGCGACCTCGGGCCGCATCAGGTGCTCCGGAATGACGCCGACCACGCGACCGCCGTGTGTAAGCGCTTCGTCTGCCAGCGCGCCCATGAGTCCGACATGCCCACCGCCGTACACGAGCTCGATCCCGCTTTGCGCGAGCAAGCGTGCAGTGTCGCGCGCAGCGACGCACATAGTTGTCGCGGCGGCCCGGCTGCGAACCGCAGAATACGCAGATTGCGCGGAGTTTCACGGCAGGCTCACGACAATTGCACTTCAACCTTCGGCTCGCGCGCCAGCAACGCGTGCAGCGCCTCGCGGCGGCGTCAGAGAGCGGTCGAGCACCGCGCATACGGCTTCGGTAATCGGCATGTCGACATCGAATTGGCGAGCGCGGGCGAGCACAGCGTGCGCCGAACGCACCCCCTCGGCCACGTGACCAAGTTCAGCGAGCGCCGCCTCCATCGTGCTGCCGCGCCCCAGCGCGAGTCCCACCTTCCGATTGCGCGAGAGGTCACCGGTCGCAGTCAGAATCAGATCGCCGATGCCCGTCAGGCCGGTAAATGTCTCGGCGCGCGCGCCGAGGGCAACCCCAAGGCGAGTGATCTCGGCCAGGCCACGCGTAATCAACGCGGCACGTGCATTGAGGCCGAGCTCGAGTGCGTCCGAGATGCCGGTGGCGATTGCCATCACGTTCTTGACGGCGCCGCCGACCTCCACGCCCGCTACATCGTCGGTCGAATAAATTCGAAGCGCACCACCATGCAAGGCCTCGTGACCCGTTCGCAAAATTCGGGCGCGCCTGCGATCGTCAGAGCGGTGGGCAAGCCGCACGCGACCTCGATCGCGAAGCTCGGTCCCGAAAGCGGTCCTACGTCTGGCGTGATCGCCCAGTTGCTCGCGCACGACTTGGTGCGGGAGCTGCCCACTCGATTGTTCAAACCCTTTGCATAACCAAACCAACGGCGCATCTGCGGAGATGGCGGTGACGTCACCGACAACCGACCGCAGCGCGTCCGTCGGCGTTGCTATCAGTGTCAGACCACCGGCGCTATGCCGAACGGCGGCGCCTAGATCGTCTGTGACTTGAAGTGTCTCGGGCAACGACAGCGTCGGCAAGTACCGGGCGTTCACGCGCTCGAGCCTGAGGTGCGCGCACTGTTCGCGGTCTCTTGCGTACAGCATCACCGAATGCCGCGCGCTGAGCGCAGCCGCAATCGCAGTGCCCCACGCGCCCGCGCCGAGCACCGCAACGTTCAAGCCAACTGCTCGGTTAGCGCAATTACGCGCTGGCGACGCCGTTGCCGGTAGCGCTGACGGCCGGCGTGGCACCCGCCTGCTGCTGCATCGCCGCCATCTTCTGCGAATAAAAAGCCTCGAAGTTGATCTCGGCAAGATGGATCGCGGGCAAGCCGGTACGCGATATCAAGTCCGCAATGTTGGCGCGCAGGTAGGGATAAATAATCCCCGGACAGACGACGCCGAGCACCGGTCCCATCTGTTCGCTGTTGAGATTGCGGATTTCGAAAATGCCGCCCTGCTTGCCTTCGACCAGGAACAGGACCTTGTCCTTGACCTTCGCTGTTGCGGTCACGCGTACAACGACCTCGTGTACAGCATCGATCACCGGAGTGTTGCTGACTTCCAACTGAATATCGACGGAAGGTGCTTCAGCCTCCAGAAAAATACGTGGCGCGTGCGGCATCTCGAGCGACGCATCCTTCAGGTAGACGCGCTGCAGCTGAAATACCGGAGCTTGTTCTGCGCCGGTGGGGCCGGCAGCGCCGATCGCGGGGGTGGTATCAGTCATTAGGTTCCTTGTTACGCCGCGAGCAGTTGAGTGAGCTTGCCGGCTCGGTCCAGCGCTGATAAATCGTCGAATCCGCCGACGTGCGTGTCGCCAATAAAAATCTGCGGCACCGTGCGGCGCCCGGTGCGAGTCGTCATTTCGTCGCGGCGCGCCGGCTCCAGATCGACCCTGACCTTTTCAATATCGATAACACCGCGTGCCTTCAGCAGCGCTTCGGCGCGCTCGCAAAACGGGCATGTCCCGGTGCTGTACATGATGATGTGCGCGGTCATTCCACCTCTGTCATGTTCTGATCGGTAGTCCCGCTTCGCGCCACGCCGCAAGCCCGCCCGCCAGAACAAATACCTCGTTAAATCCGTTGGACCGCAACTGCGCCGCCGCGCTCCCTGCCGCACGACCATTCGCACAGACGACGATCACCGGTTTGTCTTTTTTCAGCGCACCGGCGCCGTCTTTCAGCTTATCCGGCGGCAAATTGCGTGCGTTCGGCAACGAGCCTTTCGCAAACTCCTCCGGCGGTCGAATGTCGACGATCGTCGCGTTCTTTCCGTTGATCAGCTGTGTCACCTGCAGCGTCGTTAAAGCGGGTCCAGATACTCGGGTCCGCACCATCGGCCATAGCAACATCGCGCCGCTGAAAAACGCGATCGAAATCAAGAAAATGTTTTCAACCAGGAACTGCACGGAAAGGGACGAGCCGGCGACGAAGGGCGCGAATTATAGAATAGGCTGATGCACGATCCGAAGCGCGAGCCGATGTACAAACTGGTGCTGCTGCGTCACGGCGAGAGCCAGTGGAATCTCGAGAATCGCTTTACCGGCTGGACCGACGTCGATCTGACCGAAAACGGCCGTCGTGAAGCACAAGCAGCGGGCGAGTTGCTGCGCCTCGAAGGGTTTACGTTCGATATCGCGTACACCTCCGTGCTGAGACGCGCCATACGCACACTTTGGATCGTGCTTGATGTGCTCGACCTGATGTGGCTGCCGGTCGTGCACAGCTGGCGCCTGAATGAACGCCATTACGGAGCGCTGCAGGGGCTTAACAAAGCCGAAACCGCGGCGAAGTTCGGTGAAGAACAAGTCTTAAAGTGGCGTCGAGCCTACGCGGTCGCACCGGATCCGCTCCCGCCTTCTGATCCGCGGCGTATTCGCGACGACCGACGTTACAAACACGTGCTGCCCGACGAGATGCCAGTCACCGAAAGCTTGAAGGACACCGTCGCGCGCGTGATTCCGTTCTGGAATGATTCGATCGTCCCGGCGATCCTGCGCGACCGGCGCGTTCTGGTCACCGCGCATGGCAATTCGCTGCGAGCGCTGATCAAGCATCTGGACCGCTTGACCGATGAGGAAATCGTCGATCTCAATGTTCCGACCGCGCGTCCGCTAGTCTATGAGCTCGATTCCGAACTCAACCCAATCCGGCACTATTACCTTGGCGACGCCGTCGAAATCGAGCGTGCGACGCAAGCAGTGGCGGCACAGGGTCGGGCAGGGAAAGGGTAAACACGGCGCAACCCGCTTTCAGCCGAGCGGAACGTATATCCGGGGATGGGTGTCCGACACACGGTTAGGGCATCGGCACGACGGTTGCAGTCGGTGTTGCGAGCCTATACTTTGAAGTGGGTTTGCAAGAGCGGCCATTTGCTTCGCTCGGGCAGTTTGCAGCGCGCTAGTGTGTAGTTGACGAACTAAGCGACAAACGTCGAATTTGGGGGTGGCATGGCTGGCAGGGCTCGTGGTTTCGCACTCATCGGAGTCGGCGCGGTTGCCGGCGTGCTGGTCAGCGTGGGCATCTCCGCCTATGCGTTCCGCGACACGCGCGGACCGATCCCGCTAGAAGAGATTCGCTCCTTCACCGACGTGTTTGGCGCGGTGAAGGCCAACTACGTCGAGCCCGTCGACGACAAGAAACTGATGCACGAGGCGATCTCGGGCATGCTTGCCGGACTCGATCCGCACTCGGCGTACCTCGACGCCGACGCATTCAAGGATATGCAGAGCGATATCCAGGGCGAATTTGGCGGTCTGGGTATAGAAGTCGGCGCCGAGGAAGGCATCATCAAAGTGATTGCGCCGATCGACGACACGCCGGCGGCTCGTGCAGGTATCAAGGCGGGCGATCTGATCATCAAGATCGACGACAAGGTCACACGCGGGCTGACATTGCCCGAGGCGGTCAAGCTGATGCGCGGCAAGCCGCGCACGCCAATCACGCTGATCATCGCTCGCAAGGGCGAGGACAAGCCACTCGAGTTCAAGCTGGTGCGCGACGTGATTCGTGTGCAGTCGGTGAAATCGAAAATGATCGAGCCGGGATACGGCTTCATCCGCGTTTCGCAGTTCAAGGAAAAGACCGTCGACGACCTCGTGAAGCACGTCAACGATCTGTACAAACAGGGCCCGCTGAAAGGCCTCGTCCTGGATATTCGCAACGATCCGGGTGGCCTGCTGCATTCGGCGGTGGGCGTATCGGCGGCGTTTTTGCCGGCCAAGGCGCTGGTCGTTTCGACCGACGGCCGCACCGACGATGCGCGCCGCAAGTTTGTAGCCGCTCCTGAAGACTATTTGCGCGGACGCGGCGAAGACATTCTGACGAAGCTGCCGCCGCAGGCGAAGACCGTGCCGTTGATCGTACTGGTCAATGGCGCTTCAGCGTCGGCATCCGAAATCGTCGCGGGCGCTCTGCAGGACCATAAGCGTGCAGTCGTGCTCGGCACGCAGACGTTCGGCAAAGGTTCAGTGCAAACGATCATTCCGCTGCGTGTCGATGGCGATAGCCCGGCAGCGATCAAGCTCACCACTGCGCGTTACTACACGCCGAAGGGCCGTTCGATCCAAGCCAAGGGCATCGTCCCCGACTTCCTGGTCGAAGACACGCCGGAAGGCAACTTCGCCGGATTCAATGTGCGTGAAGCGGATCTGGTCCGGCATCTGGAAAGCGCCAAGGTCGAGGATGCGACCCGTGCGGCGACGGTACCCGGTGCAGCGGCTCCGCGCGGCTCAGCGACACCGAGTGCGGCTCCGGTCAAGCCGATCGACGGCAAAGCGGTTTCTCCGAAGCGTTACGACTGGGGCGCGCCGGAGGATTACCAGCTGCTGCAGGCGATCAATCATTTAAAGGGCAAGCCGGTTGAAATTGCCAAGCCAAAGCCCGATAGCGTCGCGACCACCAACGCGGTGCCTGCGCGCTAGACAAGTAACAGACACAATGACGGGCCGCACTGCGGCCCGTTTTTGTTTATGACCGATGTTCAATTGAACGACAGTCAGCTACTGCGCTACTCGCGCCATATTCTGCTGAACGAGATCGGCATCGAAGGCCAACAGAGGATTCGGACAGCGCGGATGCTCGTCATCGGCGCGGGCGGCCTCGGGTCGCCCGCCGCCTACTACCTCGCCTCGGCCGGAGTCGCGTCAATCGTCCTGGTCGACGGCGACGCCGTCGATCTGACCAACCTGCAGCGACAGATCCTGCACACGACCGAGCGCGTTGGAATACTCGAAGGCGCACTCCGGCCAAGTCGCGTTGCAAGCGATCAACCCGGAGGTCGAGGTCACGCCAGTCGCGCAACGCGTCGACGCCAACGCCCTTGACGAATTGGTTAAAGACGCGACGATCGTTCTCGATTGCTCAGATAACTTCGCGACACGCCACGCAACGAATCGGGCTTGCGTTGCACACCGCAAACCGCTGGTGTCCGGTGCGGCGATCCGGTTCGACGGTCAGATCGCGGTGTTCGATTTGCGCTCGGCCAAGTCCCCGTGTTACGCGTGCCTGTTTCCCCCGGGCAGTGGCGAAGCTGAGGGTGTGGACGAGCTTTGCTCGACGATGGGCGTGTTCGCACCGCTGACCGGGATGATCGGCACGATGCAGGCCGGCGAAGCGCTGAAGCTCGCCGCCGGCATCGGCGAGACGCTACATGGTCAATTAGCGATGCTCGACGCCCTGACGATGCGATGGCACACGGTGCGCGTAACGCGCGATCCGGCGTGTCCGGTGTGTGCCGGCCGCTAGAGATTAGCCGACCAGCGCGGGCATCTGAACATCGAGCGCCTCGCCGGGCGCCTTGCGAAATCCGCTCTTTGCGAATCGGTGCCAGCAGCCAAGTACGAAGGCCAGTACCAGCGCCGCGCGGGCGCCCGCGTCAAAGGATTCCGGCAGCTCGTGGTCGCCGACCGCGACTTTGAAGCTCTGCTTGATCGACGCTTCGATGCGCTCGAACAGCTGATTCATGCGCTCCTGCAGACGCTCGTTCTCGTTGACCAGCGCGTCGCCGATCAGAACGCGGGTCATGCCGCGATTGGTCTGGGCAAAGTCAAGCAGCATGCTGATCATCGCGCGCACCTGTTTAAGGCCCGACGTCTCCTCGGTGCTGATCTTGTTGATCAGGCCAAAAATCGTCGTTTCGATGAATTCGATCAGGCCCTCAAACATTTGGGCCTTGCTGGCGAAGTGCCGGTACAGCGCCGCTTCGGACACATCGAGCCGCGCCGCTAACGCCGCCGTGGTCACTTTTTCGCCCTTGGGCTCCTCGAGCATCGAGGCAAGCATCTGCAAGATTTGCAGCCTGCGGGCACCGGGTTTACGCGGGCCTTGCGTAGGAATGTCCATGAGGACCCGTCGCCTGAGTTGAACTGTCCGGAGTGGGAACAACTGGTCGGCCAGCCGACCGACGTGAAGGCATACTATCTTACAAACCCGCGCCTGCGAACACTTTCGCGCTCGGCTAAAGGGCGGAAGTAGGCGGGAATCTCGGCCCGGATGATCGCTTTGGCTAACGCCCTTAGCGGAAATTGCAGAAGCAGTACGAGATGCCGGCCAGCGGATTTTCGCGCGCGCCAAAGAGCAGCTCGAGGTCGCGCTTCACCGCACCCCCGTTGGAGCCCAGGCCGAGCATCATCGCGTCGATTCCAAGCCCGCTTTTTACCGCGGCGGCTATCCGACCAAACAACAGTGCCAGATAACGGTTGAGCCCACGCGGCTCGGGCTCGACATACTCAAGCCGATACCCTTCGCCCAGATTCGCCCGCCGGGCCGCGCTCTTGATCGCAACGTCGATTCCGCCGAGGGAGTCAACCAGCCCTCGTTCCTTCGCCTGCGCCCCGGTCCAGACCCGGCCCTGCGCGACCTCGTTGATCTTCTCGGGCGTGGAGTTGCGGCGCTCAGCGACAAGGCCGATGAACTCGCGATAGTTCGAGTTGACGACCAGCTCCAGCGTCTGCGCGAGTCGCTTATCAACCGGCCGTCGCAGGTCGGTCGCGCCGGCGAGCCAGGTCGTCGACACGCCGTCGACGTTGATGCCCAGCTTCTCCATTGAGCCCTCGAAGGTCGGCAACAGGCCGAATACGCCAATCGATCCGGTAATCGTGGCCTCATCGGCCACCACTTCGTCGGCCCCCATCGCGATCCAATAGCCACCCGACGCCGCGACATCACCTAGCGACGCGACCACGGGTTTGCCGGCCTTACGTGTCAGATCGAGCTGTTCGCGAATGATCTCAGAGGCTTGCACCAGTCCACCGGGTGAATCGACTCGCAACACCAACGCCTTGATGGCGTCGTCCTGCCGCGCGCGCTGAATCAGCTCGACCATGGTGCGCGCACCGACGCGTCCCTGTTGCGCGTCACCATTGGTGATTTCGCCCTGCGCGACAATGACGCCCACCGCATCGCCGCCAAGCGGCTGCCGATGGCGGCGCGCATACGAATACAGCGAGACCTGGCGGAACGTTTCGCTGTCTTCATCGCTACGCGGCGCGCCGGTTTGAAGCAACTGAGCGCGAAACTGGTCGCGCGTTTTCAGCCCGTCGACCAGCTTTTCATTCATCGCCAGCCGAGCGATGTCCCCTTCGGCGGCGGCCAGTCGCTGCGGCAGATCCGCGATCACGGCGCCTACGGTTCCAGGCTTCAGCTTCCGAACACGCTCGACATCACCGGTCCACGTCGACCACAGGCCGTTGAGTAACAACGAATCGGCCTCCTTCGCCTCGGGCGTGGCGCCGGTGCGCGTAAACGGCTCCGAAAAACTCTTGTAGCGCCCCGCCTGATATGCGTTCACCTTCACGCCGAGCTTGTCTAACAGCGTCTTGTAGTAGCCACGCGTGCCCTCGAGTCCGCGGACAGCGAGGGCCCCGGCGGGATGCAGGTAGAGCTCGTTCGCGTATGACGCAAGGTAGTACTGCCCCTGCCCGTAATTCTCGCCCCACGCATACACCGGCTTGCCCGTCGCCTTGAAACGCTCGAGCGCGGCACCGATCTCACGCAACGTAGCGATACCGGCACCACGCATTTCATCGAGCACCAGAACCGCACGCGTGATTTGTGGGTCCTTGGCGGCGGCATCGATCGCGGCCAGGACGTCTCGCACCCGGGTTTCGAAACGCTGCTCACCGAGCGCCTCGGCTACAGCCGCCTCCCGCGGACCGATCGTGTATTCCTCGACGATATCGCCCTGCAGGTTGAGGACCAGCGCAGTGTCAGGCCCCACCGCAGCCGGTCCATCGCCTGTAAACCACGCTACCAGCAGCACCGCGACGATCGCAAAGAACAGGACGTTGAAGATCAACTGCCGCGTGAAATTGAGAAAGCCCCATAGCCCGCGGAATAAGCGACGAAAAAAGCCTGGTCGATCAGCCATCAGAACTCCGTCCGTGCGACTTGATCATTGTGCCGACGCCTTGGTCGGTCAGGATCTCCAGCAGCAGGCAATGATCGACCCTGCCGTCGATAATGTGAACCGAGTTGACGCCGCTCTTGGCGGCTTCTAGCGCCGACGAGATTTTCGGAAGCATGCCGCCTGAGATCGTGCCGTCGGCGAACAGGTCGTCGATCTGCCGCGCCGAAAGTCCCGTTAGCAGCTTGCCGCCCTTGTCGAGCACGCCCGGCGTATTCGTCAGCATCACAAGCTTTTCGGCCTTCAGAATTTCGGCGATCTTGCCAGCGACGACGTCGGCGTTGATGTTGTACGTCAGATCGTCGCTACCAAAGCCGATCGGCGAGATCACCGGAATGAATGCATCGTCCTGCAGCGCCTTGACGACTGCCGGATTGATCGCTTCGATCTCGCCGACGTGTCCCAGATCATGGCTCTTCGACG
Organism: uncultured beta proteobacterium; assembly: GCA_963729165.1. GTDB lineage: Bacteria > Pseudomonadota > Gammaproteobacteria > Burkholderiales > Burkholderiaceae_F > JACCZX01. The sequence goes on from CAVSMM010000013.1 coordinate 204,928, forward strand.
AATCGGCGATATCGGGCAGTCGCAGCCGGCGCGCGCGAATCAGACCACCGTCCTTTCCGGTCAAGCCGACTGCCTGGCCACCGAACCGGTTGATCAGCGTGACGAGTTCGCCCTGTATCTCGCCCGCCAACACCCACTCGACGACCTCCATCGTCTCCGCATCGGTGACACGCATGCCTTGAATGAACGTTGATTTTTTGCCGACCCGCTCGAGCGCTTCGTCGATCTGCGGTCCGCCACCATGCACGACGACGGGATTCATTCCCACCAGCTTCAGCAGCACGACATCGTGCGCGAACGCTTCTTTTAGGTTCTGATCAACCATCGCGTTGCCGCCGTACTTGATGACGATGGTCTTGCCGTGGAAACGCCGGATGTACGGAAGCGCCTCGGACAGAATTTCAGCTTTGAGCTGCGGGGCGATCAGCGCGGTGTCGACTGTTGCCGTGTCCATGGGCGCGCGCATCTTACACGCGCGATTACTCCCGACTACTTGCCAAGCCGTTGTTACGGCGAGCGCGGACGAACTTCGATTTCGATTGGCTGCGTGACAAGCTTCTTGTCGCGCGTCTCTAGCTGCAAATTAACCTTGATCTTTTCGCCGACAGCGAGCGGACGCTTCAAATCCATCAGCATCATGTGATGTCCCCCCGGCTTCAGCTCGACCGTACTGCCCGGCGGCAGATCGAGCACCCGAAGCGGACGCATCCGCATCACGTTACCTTCCATTGCCATCTCGTGAATCTCGACGACGCCCGCAACATCACTCGACGCACCGAGCAAGCGGGCCCCATCACGCGACATCAGCTGCATGAACGCACCGGTCCCCATCTGCCCCGCCACCGTCGGGCGAGCCCACGCCGCCTTGACATCGATGTCAGGACCGCGCTGCGCATGCGCAGCCAGCGACATCGCCATCATCGCCGCTACAGCCCATCGTTTCATCGTTGTCCCGATCTTCGTGCCTGACTACAACACATACCGCGCCAGATCTTCGTCGTGCGCAAGATCTGACAATTTAGCATCGACGTACGCTGCATCGATGCGAACCTGCTGCCCTTCTGAACCATTGCCGCTGACTTGGCTGCCGGCGCCGAAAGAGACCTCTTCGAGCAGTTTTTCAAGCACGGTGTAAAGCCTGCGCGCACCGATATTCTCGGTCGTGTTGTTCACCTGGTGCGCGATCTCGGCGAGACGGTGAATGCCGTCAGCGGTAAATTGCAGCGTGCATCCGTCGGTCGCCAGCAGCGCTTCGTATTGCTGCGTGAGGCTGGCGTCCGTCGTTTTCAAGATGCGCTCGAAATCATCGACCGTCAGCGAGTCGAGCTCGACCCGGATCGGAAAGCGCCCCTGAAGTTCTGGAATCAGGTCTGACGGTTTGGCGAGATGAAAGGCGCCCGACGCAATGAACAGAATGTGGTCCGTCTTCACCATGCCGTATTTGGTGTTCACGGTCGTGCCCTCGACCAACGGCAGCAAGTCGCGCTGCACGCCCTGGCGCGACACATCGGCACCCTGCAGCTCCGAGCGCGACGCGATCTTGTCGATCTCATCGAGAAACACGATGCCATTGGACTCCGCATTTGCAATCGCGCGTGTCTTCAACTCCTCATCGTTGACCATGCGCGATGCTTCCTCGTCGGTCAGCAGCTTCAGCGCTTCCTTGACGGTGAGCTTGCGCGGCTTGCGGCGATCGCGTCCCAGGTTGGAGAACATCGTCTGAATCTGCTGCGTCAGTTCCTCCATTCCGGGTGGCGCCATCACTTCCATCGATGCCGACGGCGTCGCCAGCTCGATCTCGATTTCCCTGTCGTCGAGTTCGCCTTCACGCAGCTTCTTGCGAAATTTCTGGCGCGTCGCGTTTTGATCGTCGCGATTGCCGGCTGAAAAACCAGCGTCGCGCGCAGGCGGCACCAGCACATCCAGCACGCGATCCTCGGCTGCGTCCTGCGCTCGCGTCGCCACCTTCTTCGTTTCGGACTCGCGCGTCTGCTTGATCGAAATATCCACCAGGTCGCGAATAATCGTGTCGACATCTCGCCCGACGTAGCCCACCTCGGTGAACTTCGTTGCTTCAACCTTGATAAACGGAGCGTCGGCCAGGCGCGCAAGGCGGCGCGCAATTTCGGTCTTGCCGACGCCGGTCGGCCCAATCATCAGAATGTTTTTCGGCGTGATCTCGGAGCGCAGCGGCTCGCCGACCTGCTGACGACGCCACCGATTACGCAGTGCGACCGCGACCGCACGCTTGGCGCGATCCTGACCGACGATGTGCTTATTGAGTTCGTGAACGATTTCTCTGGGGGTCATCATGGCGTGGCGCTCCTCGTGTACGCGATCGCTTCGCGATCGCACGTGCACTCGTCGCGATTAGTTAGGCGCGCTCCCTTCGGAGCGGCCGCGCGTACGCGCGCAGAATAAAGGCAGGGGAGTCGACACTACGTTCGCCGCTTAATCAATCGATTCGATGGTGTGGCTTTGGTTTGTGTAGATGCACAGGTCGCCTGCGATCTCGAGCGCTTTTTTTACCAGCTCCTTGGGCGCGCAGGTCGGTGTTGTCCAGCAGCGCTTTGCGCTGCGGCGTGCGCATAAGGGCCGCCGGAGCCAATCGAGATCAGGCCAAGTTCGGGCTCGAGTACGTCGCCCGTACCGGTGATGATCAGCGATGTTTCAGTGTCGGCGACCGCGAGCATCGCTTCGAGGCGACGCAGGATGCGGTCGGTGCGCCAGTCCTTCGCAAGCTCTACCGCAGAGCGCATCAGATTGCCCTGATGCTTGTCGAGCTTGGCGTCGAACCGCTCGAACAACGTGAACGCGTCAGCAGTAGCGCCTGCAAACCCCGCAAGTATTCGATCGTGGTGCAGCCGGCGAACTTTCTTCGCGCCTTGTTTGACGACGATGTTGCCAAGTGTGACCTGGCCGTCGCCGCCCATCGCGACCTGCTTGCCGCGACGCGCGGACACGATCGTCGTGCCGTGAAAAACTTCCATTGGACGTTTGCCTATCTGTGCAGCCGCAGAATACGGCCTAGATAGGGGCAGAAGCGCTAACTTCTAGACCCGACGCAACTGCACTTGGGCGACGGCATCGACACCCAGCAGCGCGAAGAGCGCTCCGATCAGATAATTGACGTTGCGGAACTCGATACTTGCGCCGTTTTGGCGCACCTTGGTGACCATCGCGAGCATGCCGGTCGCGGTCGAAAATTCGACTCGCTTCAAATACATGCAGTCGACAATCAATTGCTTGTCAATGCGCGACGCTGCCATTAACCGCCCAAATTGCGGTTCGCCTTCGCCACGCAGCGTTCCGCGCCACGCAAGCCCATCGACAGACTCCGGCACGACCGCTTGCGGTACCGCGGCACGCGTCTTCAAGTTCGGCGGCGCGGGTTCCCACGACGGTGGAGAGACTTCGTACGTAATGCAATACTGAATTCCGGTTTCTTCGAAGTCATGCTGCCGGTTCAATAGACGGAACACTTCGAGCAGCAGCATCCACACCGCGTCGCTTGGATCGCGGCGGCCGGCTTCAACGGCTGCACGCAACGGTGTGACAAGCTGATCCGCGCCCTGCAGCAGCAGCTCGTGGCTTGCGCGCTTGAACGCGTTGATCACGCGCAGCAATAACTCGGCCCCCACCGGATCAAAGCTGCGCACATTGGAAGAGTCGAGCGTGATCGACTGATGCGACTGCGAATGATTTTTCAACTGCTCTAGATGCTTGACGACGCCTTCGTCCACCACTTCGGGCAGTACGATGATCGGGGCCGATGCCGTTTGGGCGGTGCGGCCCATGGCGGCGCCCAGCGCTGCCAGATCGGGCTCTTCCCGATAATCGATCCACGCCGGTGGCGAGCTTTCGAAACGCAGCACATATTCAATCGTCAAGCTGTCGAATCCTGCCCGATCACCGCGCTGCTGCAGCAGCTCGAACAGCATCAGCCAGCCATGCTGCGCGGCGTCGCCGAGCAGGTCCGCCTGGATGGCTGCGCGCAGTCCAGCTTCAGCGGGCTCTATCAGGCCGTTGGCGAACAAGATCGCTGTTTCCTCGATCGCCGAGCCGCCGCCTTCGGCCGACACTTCGAATGCATTGACGTTGCCGGCCCAATCTTCGGAGATGATGTCGAGCGGCTCGAGCGACTTCTCGTCCTTGCCCGTTGCGGGCGCTGCCTCGGCAGCAGCGTCGGGCTGCTGCGACGGCCGCTGCAGCGTCGAGTTGGCGGCGGAATTCGGGAACATCGTCGGCGCGCCGCCAGGCCGCAGGAAGTCACGCGCCATTTCGGATTCGATCGCATCGATCTTGGCCGCGGTCTCAAGCGCAAGCGTGCGATGCAGATCCTTGTCGGCCAACGTACTGGCATTGGTCGTCGCGGGGCCCTGCGCACCCCGCGCCATCGTCGATGAAGGATTGCGATTGACCGGGCCCGGAAGGGGCCGCGCAACTGGCTTGGCAGACGTGGATTGCCGTGCGCCCGCCTTAACGGCCGGCCCGGCATCCTTAGGCTCTTTTTTGAAAAAGGAAAACGCCACTACGTTTTACCGTTATCCGATTAGTACTCGCGCTCGCAGATTCTTCGGTGCCCAAATTGCACACACGATTCTGGCACCAGCAGCCGCTCTGCCATCTCGCGAAGGGACCGGAAACAAGTAACCCTTTTCGCTGAGGCGCGATCACGTTCACAGGCGCGACGGTCAATGCCGTCGCACTTGATACCGTGTTCGAGTGAGCAAGCGCCAAACGCTTTTGATAGTAACAACTTAGACGGCCAGCAAACCGCTGATCTGCACGGCAATCCCGCCTGTCGGCTACGTGCCGGAAAAGCGATTGCCAAATCGCGGTCGAATGCGGCCAAGGTCCGAAGACTGCCTTCTCCCTGTCGGGGAGTTGCAAGAGGGGCAGAGCTCCCTCTTGCATCTTCATTAATCGCCGAACATTTTTTGCTTGAGCTCGCGACGCTGCTGCGCTTCGAGCGACAAGCGTCGCAGTCGGTCGCGCGAGCAGGCGCGGGATTCCGATCGGGTCTCCGGTCTCCTCGCAGTAACCATACTCGCCGCTTTCGATCCGCGCCAAAGCCTGCTGCACCTTCTTTATCAGCTTGCGTTCGCGATCACGTGTGCGCAGCTCGAGGGCGTGCTCTTCCTCGATCGTGGCGCGATCGGCCGGGTCGGGAACGATGACCGACTCGCGCAAATGTTCGGTCGTTTCGTCGGCGTTCTGCAGCAACTCACCTTCCATCTGCTGCAGTCGATGCTTGAAGTACGCCAGCTGTTCGGCGTTCATATAGTCGGCATCGCGCGTCTTCAATAATTCTTCTTCGGTCGGCAGCCGCTTTCCGTTCACGACGAGCGGCGCCTCGCTGCGAGTCGCCGAACGCGCCAACAAATACTCGTGTGCAGCGGCCAAGTCCTTGGGCGAAGGAGCGGGCGTGACTTTTGGCGGCGTCGTCATCGGACCTGTGTTGGCGAGTCCGGGTGCCGGCATCGGGGGAATCGGTCTCTGATCTTTGCGCTCTCGGGCGGGTCTGCCGCCACGCGGTCTGCCCGACGGCGCGCTCGCCGCAATCGGTGCCTTCGCGCCCTTCACCGCTTTGCTCTTCGCGTCAGTCTTCGAGCGCGCAGCGTCTTTCGACGGCTTCGGCGCTTTCACGTTGCGGGAGACCTTCGCGCTCTTTGCCTTCGGAGCGGGGGTCTTCGCTTTGCGCGCCGGCGCTTGCACCTTTCTGGCCACGGTTTTCTTGACGACTTTCTTCGCGGCCTTGCGGGCGGGCTTGGCGGCCTTCTTGGCCGGTTTTTTTGCTGCCATCGGTGAACCTCTTTATAAAATTCCTGGTTGCATCAGTGTCGCGTGCGATGCCATCGCATCTACCGTGCCAGGCACGCTTCGAGACCTTTGATGATCGCTTCCTTCGGCAAATTGCGCCCAATGAAGACGACCTTGCTGGAAGGCTTTTCATTCGCAGCCCAGGGGCGGCCAACGTCGGCCCCCATCAGCATGTGAACGCCTTGAAATATCGTCCGGCGACTGCTGCCGTTCATGAAAAGCACGCCTTTATACCGAAGCATGTCTGGCCCGTAAACCTGAGTCAGAGTGCCCATGTATTCCTCGAGCTTTCCGGGATCAAACGGCCGGTTCGATTGAAATACAAACGCCTTGATTGCATCGTCATGATGGTGATGCCTACCGTGATCATGGTTCGCGCCATGACCTTCGTCACTGTGCTGATGATGATGCTTGTCGCCATCAGCATGCTTGCTTTCGCGGGCCGCATCCGGATGTTCACCCGCAAGAAACTCCGGGTCGATTTCCAGAATTGCGTTCAAGTTGAAGCCACGCACATCGAGCACATCGGCAATAGCGACCTCGCCAAAATTGACCGGTTTGATCGGTGCGCGCGGATTCATATGAACCAGCCGATCCTTCAGTGATTTCGCATCGGCTTCGGATACCAAATCAACCTTGCTCATTAGAATCCGATCGGCAAAACCGACCTGGTTCTGCGCCTCGGGCTGTTGATCCAGCGTGTCGTGCCCGTGCTTGGCGTCGACTACCGTGATGACTGCGTCGAGCAGGTAGTAGGTTGAGATGTCATCGTCCATGAAGAACGTTTGCGTCACCGGGCCAGGATTGGCCATGCCGGTGGTCTCGATGATCACGCGCTCGAACTCGATCTGCCCCGACTGCCGCTTGGCCTTCAAATCGTTCAGGATCCGCACCAGATCGCCGCGCACGGTGCAGCAGATACACCCGTTGTTCATCTCGACGATCTGCTCGCCGGGCTCCGACACCAGCAGCTCGTTGTCGATCCCCTCCGGACCGAACTCATTCTCGATGACCGCGATTTTGTGACCGTGCTGTTCGGTCAAAATGCGATTGAGCAGTGTGGTCTTGCCCGCGCCCAGAAACCCCGTCAGAACGGTCACCGGTACCTGAGGCACGCTTGCGCTTACATCCATGTCGCTCTTGCATCCATAAAACGCCGCTTTCAATCGCGCTTTTTTGATCGCGCTTTTGATCCGACTGCCAGAGCGGGTGTGCTCCGGCCGTTGTGCTTCTTAAGGGGGCGAGAGTCTAGTGCAATTGCGCCGCGAGAGTCTGGGTCAACCGCGGCGCTTGGCGCGAGGATGCGCGGCGTCGTAGGCCTTGGCCAGATGCTGCCAGTCGAGCCGGGTATAGATTTGGGTCGTCGAGATGTTCGCGTGCCCGAGCAATTCCTGAACCGCACGCAAATCCCCGCTCGACTGCAACAGATGCGACGCAAAACTGTGCCGCAACACATGGGGATGCACATGAACCCCGAGGCCGAGCTTGCGCGACAACAGCGCGAGCCTGGACTGCACGCTGCGGGCCGATAAGCGCACGCCGGCGGCGCTCACGAAGAGTGCTCGTTCGTCGATACGAGCCAGCGCTGGACGTGCTTCGAGCCAGCGCGCGAGTGCGGTGCACGCGGGCGTGCCGATCGGCACTTGCCGCGTCTTGGCGCCTTTACCGAACACCGTGGCCTCGGCGGCCGCCAGATCGATCCAGCTCACCGAAGCTGGCAGCTGGCCTGCCGCTTCGAAGTAATGCGAGTCGAGCGACACCAGCTCGGCCAACCGAAGCCCGCTGGAATAGAGCAGTTCGACGATCGCATGGTCGCGGCACGCCAGAAGCGATTCATTTGCGGGTTGTGCGGCAAACGTGACGGCTTGGTCGGCCGACAGCGCTTTCGGCAGACGTTTGACCCGCTTTGGTCCGCGCACGCCAACCACCGGATTGCCCGCCGCCTCACCGCGCTCGCATAGCCATCGATACATCGATCGCCAGGCGGACAGGGTGCGCGCGATCGACGCTGCGGACAGCCCGCCCGCATGAAGCCTGGTGACGTAGTGGCGAATGTCATGCGCCTTAATGGCTGCAAGCGGTCGCTTGTCGGCAAACTTGGTCAAACTCGCCAGGTCCGACCGATACGCGGCCAGCGTATGACGCGATGCGCGGCGCTGTGTCGAAAGCTCGAGCAGAAAAGCGTCGATCAAAGCGCTCGACATCGACAATGCACGCGATCAGGCGCGCAGACGCGCCAATGCCGCACTCGCCAACTCCCCGATGCGCTCGAGAAACGCCGTTCCCATCGAAGAGTGAAATCGATCGGCGTCGGCCGACCCCAGGACCAGCATGCCGAACGTTTCGGCGTGCGCGCCTACGCGAAGCGGGAGCAGCGCGACACTCTTGACGACGCCGTCGGGTCCGAGCCACGACGCTGCCTCAAAGCCCACGTTCGAGCCGCAAAACGGGACGCGCATGCTGTTGGCAAAAGTGATCGTGTCGCTTTCGACTGGCTGCGCACAGTCGAGCGATGCATGTGCGGGTTTCGAGTCCCACAGACGCAAAGCGGCGTACGGGACTTCGAAGATTCGCTTTAACTCATCGATTAACGTCGCCGGAAGTGCGCCTTCGTCCGTCTCAATCAGCAGCGAGCGCACCCAGGAAGTGAGCTTCTCCGAGATCGCATCGTTTTCCTGACCGTGGCGGACCATTTCGGCCACTCTGCCTTCAAGCGCTTTGACGCGCTCTCGAAGCATCAGCGATTGACGCTCGACCAGCGAAATTGCCTGGCCGTCATGCGGATGCGGCAACTGCAGTTGTGACAGCAACTGCGGATGTTGCTCGAAAAAATCATGGTGGCGCGCCAGATAGTGCGCAATATCGTCGGCCTGCAAAGTTGTCATGGTCTGCTTATGGTCGAACTATCGTCGAAGTTAGATTTCAATCTCACCTTTGAACACGGTCATCGCAGCACCCGTCATCAGCACGGGCTGCACTGTGTCAAGGCAGCCGCGCCATTCGATCTTTAGTTCGCCGCCGCGCGCGATGACTTTAACCGGAGTATCTAGCAATCCGCGCCGTATACCGCTGACAACCGCAGCGCAAGCTCCAGTGCCGCACGCTAGCGTCTCTCCCGCGCCACGCTCCCACACACGCAGGCGTACGCAATGACGTTCGACAATCTGCATGAAGCCCGCGTTGACCCGATCGCGAAACCGGTGATGGTGTTCGATCAACGGCCCATCGGTCGTGACCGCGGCGGCTTCGACATCGCGCACCGTCTGCACTGCATGCGGATTGCCCATCGACAGCACGGCAACTGTCGCGGGATTTGCAGCGTCAAGCTGCCACAAAGGTTGTTCGTGCTCCATGATCGGGCGCAAGCCGCTCGGGTCGAATCCGGCGGCGGCCGGATCGAAGCGCGGTACTCCCATGTCCACCGTGACCTCGCCATTTTCTTGCAGGCGCGGCTCGATGATGCCGGCCAACGTCTGAACGCGGATCACCGGCTTCAACGTCAGCCCCTCGTCTTGCACGAACTTGACGAAGCACCGCGCACCATTGCCGCACTGCTCGACCTCGCCGCCGTCGCTGTTGAAGATACGATAGCTAAAGTCGACGTCAGGTCGCGGCGCCTGCTCGACCAGCAGGATCTGATCGGCGCCGACGCCGAAGCGGCGGTCAGCAAGCAGGCGCAGCTGTTCGGGCGACAAGTCGATGCGTTGCGACACTCCATCTAGCATCACGAAGTCGTTACCTGCGCCGTGCATCTTCGTAAAGCGAAGCTTCATCGACTAACGCCTGCGCGAGACACGCGACCATAGACGCTCGCCAGACCGGGCGGCCGCGTCTTGAACCGCCTGTGCGTCCACATGTACTGATCGGGCATTTTGCTCACCCACCGTTCGATCTCATGATTCATGCGCGCGGTGTCGGCTTCGATCGACGCGCCGGGAAAGTCCGCCCAGGGTGGCTCAAAGTGCAGCACGTAGCCGTCATCGGTCATCTCGGTGACTGCCATCATCACTTGAGCGCCGACGATGCGTGCGATGCGCGGCACCATCGGAATCGTTGCCGCCGGAACGCCAAAGAAGGGAACGAAAATCGAATTGGCCGCGCCAAGGTCCATATCGGGCAGGTAATACAGCGGAAGTCCACTCTTGACGCTTCGCATCACGGTGCGCATGTCGGCGCCCTGGCGAGCGACCAGCACTGGATCGTTGAATCGCTGCCGCGCGCGCAATAGCCAGGCGTCCCACGCGGGGTTGGTCTGCGTAGAGTAGATCGAGATGCCGCGCATCAACGTATTGAAGCGGATGCCGCCGGCGTCAAGGCCGACAAAGTGGGGAGCAATCAGGATCAGTGGTTTGCCGGCAACGGCCTGCAGATGCTCGATGCCCTGCACCTTGACGTACCGTTCCACGGTCGTTACCTCGCCCCTTGACAAAACCGAGCGATCCAACCCGCTGCGTGCAATGTTCCGGAAACAACGACGCGCGATCTGCGACCGCTCCTGTTCGCTCAGCGCCGGAAAACACAAGCGCAGATTGGCCAGTGTGATTCGCCGTCGCGGCACGACGGCCCACCACAGCGCATCGCCGATGATGGCGGCCAGGCGAGTGCGTGCGATTTGCGACCAGTTGGACGTCGCATCGATCAGAGCGATCCACAGCCTTGCGGATAATCTGCCGATGAGTGCGCTCAAGCTCTAATTGGCGGGTTTCTAATACAATCGCCACTTCGCCGAGTTAACGACAACTTGCGGGGCGAGCCGGCAGAGCATAGCCGACAGGTGAATCAACCCAGCCGCTAAAGCGTCGCACTCTGAAGAGTGCGAATTGCAACCAACGTTCGCACAGGAGTGACGATGTCAGGCAACTTTCTCTTTACTTCCGAGTCCGTGTCGGAAGGCCATCCGGACAAGGTGTCCGACCAGATCTCAGATGCAATTTTGGACGCGATCCTTGCGCAGGACCCGCGCTCGCGAGTCGCCGCCGAAACGCTGTGCAACACCGGGCTGGTGGTGCTGGCCGGTGAAATCACGACCAACGCGCACGTCGATTACATCGAAGTGACACGCCGCACAATCAAGCGCATCGGCTACGACAACACCGACTTTGGCATCGACTACAAAGGCTGCGCGGTGCTGGTCGCTTACGACAAGCAGAGCAATGACATCGCGCAAGGTGTCGATCACGCCAATGACGATTATTTGAATCAGGGCGCCGGCGACCAGGGCTTGATGTTCGGCTATGCGTGTGACGAAACACCCGAGCTGATGCCGGCGCCGATTTATTACGCGCACCGTCTGGTCGAGCGCCAGGCCGATCTCCGCCGCGATGGTCGAATGCCATACCTGCGCCCCGATGCAAAGAGTCAGGTCACGATGCGGTACGTGGACGGCAAGCCGCAATCGATCGACACCGTCGTGCTCTCATCGCAACACGCGCCGGAAATGTCTGATGGCAAGGTAATGAAGAAAGAGTTCACTGAAGCGGTCATCGAGCAGATCATCAAACCAGCGCTTCCGCCCGAGTGGCTAAAGAACACGCGTTATCTGGTCAATCCGACCGGACGCTTCGTCGTGGGCGGCCCGCAAGGCGACTGCGGGCTGACCGGCCGCAAAATAATCGTCGACACTTACGGCGGCGCCTGCCCGCACGGAGGTGGCGCGTTCTCGGGCAAGGATCCATCGAAGGTCGATCGCTCTGCGGCCTACGCCGCGCGCTATGTCGCGAAGAACGTCGTCGCCGCAGGTCTCGCCCGCCAGTGTCAGGTGCAGGTCGCCTACGCGATCGGAGTTGCGCAGCCGATGAACATCACCGTTTACACCGAAGGTACCGGCGTGATTCCGGATGAGCAAATCAGCAAGCTGGTCGCCGAGCATTTCGACCTGCGGCCGCGAGGAATCATTCAGATGCTCGATCTTCTGCGGCCGATCTATGAAAAGACGGCCGCCTACGGACACTTCGGGCGCGATGAGCCCGAGTTCAGCTGGGAGCGCACCGATCGCGCCGCGTTGCTTGCCGACGCAGCAGGTATCAAGCGTCGGGCCGGCGAAGCTATTCCGGCTTAGCGTGGTGCAAAACGTAGCGAGCAGCCGCGAGGTTGCGTGAGGAGCGCACACGTACGTTAGGTACCGCGGGGACCGGAGACGGAAGATCCGAGCGCAGTAGTTTTGCGCCGCGCTGCCTCAGAACAGTCCGATGATGCGACCATCGTCATCGATGTCGATCGCGGCCGACGACGATTGGGCGCTCAGCATGCTAGGCGTACCGTCATAGAGGTCCGTCTACCGACGTCGATAGGCTGTCTTATACTTCGGTTTGCTTCGAGGAGCGTTGCGACAGTTCGTGCAGGACTGCCAGGCTCGAAGCGGTTCGGATCTCACCGGACTCGTAATAACGGCGCTCGCGAACCCTTCAAAGGAGCCGCGAGATGAGCGCCGTATTAAAACCCTCTCAACAATCTTCGAGCGACTGCGTCGTCGCCGACCTTGCACTGGCCGACTGGGGCCGCAAGGAAATTCGCATCGCCGAAACCGAAATGCCGGGATTGATGGCGATTCGCGACGAGTATGCGACAGCACGGCCGTTGCGCGGGGCGCGCATCACCGGCTCTCTGCATATGACGATTCAAACTGCGGTGCTGATCGAAACGCTGCAGGCGCTGGGCGCGACGGTCCGGTGGGCAAGCTGCAACATCTTCTCGACGCAAGATCATGCCGCGGCTGCGATCGCCGCCAGCGGGACAGCCGTTTTCGCGGTTAAAGGCGAATCGCTGGCCGACTACTGGGACTACACACATCGGATCTTCGAGTGGCCCGATGGCGGCTACAGCAACATGATTCTCGATGATGGCGGCGATGCGACGTTGCTGCTGCATCTTGGAAGCAAAGCCGAGAAGGACACGAGCGTGATCTCCAAGCCTGGCAGCGAAGAAGAAGAATTCCTGTTCGCATCGATCAAGGCCAAGCTCGCGCACGACGGCTCCTGGTATTCGACACGCTTGGCGAAGATCAAGGGCGTCACCGAGGAGACCACGACCGGTGTCAAGCGCCTGTATCAGATGGCGAAGGAAGGCAAGCTGGCGTTTCCGGCGATCAACGTCAACGACTCGGTGACGAAAAGCAAGTTCGACAACCTGTATGGTTGCCGCGAATCTCTGGTCGACGGCATCAAGCGCGCCACTGACGTGATGATTGCCGGAAAGGTTGCGGTAGTCGCCGGCTACGGCGACGTCGGCAAGGGCTCGGCTCAAGCGCTGCGCGCGTTATCGGCGCAGGTCTGGGTGACCGAGATCGACCCGATCTGCGCACTGCAGGCTGCGATGGAAGGCTACCGGGTGGTCACGATGGATTACGCCGCCGACAAGGCGGATATCTTTGTCACGGCTACCGGCAACTTCCATGTGATCACTCACGATCACATGGCAAAGATGAAGGATCAGGCGATCGTCTGCAACATCGGACACTTCGATAACGAAATCGATATCGCCGGAGTCAAGCAATACACCTGGGAGAACATCAAGCCGCAGGTCGATCACATCATCTTCCCCAACGGCAAGCGAATCATCCTGCTGGCCGAAGGCCGACTGGTCAACCTGGGCTGCGGAACGGGCCATCCGAGCTACGTGATGTCAAGCTCGTTCGCCAATCAGGTGATCGCGCAGATCGAACTGTTCACCAACACCGACAAGTATCCGGTCGGCGTCTACGTGCTGCCAAAGCACCTCGACGAGAAAGTGGCGCGCTTGCAGCTGAAGAAGCTCAATGCGCAGCTGACCGAGCTCAGCGACGCGCAAGCGCGCTATATCAGCGTGGCAAAGGACGGACCGTACAAGCCGGATCACTATCGCTACTAACAAGCGCTGGAGACTGCCATGCGGCTACTGCTGGTTTGGATTCTGAATGCGATCGCGCTTCTTGCGGTCGCTTACCTGTTCCCTGGCGTTCAGATTCAGGACTGGCAAGCAGCGGCAGTAGCGGCGCTGGTGCTCGGCCTCGTCAACGCGCTGGTCAAGCCGATCCTCGTGATTCTGACGCTGCCGGTGACGATCCTGACGCTGGGGTTATTCCTGCTTGTCATCAACGCGCTGCTTTTCTGGGCCGTCGCGACGCTGCTGCCGGGCTTCAACGTCGGCGGCTTCGGCTCCGCATTTGTGGGCGCGCTCTTGTACAGCGTCATCGCATGGCTGCTGTCGATGCTGATTCCGGATCGCAAGTAGCAAGCACTTGGACAAACATCAGCTTCGAGTTTTTTCCGCCGCGCACCGCCGAAGGAGCAACCAAGCTTCGGCAGGTGCGCGCGCAGCTTGCGAAGCTGAAGCCCGAGTATTTCTCAGTGACGTTTGGCGCCGGTGGTTCGACGCGCGAAGGCACGCTGAATACCGTAATGGAGATTCACCGCGAAGGACTGTCCGTCGCGCCGCATATCTCGTGCATCGGGACGTCGCGCGATTCGGTGCGGGCGTTGCTCGAGGGCTATCGCGGACACGGCATTCACCGGCTGGTTGCTCTGCGCGGCGACGTGCCCTCAGGGGCTGCGGGAGGGGCTGGAGACTTTCAATACGCCAATCAACTCGTCGAATTCATTCGCGCCGAAACGGGCGACTGGTTTGAGGTGGAAGTTGCGGCGTATCCCGAGTATCACCCGCAAGCGCGCTCGCCCGCGGATGATCTGCAAAGCTTTGTGCGCAAGGTCAACGCCGGAGCCGATTCGGCGATTACGCAGTACTTTTACAACTTCGATGCCTATGCCCGATTTGTCGACGACGTACGCGCATTGGGCTGCACGGTTCCGATCGTCGCCGGCGTCATGCCGATCGTCAGCTACACGCAGCTTGCGCGCTTCTCCGACGCTTGCGGCGCCGAAATTCCGCGCTGGGTAAGGCGGCGGCTCGAAAGCTTCGGTGATGACCGCGCGTCGATTCGGGAGTTTGGATTGGACGTGGTCACCGACCTATGCGAGCGCCTGCTTGCGGCCGGCGCACCCGGCCTGCACTTTTACACGCTGAACCAGGCCGAGGCTACCGTCGAACTGTGCGAGCGCCTGCGCTAGATTTCGTTCTTTCGCGGACACTGTGTTTGACTGGGATGACGGCCGCAACCCGACCTGACGCAGCCATCGCGCCACTCGCCGGCGGACATCGCGCGCGATGGTCAGCAGGCTCTGCGGCTCAAGAAGCTGTACGCGAACCGGCGTCAATGCTTCGATCACAGCCAACCCATGGCCGCCCAGCGTAGCTTCCTCGCCGCTGGCTAGAAACGCGTCGCGTAGATCGCCCTCCTCGGTCAGCCAGACGCGGCCCGATAAAACCCTTACTCGCTCACCTCGCGTCGACGAAAGAGGCAGCAGCGTGCCGCCGGGCAGGTCGAGGGTCTTGAATACTGTCGTTTGATAGTCCATTTTGTACTCCTATGCGCTTTTCGCATGCTCTTGCGCTGCGATGTAGGCATTAAATGCCCGTAGGGCATCAGTGACAAACGAAATAATCGCAGTTGATGCATGCGTTTTTCACATGTATCGTGCCTCCATGAAATCTCCGCATCCCCTGGCGCCTTCGCGGCGCGCACGCACGATTGGCCTGAGCGCTCTACGTGGCTTTGAAGCGTCAGCACGCCGAATGTCATTTACGCTGGCCGCCTCCGAGCTGAACCTGACGCAGTCTTCGATCAGCCGGCAGGTTGCAGAGCTCGAGCGCCAGATCGGCACCGCATTGTTCGCCCGGCAAACGCGGTCACTGGCGCTGACGGCTGCCGGACATCGGTTCTTTCAGGCTGCACAGCAAGCGCTGAAGCAGATCGATCGTGCCGTCGAAGACATTCGCGGGCCGCGCAACGCGGCCCGCGTGACGATCACCACGTACGCATCGTTTGCATCGCTTTGGCTCGTGCCACGACTGGCGATGTTTCAGCGAGAGCATCCGCATATTGAGCTGCGCATCGACGCCAGCGATCGCTTTATCGACATCGATGCGGAGGCCGTCGACGTGGCCATCCGCTGGACAGGGTCGACTTCGCTGCCAAATGGGGCAGTGCCGATGCATCAGGAGGAAGTTGTGCCCGCGCTGTCCCCGCTGCTGCTCGAGCGAAGCGGAGTCATATTGAAGAAACCGCAGGACTTGTTTCAATTGCCACTGCTGGAACTAGACGAATCGTTGCCCACATCGGCAACCAGCGCCTGGCCAACGTGGTTCGAATTTGCCGGCGTACGCGCGGCGCCGCCGGCACCACGTCTGATGTTCACATTCGTCGATCAATCGGTGCAAGCCGCTATACGCGGCCAGGGAGTCGTGCTAACGCGCTCGCCGTTCGTCGACGAGCTGGTGGCCGCGGCGAACTGATCACGCCCTTTCCAAAGCTCAGGATGCCGACCGGCCACCAGTACGCGCTGATCGCAAACTCGAACACCCGGGACACCGCGCACGTTGCTGCGTTCTGCAACTGGATTCGCGCGGAATTTGAACATGGACCGCTGCGGCAGACGTGAACCGGAGTGAAACGGCAACGCTAATACACCGCAGCGTCGGTGATGACGACATCCATTTTTACATCGTAGGGCTGCGGCTCGATGGTCTGCAATCGTGCATCTTCAAAGGCGACGCCCACAACGAGCGGAAAAGGTATCAACGCAGCCAGCGTCCGGTCGTAATAACCGCCACCGTAACCGAGACGAAAGCGTTGTTCGTCAAACCCAAGGCAAGGAACCAACAAGCACTCGGGCTGAACTGCCCGACCCTGCGCCGGCACCGGAATCCCGAAGTCACCTGCGCGCATCGGCGAGTCGGCGGTCCAGGCATGAAACGCAAGCACCCTGCCATCGATCACCGGAAGCGCCGCAACACGCCGGGCATCCAGCGCTTGCCAATCAGCAATGACCGTACGCAGATCGGGCTCACCCTGAATCGGAAAGTAAAACCCGACGGCGTGTACGTCGGCCTGCTGCAGCCAATCGGCTACACGCCGTTGCAAGCTCGTTTCCAGTTCGGTCCGGTTGACAAGCGCTGCGCGCGATTCAATCAGGCGTGCACGCTGCAACTTCTTATGGGCTCGACTATCCAACCACCGCCCCAAGCCACAAAGAAACGCTGCGCATCAGTTGCAATTACCGCCTTCACGCGCGTAGTGCATGATCTAATTCGCGTCCAATGACAGTCCGACTTGCAGTCTATACGCTGGCGCTGGTTTTTCTTGCACCCGTGGCCGCAGTGGCCGCGCGCGCGCCAGCGTCGCCGGCAAGCGAGTTGTCCGCTGCCGATCAAGCGTTTCTGAGCGCACGAGATGCCGTTCGAGTCGGCGATCGCGAGCGCCTTGCGCAGGCGGCGGCACGGCTGGGGCCACATCCTCTGGCTGCATACGTCGAGTACTGGCAGCTGCTCACTACCATTCGCAGCGTCGACCCCAAAGCCACGGCCGAGGTCGCGCAGTTCATGAACCGTCACGCCGGTTCCTACATCGCCGATCGGCTCCGCTTCGATGCTGCCTTGGCGATGGCGAACCGCGGCGACTATCAGGGGTTCGAACGCGAGGCCGCGCAACTCGCATGGTGGACCGACGATGCGCAATTCCGCTGCTACGCCGCCCTGTCAAAGTATCGACGCGCTGTCGCCAAGCAAGCTGACGCTGCTGCGCGCGAAGCACGCCAGCTCCTCACCAGCACAACAAATCCGGCCGGCGAGGGATGCATCGCGTTGACCGAGGCGCTGCTCGCCGACAACCGCATCTCGGTGTGGGATCGCGTGCGAGCGCTGGTCGAACAGAATCAGCTCGATGTGGCCAAGCGCATCGGCGCACGGGCCCTGGATGCGAACGGCCGGTCCGTCGATCAGAAACTGCTGTCGCAAGCGATCGATCGGCCCGCGGCATTCTTGACGGCGCATGAGCGGCGGCTGACTGAAGTGCAGCGTGAGCTTGCGATGGTGGCGGTAGTGCGGCTTGCGCGCGACAACCCGCAGGACGCCGCCGAATACGCCGGCGCTTTGAACTTGCTGCTGACGCCTGAGCAGCGCGGCATCGTCTGGGGGCGCATCGGCCATATGGCCGCGCTGCGGCTGATGCGCGAAGCCAACGATTGGTACCGCCGCGGCGGCGAGCACGTGGGTATCGGGCCCGACACGGCGCGGGTGGACGAAGTACTCGAGTGGCAGGTGCGCAGCGCGCTGCGCGCTAATGATTGGAAAACGGTGACGGCGGTGATTAACCGCATGCCCACTGCGCTGCGCGACGATCCCGCGTGGATTTACTGGAACGGTCGCGCGCTACAACACGCTGGACGCGGTTCCGAGGCGCAGGAGCAATTCGCACGCATCGCGCAGCAGTTTCACTTTTATGGACAACTCGCGGCCGAAGAACTTGCGCAGCCTATCGCGCTGCCGCCACGTGCCGAAGCGCCGACTGCGGAAGAGATCGCACCGTTCGAATCGAACGCGGGCTTCGTGCGCGCGTTCAAGTTCTACGAGCTTGGAATGCGGCTTGAAGGCAATCGCGAGTGGAACTGGCAGATGCGCGGCTTAAGCGATCGCCAATTGTTGGCGGCTGCCGAGTTTGCCCGCAAGCGCGGCGTTCTGGATCGAATGATCAGTACATCCGATCGCACGAAGACCGAGTTCGACTTTACTCAGCGATTTCCCGCGCCATTCCGCGATTCGCTGATTCAATATTCAGCCCCACTCGGCCTCGACGAAAACTGGGTTTATGGATTGATTCGGCAGGAGTCGCGTTTCATCATGGACGCGCGCTCGTCGGTCGGCGCCAGTGGACTAATGCAGTTGATGCCGGCAACCGCACGCTACGTCGCGAAGCGTTTGAACATTGCGAACTTCGCGCCCGCGCGCGTTAACGAGCTCGATGTCAACCTGCAGCTAGGCACCGGGTATTTGAAAATGGTGCTCGATGATCTCGACGGCTCGCCAACACTGGCTACCGCCGCCTACAACGCAGGGCCCGGCCGGCCACGCGCGTGGCGAGCTTCGCTTGCAAAGCCGGTTGAAGGCGCGGTCTTCGCCGAAACTATCCCGTTCAACGAAACCCGCGACTACGTCAAGAAAGTGATGTCGAACAGCGTGTATTACGCCGCACTGTTCGATAACAACAAAGCGCCCTCGCTGAAAACCCGGCTGGGAACGATCAGTCCAAAAGCGGCAGGCAGCACGGAGCTACCGTAGTCACAGAAGCGGCGCGACGAGCGACATGCCGGGGGCACGTCGCCGGACATCGGCGGCAGCGCCGCCGGTGGTCACGCGAGCTTGATTCCGCGATGCGCGGTTCGCGCAAGACGGACCGCGCACAATAGAATTCGCGGCATGCAACATTCCAACATTCTCGTCATCGGCGGCGCCGGGTTCATCGGGCGTCACATCGTCACGCGGCTGACCACGCGTGGCTTGCGGGTGACCGTACCCACGCGCCGGCGTGCAAGAGCACGCCATTTGATCATGCTGCCGACGACCGATGTCGTCGAGTGCAACGTGCACGACGATGTGGTTCTCAGCCAATTGATTCGCGATAAAGACGCCGTGATCAATCTGATCGGTGTCCTGCACGGATCGCAGGGCTCATCCGGCGCACGCTATGGCCCGGAGTTTGCGCAAGCTCACGTCGAGCTGCCACGGCGCATCGTCGCGATGTGCGCCAAACACGGCGTCCGCCGCATGTTGCACATGAGCTCGATGGGTGCCGATTCGAATGGCCCGTCGATGTATCAGCGCAGCAAGGGAGATGGCGATTCGATCGTTCAGACGTCGAACCTCGACTGGACGATTTTCCGGCCGTCGGTTGTGTTTGGGCCCGAGGACAATTTCCTGAACATGTTTGCGACGCTTGCCAAATTTTTCCCGGTGCTGCCGATCGGTTGTGCCGATACGCGCTTCCAGCCCGTGTGGGTGGGCGACGTTGCCGACGCGTTTGTCAACGCGCTCGACAATCGCGACACGTTCACGCGCATCTACGAGCTTGCCGGTCCGCATATTTATCGATTACGCGATCTGGTCGCCTTTGCTGCCGCGGCGAGCGGACATCCTCGGCCCGTGTTCCGACTGCCCGATGCCTTGGCCCGCTTGCAGGCAATCCTGCTGGAGATCATGCCAGGCGAGCCGCTGATGTCTCGTGACAACCTCGATTCGATGAAGGTGGATAACGTTGCCACCGAACAGCCGTTCCATCCCGCGGGTGAGCTCGGCATCGGCATGACGCCGATGGAGGCCGAAGCGCCAATGTATCTATCGCGCTCGCATAGCCGCAGTCGTTTCAGCCTTTACCGCGCCCGAGCCGGACGCTGAGTCTGCAGAGGTTATCGAACGTGGCCACCCAGAAATACGAACTCCCCGATGAGTTCCTCGAAGCGGCCGATCGCTTCGTCACACTCGCAAACGAAATGGGCGAGCAGTACTCAGCGGATTGGGTGCGAGCGGTACTGATGTACGCCGCGGCGCGCTACACCGCGTTCAACTGGTTGACAAGTGACGAACACAAGGGTCAGTCACAGGACATGGCAGCCGCTTATTTCCGCAATGAGTACGAAACGATGTTCCGCGAAAACCTGAAGGAGATCGAACCGGTGTATCGCGGCGGCATGACAGGGAAGCCGCAATGAGCTTGACCCTCGTGATCGGCAACAAGAATTATTCGTCATGGTCGTTGCGGCCATGGCTGGCGATGAAGCAGGCGGGAGTTGCCTTTAACGAGACCGATGTGGTGCTGGGCCGGCCGGATTCGACCGAAAAAATCCTGCGCTATTCGCCGAGCGGCCGCGTGCCGTGTCTGATCGACGGCGAGCTCACTGTTTTCGATTCGTTGGCGATCTGCGAGTATGTCAATGAGCGGCTGATCGAAGATGGCCGAAGACAGCCTTGTGGCCGCGCGACACCAAGTCGCGCGCGCGGGCCCGCTCGGTGGTGGCCGAAATGCATTCGGGCTTCGCAGCGCTTCGAACGTATATGCCGATGGATATCCGATCGCGACGTGCTGACAAAGGTCAGGCTGCGCTCGAACGCGGCGACGTGGCCGCTGATGTCGCGCGCATTCAGTCGGTGTGGAACGAATGCCTTGAGCAAGGCGGGCCCATGCTGTTCGGAAGTTTTTCGATTGCAGACGCGTTCTACGCGCCGGTCGTAACGCGGTTCGCCACGTACGGCGTCAAGCTGGCACCGCTGCTCGCCGCTTACTCGGACAACGTACTGGCGCTGCCGGCAATGCAGCAGTGGATCGCAGCGGCCAAAGCGGAAACCGAAACGATAAAGGCGTAAGAAAGAAGCTATCTCGTGAAAGCGTATCGAGTCGGCGGCTTTGTACGCGATCAGATGTTAGGCAATTCGCGACGTCACTTGGGCGATCTGGATGCTGCGCTGGAAACCGATCGCGATTGGGTCGTCGTCGGCTCCACACCCGAGCAGATGACAGCGCTCGGTTACCGTCCGGTCGGCAAGGATTTTCCGGTCTTTCTGCACCCGGAAACGCAGGAGGAATACGCGCTCGCGCGCACCGAGCGCAAAACGGCGCCTGGCTATAAGGGCTTCGTTGCGCACGCCGCGCCCGATGTGACGCTCGAGCAGGATTTGGCGCGGCGCGATCTGACGATCAACGCAATGGCGCTTGACGATGCCGGCACGCTGATCGATCCGTATCAAGGCAAGCGCGATCTTGACGCCGGAGTTTTGCGGCACGTCAGCCCGGCGTTTGTCGAAGATCCAGTGCGCATACTGCGCGTCGCACGGTTCGCTGCGCGCTTTCCGAATTTCAAGGTGGCACCAGAAACCGCCCAGCTGATGCGCGAAATGGTGCGCAATGGCGAAGCCGATGCACTGGTTCCGGAACGCGTGATGCAGGAAATTTCGCGCGGACTGATGGAGGCAAAGCCGTCACGCATGTTGAGTGTTCTCGTCTCATGCGGCCTGATCGACCGGTTGTTTGCGGAGCTCGAAGACCTGGGCCCGACCAGCGCAGCACTCGATCGCGGGGCGCAACGCGAGCTTGTGTTGCCGTCACGCTTCGCGATCCTCGCGGGCGCCTGCCGATCGTCGCGCGCCGTTTCCGATTTTCTGGGCAAGCTGCGCGTTCATCAGGATGCGGCGCAGCTCGCGCGGTTACTGGTCGAACTGCGCGAGCCACTGAAGAATGCCGAAACTTCCGCGGCCATCGTCGAAGTGCTCGAGCGCAGCGACGCATTCCGCCGGCCCGAGCGCTTCGAATGGTTGTTACAGGCGTTCGAAGCGTCCGCCGATGTGTCGGCCGAGCGCTTCCGGCGCGCGCTACGAGTCGCCAGCGAAGTCGATGCAGGTGCGTTGGCCAGCTTGCATCGCAATGATCCAAGCCAGATTCAGCGCGCCGTCAGGCAGGCGCGCATCGTTGCCGTCGGCGGCGAGCTGCGCGGCCCGCCGAGCGACTTAGATCAGTTGCGCAAGTAGCATCAATAGAAGTGAGAGAACGATCGTGCTGGTAAACGGCAGCACGTATTCACGCCCGTTGCGCTTGAAGCGCATATCACCCGGCAAGCGCCCAATACCGAGCCGACTCAGCCACGGCTGCAGAGCCGTCAACACCAGCAGCGCAATGAATGTCGTCAACAGCCATTTCATTTCGTGAGTCTACGCAGCGTCGGCGTTTCAGATGGCTAAAGCGAGTGCAAACGATCACCGCGCACGAATCCGACCATGGGTCCGCGCAGTCCTCGCCCGATCATCAGGACTTTGACCAGCTCACCCATTTCCGCTTCGGACACGAGCCGGTGCAGGGCAGCGGAGTTCTGAGCCGTGTGTTGCGTTTGCAGTTGATCGAGCACGCCGCAGTTCAATAGAAAGTGCGCCTGCGACGTATAGCCGAGCACGTCCAGGCCGGAAGTATGCGCTGCCGCTGCCATCGCCGAAAAATCGACGTGCGCGGTGACATCGTTCAAGCCCGTCATCCAAAGAGGATCACTGTGCGCATGATGGCGAAAGTGGCACATCAGCGTCCCCATTAGCCGCTGTGGATGGTAGTACTCGCGCTGCGGAAAACCGTAGTCGATCACCAACAGCGCTCCGCGCGCGAGCCATTGACCACTCGATCGCATCCAGCCTTCTGCAGTCAGGTTGACTTCGGACGAATAGCCTTCAGGAAGCTCGCCATGCTCCGCTTCGATCGACGCTACTGCTGCCGATAGCTCTTCGCCTGCGCGACGCTCTTCGAACGCGAATCCGTTGGCGGAGCGATTCACCACGCCGCGCTCAACCGTTACGCCGTCGCGCTTTACGAACAGCTTCACCGGCATCACGTCGAGCACTTCGTTGGCCAACATGACGCCTTCAAATGCGTTCGGCGGCGCGCCTATCCAATCAACGGACAAACCTGTCAGGCGCGCTTGCTGCCGATCGATCAAGTCAGAAGAAACTTCGACGATCGAATAGCTTTCAAGCGCGACTTTCCGTCTGGCGAGCTCGGTCATCAGATCGCGTGCAAGCACTCCGGAACCTGCTCCGAACTCGACGATGCGCGCGGGTACCTGTTCGAACAGTTGCGCGACTTGGTGTGCCAGGGCTTGCGCGAAAAGGGGCGAGATTTCCGGCGCAGTCACGAAGTCCCCGCCCGACGGCGAAATCTCCGAATTTGCGCGAGCCGGCTGCGTAGTAGCCGAGTTGCGGCGCATACAAGGCCAACTGCATGAAGCGGTCGAACGGAATCCAGCCTCCTGCGCGCTCTATCTCGTCGGAGATATGCGTTGCAATGCGCTCGCTGTGTTCGATCGCTGCCGCGCTCGGCAATGGCATCGACGAATATTGCAGAGTCATCGAACAATCGTACTGCCGTTAAACTGTCAGGCGTCTCGCCAACGGTTTCTTCCACCGATCTCCCGTATGCCTGAATTATCGAATCGGACCGCGCTCGTCACGGGTGGCGCCCGCCGAATCGGCCGCGAGATTGCGCTCGCGTTTGCGCGCGATGGATGGAACGTGGCGGTCCACTATGCGACTTCGCGCGACGACGCGATGGACACCGTAGCGCAAATCGAAGCGATCGGGCGGCGTGCGATAGCGGTCAATCGCGATCTTGCTGTCGAGCCCGGCGTACTAAGCCTGCTTACAGAATGCGCCAACGAGCTCGCGCCGGTAAGTTGTGTAGTCAACAACGCCTCGCTGTTCGAGTACGACAACGTGACGCGATTCAGCGCGGAACACCTCTTGCGCGCAATGCGAACGAATACGGCCGCGCCGATCCTGCTGGCGCGCTCGCTGCACGAACATCTGCAGCACGACGCGCGCGGCGTCGTGATCAATTTGCTTGACCAGAAACTCGAGAATCCGAATCCTGACTTTCTTTCATACACGCTTTCCAAAGCAGCTTTGAAGGAAGCGACGCAGCTGCTGGCGATCGCGCTGGCACCGAAGGTTAGAGTCGTTGGTATCGCGCCCGGCATCACGCTCGCCTCGACTTTGCAGAGCGAGCACGGCTTTGCAGAAGCGCATCGCCGCACCCCGCTCAATCGATCGAGTACGCCGGACGATGTTGCAAAGGCAGCGATCTATCTGGCGAATGCGGAGGCGGTGACCGGCGCGATATTGCTGGTAGACGGCGGGCAACACCTGGTGCCAAGCTCTCGCGACGTAATGTTTCTGACCGAGCCGCAAACCGACCAATGAGCGCGACTTTGCTCGATGCCCGACTCGCCGATTGCCGCAGAATCTTTCTGCGCAACTACGTGCTGAATGCAAATATCGGCGTTCATGCCCACGAGAAGAATGGCGTGCAGCGCATCGCTGTGAACGTCGACGTGTTCGTACCGCTTTCGCTTTCGACTCCGCGGCATGATCGGATTCATGAAGTGGTTGACTACGACTTCATTCGGCTCGCGATCAGCCACCGCGTCGATCAGGGGCACATCAACTTGCAGGAAACATTGGTCGACGATATCGCGCGCGTGTTGCTTGCGCATCCGGCCGTGCGCGCAGTGCGCGTTTCGAGCGAAAAGTCCGACGTCTACGAAGACGTCGACGCGGTTGGAATCGAAATCATGCGATTCAAGGACGACGCATGAACGCGCCGCTTCGAAAAGTCGCCTTTGAGAACAACAAGCTCGAGAAGCGCCTGTTGCGCCTGACCGGCCAGGCGATCACGCAGTTCAACATGATCGAAGGCCGGCGACAAGGTGATGGTGTGCCTGTCAGGCGGAAAGGATAGCTACGGCCTGCTCGATGTGCTGCTGCTGTTGCGCGAGCGCGCACCGATCGACTTCGATCTCGTGGCGGTCAACCTCGATCAGAAGCAGCCCGGATTTCCGGAAGAAGTTCTGCCCGAGTACCTGAGAACGAAAGGCGTTCCGTTCCATATCGAAGCGCAGGACACCTACTCGATCGTCAAGCGCGTCATCGCCGAAGGCAAGACGATGTGCTCGTTGTGTTCACGTCTACGACGCGGCATTCTGTATCGCGTCGCCGGCGAACTCGGTGCGACCAAGATTGCACTCGGTCACCATCGAGACGACATCCTCGGCACGTTCTTTCTCAATTTGTTCTACGGCGGCACATTGAAGGCGATGCCGCCAAAGCTGGTATCGGATGATGGCAAGCACATCGTGATCCGCCCGCTCGCTTACGTCGAAGAGGCCGATCTCGCGCGCTATGCCGAGGTCAAGGGGTTTCCGATCATCCCGTGCAACCTGTGCGGCTCGCAGGTCAATCTGAAGCGGCAGGAAATCAAGCGCATGTTGACCGAATGGCAGAAGCGCTATCCGGGCCGCGTTGAAAACACATTCAATGCGCTGGCCGAGTGACGCCATCGCACCTGATGGATGCGTGATCTGTTCGACTTCTCAGCGTTACGCGCGAGCGGCCGTCCCGACATCGACGGTGATATCGCGTTCGATGAGCCGCCGTGCAGCGGCGACGAAGAGGCAGCCGCCGACGTAATCCGTTTTGCGTAATGCCTAGGCTGCGTTCAGCGCGCGCTCGACCTCGTTGACCAGTACTTCGCTCGGCTCGCATCCCACCGAGACGCGAACGAAACCGTCGGGTACCGCATCGCCCCACCGTGCGCGCCGCTCGGCGCAGGTGTGAACTCCGCCGAAACTCGTCGACTCGCGCATCAGTGCGCAGCCCTGTATGAAACGCTCGGCGGCGTCTTTGTCCGCAAGCGTGAGCGCGATCAGACTGCCGCCGCCGGTCATCTGCGTCTGCGCCAATCGATGCGCCGGGTGTGACGCGAGCCCCGGATAGCGAACCGCGACGACCTTCGGATGCTTTTCCAGAAGTTCCGCCAGCACCCGCGCGTTGAAGCGCATCCGCGCAAAGCGGAGCTCGAGTGTTTCAAGACCGCGATGCACCAACCACGCCTCGTGCGGACCCGGTACCGCACCGGCGACCTTGCGCCAATCGCGCACGGCATTGATCAATTCGGAACTGCGCGAGCTGACGTGCCCGAACAGCACATCGGAATGCCCGTTGAGCGCCTTCGTGTCGGCAGACACGACAACATCCGCACCGAGGTCGAGCGGCCGTTGTCCGAGCGGCGTCATCGTTGTGTTATCGACCGCGACGGTTGCGCCAGCTGCTTTCGCGTTACGAACGACGGCGCCAATGTCAGCCAGATCGAGACCTGGATTTGAAGGGGTTTCAATCCACACCAGCTTGTATCCATCGAGCGCACGTGCCAGCGACCTCGGCCGTCGCGCATGTTTCGACGACAACTCCCATCGGCAGCAGATACTTTTCAGCAAATACGCGCACCGTGTAGTAGCCGTCGGACGGCAGCAGAATGCGGTCGCCGGACTTCAGAACGCCGTAGAGCACCGAAGCGATCGCCGCCATGCCCGAGGGAAAGGTAACCGTCTCGGCGTCTTCGAGAATCGAAAGCGCTTCTTCCAGCGCGCTCCATGTCGGGTTGCCCCAGCGCGCGTATTGATACGGCCCGCTGGGATCTGCAGCGAGACGGTAAACCGAGGTGTTGACGATCGGCGGCACAAAAGCCTCGCCGAACGCAGTCGATTGGCTGCTGTGGTGAAGCGCGCGCGCTACGCGCTCGTCGATCGAGGACACGTGAACTCCGAAGCGTCGAAGAGGCGATTATCGACGCGCCGCAGTCAAGCAGTCGACCAACTTCTATTTCTTGGCCTTGTACTCCTCGAGCAGCAAATTGCGCTCCGGAAGGTCCTGAAGAATCAGGCGGCCCAATGATGTGTCAGCCTGCAGTCGCCCCGATGACTGCGGCGGCGGCAATGGGTGGAAGCGCGACAGCGTCGAGACACGCTCGGTGAAGATCGGCGCCGGCGCCGGCCCGGCCGGGCGATCCCAGACCAGCATGATCGACTGCAGCATGCCGTTGGCGTCAAAGTCGTACAGCGTCGCCTTGATCCGCGGATCGTCGCAGGCGCTACCGCGCAGATCGAGGCGCAGGTTGTTCGTGTTCGGCACTTTGCCTTCGATCGGCGGTTCCTTGAAGCGCACCTCGGACATCGCCCGCACCTCGTTAACGCCGACTTTGCCGAGCTGGTCGAGGAATTTGTTGCGGCAGACTTCGGGTGATGGTCGCGACGACGTTGAACGCGGCGGGGCCGGCTCGACAGCGGCCAATTGCGGCATCGCACCTGCTGCCGGCGGCATTGACGAGCCGCCGGCCCATGTGCGCGCATTGCTCTGCGCGGTCGCAGGGTTCGCCGCGGCATTGGCCGCAGGCGCACCGACCCGCACCAGTACGCAGCCGTTATCGTCCACGATGCGATTCGGACCCGCGATTTCGAAGGCCATCATGTGGAAGTAGTCGGTTATGGCAACAGTGACCTGCTTGGCGCCGCCGCGGCCGCTGCGGTACGCGATGGGCGCTCCGTTCACACCTTTCACCACGCCGCCGATCCCACCGCTCGAATAGGTTGATGGCGTAAAGGTAATGCCGCCGCCCCAATCCACCTCGCACCCTAGTTTGTCGAGACTCTTGAACGCCTCGAGCATCTCGCCGAGCTCTCCGCGACCGGTCACCACGCCGGCGCCAATCTTGGACCGCTGGCCGTCGCCCAGGCGCCAGCTGCCCAGCAGCCCGTTGCGTTCAGCCGGAAGCGGCGGCGTCTTGAGCAGGGCGCGCGCTTGCCGCTCCCGCGCGGCCGCCATCTGCCGCTGTTGCTGATCAGAGGCCGCGTCTTTGTCACTTTTTTCCTTGCGGGCTTGATAGCACGAGTGGTCGGCCATCGAGCACGTGTCTGGGTTTACGTACTGCGCTGCAGCCGGTGCAACCGCGATCAGCACCATCAGCGCGAGGACACACGAAACGACGCGACTCAGCATGGTTGTTTCGGCCGGCGCAACCCAACCAGCAAGTGTCTGTTCGATCTTGTCATGCGTGGTTCCTCCTCGGTGGGTGACACCGGACTGTTCGATCAGCGCACGAAGACCGGCTTGTCGTCGGCCCCATAGCGGATGCCGCCGGCCTCGCAGCCCTGCACGCGCGCCGCGATCGCCGAGCGTGCGGTCGGCGTGCCGATCTGCAGTCCAGGCTTGTGCAGTTCGGTCAGGTTGCACATTGCATCGGCCGACGTGCCTTGGCACATGCTGACGTGCAACAGGCTGCCATCGCGGCACCGGAACGCTGCCCCGTCGACGATCGCGCCCGCGCTGCCCGCGGCGGCGATTTTCGCCGGCGAGGCCATGCCCGGCGCTGCCGCGGCGGGCGGCGCGTTCGACGAAGAAGCATTCGCGGCTCGCGTGCCGGCCGCGGACGCATTGGCCGCCTGCGCACTCGCGCCGACCCGAACGAAGTTGCAGGGGTCGGCGCCGATGCGGGTCGACGTCAGCTCCTGCACGCGATCGGGCCCAACGATCTTGAAGACGAAGAGCTTTCCCGACTTGGGGATCACGCCGATGACGCCTTCGTTGCCGCGGTAGTCGACGTCGGTCAGCTTCGACTCGCCGATGCCGGCATCGATGCCATAGAGCGCTTTCGGTCTGAAGTCCCAAATACCGTCGCCGAACACCATCTCGCACGCGGGTTGCGAAATCGCCGCGTTGATCTCGGCGATGGCATTTGCCGGTTTCTTCTTGCTCCGGTCGAGCCGCCACTGACCGAGCAACGCGTTCTTCTGCGGCGGGATGGGCGGTGTCTTCAGGAACAGCGCGCGGTCGCGCTCGACGTCGCCGCTGAGCTTCTCCTGGAGCTTGTGCTGGTTGGCCATGAACTGCCGATAGTTCTCGGCATCTTGCGCGGACTGGCGCTCACTGCGCTCCCGGCCTTCCTTGTCCTTCTCCTGCTGCTGCAACTCGTTCTGTCGTCGCTGGTATTCCGCGTTGGAGTTGCGCGGATCCGAGTTCGAATACTGCGCCAGCGCAGCAGAGCACATCAGAACAGCGAGTCCAGCACACCACGTCTTGGTCATGGGCTTCTGATTCCCTCCTTGCCGACTCCATCAGCAGATCCAGCCCTTGTTGCGCTGGGGCTCCATCTCGATCGTCGACGTGGAGCCCCCACGGTCAGCCGCCGCATACTGGATGTGCAGGTAGAGCGGTTTGCGACTAGTCAGCGTCGCGCGATAGATGCGCGAACCACTCAGCCGCTCGTCTGGGCAGGGGCCGCGGACTTGTTCGAGCTTGGTGTCCTTCGGGAACTGCGCGGCGAGCAACTCCGGAACCTTCGCGAGCACGATGTCCTTCGGCCAGCCAACCGTGGCCGAGTCCAGCGCCTTCTGACCGCCGACGAGACTGATCTCGCCCGAGCCCACGCCGGCGATCGGCACCGTGCCGTTCCAGTAGTACTTGTTGCCGCCCTTGGCGGGCGCCTTGCCTTGCCACTTGGAGCCGGCCAGCTTGGCGAATGCGGTCCAGTCGTTGGTTGCCTGCGGCGCACCCGCAGGAGCCGCCAGCGCAGCCGCGATATCTCCAAGCGTTGCGGCAAACGCGGGCACGCTCCCGCACAGGCACAGTCCGAAAATCGCGGCCCGCATCATGCGGTTACTCGACCGGCATCGCATTGCGCTGGTCAAGCGTGACCGACTGAGTGCCCGCCTTCACATCCACGAGCTCATGCCACATCAACCGCTTGTTGCCGACTTTCGCATCGCTTAACACCCAATAGCGACCTGCCGGCAAGGTCGGTGTTAGCGCGTGGCCGTTGGCATCGGTCTTTATATAGCCGACGCTGAAGGCGTTCAGCGCGCGCACGCCCTTTTCGCAGTCTGGTGTCTTCTCGCGGCAGGCGCGCATCCAGTTCTGCAGCACGCTGGCATACGGGGTCGACTGCAAGCCCCCCTTGATCAGAGCGACCTGCGCATCCTGCTTCAACACCCAGAGCGTGCGGCCGGCGACGTTGTTGTCTGGCGAGGGCGCACCGACCGAGAACGCAATCACACCGCCCGTGGTCGAGTCGGAACGCGCCGACGGCGTAGCCGCCGTGGCGACTGTCGCTGGCTTGGCTGCGGAAGCGCTGCCCGACGCGGCGCCGACCCGCACCAGCACACACTTCTGACTGGTCCAGTTGATGCGGTCCGGGCCCTCGAAGTCAAACTCGATCAACTTGAATGTTGTCTTGGGCAACACCACGACGCGCTTGGCGTCACCGCGATATTCGACGCGATCAAGTTCCTGTGGCGGCGTACGTTCGTCCATACCGATCAAGCGGTCCGGACGGAACTCGAAGACGCCGCCGCCGAAGAGGACTTCGCACAGGCCACCTTTGGCCATCGCAGCGAGGGCCGCGAACGGGTCCGACGAATTAGCGCGGGTCGATGGCGGCCGCGTCCACTTGCCGAGCAGCGGATTGCGGTCGGGTGGCAGCGCAGGACGCTTCTCCCACATTGCGCGGGCGGCGGACGCGGCCTGTGCGCCGGTTGGGTCGGCTCCGCCAGCCCCTCGTGCCGCGCCCGACGAGCCCTGTGTTGGGGGCGGCGCATAACTGGGAGTCTGACCCGTAGGCGCATTGCTCCGGCTCGACTGTTCCTGTTGGCGGCGCGCGTTCTCATTCATCAGCTGCTGCTGCTGTTGCTGCTGCTCGCGCTGGCGCTCTAGCTGCTGCCGGTACTCGCGTTGCTGGCGCTCGTACTCCATCTGTGCTGGCGTTTGCGCGGAACTGATACCAACTGCGGCCGTGACCGCTATCCCAGTGAGAACACGAACCGCAGATCGAAAGTCGCGTTTCATCAGAACCCCCTATCAACAGGCCGAACGAGCGGAGCAATCGCTATTTCTGCTGCTTACGAAATTCGCTCTTCCACAACTTTTCGAGCTCGGCGGCAATGCAGGCGGTGGCGAGCCGATAAGCGTTGACTTGCCGCGCTGATAGACCTTGCCGTAGACGAGGTCTTGCGGGCTCCTGAGTACAACAGCACAACGTTGTTCTCAAAGCAGTCATGGTTCTTGCAGGTGCTGACAAGGACGTAGTCAGCACCGGCGACCTTGACCGGCTTGTTCTCCGAACTCGGACCGTCGAGCTTTGCCAGCCATGGCTCCTTGGACAACGGACCAAGTGCCTTGTGGTAGGTGGCTTTGGCCTTCGGGTTGTATAGCAATCCCGAAGCGCTCAGTTCAGTCAGCGCGTAGCCCTTGAACTTGTTCGGATCGGCCTTTGCCTGTTCGCTTGGTACTCCCGCTCCCGGCACGGCGTTGCGATTCGGATCGCAGTGCCGGGAGCGCTTGCCCCCCTTGAACGCTGCCGGCAGCGCGGCCATCGCTTTCGGCCCTCCCTCGACCGCGGCGAACAGACCCGAAGCGTTGCGGTAGTACACGAACACCAGCGCTTCACCGCCCGCGACCTCGCTCGTATATGCGGTTTCGAATTCCGGTGGAGGTGTAGCGCCGAAGTGCTTCGGCGCGGGCTTCACGTTGCGCCCGGTCAGCACCGCCTTGCCGCCATCCTGCACGACCAGCGAATCGCCAAGATGCTTGAGCTGAGGCAGCATGTAGTTCGAACAGTCCGGCGCCAGCACGCCGAGGTGGGGCTGCATCCTCTGTATCTCGCTCTTGCTCTGTGCCCAGGCCGCCGAGCTGATCGCGGCAAGTGCAAGCGTCGTGCAGTGAACGATGCGCTTCATGCTGCCTCCCCTAAAAATGATGCGGTTCACAGCTTGGGCGCGGCAACGCGTGAACCAGCATCGCGCGTCGCCTGTCGATCGGCCGCCATCGACAGTGTCGGCCACATCAGCGCAGCGCAGCCGCTTGCCACAACGACAGATGCAATGCGAATCCGGGCTTTGTGTCTTCTCATGGGTGCCTTCCTTCTGCCGAGCTCAGCCTCGGAAACGAACGTAGCGAAGGGAGCGTTACCGGGCCGTTACTGAGGCCATCAAGCCGCGTTACCGGCGACTTGCAGCGGTCAGCAACCGCCGATTGACCGGGTTGCGATGGAGAAAGCTGTCGCGATACGTGGGTGGCACGTGGCGCAGCGCGGTCTGCTCGATCCATTCGACCGCGCGCGCAAGCAGCGCGGCGGCTCCGCTTGCGTCACCATTGGCTGCGAGCACGTCATGGCCAATCGACCACACGTCGGGCAGATACATGTCGGCCGCCTGTATGGATACCAGCGTGGTTGCAATTCAGTCCAGCGCGCAGCGGCAGCGTTCGTCTCGCCCGCCTTCAACAGGAAGCGCACCGAAAGCAAGCCAGCCTTCAATGCCACGCCGAAGTACTCGATCTTCTCCGCCGCAGCGCGGACGCGGTCACAAAGCGCGGCCCATCCATCGGCGCCATTTCGAGTGTCTGTTCGAGCTCGACCAGCAAGCGCATGTACGGATCGCCCGCTGTGCCCAGCGCTTCCGTGGCGACCCGCAAGTCGGGCTTCGCGGATCCACCGAGGAGGCGCGCAATACGCGCAGACAGCATCGCCCCGCGCGCGCGAACATGGTCGACCGACGGTGCAACGTAGTCGAGCGCCTTCTTCGCGCGTCCGTATTGCGCCAGGTGGATCAACATCGCCGCCTTATTGTTGTTCGCCACTGCAATCCACACCGTCTGACCGTCGTCTCTGAAGCACTCGAGCGCCGTTTCGATCGTATCGAGCGCCTCGCTGTACCGCCCTGCCTCAGCGCTGTAGAGCGCGCAGTGGTGCTCGATCACGCCGCGCATCGGGCCGTCGGTGTCACCGACCTCCGATTGCAGTGCTCGCGCCCTCAGCGCGTGCTCGAGCGCCTGGCCGACATCGCCCAAGTTACCCCGCACCGTCGCCAGGTTCGTCGTCAGTTGTGCCAGTTCAGCAAGGTCGCCGAGCGCGCGTGCGTTGTCGATCGCGCGCGCGAGCGCGTCTGCCGTACGACGCAACTTGCGCGCAGAGTTCAACACGTACGCATAGTCGGCCCAGAAGTGACCGCGCTGCTCGCGCGTACCTTCGGCTTCGACCAATGCTTCAAAGGGCTCAATGACCGCCAGCGCCTCGTCGTTGCGGACTGCCTGTGCAAGGCCCACTGCCAGCAAGCGTGCCGCTTCGAAGCGCGGCCACGGCGAGTCGAGACGCTCGGCCAGCGCGAACGCTTCGCGCGCGGACGCGATACCGGTGACATGATCGACGGCCATCAGCGCAGCGTTGCGCGCGCGGTCAGCGCAGAGGCGCGTTGGCCGTCCGAGTGGGCTTCGGCGAGCAATGCGTCGATCACGACGTTGGCGCGTTCAACGCCGCGCACAAGGATCAAGCTTTCGACGCTGGCACAGCGTGCGTCGAACGCGGACGCCGATTCGCCCGCGCGATCAAAGCACGCAAACGCAGCTTCGCAGTGCTCGACTTCGGATAATCGGCGTGACGTACGCCGTGCTTCAGCGGCAGCCAGCAAATGTGCGCGCGCCGCGCGGCTCCACTCGCCGGCGTCGGCCCAGTGCTGCGCCAGACTCGCCGGCGGCGCATTTTGCGACTCCAGATACTCGGCAATGCCACGCTGCAACAGTTGGGCGATCGGCTGCGGCACCGAGCGCAGCGCGATCTCATAGATCAGGTCGTGCGCAAACGCCTGGCCGCGAATGACCTGTGCCATCTCGAGTTCGCCCCAGGCTTCGGCCAGGTCGAGCGGATGCGTCTGTAATACATGGGCCGCCAACGCCGCGCTGAAATCAGCGCCGGCCAATGCGGCGACGCGAGCGAGCTTCAGTGCGGGCGCCGACAGCTGCGCCAGGCGTCGCTCGATCAGCGCGCCGACCGAAGTCGGCGTCGGCAGTCGGTTCGACGTCGGATCGGCGCCGCCGGTCTCGACCAATGCATTCAGCGTCTCGAGCACAAAGAATGGATTGCCGCCGGTATGGCGTGCGATCGCGCCCGCGACTGCGGCCGCGTCGATGCAGGCAGCGCGAGCGATTCCAATAGTTCGCGCACTGCACTCTCGCTCAGCGGAGCGAGCAACACCTCAGCGAGTCGCTGTCCACCTTCAGCGCATTGCCACGCGGCGATCGACGCTGGGCATTCAGCGGCGCGCACGGCGCCAATCCAGCTCAGATTGGGGATGACGAGCTGGGGCAATAACTCAAGCGTCGCTTCATCGGCAAAATGAAGATCGTCAACGGCAAAGCCTGCGAGTCCCGCTGCTTGCCGCGCAGAGAGCGCCTGCACCACCGCCGCGCGAAAGCGCGCTTCGACTAACGGGCCGACCGGCGCGGCGCCGAGTTCCGGTAGCACGCGTGCGAGTTCCGGCTTGACGAAGTCATCCAGCCCGTCGTCGAGGCGAATCGCGCCATCGGAGCGCAGAGCCGCACGCAGCAGGCGCGCCAGCACCGCATATGGCACGCGAGTGTCTCCGGGCCGGCCACCGACCATCGGCGCTGAGCGAGCTTGAACGAAATCGCCGAGCAGCCGGCTCTTGCCGACCCCTGCGTCACCGCTAATCAGCATCGGCTGGCCGGCATCCCAACTGCGTTCGAGCGCGCGCCACTCGGTATCACGTCCGACCAGGCGCGGGGGGCGCAGGATTGCGGCTGGGCGCCGCGCTTTCGATGCCAATCCCGGCAGCTCGTCCGCCCTCTGAATCAGCTGCGCAAGCGCGACCGTTTCCGCATCAGGTTCAGCCGCGAGCTCGCGCTGAAGTGCGATACGGCAGCGGTCATACGCGGATAGCGCCGCGGCCCGATCACCGCGCCGGTAATGCAGCCGCATCGCGAGTCGATGCGCCTGTTCGGACACCGGATCTTCGGCGAGGAGCCGCTCGGCGTAGACCAGCGCCTGCGCAATCTGTCCATCGCCTTCGCGTTTGGCGGCGAGCTCGGCGAGCGCGTCACGTCGCATCGCGCGCCAGTGCTCGCGCGCAATTCGCACCCAGTCCTCGAGCTCGGGGCAGTCTTCGTAGGTGCACGTCCCCAGCAGATCACCCGCAGCGGCCGTCGGATCATCGGCCAGCTGCCGTGCCGGCGACGCAAGGTTGTGCTCGACGCGATCCGCAAGACGCAAATTCTCGTCAGGTTCAATCAACTCAGTGCCCGCCGTGCGACGCAACCGGAACAGACGCTGGCGCAAACTGTTACGCGCCTTGTCCGCATCCGCATCGGGCCAGAGCAGCGCGGCCGCACGCGAACGCGACGTCGGCCCGTCCAACGCCAGCAGCGCGAGCAGCGCCGCGTCCTTGCGCTCGAGCGGCACAATGGTCGCATCGGAGCGGACAAGCGAAGGCGCAGCCAGAAGCTGCA
Source organism: uncultured beta proteobacterium (assembly GCA_963729165.1). Taxonomy (GTDB): domain Bacteria; phylum Pseudomonadota; class Gammaproteobacteria; order Burkholderiales; family Burkholderiaceae_F; genus JACCZX01. The sequence continues at coordinate 240,265 of CAVSMM010000013.1, forward strand.
GCCGTGCCAATGCGCCCGCTCTTATAGTTGTGTCGACCAAAGGCAGCCCCGCAAAGCGCAGCAGGCTCTGCAGCCGCAGCGCCACTCCCGCCCCACGCGCGACTTGCCACCGCAACGGATCCACACCGAGCCCTCGATGTCTCGATGCGGCGATCGTTACGCGCGAGCGTTACCGGAACGTTATAGCGCGGAGGTGAGTCCGTCCACCGAGCCTCCGAATCGGCGCTGGACCGGAGTAAGCGATAGAACGCCGATCCTCCACGCGAGAGACAGGCGACATGTTTGCTAGAGTCATCCAGGCCATGCTTAACCCTAAACACGCGCTAAAAGCTCGACTCGCTCAACCCGGGCTGATCGTGGCGCCAGGCGTTTTCGACATGGTGTCGCTCCGGCTCGCGGACACATTCGGCTTCGACGCGCTGTATATGACCGGCTTCGGCACAGTCGCTTCGCACCTTGGTTTGCCCGACGCGGGTTTGGCGACGTACAGCGACATGCTCGGCCGTGTGACGGCAATGGCCGCGATGGCACGGACGCCGCTGATCGCAGATGCCGATACGGGCTACGGCGGATTGCTGAACCTGCGCCACACGGTCCGCGGATACGAAGCGGCGGGTGCTGCGGCGATCCAGCTGGAAGATCAGGAGTTTCCGAAGAAGTGTGGGCACACGCCAGGCCGTCGCGTGATTGCGATGAACGACATGGTCGCGAAAATTCGCGTCGCAATCGACTCGCGTAGCTCATCGGACTTCCTCGTCATCGCACGCACCGATGCGCGCTCTGCTTTGGGACTCGACGAAGCGCTGCGTCGTGCCGAAGCGTATGCGCGTGCCGGCGCCGATGTTCTGTTCGTCGAATCTCCCGAGTCGGTTGATGAGATGCGCCGCATCGGCAGCGCTTTCGATCTGCCGCTGGTGGCCAACATGGTCGAGAAAGGTCGCACGCCCGTACTGGCGCGCACGGAGCTCGAATCGATCGGCTACAAGATCGCGATTTTTCCGGTCTCGGCGCTGCTCGCTGCGGTACGCGCGATGACCGGCGTGTACCGAATCTTGAAGGTCAATGGTTCGACCGACGCCATCGACGTGCCGCTGGCCGACTTCGGCGACCTGACAAAGCTGATGGGCTTCGAGGATATCTGGGCATTTGAAAAACGCTACGCCGAACCGAGCGTGGCGATACAGGGAGAACAAACATGAATCGTGCGCGACGCGACTTGTTCATCAGTGCAACGCTGGCGCTGGCCGCGAGCATCGGCATCGTGTTACCTGCGCTGGCGCAGTCTACGTATCCGAACAAGCCGATTCGACTCGTGGTTCCGTTTACGACCGGAGGCGTCACGGATACCAGCGCGCGTGTGGTGGCCGACGCCCTCAGCAAGCGGCTCGGGCAGCAGGTCATTGTTGACAACCGACCTGGAGCTTCCGGCAACATCGGCACGCAGCAGGTCGCGACGGCCGAGCCCGACGGCTACACCTTGCTGCTCGGATTCGACGGCACGATGGTGATCAACCCGCACGTGTTCGACAAGGTGCCGTTTAACACCGTAAAAGACTTTGCACCGGTCGGCAAGATCGGCGATGCGATCCTGATCCTCGTGGCTTATCCCGGCCTGCCCGCCAAGAATCTGCGCGACGTTCTCGCGCTGTCGAAGACGCAGTCGGGCGGATTGTTCTACGGCACCTCGGGCACCGGCGGCACACCGCACATTGCGGGCGAGTTGCTGAAGCAACGCACTGGTGCCAACCTGACGCACGTGCCCTACAAAGGGGGCGGCCAGGCCATCATCGACGCAATGGGCGGCAACATTCCACTGGTGTACACGGCCGTAGCGGGCGCGCAGCAGCACGTTAAGTCAGGCAAATTGATCGGAGTCGCGGTGTCGAGCGCTCAGCGCTCAGCGTCGCTGCCCGATGTGCCGACGTTCATCGAAAGCGGAGTGGCTGATTTCGAAATCAATTCGTGGGTCGGTGTTCTGGCGCCTATCAAGACACCCAAGCCGATCGTCGACAAGCTGAATGCGGAGCTGACGGCAGCGCTTTCCGATCCCGAGGTGCGTGATCGACTGAGCGTGCTCGGCATCAACGCGACGCCTGGTACGGCCGAAAAGTTCAGCGACGAGATCAAGCGCGATCTCGCGCGCTATGGCACGGTCGTTAAGGCAGCGGGGATCAAGGCCGAGTGAGTCCGCAAGCTAGCGCCGCCGCGTAACACGCGCGGCGTTGGCGTCGATTATTTCGGAATCGGCGCCGCGCACATCGAGATACGGTTCGCCCAGATGCTGCTGCAGCAACTTCAAGTTGCGACGATGCGCGCGAAAATAGATATCGAAGACGTCGCCTGCCAAAGGCACAGCACCGGCCGCTGCATCGACTACCAGATTGCCGATCATTTTTCCTTGCAACCAACGTGACGCACCGAGCTCTCGCGCCTGCGCAATTAAATAAACGCCGATTGCCGCCGACAGCAGATCGCCGGCGACCGGAACGACGCCCAGCAACGCGTCGAGTCCCACCTTCGTGCGTAACAGCGGCACATCGACGGCGGAGTCCATTAATCGGGTCAGCGCGATCAGCCGCTCGCGCGCGCGACGTTTGCGCTCAGCGGACGTGAGATCGATCGAACGGGTCGCCGCGGCCATCATCGTTAGCGGGGCTTGCTGGGCTTGCTGGCAATGAGCAGCACGTTGGCAAAGAGCGTTCCTTCGCTCATCGGCTGCGCAGCGACGGAATAGCCGATCGACTCGAGCAGCAACTTCCACTCCGCAAGCGGGCGGCAATGCATGCGCGGCCAGCGCTTGTCTCGCAGCAACGTCACCCACCAATCGACCAGCCAGGTGAAGCGGGAACGCCAGTGGGTTGTCATATCACCGACACGCAACAACAGAACCCCGCCCGCAGCGAGCGCCTGATGTGCCCCCTTCAACAGCTCTAGCTGGGCAGCGCTATCCATGTAATGCAGCACATCGAGCATGACAATTACATCGCACGCAGGCAGTGTGACGACGCGCGCATCGCCGACGTTTAACGAAACGCGATCACCGAGGTCGCTTAGTGCGCGTGTTCCTGCCGCGACCGCTTTGCTACGCAAGTCGAATCCGCGCAATGTCCAGTCTTTCGGCGGCGGCGCCCATGTCTGAGGCCATTCCAAAGCGGCGCGCGGATCGCTGATCTCGGCAGCGGCCAGCCAGGCCGCCAATACGCCGAGACCGCAGCCAACATCGACGATGCGCGCATCGTCGCTGATCCGACCGTCGCGCAACAGTGCGGCGAATACAGGATCGCCACTGAGCTTTCCGCGTGCGAAATAGTAGTGACCGAGTCCGGCAGGTCGATAGCGCGCCGCGGCGCGCTTTACCAGCTGGCGGAGCGCCCGCTCGGATTGATCACGCGCCGAATGGAGGAGACCTTCTTCGAGGCGCGGACGCTGCACCCGAAAGCAGCTCGGTCGGCGCGTGATCTGCCGAAGCGCACGCGGCTGGTGGACTGGCTGCCTTCGCCGACAAATCGACCGCGTCATCTCGCATCATGCGGCCAGCGCGTGACGCAGCGTCACCGAACGCCAGGCGCGTTCGCGCATCATCGCAAGCACCAACGGCAATGCGCCGAGCATGCTGGGCGCCCGGGACTCTACCAGTCGCGTCCTGCGCCGCCCCTCCATGCCATCATGCATAAGAACAATCGCGCCGGGCGCCAGACGCCGGCCGATGCGCGCCGCCACCCGTTCGGAGCGACGATCGACGCTGTCGAGCGAGCGAACATTCCATGCGACGCACCGAAGACCGAGGCGCGCCAGCGCCGGTTCCGTCAGCGGAGTGCGAATTCCGAATGGAGCGCGAAAAAATTTTGGCGCCTGCCCGGTGATATCGGCCAAGCGCCTTTTGCGCGTCTCCAATGTCACGCACCATCCGCCCGACGCCCCAGAAGCCCATCGCGCGCGAATGTCCAAAGGCATGGTTCTCGACCGCATGGCCGCGTGACGCGATCTCACGCACGACATTCGGATAGGCCCGAGCACGAGCGCCGACGCAAAAAAAAGTCGCCTGCGCACCGGCCTCATCGAGCAAATCGAGAACGCGCGGCGTCACGTTGGCATCCGGTCCATCGTCGAAGGTCAATGCGACTTCGCCGCGCTCGGCGGAGCCCGGCGGCAACTCGGATATCACCGGCCCGAGGGCCGTGGTGGCCGGTGCGAATCCGAACGCCAGATTCAACGCATGGCTGCCGCACATCGCCGCCACGGCCCACGGCCACAGTGCCGGCTGTACCGCAATCGACGCGACTCCCGCCACATGGCTGCCGGCCAGCACCCAGTGCAACGGACCCGGTTGCCAGGCGCGCGGCGGCAACGCTTGGTGCAGCGCGAAGCGCGAAACATTGAGCGGCGAAGACGCATCCGCTCGCGTTCTCACATTTCGCCTTTCATGGGTTCGACTGGCTTGACGCCCACATACTCTGAAAAAATACCGAGCACGACGTGTCGTGCGACGTCAGTGAACCCCGCCGCTCGCATCTGCTCCATGACTTTCTGCGGCGGCACGCAAGCTTCGATCGAGTCCCACAGATAGCGCATCACTTCCGGCGTATCGCGCGAGCGTCCCACCCAGCTTGCCACGACGGGCACCAGATAGCGCAGGTAGATGCGCAGCCAGCGCGTCGCGAGCGCGCCGGAGGGCCGCGTGATCTCCAGCACACATACACGACCACCGGGCCGCAATGCACGGAAGAACTCACCGAACATCGCGCGCAGATCCGCTACGTGTCGCAGCGCGTAGCCCATGCTTACAAAATCACAAGTGCGATCGGCCACCGGCAATGCTTCGGCGCGCCCTTCGATCACGCGCATTCCTTCGGGCAGCCGAGCGTTCGCAAGCATGCCCACGCTTGGATCGACGCCGGTCACGTTCGCTCCGCCGCCGCTCAGTCGCGCAGCCTGGATTGCGGTCAGCCCCGTGCCGGTGCCTACATCGAGTACGTGCATGCCGGCCGTTAGCCCGGCGCGGCGAAGCGCCTGCCTGCGATACCAAGGGCCCGTTCCAAACGCCATCAATCCCTCGATGCGGTCGTAATCGACCGCACTGGCGTTGAATATCGTTCGCAGCCACCGATGACGCGCGGCTTCGTCCGCGTAATAGTCTGTCAGGGGTGGATGAGGTGCGACTGTGTCCGACTTGTTCATGCTGCGAAACCTCCGTTGACACCGATCACTTGCCGCGTAATGTAAGCGGCATCGGCCGAGAGCAAAAACGCAATCGCGGCGGCCACTTCATCGGCCTCGCCGATGCGCCCCGCGGGAATCATTTTGGTCATTTCGTCGATCGGCAATTCGCGCGTCATATCGGTGGCGATCAGTCCGGGAGCAACGCAGTTGACGGTGATGTTGCGGCTCGCGAGCTCGAGCGCCAGCGATCGCGTAGCGCCAATGATGCCCGCCTTCGAAGCGCTGTAATTCACCTGACCGCGGTTGCCGATCTGCGCAGCCACCGACGCCAGCGTGACGATGCGGCCCGGGAGACGCCGCCGGATCATCGGCATTACCAATGGATGCAGCACGTTGTAGAAGCTATCGAGGTTGGTGTGCAAGACGCGATCCCAATTTTCGCCGGACAGCGCCGGGAATACGTGGTCGCGCGCAATGCCCGCATTTAATACCACACCATAAGGCGCCCCACGTGCTTCAGTCTGTGCGCCGAGCGCATGCGCGCACGCGGCGCGGTCTGCGATGTCGAATGTGAGCACATCGACCGCGCGGCCCAGCGCCCGCACTTCATCGGCGACAGCATCAATCGCAGCCGGATCGGATTGTCCCGAATGATGAAGCCACACGTCATAGCCATTGCGCGCCAGTCGTAGCGCGGTGGCCCGCCCGATACCGCGGCTAGAACCGGTGATCAGCACGGCGCCGCCGTTCATTTCGCCGGCACTCATTTTGGTGCTCGCCAGAATGGAAAAAAGTTAAACCATGCGAGCGGCGCTTCGCGGCACGCGCGTTCGAGGTACCGAACATAGTCGGCGATGACCTCGCGCAGCGCGGCATCGCGCGTCTTTCGCGGCAGCACGATGCGCTCGCGCATGAGTTCGCATATCAGCGTATAGCGGCCGTGATCACCCGGACGCTGATAACACGCCAACCAGTACACCGGGCAGCCCAGCGCGGAGGCAAGAACCCAGGGGCCGATCGGAAACGCGGCATCCGCGCCCAGAAACGGAACATCAAGAACACGCTCACTCGTTACCGGGACGCGATCGGCGGCAATCACGACGAAGTCGCCCAGCTCGACACGCGCCGCCAGATGCGCGATGGTGGCCGTATCAACCTCGGTGACCTGCAGCAAGCGCTCTGCGCTCTGCGGATTCATGCGCGTCAGCACCCGATTAAAGCGCTCGGCGTGTCGCGTGTGCACGAGGATGTGCAGTCGCAGCTGCTTCGCGCGCTCACCCATTCGGCGCAGTACCTCGAGATTGCCGAAATGCGCGACGACCAGCACGCCACCACGATTTTCGTCGACCGCTTCATCGAAGCGCGGATCCACTTCGCGCCGTATGTCGTCGAGCGCAAGGCCGCCGGTCCATACCAGCGCCTTGTCGAGCAGCGTGTCGGCAAAGTGGCGCACGTGCACCCCTGCCGCGCGCCACGCCCGCCACGCACTCGAGTCGGCAGCCAACACGCCGACGCGACGCTGGTATTCGATCGACGCCCGGCGCGCCACCGGCCGGACGGCGATGAAATACCAGGACGCAGGCCACACCAGCAGGCGAAACAGCGGACGCCCGATCCACACATAGCTGAGATACCCGATCCACAGCCAGGCCGTGCTTCCCGATTCGGGAAGATGCGCCCAATGCGAGTCCGGCCGCCGATCGGTAGACACGTTGACGCTGCTCACGGCGCCCGACCTGCAAGACGTCGGGGCAGCAAGCGCGGCAGGCGTATCAGCATTCCTGCAAACAATCGAAAGTGCAACCCTGTAATGCGCAGGTTGTCGCGCAACATCCGAAAGTGCGAAACGCCGTCCGCCGGATACGTCACGGGAGTGGGCAGGTTGACGACCGGGGTACCGGCCCAGAACAGCCGCACAATGATGTCGGTATCGAATTCCATGCGGCGGCCGATGTGCACCCGATCGTCGAGCGCAACGGCAGGCGCGATCGGGTACAGGCGAAAGCCGCACATCGCATCGGCAATCTGCAGCGACAAGGTGTTCAGCCACACCAGCACGGTCGTGATGCGCCTGCCATGCAGCCTGACCGCCGGCACGCTTGCATCGTATTGCGGAACGCCATTGATAACAGCCGACGGATTGCGTTCGGCCGCCGTGACGAACTCGCCGATACGTGACGGATCGTGCTGCAGATCGGCGTCGATCTGAACCGCATGCGTGAATCCCGCCGCCTGCGCAGCGCGCATTCCGGCGAGCACTGCAGCGCCCTTTCCCTGGTTACTCTCGAGCCGCAATCGATGCATCCATTGCGGATTGTCAGCGCACAGCGACTGCAACGCGTTCGCGCAGGGGGCATGACTGCCGTCGTCGACCAGCCAGCATGTCAGTCGCGTCGAGCGCAGCGCGTCAATCAAACGCGGCAGCGCGGCATGATGGTCGTACACGGGCACGATGACGCAAACGCGTAGCGCGGACGATGAATGCAGCGTACCGATGTGCAGCGACCGAAGTTTCAGCGCGATGCAGCGCGACAACAGGTCGTGCGCCAGCTTGCGAACGCGCGCCTCATATGCTTACGCCGCCTGCGCAGCACCGCGTTGACTTGCGACGAAGGCAGCCAACGCGCGCACATTTGCAAAGTGTCGCCGATTATTTTCGTTGTCGGCGGTGAGCTTGACGCCATAGCGCTTGGCGAGCGCCACGCCAATTTCGAGCGCATCAATCGAGTCGAGGCCTAGTCCCTCGACAAACAACGGCGCTGCGGGATCGATGTCTTCGGGCCGCATGTCTTCCAGCCCCGTGCACTCGATAATCAACTGCGCGATTTCCTGTTCAAGTGGATCCACGACGAGCAAGCTCCCTGACATAAAATCCACGTAAGTGTTCGGTCAATGCACGCGCAGCGAGCGAAACGCCGCGACCGCCCTGTAGAAACGTCGCTGGATCGATCGCGTTATGGGCGGCCACGCGCACCTTCGGCCGCACCCTCGGCGCCAGCCACCAACGACTCTTCTTCGTCAACAGCGGCTCCGAAAATTCGATCGTCACTGGAATTACAGGGCAGCCCGAGCGCACCGCGATGTGGGCCGCGCCACGCCGCAACCTGATCACACCATCGTCGCCAGTGCGTGTGCACTCGGGAAACAGAACCAGCGTTTCACCCGCCGCGATACGGGCACCACACTCATCAATGAGCGACTGAGGATCTGCGTTGACGACGTAGTCCGCGCCGCGAATGCCGCCCCAGGTAAAGGGGTTGACCTGTAGTGAACGCTTGGCGACCACAACGCGCGCCCTTTACGTATCCCAGCAAAATGAGCGCGTCGATCAGCGATGGGTGATTGGCGACGAGCAGCGATCCCGGCGCCGGCACATGATCGAGGCCGCTGACTTCGAGATCGATCAGCCGGAGCATTCGCATGCTGCCGACATACGCGCGCATCGTGTAATACATGACACGACGCACGCCGTGCGCACGGCGTGCTTTGTCGCGCACTAGAAGCGAATAGGCCGGCGCGATCAGCACACTCATCGCCGCCCCATAGAGACCAAATACTGTAAACAAAGCGATCTGTCCGCTCGAGCGACTGGCGCGACCGATGCAGGCGCCGAAGCTAAAAGGCCGCTCCGCCGGCGCCTGCGGCCGAATTTGTTTGTCGCGCCCGGTGTCTGCGCGCTCGGTCAGGACAACTGCCATTCGGTCACCTTGTGCTGCCGCTTACCGCCGACCATCCCACGCCACGATCAAGACCAGATCGCTATTAAACCGCGTCCCATTCCAACTCCGCCGCATTGTAAATCCCGGTCATCACGTCGAACACGCCAATAAGCGGCGGCCTGGCGACTCCGGCGACGGCAAGCCGACAGTTCTCCCATCTAGACAGCCAGACCTGCGGACTTGCGTTTTGGCCGGCCTTTAGTCGAGCTTCGGCCGTCACCCATGCCCGCCAGACCGCGTCCGGTGCAGCGGCATCGGCCGACGAAAGGCCCAGCATTGCGGCGGCCGCGCCCGGGTCGCGCATCGGCGCGGATTGACTCGAGATCGACGCCAACCGGATCACCGGCCACGATCACTGCGACGTAGTCCTCGCTGTGCGCAATGCTGGCGTACACGGGCTCGCCCGCATGCAACTGCGTGCGGCCTTCAGCATCGACTTCAATCACCGCATCATCGAGTCCGGCTGATGCCAGTGCACAGCGCAGGTTGCAATGAGCCACCACAAACTGCGCACGTCGCTGCGGGCGAGAGATGCGCGCCAGACGCGCTCGCTCGGTGGATGTCAGCCGGGCCATTTGCTCCGCTTGCCACGCATCGGTGAGCGGCGTGCTGAAGCGACGCAAGTAAAGCAACGGTGTCACGGACCCTCGGCGCTTCCCAGCCACGCGATCTGCGCAATTGCGCTGTGACCGATCAGTCGACCGGCGAAGTCGGCGCGCCGAGAAGAACGCTGGCACGACCCTGCATCACATATGCGCTCGACGCGCTGATCTCGAAGCGATAGGCAATCTGATTGCCTGACCGAAACTCGCTGACGACTTTGATCACGAGCGGCGCCGCGCACCGATCGAGACGTTCGACGGTCCACTGCAGATCGGACGCGGCGACCAGAAGGCCGTGACGCGTGCGAGCGCCGGAAGATCCCCCGCTCGCCAACAGCGCTCCGTGAATCGCCATCGCCTGCGCGCCGTATTCGAGGCCACACAGGATCGAAAGCACGCCGGCTTCCGCCAGGGGGTGATCGGCTGCGCGGTGTGAGTCACTCTCGCAGACAATCGATTGATCATCGTACGACACGACGCGGTCGATCAGGCGCATGCGGCCGGCGTGCGGCAGCAGCATTTCGATCGCCGGCATCGACATCATGACGTCGCCGCGAACAACGCGCGGCCGTTGCCTTGTCGCAGCACGATTTCGGTGGGCCGCCGCTGCGCCAGTGCCGCGAACAGCGGCAACATTCGCGCCGTGGGATTGCCGCGGCGTACAGATTCCAGTTGCGGGTCTGCCAGCACTGTGTCAGGTGCGTCCGCGGTGCCACTTGCCGCGCCGTCGGTCAACGTCAACTGTGCAACCGCGCCTTCGAACTGCGGCGGGGCAAGTACCAGCGCAAGCGACCATGCATCGACTGTGGGCCGCGCTTCCGACAGCGGAAACGGGTATGGCAGGTCGTAGCAAACCATCAGCACCGGCGAGTGCGCCGCGTTCGCCTGCACTGCGGTCTCCAGCAGCGCCGCGGTCGCGGTGCCATCGAGCGCGCACAAACTGGTCACGGGTCTATGACTCGCGACCGCGATGCTGTAATAACCCGACGCCGCGTTGTGCACCGAGTTATGAAACTTGGTGGGTGAAATCTGATAGTCGCCTGCCGCGAGCATCGCGCAGATGTCGTGAATGATGTCAGGGTTGCCCGAGCTGCTGCCGAACACCGCGGGCACTGCTTTCGCGTCAAGCCCGGCGTGCGCCAATGCCTGCTGTGCCGTCGTCAGCGCAATTCGCGTCGACGGCGTCGCACGCCGGCGTTCCGCGGCAGGCAACAGACCGCTCGGCGGCGCGGTGTTATCCGCGCGGACATACTCTGCCGCGCCAGAAAAAACATCGCGCGCCGCCGTCCAGTCGGCAAGCCCGGGTCCGTAGACGCCGATTCCGAGCACTGCGCATGCAATCACGAGAATTTCGGCGTTTTATTCTCGCGGCCGAAGACAACGCTGCAATTGCTACCGCCAAAGCCGAATGAATTCGACAGCGCGACGTCGATGTCGCGCTCTTCATTGTCGAGCAACACCGCGTTCGGGCAATCGGGATCTCTATCCGTCGTGTTCAATGTGCCAGGGATCAAGCCTGTGTTCAAGTGCTAGCAACGCCACGATCGATTCGACGATACCGGCCGCGCCGAGCAGATGACCGAACCATCCCTTGGTCGAGCTGCTCGGCGTGTCTGCCAGGACCGAGGCCACCGCGCGGCCTTCGGCCGGATCGTTGGAGCGTGTCGCCGTGCCGTGCAGGTTTACATAGTCGACCGCGTCGGGCGCAAGCCCTGCATTTTCAAGCGCGCCACGCATCGCCAGGCGCGCGCCAAGACCCTCGGGGTGCGGCGTCGACATATGGTGCGCATCGCTCGATTCGCCGGCGCCAAGCAGGTAGGTGGGTGCCTGCGCTCGCGCTTCGAGCAGCGCGAAACCGGCGCCTTCTCCGATCGAGATGCCGCGACGTGTGCGATCAAACGGGCGACACGGCTCGGGCGACAAAAGCTCCAGTGCGGAAAATCCGCACAACGTCGTCAGGCATAGCGAGTCAACGCCGCCGACAACCGCCGCATCGATCCAGCCAGCGCGCATCAGACGCGCCGCGGCAGCAAATACCTTGGCGCTCGATGAACACGCGGTCGAGATCGCCAACGTCGGGCCGGTCGCGCCGACCGCGTGCGCCACCAGCGCCGGCGCTGAAAAATTGTTCAGCGTCGTCGCGTAACTGAACGATTGCGGCAGGCGACCTGCCTCATCTCGCTCGCGGTACGCGCTTTCGGCCTGTGCGATGCCGGATGTGCTGGTGCCGATAATCACCGCAACGCGCTCGGCGCCGTAGCGCGCGACGGCCGCGCGTGCACGCACGACGAAGTCGTCCTGATGCAGCCCAAGCCACGCGAGACGATTGTTTCGACAGTCATAACTCGACAAACGCTCGGGCAACGTAACCGACTGCAAACCTTCGACTTCTCCGATCCAGGTATCGAGCGTCGGTCCGTCGATCCCGACGGCAAAATCGCGTCGGGCGTCATAACGCTTCAATCCACTGCGTCGCATGCGCAACGCGTCGAGCAGGGCGCCGTGGCCACGACCGACAGCGGTCGTAGCGGTATACGCACTGATCGCGATCGGGTCCACCTTCATGCAGGTATCGACGCAGAGGGCCGCGGACGCGCTGGCGCGAGCGCCATGCTGACGAAAAGTGCAACGGACGCGCCAATGGCGACTGTGATGCCGATCATATGCAACACCGGTGTCGACGACATCGCGAGAGTTGCGAAAGCAATCAACGTCGTTCCAGCGGCGAGCGTGACCGACAACGTAACCGGCAGCGCATCGGGCGGCGCGTGATGCTCATCATGCCCATCATCGCGAGGCATGCCGATAAACAACGCGTAGTTCGTACCGACGCCGGCCGCCAGCAGCAGCGCAACCAGGTGAAACAGCGTCAGCCCGCCTTCGATCGATAGCAATATCGCCGCCGTGATCACGATCGAGAGCGCGACCGCGGCTGCGATGCGTGCTGTCGCCCTGAGATTTCGCAACTGCAACGCCAGAATCAACACGATCAGCACTCCTCCCGCCAACGCGGCCCAGGCCGCGCGAGCCCGATAGTCGGCGACCAACGCCTGCACGCCGGCCAGGTCGATCAGCGAAACACCATCGGCGTTCTGTACAGCGGTCGCGATGGCGGCTGCGTCGCTCACGCCGGTTAACGTAATCAATACCGCAACGTCGGACGTTGTGCTTTGCTTGCGATCGATCACCTGAGCCTGCAACCGCTGCCCCAGAGCGGTTCCTGCATAGTAGCCGGGCGTTATCGCGAGGTGCCGCGCGCGTTGTACGTCCGCAATGAACGGCTCGAACGCTTCGGGCCGCAGCGCACTTTGTGCCAGTGCCTGCGTCAGACGCTCGCGCAGCATCGCAGCGTCCGGCAGCGCGGCGCGGCGCGCCTGTTGCGTCGCAGTGCTAGGTACCAGCGCTGCGGGCGAATCGAACCCTGCGATGGCGCCGCGCGACTGCAGCTCGCGCAACTTATCGTGCAATGCCTCGGCACGTGCAACCGCCTCGTCTAAAGTGGCGCCTTCGACAGTCAACACAAAGCGCAGATCGCCAAGGCCGGTGTCGCTGCGCAGGCGCGCGTCGAGTTCTCCAGACCCTTGTGCCAGCGGCGAAATTGCGGCCAGCTGATCGTTCCACAGTCGATCACCGCGTGCGATCAATAGCAAAGCCGCCGCTACGCCGATCACGGCCAACGGAACCCGCCAGCGCGGTGCCGTCATCGAAAAGCGTGCGAGTGGCGCAAAGCGCGCCAGGCGCGACTGCAGCGAGAGGGTGCAGCACATCGGGCAGGCAAAAGCGCGCCACCAATGCGGCGACTGCGATGCCGACGATCGACATCAGGCCCAGCTGCATCAGCCCGACAAAGCCAGACAGCATCATTGCGACGAAGCCGGCGCTCGATGTCAGCATGGCGAGCCATAAGCCCTTCCACAGATAAGTGTTGTTCTCGTGCCGCCGCTGAACCTGCACGTAGACGGCGTAATCGACGGCTTCGCCGATCAGCGTCAGCCCGAAGCCGAGCGTGATGCCGTGAATGCTTCCAAACGCGACCGACACCGCGGCGAGCCCGGCCAGCGCGCCGGTTGCCGTCGGCAGTGCAGCCCACAACAAAAAACGTGGGCTGCGTAGCACGAGCAGCAACAGCAGGCTGACTGCGACCGTCGCAATCAACGTCAGGCGCCGTGCGTCGTGCTGAATTGCGCGCCGCGACTCAACCGCGAACACACCGGGGCCGGTCAGATGAAGCTGTAGCTGCGATGCTTCAGACCTCGGGGTGTCGAACGCTGCTCGAATCGCTGCCACTGCTTCGGCCTGCGCATCGACGTCGAATCCCGGTGCGCGCGTGGTTGCGAGCAAGAGCGCCGTACGGCCGGTCGAGTCGAACCACACGCCGTGTGCACTGACGGGCGTACGCGCGGGCTTCAGCGCCGCTGCAACGCTGAACAATTCCCCCGTCAAGTCGCGCGCGGCGGTAGGCTTTATCAGCGGCGCCGCGGAAGAACGCAGCAGAGTCTCCAGCTCGCCTGCCGCGGCGCGAAGGCCTTCGACGGAGAACCGTTGCGGTGTCACCTGCGCGCTCAGCAGATAACGCGCATCGAACAGTCGGTCGCGCTCGGCAGCAAACATCGCCGGATCGCCATTTGCGACGAAGGCAAAGCGCGGATCGGCGCGAAGCGTTGTCGCGACCTGCTGTGAACGCTTTGCCGCCGCTTCGGTCTGCTCAGCGGACGGTGCCTCAATGCCGATCAGAATCACACGGGCAGCGACACCGTCGCGCAGCTGCTCCGCCAGCATCGCCTGCCCGCGCGTCGCGGGGCCGGGTAAAAACGCGGTGATGTCCGTTACGATCGTCGAGCGTGCAACGATGACTCCGCATACCAGCACACCGAGCAGCCAGGTGCCCCAGCGCACGGCGCGGCGCTTCATTTTTTTGCCGACGACGTCGGAAGCGCCGAGATTTGCATCAGCGTCAGGTCACCGTTGGCTTCGACAATCTCGACCGCCGCCACTTCAGCGCCTGCGCCGCGCAGTACGACCCTCGATACTGCATCGAGCAGAGCGCGCTCGCGCGGTACCAGTGTGAGCTGCCATCCTCCGACTTGTCCCGGCGGTACCGGCGTACTCAAGGACACCTCGTAGTGCCGGCGCAACGTGGCCAGATCGCCGCCGAGTGTGGCGCGCAAGCTGTCAATTAGCGCCGCCAGCAGCGGCGCATCCGACAGCGAGAAAGTACGCTTTTGTGCCGCACCGCTGCCGGCCGCGCTTTCATAGGCCACAGCGTTTCCCTCGATGCGGACCGTTTCTCGCCGCGGCGCGACGGTGCGCTTTTCCAGATAGCCGGGTGCGCGAAAGATCAGCGTGCCACTCGACTCGACCGGTGCCTTGAGCAGTGCGGAGAACTTGCGCTCGCTAAATCGTGCGTGCCGTTCGCGCTGCGCACCAAGCTCGGAAAACAGACGCGCCAGCGGGTCGTCGGCCGAGCGAGCGAGCACCGGGGTCATGCAGGTCATGACCGCGAGTGACAAAACATGTCGGCGCGTAACCCTTCGATGCGTCATCCTGTGTGCACTCAATGGCGCAGCGGCTGCAACAGCAACGATCCTTCGGCAATCACAACTCCATCGCTCGTCACCGCAAATCGCATCGAGTCTTTGCTACCGGATGGAGCGCCGGCAGTTGAAGCGCGAAGACTCAATGTGCATTCGAATGGCTGGTCGGGTCTCAAGGGCCGCAAGAACTTCACGCGCTTAATCGCCGCTATTGAGCGCGCCTGTTCGGCCACCGCAAGCCGCCGCGTTGCCGCGGCAGCGACCCACGCCAACAGCCATGCGCCGGGCACGATCGGATGACCCGGGAAATGCCCCGCGAGCATCGGATGATCGGCAGGCACCCGCCCGCGCTCGGTATTCGCTGACAGGTCATCAGTGGTTGCGCGCTCCGTCATTCAATGCAATAGATCAAATCGAGTCCATCGTGCCAGCAATGCCCTTGTGGGATGACGGCTGGCCCGCCGAAGATCCGTGCAACGCTTCTTCTGCAAGCATCAGCAGTTCGGCTTTCGGCAGCTTGCCTTGCGCGTTGCGCGGCAACGCATCGACCCACAACAACGGGCGCGGTAAAAATGCCGCATCGATCTGTGTGCGCAGCGCAGCGAGCAAGTCCGCGCGCGCCACGTGAGGCGCGACCACCAGCGCCATCAGCCGCTGTTCGCGCGTCGCGCTTGGAGCGCTCGGCGGCTCGAATATCGCACCGTCGACAACGCCGTCGATCGACAGCAGCACCCGGTTGAGTCCCTGCAATGATGCGCGCTTGCCTCCGATGTTGACCACGTCATCGGCGCGTCCTTCGAGCTCGAACGTCGAACCACTGATCAGCCGCAGCCGGTCGGCAAGCATTCCGGGCCGAACGTGGCCGCCGTGCGCACGAAATCCATCGCCGCTGCGCTCGATCTTCACATCACGCATCGTTGTCCACCGAGTGCCTTC
The DNA here is from genome assembly GCA_963729165.1 of uncultured beta proteobacterium. GTDB lineage: Bacteria > Pseudomonadota > Gammaproteobacteria > Burkholderiales > Burkholderiaceae_F > JACCZX01. Next base: position 256,216 of record CAVSMM010000013.1, read on the forward strand.
GACCGTGCGCCGCGTCGCCACCATACCGGTCTCGGTGCACCCGTAAACCTCGAAGACGCGAGTGCCCCATTTCGATTCGCATCGCTTCGCCAGTTCAGCGGTCAGGGGCGCAGTAGCACTGACGACGCGATCCAGCGCCGGCATCGAGTGCGCGGATTCCACCAGCGCTCGCAAGTGCACCGGTGCGGTGATCAGCACACGCCGCCCGTTGAGGTGCGACAACACGGCAACAACCTCATCGGGATGAAGCGGATGCTCCGCAGCAAACGCGCACGGCCCGTGCAGCGCCAGCAACACCGTCGATTCGAAGCCATACATGTGCTGCGGCGAGACCGTGCCCACCAGCACCACATCATCGATCACAGCATCGTCCAGCTGCAGCGCGACGGTCTCGGCGCGTGCACCGTCGACGATGCCGCCCCAAGTCTTCGGTTGCGCCTGCGGCTCGCCAGTGCTGCCCGACGTGAACGCGATCGCAGCGACGTGATCACGCGCGATCATCGGGGGCGGCCACGCCTGCGCAGTCGTATCGGCCTTCCACTTTGTCGCGAGGCGCCCGACGCCTTGCCAGACGATGTTCCCGGCTTCTTCGCCCACGCAGAGCGTGTCTGGATAGCGCGTCGCGAGTTGCGCCAGCGTTTCCGGCGTGCGCGACGGCGGTAGGAGGCTCGTGCGCCCGGCGATCAGCGCTGCACAAAATGCAACCGCGAAGTGGTACCTATCGCGACAGCTGTTCAATACATACTGCGCGGGCGGGAGCAGCTGCGCGAGCGCTTGCGCGGCGGCTAGAAAGCAGCCGGCGGAAACGGGCTCGCCGTCACGCACGGCAATGCGTGCACTCGACGCTCGATGCGCAATCAATAGTTCGCTCGTCATCCCGCGCGCGAACCTTCCCGCATTTGAGCCACCTGCCGCTGGTAGGCGAGGATTCTTGTCGCGATATACAGCGGCGTGTGTCGCGGCAATTTTCTGAAGCAAACGACGCGCACCAGCCATTCGGCGATGAACATCACGCCGATCAACGGCCAGCTCAGGACGTTGACGAACAGCGACCACCATACGAACGGCGCATATAACATCAGGAGCAGCGACAAGCCCGCCATCGCGACGAAAAAGATGGCCCAGGCCTGCGTCAGCGCGTGCAGATAGCGTCTGAACTGCGGAGTCAGCGTTGAGCTGTCGAGCTCTGCAATACGCACGATCAAAGGCGTTTCACCCCGGCGCAGCGTGACCGCGAATACGCTTGCCAGCATCAGGTTGAGCGCAATCGATGGCAGTGCAGCCAGCAGCTGCTGATGAGACAACACCGCCGCGCCGAGCAATGCGGCCAACAACAATCCGACCAGCAACGCGGTTCGACTACGCACGATCAATGCCACGATGCAGGCATCGAGCGTCATCAAGATGAGCATTGACCACGCCGGATCAACCAAGTCGCGCAGCAGCTGCGGCACGACGTGCAGCGCAATCGACAAAACAATCGCACCGACTGCCAATGGCCACAGGCCGCGGACGCAAGCTCGAGTCAGCTGCGCTATCCGACGGCATCTCAATAGTCGTCCCGACGCGGCGGCACAAGGGTGGACGATTGGGCAAACACATAGCTCACCGCAAAGCCGCCGCTAACCTGCCGCCGCTGTGTCACAAGCGGCGAATCGGCAAATACGGCGCCACTGACGTTGTCGTATTTGATGAAGGCACCGAACCACCATCGGTCCTTTCGGTGCGACAGCGCTGCCAGCGCCTGCCAGCCACCATAGCCCCCGCTTGCGCGATATTCGGGACGTGTCGCGGTTGCATTGGCGGCCGGTACATCATAGAAATAGCCGTTGAACCGACGGTCGGAAAACGGCACCTCAACCAGCAGTCCCAGGTTCCAGCGATCTGGCGCCGTCGCGGAAGGCCAACGCAAGTCGAGGTTAATCAGCGGGCCAAACACGTAACCGACATTGCGCACACCGTCACGGAAAGTGAACGCCGCCCGCACCGGCAGCCGAAGATCGAGCGCTGCGCGGCGATCATCGGTACGCCATAGATGAACATTAACCACTGGACCAAGCTCGAACAGAGGACTTAGATCCTCCATTCCCTCCCGCGCGCGATTGCGGTCGCTGTCAACCGGAACACTGCCACCAACGCTCAAGTTCACCTTGACCCGCTCACTGTCGAATAAGCGGGCGCGGGCACCGTCGCGATCGGCCCGAAAAATTTCACCGCGATAGACAAACCACGGGATCGGCAGCACGTAGTTGCGAACATCCTCCGAGCCGCGATAGTCAGGCAGGCGCAGGAAAGTGCCGCCGCCTCCGGCTTCCCAAAGCGGCAAATCGTTCTCTTCCGCGAGCGAAGGTGACCAGGCCCCGGCCAGCAGCGCGCAGAGCACAGCGCAAAGTGCTCCTTTGCATACCTTTGCCGGCACTGCTATCCCGACCCGTCGGTGGCGCAAATCGGTTGCGGACGAATGGCGTTGGTCCGATTGACGACACTGCGCCAGGCCTGACGCCAGTGTTTGATCGCACTCAGGTAATAAATCGCTCGAAACATCATCACCCTTCGCCGAACCGGACCTGAGTCGTAAACGTCTCCCGCCAGAAAAGAGATGACGGCGCGCTGCACGCCGAAAATGTCGCGCGGATGCATGATCAGGTTGCGCATGATCGGAGACGTCATCCGGTAGATCATCCAGGTGAAAGTCTTCAGCCCGCGCCGCACGCGCCGCTCGAAGGCGCGATTCAGCCGCGCCGCAGATGAAGGATCCCGCAATGCGCCGTCGATCACATTCGCCGCAAATTGCGCACTGTTCATCGCCAGATACACGCCGCTCGAAAAAACGGGGTCGACGAACGCGAAGGCATCGCCGATCATCACGAACCGGTCTCCCGCCATTCGATCCGATGTATACGAATAGTTGCCAGTGGCCGTTGCCGGTTCGATCAGCGTCGCGTCCTTGACGCGCTCCCACAGGGGCGGACACGTCTGCAAAGTCCGCAGGAAGAACGTCGAAGGGTCGGTGTCGCGCGTTTTCAGATAGTAGGGCCAACAGACTGCGCCCACACTCGTGCTGCCGTCAGCCAATGGAATGAACCACATCCAACCGTGCGCAAACCAATAGATCTCGATGTCGCCCTCGGCATCACCCGCGTTGCGCTGCGCGCCGCGAAAATGGCCGTACAGTGCCGCGCTCGTGTGCTTGGGATTCTTGCGCTTGATCCCGAGCCGCGACGCCATGAAGGTGTCTCGGCCGGTTGCATCAATCAGATAGCGGCCCGTGGCGTTGATCAAACGCCCGTCGCCGCACTTGGCTTCAACAACTACCCGCTCGGATTCAAAAGTAACGTTGTGCGCACGGCACGACTCGATCACTTCAGCACCGCTGGTGCGTGCGTGCTTAAGCAACGCATGGTCGAATTCGGAGCGTCGCACTTGGTAGGCATACTTCGGCACACCCTCCCAAGCGTCGGCGAACGCAAACGTCTGGCTGGCTTCATGTTCCATCGAATGAAACTGGACCGAGTTCTTGACCAGCCCGACCTTTTGAACCGCCGGCGCGCAGCCGAGCTGCTCGAACAGTGGCAAGTTCAGCGGAAGCAGCGATTCACCGATATGAAAACGGGGGTGCTGGTCCTTTTCAAGCAGAAGCACACGCCAGCCTTTTTGCGTCAGCAGCGCGGCCGCCGTGCTGCCCCCCGGACCGCCGCCGATGATCACGACATCGGCGTCGCGTTGGTCGATCGGAGGGGCTGCCAGCGGCGCGTCCGCGCGTTGGGGAGCCGATTGGGTTGATGCATGCATGGCCGTCTGCGAGTGTATCAATCGGGGCGGCGCCCATGACTAGAATCCGCACCTTTTGCCCGGTATTAACAACTTGACCAGCACATCGAAAAATCGTCTTGGGATGCAATGGATGCCAGCGGCGGAGCTTGCCCGCTCGCCGCTGTTGCACGACGCCCGCACACTTGGCGTCGCTATTCACGGCGGTGCGGTGCCGCTCGCCTTCGCGTCGCATCTGCCGCAGGCGCACTTGCTTAAAGGCGTCCTGGGAAAGGGCACGTTGGGCGGCGGCGATCAGGTGGTGGAGCTCTGGCGCGGTCGCACCGAGGCCACCGACGCAACGGTCGGCACGACACGTTACCGGCACAACGGCGAACTGTTGTTCGCTTCGGTGTCGGCGCCGGCGTCGGACGACGGCATCGATGCACTCGGAGCGGCAACCTATGCTGCCTATCACTCGCTGCTCAATGCATTGCAGGTGGCGGGGTATCCACACTTGTTGCGGATCTGGAATTCGATTCCCGGCATCAATGTTGATGACGGCGGGCTCGAGCGCTACCGGCGCTTCAATCTGCATCGCTTCAAAGCCTACGACGAATCGAAGTATCCGACCGAAACCGGCGCGCCCGCGGCCTGCGCACTTGGCAGCTTCGGTGGGCCACTCGTGTTGTATTGCCTGGCCTCGAAAACACCACCCGAAGCGATCGAGAATCCCCGCCAAACCAGCGCCTATCGCTACCCGCAGCAATACGGTCCGCGCGCGCCGAGTTTTTCGCGCGCAGCGCTATGGCGCGGGGAAGGTGATCAAGACGACGTGTTGTTCGTCTCCGGAACAGCGAGCATCGTCGGTCACCAAACGTTGCATGGCGGCAACGTCGTAGCGCAAGCGCATGAGACGCTGACCAATCTGCAATCGGTCGTCGCGGCAGCGGTGAGCCATGGCGCACGGGACGTTGCGTTACTTTCCGATCTGCTGTTGAAGGCGTACGTGCGTCACCCGGAAGACCAGCCGCTGGTGCGACAGGTTCTGGCCGGGCACGGGCTTGACGCCGACAAAGTCCTCTACCTGCACGCCGACATTTGCCGCGCCGATTTATTGGTCGAGATCGAGGCGATCGGCCCTGCGCGATCGCTACAAATCAAGACAGGAACAGCTGATACGCAGGATTCGCGGTTTCATTCCAGTACCGATAGCCAAGCGCTGCCAGAAAACGGCTGAACGCACGCCGTTCGTTGGCCGGCATCTGCAGGCCCACCAGCACGCGCGAGTAGTCGGCCCCTTGATTGCGGTAGTGAAACATCGAAATGTTCCAGCTCGGCGCCATGCTGGTTAAAAACTTCATCAGCGCGCCCGGCCGTTCGGGGAATTCGAAGCGATAGATCAGTTCGCCTGCCGCCAGAGGACTCTTGCCGCCGACCATGTAGCGCACGTGTTCCGCGGCGAGCTCGTCGTGCGTCAGATCGACGGTGGCGTAACCGTGCCGCCGGAATTGTCGTGCCAGCGTTTGATTGTCGCCCGCGCTGGCGGTGCCGATGCCGACGAACACATGCGCGATCGCCGAGTCTGAGATGCGGTAATTGAATTCGGTCACGCTGCGGTTGCCGACCAGCTTGCAGAACCGCTTGAAGCTGCCGCGCTCCTCCGGAATCGTGACGGCGAACAATGCCTCGCGCGCTTCGCCGACTTCGGTGCGCTCGGCGACAAAACGAAGACGGTCGAAATTCATGTTGGCGCCGCACGCGATCGCTACCAGCGTTTGCTGCTTCAGTTTCTCGCGCTGCGCGTACGCCTTCATGCCTGCAACCGACAGCGCGCCGGCGGGTTCGAGGATCGATCGCGTGTCCTGGAACACATCCTTGATCGCTGCGCAGATCGCATCGGTATCGACCCGCACGATGTCGTCGACGTGGTCGCGCACGAGGCTGTACGTATGCTTCCCGACCTCGCGCACCGCAGTGCCATCTGAAAAAAGTCCGACATCGTGCAGCTTGACCCGGCGCCCGGCTTCCAGCGAACACGCCATCGCGTCTGAATCGGTCGTCTGCACGCCGATGACCTTGATCTGCGGCGCGAGCGCCTTGATGTAGGCGGCGACACCCGCGATCAGACCCCCGCCCCCAATCGCAACGAATACGGCGTGAATCGGTCCGTGCTCGACCGGATGATGCTGCCGCAGAATTTCCATCGCGATCGTGCCCTGCCCGGCAATGACGTCCGGATCGTCGAACGGATGCACGAACGTCAGCTTGAATTTGCGCTGCAGCTTCAAGGCATGTGTGTACGCATCCGAGTACGAATCGCCGAACAGCACGACTTCGGCGCCGCGCGCGCGCACCGCGTCGACCTTGACCTCGGGCGTAGTCACCGGCATCACGATCAGCGCGCGGCATTCCAGCTTCTGCGCCGCAAGCGCGACGCCTTGCGCATGGTTGCCCGCCGACGCCGCGATCACTCCGCGCTTCAATTGATCGCGCGACAGCTGCGCCATCTTGTTGTACGCGCCGCGCAGCTTGAAGCTCTTGATCGGCTGCAAGTCCTCGCGCTTCAGCAACACCCGGTTACCAAGCCGCTCCGACAATCCCGGCGCGAGCTCCAGCGGCGACTCAATCGCAACGTCGTAGACGCGCGCAGTCAGAATTCGGCGCAGATATTCCTGGGCCGGCATGGCACTCGCTCCCCTCGATGAACGAGCAAAGTATCACGTCTGCGTACCATGCCGAGATGTCCACGCACGCAACGCCGTACGCCGGCCTGACGCCCGACACCGTTCTGAATGCAATCGACAGCACGGGTTACATAACCGACGGCCGTCAGCTTGCGCTGAACAGCTACGAGAATCGCGTATTTCAGGTCGGGCTCGAAGATGGAAGCTTCGTCGTGGCGAAGTTCTACCGGCCGGGTCGCTGGTCCGACGCGCAGATCCTGGAGGAGCATGCGTTCATCGCCGAGCTGGCCGAACGCGAGATACCGGCCGTTCCCGCGCTATCGATTGACGGTCATACGCTGCACACATTCGACGGATTTCGCTTTGCCGTTTTTTCCCGGGCCGGCGGGCGAGCGCCGAACATGGACGACCCAAGCGTGCGGGAGTGGCTTGGGCGTTTTCTGGGGCGCATCCACGCGCGTCGGCCGCGTGAAACCGTATACCGACCGGCCCGCGCTCGATATCGCAACTTTCGGTGTCGAGCCTCGACGTTACCTTCTTGAGGGCGACTGGCTTCCGGCCGAGCTCAGGCGCGTTTACGAAGGCGTTACACAGCAGGCGCTCGACCTCGTCGCGGCCCAGTACGACCGTGGCGCACATCATTCGCTGCGACTGCACGGCGATTGCCACGAGGGCAACGTGCTGTGGACCGATTCGGTCGGCAACATCGGTCCGCACTTCGTCGACTTTGACGACAGCCGCATGGGACCTGCGGTGCAGGACTTCTGGATGTTGCTCGGCGCAGGCCGTGCCGAGCAAAGCGAGAGACTCGCGGACCTGCTTGAAGGCTATGAAGACTTCGCCGAGTTCGACCGTCGTGAATTGACTCTGATCGAACCGCTGCGAACGCTGCGGCTGTTGCACTACTCCGCATGGATCGCTCGCCGCTGGGACGACCCCGCATTCCCCGCGGCGTTCCCGTGGTTTAACACGCAGCGCTACTGGGAAGAGCGGATCCTCGAATTGCGCGAGCAGATTGCCGCGATGCAGGAAGACCCTATCGTCGTCTAGCCGATGCAACCCACGAATGGTGGTCTGCGCTACCTGACGGCACACATTTCGGATTGCTGGTGCTATTCGACTGAAGCTGTTGTACAGAGCACTGGCCGGCAGGCAACAGTCGGTAAAATGAGTTCTCGAATGCAAATGCGTTCGATCAGCCCATGAACGCACCGCTGTCTCCTGAGTCGATCCGCACGCAAGCCGCTGATCATCCGGCGCGGCTGCGCGAGATTCCTTACAACTACACATCGTTCTCGGACCGCGAGATCGTCATGCGGCTGCTTGGCGACCGAAGCGTGGCGCGTGCTCGACGAATTACGCAGCGAGCGCCGCACCGGACGGTCGGCGCGCATGTTGTACGAAGTGCTCGGCGACATTTGGGTCGTGCGTCGCAATCCCTACCTGGAAGACGATCTCCTCGATAACCCAAAGCGGCGCGCGGCGCTGATCGAAGCGTTGCATCATCGGCTGCGCGAGATCGACAAGCGACGCGAGCCTGAAGATGTCGAGCGCGATGTGAAGGTCGGTCAGCTTCTGGCTGCGGCGCGCAAAGCCGTGCAGGCGTTCGAATCAGAGTTTCGCGCGATGTGGGACCTGCGCAAAAAAGCGCGGCGTGTACTGACACGCCACACGCGTACCGACAACGTGCGCTTCGACGGCTACGCGCGCGTGACGCATGTGACCGACGCGACCGATTGGCGGGTCGAGTATCCGTTCGTGGTACTGCACCCAGACAATGAAGATGAAATTCCCGGTCTGGTTCGTAGCTGCATCGAGCTTGGCCTGACGATCATCCCGCGCGGTGGCGCCACGGGTTACACCGGCGGAGTGATTCCGCTGACCCCGTTATCGGCAGTGATCAACACCGAGAAGCTTGAGCATCTGTCCGAAGTGGAATCAGTGGTATTGCCCGGCGTGAGTCTGCCGGTGCCCACGCTCATGTCGGGCGCCGGTGTCGTCACACGGCGGGTGGCAGAAGCCGCAGAGCGTGCCGGCTTTGTGTTTGCAGTCGACCCTACGTCGGCGGATGCATCCTGCATCGGCGGCAACATCGCGATGAACGCCGGTGGAAAAAAGGCGGTGCTCTGGGGCACGGCGGTTGACAATCTCGCGTGGTGGCGCATGGTCGATCCCGAGGGCAATTGGCTCGAAGTCGAGCGCATCAATCACAACCTCGGCAAGATTCACGATGCACCCGAAGCCGTGTTCGAGCTCACTTACAAGAACGGTGCGCAACCGGCCGATAAGGCGAAAGTCCTTCGCACCGAGCGCCTTTGTCTTACGGGCGCACAGTTTCGCAAGGTAGGGCTTGGCAAGGACGTCACCGACAAGTTTCTGGGCGGCGTACCGGGCGTGCAGAAGGAAGGGTGCGACGGGTTGATCACCTCGGCGCGCTGGATCGTGCACAAAATGCCGCGACACGTTCGTACAGTCTGCCTCGAATTTTTCGGACAAGCATACGAAGCGATTCCGTCAATCGTCGAGATCACTGACTATCTTGCCCAGCGTCCGGGCGGCGTATTGCTCGCTGGGCTGGAGCACCTGGACGATCGTTACCTACGCGCCGTCGGCTACACGACGAAGTCCAAGCGCGGCAGTCTGCCCAAAATGGCACTGTTCGGCGACATCGTCGGCGATGACGACGCCGCGGTCGCGCGTGCTTCGTCGGAAGTGGTGCGACTCGCCAACGCAAGGCACGGCGAGGGATTCGTCGCAGTCAGCGCGGAGTCGCGCAAGAAATTCTGGCTCGATCGCGCGAAGACCGCGGCAATCTCAAAGCACACCAACGCGTTCAAGCTGAATGAAGACGTCGTCATTCCGCTGCCGAAGATGGGCGACTACACCGAGGCGATCGAGCGCATCAACATCGAGCTTTCACTCGAAAACAAGCTGGAGCTGCTCGATGAGCTCGCTCGATACTTCGACAGCACGTTTGCGCTCGGCAAAACAGGTGATGCGGAGTTCGACCGCTTGCCGCGCGACGAGATCGTCGGCGACCGCCTGGGTGAAGCGCGCGAACTGCTTGCATACACGCGCGAGCGCTGGCGTTATTTGCTGAACCATCTAGACACGCCAGCTGGCGATGGCGCGCTCGGAGTTGTCGCGCCTCGGGTTGACGCACCTCGCGGGCGAGTTTGAGCGGCGCGTTTCGGCGAACAACGCTGTCAGCGTCTTCGACGTTTTGCAGGATCACACGATTCGAGCTTCGTGGAAAACTGAAGTGCGGGCGCCGCTGCATCGCATCTTTTCCGGCGACGCGTTCGCGCCCGCGCTCGCGGAAGCCGATGCGATTCACCAACGAGTACTAAAAGGCCGCGTGTTTGTCGCGCTGCACATGCACGCGGGCGACGGCAATGTCCACACGAACATTCCGGTCAATTCGGACAACTACGTGATGCTGCAGCGAGCGAATGCCGCAGTCGCCCGCATCATGCAGATTGCGCGCGATCTTGGCGGCGTGATCTCAGGTGAGCACGGAATCGGCATCACGAAGCTCGAGTTCCTGACCGACGATGAGACATCAGGCTTTCGTCGCTACAAGAATGCGATCGATCCCGAGGGACGGTTCAACAGGGGCAAGCTGATGCCCGGCGCCGACATGTCGAACGCTTACACGCCGAGCTTCGGCCTGATGGGCCACGAGTCACTGATCATGCAGCAGAGCGATATCGCGAGCATTGCCGATGCGATCAAGGACTGCCTGCGCTGCGGCAAGTGCAAGCCGGTATGTACGACACACGTCCCGCGCGCGAATTTGCTTTACTCGCCGCGCGACAAGATCCTGGCGACATCATTGCTGATCGAAGCGTTTCTGTACGAAGAGCAAACCCGACGCGGCATTTCGATCCGGCATTGGGATGAATTTTCGGACGTCGCCGATCACTGCACGGTGTGCCACAAATGCGAGTCACCGTGCCCGGTCGATATCGACTTCGGCGACGTGTCGATGGCAATGCGCGACCTGCTGCGCCGCATGGGCAAGAAGAAATTCAACGCCGCCGGGTGGGCGTCGATGTTTTTCCTGAATGCGAAGGATCCGCAAACGATCAAGGTCGTTCGCACGTTGATGATCGAATGGGGCTTCAAGCTGCAGCGCTTTGGCAATCAGTTTTTCCGGCCCGCCGCGGCGCTGCAGGTGCGGCATCCGCCGTCGACGACCGGCGGCCGGCCGCCAATGCGCGAACAGGTCGTCCATTTCATCAACAAGAAGATGCCGGGCAATCTGCCGAAGAAAACCGCGCGTGCGCTGCTCGACATCGAAGACTCGCGCTATGTGCCGATCATTCGCGATCCGCAGAAGACGACCAGCGAAAGCGAAGCAGTGTTTTACTTTCCCGGCTGCGGATCCGAACGTCTGTTCTCGCAGGTTGGGTTGGCGACGCAGGCAATGCTATGGCACGCAGGCGTTCAGACGGTGCTGCCACCGGGCTATCTGTGCTGCGGCTATCCGCAGCGCGGCGCCGGACAGTTCGACAAAGCCGCAAAGATCATCACGGACAATCGCGTTCTGTTTCATCGCGTCGCCAACACGCTGAACTATCTGGACATCAAGACAGTCGTCGTCAGCTGCGGCACGTGCTACGACCAGCTGCAGGGCTACAAATTTGAGGAAATTTTTCCAGGCTGCCGCATCATTGACATCCACGAATACCTATTGGAAAAGGATATCCGTATCGATGGAATCACCGGAGTGCGATACATGTATCACGACCCGTGTCATACGCCGATGAAGCTGCAGGCGCCGCTGAAAACCGTCAACGCGCTGGTCAAGACGGCCGATAACGTCGCGATCGAGAACAACGACCGCTGTTGCGGAGAATCGGGAACGTTCGCAATCGCGCGTCCCGACGTGGCGACGCAAGTTCGCTTTCGCAAAGAGCGCGAAGTCCGGGCGGGGGCCGACAAGCTGCGCGGCGATGGATTTGACGGCGAAGTGAAAGTGCTGACATCGTGCCCGTCCTGCCTGCAGGGCCTCAAGCGCTACAACCACGATGCCGACATCGACGCCGACTACATCGTCGTTGAAATGGCTAGACACTTACTGGGATCAGACTGGCTACCGGAATACGTCGAGCGCGCGAATCAAGGCGGGATTGAACGCGTGCTGGTGTAACGCATGAAACTGGCCGACTGCGAGCTGTGTAAAAGCCAAGGCGGCGCTCTGGTGATCGCCAACGAATGGCTGCGCGTGATGCTGGTCGACGAGCACGCCTATCCAGGCTACGTCCGCGTTGTTTGGAACAATCACGTACGTGAAATGACCGAACTGAGCGATGACGAGCGCCAGCGCCTGATGAGAACGGTATTTGCGGTCGAACTGGCGCAACGCGAGGTGCTTGCGCCGCTAAAGATCAACCTCGCCAGTCTTGGCAACCTGACGCCGCATCTGCACTGGCACGTGATCGCGCGCTTCGCCGACGACCTGCACTACCCGCAGCCGGTGTGGGGAGCGCCGCAGCGCACCCCCGACGATCAAACGCTGCAGGCGCGTCGCGCGTTAGTCGACCGGTTGCGCGAGGTAATCGCGGAAAACGTTTCGCGCGTGACCTAGAGCGGCAGAGCTTCTTAGTCGTCGCCGCCGAAGATACCGAGCAGCGCGAGCAAGCTCTGGAACACGTTGTAAAGGCTCAGGTAGATGCCTAGCGTGGCCGTGATGTAGTTCGTCTCTTCGCCGTCGCGCACTCGCTTCAGGTCATACAGAATGAACGCGGTGAAGATGCCAATTGCGAGCACCATGAGCGTCAGCATCAACGCGCTCGACTGGATGAAAAAATTCGCGAGCATCGCAACAAACACCATGACTGCGCCGACGAAGAGCCACTTGCCCATCGTCGACAAGTCACGCTTGATGACGGTCGACAGGGCAGCCATGCCGAAAAAGACTGCGCCGGTTCCGGCAAACGCCACCATGATCAAGCTCGCGCCGTTCGACAGGCCCAGTACGGCACCGAGCAGACGTGACAGCATCAACCCCATGAAAAACGTGAACGCCAGCAACATCGGAACACCGAGTGCGGAATTCTTCGTCTTCTCAACGGCGAACATCAGTCCAAAGGCACCGACAAGAAACACGATCAAGCTGATACCGGGCGAGATCGAACGTACGATCCCCGTCGATACCCCAATCCATGCCCCCAGGACGGTGGGAACCATTGACAGCGCCAACAGCCAGTAGGTATTGCGCAGTACCCGGTTGCGCTCGACAACCAGCGCATCGGAACCACGATAGCCAGAAGTTTGCAGGCTAGGATTCATAGGTTCTCCAAAAAAGTTCAGTAACCAACGCGCAGCAGTTTAGTACGTCGCCGGCACGCGAGGGCGCCCGCCCGACAGGTGGCAAATGACCAACTATTGGCCGATCGTTGAGTCCGTACCGCCACTTTTTGCTTGGCTGGCGCGCTCGCGCAGCCTTTGCACTTCCTTTTCGCTGAGCACGCGAAAGCGCTCGGGTTGGATCTGACGAGCAACCCGCTCGGGCTCGCGGCCGCTTTCGCCGACGCGTCCGAATGCACCCTGCTGCCACGCAAACAGCGCGAGGTTCAGCAATACCAAAATGAGAAACGCAAGCTTCATGCTTCCTTCGTATCCCACTGCGCGCGCAGCGCAAGGCCACGCAAAACCAGATTATGTTCGATGTCGGCGCGCATCGACAGGCGGCTCGACAGCGCCTCCGCATGCCCTCCGGTCAGAACCAGGCGCGGTTCAGCGACCATATGGACTGCAAATCGATGCCAGATTCGATACACCAGGCCAGCCTGGGCATCAAGTACGCCGGTGACAATGGCCGCATCGGTGTTGTCCGGAAACTCGGCCACATTCGCGGAAAAATCGGCATCGGTGGCTGGCAAGCCTGCCGTCCGCAGCGCCAGCGATTCGAGCATCAAGCGCACGCCCGGCGCGATCACACCGCCGATGAATTTCCCTACGAATCTTGTTCGCGCTGTGGTGTCTTCCTCGGCATCGACACAGTCGACGGTCGTTGCTGTGCCAGCGTTGACCACCACCAGCGATTTCGCCACTCCTTGCAGATTCATCGCCGCGCCCGCGCCCAGCAAACAATGCCAGCGGTCTGCACCGAGCTGCGCCGGGTTGCGGTATCCATTGATGAGTGCAATCGCTCCATCAAAGCTGCTCTGCGAACCGCACCCATCGAACCGGTTGCAACTGCAGCATCTGCGCTGCGTCTTCGACCGCAGCAACGACCTGCGCGCTGGCGACATTGCACGCTACGACCGGCGTGCCGCGCGCCACAACGTTCCGCCATTGATCCGCAAGGCGCGCAGCGATGCCATCGATGCCTCGGTGAAGCTGCCGTTTGCGATGAGAGCAGTTGACCGTCGGCCGACATCTGCGCCCACTTGATGGCCGAATTGCCGACATCGACCAGCAGCGTCATCTCCGCACCGACACGTCTCCGACACTAATGGCGTGGCGCTGCCCTTCGGTTTCGATAACCAGGCGGCCGTGATCGTCGACTTCGATCACCCGTCCACTGAGCGGAGGTGCGCCCGCTGCGTCGTTCAGCACATCGACGAGCTCGCCACGTGATTCGAGCAGTCGATTGAAGCGCGCGCGAAACGGCTCGAATCCGTGCTCGATGAATCGCGAAGCCGCCTCGTGGATCGCGCTAGCGAAACGCCCGATCCACTGCTCGCGCGACTGCTCCGCCACGCCCGGCAGTTGATCGAGCGCAGTCGCCGGCTGCCCGATCACGCGGCGCACCGCTTCGTTCAGATGCAGGTTGATGCCGACGCCGACCACGAGCGTTTGCCGCGCATTTCTGTCCGCTACCAGTTCAGTCAGAACCCCGCCCAGCTTGCAGCCTTCGATCCGAATGTCGTTCGGCCACTTCAGCTGCACCGCGATGCCGCGCTCGGCAAGACTTTCGGCGAGCGCAACCCCGCACGCGAGCGTCACCGCCGGCATCGATTGCGAGGTGGAGGAAATCGGAACTGCAACGCTGAACAGCAATGCGTCCCGTGGGGCGGCATGCCATGGTCGCTTGTTGCGACCACGCCCACCGCTTTGAAAATCCGCTGCGCGCAGCAGAGGTTGAGCCGGTTGTTGCGCTCTTGCCCGTGTAACCAAATCTTCGTTAGTCGAAACGGTGACGGCCACTGCTTCTACGACGCACTCTTCGCCGCCATTCAGGCGTCAGTGCCTCGATGATGGCTGACGCAGAAAGCGGTGCTGCTTGATCCAGCGGCCGCATCGAATTCAGCGTTGCAACCAAACGATGGTCTCCAAAATCCGGTCCATTCGGACGGGCAATCGAATTTAACATCGGTCTTCCTGTCATTACGCGTGGTTGTCAGCTTCGACGCATGCATTCGACAATGACTCAATGACGCCTTCGCAGTTCAGCGGCAAGCCTTGGCATCCGCGACGTTCGCCGTTGGCGCGTGCCGCTTGCGCGACGTACGCCCTGCTGCTGCTCTACGCGGGGCTGTCGCCGTGGACCGGATGGCGCGACCTCGGCTTGAATCCGTTCGCTTATTTGGCAGCTCCGATCCCGGCGCACGTCACGCACTTCGATCTTGCCGCCAACGTACTCGCTTACCTGCCGTTCGGCGCGTTGCTGGTGTTCGCACTGCACCCAGCCAAGCGTGGCCTGACGGCGGTTCTCATTGCGTCGTCGCTTGGGTTCCTGCTCGCAGCCACTGTCGAGGCCGCGCAAAGCTTCTTGCAGACGCGCATTCCGTCGAATCTCGATCTGCTGACCAATACCGCGGGCGCGACGTTGGGAGCGCTGGTCGCGGCGCCGTTCGCATCGAACCTGATCGACCGTGGCCGACTGGCCGACTGGCGGCTGCGCTGGTTCGAGCGCGACGCGTCGCTGCTATTGCTGCTGATAGCAGCCTGGCCCGCTGCGCAGATCTATCCGGAGCCGATGTTGTTCGGCAACGGCGATATCAGTGATGCGCTCAGCGCGCTGGTGACCGCTCTGGGTGCGATGTTGCCGATTGATGATGCGGTGTTTGCGGTGACGGAGTTTGCGGATTCCTTCGAAGTCGCCGAGTTTGTATTGGCCGAAGCGTTCGTGGTAGCGGCAGCGATTCTTGCGGTAGGCCTGGCGTTCGCCTCGACGATGCGACCCAGCGCGCCCAGAGTGAAGCTGCTGTTGGCGCTAGTGGTGGCTGCCCTCGTGTCCAAAACACTCGCCAACGCAGTGGAGTTTGGTCCCGACCGTGCGATGGCGTGGTTAACGCCCGGTGCGTACGGTGGATTGGCGCTCGGTATTTTGTCGTTACTGGCTGCAAGCGCCGCCCCGCGCGCATGGTCCGCGCGCTTCGCGATGCTGGCACTCGTCGCGCTTGTCATCGCCGTCAATCTGGTACCGGACAATCCGTATTACGTTGATGCCATTAGCGCCTGGCGCCAAGGCAAGCTTCTGAACTTTAATGCGCTGGCGCAATGGTTGTCGCTGCTGTGGCCGTTTGCGCTGGCGTTCGGGCTTGCCATTGCGCTGTTGCCGAATGCCGGTGCGCGCCGCACGTCACCCGCGTCCTTATAATTGAGGAACAGGGCATCACCCGCATCAATGGCATCAATGAGCTACTACCAGCGTCACGTTTTCTTCTGTCTGAACGAGCGCGACGACGGTTCTGCGTGCTGCGCCAACCACCACGCCGAGGAAATGCAGAAGCACGCCAAAGCGCGCGTTAAAGCGCTCGATCTGAACGGACAGGGAAAGATTCGAATCAACAAATCCGGGTGTCTGGATCGGTGCCAGGAAGGTCCTTGCGTCGTCGTCTATCCGGACGGTGTTTGGTACACCTACGTCGACGCACACGACATTGACGAAATCGTCGACCGCCATCTTGTCAAAGGCGAAATCGTCGAGCGACTTCGCATTTAGAGCGCCTCTAAGAAACCGATGCCGGCGTCGATCGAGAATCTGCTGGTCGACGGTCCCAGCGGTGCCATCGAGCTTGCCTTGGACTGGCCTGCGAAGGTGCCACAGGCGACCCCACAGTCGACAAAAGGAATCGTTTACATCGGGCATCCGCACCCGCTCTATGGCGGCACGCTGGACAACAAGGTCGTCGCCACGATCGCGCGTTCGTTCGCCGGCATGGGATGGCTGGCGGTGCGCATCAACTTCCGCGGGGTCGGAAAGTCCTCAGGTAAGCACGACGAGGGCAATGGCGAGACGGAAGACTTTCTGTACCTGATCGACACAGTGCCTACGCTGTCGGCGGTCAATATCCGGGTTCCGACTTCGCTGCCGATCGCCGTTGCCGGGTTTTCGTTCGGCAGTTTTGTTGCAGCGAAGGCTGCTCACGCGCTTTCAGCCGCTAATCGCGCGGTCAGTTCTGTGGTGCTGATCGGCGCAGCGGCTGGCAAATGGGCGATGCCACCGGTACCCGCAAATGCGCTCGTCATTCACGGTGAACTGGATGAAACCATTCCGCTTGTCGACGTCCTTGACTGGGCGCGGCCGCAAGAGTTGCCGGTCGTTGTGATCCCTGGGGCAGACCACTTCTTTCACCGTCGGCTGGGCCTGTTAAAGCGCTTGATAAGTGCACATATTCTCGGCATGCCCGCAATTGACGCCGTCCCGCAAAGTGATTAAAAGTTACTGATGGATGGCACTCTCGTCTACTCGAAGACGCCGCGCGGCATTGCGGAGATCTCACTGCGCAGCGCGCAGCTGTCGATGATCACCCGGCGGGTACTGATCATGATCGACGGTAAACGCACGGTCGAGGATCTGTCGGTTCTCGGCAAGCAGGATGACATCGAAAACGCGATCGCGAGCCTGGAGAACGGCGGGCTGATTCAGCGCGCCGCATATCAGACCGCGATCGACGTACCGACGATCAATGGACGTGATACCGACGCGGGGTTTACGAACCCGCTCGGCGGGCCGAGCACTAGTGGCGGACTCGATGAGCGCGAGCCGAACCCGATGACGCTGGATGAAGTCAAGCGGCGCGCGGTTCGTGGCCTGCATGATCGCCTCGGGCCGGAAGCTGACTCATTGGCGATGCGCATCGAAAGCTGCCGCACGATCGAAGAGTTTCGCTATCGCGTTCGTGAAGCGGAGCGCCTGATCTCGACGGCTCTGGGTGCAAATGCTGCCCAGGAATATCTAAAGGCGCTGCGCCGCCGCAACTGAGCGAAGTTTCTTTTGCAGACGCGCCGAAATGAACCGCGGCGAGACTTAGCGTTCCAACCTGACTGCCGATTGCACTCATTCGGCTTCGTTATCCTCCTGCCCTCGGATCACAAACATCACGCTGCCATTGATTATTTCGCGTCTTGCCGCTTCTGCTTTTGTCGCATCGTTGTTGGGAACAACTTCGCCCGTGGCCGCGCAGCCCGCGCCAATGCTGGCGGCGCGCGCCTGGGTTCTGGTCGATGGCACCAGCGGTGCGCGTTTGGCAGCGTTCGATCCCGCGGCGCGCCTGGAGCCGGCATCACTGACGAAGTTGATGACCGCATACGTCGTGTTTTCGGCGCTCAACGAGAATCGCATCGCACTTTCCGACACGGTCACTGTCTCGCCAGCCGCGTTTGCAACTCCGGGCAAAGTGGGCGCACGTATGTACCTGGAGCCCGGCCGCGAGGTCAGCGTCGACCAGTTGTTGCGCGGAATGTTGACGGTTTCAGCCAGTGACGCCGCAATTGCATTGGCGGAGCACAGCGCCGGAACCGTCAACGCTTTCGTCGAGCGGATGAACGCCGAAGTACGCCGCCTCGGCATGACGAACACGCACTTCTCGAATCCGACGGGTCAGTCGGATGCGCAAAACTATTCGAGTGCGGAAGATATGGCGATCCTCGCGCGACGCTTGCTGACTGATTTCCCGCAGCACGCACCTTTATTTGCGCAGCGCGAGTTTGCCTATAACAATGTCTCGCAGGCCAATCGCAACCGGCTTTTGTGGACCGACTCGCATTTCGACGGCATGAAGACCGGGCAGCTATCAGCTTCCGGCTGGTCGGTCGTGGCAACAACGGCCCGCGCGCAGGGCCAGGGTGAGCGTGCTTTTCAGCGACGACTCATCGCAGTCGTGCTGGGCGCGGCGAGCGACGCGTCTCGTACGCAGGAGACGCTGCGTTTGATCAATCACGGCTACGCGGCCTTTGACACAGTGCAGGTTTATCGGAGCGGCGATGTGCTGGCCACACCCGCCATCTGGAAAGGTGATCGAGGCATGGTGCCGGTTGGCGTCGACCGCGATGTGTACGTCACCGTGCCCTCAGGCGAACTGCGGGCACTCGGGTCCGAGCCGCTGAAGTCGTCGATCGAGCGCCCCGATCCACTCGTCGCACCGGTGCAACGCGGCCAGACAGTGGGCCGGATGATGATCAGCGCCGGTGGACGCCAGGTGGCCGAGGTGCCGGTCGTTGCCCTCGAGCGCGTCGAATCGGGCGGCCTGTTGCGCCGCGCGTACGATGCCATCGTGCTCTGGTGGAGAAAGCGCAATGGCTGAATTGCGGAGCGAGCCCGCCGACTGGCAACGCGCAACCTGTTACTTGAATGGTGAATGGACGGCGCTTCTCGAGGCGAAAGTATCGGTCCTCGATCGCGGGTTCATTTTCGGCGACGGCGTGTATGAAGTGATCGCCGTGGACACCGCGGGTGGCATCCGAGCGCCATTTCGCGCAACCGCGCACTTCGAACGTCTGCAGCGCAGCCTCGATGCAGTTCGCATCGACAATCCGCTGCGGCTCGAGCAATGGCTCGATCTGACCGCCGAAGTGATCGAACGTCATCCCTGGCAACGCCAGCTGGTCTATGTGCAGATCACGCGCGGCGTCGCCAAGCGAGACCATCCTTTTCCGGCCGGCGTCGCTCCGACCGTGTTCGTCACAGCTTCTCCGTGGCCGCCGATTCCTGCCGAGCAGATCGAGCGTGGAGTGGCCGCGGTCACTCATGCGGACGAGCGCTGGCTGCATTGCGATATCAAGAGCACTTCGTTGCTCGGCAACGTGCTGATGAAGCAGTACGCGATCGACCAGGGTGCAAGCGAGACCGTGATGCTTCGCGACGGTTTTCTGACCGAGGGATCCAGCACCAATGTCAGCGTCGTCAAGGACGGCGTGATTGCGACGCCGCCGAAGACCGTGCAACTTCTGCCCGGTATCACCGTCGACGGCGTTGCTCAGATTGCGGCACAACACGGCATCAGAGTCGACGTGCGGCCCATTGCAGCAAGCGAGCTGAAGGCAGCCGACGAAATCTGGCTCAGCTCATCGGGTCGTGAGGTCCTGGCGGTCGTTTCGCTCGACGGCGCACCGGTGGGGTCGGGGGCTGACTCCGGCAAACCCGGCCCCATGTATAGGCGCATGCATCAATGGTTCCAGCAGGCCAAACTAGAAGACGCGCGCGGCTGGGCAGCACAGCGAGACGCGCGCTGCGGCGCACGCCACGCAGCTGAGCGAATCGCATGAGCCCCCACGCCACACTGGGGGCTGATAGCTCCCGCCTGGCGGGACAGCACGAGAGTGCGAAGGGTGCACCAATGAGCAACGAACCGAAACCCTCAGAACTGACGCCCCGACCCCCTGGGTTGACGTTTCCGACAGACTTCCCGATCAAGATCATGGGACGCCGGGTCGACGAGTTTGCGCAGGCGATCGTTGAGGTCGTGCACGCACACGCACCCGATTTCGACGCCAGCACGCTCGAGATGCGCACCTCCAAGGACGGCAATTACTTATCGGTGACCGCGACGATCCGTGCGACATCGCGCGAGCAGCTCGACGATCTATATCGCGCTTTGACCAGTCATCCGCTGGTGAAGGTTGTGCTGTAGCCGATGATCGTTCGACACCTCGGGCGCTCGGATTACGTTCGCACCTGGCATGCAATGCGTGATTTCAACGGGCAGCGCAACGCCGACACCGATGACGAGCTCTGGCTGGTCGAGCATCCTCCGGTTTTCACTTTAGGGCAGGCGGGCCGCCGCGCGCACGTGCTTGCAGCGTCCGACATTCCAGTCGTGAAGTCCGATCGCGGCGGCCAGGTGACGTACCACGGTCCAGGACAGATCGTCGCCTATCCGCTTATCGACCTGCGACGCCTTGGCATCTACGTCAAGGAGCTTGTCTTTCGGATCGAGGAGTCGGTGATTCAGACGCTGCATGCATTCGGTGTCGACGGTCGACGCGTGGCAGGCGCTCCGGGCGTATTCACACCATGGCCAGGAGACGCACTGCCGCCGTTTACCGGCGTCGCAAAAATCGCCGCGCTCGGTATCAAGGTGGCCGGTGGATGCAGCTATCACGGCGTGGCGCTGAACGTCGCCATGGATCTTGCGCCGTATGCACTGATCGACCCGTGCGGCTATGCCGGGTTACAAGTCGTCGATCTCGCCACGCTCGGCGTCGCGACCGATGGCAAAGAAGTCGCGATGCACCTCAGCGAGCGGCTGCAGGCGCATCTGTCGTCGCGCGCGTCAAGTTACCCACCCGCGTTCGCTAGACTCACGGCGTGATGGACACCTCCGCACCCGCAGGCGACTTTCTAAAGAAGAAGGGCGAAGCCAAAACCGGCAAAGTCTTCAAGAAGTTCGCTATTACGCCGGTGCCGCTCGGCCAGACACTGAAGAAGCCTGAATGGATCCGGGTAAAGGCAGGCTCACCGGCCACTCGCTTTTACGAAATCAAGAACATTCTGCGTCAGCACAATCTGCACACCGTATGCGAAGAGGCGTCATGCCCGAATATCGGCGAGTGCTTCGGCAAAGGCACCGCGACGTTCATGATCATGGGCGACAAGTGCACGCGGCGGTGCCCGTTTTGCGACGTTGGCCACGGCCGCCCCGATCCACTTGACCTGGATGAGCCGCTCAATCTTGCGAGAACCATCGCCGCACTGAAGCTTTCGTATGTGGTCATCACGTCAGTCGATCGCGATGACCTGAAGGATGGCGGAGCGCAGCACTTCGTGGACTGCATCCAAGCAACGCGTGAATTGTCGCCGACGACGCGAATCGAGGTCCTGGTGCCCGATTTTCGCGGCCGCCTGGATCGCGCGTTACAAATCTTGGAAGCCGCACCGCCCGATGTGATGAATCACAACCTGGAGACTGTGCCGCGGCTCTACCGCCATGCGCGGCCCGGGTCGGACTACGCGCATTCTCTGAAGCTGCTGCAGGAGTTCAAGCGCGTCGTGCCAGGCGTCCCCACCAAGAGCGGTGTGATGGTCGGATTGGGCGAGACGGACGACGAGATCCTTCAAGTGATGCGCGATCTACGCACGCACCATGTCGACATGCTGACAGTCGGCCAGTATCTAGCGCCGAGCACGCATCATTTGCCCGTGCTGCGTTACGTACACCCCGACACGTTCCGCATGTTCGAATCGGAAGCGACGAAAATGGGGTTCTAGCACGCCGCTTGCGGGCCATTGGTACGGTCCAGCTATCACGCGGATCAGCAGGCGCATGCAGCCACGTTGCGATCAGCGCCATTGTTGCAGGACCAAAACGCCGCTGTAGTCTCGCAGACCAGTGTATTGCCGTGAGTGAGTCACGGCCCTCCGACAACGTTCGTCGGCCGTGGAACAGAGTTGGAAAGTGGCTTGGGCTGCTGGCCGCAATTGCGCTCATCTTGTTTGTCGTAGCGTGGGAATCGGAGCGTCGTCAACCGCGCCGATATCTGATCCCCGATGGCTATGTCGGATGGTTGAGAGTTGATTACGGAGTTAACGCGGCGCATGCGCGCGGTTACGGCGTTGATCGCGCGTATCCGCTGCCAGTAGAAAATGGTTTTCGGATCTATAGATTTCCGGCCAGCGGTCACATCGTCACTTCATCTTCAATAGAGGAAGGATGGGCGAAAGACGAGTTTTTCTATGTCGCCGACGGGAAAATGACCGAACTTTCGCAAGCAAAGGGCAGCAACATGATCTGGTCGGTATTCAACGGCCGGGTGAGCGGATCAGCAACGCAGACACTCTTTCTCTTTGTCGGCACGGAAGAAGAAAAAAACCAATACGCAGATCGGCGTGATCCCATTCCCAAACACGGTGCAATCAAGCGCATGCCTTGATGCGACAGATCTTCCGGTTAGGCGTTACAGAGCTGCGCGCAAGCGCCTCCGGCTGGCGTCCGGCTCCTTGTAAAGCTCAAAAAGGGTGAGCTGTCGAACGCGCGGTCTCGCATCGGGCATGAAATAGAACACGTTCTGGCACTCGAAGCAGGCAAAGAGCTCCGTTTCGGCCGGCACTCCGTCGACCGTCCCTTCCACGTCGAATGACACGCACGACCAACACACTGGCCTTAGTCGCATGCGAACTCCAGAGGCCACGGATGTTGCCGGTGCGTGTTCAGCTGATCGATTTTGAATCTCCCTGGTCGTCTTGGCTGCATTGAGATCTACTACGTCACTGCTTCCGTCGCCGCGATCTGTGGCGGCAACGGCGCGTCGAGAGCAGCACAAATCATGCGCAGCGTGCTGGCAGCGCGCCAATTGGTCTCACTGTCGACGAATGCAGCGGCAGTCGCCGCCTTGATCAGCTGGGGTTTGGCAAGCGGCGCCAGTTGATTCAACCGATCGAGTGCAGCCGACACGTCGTCAAGTTTGATTGCTTCAGCGCCCACCAATTCGACATTCGACTCGGGCAACAACACGGCGCCCGCATTAAACGAGTGCTCGGGTCGCTTCGGCAATCTGACCATGGCGATCAACGACAGCACCAGCGCCGCATCCTGCGGTAGCTCACTGACCGCGCGGTACCGCACCGGCACCGCTTTCGTGGCGTCCGGGCCCAGCCGCCGGTTCAAGATCGTGAACAGCAGAAATTCGCGAATCGATACTCGGCCATCGGCAGCGATCAGCAGGTGAGCCAGCTTCAAGACGCGCTGCTGAGCCGGCGCCGGCAGCTTGCGCAACGCCGGCATCGCCAGGTCCAGCAGCGGTTGACGCGCGCCGGGGGGCAACTGGTGAATCAGGCCGTGATAGTGCTCGGCAAGCTGCGAGGCTTCGGTGCCGTATGCCTCGGCGATCAGTTCGCACTGCTGAGAGCGCAGCTCGCTGTCTTTCTCAACCAGCAATGCAAACGCGATCAGCTGCGCATGGATCGCGTCGTTTGCCGCACCCCGCAGCGTGGCAACGGTCGCGCGCTGCGATTCGTCGAGCGCAAACTCGCGATGCCCGGGCGGAGCCACGGTGCCAACCGCTGCGGCAATCTCACGTTGTGCTGCATCACCCCCCGCCGCGGCCGCGACCAAGCCTGCAACCGGTGACAGAGCATTTAACCCCGGTGCTTGCGGAAGCTCGCGAGCGGGGACGGCATCATGTCCACTCATCGCAAGCGCCAATGCGTTATCGGGCGCCGGCAGGAACGCTTGCTTGCGCCCGTAGATCCGCCGAACGCGCTCTTCGAGCGAAGGGTGCGTAGCAAACAAGCCTCGCACGAAGCTGGGTCGCGCCGCTCCGAGAAACAAGTGCGAGAGTGCTTCGGCCTGCGGATGATCGATGCGAGTACCGAGCCCGGTCGTATCGGTCAGCCCGCCGATTTTGCGCAGTGCGCCGCCGATGCCGTCTGGATTGCGCGTGAACTGCACTGCGCTGGCGTCGGCAAGAAATTCGCGTTGCCTGGAAACCGCCGCCTTGATCAAGCGCCCGAAGAAAACGCCGATGTATCCGAGCAGCCACAGCGCAATGCCGGCGAAAAACAGAATCGCCATCGCGTTTCCGCTGCGGCTGCTGCTTCCGCCGCGGCTGCGGCCCCCGACTTCAAGCAACAGACGACCGGCAAGTGCGACGATCAGCAACCCGTGCAGCACCCCGATCAGCCGCAGATTGAGCCGCATGTCGCCGTTGAGCACGTGCGAAAACTCATGCGCAATGACGCCCTGCAGTTCGTCGCGTGACAGACGCGTCAACGTACCTCTGGTGACCGTGATGACCGCGTCGTTGATCGAGTGTCCGGCGGCAAACGCATTGATGGCGGCTTCGTTGTCCATCACGTAGACCCGCGGCACCGGCACACCCGATGCAATCGCCATTTCTTCGACGACATTGATTAGGCGCCGGTCGAGCAAGTCGCGGGTGGTCATGTCGACCTCGCGCGCATCGACCAGATTGGCGACTGCAGCGCCGCCGGCACTTAGCGCGCTCATCTTGTACGCGGTGCCGCCGCCGATCAGCCCGAGCACGATGCACGTGTTAAAGAAGTAAAAGCCCGTAGGCAGCGCGCCGGCAACGCGAGCCGTACCAGAGGGCATCAACAACCCAAAATAAACCGCAGTGGCCGCGAAGTTCACCGCGATAACGATCGTAACGACCGCAATCGCGAACAGGACCACCAGTCGACGTGTTGACCGGCGAGCGACCTCCTGGTGCTGGAAAAAATCCACGATGCGGTTGCGCGCTAACGGATGCGTTGCGGGCTACAGCGGGCGGGCGCCGTAGCCGGCCATCGCACCCGCGCCGACCGCCAGTACCGCCAGCGTGAAAATCAGCGGACACGGTCGTCCAGAACATCGTCGGGTCATCATCGCGTCGGATCCAGTCGCCCGCGACCTCGTTGTCCCACACCGTTCCGCGCCGAATGCTGATAACGCCCCACCAGATCAGCCCTACGCCGCACGCGAACAGGACCCACATTGCGACCATGAGTCAGCGACCAGATGCAAAGCTACTGCGCGCCTCGATCGTGCGTCTGCGGTGCTCAACGTACCTCCGTACGCCTGCGCTCCTCGGCGCAAGCTCGGGGCTGCTCGCTACGCTTTTCATCAGGCCGTTCAGAACTGAACGCGAACCGCTTGTTTCTCTTCGTCGCTTTCAGTCGATTGCAGCAGCTCGGCCTGAGTAAACGTGAACGCGCCTGCGATGACGTTGGTCGGAAACTGCTGCACGGCAGTGTTGTAGCTCATCACCGAATCGTTGAACGCCTGGCGCGCAAACGAAATCTTGTTCTCGGTGCCGGTCAACTCTTCGGTCAACTGCATCATGTTCTGATTTGCCTTCAGATCGGGATAAGCCTCAGCCAAAGCAAAAAGCTTCGACAAGGCGCCGCTCAACGCGCCTTCAGCGACGACGAGTCCCTGGATCGCCTGCGCCGAGCCCGGATCCGCGGCGGCGGCAGTATTCGCGCTCACCGCCGAGTTGCGCGCACGAATCACGTTCTCCAGCGTCTCGCGCTCGTGCTTCATGTACGCCTTGGCCGTTTCGACCAGATTCGGAATCAGGTCGTAACGGCGCTTGAGCTGGACGTCGATCTGCGCGAACGCATTCTTGAATCTGTTGCGCAGACTGACGAGCCGGTTGTAGGCCCCGACCACCCAGAAAACGACTGCGGCGATGACGACCAGCGTGATGATCCAACTCATCGAGTCTCCCTCCAGTCAAACCAACCAGACGGCACTTGCCCGGCTCGCCGCGATCGCCGTAAGTTCAAGGCGCGCGGACTATAAGACAAACAAGTGCACACGCAAGCCCTGATTGACGGACGGCACCCACCTCCGTCCGTCGATCGATTCCGTCAGCGGACAGGAGCGGGCGCAGTCGTGGCAGGCGCGGTGGTTACCGGCGCGGCTGTCGCCGCCGGCGATTGCGCGGGCGCAGACGTTGCTGCGGCTCGGCCGCGATTGATCTCCTCGGCCGAGGCGACGTCGAACAGCTTGACGACCTGCTTCACACCCGGCACACGGCTGGCGACATGCGCTGCTACGTCGGCTTCCTTCTGCGTGACCGCGCCCATCAGAAAGATCGTGCGTCGGTCGGTGACGATATCGATCGAGTTAAACGCAATCTCGCGCGTGTTGACAAACGCTGCGCGCACGCGCGCCCCGAGCGTGTTGTCCTCGGTCCGCTCACTGAAGGTCGAGGGCTTCGCAATAACCAGTTCGTTGTTGACAATCCGAACGTCTTTCGAGCCGGCAGCAATGGTGCCCGCTTGAGCTTTGACCGCTTCGCTGTTGACTTCGCCGGTCAGCAACACGCGCCGCTCGAAGCTGTTGACGTTGATATGAATGTCATTGCCGCGCAGCGCATCCTTCAATTCGTTGGCAACTCTTACCTGGATGGTCTTGTCGTCGATCTGCGTGCCGGTGCTCCGACGGTCGGTCGCCACGATCGCGGTGCCCGCCGCCACGGCGCCGATGACCAGCGGTGCACACCCCGGCAGTATCGCGAGCGCGAGCGACAGTGTGCCCAGCAATCGTCTGTTACTCACTTTCATTCGATTCTCCCGCTCTTCACTCGATTCAATTTGTTTGAAACGCATCGCGTATCCATTCGATTGTGCCACTGCCGTCGACGGTGACGACATCGAACCGGCATGCAGGCCAGCGCTCACCGTACGCCCCCAACAGCCAATGCTGAGCGGCGCGCTCGATTCGCTTCTGCTTCAACGAATCAACGGTGACCGCTGCGCCGCCGAAGCGCGAGCCGGTCCGCATGCGGACTTCGACAAATACCAGCACGTCGCGTTCAAAGGCGATCAAATCGACTTCGCCATTCCGGCAGCGCGCATTGCGTGCAACGATGCGGCAACCCGACGCGATCAAGTGCCGAGCTGCCGCCTTCTCGGCCTGGTCGCCGGCGCGCTGTTTTGGCGTTCGCACCGAGGATGGCGTAGGGCTTGTCATCAACGAGCCACCTCTTCTCGCTCGATCGCTCCGTTGCGGTAGATCGCTGATATCGGAACGCGCTCGACGCGCACGCTTTGCGCTCGATCAACGCGCAACCGGCCCGTCACGCCGTCGATCTCGAACCGCAACTCGCCTTTCATCCAGATCTGCGCGATTCGAAACGCATCGATACCAAGCGCGTACAGCCGCGCCGTCTCAAGCGTCATCGTCCGTCCCGCCGGCGGATAGACCATCACCGCAGGGTGATCGGGCTGCAGCAGCCACGGCATGTCGACGAACCTAACACCTTCAAGATCAAACGCGAGCGCGGACACAGCGGGCGAACCTGCTGGGTCCCCGACATTGAGCAACGACGTCCCGAAGACAGCAACACCGCGTGGGATGCGCGGCCGGACCAATGACGCCTCGCGCGCGCCAAGCGCTAGGAATACCGCATCGTAGTTGCCCGTTTCAAACTGTCGGCCTAGGCGATTCGGCGCAGCCGGTGTTACTTCGATCACCAGCGGCATCTCACCCGCTGTGCGGAGTGCATTGACATACGCCTGAGCGATTCTTTTTTCGAGTGCGCCGGCACCGGCAAGCACCATGATGCGCGCGCCGGTCGATACTCCGGGCCGGAGATTGATAAAGCTCGCCAGCGCAGTCTGAACCACACGTTCGGCCTCGGCTTCGGCCGATAGGCCAAGCGCAATCATCGTCGGCGGTGCGCCGGCATCGCGGTCAGGAAAGTTCAGCGTCACCAGCGGCAGCACCGCACGCCCACCTTCGACGATCGCGTTGACGTGGTCGCGCCGCAAAGGCCCGACCGCGACACGCACGCCGCGATCGCGCGCGGCGGCGAGTGCGACGCCGATCTGTTCGACTTCATCGCCGACCTCGATGACTTGAATCGTCGCGGTGCTTCCACTGGCCTTGTGCGCGGCGAAAAAACCCTGCCGCACCGCCTCGGCGGCCGCAGCGAAAATGCCTTGCTGGTTTGGCAGTACGAGCGCAATTGCCGGCGCTGCCAGCGGTTGAGCCGGATCAATGGCCGGCGCGGTCTGCGCAGATGCGTATGTACCGAGGCTGCATGCCACACTTGCCAGCCAGGCTAGGGCCAATGTCAGGCGCAAGTTCGGCGAGCGAAGTGCAATGGGAACAGTCACGCAAAACCTGCAGCAGGATCGATTGATTGCATTGTCGGAAGTGGCGGCGCAGGACCTGCCCGCTGGCTCATTGTATGTAGTTGGCTTGCCGATCGGCAATGCAGCCGACATCACACTCCGCGCGTTATGGGTGTTGTCCAACGTCGAAGCCATCGCTGCGGAAGACACGCGCGTAACGCGACCATTTTTGGCCCGCTACGGAATTAGCACGCCGTTAATCGCCGCGCACCAGCATAACGAGCGTGAAGTGGCACCGCAGATCGTCGAGCGGCTTGCGCGTGGCGATCGGATTGCGTTGGTGACGGATGCCGGTACGCCCGGCGTATCGGATCCCGGAGCACTGATCGTTCGTGCCGCTCTCGATGCCGGCCAACGCGTGATCCCGATTCCGGGACCCAGCAGCGCGACCGCGGCGTTGTCAGTAGCGGGCCTCGGCACTGGCCCTTTCGTTTTTGCCGGCTTCTTGCCAACCGGCGCACAGCAGCGTGAGCGAAACCTAAGAACGCTGGCCGCCGATAAGAAGGCATTCGTGCTGTTCGAGGCGCCACATCGAATAGCCGAGCTGGTTCGCCTGTTGTCCGCCGTGCTTGCGTCCGACCGGCGAGTGGTGCTGACGCGGGAGCTATCGAAGAAATTCGAAACGGTGTCGGTTCACACAGCTTCCGAGTTGGCTGCGCTGCGCGTCGAAGAGCGGGGTGAGTATGTCGTCTTGGTCGATGTCGACGCTTCGACTGGCAGCGATGCCGACCCGATTGATGCATCCGTCGTTCACTGGCTCACCGTGTTGCTGGAAGAAATGCCGCCTTCGCGCGCGGCGGCGATTGCAGCAAAGGCGAGCGGGCAACCAAAGCCAGCGCTGTACAAGCTGGCGCTGCAGCTCAAGCCCGCTTAAGCGTGGGCTCGAATTCGGTCCCTGATTTTGGCGTGCTGGAATGGTGGGCCCACCACGCGCGCGCATCCGCCGCAGTCCATGCCGATTCGCGTAGCACTTCATCAAGCCGATCAAGGACCGTCAGGGCACTTTGCGGGCGGGCGTCGGCGCTTTTCTGTAAACAGTCATGGATCAGCCTTGTCAGCGAATCGTCGGCTTCGAGCTCGGGCACAGGCGCGTTGACTACCTGATAGGCCAGCGCCAAATCGGTCTCTGCCTGATAAGGTGGATGGCCTGTCAGCATGAAGTACCCGAGCGCGGCCAGCGAGTAAATGTCCGAGCGGACGTCGGCGGTTTCGGGATGCTCGATCCGTTCGGGTGCCATGTACGACGGCGTGCCGAGGATTCGCAGCGCTCGGGTTAAATCGCGCGTATGCGGCTCGTTCACACTCTTGACGAGGCCGAAGTCCAGCACTTTGACGACATCGAACTCGGCGCCACGCCGGCACAGCATCACATTGGCAGGCTTGATATCGCGATGCACGAGCCCGCGTTCATGGGCTTCGGACAACGAGCCCGCAATGCCGTGCATTGCGAAAGCGACGCGCGCCCGGGGTTGCGATCCGTGTTGCTCGACCAGTTGCTGCACCGTTATGCCCTCGAGCAATTCCATCGCGCAGAAGAGCTCACCGGCAGGCGAACGCCCGTAGTCGAAGATTGCCACCGTGTTCGGATGCATCAGTTGACTGGCCAGTCGCACTTCACGCTCGAAGCGCGCCAGGCCCTCATCGTTCGCAAAGCGCAATGCGAGCAGCTTGATCGCCACCGGGCGCTTCAACAATCGATGCCGCGCGCGCCATACGCTCGCCATGCCGCCCTCGGCAATCTTCTCGAGCAATTCGTAGCTGCCCAGCTGGCGCGCTTCGTCGCGCTGGCGGCGCAATATTTGAATCCACAACGTTGCAGCGAGCAAAACCAGTAGCACGAACCCGGCGAGCGCCCCGATAAGCCGATACGCCGTTTCGACTCGTCGCAGCGGTGCAAAGACCTCGTCGCGGCCAGCCTCGATCGCGATGCCGAAGCCGTATTGCGGCAGCCAACGCCACGCTCCAATGACCGACTGACCTACGTAGTTGTTATACGGCTGCAGCACTTCACCGGCGAGCTCGCCATCGGTGCGTCCGATGCCATCGAGTGCGAGCGCCGCCAGCGCGGTCAGACGTTGAGGCGTATGTTCTTCTTCCACACCATCGAGCCGAACCGACAGGATGGTCGAATCACCGGGCTTAACAGCACCACGCCGCTCCAGTTCAGAACGGAAGCGACTTTCCGACAGCATCCTGCCGCGGGCATCGAATGCATATGCTTCCCCAGTCGATCCCGGCCGTGCCGCCAACAGCGCGCTCGAAAACCGCGCGTCGGCAAATTTGCCGATATTCAGAGCCGCGATGATCTGGCCCGCCTCGTTTCGCACCGGTGCCGAAAACCAGACCAGCGGCCGTCGCGCGTCAGCGCTTTTTGACGTGCCGCTGAGCCGCTCACCTTCGCTCATCGGCGGCGCAAACACCGACTGGCCGTCGAAAACCGGCTTTAGTTGCTGCAGCCGTTCAGGTGTAAGGGTCAGGCCGCAATACTCGCGAGTGCGCGCCGCAAGTACACGGCCGGATCGGTCGACCAAATTGACGCCGTCGGCCGCGTCGCTCTGGCGCAGTGCGTCGACGGCATTGACCAAGGCATCACTTGACGCGCCACGGCATAAAGCCAAAGCCGCAGCGCTATCACCCGCGCCGGACGTCAGCCCGAATCTATTCGTCGCGCTGGCGACTCCAATCACGCGCGCGTCCTTGGACCACCGCTCGACATTGAGCTGCTTTTCCCGAATCCACGTATCAAGTGCGCTCACTTGTGCGTCAAGCAGAGCGCGCAAGTTCGACGCACCCAGCGTTCGCAACTCGCGCTGCACGTCGACGTAGATCCATGTGCCAAGCGCAAGCGCTGCCACGGCCGAGGCACCGATGGTCGCCAGCCACCGTACCGGGATCCTAACCATCAGGGAGCAACCCGCCACTCACCCGATGCGATTTGGAAGTGAGTAATGCGCTCGACCTCAACCTGGCCGGTGCCTGCCGTCACGAAGCCGAGCCTTGATGCAGCCGCGTAGGAGAGATCGATGATGCGATCCGACTTGAACGGTCCACGATCGTTGACTCGAACGATGACGCTCTGCCGGCTGCGAACACCGGTTACACGCACGTAGCTGGGCAGCGGCAGCGTCGGATGCGCGGCGGTCATCGCGAACATGTCGTAGATTTCTCCGCTCGCGGTGCGGTTGCCGTGAAACTGCTTGCCGTACCACGATGCAAGACCGCGCTCTCGAAACTCAACGTCGGTAGTCAGCGGCGTGTAGCTGCGGCCCAAGCGCAACGTACGGACGATTCGCACGCGCCAGAAACGGCTCGATCTTTGGCACCGCATCCGGAATAGATGCGACATCGTTCGGGGCCCGATCGGGCGGCCCGTCATTCTGGTAATAGCCGCCACGCTGGGTTGTGCCGCAGCCAAGAATTAAGGCCGCAACTATGAATGCAGCGCAGGCACCGCCTACGCTCTTGCGTTGCCTCTTGTCTTCAAAAAATCGCCTTGATTCGCCAGCGATTTTTTGCAAACTAATCGCACGAAGGTAGGTTTGCACTTTCGTGCGTCAGCTTTGTACGAGTTTGCGGTGCGCCGATATCGCCATCAACAATCCACACGCCATGCCGAGTGTGACCAGCGCGGTTCCGCCGTAGCTGATGAACGGCAACGGCACGCCTACCACCGGCAGAATGCCGCTCACCATCCCCATGTTGACGAAGGCATACGTGAACATGATCAGCCCGATCGCCGCCGCCAACAAGCGCGCGAACAGCGTCGGCGCATTGATCGCGATCGCGAATGCGCGCCAGACGAGCGCGAAGAACAACACGACCAGCACCACGTTGCCGACCAAGCCGAACTCTTCCGAGTAAACGGCAAAAATGAAATCGCTGGTGCGCTCGGGGATGAACTCCAGATGCGCCTGCGTGCCCTGCATCCATCCCTTGCCAAAGACCCCGCCCGATCCGATCGCGATCATTGCCTGCAGCGTGTGGAACCCTTTGCCGAGCGGATCCGTCGACGGGTCGATCAGCGTCATCACGCGCTCGCGCTGGTAATCGTGCAGCATGGTCCATGCCACAGGCAGCATCGCCACGCCACCCACGAGCATCACTGCCAGCCACTTCCACGGCACGCCGGCGAAAAAAATCACGAACATGCCTGCGGCCAGCACAAGCACGGCGGTGCCGAGATCTGGCTGCTTCAGGATCAGCGCGACCGGCACTGCAAGCAACAGTGCGGCCACCAGAAAATCGTAACCACGCAACGCACCTTCGCGCTTGTGAAAGTACCAAGCCAGCATCATCGGTACTCCGAGCTTCATAATCTCCGACGGCTGAATCCTCGTTACTTTGATATCGAGCCAGCGAGTTGCACCCTTCACTGTCTCGCCACTGATTTCGGTTGCGATCAGAAGGCCTAAGCCAATCAGGTAGACGGGAAGCGCGAGCCGCATCAACCAGTGCGGTCTGATGTTGGCAGCGACGAACAGCACGGCGAACGCAATTCCGAAATTGCGAATCTGATCGGTAATGCGCCACGGATAGTCGTTGCCCGCCGAATACAACGTAACTAAACCGATCACGCCTAGGCTTCCGACAATCGCCATCAGCGCGGGATCAAACACCGTTATGTACGGACGCGCGATGCCGCCCAGGCGCTGTGCGACGGTGGCGTTGTTCACTGCAACACCTTAACCATCGCATGCGTCGGCGCCGGCGCCATTGCCTGCACGCGCAACGCAGCGCCCGGTAACGGCGTTTCGTCATCCGGCCCTTCTTTGGCCGGCGCGCTTGGCACTTTGCCCAACAACCGATAGTCGATCACCTGCCGGGCGATCGGCGCCGCTGCGCGCGCGCCGAAGCCGCCATTTTCAACGATCACCGCAAGCGCGATCTTCGGATCGTCAGCAGGCGCGAACGCGATGAACAGTGAGTGGTCGCGATGACGCTCGTCAACGCGGCTCTCGACGTATTTTTCGTTCTGCTTGATCGAGATCACCTGCGCAGTGCCGGTCTTGCCGCCCACCTTGTACGGCGCGCCTTCAAATGCGCGCCTTCCGGTGCCGCTCACATTGACCTCGACCATTGCCTCGCGAACGAGCTTCAAGTGCTCGGGCTTGATGGGGATTCGGTAGCTTTCCTGCGGCACGGTCAGACGCTTCTCGCCGGTGCGTACATCTTCGATTTCCTTAACCAGGTGTGGCTTCATCACGATGCCATCATTGGCGAGCGTCGCCGTGGCGTGCGCCAGCTGCAGCAGCGTGAACGAGTTGTAGCCCTGCCCGACCCCGAGCGAGATCGTCTCGCCCGGATACCATTTCTGCTTGAGACGCTTTTCCTTCCATGCGACCGACGGCAGAATCCCCATCTGCTCGCCTTCGATATCGATGCCGGTGATCTGCCCGAAGCCCCATGGCTTCATGAAATCGTGCATCGTATCGACGCCAAGATCGTTCGCCAGCATGTAGTAGTACACGTCACTCGATTTGACGATCGAACGCTTCAGATCGACCGGCCCCAGCGGAACCTTGTTCGAGTCCCGGAAGCGGCGGTTGCCGAACACGAACACGCCGTTGTCCTGGATGACCTGATCTGCCCTGCGCTTGCCGGTCTCGAGTGCGGCCAGCGCCAAAAATGGTTTGTACGTCGAGCCGATCGGATAGGTGCCGCGCAACGCGCGGTTCAGCAGCGGTTTGTCAGGATCGTTATTCAGCTCGTCCCAGCTTTTGGGATCGATACCGTCGACGAACAAATTGGAGTCGAACGTAGGCTTCGCGACGAACGCGAGCACATCGCCGGTCTTGGGCTCGATGGCGATCAAGGCGCCGCGGCGCTCGCCGAAAGCGCGCTCCGCAATTTTCTGCAGTTCGATGTCGACCGACAGCACGAGATTGTTGCCGGGAGTCGACGGGCTGCGCGACAACGTGCGCACAGCGCGGCCGCCGGCGGTGATCTCGACCTGCTCGTGGCCTGCAATGCCGTGCAGCTCGGCTTCATAGCTCTGCTCGATGCCGACCTTGCCGATATGGTGCGTGCCCTGGTACGCAGTGGCTTCGCCGCGCTTCTCCAGGCGCTTCATGTCGTCCGGCGAGATGCGCCCGATGTAGCCGATCATGTGCGATGCGATCTCACCGAGCGGATAGTCGCGAAACAGACGGGCACGCAGTTCAACGTGCGGGAAGCGATAACGCTGCGCACTGAAGCGCGCGACTTCTTCGTCGGTCAGCCGTGTCCGGATCGGAATTGCATCGAAGTGCTTTTCTTCGAGCAGCTTCTTGAAGCGTCGACGGTCGCGCCCCTGTACTTCGATCACCTGCGCGAGTGCATCGATGGTCTTGTCGTGGTCGCGCAAACCTTCAGGTGTTATTTCGAGCGTGTACGCCGAATAATTGCGCGCAATGATCTTGCCGTTGCGATCCTTGATCAGTCCGCGATTCGGCGCCACCGGCAAGATCGCGATGCGATTGAGCTCGGCCTGCGCCATGTAGGCGTCGTGCTTGACAACCTGCAGCCATGCCAGACGCCCCAGCAGCGTGATAAAGGCCGCAAGGACGAACACTGTGGCCACTGCAATGCGAATCCGAAAGTAATGAACCTCGCGCTCGGGATTACGCATTGCCGTCGAACGCGGACCGAACGAAAGCTCGTCACCGGTCGAGCGACGCCGACGGAACATGCGCCTGGAGGCCATGGCGCTGGATCATAGTGGAGGTCGAGCGGAGTTAATGAAAATGCTGGCCGGTACGGTGTGGCCAATTCACGGGGACCGCCGCTGAGTAAGTTGCAGCAATCACCGCCAGCTGTGACGGTTAAAGACTCGCGGCGAGCAACGCGTCCTACAGCGGACGCGTGTCGTCAGGATCGGTCGGGCGCCGTTGCGGCGCCAGCAGCAGCCACGAGATCAGCGGCCATAGAACGGCGCCTACCGCGCTCTCGCCGAAGTAGATCCAGCCGGGCCACGTGCCGCCCACCCACATTCGAATCGCGAGCGAAGCAAGCTGCGCGATCAATAGCAGCGGGAACACGTGCAATGCCTGTGCACCCACCGGAAACCACAAAATGCGCCGGTGCAACGTGATCGCGCCGTATGAGATCAACGTGTAAGCGAGTGCGTGCTCGCCAAACAGTGCCGCCTCGTGCACATCCATCAACAGGCCGAAGGCGAACGCCGCGCCGATGCCTACACGGCGCGGCTGGTGGATGTTCCAGAACACGATCGTGATCGCCAGCACGTCGGGCACCAGCGGCGTGCGCCCCCACGGCAACAAATTGATCACCAGCGCCACAATCAACGACGTCCAAATGAACAACGGATTGGCCGGGCGCAGCAGGTACTGCGGCCGGTAACCCATGCGGGTGCCTGGAATCTCGATCGGATCCGTCGGCCGCAACGCGAAGTTGCTGCCGAGCCACCCGCGAACTCCGGTGGGCCGACGCGCCGCCGAGCGAGTCGAATCGTTGCTCATCGGGAGTCGACTGGCGCAGTCACTTGCGCACCCCTTTTCGGGCGGGTACCGGCGCAACCGCCGCAGGCGCGGATTGCTTGGCGGGCTCGACCAGCAGAACCAGTAAATGCTTGTTGCTCTCGATGCCCGCGACCGGCGACATCACGATGCGCGCGAACTGGTCTTTCGCGGCTCGTTCGACGCGGCTTACCGTGGCCACCATCAATCCGGACGGGTAAACACCGTCGATGCCCGACGTGGTGACCACGTCGCCGTTTGTGACGTCGGCGTTGGCGGCCATGAAGCGCAGATCGAGCGTTCCCGGCTCCGCGCCGCCGAATGCGACGCCGCGAAGCCCATTGCGCAGAATCTGTACCGGGATCGACTGATCCTTGTCGGTCAGCAGCGTCACTTCGCAGGTGTCGTTGAAGACGCGCGTTATCTGCCCAACTACGCCCGCGTCGTCGATCACCGGGCTGCCCGCGCGCACGCCTTCGTTGGTGCCGGCGTTCAGAACCAGCTTGCGCGCAAAACGATCGCGCGACTCATAGAGCACATCGGCGAGCACGGTTGCGTTGCCGGTCCGTTCGCGCGCGCCGAGCAGCTTGCGCAAGCGCTCGTTCTCGACCATCAGCTCGCGCGATTGCTGCAGCGACTGTGCGGTTTCGAACTGCTTGCGTTTTAGCTCATCGTTTTCACGCGTCAAGCGTGGTGACCGAGGTGAAGTAGCTGTTGACCCTGTCGGCGAGGCGGCTTGGCACCAGTAGAACCTGCTGCACCGGGTACAGCACGACACCAAGGCCGACCCGGACCGTTTCAAGCATGCGCACGCGCGAGTCAATGATGATCAGCGCGATTGCGAGAAAGGAGAAAAATGCGACTCGCGCGCGCGCCGAAACGCCCTGATTAAATAGCGGCGGCGGGCCGTCGAATGAGGCGCGCATCGGGAAGCGTCGCGGTGATGCGCAACGTTAGCCGGTCGCGAAGATCGTTCCGAGCTTGTCCATTCGCTCGAGCGCGATGCCACAGCCGCGCACGACGCAGGTCAGCGGTTCTTCAGCGACGACCACGGGCAGCCCGGTCTCTTCCATCAGAAGCCGGTCGAGGTCGCGCAGCAACGCGCCGCCGCCGGTCAGCATCATGCCGCGATCGGCGATGTCCGCGCCGAGTTCGGGCGGGGTCTGCTCGAGTGCAATTTTTACGCTCGAGACGATCTGGTTCAGCGGATCGGTCAGCGCTTCAAGGATCTCGTTGCTCGAGATCGTGAAGCTGCGCGGAATCCCTTCGGACAGGTTGCGGCCCTTGACCTCCATCTCGCGTACCTCGGAGCCTGGAAACGCCGAGCCGATCTGCTTCTTGATCAGCTCCGAAGTCGGTTCGCCGATCAGCATCCCGTAGTTGCGGCGGATGTAGTTGATGATCGCCTCGTCGAACTTGTCGCCGCCGACGCGCACCGATCCTTTGTAAACCATGCCGCCCAGCGAGATCACGCCGACTTCGGTGGTGCCGCCGCCGACGTCGACCACCATCGAGCCCGAGGCTTCCGAGACCGGCAAGCCGGCGCCAATCGCCGCCGCCATCGGCTCTTCGATCAGATACACCTGCGAGGCACCGGCGGCTTCGGCCGATTCCTTGATCGCGCGGCGCTCGACCTGCGTCGAGCCGCACGGGACGCAGATGATGATGCGCGGATTCGGCGCAAACAGGCTCGATGGATGAACCATCTTGATGAATTGCTTCAACATCTGCTCGGTGACGGTGAAGTCGGCGATCACGCCGTCCTTCATCGGGCGAATCGCCTCGATGTTGCCGGGCACCTTGCCGAGCATCTGCTTGGCCTCTTTGCCGACCGCCTGGATCGTGCGCTTACCGTTAGGCCCGCCCTCCTGCCGGATAGCGACGACGGAAGGCTCGTCGAGCACAATGCCCTTGCCACGCACATAGATCAGCGTGTTGGCGGTTCCTAAATCGATGGCAAGGTCGTTGGAGAAGTAGCTGCGAAGAAAACCGAACATGGAATGTGAGGCAGAGCGAGAAACTACGTTGCCTAGGCTCGAAAGTGGGGCGAATGATAAACTTTTTTCGCTTCTGATCTGCTCGATTACCCCTATTTTTCCCTCGTAACCGTCAAACCATCCCGCACGCATGTCACTCGATCTCGACCAAGTCCGTCGCATTGCGCATCTGGCGCGCATCGAGATCACCGACGACGAAGCGCAGCGCACGCTGGCACAGCTGACCGATATTTTCGTGATGATCGAGCGCATGCAGGCGGTCGATACCACCGATATCGAGCCAATGGCCGATCCGTTAGGCGGCTCGCAGCGGCTGCGCGACGACGTAGTGACCGAGGGCGATCAGCGCGCGGCTGTGAGGATCAACGCGCCGCAACAACTGAACGGGCTTTTCATCGTACCGCGCGTGGTCGAGTAGTCATGGAGATCGCACAGGGTTCTCTGGCGGAGCTGTCGCGCGCGCTTGCGGATAGGAAAGTGTCGGCAGTGGAACTGGCGCGGGCACATCTGGCGCGCATCGAATCGCATCGCAATCTGAATGCGTTTCTCGACGTTCGGCCCGAAGTCACGCTCGAGCAGGCCGCGGCGGCGGACGCGCGACTGGCGCAAGGTAACGCAACGCCGCTGACCGGCGTGCCGATCGCGCACAAAGACATTTTCGTCACCAAAGATTTCTTTTCGACGGCGTCGAGCAAGATCTTGCAGGGCTATCGCAGCCCATTTGACGCGACGGTCGTGGACAACCTGACGCAAGCCGGCATGGTGACGGTGGGCAAGACCAACTGCGACGAGTTCGCGATGGGCTCGTCGAACGAGAACAGCGCGTTTGGCAACGTACTGAATCCATGGGATCACGGCGCGGTTCCCGGTGGATCGTCAGGCGGTTCGTCGGCGGCGGTGGCCGCGCGCCTGGTGCCGGTGGCAACGGCCACCGATACCGGCGGTTCGATCCGCGAACCCGCAGCATTTACCGGTGTGACGGGCACCAAGCCCACTTACGGCCGTCCTTCGCGCTGGGGAATGATTGCCTTTGCGTCGAGCCTGGATACAGCCGGACTGATGACGCGCTCGGCCGAGGACGCCGCGCTGGTGTTCAATCAGATGCTGGGGTTCGACCCGAAGGACTCGACCAGCGTCGATCGGCCGCGCGAGGACTACACGCGCCTTTTGGATGTCAACGTCAAGGGACTGAAGATCGGCGTTCCTAAGGAGTTCTTTGGCGGGCCGTTGCAGCCCGATGTCGAGGCCGCCGTGCGTGAGGCGCTCGCCGAATATCAGCGTCTGGGGGCAACGCTCGTTGAGATTTCGCTGCCGAACGCCGAGCTCGGAATCCCGGTGTATTACGTGGTCGCTCCGGCCGAAGCATCGAGCAACCTATCGCGCTTCGACGGCGTGCGCTACGGACACCGGGCGGCCGAGTACAGCGACGTCACCGACATGATCAAGAAGTCGCGTTCCGAGGGCTTCGGAGCCGAGCCCAAGCGCCGGATTTTGGTCGGGACTTACGTGCTGTCGCACGGCTACTACGATGCTTATTACATCAAGGCGCAAAAAGTGCGGCGGATTATTGCCGACGAATTCAACCGGGCGTTCTCCCAATGTGACGTGATCGCGGGGCCGGTGACCTTAAGCGTAGCCTTCGGCTTCGGGGAGAAAGCGGCCGATCCGGTCGCGATGTACATGGCGGACTATTACACGGTGCCGGGTAGCCTGGCGGGCGTCCCGTCGATGAGCATTCCATGTGGTTTTGGCGCCGGGCCGATTAATGGAAAACGTCCAGTGGGGCTGCAGTTGATTGCGAATTATTTTGACGAAGCTCGCATGCTCGGCGTAGCAAACGCCTATCAGCGTGCGACCGATTGGCATTTGCGTCGCCCCGACGGGTACTAGGCCCCTGTGTCGCAACGACTGTTGGAGGCCAATCAGCGCAACGTTGCCGCCGCCGGACACGTCACCGAGCGCATCCGTCTGCTGCAGGATCGTGCCGTACTGCTCGCCCGCCTGGGCAGGGTGGCCGAAGCCGAGCGGACGCTGTCTGACGCCGAAAATGAGATGCCGGACGATGCGCCGCACCTGCTGAAGCTGCGCTTCGCCTATGTGCGTGCAATCGACACCTATTTTTCCAAGTGCTTTGCCGACGCGCAGCACAAGATGTACGCGGCGCTGCGCGAGGCCCGGAAGTCGAACGAGCTGAGCCTGATTGCCGAGTGCGAATCGGCCCTGGCGCTCTTCATGCAGCGCGAAGGCGATGTTCGCGCCGCCGTAACGCACGCAAGATCGGTTCTGGCGAACTCCGACGCTACGCTCGAAGCGCGCTATCGCGCCTCCCTCGCGCTGGCGTCGCTGCACCAGGACGCCCATGACCATGAGACGGCGTACCGGCTTTATCGAGAGACGCACGATGTGGTCAAGGACCTCGACGACGAGATCGCCATGGCGAGCTGGCTGCAGCGTGCGGCGCTGTCAAAGGCCGCGCACGCCCGGCAATCTGCTGGGTCGGGCGAGCTCGACAAGTCCGGCGTCAAGCAGGCGATCGCAGATTTGCAGCAGTGCATCGAATACGCGGCGCAGGTCCCCGATGGACCGACCACAACGCTCGATCAACTGCTGCTCGCCGAAATGTATGTGCTGCAAAAGCGCTACCAGCAGGCGCTCGCCCTGTACGACTTGCACTTGCCGCAATGCGAAGGCGACGGCTTCCTGCACGAATGCACCGTCGCCATGGCCGATCGCGCCAATTGCCTGTTGCAGCTGGGGCAAACCGATGCAGGCTACGCGCAAGCGGTGGCTGCACTGCGACGTCTGGATGAATCGGCGCCTGCCGACATTCGAGCTATCGTGCATGAAAACATGGCCGCCGCGCTCGACGTGGTGAAGCAGCCTGCACAGGCGCGCCAACACCGAACGATGGCGCAGGCAGCGTGGGACGCACACGGTCACGAGCAGGGCGAAGCGCGGCGCGTGTTGCACGAAAGCGCAGTCACTACGTTGCACTAAAGTCCAGTGAAACGGCCGAAATGCACACCCGCTCGTCTGCCCCTCGTGGCGCCATGCGTCGTTACAAATACTCGCGATACTTCCGGTATCGCTGCGCCTCAGTTGCCAAATGCGGCCTAGCCTGCCGCTCCGGTGTGCGGCCGCTCGGGTGCAGTTTGACCGTATCACCGGACTGACCATGCAATGGGAAGTCGTCATCGGTATCGAGACGCACGCACAGTTGACGACCGCGAGCAAGATCTTCTCGGGCGCGTCGACACGCTTCGGTGCGGAGCCGAACTCGCAGGCCAGCGTCATCGATCTCGCACTTGCCTGGCACGTTGCCGGTGCTGAATCGCGGCGCGGTCGAGCGTGCAATCCGGTTTGGCATTGCGACGGGTGCCGAGGTCGCGTCGCACAGCATCTTTGCACGCAAGAATTATTTTTATCCGGACCTGCCGAAGGGCTATCAGATCAGCCAGTACGAAACGCCGGTGGTCAAAGGCGGCGCATTGACGTTCGTCGTTCAGCCCAGGGTTGGAGAAACGTCCGCCGGCGAGCCGTATATCAAGACCGTGAAGTTGACCCGCGCGCATCTGGAAGAGGACGCAGGCAAGTCGGTCCACGAAGACGTCGGCGCCGATGGAGTGTCGGGTATCGATTTGAATCGAGCCGGCGTGCCTTTGCTGGAGATCGTCTCGGAGCCTGAGCTGCGATCGGCCGCTGAAGCGGTTGCATATGCAAAAGCGATGCACGCGCTGGTGATCTGGCTCGACGTGTGCGACGGCAATATGCAGGAGGGCAGCTTCCGCTGCGACGCCAACGTCTCGGTGCGGCGCGCGGGCGAGAAAAAACTCGGCACTCGCTGCGAGATCAAGAACCTGAACAGCTTCAGGTTTCTCGAGCGCGCGATCGAGTTCGAGGTCCGGCGACAGATTGAGCTGATCGAAGACGGCGGGATTGTCGTGCAGGAGACGCGGCTGTATGACTCCGAGCGCGACGAGACGCGCCCGATGCGCGGCAAGGAAGACGCGATGGACTACCGCTACTTTCCGGATCCCGACCTGCGGCCGCTGGCGATCGCCAGCGACTGGATCGAGCGCGTGCGCCGCTCGATGCCCGAATTGCCGGGTGCGATGCGCGAGCGTTTCGAGCGTCAATACGGTTTGCCGGCCTACGACGCGCAGACGCTGACCGCATCGAGCGAGTTCGCCGCGTACTACGAATCAGTGGCGGAGCAGTGGTCGACAAGAAGATGGCTGCTAACTGGGTGATGGGCGAGCTCGCAGCGAATCTGAACGAATCCGGCCTCGCGCATTCGCAGACGCGCCGGTGTCGGCCGAACAACTGGCCGGACTGATCGCCCGGAGTGACTCGACGGCACCATCAGTCAACAAGACTGGCGAAGGAAGTATTCGCCGCACTCTGGCGACGCGCAGGGCAGCGGACGCTGAGCCGCATTGATCGAAGCACGAGGGGGCTTTAAGGCAGATCTCGGATCTGTCGGCGATCGAGAGCATAGTCGATCAGGTGCTTGTCGCAAATGCGACGTCGGTCGACGAGTTTCGCGCCGGCAAGGAAAAGGCGTTTAATGCGCTCGTCGGTCAGGCGATGAAGGCCACGCGCGGCAAAGCAAATCCGCAGCAGGTCAACGAGATACTGCGCCGGAAGCTCCAGGCCGCGTGAGGCGGCACTACGAACACGTCGAACGCAGGCGCCGCAGCACTTCTGTCGAGCTCGGCAGGTTCGATGGGTCTTCACCGCGGTAATACTTGGTACCTTCTGGTAACTCGCCGCTGCCCGGCGCAGGCCAACCTTTGACCGCAACGACGCCTGAGACCAGGTCGGTCAACTGGAAGGCTTCGCGCTCGACATCGCGCCGACAGACCAGATAAACGGCGCCGCGGGCAGTGCCACGATTACGAACTTCGACCAGCTCGGGAGGCGCCACCACCGAAAGACCGCGCACTGCGTCGCCGGTGGCCAACACGAAAAACTTTGAAGGTGAGGGATGCTGCGCTAAAGCGCGCTCGACCGCCTGCGTGAAATCAAAATTGTCGCCGGCAACGTACAGGCCCCCGGCACTTTGCGCGCTCGCGGCAACTGCCATCGCACACCAGCAAAGGACGACCCAGCGTTTCATCTTCAGCACTCATTTTGCACGCTTATTGGCACGCATAGAGGCACTCGTTACCGACGCCTATTTTCCCTGGAAGCGCGGGTCCAGAAGAATGTCGGTCTCGGGGTTGCGCTGTACCGGCCGTGCGCCTTGCGCCAGCAGCTCACGGAACCGCTTTTTCTCGGCATCGAAGCGCTCGTTGATGCGCTTGGTCTCGATAGCGCCTCGTTCAGGATTTTCTCCGCCTGGCTGACTTCCTGCTGGTTCGAAACGAAGCTGCGCTTGATTTGGTCGGGCAAAACGCGCTTCTTGTAGAACTCCGCTTCATCGTCGAGCTTCTTGCGCTCGCCATTCAGGTTATCTATGCGCGCTTGGCGCGCGAACCATCGACTGCGTCGCTGACTCAAGTGACTTCGAACGCGCCACTTCAATCTCTTCCTCGCTTGCATACGCTTCCAGCAGTGACTTGTCGCGACGCCGCTGAGCCAGCTGCTTGTCTTCTTCTTCAAGCCGCTTCTTGGCTTCCAACGCGCGTGCACGCAGCTCGTCCTGCGTCGGCGGCCGCGCCAGGACGCGGCGCACCGAGCCGTCGCGGTTCAACTCACGCATGTCAGTGTTAGCGCACTCCTGCGGCGGACGATCACCCGAAAACGTTTTTCCATTTACGGTGCAGGTAAAGATGGAACCTAGCGGCGTACTTCCGGCCGCCCAGGCAGCGCTCGCGGTGATTAGCAATACGCCTAAGCCTGATCCGCGACAACCCGTCCGGCTCGGACAAAGTGCTTTATCGAATCAAGCTGCATATTTGGCCCGATACTGCTCCATGGCAGAACGAAAGGCACGCGCACCCCGCGCGTGAGGTGAATCGGAATCAAGAAACTGCATCAGGTCGCTGAAATTCGCAATCGATATCACCGGAATGCCGAAGTCGTCTTCAAACGCTTGAACCGCCGATCGCGACGACAGCTGTTCGTCACTGCCGGCGCGTTCCACGCGATCGAGCGCGATCAGCACTGCGGCCGGCGTCGCGCCGTGCGCACGAATCAACTCGACCGATTCGCGCTTTGCCGCACCGTCGGTGATGACGTCATCGACAATCACGACACGCCCTTCGAGTGCGCTGCCGACAATCACTCCACCTTCTCCATGATCCTTTGCTTCCTTGCGGTTGTACGCAAACGGCACGTCGACACCCAGCTCGGCCAGCGCAACTGCGGTCGCCGACGCCAACGTGATGCCCTTGTAAGCGGGGCCAAACAACATATCGAACTTGACGCGTCCCTGCGCACGCGCCTGCAACAGCGTCTGCGCATAGAACTTCGCCAGCCGCCCCAGCGTCGCACCGCGATTAAACATTCCAGCGTTAAAAAAATACGGCGATAAACGACCCGCCTTCGTTTTGAACTCGCCGAACGCCAGTACCTTGCTGGCGAGTGCGAACTCGATAAATTGTTGTTGCAGCGAATCCATGTGCGAGCATCCAGGCGTTAGGTCGAACAGACGATGCGTAAAACCTGCTTCATGCCAATCCCGCGATTTTGCCGCATGCGGGCGGGGCGAACGACCAAAATTGACGTGATTTTTCGGCGTAGCTTGCAAATGCAGGGCTATTCCCGTGTTTCGTATCACAACGCTTAACGTTAACGGCCTTCGCTCCGCGACGCGCAAGGGGTTGACGCAGCTGGCTCGAACAGTCAAAACCAGACGTCGTGTGCCTTCAGGAAGTGAAGGCCGATGAATGCGACATTCCGGAGGAAAGCCGGCCGCGCGGAATGCGCGCGTGGTATCACTGCGCGACCCGGCGCGGCTACGCAGGTACTGCACTTTATGCATCCAAGCGCCCGCGCGAAGTTAGGGTTGGTTTCGGAGCGAAGGAATTTGACGCCGAAGGCCGCTATGTTGAGGCAGAGTTTTCAAACGTCACCGTCATCTCCGCGTACTTTCCGTCAGGCTCATCCGGCCCGCATCGTCAGGAATCCAAGTTTCGATTCCTCGGCAAGGTTTCTTCCGCATTTGAAGCGGCTCGCCGCGAGCGGCCGCGAGTTCATTTTGTGCGGAGACA
Source organism: uncultured beta proteobacterium (assembly GCA_963729165.1). Lineage (GTDB taxonomy): Bacteria > Pseudomonadota > Gammaproteobacteria > Burkholderiales > Burkholderiaceae_F > JACCZX01. The sequence goes on from CAVSMM010000013.1 coordinate 301,024, forward strand.
TCAACATTGCACACCGCGAGATCGATTTGAAAAACTGGCGCAGCAATCAAAAGCACTCTGGCTTTCTACCCGAAGAGCGTGCCTGGCTGTCGCGTCTGTTCGAGCAGCACGGCTGGGTCGATGTGTTTCGCATGCTCGATCCGCGCCCTGAGCGTTACACCTGGTGGAGCAATTTCGGACAGGCGTATGCGAAAAACGTCGGCTGGAGGATTGACTATCAGATTGCGACGCCGGGCATTGCCAAACGCGCGCGAGCTGCGGAGATCTACATGGGCCAGCGTTTTTCGGATCACGCGCCGTTGACCATCGAGTACACCGGCCGCCTATGAGCTTGTCGGTGCTCCGATGATCCAGGCATCGTCCGCGCTACCATCGCGGCTCGCCGCTGGATCGACACACTGCGCGTGTACGCCGAACCCACAACGCTGCGCATGTTCTTCCTCGGTTTCTCGGCCGGGCTGCCGTTATTGCTCGTGCTCGGAACGTTGTCTTTCCGTCTGCGCGAAGCCGGCATCGATCGCACCACGATCGGTTATCTGAGCTGGGTTGGACTCGCCTACGGGTTCAAGTGGGCGTGGGCGCCTCTGGTCGATCGACTTGCGCTGCCGGGTCTGACACGCGCGCTGGGCCGTCGTCGCAGTTGGTTGCTGGCGTCGCAGCTCACGATCATCGGCGGCTTGATCGGCATGGCGTTGATCAATCCGCTCGATGGATTGAATTCACTGGTGTGGTTTGCGCTGATTGTTGCGTTCGCGTCGGCAACGCAGGACATCGCTTTGGATGCATATCGCATCGAATCGGCCACGGTCGAAAAGCAGGCCGCACTGGCGGCGATGTATCAAACCGGTTACCGGCTGGCGACGATCTGGGCTGGAGCCGGCGTGCTATGGATTGCAGCTCGAGCGGCAGATGATGTCGCCGTGCAGCGCCTCGCACGACCGACGTTCAGGTGTCATCGGCATGGACCATTGCCTATCTGGTGATGGCGGCGTCGATGCTGGTCGGCGTCATTGCCGCATTCCTTGCGCCCGAACCGACAGTCAGCGCGGCGCGCGACGACATCGCTGCAGAAGAACTGGCACTGGCGCGCAGGCTTTCCGCAGAGCGTGGCATTAGTTCGCAGCTGGCACGCTTACTTGCCTGGTTGCAGACAGCCGTCGTCGGGCCGTTTGCTGATTTCATCGCGCGCTTTCGCTGGCACGCGCTGCTGCTTCTCGCTTTGATCGCCACCTATCGCATTTCCGACGTCGTTTTAGGCGTGATGGCATTTCCGTTTTACGTCGACATGGGTTACTCGAAGGACGAAGTGGCCGCGATCTCGAAGGTTTACGGCGTGTTAATGACGCTTGCCGGCGCGTTCATTGGCGGCGTGCTTGCGCTGCGCTTCGGCGTGATGCGAATCTTGTTTGCCGGCGCGGTGCTTTCGGCGGCGTCGAATCTGCTGTTCGCCTGGCTCGCCACGCGCGGTCACGACCTGACAGGATTGATCTTTGTAGATCTCCGCGGACAACTTGTCGGGCGGCATCGCGTCGGCTGCATTCATAGCCTATCTATCGAGCCTGACCAACGTTGCCTACTCGGCGACGCAATACGCGCTGTTCTCGTCGGTGATGTTGCTGCTGCCCAAATTCGTCGCCGGTTTCTCCGGCGCCTTCGTCGACGCGTACGGTTACGTCACGTTTTTTCAGAGCACCGCGTGGATCGGCGTGCCCGTGCTGCTACTGGTCTGGCTCGCGAGTCGCAGCGCAGGCCGCCGCCATCAAGGCTCGCCGTCCCAGTAGTCGAGGTCGGTGTCGGGCCGGTGCATGCGACCTTTTTCAAGCAACGGCCCCGCTACCGGCGTGAACGCCAGGTACTTGCCCGAGTCAGGGTATTCGCAGACTTCAGGAAACTCCTGCGTGCTGATCGACAAATATTTAAGCGGCGCATTCGATGTGTTGATCAACTGATGCGGATATTCCGGGCCGGCAGGAATACCGATCACATCGCCTTGCCGCACTTCGGAATTCGCTCGCCCGCAACGCGCAACGTACCCGAGCCTTCGAGGATCACGAACATCTCCTCCTGCGCGTAGTGAAAGTGGTACGGACACGTGGCTTTGCCCGGCGGCACCCAATCGACCGCGGCACCCAGCTTCTTGGCGACGGTACCGGCGACGCGCCGGCCGATAACGCTTGCGGATCGAACGCCTTCATACAGCGGCGAATGTGCATTGTCCGGCGCGCCATTCGACGTCATCGATATTTCGGATCAGTTTGTCGCGCAACGCTTGATTCATAGCGGAGCTCGGCTCATTTTTTCTTCGCAGATTTGTAGTCGTGACGTTGACTTCATGTCACATCAACATCAATAAACGAACCATTGCAGTCCTGTGGAGTGCAGTGCACGCTGAAAGGTAGACCCAGCGATCCACAGCGGCAAGTCCACTACTGCGTCTCGAAACGGTACACCGCCAGTGCACCGCGTAAAGCAGGCAACGTGGTGACGCGCGAGCCGTTGGTAAACACAGCGCGGCCGGTGATGTTCAATCCTAATCTCGTCGCGAGAGCCTCGAAATCCTTCAGCGTGCACAAATGAATGTTGGGCGTGTCGTACCACTGATATGGAATGTGGCGGGTCACCGGCATCCTGCCGCGCAGCAATGACACCGCGTGCTCCCAGTGTCCGAAGTTCGGAAAGCTGACCACGCCTTGTCGGGCGACGCGCGCCATTTCGCGCAGAATGCCTTCGGCGTTGTGCATTGCTTGCAGTGTCTGCGATAACACGACGGTGTCGAACATCGCGTCCGCAAACATGCGAAGGCCCGCGTCCAGATTCGCCTGTATGACATTGATGCCGGAGCGCACGCACTCGGCAACCTCGTCGTCGCTGATCTCTACGCCGTAGCCACGGCAACGCTTGTGTTCGCGCAGGTGCGCAAGTAGTGCGCCATCGCCGCAACCGAGGTCGAGTACGCGGCTTTCGGGCCGCACCCAATCGGCGATCTGCTGCAGGTCGACGCGAAGTGAGCCGGCTGTCATCGCAGCGCCTGCGCGATATTGTCGAAGTACGACCGCACCACGCGGTGATAACGATGATCGTCCAGCAGGAACGCATCGTGGCCATGCGGCGCATCGATTTCGGCGTAGGCGACATCGCGCCCATTGTCGATCAGCGCTTCGACGATCTCGCGCGAGCGTGCCGGCGGAAAACGCCAGTCGGTGGTGAATGCCGCCAGCAGAAACTTCGCGCGCGCCGGTGCTAACGCCGCCACCAGGTCACCGTTGGTGCCTTTCGCGGGGTCGAAGTAGTCGAGCGCCCGCGTAATCAACAAATAAGTGTTGGCGTCGAAATACTCGGAGAATTTATCACCCTGGTAGCGCAGGTAGCGCTCCACTTCGAATTCGATTTCGTAGTGGAACTGGTAATCGGCCTCGCGCATCGCCCGGCCGAACTTTTCGGCCATGTCTTCACCCGACAGATATGTGATGTGGCCGATCATGCGAGCGACGCGCAGGCCGCGCTTCGGCACCGTGGCGTGTGCGTAGTAGTCGCCGCCGTGAAAGTCCGGATCCGACCGGATCGCGGTGCGCGCCACTTCGTTAAATGCAATGTTCTGCGCCGATAATTTCGGCGCCGAAGCGATCGACACGCAGTGAGCGATGCGCTCAGGGTATTGAATCGTCCATGACAAGCGCCTGCATAGCGCCGAGCGACCCGCCCATCACGGCCGCCCAGCATTCGATGCCGAGTGTGTCGGCCAGCCGTGCCTGCGCGTTCACCCAGTCTTCGACGGTCACGACCGGAAAGCTCGCTCCGTACGGCTTGCCCGATGACGGATCAATCGACATCGGCCCCGTTGAACCGAAACACGAGCCGAGGTTGTTTACGCCGACGACGAAGAAGCGGTTCGTATCAACCGGCTTGCCGGGACCCACCATGTTGTCCCACCACCCCAGCGAACCCGGATCGTCGGCATGCGTCCCCGCCACATGATGCGAAGCATTCAGGGCATGGCAAATCAAGACGGCGTTACTGCGAGCGGCGTTGAGCTCGCCGTAGGTTTCGCACATCAACGAGTAGCCATTGATCGTTGCGCCGCTCGACAAACGCAGTGCGGAGTCGAATCGCAACAGCTGCGGCGTGACGATGCCGACCGAACTTGCGCTGATCGAATCTGACGGGAGGCTCATTGCGGGCGAAGTTTGCCTGATGCCCGCAGTGGCAAACTTCGGTCTGATTCCCAGTTTCGCTGCTAAAGGAGGCCTCGTGAGCTACGTTGTCTACGGAATGGCGTCGTCCGGCAACTGTCACAAGATCAAGATGGCGCTCGAGCACTTGCGCCTGCCCTACCAGTGGCGCGAGACGGACACGCTGAAAGGCGAAACGCATACGCCATCGTTTCTTGCGATGAATCCGAACGGCAAGGTGCCGGTGCTCGCCGTCGACCAGAGCACGTTCTTACCCGAATCGAATGCGATCTTGTGGTATCTCGGCGAGGGAACCTCGCTGGTCCCCGAAGACAAGTTCCAGCGAGCGCGCGTACTGCAGTGGATGTTCTTTGAGCAATACAGCCACGAGACCGCTATCGCGGTCGCGCGCTACATCCGTGCGTTTCTGAAACGGCACGACGACCCGCGCTTGCCGGAGCTTGAGAAGCGCGGGTATGTGGCGCTGGGCGTGATGGACCGGCATTTATCCGAGCATGACTTTTTTGTAGGCGATGTGCTGTCAATCGCCGATCTGGCGTTGTTCGCCTACACACACAAAGCCGATGAGGGCGGCTTCGATATCGCGCCGTATCCCGCAGTCCGCGCCTGGCTCAAGCGAGTCGCCGCAGCACCCGGCGTGTCGGTGATGCCCTCGCCATGAGCCTTCTGCTGCAGCACTTTCGCACATTGGCACGCGCGAACCGACTGGCCAATCATCGGTTGCATGGCGCGTGCAGTCAGCTGACTCACGATGAATTCAAGGCGCTCCGCACCAGCTTCTTCCCCAGCCTGTGGGCCACGCTGAACCACATACTGATCGTCGATTGGTACTACATCGCCGCGCTGTACCGAGAGCGGGATATGCGGCGCGCGTTTGCTACTGAAACGCCGTACGACGACATGCATGAGCTTGCTGCGGCCCAGGTGAAGTCCGACCAGCGTCTGATCGACTGGTGCGACGTTGCCGACGATGCCGCACTCGAAGCAATGACAGAAATGGATCGCGAGACGTTCGTGCAACGCGATCTTGCGCGGCATGTGCTGATGCACTTATTGACGCATCAAATTCACCATCGCGGTCAGGCGCACGCGATGCTTGCCGGCACCGCAATCAAGCCGCCTCAGCTCGACGAGTTCTTAATGCCGAGCGAAACACGTTTCCGCACCGATGACCTGGCTGCGCTCGGCTGGACCGAAGATGATTTGTTCGGACTGCAGCGCGAGGCGCCAAGCAAGCCTGCCACTAACATACGACCATGAGTGTGCTCGAAACAAGGTTCAATTCGCGGAGCGATGAAGTTCAGGCCAATGCACAGGCGATGCGCGCGCAGGTCGCCGATTTAAAGGACAAGGTCACGGCCATTGCCGCCGGCGGTGGCGAGCAAGCACGCAGCAAACACATCGCTCGTGGCAAGCTGCTGCCGCGCGATCGTGTGCAGATGCTGCTCGATCCCGGCACACCGTTCCTTGAGCTGTCGCAACTTGCCGCCTATGGCATGTACGACGGCGCTGCGCCATCGGCCGGCATCATCACCGGAGTCGGCAAAGTCGCCGGCCGCGAGTGCGTGATCGTTTGCAACGACGCGACGGTCAAAGGCGGCACCTACTACCCGATCACCGTCAAGAAGCATTTGCGAGCACAGGAGATCGCCCGTGAAAACCGGTTGGCGTGTATCTACCTGGTCGATTCAGGTGGCGCCAACCTTCCGAACCAGGATGACGTCTTTCCCGACCGCGAGCATTTCGGCCGCATCTTTTTCAATCAGGCGACGTTGTCGGCCGCCGGCATTCCGCAAGTTGCGGTAGTAATGGGTTCGTGTACTGCAGGCGGTGCATACGTGCCTGCAATGAGCGACGAATCAATCATCGTTGCGAATCAGGGAACGATTTTTCTCGGCGGCCCGCCGCTGGTCAAGGCCGCTACCGGCGAAGTCGTCAGTACCGAAGAGCTTGGTGGTGGCGATGTGCATACGCGGCTGTCGGGCGTCGCGGACCATCTTGCGGCGAACGATGCGCACGCGCTTGCGCTCGGCGCGCCGCATCATGGCCACCACCAACTACGTCAAACCGGTCGCGCAGGATATCCGCGAGCCGCGACCACCCAAACACGATCCTGCCGATTTGTACGGCGTGATCCCGACCGATACGCGCCGTCCGTACGACGTGCGCGAGGTCATCGCGCGCATCGTCGATGCTTCGGAGCTCGACGAATGGAAAGCTCGCTACGCAACAACGCTGGTCACCGGGTTTGCCTGGATCGAAGGCATGCCGGTTGGCATCATTGCGAACAACGGCATCTTGTTTTCCGAAAGCGCGCAGAAAGCGGCGCACTTTATCGAACTGTGCTGCCAGCGCAAAGTGCCGCTCGTCTTTTTGCAGAACATCAGCGGCTTTATGGTCGGCCGCAAATACGAAAACGAAGGTATTGCGCGTCATGGCGCCAAGATGGTGACCGCGGTTGCGTGCGCGCAAGTTCCCAAGTTCACGGTCATCATCGGCGGCAGCTTCGGCGCCGGCAACTACGGTATGTGCGGCCGCGCGTATTCGCCACGCTTTCTATGGATGTGGCCGAACGCGCGAATCAATGTGATGGGTGGCGAGCAGGCCGCCAGCGTGCTGGCCACCGTCAAGCGAGACGGAATCGAGGCGCGCGGCGGTGCGTGGAGCACGAATGAAGAAGCCGCATTCAAGGCGCCGATTCTCGAACAGTTCGAACATCAGGGGCACCCGTACTACGCCAGCGCGCGACTGTGGGACGACGGAGTCATCGACCCGCTCGACACCCGGATGTGCCTCGCACTCGGGTTGTCGGCCGCGTTGAACGCGCCAATTCCGGAGACGAAGTTCGGCGTCTTTCGAATGTGATGGACCGTCTGCAGTGAGCATCAGCGTTCATACGGGTGCCGAGCATGACGAGCTGCGCCGGCAAGTTGCGCGCTTTATCGCGACCGAAGTCGAGCCGCACGCATTGGAATGGGACGAAGCCGGCTCGACGCCGCGCGATGTGTTGCGAAAAATGGGCAAGCTCGGATGGCTGGGCCTGATGTACTCGCCAGAGTACGGCGGCGCCGGCGCCGATATGATGACCAATGTCGTGTTTCAGGAGGCGCTGTCGCGCGCGACTTCCGGCGGATTCGTCATCACGGTGCTGGTTCATACCGACATGGCCAGCCCTCATCTGGCGCACGCGGGCACCGCCGGACAGAAACAGCGTTGGCTTCCGAAAGTGATTTCGGGTGAGCTGATCACCGCCGTAGCGGTCACAGAACCCGACGCAGGCTCCGACGTCGCAGCCATTCGGACGCACGCGAAGCGAGATGGCGACACGTGGCTGCTCAATGGCAGCAAGATGTTCATTACCAACGGCGTTCACGCCGATCTGGTGTTTGTCGCGGCACGTACCGATGCGGACGCAAAAGGTTCACGCGGCCTGTCGATCTTCGCAGTGGAAAAGGGGACGCCGGGGTTCAGTGTCGGCCGCGCGCTGAAGAAGAGCGGCTGGCTTGCTTCGGATACAGCGGAGCTGGTATTCGACAACTGCCGTATTCCTGCCGATCAGCTAATCGGCGAGGAAAACACCGGCTTCTACGCGATCATGCGCAACTTTCAGACGGAACGCATCGCGCTCGGCTCGATGGCGGTCGGGCACTGTTTGACGGCACTCGACCTCGCCTATCGTTACGTCAACGAGCGCAAAGCGTTCGGTGCGGCGCTATGGGAAAAGCAAACGGTTCGCCAGCAGCTTTCAATGCTCGCTGCCAAAACCGAAGCTGCGCGCCAGTTGCTGTACCACTGCGCATGGATGGTCGACCAGCAGCACGATGCTGTGCGCGAAGTGTCGATGCTGAAAGCGCTGACCGGCGAATTGGTCAACGAGGTGACCTACACGTGCCAGCAGTTTCACGGCGGCATGGGTTACATGCGCGAAAGCGCCATCGAGCGGCTGGTACGCGATGCGCGCGTGTTGGCAATCGGTGGCGGTGCCACTGAGGTGATGCTTGAGGAGGTGGCAAAGCGATGGCAGCCGGCGTGAATGGCGTGAACGCTTGTCGCGTTCTCGCCTGCGATCAGGCGAACGCCTTCCTGATTGCCTTCGATCCATTTGTCAGCCCATTCTCGTAACGAAATGAAATTCAAAACTCTGGAAGTCAGCGTCAATCATCGCGTCGCGGTCATCTGGCTGGCGCGCGAAGAGGTGCGCAACGCATTCAACGAAGTGTCGATCGCGGACCTGACGGCGGCGTTCGAAGAGTTCGGACACGATGACGACGTGCGCGCGATCGTGCTCGCGGCGCGGGGGCCCGCCTTCTGCGCGGGCGCCGATCTTGATTGGATGCGGCGTATGTCGGAATACTCGAACGCCGAGAACCAAGCCGATGCGATGAAGCTGGCAACGATGCTGCGCACGATTTACGAATGCCCGAAGCCGGTCATCGCACGCGTCCACGGCGATGTGTATGCAGGCGGAGTCGGACTGGTTGCCGCATGTGATGTTTCAGTGGCGTCGCTGAGCGTGAATTTCTGCCTTTCCGAAACCAAGCTCGGGCTGATCCCCGCCACCGTTGGCCCGTACGTGCTGCGTGCGATGAACGCAAACGCTGCCAGGCGCTACTTTCTTACCGCGGAGAAGTTCAACGCAGCCGAGGCGTTTCGGATCGGGCTCGTGCATGAGATCACGACGCCCGAGGAACTCGACGGGAAGGTGAATGAGATTCTTGGCGCGCTGATGTTGACCAGCCAACACGCGGTGGGCGAGGCCAAGCGATTGGTGCGCGATCTGACCGCCCGGACGATCGATGACACGCTGGTGGCTGATACGGCGCAGCGCATCGCAGACATTCGCACCAGTCAAGATGGACGCGAAGGCGTTCGCTCGTTCCTTGATAAGCGCAAGCCGCGGTGGGTCCTCGAATACGAGGCGATGGCGGAAAACGACGAATCGGCTCCGGAGTGATGCAGACATTCGACATTCCGCAACTGATTGCGCTGGCTGCCGTGCTGGGTTTTGCGAGCGGCATCCGCCTCTATGCCGTGCTGCTGATTGCAGGATTGGTGGGCTATGCGGGTTGGGTCGAGTTGCCGGGAGGTCTGGCAATTCTGCAGCATCCCTGGGTGCTCGCCGCGTCCGGCGCGATGTTCGTCATCGAATTCGTCGCCGACAAGATCCCGGGCGTCGACACCGTGTGGGATTCGATTCAAACGTTCGTTCGCATTCCGGCCGGCGCTGCCCTGGCAGCCGGCGTGTTCGGTGGAATGGACAGCGCGGTATGGACGACCGTCGCCGCGATCGTCGGCGGCTCGCTTGCCGCGACCAGCCACTTCACGAAGGCGGGTACGCGCGCCGCCGCGAATACATCGCCCGAACCGTTTTCAAACATCGGTCTGTCGGTCGCGGAAGATATCGGCACCGCGGGGTTGATGTGGCTCGTGCTCAGTTATCCGCTGATCGCGCTCGGCATCGTCATTGTTTTGCTGATGCTTGCGATCTGGCTGCTGCCCAAGCTCGTACGCTTCATCGCACGTGTTGTGCGCAAACTGTTCGCCATCCCTCCTGACCGTCATGTTCGGCAAGATACTCATCGCTAACCGCGGAGACCGAGCAGCCTCGGCTGCGAGCTACATACCGCGGGCATGCGCAGCATGCAGGCGATTTCTCCGCGCGTGACCATGTTCAACAAGATCCTGATCGCCAACCGCGGAGAAATTGCCTGCCGCGTGATGACAACCGCGCGGCGAATGGGAATTCGCACGGTGGCGGTGTACTCGGATGCCGATGCCAACAGCCGCCACGTAGCGATGGCCGACGAAGCGGTTCGCATCGGGCCGGCGCCCGCGAGCGAGAGCTATCTGCGCAGCGACCGGATCATGGCGGCGGTCGGTGCGACGGGTGCCGATGCTGTCCACCCGGGCTATGGCTTTCTTTCGGAGAACGAATCGTTTGCGCAAACGCTCGCCGACGCAAAGGTCACCTTCATCGGGCCACCGCCTTCCGCAATTCATGCGATGGGCAGTAAGAGCGAAGCGAAAAAGCTGATGGAGCGCGCCAAGGTGCCGCTGGTTCCGGGCTATCACGGCGACCGGCAGCAGCCCGACCTGTTGCAGACCGAAGCTGACCGCATTGGATACCCGGTACTCATCAAGGCGAGCGCAGGCGGCGGCGGCAAAGGCATGCGCGTCGTCAGCCGGTCCGAAGAGTTCATTTCGTCTCTCGCTTCGTGCCAGCGCGAAGCAAAAGCCTCATTCGGCGACGATCACGTTTTGATCGAAAGGTACGTGCAGCGACCGCGGCACATCGAGATTCAAATCTTCGCCGATGGTCATGGCGACGCTGTCAGTTTGTTCGAGCGTGATTGCTCGGTGCAGCGCCGGCATCAGAAGATCATCGAAGAAGCGCCTGCACCCGGTTTGACCGCAGCACGCCGCCGCGCAATGGGCGAAGCAGCGGTGGCCGCTGCCAAGGCGGTTGGCTACGTTGGCGCCGGCACTGTCGAGTTCATCGCCGACCCGTCGGGCGAGTTTTTTTTCATGGAGATGAACACGCGGCTGCAGGTCGAACATCCGGTCACCGAGATGATCACCGGCTACGACCTCGTCGAATGGCAACTTCGGGTCGCCGACGGCGAAGCCTTGACCCAGATCATTCCGGATCTGCACCAGCAACTTTCGATTCGCGGTCACTCATTCGAGGCGCGCATTTACGCCGAGAACCCTGATAAGGGGTTCTTACCGGCGACCGGGCGCATTTTGCACTTGGCGCAACCCGCGCGCCGTCGAATTTCGTCGCAACCACGACGACAACGGATTTCACGATCCGGCGCCCGTGCGCATCGACGCCGGCGTGCGCGCCGGTGATCAGATCTCTCCGTACTACGACCCGATGATCGCCAAGCTGATCGTATGGGGGGAGGATCGACCGCATGCGCTTGCGCGCATGCACGCGGCGCTCACCGAGTTTCATATCGTCGGTGTCGCCAACAACGTCGACTTCCTGTCGCGGCTCGTTTCCAATGACGCCTTCGCGCGCGGCGATGTTCACACGGGCCTGATCGAACAGGAACGCGAACGACTGTTTCCGGATCTCGGCAGTGATGTAGCTTCGTCACACGTCACTCAGACCATGCTCGCGTTCGCGTGCGCTCGTGTCCTGGCCGATGAGACGCGCAGCGCAGCGCCCGATCCGTGGAGCTCAGCACATGGATGGCGCCTGAATACGACCTATCGGCGCACGATGACGCTGAACTCGGCAGGCACCGCGCATGAGGTCATCATTGAATACGCTCGCGACGGTTACGTGTTTCACCACGGCGGTCGCAGTATTCCGCTCGCATTCACGGCTCATGCCGGCTCCGGAATGTCGATCCGCTTCGGCGAGCACACGCTGACCGCCGATGTGGTCCGTGCGGATGACGAGCTGCATGTGTTCCACAACGGACGCCATCGGGTACTGGCGCTTGCCGATGTCATCGCACAGTCAGCAGCGGCTGAAGTCGAGACCGGAAAGCTGACCGCACCGATGCCGGGCAAGCTGATCGCAGTCCATACATCGGCAGGTGCCCGCGTTGAACGTGGAACGCCTCTACTGGTGATGGAAGCGATGAAAATGGAGCACACGATCATTGCTCCATCGAACGGCGTCGTCAGCGAGGTCTTATATGGCGTCGGCGATCAGGTGGTCGAAGGTGCGGAACTTGTACGGTTCTCACCGGCCGTCGAATCGGGCTGAACTTCGGCAGACCGCATCGCCGTGACCAGCGCGGACGGCGGTAGCTTTTCGATCGAATCCTTCAGCGTGACGACAATGTCGGAAGCGCCGGCAGCCATAAGACGCGCACGACCTTTTTCGATGCCGCCCTCGGCGTGCCACAGCGCGATCACAATTTTCAACTCCGGAAATTGTGGGCGCAGTCGCTTGCAGAAATGCGATGCATGCAACACCGCTGCGGGCGGCAGCGCAGAAATGTAGACCGCTTGCGGCGCAAGCTTGGCAACCCGCTCCAAGACTTCGCTCTTGAGCACGTCGGTGGTCAGCAATTCGGCGGAGACACGGCGCGCCGTGAGCCGCCGTAGCAGCATGGTGCCAACGATCTCGTCGGCTTCGTCATGCGCAGGCACGATGCAGACGCTGATCGGACCCAGAGGCGCCTCCGGAGTCAGCACGGCCGACGGCATCTCGACGGAATTCTCCTTGTCCTTGACGACACGATCGGGGATGTCATCGACCATCGTTCGAACGCCGTCGAGAACGAAGCGCGTTCGATCGTCGGTCAGCGCACCGTTATGGCGATCGCGCTCAGCCAGGCCAAGGACGGGAATGAGCACCGATTCGTAGAGCGCCTCCAGGCCATGCTCTTCCACGTAGCCTTCTGCCAACTCAACGGCTTCCTCCTGATCGCGCGCGAGCAGCCGCTGGTAAAGACGCTCTTCGAGTGGCAGCACCGGCTGATCGCCGAGCAAGATGCTCAAGAAGGCGAACTGGGGAACGTACTGTCCCATCACGACCAGACACACCGTCAGGGGCACCGCGAGCAGCAAGCCGATCGCGCCCCACAGCCACGTCCAGAAGATGGCCGCCGCGATGATTGCAATCGCAGACATGCCGGTGCTCGATCCGTACACCCACGGCTCGATGAGGTTGTTGCTGATGAGTTCGAGCACCAGGAACACTGCGATCGTCCACAGCACCAGCGACCAGCCGTCGGAGATTGCAAACGCAAGACCGATTGGCATCGCAGCCGCGATCCATGCGCCGATGTAGGGGATAAACCGCAGCGCCGTTGCCAGCAGCCCCCACAGTGCGGCGTTAGGAACGCCAAGCGCATACAAAGCGATCCCGACCGGGAGCCCATAAGTAACGTTGACGATCAGCTGGACACGCAAATAGCGGCTGACGCGATCAGCGGCCTCTTCGAATACTTGCGTGGTCACGTTGAGCTGCCCGCGTCCGACAAGTCGAATCAGGCGGTCGCGCAAGTCCTCTCGCCGCAACAGAATGATGAATGTGAACAGGATCACTGCGCCGGCCACCGTCAGTGGCACAACGAGCAGCGTCAAGATCTGGCGCATGAACTCAAACGGCGTCGACGCCCGGTCCTCGATCGTCACCGAAACGGGGCGATCGGCGGGAGACTGCAGCCGCGGCGACGGTGCCTTGCGCGCCTCAGATTTCCCGTCTTTCGCTATCTCGGTGGTGATCTCTTCGAGCGTGCGGCGAGCTTTGCCAAGGCTGCCGTCGGGATCCGATCGCAGGATCGAGACTTTTTCCTGAATGTTCTTCTTGTACTCGGGCAGGCTCGCGGCCAGGCTCAAGAACTGAACAACCGAAACCCAGATCAGCGCTGCCATTACGCAGCACGACATGCCGACCATGATGGCGGTCGCAGCAGCGCGGGGCACTTTCCGACGCTCCAGATGCCTGACCGCAGGCGCCAACAGAAATGCCAACAGCACCGACAGCGCGAGCGGAATCAGCACTTCGCGGCCGAAATACAGAATGCCGGTCACCACCACAAACGTCACCATTGCCGTCAGCTGCGAGCCGGGCGGCTTTTGAATATTCAATGCAAATGCAGGGCGCGGAACCGGCGACACAGTGGCTTCCCGAGAGGTCGCAGGATCATAGTCCGACGCGCGTTTTCCGAAGCCTTTAGTGCGCCTTTGAACCAGCGCTAACATCGAGGCACTGTTGAGGAGCCCACCATGCCGACACTTCCCAAGCAAGCGCACATCGTCGACGTCGGCCCACGCGACGGCCTGCAGAACGAGAAGCAGATGATTCCGGCAGACGTAAAGGTCGAGCTGGTTGATCGCCTGACCGACGCTGGCTTTACCAACATCGAGGTCACGTCGTTCGTCTCGCCAAAATGGGTGCCGCAGATGAGTGATGCCGCCGATGTGATGGCGCGGATTCGCCGCAAACCGGGTGTCACGTATTCGGTGCTCGTGCCAAATGCAAAAGGCATGGAAGGTGCGCTGGCCGCCAAAGCCGACGAAATCGTCGTGTTCGCCGCAGCAAGCGAAGCGTTCTCGCAGAGAAACATCAACTGCTCGATCGACGAATCGATCGAACGCTTCCGCCCGGTCACCGAGCAGGCGCAGCAGCGCGGAGTACGGATTCGCGGCGCCATTTCATGCGCGCTGGGTTGTCCATACCAAGGAGAAGTAGAAGCCTCCGCCGTGGCGCATGTCGCGCAGCGGATGAAAGACATCGGCGTCCAGCACGTCGGGGTCGCCGATACGATCGGCACCGGAACACCGGAGAACACCAAGCGTGTCATGGACGCCGTGCTCGCTGTTTACGATCTCGACGACATCAGCGGCCACTTTCACGACACCTACGGCATGGCGACCGCCAACGTCTATGCGTGTCTCGAACTCGGCATTTCGAGCTTCGACTCCAGTATCGCCGGACTTGGCGGATGCCCCTACGCGAAAGGAGCGACCGGAAACGTTGCCACCGAAGACGTGCTGTACCTGCTCAACGGCCTTGGCATCGAAACCGGCATCGACTTCTCGAAAGCGGTCGCAACCGGCCAATGGATCAGCGGCATTCTTAACCGCAAAGCACACTCGCGCGCGGGCAATGCCGTCACCGCAAAACTCGCCGCTTGAGCAGTCAGATCACGATCCATGTCACCTGACCTGAAACCCGGTATTCAGTTCGATTTCGAATACAAGGTTCCCGCCAACAAAACGGTGCCGCGCCTGTATCCCGAATGGTCAGAGTTCGGCGAGATGCCCGAAGTGTTCGCCACCGGATACTTGATTGGATTGATGGAAGGCGTCTGCCAGCTGGCGATCAAGCCATTCCTCGATTGGCCGCGAGAGCAATCGGTCGGCACGCACGTCAACTTTTCGCACCTGGCGGCAACGCCACCCGGGCTTACGGTGCGAGTTCACTGTGAAGTACTCAGTGTCGACGGCCGCAAAGTCACTTTCAGTGCGCAGGCGCACGACGGCCACGATCTGATTTCCGAGGGCACGCACGAACGCGTCGTCATCGACGCCGCGCGCTTCAATCAGAGGCTGCAATCGAAGCGAAGCGCGACGGCTTGAACGCAGCAGCTCCATTACACACTCGACTCGCCGGTGCCGTCACCGTGCATTTCGGTTTGCAAAATGGATGCGGCCAGCTGGCTGGTGTGAAGGCTGCTGGCGCTCTATCGACGAAATCGCGCGATGGTCGCAAATGAGCGAAGACGAAAAGCGCGCGGTGTGGGCGCTACTGCCAGTGCGACGCACCGCATGACCGCTGCTCCGGCAGCTGCTGCTTTGTCGATGCAGGTTCTCGAGCGCGGCTGGGTGTCGTCGAACAATATTGTGTTGTTCGACGACGATAACTCGGCGACGCTGGTCGACACCGGCTACGTCACGCATGGCGAGCAAACGCTGCAGCTGGTGCGCCAGGCGCTTGGCGGCCGGAAGCTCGCCCGCATCATCAACACGCATCTTCACTCCGATCACTGTGGCGGTAACGCCCTGCTAGCCCGCGAGTTGGGTGCGTCAATCACGATTCCGCCCGGACACGCCGAAGCCGTCGAGCGCTGGAACGAAGAGATGCTCGGCTTCTCGGCATGCGGCCAAGCGTGCGACCGTTTCAGTTTCGACGCTGTGCTTCGGCCAGGCGAGCGCTTGAGGACGGGGGGATGCGAGTGGCAGGCGTTTGCATCGCCTGGGCATGATCCGCACTCGATTGTTCTTTGGAATGCCGACGATCGCACGCTCATCTCCGCCGACGCACTGTGGGAGCACGGCTTCGGCGCGATCTTCCCCGAAGTCGAGGGCGAGTCGGGCTTTGCCGAGCAACGCGCGATCCTGGAGTTGATCGGCAAGATGAACCCGCGGCGTGTCATTCCAGGCCATGGCGCGCCGTTTACTGAAGTGGATCAGGCGCTCGAACGCGCGTTCGCGCGCCTGGACGCGCTCGAAGCGAGCCCCGAACGTAACGCGCGCAGCGTGATCAAGACACTGATTAAGTTCCACCTGCTGATCGTGCGCAACGTCGCACTGGAAGAACTCATCCAACGCTGCGCCGGATGGCACTACGCGTGCATCATCAACGAGCGCTATTTTCGATTGCCGTTTCGCCAGTTCATTGCGCGCAACGTCGAGGAGCTCGCCGCAGGTGGCGCGCTTCTGCTGGACAACGGCATTAGTCGCCAATCGAGATTGATCCGGCGAACGCGCTAGCTCCACAGAGCCGTCGCCAGAAGCGCCAGAGAAACCAGCGCGACCACGCCTGCCAGTATGTTCAGATCGTCGCCCGAGTCAGAACCGTTCTTGACATCCTCCGGCATTGCCGCCTCCATTAGCTGCGCCTCAAGTTAAACATCGGCGCGCCCGTTGCGGCGTTTGATCGTCCTGACGGACGATTGATGGACTAGCTTAAAAAACCAACGTTCGCGTCCGTTGATTCATCGTTTCCGAAACGACGGTCGCAGCGCCCGCGTGGCCGTCGCATTCGGCGATCAGCGCTTCACCGCGCGCGTGTTCGTGCATCGCCATGCCGCAGGCATACAGCTTCACGCCTGCTACTTTCACTTCGCGAATGAAATCGCCAACGGTCTTGGTGCGCTCGGCATCGGTGTGCGCAGCGTCCGCTACGCCGGGCAGTAACCAACGCACCGTGCTCGACGTGAAGTGCATGTCAACGTCGACTTCCAGCGCACGCGCCGCCAGTGCATAGACAAACGGTGCGGCTGCCAGCACAGGGCCGTTCGGAGCATCCGGACCCGCCGACCACAGCACGATCACCAGCTTGTCGGCAACTCTGCTCATCAGTACCCGCGGTTGGGATCGATGTCGAAGTCTTCGGTATAGAAATCGTCGATTGGCGGCACCAGTTTTTCTGCCAATCGCGGCTTCAGCCATTCGCGGTACGCGACGACGTCCATCAACATCGCGCGCTCGGTATCAAGGGCGGTCGGCTCGACGCTGAACAGCCAGCCTGCGCCGTACGGGTCGGTGATGATCAGATGAATGTTGTCGACCGCGGACGAATTCGACTCGACGATGCGGCACGACAGCGGCGCGTGAATCGCCACCGCCGTCTTGCCGGTTTCCATCACGCCCATCGAGCGATCACGCTCGATCGTGCTGCCAGCCGGACGCGGGGTGAACAACATGAACTGACCGTGCGCCGACACAAGGTGCGTCGCACCGATGCGCGCGCGGCCGTCGGCATCGAAGCGCACCCACATGTCCTGCTCGGGCGCGTAGAGCAGTCGGTGGCCAGTTGGTCGAGCGGAGACGTCATCTCTGCTGCCCCTCATACTGGCTAGGGGAGCACGAGGGGACCAGCCGAGTGCCCTCGTTCTTGATCCTCGCGAGCGCCGCAAAGCGCCGGCCCCGCCAGGAACAGCTTCGCATGTTCGTGGCGGAAGAGTATGGGAGTCGAACCCACCAGGGATTGCTGGCAACCCCTACCAGATTTGAAGTCTGGCCGGCCCACCGGGACACGACACTCTTCCGCGTTAGTGATATTGCAAAGGATCTTAAGCGCGCCATGGATTCGCGCGCCGCACCAGATGATCGTCGCGCACTCTGCGCAGGTAGCCCACCTTGTCGAAAAATTCCAGAATCTGGATTGCGAGCTTGCGGCCGGTGGCGATCTGATCGCGAAACTCGGCGGCGCGCGCGGCACCGTTGCGCTCGGCTACGCGGCCCGCGATGTCCGCGAGCTCTGCGACCGCACTCGTTAGGAAAAAGTGGTCGTGCGCGACTTGCGCCACCTCGCCGGTGCGCGCGACGGTTTTCAGCAAGTGCCGCACTTCGACTTCGGGAATGCCCGTGTCGCGTGCGATGTCGCGCACGCGCGGCGGATCAAATTTGCGATCGTCGAGCAAAGGCTTGATGCGCTCCCACCGCGCGCGCTGATCCTTGCCCAGCGCCGCACTGTGCGTCGGCAAGGCTAGAAATGCGCCGCGTCGCTGCAGAGAGGATTGTTCAAGCAGCTCGTCGATCACCGATCCGAACACGTCCATGCCGAGTGCGGGCGCGATCATGCGCCGCAGTCTCTGCTGCTCGACGCCGGGCATTTCGGGTTCTTTTTCGTGTGCAAGCCCTATCGCTGTCAGGACTTCATTGCGCAAGCGCTGCCAGTGCTCGGAGGAGATCGCTACGTTCACGGCAACATGCGCGCCGCTAGCGTCAATCAGCTCACGCAGCTCGTCGTCGCGCAGATTCCAGGCCGACGCGATGCGCAACAGCGGCACCGGCTCGCGATCAAGCCACGCACGCAAAGCATCAACCCGCGAACCGTCGCGCAGCGCCGCCAACAATTGCAGACGCGCAGGGGCGCGCCGGCCACGGCGCGCGGCCGAACCGAGCGCCATCACATCGAGCACCGTGCCGCCGCCAAGCGTGCGCTGCGCCGATGCATCGCGAATCACGAAGCGGTCGCCGCGGCACACTGCGAGCGGACGGTCGAGCGTCAGCGATACCAGCTGCGATTCCCCGGGCTCGATGCGCGCGGCATCCAGCACCGCCACTTTAGCCATCGCATCGTCGGTGCCGTGATGCAGATGCACCGTCGACGAATTGGCAAACGCCTTGGAAACGCTTGCAGACAAGATCAACGTCGCATCGAATCGCTCCGTCATGTTGGTCAGGGCCGACGCCTGCACCCACATGCCGCGCTCGATTTGCGCCTTGTCGATGCCCGCGAGGTTCAGCGCGCAGCGTTGTCCGGCGACGCCGAGAGTGCTGGCCTGGTCCTGTGCGTGGATTGCCCGCACGCGCGCGGTCAGCGCGCCGTGAGCGGTCGGTCCTACGGTCACCGACTCGCCGACGCGAACCTCGCCAGCGTGCGCGGTACCGGTCACGACGGTGCCGATGCCGGACAACGTAAAACAACGATCGATCGCCATCCGGAAATGTCCTGCCGTCGGCCGCGACGCGCGGCTCGCCGCCGCATCGAGCAGATGCGCCTGCAGATCGCGAATGCCGTCGCCGCTCAGCTGATGAAACCGGAAAGACCGGCCAGTGCGCTGCGGCCGTACCACGCAAACGATCGGACAACTGAAGCAGCACTTCATCGACGCGTTCGGACGACACCGCATCGATCTTGGTCAGCGCAATCGCTCCTATCTCAATGCCGAGCAGCAGCAGGATGTCCAGATGCTCGTCAGTCTGCGGCATCACGCCGTCGTCGGCCGCAATCACCAACAGCGCGAAATCAATACCGGTAGCGCCCGCCAGCATCGTGTGAATGAATCTCTCGTGTCCTGGCACATCGACAAAACCCAGAACATCGTCGCCAGCCGGCACGTAGGCGTAGCCAAGCTCGATCGAGATGCCGCGCTTGATTTCTTCCGGCAGCCGGTCGGTGTCGCGACCGGTCAATCGCTTGATCAACGATGTCTTGCCGTGATCGATATGCCCGGCGGTTCCGATGATCATGGCGTGACGAGCGCCTTCAGATTGTCAATAAACGCACCTTCGTCGCGCGGCCACAGACAGCGCATGTCGAGCCATAGCGCGCCATCGGCAACGCGTCCGATCACTGGCGTCGGCAGGGCGCGGAATCGGTCCTGCAGCCGTTCGATCGCGCGTCCGCTGACTTTGCCGCCTGGGCGGAGCACCAGCGCTGCCGACGGCAAGCGCTCGGCCGGCATGCTGCCGGAGCCGATCTGGCTTGCGCAGTCTTCGACCGCCACCGAGAAAGTCGGCGCGACCGCATTTTTCAGCGCGCTCGCGATGCGCTCGCAAGCTGCGCGGATTTCCGCGTTGCCTGCGCGTCAGCAACGAGAGCGTCGGCAGTCGTTCTTCGAGCCGATGGCCGCTTGCATAGATGCGCAGCGTCGCCTCCAGCGCAGCCATCGTCAGCTTCGAGACCCGCAGCGCACGTTTCAGCGGGTCTTTCTTGATCCTGGCAATGGCGTCTGCGCGGCCGACGATCAATCCCGCTTGCGGACCACCGAGTAACTTGTCGCCCGAGAAGGTCACGACATCCGCGCCGGCGGCGAGAGATTCCTGAGGCAATGGTTCCTTCGGCAACCCATGCAGCGACAGATCGATCAACGCTCCGGAACCCAGATCCACCATGTACGGCAGGCCGCGCGCGTGTGCAATTTGCGCCAACGTTGAATCGTCGACCGTTGCGATGAACCCCGTGATCGCGTAGTTCGACCAATGCGCCTTGACGATCAAGCCGGTTCTCGGTCCGCACGCGTCTTCATAATCGCGCGCGTGCGTGCGGTTCGTGGTGCCGACTTCGACCAGCTTGCAGCCCGCGGCCTTCATGATGTCGGGCATGCGAAACGCGCCGCCGATTTCGATCAACTCGCCGCGCGAGATGATCGCCTCCTTGCGCGTAGCCAACGCTTTCAGCGACAACAAGACCGCGGCGGCGTTGTTGTTGACGACCGTCGCGGCTTCGGCGCCGGTCAGCTCGCGCAGCAAATCTTCGACGATATGGTCGCGGTCACCGCGGCCGCCGCTGGCAACGTCGTATTCGAGCGCGGTGTAGCTTCGCATCGCGTCGCCGACCGCCACGATCGCCTCTTCGGCCAACAACGCGCGACCGAGATTGGTATGGATCACCGTGCCGCTCAGGTTGAACACCGGTCGCAGCCTTGAAGTGTTGACCTGCGACAAGCGCTGTCGCACTTGTGCGGTCAAGGTTTCGCTGTCCGGGACCGGTGCACCCGCAACGATGGCTGCGCGGTTTTCCGCCAGCACGACTTGCACCGCACGCTTGACCTGCAACGTGCCGTGCTCGGCCGCTGCCGCGTTGAGTTGCGGCGATGCCAGCAGCCGATCCACCGCGGGCAAGCGAACCGCCGTACCGGGCGAAGCGTTGGACTTTGATCCGCCTGCTCTGCCTTCGCTTGAGTCGCCCGTACCGGGCAGAGTCAAGTCAGGCATAGCTAGGACGTACCGGGATGGAACAACAAGTTGGGTCCTGACCGCGCGTAACCCTGCTCGTCGACCAGCAGGTCGAGCGCGAGCGTGGCAAGGTCATCGGCGGTTGGATCAAGCTGCGGATCTTTTTCCTGATAGAAGATCTTCAGGTAGCTCTTGCATTCATCGCAGGTCTCGGCGCGCGCCGCGGCCTCGGTCTTTGAGTCGCCTTCGGCCTGCAGCACCAAGTATTTGACGCCTTTATCGGTATCGCACGACGTGCACTGAATGCGCGACATGTTCCATTCGGTCGCACATAGCGAGCACACGAGGTAACGCAGGTTCGCCTGTTCGCCGCCGATACGAAGCACACTGGCCACAGGCCGCGACGCGCAGACGGGGCAAATTCCGGGAATATCGCAATGCTCGACCAACGCCACATCGAGCGTCGCCGCAAGCCGCGTGAAGTACGTTTGCAGAGCGGCGCCGATAAACGGCACGAGCGCGGCTTCGTCGTCGAGCGACGTGCCGGCCAGCACGCGATCCGCCAACGATTCCTGTGCCGCTTCATCGAGCGCACTGAGCGTGGCAAGCGCCGCCTGCACACCGTTTGTCGATTGCGCTTGTACGTCGCGGATGATATCGGCGAGGTCGGCGCGCCATTGCGGCGACCGCTCGTGAGACTGCGCCGACAGTGGCGGCATTCCGTACTCGCGGCTAGCCGTCAGCGCAGTTTCGGGCACGGCCTCAGCGGCACGCTTTGCAACGGCTGCCTGCTGCGCCTGCGAAACTTTCGCCATCAGTTGCAGGTAACCCGACATTGCATTGCCGCTTGCCACGCTTGTGAAGCGTGTGGCGCGATCGCTGAAGATATCTTGCCGAACCGGCAGCACGACGCGCGGCGTCTTGCGCACACGATCGAGGCTGCCATCGGTGATGATCGGGGTTGCCATGAGACGGCCTTTATAAAGCAAAACGGCAGGGTCGCCCCTGCCGTTCCGCAAGCTGCACGCTTACTCCGCCGCGCCGCGACCGGTGATGCGCCGGTACCAGAGCGGGTGATGATGCCGGGCCCAGTTGTGCGACACATAGCCGCGCGTCATCGCGCGCAGCGCGCCGGCCACCCAGAAAACACCGGCATAAATGTGCACGATGATCGAGATGATCAGGATGAACGCGGAGATCGCATGCACGACCGCGGCAATCCGGATCACGTTGATCGCGAAGGCATCTGCAAAATACGGACGCCAGATGATGATGCCGGAGATGATCAGCAGGCCCATCGTGACGACGGTGACCCAGAAGACCCACTTCTGCCCGATGTTGTACTTGTCGATCGCCGGCATGTCGTGATCCCGGTTCTCGATGAAGTCCGGCAGCCGCTTGCTCCATTCGCGGTCGTACGGCTGGATCTTGTTGTCGCTCCAGTACCGCATCGCCATCACCAGGAACAGCACGAACATCAGCACCCCAAGGAACGGGTGCAGGATGCGCGCCCAGCTGCCTCCACCCAGCAACGCACTCAGGAACCAGAATGCCGGGTGGAAGAACGCGAGCCCGGACGCGGCCAGCAGAATGAACAGGATCGCGACCGCCCAGTGATTCAGGCGCTCGTTGGCGTCGTAGCGCTTGATCTCACCACTTCTCATCGTCACTGCCATTAGACCCCCCTGTCGTGACGTGTGGTGGTGCGCCCGCCCGGATTCGCAGGATCGACCGTTTCATCGACTTCCTTTGGCCCGCGCGTGACGAAGTGGAAGAATGCCCCAAGCGCCGCGACGCCGAGTGCGAGTGCCATTAACGGCTTGGCAATCCCCTTCCACAGGCTGACCCACGGGCTGATCGTCGGGTCGGCCGGCAGGTTGTTGTACAACCCGGGCCGGTCTGCGTGCTGCAGCACATACATCACGTGCGTGCCGCCGACACCCTGCGGGTTGTAAAGTCCCGCCTGCTGGTAGCCGCGCTCCTTCAGATCGGCGACCCGCTTTTCGCCGCGCACCACCATGTCGTTCTTTGTGCCGAACTGCAAAGCGCCGGTCGGACACGTTTTCACGCACGCCGGCGCAAGTCCAACGGCCACGCGATCAGAGCACAACGAGCACTTGTACGCCTTGTTGTCCTTCTTGCTGATGCGCGGAATGTCGAACGGACAGCCGGCGATGCAGTAGCCGCAGCCGATGCAGTTCTCGGAGATGAAGTCGACGATGCCGTTGGCGTACTTGACGATCGCGCCGGGCGCCGGACACGCCTTTAGGCAGCCCGGATCCTCGCAGTGCATGCAGCCGTCCTTGCGGATCAGCCACTCCATCGAGCCGTCGTCTCGCGCGACCTCTGCAAAGCGCATCACCGTCCACGACTGATCGGTCAGATCGATCGGGTTGTCGTAGACGCCGACGGTGGTGCCGATGTCGTCGCGCAGATCGTTCCACTGCATGCACGCAACCTGACACGCCTTGCAGCCGATGCACTTGGAGATGTCGATCAACTTTGCGACCGGCTCACCGGCAATACGAGCCTGCGGCGAAGCGGTGGTCGTAGCCGAACGCTTTTGAATATCGAGTGATTGCATAGATGGCATGGTTTCCTCCTACGCTTTCTCGATGTTGACCAAGAACGCCTTGTACTCCGGCGTCTGCGAATTGGCGTCAGCGACATACGGCGTCAGCGTGTTCGCCAGGAAACCGCTCTTGGCGACCCCGATGAAGCCCCAGTGAATCGGGATCCCCACCGTCATCACCTCCTTGCCGTTGCATGTCAGATCGGCGACGCGCCTGGTGACGACCGCCTTCGCGCGAATCTCGCCGCGATTGCTGGTGACTTTGACCTCATCACCGTTGCCGATGCCCTTCGCTTTCGCCAGCTTTTCGCCGATCTCGACAAACTGGGCAGGCTGAACGATCGCATTGGATTCGACGTTCTTGGTCCAGAAATGCATGTGCTCGGTCAAGCGGTAGGTCGTCGCCGCGTATGGAAACTGTTCGGACTTCCCAAACGACTCCATGTCCCCCTTGAACACGCGCGCTACCGGATTGCTGACGACCTTCGGATGCAGCGGGTTGGTGCCGATCGGCGTTTCGAACGGCTCGTAGTGCTCCGGAAACGGACCTTCGTTCAGCGCCGGCGCGAATAGACGCGCGACACCTTCGTTTGTCATGATGAACGGCCCGGCGCCGCTGTCTGGCCCAAGAGTCGGAGCGATATCCGGCACGTCGATTCCGACCCAGCGCGTGCCGTCCCAGCGAATACCGCCACGCTTTGCGTCCCACGGCTTGCCGCTTGGATCGGCGCCGGCACGGTTGTAAAGAACGCGCCGGTTTGCCGGCCACGCGTAGCCCCACGCCAGGTTATTGCCGAGATTGCCCGGATCGTTCGAATCGCGCCGCGCAGTCAGATTGCCGGCCTGCGACCACGAACCGCAATACAGCCAGTTGCCGCACGCGGTTGAACCGTCGTCCTGCAACATGCCGAAGCCCGGTAGTTGCTCACCGGCACGCGCCAGGAACTTGGTCTTGTCCTTCGGATCGACCACGTCGGTGACTGCACGGCCGCTGATTTCGCGCAGCAACTCTTCCGCGCTCGGCACGTTCGGGTTGGCGTAGTTCCAGGTGACCTTCGTGATCGCGTCGGGAAACTTGCCCCCATCTTTCGCGTACATCTCGCGCAGCTTCATGAACAGGCTGCCGATGATTTCGCGATCGATCTTGGCTTCGCCCGGTGGCTCGGAGGCGGCCCAATGCCATTGCGCCACGCGGCCCGAGCTGGTAAACGATCCGGCTTCCTCGTGGATGACGTTGGCCGGCAGCATGATCACTTCGGTCTTGATGTCGGCTGGCAGTAACGTTGTTCGAGTCGCCGTAGTTTTTCCAGAATTCTCCGGTCTCGGTGCGCAGCGGGTCGATGATGACCAGATACTTCAGCTTCGATAACGCAGCGGTGAGCTTCTTCTTGTTCGGCAACGCAGCCAGCGGATTCATGCCTTGCGTAATGAATCCGTTCACCCGGCCCTGATACATACGCTCGAAAATCGCGAGGACGTCGTACGCGCCGTCCCGCTTCGGCGTCAGGTCGTACGCATAGTCGTTTTCCTTGGTCGCGTGATCACCGAACCATGCCTTCTGCAGACTGACGTGCCACTTTGCAAAGTTCTGCGGAAAGTTCATCTGGTTCGGACGCAAAGCCTTCGGCGTGCGCGCGGCGTTGTACTTCTCACGCGTATCGTCGGCATCGGTTGGCGCCGACAGGTAGCCCGGCAGTACTTCGGAGTAGGCGCACATGTCGGTAATGCCCTGCACGTTCGCATGACCACGCAACGCATTCACACCACCACCCGCTCGGCCCATGTTCCCTAACAACAGCTGGATCATTGCCATCGTGCGGATGTTCTGCGAACCCACCGAGTGCTGCGTCCAGCCCAGCGCGTACAGAATCGTCATTACACGTTCAGGCGTTGCGGTCGAACCGATCAAGTCGCACACCTGCTGGAACTTGTCCTTCGGCGTGCCGCAGATCTGATTGACCATGTCCGGCGTGTAACGCGAAAAGTGCGTCTTCATCAGCTGGTACACGCAGCGCGGATTTTCCAGCGACTCGTCGACCATCGCGAAGCCGTCGGCGCCCATCTGGTAGCCCCAGCTTGACTTGTCGTACGTGCGCTTGCCGGCGTCGTAGCCGGAGAAGTACCCGTCGTTGAACGCGAACTCGTCCTTGATCAGAAACGAAGCGTTCGTGTAGGCCTTGACGTATTCCTGATGAATCTTGTTGTTCGACAGCAAGTAGTTGATGACACCGCCCAGGAACGCAATGTCGGTGCCGACTCTGATCGGCGCGTAGACGTCGGCAATCGCTGCCGAGCGCGTGAAGCGCGGATCGACCACGATCAGCTTCGCCTTGCGGTGCTCAAGTGCTTCGGTCACCCACTTGAAGCCGCACGGGTGTGCTTCGGCGGCGTTACCGCCCATGATGATTGCGAGGTCAGTGTTCTTGATGTCCACCCAGTGGTTGGTCATCGCACCTCTGCCAAATGTCGGGCCCAGACTGGACACCGTTGGCGCGTGTCAAACCCTCGCTTGGGTATCGAGCGCGACCATCCCCAGCGCGCGTGCCATTTTCACTGCGAGGTAACCCGGCTCGTTCGAGATTGCACTCGAAATCAACAAGCCGGTCGTGTTCCAGCGGTTGACCGTGACGCCCTTGTCGTTCGTCTCGACAAAGTTCGCGTCGCGATCGGCCTTCATGTGCTTGGCGACACGGGTCAGCGCGTCGTCCCACGAGATACGCTTCCACTCGTTGGCGCCCGGCTCGCGTACCTGTGGATACTGAAGACGATGCGGCGAATGCACCAGGTCGAGCAGCGCAGCGCCCTTCGGGCACAGCGTGCCGCGGTTCACCGGATGATCGGGATCGCCCTCGATGTGAATGATGCTGGTCTTGGTGTTCTTCTCTTTGTTACCGCGCGTGTACATGATCACGCCGCAACTGACCGAACAATAGGGACACGTGCCGCGTGTCTCCGTAGTTTGTGCGAGCTTGAACGTGCGCACTTCGGCCAGTGCAAGCTGCGGCGAAAAGCCGAGCCCGACCGCCGATGACGCGCCCAGTCCCGTCGCGCAAATTCGAAAGAACTGGCGTCGACTCAGTGGTGCATTCATTAAGTCTCCCGGTGGTATTGATGCTGCAGCACTTTTAATTCTTGGCTGCCTGCGACAAGAACTTCGATAACCTTCAACGCATGTAAAACATGTCGGTACCGCGCGCCACTATAGGCCGGCAACGCAGTGCATTCAACTCGACCGCGATATTGCAATGCAATAACCAAACGCTCGTTTGTGTAATCTCCGATTGCGAGAAAATGGATTCTATGAATCGACTTACATTCATCATCGGCTCAGGATGTATCGCGCTGTTGACCGCATGCGCGACACAAGGTCCTGCGTTTACCCCCGCTTCCGGTGCGGCGTCGCCCGCACCCGCTCCAGTGCCCACCCCAAACCTCGGGTTTTTTTCGAAGATCAAAGCGCCTTCAACGCATGCGCCGTCACTGCAGCTCGCATCGCGTGGAGTCCAGATTTTTCGTTGCGAAAAGCGCGACGGCGGTGCGGTCTGGGTGTTTCGCCAACCACAGGCGGATTTGCTGGACGCCAGCGGCAAGACGGTAGGAAAGCACGGCACCAATTTTTCCTTTGAACACGACGACGGCAGCAGGCTCGTTTCGACGATCGCGGGTTACGACGAGGCGTCCAAGCCAACCGATCTGCGCTGGCTGTTGCTGACGACGCGCAGTTTCGGCAAAGGCGCGCTCGAGAACGTTACCCATGTGCAGCGCATCAACACTTCCGGCGGCATGCCGCCTGTTCGCTGCGATGCCTCGCAGCTCAATCAACTCCTTCGCGTCGACTTCACTTCCGACTTCGTGTTCTACCGCCCGCGACCCGAGTGATACACCGTAGCTGGCGAACGCGCTAAAATCGCCTGTTTGGCGTGGGTTGCCGGAGGAAATGACATGACCTCGACTGCTTCGACGGTGGGCGCATACCTGCGCGATCTGCCGCCGGATCGTCGCGTGGCAATGGCGCGGCTGTGCAGCATGATCCGGCGCTCGGCGCGCGGGGTCCGCGAAAGCATGCGCTACGGCTTGGCGTTCTATGAGCTGGACGGGCCGCTGTTCGCCCTCGAGTCCGGTCGTCGGCACATGTCGCTCTACGTGGCCGAAAGGGATGTCGTGCTGAAGCACAAGGACGCACTGACTGGAGTCAATGCAGCCAAGAGCTTCATCAAGTTCTCGGATCTGAACCGGTTACCGCTCGATGTCGTCGAGCGAATCGTGCGCGATTCGGTGGCAGCGCGTAGGCAGCGCGTGGCCTCCGGCTCGGTGCCGACGCAGGCCGAGCTGCTAAAGCTGTGGGACATCAAAGAAGAGGACGCGGCGCCTCCGGCGAAAACGGTCAAGCTCGCAATCGGCAAGCCGGCGACGGCAATGACCGATGCGATCAATGCGATGGCCCATTCGATGCGCGACGCGATGGTTGCCGCGATCGACATTGCGACCGGCAACATCAGCACCGGCAACGGCAAGACACCGATCAGGCCGCGGGCCGCGAAGAAGACGGCGGTCAAAAAATCGACTGCGCGTCCGGTCAAAAAGAAAAGCGCTACGCGTCCGCCGCCGAAGAAGGCCGCGAAAAAAGGATCGGTGGCGGCGCGCCGCCGGTGACGCGCCCGGTTTGCTCCCGCAGTACTGCGCGCTAAAAACTCCGCGCGTCTTCGATCACTTTGCCGTCATTCGGCAGTGATCCTGGGGCAAGCAATTCGACCGCGCCTCCCAGCTTCGTAATCGAGCGCAGCGTTTCGCCGACCGCGCGCTGCAACGACGGGTCGTGCGACTCGGACTCGGCCCGCAGCGTCATCGCGTCGATTTCACCGGCGCGCGTGACCACCAGTCGCAACCTCTTGAGCTCCGCATGGCGGCGCGCCACCTCCGCCATTTGCTCGGGACGAACGAACATGCCTTTGACTTTCGTCGTCTGATCGGCACGGCCCATCCAGCCCTTGATGCGCGCGTTGGTGCGACCGCAAGGCGACACGCCCGGCAGGATCGCCGACAAGTCGCCCAGCGCCAGTCGAATCCAGGGACGGTCCGGATCGAACGATGTGACGACCACTTCACCGACCTCGCCATCGGCCACCGGGATACCCGTCCCGGGCCGCACGATTTCGATCAGCACATCTTCATTGACGATCAGGCCATCGCGTGCCCGGCTTTCGTACGCGATCACGCCGACGTCGGCGATGGCATACGCCTGATAAGCGTCGATGCCGCGCGCCTTGATGTTCGCCTGAAGCGAGGGCGGAAACGCTGCGCCCGACACGACCGCCTTCTTGATGGAAGACACGTCGCGGCCGCCGGCATCGGCCGCATCAAGAAGAATCTTCAGGAAGTCGGCGGTTCCTGTGTAGGCCACCGGCTTCAGATGCTCGATCACGTCGAGCTGCTGCTCGGTGTTGCCGGGGCCGGCGGGGATGACTGTGCATCCAAGGCAGCGAGCGCCGCCGTCCATGATGAAGCCGCCGGGCACCAGGTGATACGAAAACGTGTTCAGCACGATATCGCCGGCGGCAAAACCCGCTGCGTGCAACGAGCGCGACGCACGCCATGCATCGTCGTGCTTGCTTTCGGGCTCGTAGATCGGTCCGGGCGACATGAACAATCGGCCGAATCGCTCGAGATCGGTCGAGATAAAGTCGCCGAAAGGCGCCTTGGCTTTTTGCAGCGCGGGCAATTCGGACTTGCGAAGCAGTGGAAGCCGCGCGAGCGCAGCACGGCTGTTGAACTGTGTGGTGTCGAGCTCGCCCAGATGCGTCTGCCAGCCCGGCGACTTCAATGCTTTCGTAAGCAGCCCCGGCAAGTGGCCCATCAGATCCAGCTCGCGGCGCTGTGGATCACGCGCCTCGCGGTTATCAAGATGTTCAGTCATCTATCGTTCGCTTCATTTGGCGGCCTCGTCGACCTGCGCGCGCCGACGCTCAGCGTCCTCGCGTGCCGTGTCAAGCTTCTTGTTGACGGGATCGATCGTTGTCTGCCGCGTTGGAAGCGGTGTTTTTGCGGCATCGCCCGTGTCGCGCCCAGTGCAAGCGACCAGAGCCGCCATTGCGATGATGCTGTAGACGCGCAGTGCCATTGAATTGTCTTATGCGGGCAGCTGTCGCATCATAGATGCTTGCTCGCTCCATCGGCGGCGGCGCCCTCGTTTGGCACTTTTCTTGCTACTACCTGGTTATTGCGCGCGCACATCGATGAGCCAGCGCAACTTACAAGGAGGAAGTATGCGCAGACTGATTGCAATTATGTTTGGGGCGGCCGTGGTCGGTATGACCGGGTCGGCAATCGCTCAAACGACCGCTCCAACTACGACGAAAGAAGCGAAAGAACAAAAAACGGCGGCGAAAAAAGACGTGCGGAGGAAAGCGATGGACACGAACAACGACGGCATGATCTCCAAAGAAGAGTTCAATGAAGTATCACGAAACGACGTGGCAGAAGGTGAAGCGAAACGCCAAGGGGCTGGCCACGTCGGCTGACATCGACGCGGCGTACGCGCCGGGCACCGTTCCAAGCGCGATTCCAGGCCAACCGGCCGAAAAAGCAAAGCCGTAAGCAACACTCGCGCGCATTGCGCGCCGAGCCGGCCCTGGCACAAGCCACGGCCGGCTTTTTTTAACTCTATCGAACGGAAACTAGGCTGCTCAAGCAAGCCAGCGCTTGCGGCGCTTGTAAAACTTCGCGTCTCTGAAGTTTCTGCGCCCCGACGTCGACAGGCCGAGATAAAACTCTTTCACGTCCTCATTTTCGCGCAGCGAGCGCGCTTCGCCGTCCATCACGACACGTCCGTTTTCAAGGATGTAGCCGTACTTGGCGTACTTCAGGGCGATGTTGGTGTTCTGCTCGGCCAACAAGAATGACACACCTTCCTTGCCGTTCAGGTCGTGCACGATGCCGAAAATTTCTTCGACGACCTGCGGCGCCAAACCCATTGAAGGCTCATCGAGCAGAATCATCGAAGGCCGCGCCATCAGCGCGCGCCCGATCGCCGTCATCTGCTGCTCTCCGCCGGACGTGTAGCCGGACTGGCTGGTGCGCCGTTGCTTAAGCCGCGGAAAGTACGCATAGACCTTGTCCAGATCAGTCGCCACGTCGGTGCGCGATGAGCCACGCCCCGACGAGCCGCGCGAATACGCGCCGGTCAACAAATTTTCTTCGACTGTCAGATGCGCAAAGCAACGCCGACCTTCCATCACCTGCACGACGCCGCGCTTGACGAGGTCGTAGGCGGTCAGACCCTGAATCTTTTCGCCCTTGATATTCGATCGATCCCTTGGTCACGTCGCCGCGCTCGCCGTGCAGCAGGTTCGATACCGCGCGCAGCGTAGTGGTCTTGCCGGCGCCATTGGCGCCGAGCAGCGCCACGATGCCGCCTTCCGGCACGTTGAGCGACACGCCTTTCAGCACCAGGATCACATGGTTGTAGATAACCTCGATGCCATTGACGACTAAGAACATTCAGGGGCGCGGGCGTGCTTGCGCATGCCCGCGACAGTAAGAAACGTTATTTTTTCGCCGAAACCGGGGTTGTCTTCGCCGGTGCCGGAGCTTCCGCTTGTTTCATCTCGGCTTCGCAGCTGCGCCGCGTAATTTTCTTTTCGATTGCATAACGCGCCGCGGCATCGCGAATCATCGGCTCGATGATCTGCATGTCGGCTTCGTACCAATCGGATGTGAAGTTCCACTGCTTGCCGTCCCACTGTTGAATGCGCGCGACGCGGGAGCCTTCGTGGTCGCGGCAGTTGGTGGCCAGCGGCCGCATGACGCCGGTCAGTCCGAGCGCTTCGATGCGTTTGGCGTCGATGTTCAGATTCTCCAGGCCGTAGCGAGCTTGCTCGCCGGTCAGCGGCTTACGCCATACCGAAGCTGCGCCTGACGCACGCCTTCGACGCCCAACATCGCACTGATCATGCCGCGCGTGTAAAGCACCGTACCGACTTCTTCCTGCGGGCCCGGTACCCTGCCCTTTGCCATGAACCAACTTCAAGATGTCCTGATGCATCTTGGCGCGACCGGCGCCGTGTTGCAGCGCCAAGCCGTTGTAACCCTTGGCGTCGGCACCCACCGGAACGACATCGGGCTCTGCGGCGGCCCACCACACGCCGTACATGCGGTCGCGCGGAAAACCGGTGGCAACCGCTTCGCGCACCGCAGTCGAATTCATCACACCCCAACCCCACAGAAACACATAGTCAGGACGGTTCTGCCGAATCTGCAGCCAGGCTGCTTTTTGCTCGACACCGGGATGGGTGACCGGAATCGTCGTCAGTTCGAAGCCATGCAGCTTCGAGCGCTCCGTGAGCAGCGCGATCGGCTCCTTGCCGTACGGCGAATCGTGATACACGAGCGTGATCTTCTTGCCCTTCAGCTTGTCCAGTCCGCCATTCAACTTGCCGATGTGCTGCACCAGAATATCGGCCGCGTCCCAGTACGTGCCGAGAAGCGGAAAGTTGTACGGAAACACTTCGCCTTCAACCGATTCGGAGCGTCCGTAACCGGCAGTGACCAACGGAATCTTGTCGGCGGAGTTTTATCGGTCAGTGCGAAGGTGATGCCGGTCGACAGCGGGTGAAACAGCGTGGCGCCGGTCGGACCCTTGCCCTTCAGCCGCTCATAGCATTCGACGCCGCGATCGGTCGCATAGCCGGTTTCACATTCCTCGAACGTGATCGTGACGCCGTTGATGCCGCCCTGCGCGTTAACGAGCTTCAGATAGTCGACGTAGCCGTTGGCCCACGGCGTGCCGTTCGGTGCATAGGCACCGGTGCGATACACCAGCACGGGAAAGAACTGTTCGCCTTTGCCGCCGCTAGCGCCGGCGGTCGCGCCTTCTGTTGTGCATCGGCCGGTGCGGACGCGCCAGCGTCAGCGCCGCAGCGATGCCGCACCAGCGCTGAAATGCGCCAGCGCCTTATTCAGTGTGAAAACTGCCATCGTGTGTCTCCTTTGGTCCGGTCCGATTAAATGACGGCCGTCCCGCCTTGGACCTCTTCAGTGCGGAAACGGCCAAAGCCGCAACTTTTCTTTACCAATCGCCCAAAGCCGCGCAAGCCCGTGCGGTTCAGCGATCAGAAAAAACACGATCAAGCTACCAAAGATCATCGACTCCAGATGCGACGCCAGCGCTGTCGAAATCGGCACGCCAAAGCCGCCGGGGACCTGATTCAGCAAGATAGGTAGCACGACGATAAATGCCGCGCCGAAGTATGCGCCGAGCAACGAGCCCATGCCGCCAATGATGATCATGAACAGTAAATTCAGCGAAAGATTGATATTGAACGCCAACGGCTCCCATGCGCCTAGGTGGATAAACCCCCAGAGCGCGCCCGCTATGCCCGCATAGAACGAGCTCACCGCAAAGGCGGAAAGCTTCGCCGTCAGCGGCTTGATGCCGATCACTTCGGCGGCGACATCCATGTCGCGCGTGGCCATCCACGATCGGCCGATGTGCCCACGCACAAGATTCTTCGCGGCCAGGGTCAGCAGGATCGCAATCGATAGAACGAACAGATATTTATCAACGGGAGACGACAGTCCAGCCGAAGATTTCGATCGGAGCCGTCGACACCGAGCCCGACGACGAATAATTGGTGAACCACTTGACCCGGGCAAAAAGCCAATCGATAAAAAACTGCGCCGCCAGCGTGGCCACTGCCAGGTACAGACCTTTGATTCGCAGGCTCGGTATTCCGAACAGCGCACCCACCAGCGCCGCGATGCCACCCGCCAGCACCAGCACCACCAGAAAGTTCAGCGACTCGACTCCGGATCGTCAGGTTGTACGCGGCGTAAGCGCCCACCGCCATAAAGGCCGCGGTTCCAATCGAGATCTGGCCGCAGTAGCCCACCAGGATGTTGAGCCCGATCGCAGCGATCGCGAGGATCACAAACGGAATGATCAGCGCGCGGAACATGTAGTCGCTCGCAAGCACCGGCACCGCCAGGTACGCGAAGGCGATCAGCCCGATCACGAACCAGCGATCCTGCGCGATCGGCAGCAGCTGCTGATCAGCAGCGTAGCTGGATTTGAACTGGCCGTTTTCTCTGTAGAGCATTTCAGACGCGGTCGATGTGCTTCTCGCCAAACAAACCTTCGGGACGCACCAGCAAAAACAGTAAAGCCAGCACGTACGCAAACCAGTTTTCGATGCCGCCACCGGCCAGATCGAACTGCTTGACCAGAATCGGGCCGAGGAAGACCTCCGCAAATTTTTCGCCGACACCGATGATCAATCCGCCGAGAATCGCACCCGGCACCGACGTGAATCCGCCGAGGATCACGACCGGTAGCGCCTTCAGCGCAACCAGCGATACGGAGAACTGAACGCCGAGCTTCGATCCCCACACGACGCCCGCCACCAGCGCCACGAAGCCAGCGACCGTCCATACGATCACCCAGATGCGATTCAGCGGGATGCCGATCGATTGTGCGGCCTGGTGATCATCGGCCACCGCGCGCAACGCGCGGCCGGTCGGCGTCTTCTGAAAAAAAAGCGCGAGTGCAATGACCAACAGCGCCGCCGCTGCTGCGGCGACCAGGTCTTCGGTGTTGATCAGGATGCCGCCTTGAAAGATGTTCTCCGCAACCAGCACGGGCGTCTTCGGCAATCCAGTATCGATCTGATAA
Organism: uncultured beta proteobacterium; assembly: GCA_963729165.1. Taxonomy (GTDB): domain Bacteria; phylum Pseudomonadota; class Gammaproteobacteria; order Burkholderiales; family Burkholderiaceae_F; genus JACCZX01. Next base: position 335,276 of record CAVSMM010000013.1, read on the forward strand.
ATGTCGCTGCCCCAGACGGTCTGCCCGAAGCCATCGAGGAAAAACGAAACTCCCAGCGTTGCCATCAGCAGCACGACCGCATCCTGATTGACCAGATGGCGCAACACCAGACGCTCGATCAGCCACGCCAGCATCGCCATGACTCCGATCGCCAGAATGAACGCGACCGGTAGCGGCATCACCTCACTCATGCGCGCCACCGCCAGCGCTCCGAACAGCACCATCGCACCTTGCGCGAAGTTGAAGACGCCCGACGCTTTGAAGATCAGCACCAGGCCCAGCGCCACCAACGAATACAGCACGCCTGACATCAGCCCACCGAGCATCACTTCGAAGTAAAAGCCGGGGGCACTGATGCCGGTGGCAAGCGGCAGCACCATGCCGATCACCAGCGCCGCCAGCAGCGCGACGACCGCCCAATTTCTCAGCAGGTAAGTCCCCATCAGTGCGCCACGCCGAGGTACGCGTCGATGACGTTCTGGCTGTTGCGAACCTGGTCAGGCAAGCCGTCGCCGATCTTCTTGCCATAGTCGAGCACGACGACGCGGTCGGAGATGTCCATCACCACACCCATGTCGTGCTCGATCAGCACGATCGTCGTGCCGAACTCTTCGTTGACGTCGAGCACGAAGCGGCACATGTCTTCCTTTTCTTCCAGGTTCATGCCGGCCATGGGCTCGTCGAGCAGCAGTAGCTGCGGCTCCATCGCCAGCGCGCGCCCCAGGTCGACGCGCTTCTGCAGACCGTATGGCAAGCGGCCGACGGCCGTTTTTCGGTACGCCTGAATCTCAAGGAAGTCGATGATGTGTTCGACGAACTCTCGATGACGTAACTCCTCGCGTCCGGGCGGGGCCAAGATGCAGCGCCTGCCATAGCACGCCGGTGTTCATCCGCAGGTTGCGGCCGGTCATGATGTTGTCGAGCACGCTCATGCCTTTGAACAGCGCCAGGCTCTGAAACGTACGCGAGATGCCGGCTGCGGCGGCTTCGTGAGGGTCCATGTTCGCGCGGACCTTGCCTCGAAACGTGATGTGGCCTTGTTGCGGTGTATAAACGCCATTGATCACATTCAGCATCGAGCTCTTGCCGGCACCATTGGGGCCGATGATGGCGCGGATCTCGTGCTCATAGACATCAAACGACACTTGCTGCAGCGCCTTGACGCCCCCAAACGCAAGCGAAACGTCTTCGACATTCAGCAAGACGTTGCTCGCGTCGCGAGCACGCGCGCGGCTCATCGCTTGCCCTCTTCGATCTGTATCGCGCCGGCTCGTCTTTCATGCTCCACGCCGAGTTTGCGGCGCGCTTGATCTCATGTTTGGGTTTGCTTGCCTTGTTGGTTGCTTCCATCACGAGATACAGGAACGTGAAGATCAGCGCAAAGCCGACGATGGCGAGCAGCAATTGACCGTTAGCCAAGGACCATGCGGCAAGAGCAACTCCAACCACCAGGCACGCGATGGCGGCCACTGTGCGCGGGGTCATTCCGATGCAACCTGGGCGCTACGCGCCGTCTCGCCAGGCGGGCTCATTTGCTCCCTCGCGCTGCGCGCGGTCCCTCCGAGAGGGACTGCGCCCTCCTTCGGGCGGCGGGGCGAAGGGCCCATCTTACGCCGCCTTCTTCAGCGCAGCGAATACTTCGGCATCGATGACTTTCAGCGTTGCGCTGATCTTGCCGGTGCGACCGTCCTCGAACTTGACCGCGGTTTCAACGTACTGCTCGTTCGATCCGCTATACATCGCATCAACCAGCTGATCGAACTTCTGATCGATGAAGCGGCGGCGAACCTTTCGCGTGCGGGTCAACTCGTCATCGTCGGCGTCGAGCTCCTTGTGCAACACGATGAAGCGATGAATCTGCGCGTTGGCGAGCTTGGGTCGCTGGCGAGGTCGGCGTTGACTTGCCGACGGATTCGCGCAGCAGCGCGAGGACTTCCGGCTTTGCAGCCAGATCGGTATAGCCGGCATACGGCAGGTTATGGCGCTCGGCCCAGTTGCCGACCGCTTCCATGTCGATGTTGAGAAATGCAGTGACCATCTGACGCTGATCGCCGAACGCCACTGCTTCCTTGATCGTCGGAAAAAACTTCAGCTTGTTCTCGATGTACTTGGGAGCGAACAGCGTTCCGTCGGCGAGCTTGCCAACGTCCTTCGCACGATCGATGATTTTCAGATGGCCGCCTTGATCAAAATAGCCGGCGTCGCCCGTGTGAAACCAGCCTTCCGCATCCTTGGCCTCGTGCGTCGCCTCGGGCGCCTTGTAGTACTCGCGAAACAGCCCGGGCGAGCGGATCAGAATCTCACCGGCATCGGTCAGCTTGATTTCGACGCCTTTGACCGGCGGACCAACCGTATCGGCCTTGACGCCGCCGTTTTCCTGCACGCATACGAACACCGACGTTTCGGTTGAGCCGTACAACTGCTTCAAGTTGATGCCAAGCGAGCGATAGAAAGTGAATAGATCGGGGCCGATCGCCTCACCGGCGGTGTACGCGATCCTCACGCGGCTCATGCCGAGCGAGTTGCGCAGTGGCGCATAGACGATCGCGTCACCAAGCGAATACAGCAGCCGGTCGACAGTGCTCACCGGCTTGTTTGTCCAACAGCCGCCCGCCGACATTGCGCGCGACCCGCATGAAATAGTGAAACATGCGCCGCTTGATTGCCGAGGCGTCTTCCATTCGGATCATCACCTGCGTCAGCATCGCTTCGAGCACGCGCGGCGGCGCAAAGTAGTAGGTGGGCCCGATCTCGCGCATGTCTGCGGTGACCGTTGCCGCCGACTCCGGGCAATTCACCGTAAAGCCGCACACCAGCCACTGCGTATACGAAAAAATGTTCTGGCCGATCCACGCCATCGGCAGATACGCGAGCACTTGTTCGTCCGAAGTCAGCGCCTCCATCTCTGCCCCCGCGCGTCCGGCGGCAATCAGGTTGTCGTATCCAAGCACCACACCCTTCGCATTGCCGGTCGTACCCGAGGTGTAGAACATCGCGCCGACGTCGGTCGCGCGACCCTTTTTTTATCTCGTCGGTCGATCAGCGTGGGCTGCTGCTGCAACAGCTGCCGGCCGCTGGCGCGCAGCGCTTCATACGATTGCAGGCCGGGCTGCTGATAGTTGCGCAGACCGCGCGCATCGTCATAAAAGATGTGCTGCAGGTGCGGCACCTTCTCACGAATCTCCAGCACCTTGTCGACCTGCTCCTGATCCTCGACCACCGCGAAATGGATCTCGGCGTTATCGAAGACGAACACCATCTCCGCGGCGGCAGCATCCTGGTACATCGGCACCGGAATGCCACCGAGACACTGCACTGCCGTCATCGTGAAATACAGCCGCGGGCGGTTCTCGCCGATGATCGCCAGATGCTGGCCGCGCTGAAGCCGGCCTGCAATCAGCCCGGCCGCGATCTCGCTGACCTCCTGGTGCATCTGCTGCCACGTCCAGCTCTGCCAGATCCCGAGATCCTTTTCGCGGATCGCGGTGGCACGCGGACGCGTGCTCGCGTGGTGCGCGAGCAAGCGCGGAAAAGTGTCAGCGCTCGGGCGCCGAATTCACAGGTTGTCTCCTTGATTGCGCGATTTGTATCGCGTCGCGGTTGTGCCACGCTTCGAGCGAGCTAGCTTACTTCACAGGTCGAACACCGCCGACGGCGGACAATCCCGAACGGTAAAGCGCTGCCGCTGCGCAAACTGTCGTCGCGGCGACAGTCTGCGCGAGAATGCCGGCCATGTCCGAACTGGACCCGCAACCGCTGAAGTTGGTTGAGATGCTTGCCGCCAGCGCATGGTGGACCGGCCTCGACTCGGGCCAGCGCACGCGTGTCTCCGCGGAAGTCGAGGAGCGGCGCTTTCCAGGCGGTACGGTGGTAATGCGCAGGGGGGAGTCGTCGAAGCGTGGACCGGCGTCATCGAGGGGCTTGTCAAGATGAGTTCGGTCTCGGCGGCGGGCAAGAGTGTGACGTTCACCGGCATTAGCGCGGCGGGCTGGTTCGGCGAGGGCTCACTGCTGAAAAGCGAGCCTCGCAAGTACGACATCGTCGCGTTGCGCGATACGCGAATGGCGTGGATGCCCCGCTCGACGTTTGATTGGCTACTGTCGACCAGCATTGCGTTTAACCGTTTTCTGTTGTTGCAGCTGAACGAGCGCCTGGGTCAGTTCATCGGGCTGGTCGAGTACGAGCGAATGCTTGAACCCGATGCACGTGTCGCGCGTTGCCTGGCCGAGATGTTCAACCCGCGTCTGTACCCGGGTCACCGGAATGAACTCGAGATCTCGCAGGAGGAAATCGGCTACTTGTCAGGAGTATCGCGGCAGCGCGTAAATCAGGCTTTGCAGGTGCTGGCACGCGCGAAGCTGGTCGAAGTTGAATACGGAAGCATCCGCATTCTCGATCTGGCGGCGCTGCGCCGCTACGGAAACTAGCGATGAACGTCGAATGGTGGGAAATCGCCAGCTACGTTGTCACCGTGATCGGTTTGCCGCTCGCCATCGGCGTGTTTTTACTCGAGCAGCGCCGCGAGCGGCGCAACGAAGAGGACGAGGTCTATCAGCTCCTCTCGGACGCGTACAACGACTTTCTACGCGTCGCGATCGATAACCCCGATCTGCATCTGCGCAGCAACGCGGTAACGCCCGATCTGTCTCCCGAGCAGCAGGAACGCATGCTGCTGATCTTCGACATGCTGATCTCGCTGCTCGAGCGCGCGTATCTGACCGCGCACAGCGACGACATGACGCCGGCCCAGCGCCGTCGCTGGAATTCATGGGAAGACTTCATGCGCGAGTGGCTACAGCGCGACGCTTTCTTCTATCGGCTGCCCCATCTTCTCAAGGGTGAAGACCCGGAGTTCGCTGCGTATTTTCAGCGTCTCGCGCATGAAGTGCGCGGCATCGAGCTGCCGCGCCAAGCTTGACCATCGTCTACGCGCCCGGATTTTCTTGCACGAATCTGGCCGATTGAACGGACGCTTTGCTCGTCGGACGACGGCTAGCATCGTTCTGCGCCCAGGCAGCCGCTTGCGCATCGTTGACGTAGTCCGGAAAAGTAAAGGTTCGTCGATCATCTGGATGCGCTGGATGTACAGACGCAGTGCGCTCGGACTTTCTTTGGCCTTCTCGCACGCAACGCGGTCAAAGTGCCTTGACGGTGAATCGCACTTGAATTCCGCACGTGCCTGTGTCGACAACAGAGCTAGAGCGGGAACCAGAACAAGTGTTGAGCCAATTGCTTTGAAGCGATTCATATTGATACCTCATACATGTCAGCGCCGTTAAAGCCGCCGCGCCGGTCACGGAAGTTTCGCAATCGCACGCGAAACTAGCCGGCATTAGGCGGCAGCTATGACGCCGCGCCTAGATGAAGAGTCAGCATTGGCACGCATGCAAAAACGACAAGAAGGTTCTCGGTGATCGGACATATGCAACCTGCGTATGTGACCGGCCAGTGACGTGAATTTTCGGCTTTCGGAATGGCGAATGGCCGGTTTCGCACGGAGCCGCCGTATGTCCCAATGAGCGCCTCGAAGTGCCTTCATCAACTCATTCGGAGAACACCATGCAAATCGATTCCACCTTGCAGAAACTAGAGGTTTACGTCGTGGCGGCGGTCGCCGTCGTTCTTGTCTCCGGCCTCGCCCTCATTGCGTCTGCACCGTTCTTCGCGGGCGATTACGGCGTGTCGGATGTGACTACGACGACGCAACAGTCGTCAACCAGCTCATCGACGCCGCAAGACACGCAGCCTGCATTGCTCGAGCCCGCGCTGCGCAGCCTCGACGGTGTTTCGAATCACGGCTAAGCGAAAACAGTGCGACGGAGAAGCAAATGACATCGAAATACAAGGACCCAGACGGAATTCCGCATTGGGGGGCGCCCGGGGTGGTCGGGCATGCGTGATCAGAGCCCGACACTGCCCGAGAATTCGCGGAGCCGTATTCAACGAGTTGGCATCGTAGCGACTAGCGTCGCCGCCACGATCTGGTTGGTGGGGGCAGCTTGGGCCTGGCGGGTCATCGGTTGATGCAAACGCTGCGATGTCGAACGACTTGCTCTTGCAATTGGTTACCGGTGTCTATGTCGCGTGCAACGCGGCGCGATTGCTGGCGTACGTCCCGCAGATCGTTGCGGTTGCTCGCGAAAACTCGGGCGCTCACGCCATCTCGCTGGTGACGTGGTTGTTCTGGACAGTGAGCAATATATCCACTGCGGTCTACTGCGCGACCATCACTATGGATGCATTGCTGACAAGCATGATGTGCGGAAATGCCGCGGGATGTTTTGCAGTTGCGTCGCTGACGGTGATGAAGCGGCAGCGTTACGGCTGGGCTCGCGCGTAATTCGCTAGCGCACGCGCGCCATCGTCGCTACTGTCGCTTGTCGAGTATCGGACGAGCGTCCAAAAACACGAATGGTCGCGCGGCGCGCCGACGCAGAATTCGCATACCAGGACGAATGAATAGGAGCGACTCGCGCAGCGCGGTGCATCAGGTCGAGTGCAGCGCCGTCGTGCAACATTGCGACGCGCTCCGCGGCACTCAGCGCCTCGGGTCCGGATTGAATCGCACGGTCGGCGCGCCGCGCGCGCTCGCCAGCAGCGAGCGCCGATCGCGACCGATGCGCTGAGCTTCGAACCACTGCGTGCACCTCGGGATCGATCACCGCATCCGCGAAGCGCGGCAGCGATCTCGCGTTGCGTGCGTATTGCGCAGTGGCGACGACTTCCCTCGGCGGGCGTATCTCGTCGGGTGTCATGAATAGCTTGGCCCTGCGCATGAACAATCCGAACCTGCGCGGAGCTGGTCAAAACTGAAATGGGTATCGACAGCAGCAGGCCCGCAGCGACCAGACCGATCCAGGGCAGCACGTTGGGCGCTTTCCATGCGACCAGGCCCACCCACGCGAATCCGATCACCGTTTGCAACCCATGCCGCCGCAGCGCCTGCGTGATAGAAGTCGACTTGTCGGCGCGCGCCGGGGATTTCCACTGGATCGACCAGCCGAGCAGTGCGGCGGCAACGAACTGCGTGTGAAACAACATGCGCACCGGTGCGAGCAATGCGCTCATCAGCATTTCAGCCAGCACGCTGAATGCAAGCCGAAAGGTGCCGCCGTACGATGATGCGCTGCGTGCCGCAGCCAGCAGCGCTGCCAGGATCTTCGGAACGAACAGCACCGAGGCGATAGCGGCCAACAGCGCCCAAGCATGCTCGGGACGCCACGATGGCCACAGCGGGAACAGTTGATGCGGCATCACGAAATACTGCGGCTCGGCGTTGGTGTGCGCGAGCAACAGCCACGTCGACAGCGCTAGAAACCCGAGCCACAGCGGCGCTGACAAGTACGCCAGCGCGCCGGTCAGAAACACCCAGCGATGCACCGGGTGCATGCCGCGCGCGAACATCAATCGCGCGTTCATCAGATTGCCGTGACACCAGCGCCGGTCGCGCTTGACCTCGTCGATCAAATTCGGCGGCGTCTCTTCGAAGCTGCCGTCAAGGTCATAAGCGATCCATACCCCATAGCCTGCGCGCCGCATCAACGCAGCTTCGACAAAGTCGTGCGAAAGAATTTCTCCGGCGAGTGAGCCGCGGCCTGGCAGCGGCGCCAGCACGCAGTGTTTCATGAACGGCTCGAGCCGGATGATCGCGTTATGGCCCCAGTAGTGGGACTCACCGAGCTGCCAGTAATGCAGTCCCGCGGTAAACACCGGCCCGTAGACCTGATTGGCGAACTGTTGCATCCGCGCGTGCAGCGTATCGCGCCCGACCGCTCGCGGCGCGGTCTGGATGATCCCCGCGTCCGGCCGCGCTTCCATCAGCCGCACCAGTGTGGTCAGGCACTCGCCGGTCATCACACTGTCGGCATCGAGCACGACCATGTATCGATACTTCGCACCCCAGCGCCGGCAGAAGTCGTCGATGTTGCCGCTCTTGCGCTTCACGCGACGCCGGCGATGCCTATAAAAGAGCCGTGACTCAGCGCCGAGCTCTTCGCGCAACGCGTTCCACGCGTCCAGTTCGGCAACACACGCATCGGGATTTGCGGTGTCGGAAAGCACGAAGAAATCGAAGTGTTCGAGGGCATTGGCGCGCATCACCGACTCATACGTGGCGCGCAACCCGGCAAACACACGGCGCACGTCTTCGTTGCAGATGGGCATCACGATCGCAGTGCGCGCCTGCGGAGATATCACGGCCGCCTTCGCCGAACGCGAAATCAACTGCCGGTCGCCACCGATCGCCAGCACGAAAAATCCCAGCATCGCTGTCCAAAACCCCGCCGCTAACCAACAGGTCAGCAGCGCAAACACAATCAGCAGCGCCGTCTCGCCCCACGCGATCGCTAAATCGACCGTCTCGTTTGCGGTGACAACGTTGGGCAGCAGCCCGTCCAACACGTAGGTCGCATAAAGCGCCGGGCAACAGCGACAGCGTGAGCAATACAAAGCGGCGGCGGCGCCCGGCACCATGAGCAGGCCCTTCAATGTCCGGCAGCCGCGGATCGAGACCAAACAATCGGCGCAGCATCCACGACACAGGGCCAACGCGTCCCCACGGCCGCGGCGCCATCGGCGTACGCACGATCGAAGGCACGGCGCGCGGCATGGCCGACGCTGCCGTCGACTCAGCAAGCCGCACAGGCTCGGCAGGCGGCGGCGCAAGCGCCCGCTATTGCGTCAGCGGAACGATGTAGTTCCATGTTTCGCCCATCACTTCCTTGCCGTTACGCAATAGCGCACGCACTTCAATCGGTTTTTCCTTATCCTGGGTTCGCATCTGAACCACCATGCGCCAGCCGCCGGTGGCATCGTTGCGATGTATGACGAGATCGCTGCTTTGACCGTTGCCGATGGCAACGTCTGCCTGCAGGGGCGCGTTGACCGGCAGCTTGCGCAAAGCCGGCCCGTCGAAATCGACGGTGAGCTTTATGCCGTGATTGCCTGCCGAATTGTTGCCTGGCGAATTGTTAGCCGACCACTTGAGAACCCGTGGCCACGCCGTGTTTGTACCACCCAGCCATTCGAGGGGCGTCGATCCGTGTTTTTCAGCCAAAACATGCGGTAGGAGAAATCAATTGGCGTGCCCGGCGGCGGTACGGAATTTGGCACCCAATACGCGACGATGTTGTCGTTCGCTTCGTTCGGCGTTGGAATCTGCACCAGTTCAACGCGGCCCGCGCCCCACTTTGACGCGGGCTCGATCCAGATGCTCGGGCGCAATTCGTAGCGCGCTTCAAGGTCTTCGTAGCTACTGAAGTTGCGATCGCGCTGCATCAGTCCAAAGCCACGCGGATCGGTCAGCGCAAACGAAGTCACCAACAGTCGGCGCGGATTGACCAGCGGACGCCAGATCCACTCGCCGCTCGCCGTATTGATCGCGAGGCCATCGGAGTCATGCACCTCCGGGCGATAGTCCTCGGACGGCGCGCGCTGGTTCTCGCCAAAAAAATACATCGACGTCAGCGGGGCCAGCGCGAGCTTGGCGACCGGCTCACGTAAATACAGTCTCGACTGCACTTCGGTCACCGTCTCTTCGCCGGGCCGAATCGTGAACCGATACGCGCCGGTGGCGCGCCGCGAATCGAGCAGTGCGTACATGACGAGCTGACGCGCACCCGCTCGCAGGCCGCTCGATCCAGAATTGCTCGAAGCGCGGAAATTCTTCGCCGCTGCGCTCCGCCGTGTCGATCGCGAGGCCGCGCGCGGAGGCGCCGTAGCGCTGGCCCTGACCTAGGGCACGAAAGTAACTCGCGCCTAGAAACGAAACGAGCTCATCCTTATACCCGGGCGCACTCGGTACAACGTTAAGCGGAAAGTGAATCCGAAACCCGGCAAAGCCGAGCTTGCCGAGCTGCGACCGATCGATCTTGTTTTTGCCGTAGTTGAACGCGGCCGGGTCGAAAGTGATCTCGTTGACTTCCTTTCCGACCACCTCGTAAATTCGAATCGGCTGATCAAAGATCCCGCCCAGATGAAAGAACTGAATCTCGAAGGGCAGCTTTTGCGCGCGCCATAGCGACTGCGCTGGATCGAAGCGAATGTCGCGTGTCTGGTCGTAGCTCAGGTCCTTTAGTTGCTTCGGCAACACAAACGCCGGCCTCGCGTATGGCCGATTCGCCAACTCGCGTGCTCGTCGGTCAACATCCGCGAAGCCAAACGCGTACGCAGCCGGCGCCGTCGCAGCGAACAGGAATGCAATAGCTGCAAGCCAGAATGCCCGGATCATTGGAATAATTTGCACGCCGAGGTGGCGCGGCAAGTGGCTAAAGCAAGGTAGATGCCTAGGTGGGCTTAACGACGCGGATTTCCAAGGGGCACAGTGCGACTTGTTCGATTGGCTGGCGGAGCACATGGTGCCCGCGCTGGGGCTTGGGACCTGGCGGATGGGCGAAACCGATGCGTGCCCGAAAAACCGACATCGCCGCGGTCAAGGCAGCATTCAAATTGGCTATCGCCTGATCGACACGGCGGAAATGTATGGCGACGGCGGGGCCGAAGAGGTCGTCGGGGCTGCGCTTCACGATGAGATGCAAGCCCGGACCGTCTCGCGTGAAGAGCTGACGATCGTGTCGAAGGTGCTACCCAGCAACGCCAGCCACGCGGGTGTGCTGCGCGCCTGCGAGCGCAGCCTCAAGCGCCTGAAGCTCGACGTGGATCGACATCTACCTGCTGCATTGGCGCGGCTCAACGCCACTCACCGACACCGTCGCCGCATTCGAGCAGCTTCGCGATCGAAGGACGCATCCGTCACTGGGGCGTCAGCAACTTCGACACGGCCGATATGCAGCAGCTTTGGAAACTTCCGGCTGGATCGCATTGTGTCACTAATCAGATTTACTACTCCGCGAGCGAACGCGGGCCGGAATTCGATCTGCTGCCGTGGCACCAAGGCCATGGCGTGGTGACGATGGCGTACTCGCCGATCGATCAGGGTGCGCTGGCGCGTGACGCGACGTTTGCGGCGATCGGCGAGCGTCACGGTGTCAGTGCATCGAGTGCCGCGCTCGCCTGGGTGCTTCGGCAACCGGACATGATCGCGATTCCGATGTCGACCCGCGAGGCACATCTTCGCGAGAACTTCGCCGCAGCCAGCCTTCAGCTGACAGCAAAAGATCTGGCGCAGGTCGACACGGCGTTTGCCCCGCCCAAGCGCAAGCGCCCGCTCGCAACGACGTAGCGTCAATCCAGCGTCAGATTGCGCTGCTTAATGAGGGCATGCCAGCGCGCCGTTTCACTCTTGATATACGACGCCATCTGATCGGCAGTACCGGAGATCGGCTCAAGCCCGAACTCCTGCAGCTTGCGAGTGACCTCGGGCGTTGTGATCGCGCGATTCAGTTCGCTCGTCAGTTTCGCAGTCACGTCGCGCGGCGTTGCAGCCGGCACCGCCATTCCCTGCCACGCGTACACCTCGGTGTCGCGAATGCCCTGCTCTTCCAGCGTCGGCACATTGGGAAGGGCCGCCAGTCGCTGGCGGCTCAGCACACCCAGCGGCACCAGCTTGCCGGCGCGAATGTGCTGCAAGCCGACGGCAGTATCGATCACCATCACCGGCAACTGATTGCCAAGCACGTCCTGCACCGCGGGCGCCGCGCCACGATAGGGAATGTGAACGATGAACGCGCCGGTGCGATCCTTGATCAGCTCCATCGCGAGATGATGCGGGCTGCCGGCGCCGACCGAGGCGTACGAGAGCTTGCCGGGATCTTTCTTGGCGGCATCGACCAGATCGCGCATCGTCTTGAATCCCGTCGACGGGTTCGCGACCACGATCAATGGAAAGCGCGCCATCAGCCCCACCGGCGCAAAGTCTTTCGCCGGGTCATACGGCACTTTCTTGTAAAGCGCAGTGTTAAAGACGAACGTGCCGTTGTCCCCGCTCAACACCGTATAGCCGTCAGGAGCGCCGCGCGCCACCGCTTCGGCGCCGATCATCGTCGCTGCGCCAGGCCGGTTTTCGATGACGAGCGGCTGCCCAAGCTGTTTTTCCATCTGAGCGCCGACTGTGCGCGCCAGAAAATCCGAGCCGCCCCCGGCCGGATAGGGAACGATCCAGCGCACGGGTTTCGCGGGATAGGTTTGAGCAAAAACAGCCTGCGCCGGGGCGAGCGCAAACGCGGTTGCAGTCAGCAGCAGGCGGCGGCGTGTAGTGCGGCGATATCTTGCTTGCGTCATCGTTTGCATGAGGCGAGCAAACTGCCTTAGCGATCTGAAACGCCCCGTACATCGCCACCCTGCGCGTCCGCTTCGGCGCTTGTCTCCTCGTTAGCGCGCGGCCTTTCGTCCGAGCGCGGTCGGCCGCGTCCGGTTGTTCGCTGCAGTTCATCAATTCGAAGTGACGCCTGCGCCTTGGTTAGGCTTCCGTCAAACGGCACCTTGGCTTCCTCGGACAGCGTCTTCAAGTAGGAGCGTTGTGCGCCGGTCATTGGCTCATCGCCAGTCGTCCAGTCTTCGGGGGGCTTCTCGGTGTTACTTTGATCGGCCATTTCCTGGGTACGCTTGTCGGTCATCGCCGTCGCCTCTTTGTCGAATGATCACGAAAATGGTCACGAACAGTGCAACCTTCATACCCAATGTCAGTGTGATGATCCAGTCTGGCGCCAAGAGGCTGATCCATGCGGCCTCTCTCGTCTTCCCAGTACTGCTGGGGCTGCCATCGCCTGCGCTTGCCGACGAAACGCTCTGGTCGCTGCTGAACAAAGGCGGGCGGGTGGTGTTGATGCGACACGCCGTGACGACACCCGGGGTCGGGGATCCGCCCGGCTTTCGCCTGGATGACTGCAGCACGCAGCGGAATCTGACGGATGAAGGTCGGCGCGACGCGCAGCGGGTGGGCGGCGCCTTTCGAGAGCGCGGCATTGTTGTCGGTCGCGTGTATTCGAGCCCGTGGTGCCGCTGCGTTGAAACGGCGAAGCTCGCATTCGGCACACCCGAGATTTCGCCCGCGCTCAGCAACCTGTTCACGCATCCGGAGAACCGCGAGCGGCAGATACGCGAAATGCGAGAACTGATCAGCGCGCTGACCCCGCAGAACCGAGTGCTCGTGTCACACGGCGCAACGATTCTTGCGCTCACCGGCGTATCGCTCGGCACCGCTGAAATGCTGGTCGTTACGCCGCAAAGCGACGGCCGGTTTGTCGTGAACGGTCGACTTTCCGCCCACTTGCCGCGCTATCCGCGGGCGAAGCGAGGTAGGCAGAAGTGAACGGAACCGGTTGCCAGCGCGGAGCGATCAAAAACTAGGGAGCCACTCAATGCCTGAAGCAAAAAAAGCGCGGGCGATCGGTTTTAATCATGTCGCCCTTGAAGTCGAAAATATCGAGGAGGCGCTGGCGTTCTACGGCCGCCTGTTCGACTTCAAGCTTCGCAGCCAGGACGCCTCGTCCGCCTTCATCGATCTGGGCGACCAGTTCATCGCACTGCAGAAGGGCCGCAGCCAGCCGTCTGACGATGGCCGGCATTTCGGGCTTGTCGTTGACGACAAAGACGCCGTCCGCAAGGCGCTGGCCGGCGCCGGCATCAAGACGTTGCCGGGTCCGTTTCTGGACTTTCGCGACCCCTGGGGCAACCGCATCGAGATCGTCGGATACGACAACATTCAATTCACGAAGGCGCCTAATGTGCTGCGCGGCATGGGACTGTCGCATCTGTCGAAGAACGAGAGTGCGATCAAGGAGCTGACGGACAAAGGCATGGCGCCGGATTGAATCTGCACTGAATGAACAGGAAACGCCGGAACGTGTGGCGCGCTTGGTGTTTCATCGGCAGGAGCGGTGATTGAGTCCGGGGCTCTTTCAAGCGGTGCCGTTAAAGTGAAGCGCCAACAGCGTGGCCGCCGCTGCCGCGCGCGCTGATCGTCAGCACCACGACCGAAGGGCTGGCCCGGCGTGTTGATGCGCCGGTTCGAACGCCGCCGGCGGTTAAAATTAGGCAGTGATTACGAACCGCGTTCTTGAGCAATTTCATCCCGCCGTCAGGGCTTGGTTTGACTCTGCGTTTGCGGCCCCAACCGGCGCGCAGGTTGAAGCATGGCCAGCGATCCAGGCGGGCAAGCACGTGCTGGTCGCGGCGCCGACCGGATCGGGCAAGACGCTGGCGGCATTCCTGGCGGCGATCGATACGTTGGTGCGCGAAGGCATCGACAACCGCCTGACCGACGAGACGCACATCGTCTACGTCTCTCCACTGAAAGCGCTGTCGAACGATATTCAGAAGAATCTCGAGCTGCCGATCGCCGGCATTCGTGCCGAGCTCGAACGGCTGGGACTGCCCGACGTCGACATTCGAACTTTCGTGCGCACCGGAGATACGCCGCAGAATGAGCGCGAGAAGATGCGCCGGCGGCCCCCGCATATCGTCGTCACGACACCGGAGTCGCTTTACATCCTGCTCACCAGCGCGTCGGGCCGCAAGATGCTGGCGACGACCCGCACCGTCATCGTCGACGAGATTCACGCGATCGCGCCCAACAAGCGCGGCGCGCACCTCGCGCTGTCGCTGGAACGGCTGCAGGCACTCGCCGGACGCGAGCTGGTGCGGATTGGCTTGTCCGCCACGCAAAAGCCGATCGGCGAGATTGCGAAATTCCTGGTCGGCGCAAATGCGGACTGCACGATCGTCGACACGGGTCACGTGCGGCAGCGAGATCTCGCGATCGAGCTTCCTTCGTCCCCGCTTGAAGCGGTGATGTCGGGCGAGGTTTGGACGCAGGTGTACGACCGGCTTGCAGAGCTCGTGCGCGAACATCGGACCACGTTGATCTTTGTCAACACGCGTCGGCTTGCCGAGCGCGCTGCGCGTCATCTGTCGGAGCGCATCGGCAGCGAGAACGTCACTGCGCATCATGGCAGCCTTGCGCGCGATCAGCGACTGAATGCCGAGCAGCGACTCAAGCGCGGCGAGCTCCGTGCGCTCGTTGCCACTTCGTCGCTCGAGCTCGGTATCGATATAGGCGATGTCGATCTGGTGTGCCAGATCGGCTCGACGCGCTCGATCGGTGCGCTGCTGCAGCGGGTCGGCCGCTCCGGGCACTCGATCGGCGGCACACCCAAAGGGCGGCTGTTTCCACTGTCGCGCGACGAGCTGTGCGACTGCGCTGCATTGCTCGATTCGGTGCGGCGCGGAGAGCTCGATCAAATCGCAGTGCCGGAAAAGCCGCTCGATGTGCTGGCGCAGCAGATCGTCGCCGAAGTCGCGTTGCAGGAATGGAAAGAGGATGAGCTGCTGGCGCTGTATCAACGTGCCTATCCGTATCGGAACGTCACTCGCGAGGAGTTCAACGAGCTGGTGCTGATGCTGTCCGATGGATTTCATACGGCGCGCGGACGGCGCAGCGCCCATCTGCACCACGACGCCGTCAATGGCGTGTTGCGCGGTCGGCGCGGAGCGGCACTCTCCGCGGTCACGTCAGGCGGTGCGATTCCGGATACCGCCGACTACACCGTGATGCTCGATCCGCAAGCGCAGGTCGTCGGCACGGTGCACGAAGATTTTGCGGTGGAGTCGTTGCCGGGCGACGTGTTCCAGCTTGGCAATACGTCATATCGCATCATGCGCGTCGAGCGCGGAACGGTACGTGTCGAAGATGCGAAGGGCGCACCGCCCAGTATTCCGTTCTGGCTCGGCGAGGCGCCGGGGCGCACGGAGGAAGTGTCGCAATCGCTGTCGCGTCTGCGGGCCACGATTGCAACGCGGCTCGACGACGGAGGGCGCGGCGCGGCCGTCGCATGGCTCACGGATGACGTCAAGATCGATCGCGGTCGCTGCCGAGCAGATCGTCGATTACCTTGCCGCTGCCAAGGCGGCACTGACCGAGCTGCCCACCTGCGACACCGTCGTGCTCGAGCGATTTTTCGACGAATCGGGCGGCATGCAGCTGGTCGTACATGCACCGCTCGGCAGCCGTATCAACCGTGCGTGGGGATTGGCGCTGCGCAAGCGGTTTTGCCGAAAGTTTGATTTCGAACTGCAGGCCGCCGCCACCGAAGACGCGATCGTGCTGTCACTCGCGAGCAGCCACAGCTTTCCGCTGATGGACGTCGCGCACTACTTGTCAGCCAAGACCGTGCGTCCGTTGCTCGTGCAAGCCCTCCTCGATGCGCCGATGTTCGGCACGCGTTGGCGCTGGAACGCCGGCTTCGCGCTCGCGCTGCTGCGTTTTCGCGGTGGTCACAAAGTGGCCCCGCAGTTGCAGCGCATGGCGTCCGAGGACTTGCTGGCTTCGATTTTCCCGGACCAGGTGGCGTGCGGCGAAAACATGGTCGGCGACCGCGAGATCCCCGATCACCCGCTGGTGCGACAGACGATCGACGATTGCCTGCACGAAGCAATGGATATCGATGGACTCGAACGTGTGCTGAATGCGATCGAGCGCGGCCAGATCAAGGTGCTGGCGCGTGACCTCACGGAACCATCGCCGCTGGCGCTCGAAATTCTCGCCGCGCGACCGTATGCCTATTTGGACGATGCGCCGCTCGAAGAGCGCCGCACGCAGGCGGTGCTCGCACGCCGCTGGATCGACCCGAAACCGCGGGTGATCTGGGCAAGCTCGACGCCGATGCGATCCGGCGCGTGCGCGAGGAGATGTGGCCGGCGCCGCGCAGCGCAGACGAACTGCACGATGCGCTGATGAGCTTTGGCTTCCTGACTCAGGCCGAGATCGATGTGCAACCTGAGTGGCATTCGCTGATTGACGAACTTGCAGCCGCCAGGCGTGCGACGCGAATCACGCAAGGCGTGAACACATCCGATGTCGCAGTCTGGGTTGCAGCGGAGCGCCTGCCTGAATTCGACGCGCTGTTTCCGGCGGCAGAGCACACACCGGCGATCGAAACGCCAGTGCAATACCGGAAGACCTGGACGCGCGACGATGCGATGGTCGAGGTCCTGCGCGACCGCTTGCAAGGTCTCGGGCCTGTGACCGTGGAGGTACTCGCAGCGCCGATTGGCCTGCGAGCGACTGAAGTCGAGGCGACGCTGGCGCGACTTGAAGCCGAAGGCTCGGTGATGCGCGGCCAGTTCAGCCCTGACGCCAATGGGACCGAGTGGTGCGAGCGGCGCCTGCTGGCGCGCATTCATCGTTACACGGTCAATCGGCTTCGACGCGAAATCGAACCGGTCGAAGCGCGCGACTTCGTGCGCTTTTTGTTCGAATGGCAACGCGTCGCACCGGAAGCGCGCGTCGAGGGCGCAGACGCGGTCGCGAACATCGTGTCGCAGCTCGAGGGCTTCGAGGCGCCTGCCGCCGCGTGGGAAACCGAAATTCTTCCTGCGCGCGTCAACGAATACGACCCGGCGTGGCTGGACGAGCTGAGCCGCGCCGGCAGAGTCGTGTGGACACGCATCGCGCCGCTCAATACGAAGGCCAACGGCGCGGGCAGCGAACGCGCGCCGAGTCCCGTCCGCACAACTCCGATAGCGCTCGCATCACGGCGCAACCTTGCCATCTGGGCGGCGCTCGCGCCCGACGGCTCCGGTGTCGCGCTGTCGTCGAATGCGCAACAGGTCGTCGAGTGCCTCACCGCGCACGGTGCGTCGTTCTTCGAGGAAATCGTTGAAGGCACAACACTGCTACGCACGCAAGTCGAGCAAGCGCTCGCCGAGCTCGTTGCACAGGGTTTGATCAACGCAGATAGCTTCGGTGGTTTGCGAGCACTGCTTGTGCCGTCCGATCGGCGCCGCACCTTCGACGGACAAAAGCGGCTTCGCCGTACCGCGCTGTTCGGCATCGAGGACGCCGGACGTTGGGCACTCGTGCGAAAACGCCGCTCGCCGGAAGGCGCCGACATCGTCGAGCATGTCGCACGCACTTTATTGCGTCGTTATGGCGTCGTGTTCTGGCGTTTGATCGCACGCGAGGCGCAGTGGCTGCCACCCTGGCGCGATCTGCTGCAGATGCTATCGACGGCTCGAGGCGCGCGGCGAAATTCGCGGCGGGCGTTTCGTTGCAGGTCCTTCTGGAGAGCAGTTCGCCGTACCGGAAGCGATCGGTTTGTTGCGCGATATACGGCGGCGCGAGCCATCGGGTGCATTAGTGAGTTTGAGCGGCGCAGATCCGCTGAACCTCGTCGGCATTCTCGCTCCAGGCGCGAGATTGCCCGCGCTTACCGGCAACCGCGTGCTCTACCGCGATGGTGTGCCGATTGCACTCCTGGTTGCAGGCGAGGCGAGATTTCTCGAATCACTCGAGCCGGAAGCCGAATGGGCGGCACGCAATGCGCTGCTGCGCCGTCAGGTCCCCGCAACGCTCAAGTTTCTCGCCTAGCTGTCCGCAGCTGCGGCAGCATCACGTTCGAGCGCTGCGCGATTCCAATTGCCCAGATCCGCTGCGGCTGCATACGTTGCCTGCAGAAAATCGAGAAGCACTTGATCCGGCGAGTTCGACTCGCGGACGGCGTCGTACGGAAGAACGAATTCGTGTAATTCGTTGCTATAGAACGCCGCATCCGGATGCACTCGCGCTTGCGCGAAGCCCGCTGGTTCGGGATACGCGTACGAATAGAACGCCGGATAGTCGATCGCGCCACCACCGGGCCAGAAACCGCAGCTACTCACTTCGTGCGAATAGGCCTCGCGCGTCACCGAGTCGGGCAGATTCGGGATGCCGCCGGGATGCATCGGTGCGCGCCTTCCCGAGAAGCGGGTCACTGCCAGGTCGGGCGCGCCCCAGAACAGGTGCACCGGGCTTACTTTGCCTATGAACGAGCTTCGAAAAATTTTGAAAACTCGGTCAGCTTGCACCAGTGCACGCCAGAAGCGGTTGACGTATTCGGCGTCATAAGCGCAGTGCGACTTGATCGTGGTCGAAGCGAATCGGATTCTCGACTTCGTTCGGAAGCGGATGAATGTGCAGCTCGATGTCCAGTTCCTCGAGCTGTTTCATCAAACGCGCGTAGAACGTTGCAACGGACATTGGCTCGAGAGCGAACCCGTGCTCGCCGCCATCGCTGGTTTGAATCACCAGCCGGTGATCAATGAAATCAAAGTCGATCTGAAACGTGCTTAAGCCGGCAACGATCGGCGAAGTCGTCAATCCTGTGGCCGTCACGTACAGCGTGACGTGCCATGAGTGATTGATCCACGCGCTCCGCTTCATTCGCACTTTGCCGACGATTTGCAGCCACAGGTGCAGCGTCTTGTACGTGTCACTCCAAGCGGCTAGCGGCAGCTCGGGCCAGGCAGATACAACGGTATTCTTAGCCTGCACGGCAATCTCAGCGAAGCAAACGATGACCGCAGAATTTTCGCACGCACTTCCGCGCTGGAGCATCGGTGTTCCGATCGCGGCTATCGGCGCACTGGTGATCGTCTGGAATCGGCCGCTCGAATGGATGCTGCTTGCGGTAGTCGTAGTGGCACTGATTGCTGCCGTACTGGCCGCCGTGCACCATGCCGAGGTCGTAGCACTGCGTGTCGGTGAGCCATTCGGAACATTGATTCTCGCGGTTGCGGTCACGGTCATCGAGGCTGGACTGGTGATCTCCGTGATGCTCGCGGGCGGTCCGACGGCCGCCGTTGTCGCGCGCGATGCGGTGTATGCCGCAGTGATGATCGCGTCTACCGGCATCATCGGTGCATGTCTGCTGGTCGGCGGACTGCGCCATCGCGAGCTTGCCTATCGCATCGAAGGCACAAGTCCGGCTCTTGCCGTCTTGGTGGCATTGGCAACGCTGACGCTCGTCGTTCCCGCTTATACGACGACGACTCCGGGGCCTTCGTTTTCGACGTTACAACTGGCATTCGCCGGCGTGATGTCGTTGGCGCTTTACGGCGTCTTCGTATTCGTGCAGACGGTGCGGCATCGCGATTACTTTTTGCCGTCCGATGTCGGGGATGAAGACAGCCATGCTGCGCCGCCGTCTCGAAAGACGGCGCTGACGAGCTTCGGCTTGCTCGCCATCAGCTTGCTAGCAGTGGTTGGCCTCGCCAAATCACTTGCGCCGTCGATCGAAGCAGGTGTCGCTGCGGTATCGGCACCGTTGGCCGTGGTCGGGATTGCGATCGCGATGCTGGTATTGCTGCCCGAAACAGCGGCCGCCATGCACGCCGCAGCGCGCAACCGATTGCAGACGAGCCTCAATCTCGGCATCGGATCGGCGATCGCGTGTATTGGCCTGACAATTCCAACCGTCGCGGCAATATCGATTGCGCTCGGTCTGCCGCTCGAGCTTGGTATCCCAGCGAAGGAAGCGGTATTACTGGTGCTGACGTTCGTTGTCGCTGTTCTGACCCTCGGCAGCGGCCGCGCGACCGTGATGCAGGGCGCGGTGCATCTTGTGTTATTTGCGGCGTTTATCTTTCTTGCGTTCGTTCCTTGACCTGAAGCAGCTGCGTCAAATGATTCACGCGCGGCACGTTGTCGTGCTGCATCAGCTGCAGATGGCCGAACGAAAACGGCGTCACGTGCAATAGATCGCAGATGTGACTACCGACACGCGCGATCCAGTGTGGAACTTCGATGAGCGTCGCGGGCCGGGCATTCGCGCCGCATTGCTGGACTCGCAAGCGGGCCAGATAATCGGCAATCGTCATTTGCACGGCACCGCCGAGCTCGATCTCGCGCGATGGTGGACTGCCGATCTCGCATAGCAGCGCAAGCGCGAGTCCGAGATCGTCGACGTCCAGCGGAGCGACACGTCCGCGCGCACTCGCAGGGATAAAGTGAAACGGCCAGCGCGCCACTCTGCGAAACCAGTGTGCACCGTAGCCATCGGCACCGTCGAGCAATGAAGGCCGCACGATGACGGAGTCGAACGACCGCGACCGCAGCGCCGCTTCGCCGTGCCGCTTCGATATCAGAAATCCGCTCGTTACGCGCTGATCGAGACCGAGGGCGGACACATGCACCAGGCGCCGCACGCCGGTTACGCCGCATGCATCCGCGAGCGCCGCGGGCGCGACGTGATGCACTTTCTCGTACGTTTCAGCACCGCGCTGGCGCAAGATGCCGACGCAGTTCACGACAACATCAATCTGCGCAAGGAGTGGCTGCCATGCGTCGGCGGTCAGCAGCTGCTCGAATCGCACGGTGCGGCGCTCGCAGCGATGCGCCTGCGCCGGCAGACGACGCTCGGCACGTTCCGGATACCGACTGCCGACAATGACTTCGTGCTGGCGTGCGAGCAGTGCTGCAACGGCGTGACGCCCGATGAAGCCTGCGCCGCCGAGCACGAACACGCGCATCCGCTAGTCGATCCTTAACGGTCGCACGATCTGCGCACCGCGAAGCCACGCGTGCAGACATTCCGTGACGCCGCGTGCGAACGCTTCGAACACCGGCTGCGATACAAAGCCGATATGCGGAGTCAGCACAGCATTTCTTAGCGAGCGCAGCGGGTGACCGGCTGCGAGTGGCTCCTCGTCGTACACGTCGAGCGCCGCCATCGCGGGCCGACCTTCGCGCAACGCCGCGAGCAATGCCGGCATATCGATCAACGCCGAGCGCGACGTGTTGACCAAGATCGCGTCGTCGCGCATGAGGGCCAGCCGCTCGGCGTTCAGCAGACCGCGCGTCTGATCAGTCGGAACGAGGTGCAGGCTCACGACCTTGGACGTTGAAAGCAGCTCTTCAAGTGACATCGACGTCGCGTCCCTTTCAGCCGCGCGCTCCGGCGTCATGTGCGGGCTCCACGCGACGACCTGCATCCCGAATGCAGCGGCGACGCGCGCGACCCTGCCTCCGATCTCGCCGAGGCCAATCAAGCCGAGCCGTTCACCGGCAAGCACGTCCGGCAGCGGTTGATCGTCGCGCCAGGAGCCGGAGCGCATCACCTCGAACTTGGCTTCGAGCCGCTTGCTGGCTGCAAGAATCAAGGCCCACGTCAACTCGCAGGTACTTTCCTTCGACGGACCCCACTCGGTGTGGCTCACCGGAATTTGGCGTGCGAGCAATGCTGCCGCATCGAGCGCCGCGTTGCGCGCGCCGGTAAATATCAAGTAACGCAGCTTCGGCAAGCGCTCGATCAATGCGGAGCGAAACGGTGTGCGGTCTCGCACCAGCACAATTGCGTCGGCGCCCGCAAGCGCGGCATGCAATGCGTCGCCGCGCAGCGGGTCGTGATAGATCTGCACGTCGGCAAGACGATCGATCTCGGACCAGTCCGCCAGACTCCGCAAAGCCCGCTCGTAGTCGTCGAGCACTACGATGCGCGGACGCTCGGCGTTCACTGCAGCCGCGCCGTCAAGGGCGTGCGATCGCGGTCATTGCGCGTACATCGTCCGCACTGCCGATACTCCACGCTGCGTCGATCAATGCTTTCGTCTTGTCGGCGCCGATCACCGGCGCGCTTAGCTCGGTGAACTTCGCTTCCAACTGCGCATTGCTCATCGGCCGCTGCAGAGATCCAATCGCATGCTCGACAACAACGCGCTCGCGGCGGCCGCCGACGAGTATCGCGGTTACATCGACCGATGCCTCATCGATGTCTTGATCGACGGTCGCTACGATCTTGCGGCGCAGCTCGACGACGTCGCCGCGATTGACGACGGCATCCGAAAACTCTTGTTCACCTGCGCGGCCAAAAATGAGGCCCACTGCGCAACCGTGATACACGCTGAATTTTCCTTGCAGTCCATCGGCTGGTTCTTTCTTGCCCGTCAACTCCAGCACCAGCGAGTGGACTTTGAGCTCGATGCGCTCGACCTGCTCGGGCCGCACGCCACGCTCGCGCAACTGCACGCACGCGTCGATGCTCGGATGAATCACGATGCCGCAGGCAAAGGGCTTGTACGTGTTGAACGAAATTTCGAAGCGTTCGCCCAATTCATCGGTGACTTCATTCCAGCTGCGCTTGTCGGATACGACTTGCACGAACCCGCGCGGCGCCTCGATTGCTTTCGCACTTGCAGTGAATCCGTTCTTCGCGAGCAACGCAGCCATCAGCCCCGCACGCGCCGCGCCCCCGGGGTGAAATGGCTTCGTCATCGTGCCGAACTGCTCACGCAGGCCGATCGGCTGAGAAGCGGCAATGCCAAGCGCCATCGCGGTATGTTGCTGATCGAGCTGCAGCAATCGCGCGCAAGCAGCGGCTGCACCCAGCATGCCGGTAGAACCCGTGATGTGCCAACCGCGGTCGTAGTGGTCCGGATACATCGTGTTGCCAACGCGACATGCAACGTCGATCCCGAGCACCATCGAATCGATCAGTTGGCGTCCGGACGCGCCAATCAACTCGGCCAGAGCGAGCGCTGCTGAGGCTACTGGGCCGGCCGGATGAATGATCGTTTTCAGGTGTGTGTCGTCGAAGTCGAATGTGTGCGACGTGATGCCGTTGACGAGTGCAGCGCTTGCAATGTCCACACGCTCTGCACGGCCCAGTACTGTCGCTTGTGCAGCAGGCTGCAGCGTGCGAACGGCAGCCAACGCCGCGTCCGCCGCTTCATGGTTTGCCGCGCCAACAGCGCAACCGATCCAGTTGAGCAGCGTGCGATGCGCCTCTTTGTCGACCGCGCTGCTCCAGCCGCTCGACGGATGTTCCGTGACGAAGCGCGCGAGTATCTGAGTGACAGGCGGCGCGTCGTGGTCGGCGGCAACTTGCGTATTACGAGCCATTGCTAACTGGAGCTCCGGTTGCTCACGAATCGAGCTCCAATAATCTCACGGCCGCTATTGCCCGATCAGATGCAGCACGACGTCACGTTGATGTGCACGAAGTCTGTGCTCAACGAGATAAATGCCTTGCCAAGTACCGAGTGAAGGGTTTCCGCCAATAACCGGAATCGACAAGTGAGTTTGCGTCAGCGCAGCGCGTACGTGCGCTGGCATGTCGTCGGGGCCTTCGGCACGGTGCTCGAACAACGAATCGCCGTCGGGCACAAGACGTGCAAAGAACCGCTCGAGATCATGCAGCACTTCTGGATCGGCGTTTTCCTGGATCAAGAGGCTGGCTGAGGTATGCCGGATAAAGACGGTCAGTAGCCCGTCGACGATCTCGCAGTCATGTACCCATCGTTGAATTTCGCGCGTGATGTCAATGAATCCGCGGCCGGGCGTTCGTATTTGCAAACGAGTGTGTGACTGATGCATGCGTGCTGACAATCTACACGGCAAGCGTGACGTACGATGCGCCGCACGTTCACCTCGTCGCGGCGCTGTATGAAGCCCAACTTTCTCCTCATTCTGATCGACGACCTGCGCCATGACGAGTTTGGCGCCGGCGGTCATCCGTACATGCAGACGCCGCACATCGACAAGCTGGCACGCGAAGGCGCAATCTTCGAGCGCGCGTTTCACACGACGCCGATCTGTTCGCCGAATCGTGCTTCGATCGTCAGTGGCCAATACGCCAGCCGGCATGGAATCATCGATAACGTCGCGCGTGACGCGATGAGCCATCGGTTGCCGAACTATCACCTCGAACTTCAGCGGCTTGGCTACGAGACTGCGCACATCGGCAAATGGCACATGGGCAATGACGGCATGCCGCGGCCCGGATACGACACGTGGGTCAGCTATGACGGCCACGGAAAGTTAAATGACCCGCGGCTGAATCACGACGGCAAGTACGTGCAGCACAGCGGCTACATCACTGACATCATGAATCGCCTGGCCGTCGATTTTCTAAAGCGCAAACGCGAGAAGCCGTTCTCGCTGTTCTTCGCACACAAAGCAGTGCACCCGGACGCGGAGCAGGCCGCGGATGGCACGCTGCGCATTTCGGCCCAGGGCGGCTACGTCGTCGCCGAGCGCCACAAGAATCTGTATCGCGAGGCCGAGTTTCCGCGTACGCCAAACATGTTGCCGGCCAGTGAGGTGATCAAAAGCAAACCGGCGTGGACCGATAGCTTCGCGATGAAGTCGGGAGTGACGTCGCAGGCGATCCTCTCGGCATTGCAATCGGGCGAGCAGGAGGAAATTCGCCTGCGTGCCCGAATGATGGCCGCCGTTGACGAGGGCGTTGGCGCGATCATCGATGTGTTGCAGGAAAGCGGTGAGCTGGACAACACGTTCATTGTGTTCTTCAGCGATAACGGCTTTTTCTTTGGTGAGCATGCGCTCGGGCCCGAGCGGCGGTTCGCCTATGAAGAAGGCATTCGTTCGCCGTTCGTCGTTCGCTATCCGCGCAAGGTCAAGGCCGGTTCACGCCGGCGCGAACTCGTCATCTGCCAGGATCTCGCTCCGACGCTGATCGAATTAGCCGGAGGTCGACCCGGCCCTCAGATTCAGGGACGATCGTTACTGCCATTGTTTGGTGCCCGGCGTGCAGCGTGGCGCAAGTCGATCCTGATCGAATACTGGGCGGAGCAAGCCATGCCGTGGCTCGTCGGTATGACATACAAGGCCGTGCGTACCGATCGCTACAAGTACATTCATTGGGTCAACCGCGGCAAGGCCGGCGAGCTCGATGAGTTATACGACCTTGAACGCGATCCGTTCGAGCTCAACAATCTGAACCGCAGCCGCAAGCTCGCGCCGGTGCGCGACAGGCTCAGGCGTGAGTTGAAGCGCCTTGTTGCCGAGGCGGTTGGGTTGTGACTGCAAGCGCGAGGTTGTGCCGCCACTGACTCATGGCTGACTCCGGAACAGGCGACGAGAAGCGGGGGCCGGAGAGCTCGAAGCAGCGCGCGGCGCTGCTACTGGCGTTTGCGCTGATTCTGATCTGGGGCATCAACTTCAGCGTGCTGAAGGCGGTGCTCAATGCGCTGACGCCTAGTGGATTTCTATTTATTCGCTACCTGATCATGCCGCTCTGCGCAGCCGCGCTGCTTTGGCAGCGCTACGGCAGGCACTGGCCGCGCCTGCCTCGCGCCGACCTCTGGGCACTGCTGCGGCTTGGACTGCTCGGGCACCTGTTGCATGTCGGGCTGGTGACTTTCGGGATTCATTGGTCTACTGCTTTCTCGAGCTCGCTGATCCTCGCGTGCGGACCTGTGTTCACACTGCTGCTGTTGCGCGGTCTCGGTGTTGAACGGCTGACGCGCGCGCAGATCATCGGAGTGGCGATCGCCTGCATCGGCGTGTTGATCTTCCTGTCGGACAAGCTGCTCGGCGCGCAGTGGCGCGCCAGTGGCGGCGACCTCATCTTGTTGCTGGCGGCGTTCTTCTTTTCTGCCTACACGGTAAAAGCGAAGCCGCTGATCGAGCGCCACGGGGCGGTGCTGGTCATGACCTACGCGACGCTGCTCGGCAGCGTTCCGCTGGTGCTGCTCAACTTGCCTGCCGGCCTCGACGTGGAGTGGCGCGCGGTGCCGCTGACAATCTGGGCGGGGCTGATGTGGGCGGTTGTCCTATCTTCATTCGTTGGCTGGATCGTTTGGGGCTGGGTCAATGCCGCGTGGGGCGTCGCGCGCTCAGCGCCACTGATGTACCTGATGCCGCCCGCAGCCGGATTGGTTGCCTGGTGGGTGACCGGCGAGGGCTACGGCGCAATCAAGCTCGGCGGCGCGGCGGTGACACTGATCGGCGTGGCCGTGGCGCAGTTCGCTCGACGCGGCGATCCTGCGCGCAGCGTTGAGAGCGTCGGTGTCGTCGATTGAAAGGCCTCGCTGCGAGTTCGCTATTGATTCGTAAGATCGCAGGCGCACCCGTGGGTCGATAGGCTAGAACCAGTAGTCGGCAACACATCGACCGTCTCGCGGCAAGTCTTCGAAGGTGTTCAGCCCATCGAAGTGATCGATTGGTATCGCTGCCACAGCCTCGGGTTCGGCCAGGCGCAGGTTGACGGCGATGCGGCGACGACCTTCTGGGTTCGTCTGCAGCGCGCGCCAGAAAACGATGCAACCGCAAGCAGGACAGAAGTGGAACTCAAGGGATTCGCCGCGAACGTACGACTGCGTCGTGCCCGAGACCGTGATGCCTTCACCGTCATAGTCATAGGCCCAGAGCACGCCATAGCGTCGACATGCCGTGCAGTTGCAGGCAGTGGCCCCGTCGGGTTCTCCTTCGAACCGCCATCGGACTGAGCCGCAAAGGCAGCAGCCCTCGATCACTTGGTCATGCCTTATCACTCAATTCGTGCGGGAGTCTCGCGGCCCAGGGGCTGCAACCGTCAGTCCGCCTTGGCCCCCGACGCCTTGACGATCGGCACCCAGCGCGTCAGGTCGTCGGCGATCAGTTTTCCGAAAGCGGCCGGCGTAATCGCTGGTGACAGGTCGAACCCTTGCGGCGCCAGCTTTTCTTTCGCTTCAGCGCTCGTGAAAATCCGGTTCAACTCTGAGTTGAGACGGCTAACGATTTCCGGCGGAGTACCGGCCGGCGCCACGAACCCGAACCAAGTGTTGACTTCGTAACCCTTGATGCCTTGCTCGTCGAGCGTCGGCACGTTCGGCAACAGCGGTGAGCGCGCGAGGCTTGTACACCCAGCGCCTTGACTTTGCCATCCTTGATCTGGCTGATGACCATCGGCGTGTTGAAAAACCCCATCGTCACTTCGTTCGCCATTACCGCCAGCACGCCCTGCGGGGCGCCCTTATAGGGAACGTGCACGAGTTCGGTGCCGGTCACGCGCCCAAACAGAACACCGGACAGGTGGTGGCTGGTACCGGCGCCTCCGGACGAGAACGTCGAATCGCCCGGCTTTGCCTTGGCGGCAGCAACCACGTCGGCCGGCGCGTTGGCCTTGTTGGTCGGGTGCACGATCATCACGTTCGACACGCCGCCGAGCAACGCGATCGGCGCGAAGTCTTTCGGTCGAGTCGTAGCCTGGCTTCGCATAGATGCCCTGATTGAATACGAGCGTGCCTTGTGAAGCGAAGCCGATCGTGTAGCCGTCGGCGGCAGAGCGTGCGAGCTCCGCCATTGCGATCGTGCCACCTGCGCCGGTTTTGTTTTCGACGACGACGCTTTGACCCAGCGCCTTGCCGAGTTCGTTCGCAGTAAAGCGAGATGCGATATCGGCCGTGCTCCCGGGCGCCAGCGGCACGATCAATCGGATCGGCTTCGACGGATAGGTTTGCGCTGATGCGGCGCCAATCGCCGACGCAAGGACTATCGCGATTGCAGCACGAAACAACAGACGGAATGCGTTTGACATGAGGGTCCGCGTAGTTCGTCGAGGTCTGCGAACATCTTACCGCCCGGTCATCAGCGCTACACGATTCCTTCCGAACACAAATCTCTTGCGCGCCGTCAGCGCCACGATCGCGCACGAACCGAGCGTGTTCCCGAGCATCATCGCAGCCAGCAATGGATCACATACGACCATGCCGCAATACACGGTGGTTACCGCGTGGCTAAAGGTCCAGAAAATCCAGGTCGAAAGCGAAATTGCGCACGCGTCCAGTGGGTCGCGCACGACGGCAAGCAGCTGCGGCACGTAGAACAACAGACGCACTACGTTGCAAACCGCGTAGATCACTGTGATCCAATGCAAGAGGAATTCTTGCGTCACGGCGAGCTCCTACACGGTTCGCGGTCGGTGTCTCGTGAAAGCGTCCGGCCGAAAGCCGGACGCGATGACGTCAGTTGTAGTTGTAGCTTGAGCCGTAGCTGGTATCCGGCGCGACCGATGTCTTCTTCGACTCGCTGCGAAGCACGTGCCAGACGCCGCCTTGCTTGTCGCCGTTGGCATCGCCTGGCTTCGCATCGCCGGCGAAGAAGTACAGCGGCTTACCCTTGAACTGCCATTGCGACGCACCGTCATCGCGCTTGACGATCGAAAAGTCGCCGCTCGCCAGCGCCGCGTTGGCGACCATGAACGGAGGCCATGCGGCGGCGCATCCGCCGTTGCAGTTGCTTTTGCCCGGTGCGTCGTTGTCGAACGTGTACAGCGTCTTGCCTTCCTTGCTGGCCATCACACCGTTAGAGATTTGCGTCGGGTTGGCTTGAACAGCCAGGGTAACGACCGCGATCGCGGCAAACATCATCGTGTGTTTCATTCGGTTTCCTCTGTGTAGGCTGTGGCGCTCTTCGAGCACCTGCCACACATACGCAGCGGATCGCAAACCGGATGCAGCCCGCGCCGAATTTTTCTACCAAAGCTTGACGCAGGGCCCGATCAGAACGAATTCGCTGGCGGTCGCACCGGCCCGTGCGGGCGCATCTTCGAACGACACCGCAAGCCGCGTCACATTGGAAAGCAGCTTCTCCGACGTTGCACTCATCTCAAACGACGTGCTGCCGGGCGGCTTCGTCGGCACAGCAACACCGATGGGAAATGCTGCACCTTCTTTCGGCAGCGCCCATACCTGCGCAACCTTGCCCGCTGGAATCGTCACCGTACGCAGCGATTTGACAGTGACACGCGTGCCGTGGCGAGTCGAGCTGATCAATAACGTAGGCAGACCTTCTCGGTCCAGCAACAGGCCAACATAGCTCTGCGGCAGGGCCTGCTCACGTTGCGCGAGGTCATCGAGCGAAACGAACGCACCCGGCATCTGCTGCACGAGAGCAACCGTCAATGCGGCGCCGAATGCAAAGCCGAGTGCGGGCTTCCACAGACTGGACCACCACGAACGTTGCGACTGGCCGCGTGACGGCGCTGATGCAATACGTGCTTCGGTAGCGGCCCAGACTCGCGGCGGTGGCGCCACCGGCGGCACCGATGCCGCGAGCGACGCCAATCGCTGCTCCCACGCATGCACAGCGGCGCGCGCGGCCGAAGACTCAATCAACACCTTGTCGAAACGGCGACGCGCAGCACCGTGCAGCGTCCCGAGCACGTACTCGGACGCCAGACGATCGAGCAAATCGGCGCGGTTGTAATTCACTGACCGTTCTCCATGCACTTCTTCAATCGTTCAAGCCCACGCCGCACCCACGCCTTGACGCTTCCCAACGGCGCGCGCATATGTGCCGCTACTTCCGAGTGCGACATGCCCTGGTAGTACGCGAGCGCCAGGCACTGCCGATGCGACGCGTCGAGCGCTTCCATGCAGCCACGAATCGCGAGCGCGTCGGTCGCACGCGTAAACAATTGCAGAGGGCTTGGCTGCTCATCCTGGACTTCGATCTCTTCGCCATCAGCAGTCACCGGCATCGCGGTTTCGTGACGCACAGCCGCGCTGCGCACGACGTCGAGCGCCTTGTTGCGAACGATCGAAATCATCCATGTCATCGGCTGGCCGCTCGCCGCCTGATAACTGCCAGCGTGATGCCAGACACTCACGAATGCCTCCTGCAGAACATCCTCTGCCACATCGCGCCGATTCAATATACGAAGCGCGACGCCAAACAGATGCGCACTGGTGGCCTGATACACGCGTGCGAATGCCTCGCGATCGCCCAGGGCGACGCGGGCAAGGTCCTTTTGTAGCTGCGCGGAATCGGTCATCGACACCGCCGAAAGTGTAGGTCGAAACTCCCGCCCTTCACTGCCGCGAATTACACTCCGCCCGCGCTGCGGCGGAGGTAAGGTGTCAGAGCAATCAACGAGTTCGACGACAGTCGTACGGCACTTCAGGCAGATACTGCTGTGGCCGCTGCAGTTGATGCCGATCCGCCCTGGCACGCAAATTCAGGAGCACTGGGAGCTGCTCGATCAGGAGATCGCGGAGAACCCGTGGCGTGAACTCCTCGACGAGTTCACGCCGGACGGCAAGGAATTTCAGGTCCGTCATTACAGCGAGTTCGTCACGTTTCTGCCTTACGTGCAGCGATTCATTTACGGCGAGAGCCGCCTGAAGAAGGACATCGGCAACAAGGACGAGGAACCCGGCAGCTCGCCGATGCGCGTGTATCGGCGTTACGACATCACGTCGGTGCGCATGGTTACAAGCCGAAGCGCAGAGCCGATCGTTTTGTCCATTGCGCATATTGACCTGTACTTCTTCTACGACATCGACGTCGTACTGCTGAACGTTGAGGTGCACGGCGACCATCTGACGCTGCCGCAAACGCAGGAACTGCTTTATCGATTCGGCCGCGCGTATCCGGCCGGATGGGACGAGAACGGCGACGGCCTGCACTGCCTGCACTCGCTGCAGTGGCTTGCAAAGGACGGCACCGTGCTGGCGCAGTCGGATTCGGGCGATCGCGACAAGTTTCTGTCGTTTGTATCGAAGCATCGTGCACCGCGCATCAGCTCGCACTGGGCGTTCCTGATGCGGCCGCTGATACTCGACCACGTCGAGGAGCAGGGTGCGATTCGCTACCGGCAGATCGAGTACTACCGGATGCCTGTGATGGGTTTGATCGCAGTCGATGAGCCGCGCAAGCTGGCGCGCAACGACTTTATCCGGCTCGGACTCGGCACCGGTGCCAGCGGCGAAAATGGGATGCCGTACTCCGAGAGTCACGTCGCGAATTTCGAACAGCAATATTGCGACGACCGCTTCTGGTGCGATGTCGGGCCATCACCGAACACCCGCTATCTGGCGAGCGGACGTACGCTGATCGTCATCGGCGACGCGCAATCCAAGTATTTCCTGGACAACGAAAGCGGCGTGCTCGGGCAGTTCAGGCATCAACAATTTTTGCTGTTCCTGATCGCGCATTTTCAGCGCGCCGCCTTGCTGATGTTCGCCGACCGTCTCGCCGAGGCGCTGAAGCGACTCGATATCAGCACCGCCGATTCGGTGCGGCGCTTCAAGCGCACCGTGCGACAGAACTTCGAGATCTTCCTGCGCTTCACCCACCGTTACTGGTTTCATGAGGTGTCGGAACAGTCGCAGTCACGTTCGCTCTTCGAGCTGACCGCCCGTCACCTGAAACTCGATGCTTTGTATAACGAGGTCAGAGAGCGCATCTACAGCATGAACCAGTACCTCGAGACCGACAGCACGCGCCGTCACACGAACACGGTTTTGCGGCTGACGGTGGTGACGACCTTTGGGCTGATAGGCACGATCACGACTGGTTTTATCGGCATGAACCTCATCGGTCTGACCGAGATTCCGATGGCCGAGAAGGTTGTCTTTTTCTTGCTGATCTTTGCGCCGACGGCGTTTCTGACGTTCTATACGATCGTCAAGTCGCGACGCCTGTCGGACTTTCTCGATGTGTTGTCCGACGAAGAAGTGTCGGCACTCGACAAGTTCAGGGCGCTGCTCGACGTTTGGCGCAAAAAGCGGGTGATCGAAGAATAGCCGTCCAAGTACTGCGCTAGAGTATTCGCGTTTCCGCAAGCTCCGCGATGGATGGAGGTGACGCGTGCGGGCGCGCTCGAAATGGTTCACCGTCCACCGCTGGCTCGGCATCGGTCTTGGCGTGTGGTTCGCGCTGGTGGGATTGAGTGGCGCCATCCTCGTATTCGAAGATCAGGTCGATGCGTGGCTAAACCCACGTCTGCTGAGAACCAGTGCGCACGGTCCGCAGCTGAGTGCGCAAGCGATCGTCGAGCGGGCCGAGTCTGCGTATCCGCTCGGCCTCGTCGAAAAGATACGGTTTCCGGTCGGCGATGGCGAGGTGTATCGGTTGACGATGCGTGTCAAGCCACGGCGGGTCGGCGCCGAGCGAATCGAGGCGATGTTCGATCCGGTCAATGGAGCGTTTCTCGGCGCACGTTCGCTCGAATCGCTCGGCATTGCACCACCCGATTTTCTGCGTACGTTGTACGAATTTCACCGCAACGTGTTGCTCGGCAACGCCGGGTCGAACATTGTCGGTATCGCCGGGCTGTTGCTGCTGACATCGGCGCTAACCGGTTTTGTTCTTGCAGCACCGCGCACGCGTGCGGCACTGCGACGTATCGTGTGGATCAATCCGCGCACGTCGGCCACGCGAATCGCCTATGACTTTCATCGCTCTACCGGCATTGTGTTCGCCATCACCCTGCTGCTGGCCACACTCACCGGTGCGACGCTCGTGTATGTCAACTACGTGCGAGATCTCGTCAGCGTCTTTTCGAAAGTCGAGCCGTTTCCGACGGTGCCGTGGCAGACACACGGCGCCAACGAACCCCTTCAGCTTGACCGCGTAATCGCCGACGTCAGGCAGCGCTTCCCCGAGCACACGTTGCTCGAGGTGCATGGCTCACCGCGGCAGATGGCGGGGCACCTTTACTACCTGAAGCGAGCCGGCGATGTGCATCGCCTCGGCGATACGATTGCCTGGATCAATCCGCTCAGCGGCGAGATGATGATCGAGCGCAGCCCGCGCACACGCACCGCGGGCGAAGGCTTCATGCACTGGCTCTTTCCGCTGCACAGCGGGACCGCGTTCGGCATGGCCGGGCAGATCGCGATGTGCGCTACCGGCGTCGTGCCGATGCTGCTGGTATTTACCGGGCTGTGGGTTTGGCTGCGCAAGCGACGCGGTGAACGCATAGCGCGTGAGCGGCAAAGTCTGCGCGACCGTGGCGCCATGCGCGCTTAGGTGTGTCGATCAGCACGATCAGTCGGCCGCTCACGCAGCATCCGGCACCGTGTCCTCGGGCAGCGTCTCCACGCTCGGCAGCACACGCGTATTGCGAATCACCGGCTGACGCCAGGCAAGTGCTGCGAGCCCCAGTGCCGCGCAGCCCGCGAACACCAGCGCCGAGCGCAATCCAATATGTTCACCGAGCCATCCGCCGAGCAACGCACCCGGCCCGGCGGGAAGCAAAATCAGCCAGCGCATCGTGCTGGTCATGCGACCGAGCAGCGGCGCGGGCGTGACCGCCTGTCGCATCGCGAGGAACGTGATGAAGATCAGCACCGCGCCGACGCCGAACATCATCAGCATCGTCGCGAACATCGCGACTCCGACCGCTGACGACGGCGCGACAGCGCCCAGCAACCAACCGGCGCCACACGTCGCAACCCCGAGCACCAGCGTCGGGCCCGGACCCAGGCGGCGCGAAATGCGATTGCCGACCGTGCTGGCTGCAATGGTGCCGACGCCGAGCCCGACAAAACACAATCCAACCGCGCCTTCGGACAATCCGAGAGTGCGCGTCGCAAACAGAATCTGAACGACGAGCGCCGCGTGATGGCACATCTGCCAGCCACCGACGATGCATGCCATCGTCACAAGCAAGCGGTGCTTCATCACAAAGACAAGCCCGGCCCGCATTGCCGGCCAGAAACGCGCCGCCGCAAGCTGTGCGCCCTCCTGCACCTGGATGCCGCGCAGGATCGCCGCCGAAATGGCAAGCAGCACCGCATCTGCGACCAACGCGAGCGGCGCACCGACCAGCTTGATCAACACGCCCGCTGCAGCCGGGCCTGCAACTTCCGCCGATGAAGATGCAAGTGCGTTTTTAGCGTGCGCTTCAACCAGCCGATCACGCGCGACGACCTGCGTCAGAACAATCTGCGCGGCGCTGCCGGCGATCGTCGCGACGGTACCGATGGCGAATCCGACGATGTACAGCCAGAGCATCGACAGCCAGCCCAGCCACCACGCGAACGGAACGCTGGCGACTATCAGTGCCAACAGCGATTCGCCGATCACGTACACCGGCAGCTTGCGCACGCGGTCGAGCCACACACCGGACGGTAATGAAAACAGCACGAACGGCACGACTTCCATCGCCGTCAGCAAACCCATCTGCGTTGGCGTCGCATGCAACAACACCGCCGCGGTCAGTGGCAGCGCGAGCATCGTCACCTGACCACCAAAGGAGCTGATCAGGATCGACGTCCACAATCGGCGATACGTGGCGTCGCGTAAGAGATCATCCGGCGCAAGGCGAAAGTGCGAAATTGCGCGTGCAACGTAGCGTCGCCAGCCCGGCGCTGCGATGTTGGAACTCATTGCAATAGGTTGTTGTGTTTCCCGACCGAAGCTTAACGAGTCTGCGACACGACGACAGAACTCGCCTAACCTTCGACTGCGCAGTTTCAAATCGAAAAGCGTCGAGGCACTTTGTCGATCTACCAACTAAAACCGCGATTCCAATCTCTGCTACGGCCCGCGGTCGACGCGCGTGCATTCGATAGGCGTCACCGCAAACCAGGTAACGCTCTTTGCCTGCGCGGTCTCGGTTGGACTCGGCTTGTGGCTTTATTTCGCGCGACCGCATGTGATCGCGTTTGCACTGATACCTGTCTGGATGCTGCTTCGAATGGCGCTCAACGCCGTCGACGGCATGTTGGCACGCGAGTTTCATCAAAAGTCGACGCTGGGTGCGTTCCTCAACGAGCTGACCGATGTGGTTTCTGACGCAGCGCTGTATGTCCCCTTCGCCATCGTCGCGCCGTTCCAGCCGTTCTGGGTCGGCGTCGTGATCATGCTCGCAGGGCTGAGCGAGTTCGCCGGCGCGCTCGGGCCGACGGTCGGCGCCTCTCGCCGCTACGACGGCCCGCTGGGCAAAAGCGATCGCGCGTTCGTATTCGGAGCGCTTGGCCTGTGGATCGCGCTGGCGCTTCCGCTGCCGGAGTGGGCAAAGTGGCTGATGCCGCTGCTGGCGGTATTACTTGTTTGGACTCTCTTCAATCGAGTGTCCGGCGCACTTCGGGAAGTTGAAACTACAAAAAGCTAAAACTTCGGAGACACCCACACAACCATGCCGCGCGAACCTGTCGGACGTCAAGTCACAGAGCGCCACTTCAGAACTCATGACGGCGTCGACTTGTTCTATCGGCACTGGCCGCGTACACAATCACCGGCGCGCGGCGCCATTCTGCTATTTCATCGCGGTCACGAACACTCGGGGCGCATGGCGCATCTGGTCGATGAGCTGAACCTGCCGAACTTCGATTTTTTTGCGTGGGACGCACGCGGGCACGGCCGTTCACCGGGAACGCGCGGCTTCAGTCCCAGTCTCGGAACCACCGTACGAGACATCCAGACGTTCGTCGAGCATCTGCATGCGACGTTCAGTGTGGCATCTGAAGACACGTTCGTGATCGCGCAAAGCGTCGGGGCAGTGCTGGTTTCAACGTGGGTGCACGACTACGCACCGAAGCTGCGCGGGATGACGCTCGCTTCTCCTGCGTTCAAGGTCAAGCTCTACGTTCCGTTCGCACGCGCGCGGCCTGAAGTTGTTGCACCGCCTGCGGGGTAATTTCTTCGTCAACAGTTATGTCAAAGCACGCTTCCTTACGCACGACGCCGATCGCATAGCAAGCTACAACGCCGATCCACTGATCGCGCGCCCCATCTCGGTCAACATCTTGCTAGGACTGTATGACGCGGCGGACCGCGTCGTTGCCGACGCACAAGCGATCACTGTGCCAACGCAGCTGCTGATTTCCGGTGCTGACTGGGTGGTTGAGAAGAAACCACAGCACAATTTTTTTGAACGACTTGGCAGCGCGATCAAAGTGAAGCGAGAGCTCGCCGGTTTTTATCACGACACACTCGGCGAACGCGATCGAGCGCCCGTGGTGGCTGAAATACGCGAGTTCGTGCTGCAAGTATTTGCGCAGCCCGCGGCAACGCCCGAGCTGCGCAATTCGCACGTTGCCGGTTACACGTACGAAGAATCCCGTGCGCTGACTAAACCGCTTTCGTTGCTCACGCCTCGCGGGCTGTACTGGGCGTTGGGGCGTGCGTCGATTCGGCTCGGCGCGTATCTGTCGCGCGGCATTCGCCTAGGAGCCCAAACGGGCTTCGACTCGGGAAGCACGCTCGATTACGTTTACCGCAACCAGCCGGATGGATCCACAGCGTTTGGCCGCGCGATCGATCGCACTTATCTGCAATCGATTGGCTGGCGCGGCATCCGGTTTCGTAAAGTTCAC
This sequence comes from uncultured beta proteobacterium, assembly GCA_963729165.1. Lineage (GTDB taxonomy): Bacteria > Pseudomonadota > Gammaproteobacteria > Burkholderiales > Burkholderiaceae_F > JACCZX01. Next base: position 371,759 of record CAVSMM010000013.1, read on the forward strand.
CTCGAAGAGCTATTGAGCGAAGCGATGCGCCGTGTGGCCGAGTCCGGCAGCCCGGTTCATGTCATGGACATTGCGGCCGGCCACGGGCGCTATGTGCTCGACGCAGTGCTCGCCTCGCCGATCCAGCCGACGTCGATACTGCTGCGCGATTACAGCCGCATCAACGTCGAGCAAGGTCAGACGTTGATCAAGCAGAAAGGCCTTGGCGTGATCGCTCGTTTCGAGGAAGGCGATGCATTCGATTCCGATTCTCTGGCGCGCGTAACGCCGAGGCCGAACGTTGGCGTCGTTTCCGGCTTGTATGAACTGTTCCCGGACAACGAGCTGGTAATCCGCTCGCTTGCCGGCCTCTCGGCGGCCATTCCGAACGGCGGTTACCTGGTGTACACGGGCCAGCCATGGCATCCGCAACTCGAGATGATTGCTCGCACGTTGACCAGCCATCGACAGGGCCAAGCATGGGTGATGCGTCGGCGAACTCAGGGCGAAATGGATCAACTGGTGGAACGCGCGGGGTTTCGCAAATTGACACAGCGCATCGATGAGTGGGGGATATTCACCGTCTCGCTGGCCGAGCGAGTTGCATAGTTTGTGACGCCCACAAAGCGCCCCTGGAAGCGAGCCGCAATCTGGCTGGCGGTGCTGGCACCTTTTTTCTATCTGACGTACGGCACTGCCAATTACCTCGCGTCGCTGCGATCAAACGTCGGCTCGATCGTGTTCGATTGGGAGCGCCATATCCCTTTCGTCGCGTGGACGATCTATCCCTACTGGTCGATCAACGTGTTCTACGGTTTGTCGCTTTTTTTATGCCGCAGCGAACACGAATTAACAAGACACGCGTTGCGGCTTGTCACTGCACAGATCGTTGCGGTGATCTGCTTTGTCGCCTTTCCACTAGCCTTTTCATTCGGGCAGCCAACTGCAGATGGAGTTGGCGCGTGGCTTTTTGAAGCGCTGCGCGGTTTCGATCGACCGTTTAATCAGGCACCGTCGCTGCATATCGCGCTTGCGGTCATTCTGTGGGACTTTTACCGTCGACTGATTAGTCAATCCTTTCTACGTTGGGCGTTGCATCTGTGGACGTTGCTCGTCATCGGCTCCGTGCTAACGACCTACCAGCATCATTTCATTGATATACCCACCGGCGCGCTGCTCGGGGTGCTGTGCGTGTGGCTATGGCCGCTTGAACGAACTTCAACGCCGTTCGCCGCGGCGCGCGTAGCGCAAGACACAAGGCGCATCAAGCTCGCTTCGATCTATCTGCTTGCGGCAATCGCAGTTTTCGCCTTCGCCATCGCCCTCGGAGATGCCGCGTTATGGCTGTGCTGGCCGGCGGTTGCGCTGTTTATGGTCGCACTTAACTACGCGCTGCTCGGTGAGCGCGGCTTTCAAAAGACATGTAGCGGACGCATGAGCTGGGCCGCGCAGGTTCTCTACGCGCCGTACCGGCTTGGCGCGTGGCTTAACTCGCGTTGGTGGACGCGGCATCATCCAGAAGATAGTCAGGTCACGCCGCGTGTTTGGCTGGGTCGTCTGCCGGGTCGTGACGAGAAGGTGCGCATGCGCCGGCTATCTATCGTGGATCTGACCGCAGAGTTACAGACGCCTCGATCGGTAGCAAGCCGCGCCGAGCCAGCGCTCGACCTGCTGGTGCCCGCGCCGAGACTGCTACGCAGAGCGGCGCGTGCGATCGAGCGTTTTGAACGCGACCACTCGACTGTTCTCGTCTGTTGTGCACTCGGTTATTCGCGCAGCGCTGCGGCTGTCGCCACGTGGCTTCTGGTTTCGGGCCATGCACACACCGTCGACGATGCCGTCGCTCTGATACGCAAGGCGCGACCCAATGTTGTGCTACGCGAATCGCACTTACAGGCGATTGCCGCTGCAGCTCGTATCAACACGGGCGCCCTTGCGTGAATTAACCGCATGCTGACGCAGCTTGCCTCTGCCTCGATCGTGACGCTGGCACGCACGCTGACTGGTGTGCGCGCGATCTGGCTCGTCGGCGCACCGCAGGCTACGCCGACGGTGTACTTCGCCAACCACCGAAGTCATGGCGACTTCGTATTGCTGTGGACTTCACTGCCGCCTGACCTGCGCTCGCTGACGCGCCCCGTAGCTGCAGCCGATTACTGGCTCGCATCGCCGACGCGACGCTTCATCGGCTGCGAGGTGTTCCGCGCAGTCTTGATCGACCGAACGGGCGCGGGCGATCGCAGCGATCCGATCACTCAAATGGCCACCGCACTCGATGCCGGTGATTCCCTGATCCTATTTCCCGAAGGAACCCGCAACGAATCCGATGAAGCACTGCTTCCGTTCAAGAGCGGACTCTTTCACCTGTCTCGTCGGTGTCCCAATGTGCGTCTGGTACCGGTGTGGATCAACAACGTGCATCGCGTACTGCCAAAGGGTGCGATCGTGCCGCTGCCGCTTGCGTGCTCGGTAACGTTCGGCGCAGCACTTCGGGCGCCGAGCGAGAGTGACGCGGAGACAAAGCAGACTTTTCTCGCCGAAGCCCAGGCAGCGCTGCTCGCGTTACGCCCCGAATACGACCGAGAAGCGTAAGCGATGCAAGCCTCGCAACTCCACATGAGCGACACGATGCTGCTGTTCGCCGGCATCGGCAGCGTGCTTGTCGTCGCGTCGAGCATCGCCGCGTTGCTCAAATGGCGAGTTGCCGCCGGGCAACCTCATTCGGTCATCGACAATCTGGTCAGCCGCATCAACGCGTGGTGGGTGATGGTGATCGCCATTGGCATCGCCTTCATTTTCGGCAAGCGCGGCGTGCACGTGCTCTTCTTTTTGATTTCGTTCTACGCGCTGCGCGAATTTCTGAGCCTCGCCTACACGCGGCGGTCGGACCACAACGCGATGGCGGCCGCATTCTTCATTGCGCTACCGCTTCAGTACTTTCTGATATGGATCGAGTGGTACGGCCTGTACTCGATTTTCATCCCGGTCTATGCGTTTTTAGTATTGCCGATACTGTCGGCGCTGGCAGCAGACACCAAGCGGTTCCTCGAGCGTACGGCGAAAGTGCAATGGGGATTGATGATCTGTGTCTACTGCATCAGCCACGTGCCCGCACTGTTGACGCTGAACATTCCCGGCTACGAAGGACGTCATCTGCTGCTGATTGCGTTTCTGGTTCTGGTCGTGCAGGGCAGCGACGTGCTGCAATACATCTGGGGCAAGCTGATGGGTAAGCGCAAGGTTGCTCCCGAGCTGTCGCCGTCGAAAACGTGGGAAGGACTGATCGGTGGAGTATTAAGCGCGACGGCGCTCGGCGCCGCGCTTTACTGGATCACGCCGTTTAAACCGTGGCAAGCGGCGCTGATTGCATTCACGATCTGCGTGATGGGCTTTTTCGGTGGTCTGGTGATGTCAGCGATCAAACGCGACCGCGGTGTCAAGGACTGGGGCACGATGATCGAAGGCCACGGCGGCATGCTCGATCGGCTCGATTCGGTGATTTTCGCCGCGCCGATTTTCTTTCACGTGATTCGATATTGGTGGGTGCCTTAGGCAGCGCCACTTTCCAGCTCTGCCAACGACGCCTGTTTCATTGCTCCAAGCAACACTTCAGACGGCTGCGCACCCGAAACAGCCAAACGCTGGTTGAACACGAAAAACGGCACACCGGTGACGCCGAGTGCGTGCGCGCGCTGCTCTTCGGCCCGAATTGCGGCGCGGCCGGCGTCGGACGCGAGCCAGGTGCGCGCTGCAGTTGCGTCGAAGCCTGCGTCACCTGCCAGACGCGCAAGAGCGTCGATGTCGCCGATATCGATGCCCTCAACAAAATAGGCGCGGAATAACCGCTCGATCAGTGCGTCGGATATTTCCAAGTTAGTGTCCTGTGCCCAGGCGATCAGTCGGTGCGCATCTACCGTGTTGGGTTGACGCACGATGCGGTCGAAGTCGAATGAGATGCCCACTTCGTCGCCCGCCGCTTTGATGCGCGCGTAAATCTGTTTCGCGCGGTCGGGTCCGCCAAACTTCTGCTCGAGATAGCTGCGGCGGTCAACACCGCCGGCCGGTATGTCGGGATTGAGCTCAAACGCGTGCCAGCGCACTTCGACCGGCTGCGCGGCATCGACTGCGCGTTGCGCAAGCGCAGCCTCGAGCCGACGCTTGCCCACATAGCACCATGGGCACACGACATCGGAGATGATGTCAATCGATAGAGGCGGCGTATTTAACATACGGGTTCCGAGCGCATTTTCGCATGCGCGGACCGCGAAACAGGATCACCGATGGAGTTCAAGGAATACTACAAAGCGCTTGGCGTGGAGCCCACCGCTAGCCCCGACGAGATCAAGGCGGCGTATCGCAAGCTGGCGCGCAAATTCCATCCGGACGTCAGCAAGGAAGCGAATGCTTCGGCGCGCATGGCCGAAGTCAATGAAGCCTATGCGGTGCTGTCGGATCCCGAAAAGCGCGCGGCGTTCGACAAGCTTGCGCAGCGCCGCGCGGCGGGCCAGGACTTTCAACCGCCGCCCGGCTGGGATGCGGGTTTCGATTTCTCGGACGCCGGTGCTCCGGTTGGCGACGACGGCGACTTCAGCGACTTTTTCAACTCGTTGTTCGGCCGCGCCGCGCGCGCGCGTACAGGGAGGCCGAGCGCGTGCGCAGATGCGCGGTGCGGATCAGCACGCGAAGATATCGATCGACCTGGCCGATGCCTATAACGGCACCACGCGCTCGCTGTCATTGCGAGAGGCGCGACTCGACGAATCGGGAAACGTCGTCAGCGCCGATCGCGTTCTCGACGTCCAGATACCGAAAGGCGTCAAGGAAGGTCAGAGTATTCGGCTGCGCGGTCAAGGCAGCCCTGGGTTCAACGGCGGGCCCGGCGGGCGATCTGTATCTTGAAGTAGGGTTTGAGCCAGATGCGCGCTATCGCATCGAAGGTCGCGATGTAACGCAGACCGTGCCGGTGGCGCCTTGGGAAGCAGCACTCGGCGCGACGATCGAGGTGCCGACACCCGCCGGCCGCGTCGAAGTCAAGGTGCCGGCCGGCTCGAACACCGGTCGCAAATTACGACTCAAGGGACGTGGCATTCCGGGCGATCCGCCCGGCGACCTGTATCTCGAACTCGAGCTTGCCGCACCTCCGGCCACCAGCGAAAAGGCGCGCGAGCTGTACGGGGCAATGGCGCGCGAGTTCTCGTCATTCAATCCACGCGAGCAAGCGGGAGCACAACGATGAAATCACACAAAGTCAATGCGGTGCTGGTCGATGACGAAACCCTCGACCTGCAGGAACTGGCATCTGCATGCGCGGTGCCGCCCACGTGGGTGGTCGAACGCGTCGAAGCGGGCTTGCTCGCATGTCATTCATCCGACGGCCAGATGCGATTTGCGAGCGCCCACCTGGTGCGTGCACGCCGCATGGCGACGACCGAACGTCGCTTCGACACGAATCAGGAAATTGCGGCGCTCGTGGCAGATCTGATCGAGGAGGTCGAACACCTGCGACGGCAAGTACACGCGGCCGCCAAACGCTCACGGGGCTAACATTTGCTGTTCAGCGACGCATGAAGCCTGAGACCGCATCTGTAATCGTTCGTGAAGTGGGCCTGCGCGACGGGCTGCAGAGCATTTCACGCGTGTTGCCCACCGCACGAAAGATCGAATGGATCCGCGATGCGTACGCTGCGGGCCAGCGCGAGATCGAAGTCGGCTCTTTCGTTCCTGCACGATTGCTGCCGCAATTGGCCGACACCGATCAGCTTGTCGAATTTGCGAAGACATTGCCAGGGCTTTGCGTATCGGTGCTGGTACCGAACTTGAAAGGTGCCGAGCGCGCGCTCGACTCAGGTGCAGACGCGATGCTGGTACCGCTGTCGGCGAGTCACGCCCATAGTCTGGCGAATCTGCGCAAGACGCCCGATGACGTTGTCGCTGAAATTGCCCGAATTCGTGACCTGCGCGATGCGAAGGGATCGAAGTGTCTGATCGAAGTCGGCATCAGCACCGCGTTCGGCTGCACGTTGCAGGGCAAGGTCGAATCGGCCGAAGTGTTGCGGTTGTTGCGCGCGGTGCTCGACGCCGGCGTCGATCGTGTCGGACTGGCCGACACGGTCGGCTATGCCGACCCTTCGATGGTGCGGCAATTGTTCGAGCAGGCGCTGCCGATCGCCGGAGAGCGGCTGAACTGCGGTCACTTCCACGACACGCGCGGGCTCGGCATGGCCAACGTGTTCGCCGCATGGCAAGTTGGCATTACTCGCTTCGACGCGTGTCTTGCGGGCATCGGTGGTTGTCCGCATGCGCCGGGTGCGAGTGGCAACGTATCGACCGAAGACGTGGTGTACATGTTTGCCAGCATGGGCGTGTCGACGGGCCAGGACTTCGATCGGCTGATCGCATTGCGCGCAAAGGTTGCCCAATGGCTGGAGGGTGAAACTCTGCACGGCTCGTTATGGCGCGCAGGACTGCCCAAAACGATGCTTGCGCAGACCCCATGAGCAGCGATCAAGTCCCGCAACCTCTGAGCGGCTTGCGCGTCGTCGAATTCACTCACATGGTGATGGGCCCGACGTGCGGCATGGTGCTCGCCGATATGGGAGCCGAAGTGATCAAGGTGGAGCCGATCGATGGCGATCGCACGCGCTTTCTGCTGGGCGCTGGCGCCGGCTTCTTTCCGATGTTCAACCGCAACAAGAAAAGCATCGCGATCGATTTGCGCAACAAGGCAGGCGCGCAAACGGCGCGTGAGCTCGCAGGCAGCGCGGATGTCGTGCTCGAAAATTTCAAGCCGAACACGATGCAGAAGTACGGGCTCGACTACGCAACATTGTCGAAGACCAACCCTCGATTGATCTATGTCGGCCACAAAGGATTTCTGCCCGGGCCGTACGAACATCGAACCGCGCTCGACGAAGTGGTGCAGATGATGGGCGGGTTGGCTTATATGACCGGCCGCCCGGGCGATCCGTTGCGGGCCGGCACCAGTGTCAACGACATCATGGGTGGAATGTTCGGCGCGATCGGCACGCTGGGCGCGCTGATTCAGCGCGGCATCACCGGCAAAGGCATGGAGGTGCAATCGGCCCTGTTCGAGAACAACGTGTTCCTGATGGGCCAGCATATGCTGCAGTACGCGGTCACCGGCAAGCACCCGGCACCGATGCCGGCACGCGTCAGCCCGTGGGCGATCTACGACGTATTCACCGTTAAAAACGGCGAGCAGATTTTCCTGGCGGCCGTCAGCGATGCGCAATGGATTACGTTCTGCGATGCGCTGGGTTACACCGACCTGAAGGCCGATCCGGACGTTGCTGACCAACAATCAACGCGTGCATCAGCGTCCGACGCTGCTGAAGACGATCAACGATCGGCTCGCGCAAGCACACGGCAGATGAGCTGGCTGCGCTGTTCGAAAAGGTCGGGCCTGCCGTTCGCACCGATCCGCAAGCCCGAAGACCTGTATGACGACCCGCACCTGAAAGCAACCGGCGGCCTGGCCGACATTTCGTTGCCAGACGGCGAGCGCGCTGGCGCGACGGTCAAGACGACACTGTTTCCGATCACACTGCAAGGCCAGCGGCTCGGCGTGCGAATGAGTCCGCCGAAGCTGGGCGAACATACGCGCGAGCTGCTTGAAGGCATCGGCTATTCGAAGGAAAAGATCGACACGCTGCTCGCGCAGGCAGCGGTCGCGTAGTTGAAACAAGGAGACAGAAATGAAAACGCATAAAACACGACACATCAAAGCGCCGCACGCTGATCGGCCTTACAGGGCTCGCAGTCGGTGGACTTCGACGATCTGGTCGAAGCGTCGGGCAGAGCCAGACAAAGGTGGTCCGCTTCATCCTGCCGGTGGCCACCGCCTCAGGCGTCGACACGATCACGCGCGCCTCTTCGCAGGCGTTATCAGCCGCGCTCGGCGCCTCGGTTGTCGTCGAGAACCAGCCCGGAGCCGGAGGCATCGTCGGCACATCTGCGATGATCAAGTCGCCGCCGGACGGCTAGACGCTGAGCATCGTCTCGAACAATCACGTGATCTATCCGAGCGTCTACAAGTCGGTGCCGTTCGATCCGATCAACGACATCACGCCGATCGCGGTGATCGGCTCGACGCCGATCGTGTTCGTCGTCAATCCAAAGGTGCCTGCGAAGGATGCGAAGGAGCTGGTCGCGTTGCTGAAGGCGAAGCCCGGCGGCTACAACTACGGATCATCCGGAAATGGAACGATTCTGCATCTGGCGGCTGCGATGTTCTTGGACGAAGCCGGCGTCAAGGCCACGCACGTTCCGTACAAGGGCGTCGGGCCGATGTTGACCGATCTGATCGGCGGGCAGGTTGAAATGGGCACGCTGTCACTGCCGTCGATCCAGCAACACCTGAAGAGCGGTGCGTTGCGGGCGATCGGCACCGGTACTGCGACGCGACTTGCAGCGGCGCCTGACATTCCGACGATGACCGAACAAGGCATGCCGGGATATCTGGTCGAAGGCTGGTTTGCCGTGATCGGACCGGCGAAGATGTCCGCCGCCGAGGTGAAACGAATCAACGCTGCATTCGTGACGGCCTTTGCGACGCCCGAGTGTGCGTGAAACGATGGCCAAGCAGGGCAACACGATCAACGTCAGCACGCCGGAATTTGCGGCAAAGTTTTTCCGCGATGAAATGGCGAAGTACGCGAAGCTCGTTAAAAAGGCCGGCGTCGAGCTGCAGTAGCCGCACACGCCGAACATTTGACCCGATGTCGCGCGCGACATGCGCGGGGCTATAACTCCGCGTCTCGCGCGCCGATACGCTACGACTCGAGCCGCGCATCCATCGTGATCTTCGCCTTCAGCACCTTCGAAACCGGGCAGCCTTCCTTCGCCTTGTTCGCAATCCGCTCGAACTTCGCCTGATCCGCGCCGGGAATCTTCGCGACGACGTTCAAGTGGCTCGCAGTAATTTCGAAGCCTTCTCCGACTTTCTCGAGCGTGACTTCCGCTTGCGTTTCGATTTTTTCTGCCGTCAGCCCTTCGTTGCCGAGCATCAGCGACAGCGCCATTGAGAAACAGCCCGCGTGCGCAGCCCCGATCAGCTCTTCGGGATTCGTACCTTTGCCGTTTTCGAAGCGCGACTTAAAACCATAGGGCGCGTCTTTCAAAACGCCAGTTTCGGTGGAGATCGTCCCACCGCCATCTTTGATGCCGCCATTCCAGATCGCCGATGCTTTCTTGATCGCCATGGCTGCTCCTTCGATTGCCGTACCGCGGCACAACCAGCAAGGGGCAAACCCGCCCTACGCGACCGGACGAGGCACGCATACAATCCAGCGAAATTCGATTAAGGAAGTTGATTTCAAACAGGAGACATTAATGAAAAGTATCAGGCACGCGCTCGTCGCGTTGGCGGCAACCAGCCTCGCGATCACGGCGGTAGCGCAGGAAAAAGTCACGCTGTCGATTGCGACCGGTCCCACCACCGGCGTGTACTACCCGCTCGGCGGCGGCATCGCCAACGTTTTATCGAAGTACGTCCCCGGTTACGCAGCTAACGCGGAAACGACGGCGGGGTCGGTCGCCAACCTGCAACTGATGAGCCAGAAGAAGTCGGACATCGCGCTGTCGATGGCGGATGCCGCGTGGGATGGCTTCAAGGGTCAGGGCAAATTCGCCGCCGGCTCGGTGCCGGTGCGCACGCTGATGATTGCGTACCCGAACCGGATGCACATCGTCACGGTGGACGGCACCGGCATCAGCAAGATGGCCGACTTGAAAGGTAAGCGCGTTTCTACCGGCGCGGCCAACAGCGCCACCGAGCTGATGGCGCAGCGCGTTCTTGAAGCGGCGGGGCTCGATCAGGAAAAAGACATCCGGCGCGAGCGGCTTGACCCCGGTAAATCGACCGACGCGATCAAGGACAAAAAACTCGACGCGTACTTCTGGGTCGGCGGAATTCCGACAGCGGCCGTTACCGATCTCGGCGCCACCCCCGGCACCAAACTGAAGCTGGTCGATCACGCTGAAGTGGTCGATAGCATGAACAAGAAGTACGGGCCGCTTTATATCCGCGACACGATTCCGGCCAAGGCTTATCCGGGGCAGGACCAGCCGAACCAGGTCGCCACCGTGCAGAACCTGATCATCGCGCGCGCCGATATGTCGGACCAAGTCGCCTACAACATCGTCAAGACGATTTTCGAAAAGCGCGACGAGCTGATTCTGGTGCACAAGGAAGCAACCAACTTCGACCTGAAGCTGCAGAGCAACGATGCATCGCCGATTCCGTTTCACCCCGGCGCGATCAAGTACTTCAACGAAAAGGGCATCAAGATCAAGTAAGCGCGACTGCAACGGTCGCTTAGCTCACTGATGGCTGAATCCCCGGTGCGACTGGCACAGGTCGACCCCTGTGCCAATCGTCACCGACGAGCAGCGGCTTAAGGCCGAAGAGTTCATCGCGCTCGAGGAGGGCGCCCACCACAAGTTCGCAGGGCCCTGGGGCACCTTCCTGTTCGCCGTCGCAGTAGCGATGAGCCTGTATCACCTGTACGCCGCCTACGGGATCGTTACCACCACCACGCTGCGCTACGTGCACGTGGCATTCACGCTGTTCCTGGTATTTCTTTTGTTCCCGGCCGTGAAGCGCTTGCGGCACAAATTCAGCTGGATCGATCTGATCTGCGCGCTGGTCGGCGTTGCAACCAGCATCTATGCGCTGGCCGGCGGCGACAACTTTCTGGATCGCAGCACGGCGCCGGACACGATCGACATCGTGATGGGAGTCGCCCTGATCGTGCTGGTGCTCGAAGCTGCGCGGCGCTCGACCGGCTGGATCATGCCGTTGGTGTGCGTATTTTTTCTTGTTTACGCGATGGCTGGGGCCTATCTGCCGCCGCCGTGGACGCATCGTGGGTACGACATCGACCGGCTGGTCGGCACGATGTACATGACGCTCGAAGGGATCTTCGGCACACCGATCGATGTGTCGTCTTCGCTGATCATTCTGTTCACGATATACGGCGCAATCCTGCAGTTCTCGAACGCCGGCAAGTTCTTCATTGACTTCTCGCTCGCGGCGTTCGGCCGCAAGGCAACCGGTGCCGGGCGCGCAGTTACCGCCGCTTCGTTTTTGCTGGGCGGGCCGTCCGGGTCCGGCGTAGCGACGACTGTCACGCTCGGTACTGTGGCGTATCCGATGCTGGCGAAGGCGGGGTACGAAAAAAATGCCGCGGGCGGGTTACTCGCAGCAGGCGGACTCGGCGCGATTCTGTCGCCACCGGTGCTGGGCGCTGCGGCGTTTCTGATCTCCGAGTTCTTGAAGATTTCGTACCTCGACGTGATTCGCATGGCGATAATCCCGACATGCCTGTATTACTTCTCGCTGCTGCTGATGGTCGAGATCGACGCGCGCAAGCATGCGATGCGGCAGGTGGTGCTGGAGCAGAGCGCGACGGTATGGCAGTTGACGAAGACGATGGGATTTCACTTCATCTCGCTCGCCGCGATCATCGTTTTTTTGCTGCTCGGGTTCTCGCCGATCGCGTCGGTGTTCTGGGCAACGGTCGTTGCCGCGCTGGTCAGTTTCCTAAACAAGGACAGCGCGCTGCTCGATCTGTCGCTGTTCAGGCGCCGGCCACCCGGCTGGATCGGCGATGTACTGCGCCATTCGAAATTGATGAAGGCGCTCGAAGCAGGCTCGGTCAGCATGCTCAGCGTGGCGGCAACGTGCGCTGCGGCAGGCATCATCGTCGGCGTCGTGACGCTGACAGGCCTCGGCTTGCGCTTCTCCGACATCGTCATCGCCTATGCAGGTGGCAGTCTCGTCCTGACCGCGATCTACACCGCGTTGATCGTGTGGGTCGTCGGGCTCGCGGTCCCGGTGACTGCGAGTTACATCATCTGCGCAGTGGTCGCCGCGCCGGCACTGATCAAGCTTGGCGTGCCAGACTTTGCCGCACACATGTTCATCTTTTACTACGCTGTGCTGTCGGAAGTATCGCCGCCGACTGCGTTGTCACCGTTTGCCGCCGCCGCGATCACCGGCGGCGATCCGTACAAGACCACCCTGCAATCCTGGAAGTACACGTTGCCTGCGTTCGTCGTGCCGTTCGTGTTCGTGCTTGATCCGATGGGCACCGGGCTGCTGCTCGCATTGCCCAAGGGAGGCTCGTGGTGGGATGTTGCGTGGATCACGGCGCTGGTTGTGATGGCGCTGGTTGCGCTCGCTGCTGCGGCCGAGGGCTGGTTGTTCAGCGCGACCACGAAGATCGAGCGCCCACTGTTGATCGCTGCGGGTCTACTGATGATTTATCCGCGGCCGTGGCTCGATGCGATCGGCATCGCGTTGCTGGCAATGGTGATTTTCATGCAACTTGTGCGACGCGGGCAGCGACCGCGCGCCGTCGTTCACTGATAATGCGGGCGTGACCGCCGCCAACGAAGCTCGCAAGCCCTGCGTCATCTGCGTCGGCGGCTCGGCAACGATCGATCAGATCTTTCTGGTCGACGAGGTCAAGCTGCCGTCGGTAAAGATCACTGCGACCGATTTCGTCGAAACCGGCGGCGGCATGGGCGCCAACGCGGCGGTCACCGTACAGCGACTTGGCGGGCGCGCCAGTTACTGGGGACGCGTCGGTGACGATGAAACCGGCGATCAGGTCATCGCCTTGCTGAAGCACGAGGGCGTCGATGTGTCGACGCTGCTGCGGCTTTCAGGTTTCCGCACCAAGATCGCAACGATATTGATCGACAAGCGCGGCGAGAGATTGGTGGTCTCCGTGCAGCCGCAGGGGTATCCGTCCGACGCATCTTGGCTGCCGGTCGAGCGCGTAGACGACGCCGACGCCGTGCTGGCCGATACGCGCTGGCCTGCGGGTGCGCAGCGGCTGTTCGACGCCGCAGCGATGGCGGGCAAGCCCAGTGTGTTCGATGGCGATGCCGGAGACCCGCAGCAGGTGCGCGAGACCGCACGGCTTGCGACGCATCCCTTTCTTATCGCAATCAATGCTGCAGAGCCTGCAGACCGGCGAGCCACAGCACGCATTGCCGCAGCTCTTCGGAGGTCGCAACGTCGCGTGCGGAGTGACGCTCGGCGCGGCGGGCGTGATGTGGTTCGACGGCGAACGCATTTCAAGCGCACCGTCCCCTGCCGTCAAAGCGGTCGACACGCTCGCGGCTGGTGACACATGGCACGGAGCGTTCGCGCTCGCGCTCGCTGAGCGTAAGGAGCTAAGCGCTGCGATTCAGTTCGCCACCGCGGTGGCTGCAATGAAGTGCACGCGCTTCGGCGGCCGCGCCGGCATACCGAAGCGCGAGCAGTTCGAGCGTTGGTGGGCGAGCGTCGATCGAAGCTAGTTTCTCTGATGTAGCGCTACAGCCCCACCTGTTCGAGGAGGCCGAGCAGTTTGTCGCGGTGCTGCACACTGGTTAACGGGTAAGTCTTCACGTCGCGCATAAAGCACTGGCGTCCAGCTCGCGCAGTGATTTCACGCCGAGCAGCGCCATGTCTTGCTGGATTTCATGCGACAGCAGGCGAATTGCATGCGCAACGCCGGCTTGTCCGCCGATTGACGCCGCATAGATAAACGGCCGCCCGAGGAAAACAAAATCGGCACCGAGAGCGATCGCCTTCAGTACGTCGGTGCCGCGCCGAATGCCGCTGTCGATCATCACTTTCATCGCGCCTTTGGCGTGCACGATCGCCGGCAGTGCGTTCAGCGGCGCCACCGAAGAGTCGAGCTGGCGCCCGCCGTGATTCGACACGATGACTCCGTCGACGCCGCGATCGGCGGCGATGCGTGCGTCTTGCGCCGATAGCACTCCCTTGAGCACGAGCTTGCCGCTCCACGTGCGCCGGATCTGGTCGACATGCGTCCATGACAGCGTGTCGCGGGCGCCGAACTCGCGCACTGCCGCACTCGAGAAAATCGGAACACCGCGCGTCGCGCTCGAATTTTCGAAATGCGGCATGCCGCTTTTCAGTAACGTCCGCAGCAGAGTGCCAACTGTCCACCGAGGGCGAACGATGCCGTCCCATGCAAGCCGCACGCTGGGGCGCAGCGGCATCGTGAAGCCGACGCGAACGTTGTTCTCCCGGCTCGGCAACGTTGCGACGTCGACAGTCAAGACGAGTGTTCGGTACCCGGCGTTCTGAACTCGCTGCACCATCGCGTCGATCTTCGCCGCGTCGCCGGGCAGATACGCCTGAAACCAGGTCGAGCGCGGCGCGGCGGCGCGTACATCTTCCAGTCGGGTCAACGCAGTCGAGCTGACGATCATCGGAATGTTGGCCGCTTCGGCAGCGCGAGCGAGCGCGAGATCTCCTTCGTAGGCAATCAGCGCGCTGATTCCCATCGGCGCAATGCCGAACGGAGACGAATAGGTTTCCCCGAAGAGCTCGACCTGCTGAGAGCGCTGCGAAACGTCGACCAGAACGCGCGGCACGAACGCCCATTGCCGATATGCGGCCGCGGCGGCGTTCAGCGCAACGTTATCCTCGGCGCCGCCTGCGACATACCCAAGAATCGGCCGCGGCAGATGACGACGCGCGGCCACCTCGAAATCGGCAAGTGAAAGGATGTTGCGCAAGGGCATAGCGTTGGAGAACCACTCGACACGTGCCAAAGATGCAGGTAGCTTCGCATGGATTCGTCCGCCATTTTCCTGAACATTGACCGAAGGATTGGGAATGAACGCTCATCTATTGCTGCGAAGCGCCGCCGGCGCTGTCGCCGGCCTCTTCCTGCTGCTGGGCTCCGCATCGATTGCCACTGCGGCCGCTCCACAGGTGAAGACTTCGGCACCCGGCTACTACCGGATGATGCTCGGCGACTTCGAAATCACTGCGCTATCAGACGGCACGATCGATCTGACGATGGCGGAGTTGCTGACGAATGTCACTGCAGCAAGGATTCGCAGCGCACTCGCGAAGCAGTACCTGAAGGATCCGGTCGAGGCGTCGGTCAATGCGTACCTGATCAACACCGGCAGCAAGCTTGTGCTGATCGACGCCGGCTCGGGCACGCTGTTCGGCCCGACTGTCGGCAAGCTGATGGCGAATCTGAAGGCGTCTGGCTATCAACCCGAGCAGGTCGATGAGATCTACATCACGCACATGCACGGCGATCACGTCGGAGGCCTTGTCGCCGGCAACCAGGTTGCGTTTCCGAACGCGATCGTGCGGGCCGATCAGCGCGAAGCCGATTTCTGGTTGAGCAAAGCCAACATGGACGCGGCACCGAAAGATGCCAAACAGTTTTTCGAGGGCGCGATGGCTTCGGTCAATCCGTACGCGGCCGCCGGCAAGTTCAAGCCGTTCAATGGCAATACGGATTTGATCCCCGGCGTCAAGGCGATCGCTACTTATGGCCACACGCCGGGTCACACCGTTTTTCTGGTCGAAAGCAATGGCCAGCGTCTGGTGCTGTGGGGCGATCTGATGCACGCCGCAGCGGTGCAGTTTCCAGATCCGTCGGTAACGATCAAGTTCGACACCGATTCCAAAGCCGCCGCCGCGCAGCGAAAGGCGCAGTACGCCGATGCCGCCAAGCGCGGTCACTGGGTCGCGGCCGCGCATCTGCCGTTCCCAGGTATTGGCCACTTGCGTGCGGACGGCAAGGGCTATGACTGGATCCCGGCGAATTACACGGCGCTGCGTTGATTCGCCGGCGTCAGTCTTCCACCCGCATCACGACCGTGTTCTTGTTGAATGCGTCTCGCGCGCGGCCGTCATGGCGCGGGCGCATGCCGGTCGGTAGGCGCCCCGGCTCGAACCAATCGATCTGATCGATCTCGTCG
Organism: uncultured beta proteobacterium; assembly: GCA_963729165.1. Taxonomy (GTDB): domain Bacteria; phylum Pseudomonadota; class Gammaproteobacteria; order Burkholderiales; family Burkholderiaceae_F; genus JACCZX01. The sequence goes on from CAVSMM010000013.1 coordinate 387,512, forward strand.
CTCGCACGTAGCATTCGGGATGCAGGCACACATATGAAGGTCAGCACCAGATCGTCCTGGCTCGGAATTGAATAGACACCGAGCAGCCGCTCCACTCGAACATCGAGACCGATTTCCTCTCGCACTTCGCGCACAACGGTCTCCCACGGTGGCTCCTTCGAGTCGACGTGACCGCCGGGCAGATTCCACTTACCGTCCTTCCTGCGGCGACAAAGCAATAGCCGCGACTGGTCATCGAGTATCAGAGCAAACGCGCAGACGGTCGGCATGATGTCTGGCTAGCAAGCCGAAGTCCCAATGCACGTCGGTCGATGCGATCATTAGCGCTCGTTATGCGCAGGAGTGAAACATGATTCACGGGATGAACCACTTCACCGTCCTCAGCGACGATCTCGACAAGACGCTGGGCTTCTACGTCGATTTGCTCGGCCTCAAACCGGGGCCACGTCCCGATCTCGGATTTCCGGGGCATGGCTGTACGCGGGGGAGACTGCCGTCCTGCACATCATTGCCGGGCGCGCGCTACCGGCACAGCGCGCGGGAGTCCTCGATCATATGGCGTTCTCTGCCAGCGGATTGGCGGACGTGAAGGCGAAACTGGACGCAAAAAAAATCGACTACGAGTTGCGTCGTCAGCGTGGCGCGGGCACCTGGCAATTGTTTTGCCACGATCCCAGTGGCGCGAAAGTGGAGCTCGACTTCGATCCGGCGGAATCAGCCTGATTCATCACGGCAATACCGTGCGTAGGTGTGTGCCTACGGCCATCCGGGCCGTTAAACAGGGTGCTGTCCATCTATTGAAGGGAATCGCAATGAAACGTCCATTTTTCCTGCTGCTGCTTGCAGCCGCGGTTGTTCCGGCGTGGGCCGCCGACGTTGGAGTCTCGGTGAGCGTCGGACAACCCGGCTTCTACGGTCGCATCGATATCGGCAATGCGCCACCGCCCGTACTGATCTATCCGCAGCCGGTCGTCGTTCAGAAGGTTTATGTCGCTCAGCCACCTGCACCGCTTTACTTGCATGTGCCCCCCGGACATGCCCAGAAGTGGAGCAAACACTGCCACAAGTACGATGCGTGCAGCCGTCCGGTTTATTTCGTCAAGGACGATTGGTACAACACCGTCTACGTGCCGCACTACCAAAAAGCTCACGCTTCATCGAACGGCAAAGGCCACGGCAAGGGAAAGGGCAAGGGCAACTAGCGGCGAGCGCTGCAACGGCAATTGCACACGTCCAGTTTGAAAGCAAGACCCGGAGTTCGGCGAAGCTCCGCACGGTCTAACTTCTGCTCTCGTTAAGATGACGGGAGAGCTGAAGTGAACATGGCAACGAAATCAGAAATGCGGGCGGCGGCCACCGTCAGCGACCCGCGCTGGGGCGCCGTCGTAACGCGCGATGCGCGTGCCGACGGCCGGTTTTTCTACTCGGTCAAGACAACGGGCGTGTACTGTCGGCCGTCGTGCGCAGCGCGCGCGGCGCGGCCAGAGAACATCGAGTTCCATGCTACTGCGGAAGAAGCCGAGCGTTCTGGCTTTCGCCCGTGCAAGCGCTGCAAGCCGGATCAACTTCCGCTGGCCGAGCAGCACGCCGCCATGATCGCCGAGCTGTGCCGCACGATCGAGAACGCCGAGCACGTTCCGACGCTTGCGCAACTGGCCGCTCACGCCGGGTTGAGCACATTTCATCTGCATCGAGTGTTCAAGGCGATCACCGGATTAACTCCGAAACAGTATGCGGCCGCGCATCGCACTCGCCGAGTCAAGGCCGAGCTCGGTCGCAGCAACACGGTGACCGAGGCGATCTACGGAGCGGGCTACAACTCGAACGGACGCTTTTACGAGCAATCGAACGAGGTGCTGGGTATGACACCGACCGCCTATCGTGCCGGCGGCGCCAACACCGAGATCCGGTTTGCGATCGGCGAGTGTTCGCTCGGCTCGATCCTCGTGGCGGCGAGCGAGCGCGGAGTGTGTGCGATCCTGATCGGCGACGATCCTGATGCGCTTGCGCGCGATCTGCAGGATCGATTCCCGCGTGCGCAGCTGATCGGTGGTGATTCGCAGTTCGAGCAGCTCGTCGCCAAGGTAGTGGGATTTGTCGAAGCACCCGCGCTTGGCCTCGACTTACCGCTCGACGTTCGTGGCACGGCTTTCCAGCAACGCGTGTGGCAAGCATTGCGCGAAATTCCCGCGGGCCAGACGGTCAGCTATTTGCAGGTGGCGAACCGAATCGGCGCACCGAAGGCGGTACGTGCGGTGGGCGCCGCGGTAGGTGCCAATCCGCTGGCTGTTGCGATTCCATGCCATCGCGTGATTCGCCACGATGGCTCTTTATGCGGCTACCGTTGGGGTGTCGATCGCAAGCGCGCACTTATCGAGCGAGAAGCAATCCCATAGCCGCTGAATTCCGCGTTTGCACGGGAGGCGCTAAGCCGTTCGCACGACGGTAAGCGCCTAGCTGCGCCGATAGACTGGCCACCTATCAGTTTCCGGCCTTCGCACTCCTATGCTGACTCGCCAAAAGTTGTTTAGCTTGCGCACGTTGCTGCACACGTTATTGGCCTTTGCTGCCTGCGGTGCGACGAGCGCGTTTGCGCAGGCTGGAAATGCGACGAACGGCGCGACTGCGTACATGGAAAGAGTTGCGGGCGCAAGCTGCAGGGACTGCCACGGCTTCGGCGGAAATTTTCGAGACTCGGAGTTTGGAGCAGGAGCGACCGAAGCGGCGATCCGCGCAGGCATCCAGGCCGCCATCACCGGCAACGCTGGCGGAGTGATGGCGCCGTTTCAGAACGCTCCATGGTCGGCGCAGAAAACCTCCGACGTCGCGGCTTACCTCGCTATCGCGGTTCCGGAACCAACGCCGCCACCGTTTGCTCCACTGCCCACACCGGCTGCGGCTCCAAGTCCGGTCGCATTTCCCAGTACAGCGGTCGGTGCCACCAGTGCGCAGATCCCAGTGGTACTAACGAACACTGCTGGCACAGCTATCACGCTTGGCAATCCGGCGGTTAATCCCGGCACCGGGCAGGTAGCCAATTTCAAAAGCGCACCCGTTGCCGCGGGCCAGACAGCGTGCGTGAATGGCGGAATAATGCAACCAGGTGCAAGCTGCGCGATAGGCTTCGAGTTCACCCCAACCACGGCCGGCGCAAGCACTGCAACGTTTAGGGTTACGTTTGTTGGCAATGTGCCGGCACGCGACATCACACTGCAGGGCACTGCTACCGGGGCGGGAGGCTCTACCGCACCAACCTCGTCAGCAAACGCGCCATTGAACGCCGGCGCTGGCGCACTTGGCTGGATGAACCTGCTCGGACTGCTTGCACTGCTGGGGGTGAGCCGCGCGCGTCGCAAGTAGTCGCGCAGTTACACCCGCAGTTACACCATAAAGCGCCGATCTTCGGCGCTTTTTTATTTGCGTCTAAATTTCGCTCTCGATGATCGCGCCTGACCGACGCAAGTGACGCAAAAAGCCCGCTTACCCGCGGCGATCTGGACACTCGGCTTCGTCAGCCTGCTAATGGACATCTCGTCCGAGATGATTCACAGCCTGCTGCCGGTTTTTCTGGTTGCATCACTGGGCGCGAGCGCATTCGTGGTTGGATTGATCGAAGGCGTGGCCGAAGCGACCGCGCTGATCGTCAAGGTTTTTTCGGGCACGCTTTCGGACTACTGGCGCAAGCGCAAATCGCTTGCCGTGCTCGGTTACGCGCTGGGCGCATTGTCAAAGCCGCTGTTCGCAATCGCATCGACCGCCGGCATGGTCTTCACCGCACGCTTCATCGACCGCATCGGCAAGGGCATTCGCGGCGCGCCGCGCGATGCGCTCGTGGCGGACGTTGCGCCGAGCGAAATGCGCGGTGCCGCGTTTGGACTCCGGCAATCGCTCGACACGGTCGGCGCCTTCATCGGACCCTTGCTCGCGCTTGGATTGATGCTGCTGTGGGCGAACGATTTTCGCGCGGTATTCTGGGTCGCGGTGATTCCGGGCGTTCTTGCGGTTGCCTTGCTCGTTTTTGGCATCCGCGAACCCGATCGCGAAGTCGCGGCACGCGCCATCAATCCTATTCAGCGCACAAGCCTGCGTAGGCTGTCACGCGCGTACTGGTGGGTGGTGGCGATCGGTGCAGTGTTCACGTTAGCGCGCTTCAGCGAGGCGTTTCTGGTACTGCGCGCAGCCGAAGGCGGATTGCCACTCGCGCTGGTGCCGCTTGTGCTGATCGGCATGAACGTCGTCTACTCACTGTCGGCGTACCCGTTCGGCAGGCTGTCGGATCGCGTCAGCCATTCACGGCTGCTGGCGTTGGGTCTCGCAGTGCTGATCGGCGCCGACGTCGTGCTCGCGTACAGCAATCATTGGGCGTGGATATGGCTCGGCGTTTCGCTGTGGGGCCTGCACCTGGGCATCACGCAAGGACTACTGGCGACGATGGTGGCCGACGCCGCGCCTGTCGACTTGCGCGGAACCGCTTTCGGATTTTTCAACCTCGTCAGCGGCGCGGCGTTGCTTGCGGCGAGTGCACTTGCAGGACTGCTGTGGGATCGATGGGGCGCGCCGAAAACGTTTATCGCCGGCGCCTTGTTCAGCGCAGTTGCATTGGTTGCAATCCTTGCCCGCCCTCCGCGGCAGCCGCGCCGGGCACCCGCATGATTGCGTTGCGCGAGCGGATCGATCGAGACGGATTTGCGTTCGTTGCGGCCGACGGCATGCGACTGCTGCTTGACGATTGCGGCGCGTTGTCCGACTGGCCGCGGTTTGCCGAAAGCTGGAATGATCTTCAGCTCGACACCTATTTGCCCGACGGCCATCGGTATCGGCGCCGCCGTCATGCAACGTTGGCGGCACGGGCCGGTGAGAACAAAGTAACGCTCGAGCCGCACCAGCCGCATTACCAGAGCATCGATTACAACCCATTGGTCGGCGGCATCGAGCGCTGGTTCGAGCCGATGCAAGCGGAAGTTGTCAACGGCCCGGCAATGCAAAGCATCCTTGCTTTCTGCTGTCGCATGTTCGGCGCGCTGCGCCCGACCACAGACTGGAAGATCGAGTGCCATCAGTTTCGGATCGAGGCGCGCTCCGACGCGCCCGGACAGCCGACACCCGAGGGCGTGCATCGCGACGGCGTCGACTATGCACTGGTGCTGCTGATTAATCGCACCAACATCAAGAGCGGCACGACCACCGTTCATGACCTCGATGGCCACACGCTCGGCAGTTTTACGTTGACGGCGCCGCTGGACACGGCGATTGTCGACGACGCAAGAGTCATGCACGGCGTAACCGCGGTCGAGCCGATCGACCCGAGCCGCGCTGCTTATCGCGATGTACTGGTCGTGACCTTCAAGGCACGATAGAAATCAGCCGACAACCGGTGTCAGGCGAACCACATGCTGCGGCTGCCAGTGGTCGCTGGCCGACTCTCGACCGACTGGCGTTACCAGCTGTAATTCATCGAAATCGATTTGTCTGGGTATCCGATCAGCAAGCTCATTGGCCAATGCCTCGCGATCGATGTCTGCGCTCGGCTCCGCATACATCAGACTCAAATGCGCGCCAATGGGCGGCGAATGCGAGTGCGGCACGGTGTGTTTGGCTTGCGTAAGCACCGGCGTTGCCAGCTTGTTATCCAGCCTCAAATAAAAGAACGTCGTCTTCTTGTCGCCGAAATCGATTCCCTCCGTCGCTATCGTCGTTGGCTGCAGCAACGAGGACAGGCGATCGATTCTTCGCTTCAAGTCTTCGAGCCCACCTTCCCACTTGCCTGAGCACAACGTCGCATGCGGCGTGAATGCCGGCGTCGAAAACCGCTGCGCAAGCTCGCTGATAATGCGCGCGAGCATGTCTCTCAACGGGTGTGCAGGAACGAACCAAACCGAATAAGAAACCGGCTTGGCCATTGTTAAGTCATCAGCGCCATCAGTTGCCTACCAACCGCCTCCGCCCCCACCTCCTCCACCGCCCCCGCTCGATCCGCCTCCGCCACCGCCACTACTTCCTGACGACGACCCGGGCGCGGTCGAAGCGGAGCTGACCGTGCTGTCGAGTGCGCCGAATGAATCGGTCAAGCCATCGGTCGAATTCGATCCCCACGAACTCGTATCGCCGGCGTAATACGATGAGACCGCCGCGGCGACGGCGGACGCGCCGAGTACCGCAGCGAACCGATCGGCCCATGTTTTTTCGACGTCAAGTGCCAGTGCGTACGGCAGCATCCGAGCGAATTCGACAGAGGTCACTTCGGGTGCGTTGATACGTGCGAGATCGTCGCGCTCGGCAACACCAAGATATTGCCGCAGCCCCTCTATATGGTCCTGCACTTTCCTGCCTTCGCGCGTGTAGGCAGGCATCAGCTTGAAGAATGCGAACAGTGACAACAGCAGCACACACGCGAGGGCAATGAGCAGCGCAGGATTCGCCGCCAGTGCAGCAGCAAATCCCAAGGCGCCGGCGCCGGCAATGACTGCAAGTGCGAGCGGCCAGCGATTGCGCTTGAAGACAATGCCTTTGTAATGCCGAGTGAGCGCCGAGCGGAGCTCGCTCTGCGCTTCAGCGATCGAAGGGTCGTAGGTCTTACTGAGCACGGCTTGTGATCGTGTTCCAAACAGCCCATCGACGAGTGGTTTGTCGCCCGGCAAAAACGGAACCGTCGTGCCGGTTTGTTGAACGACAAATCCATCGTCACGCTGGTGCACCTTCAAGTAACCGCGTGCGCCCAGACCGAGCACAGCCGCCGCCAGACAGCGCGTGTCGAAACCCATTCGATCGACAAAGCGAACCGCGGCGGCGCTCATGTTCGGGGGTGCGTCGTAGCGGGGAAACTTTGGGCCTTTGCGCGGATCGCGGCCGATACGCCACCACATCACGAAGAGGAACAAAACGAGCAGCACAACAGCGCCGATAGCGAGCAGCTCACCAATGTTGTCGACAATGGTCCAGTGCAACCTGGTCAGTCCGGAAGGTGCGGCAACAATGCCCTTAGGAAACATCGCAACGATCGTCAGCCCTTCGTTGGGTGCGAGGCGACGCGTCGTTTCAAACCTGAATTCGCCTTCGGCGACGCTGGCTGTCGCGTCGCGACCACGTGAGCCTTGAGGACCGGTGTATGCCTCGGCGTTGAGCTTGTCGGCCGGCACAGGCTGCGGCAATCGAACGCGCTGAGTCGCGCGATCGATCACGAACGGCCAGCCGTTCCCGGTCGTGTTCCAGTAAAGCTCGTCATGCTGGTCAAAGAATCCGAGCTGTCGTGCGGTGCGATAGGAAATGCGGTAAACATGCCGGCCGCGCGGCAGCATTTGCTGCGGATTGCCGATGCGAACGCGCATCCCGTTCGTCAGCGGCTCCACGTTGTACTGCTCGACCGTCGCGTCGCGCTGGACGTCAAGCACCTCGAAGGGAACGACGACCGTGATACCGCGATGATTCTCGTAGCGCGTCGGAAAGTCGCGGAAGATGCCGCGCTTGATCTGCTGGCCTTCGACTTGTACGACGATGGTTTCGACGACGAGCAACGTGCCATCCGCGGCGATCGAGACGTCGCTCGCAAAATCGACGATGCGTTCCTGCGCGAAACCCGCACCGCTGAACAGCACGAGCATCAGCGCGTAAAGGAAGCGCTTCATAGCGACACCTGCACCGCAGCGCGGTCTTCGGTCTCAAAAAAAACCGCGCTGCGGAACGCGAGCAGACGCGCGACGATGATGTCCGGAAAACTCTGCAGCCGCGTTAGGTATTGCTTCACGGCACCGTTGTAGAAGCGCCGCGCGTACTGCAACTGGTCTTCAACATCGACCAACTTGGCCGAGAGGTCGCGAAAATTCTGATCGGCCTTCAGTTGCGGGTAGTTTTCCTGCAGAAGGATGAGCTTTTTCAACGAAGCGCCCAGCTCGCTCTCTGCACCGAAGCGCGACGCGCTTGGCCGGCGCTCGCGCTCGGCCAACGCGTTCGCACGCGCGCGCAACTCGACGACAGCCTGCAAGGTCTGCCGCTCGTATGCTGCATATGCCTTCACCGTCTCCACCAGTTGCGGAACAAGATCGGCGCGCCGTTTCAACTGCACGTCGATATCGGCAAATGCCTGGGCGACCAGGTTACGGTCGGATACCAGGCGGTTGAACATCCAGATGCCGTACCCGAGAGCGAGAACGGCAACAACCACGATGACGTATTCCAGATCGCCCTCCCCAACTCCGACCTAACCGTCCAGGTAAGCCCCTCCGTTGACATGGATCACCTGGCCCGTCACAAACCTGGCGCCGTCGCCAGCGAGCCACGCGACGCTTTGCGCGACGTCGACCGCGGTGCCATGGCGCGCGAGCAGCGTGTGATGTCGGCGGCGATGCTCGGGAGATGCAGCGGAGCTCGCGGCGTGTCGCACCGTATCGATCATGCCGGGCGCCACACAATTGACGGTGATGCCGTCGGGCGCGAGCTCATGCGCCAGCGCGCGTGTCATGCCTGCCAGGCCGGCTTTCGCGGTGACGACGTGGACTCGATTCGCTGCCCCGCTATGGCCGGTCATGCCGCCGATGTTAATGATCGTGGCTTGCTCCGATTTTCTAAGCAGCGGCAGTGCTGCCTGGCTACAGAAAAACGCGCCGTCCAAAATGATCGCCAGAATTCGCTGCCAGTCCGCCGCCGAAATATCGTCGAGCTTCGCCTCACGCCGCACCGCCGCGTTGTTGACCAAAATGTCCAGACGGCCCCAATGAGTATCGATGTCGGCCACCATCTGACGCACGGCGGACTGGTCGGCGACGTCGGCAACGCACAACATTGCGTGTCCGTGGCGTGCCTCAATCTCATCGACGACCGCTTGGCCCTCCTCCACCGACGAGCGCACATTGACAGCGACGGCGACGCCCGAAGCGGCCAGGTTCAATGCGATCTCACGGCCGATATTGCGGCCGGCTCCAGTGACTAGCGCGACCCTTGAGACCAACGGTTCTTTGCTCATTGCAGCGCGCCGTCGTGCCGAACGCTGCAGCCAAGTCGAGTTGCGGCATATCGAACAACGAGCCGACTTCTTCGGCCAGGCGCTGCGCGTCTGCGTTCGTCAAGCCGCCATAAGCGCAGTTTGCAAAGAATTTGCGCTGCAGGTCGGCATCGCTCAATGGATGATCGACGCCTCCTCTGAAGAAGTCCTGTCGATGCTCATGGACTTCACCGGTGGTCAACACGACACGAACATGACCGGTGAACTCGATCGGGATACGGATTCGCAGGATCGACGATGTAGTTCACCTTGTTCGCCAGGGAGATGACTGCCGCGTCGCTGACCAACTTGTCATCAAACTCCATAAGCCCGGCATCGTCTCTCAAAATAGCCACCGCAATCGCGTAAGGAATGCTGAACTTTGCGGCGTATCCGTTGGGAGGCGATCGCTTAAGGTCGATCGGCTCCCAGAGCCGGTGCACGATCCCCTCCGCCGTCTCGCACTCGATACGTTCGATAAGCGCCGCATCGATTCTCTTTTTTCGGAACTCACGTGCGCAGTCGATGTACGGATGCGCCATGGTTCCGCATGCGTAGGGCTTGAAGGCAATCGACTGCCAGATCCATTGCGTTCCAAACGATTCGAGCATCGCCTCGAAGTCGCCGCCATCGTTGTTGGCGAAGGCGCGAAACAAACCATGCTTTCCTTCGAACACCGTACGCGGTCCTTCAAAGCCGCCCAGCGCCAGGCGAATCGCGCGATAACCCGACTGCGCAGCCCAGCCCGGATGCATGCGCTTGGTCCACGAGCCATCGGCCAGATATTCGATGATTCCCGAGGCCAGACTGCCTGCGATTCCAAACGCATTGACCAATTGTTTCTGCGGCAAACTCATCGCGGCGCCAATGCCGGCAACCGCTCCGATCGCGCCGAGAATGGCCGTCGGATGAAACCCCGCCTTGTGAATCCGTGTGGGCGCGACCCGACACAAACGGCACGTGACCTCAGCGCCGATCGCCACCCCGCGCAGCAGATCTGCGCCCGATAAGCCATGTCGTTCGCACGCCGCCAGCACCGCGGGAACAATCACCGCGCCGGCGTGAACAGGCCCGCCCTCAAACGTGTCGTCGAAGTCCTCGCCATGCGCCGCGGTGCCATTGACGAAGGCCGCGCCTTCAACGCCAAACCGGTGCGCATGGCCGATCACCGTGCACGGCCCGTTTTGGTCGATCGACTGCAGCGCAGCGCGCACGTAAGGCTGTTTACGGGCAGCGACACATAAGCCGGCGATGTCGAGAAGCAGCCTCGTGCCGGTCTCGCGCGCTCCCGCTGCGCTTTCGGGCCGTGCACCGACGATGGCGCGCGCGAGCCGTTCGGAAACGGAGTCTTCTACTTGCTTGATCGACACGATCGCGCTCAGCGCACGACCTTGATTCCCGCCGCCTGATACTGCGTTCGCAGCTCGTCCTCGATCTGCTTGATCATCTTCGAAAGATCGGCGCTGCTGGTGAAGTGATCCTCGAGCTGATTGTCCTCAACATACTTTTTCCAAGAAGGCGTCGCGCGCAGTTTGGCGAAGAGATCTTCCCAATATGCGACGACGCTCATTGGAAACTCCAGGCGGCGCGACGACTGCACGGATCTGCGGCGTCGCCTTGATGTCGTAGCCCGCTTCCTTCAGTGTCGGGACGCCGGGATAGCCTGGCAATGGACGCTCGCTCAGCTGCGCCAGGACACGCATCTTTCCCGCACGCACTTGCTCACCCGCTTCTTGCGGCTCGATGACCATGATGTCCACATGCCCGCCGAGCAACGCAGCCAGGCGCTCCCCGCCTCCTGGAAATGAAACGAACGCCCAGCGCGCGCCGGTCGCGGCCTGCAAGCTCTGGCGGATGATGTTGTCGCGCGAGGTGACTGAACCGCCGGATTGTTTCAACTGTCCCGGCTGCGCTTTTGCCGCTTCGATGAACTCGCGCAAGGTCTTGTACGGCGAATCGGCACGCACCGCGAATACCGCAGGGTCGAGCAGCAGGCCAGCGACCGGTTTCAAGTCATGCAAGGTGACCTTCGCTTCGCTGGTCGTCAACGGGCCCGCGATCCATACGCTGGTCACAAGGCCGATCGTGTGCGGATCATCCTTGCGTTCGGCGATCGCTGCGGCGGCGACTGCACCATTGCCGCCCGCCCGGTTCAGCACCTGCATGCGCACCGGCAGCAGCTTTTCCTTCTCCAGCATCGTTGCGATCGCACGTGCCAACAGATCGCTGCCGCCACCGGGGCCCGTGTGCACGATCATTTCGACCGGCTTGCTGGGTTTCCATTGAGCTTGTGCGTCGACGCCAGCACAGAGCAAGGCTGCCGATAGCGCGACCGCACGAATGATTGCGACGTAGGTCATCAGTTGTCTCCTTCTTGGTTAATTCGATCAAGCCTTTTGATCAAGTACCTGCAAACGCATCGCATTGAACTTCTTGAAGAGCGGCACGATCAATAACACAGCGGCAACGAACAACAGTACAGCCGGAATCGGCCTCAACAAGATCGACAGATCGCCCTGCGACATCATCAGCGACTGGCGCAGCGCCCTCTCCATTGCATCACCCAACACGAGGCCCAGCACCAGCGGCGCGGCGGGATAGTGCAGCTTGCGCATCGCATAGCCGAGCAGACCAAAAAGCGCGAGCAAACCGAGCTTGAACATGCTCGAAGAATCGCTGTACACGCCGACCAGCGCCATGCCCAGGATCAGCGGATACATTGCGTACGCGGGAATCTTCAGCAACTGCGCAAACACCGCAACCAGCGGCAGATTCAGGATCAGCAGCATCACATTGCCGATATACATGCTTGCTACCAGCCCCCAGAAAAGCGCAGGCGTTTCCGCGATGAACAGCGGACCGGGTTTGAATCCCCACAGCACGAGCGCAGCGAGCAAGATGGCCGTGGTGCCGCTGCCGGGGATCCCCAGCGTCAGCAGCGGGACCAGTGAGCCCGCCGTTTCGGCGTTGTTTGCGCCCTCGGGTGCCGCGACGCCTTCGATTGCGCCGGTGCCAAACTTTTCCGGATGCTTGGATACTGCCTTCTCGATTCCGTAGCTGAGGAACGAAGCGATGGTGGAGCCGGCACCCGGAAGGATGCCGACGATGAAGCCGACCAAAGAGCCGTTGACGAACGCGAAGCGACAGTCCTTCATGTCTTGCCAGGTCGGCAACAAATTCTTCAAGCCCTTCGGCACTGGCAACATGCCGGCAGGCTCCTGCGGCTCCATGTTGGCCAGAACTTCGCCGATCGCGAAGATGCCGATCGCCACGATGATGAAATCGATACCTCCAAGCAGCGCGGTTTGGTCGAAGGTGAAGCGCGAGGTCGCGCTAAACAGATCGGTCCCCATCGTCGCGATCCACAAACCGAAGAGCATCGCGAGCAGCCCTTTGGTCAGTGACTCACCCGACAGCAGAACGACCATCGCCAGGCCGAGCACCATCAGCGCAAAGTACTCCGGCGCGCTGAACGCGAGCGCCAGCTTCGCGAGCGGCGGCGCTATCAGCATCAGGCCGATCACCCCGAGTGTGCCGGCGATGAACGATGCGATGGCGCTTATCCCAAGCGCCGGACCCGCGCGACCTTTGCGCGCCATCTGGTAGCCGTCAAAGCACGTGACGACCGAAGCCGACTCGCCAGGCACATTGAGCAGGATCGATGTGGTCGAGCCCCCGTACTTCGCGCCGTAATAGATGCCGGCCAGCATGATCATCGCGCCGGTAGGCTCGAGTCTCATCGTCAGCGGCAGCAACATCGCGATCGTTGCCGGCGGGCCGAGTCCTGGGAGTACGCCGATCACCGTGCCGAGCAGCACACCGACGATGCACATTGCAAGGTTGGTACCGGCCAGCGCAACATCAAAGCCTTGCAGCAGCCCGCTCAGAGTGTCCATGCCGCAGCGCTGTTAAAACAAAAATCCCGCGGGCAGCGTCACGCCGAGAGCGAGCGAGAACAGCGCGTAAAAGGACAGCGCACCGCCGATGGCCAGCCCGATTGCAAGCCGCTGCGATTTGCGGAACAGCACCGCAATGATGAACCACGTCATCAAGGCGAAAGAGACGACGAACCCGAGCGCATTCAGCAATGCGATGCACGCGACGAACGCCCCCCAGCACGTCAGCACGCGAAGCAATTCGGCCCAGTTGACGTGCCTGTGCGGCGCAGCGGGATCGGACTTCAGCACTGCACCGGCCACCAACAGCAACGACAGCACGATCATTGCGCCGCCGTACCACAGCGGAAAGAAACCCGGACCGGGACCATCGACGCTCAGGTATTCCCAGCCCCATGCTTCCTTGACGATGTACGCACCAAGGACAACGAGCACAAAGCCTGACCAAAAGTCGCCCTTGCGGATGAACGCGCTCATTGTGGATTCGCGTGCGCTGACCTCGTAGCGCGGACTAGCGCTGGTAGCGTCCGAGCGGCACCAGCTCGGCAATCGTGCCGCCCGGCGCGCGAAACTTGACCGGAATCACTCCGGCATCGCTGACGATCTCCGCGCCGTTCTCTTTGATCTGCCGCGTTGCCTTTTCGAGGTCTTCCACTTCTACGGCGAAGTGATGAATGCACGGGCCGTCGCCTGCCGCCTTCGATTCAGCCGACTCCGTGCCCGCGTCGTACTTAAGTAATGCGAAGTCGATTCTGCCGTCGGTCATATGGCGCGACATGTGATCGCGCGTCTTCTTGGTTTCCGAGTCCCTGAATCCGAAAACGTCCCGGTAGAAGTCGCCCGTCTTGTCGATCTCGTCGACCTTGAGAGCAAGATGCGTGATGCGGTCGCTCTTCTGCGCGCCCGCCACTTTCTTGTATCGACCGATCTGAACCAGTTCGGCGACCGTGCCACCGGGCGCACGAAACTTCACCGGCATCACGCCCGGATCGCTGATGATTTCGCAGCCGTAAGACTTGACCTCTGCCGTCGCCGCGGCGACATCTTCAACCTCGATGGCGAAGTGATGAATACAAGGCCCATCGCCCGCCGCTTTCGACTCGGCAGATTGCGTTCCAGCGTCGTACTTCATCAAAGTGAAGTCGATTTCGCCGTCGGTCATGTGACGCGAAATATGGTCGCGCGTTTTCATAGTCTCGGCGTCGTGAAACCCAAACACGTTCTTATAAAACTCACCGGTTCTACCGACCTCATCGACTTTCAAAGACAGATGAACGATCCGACCCATTTGCCCTCCTTCAGTGGAAACCCGCATAGGTGTTGAGGCAGCAGGTAGTCATTCTATGGCCGCGCCCTCATTAATCGCTCAAGATAAGATCAAGCATGGCCACGCTCGAATTGGAAAGTCTGACCAAGCGCTACCCGGGCGTGGTCTCCGTCGACGCGATCAGCCTGGCGGTCGAACACGGCGAGTTCGTGTGCTTGCTCGGTCCGTCGGGCTGTGGCAAAACCACGACGCTGCGGATGATTGCCGGCTTTATCGAACCCGACGCCGGACAGATTCGGGTCGGCGGCAACGTGGTGTCGTCGCCCGGAGCCGTCGTTCCACCCGAGCGGCGCAACATGAGCATGATTTTTCAGAGCTATGCGGTGTGGCCGCACATGACGGTACGGCAAAACGTCGAATACGGCTTGAAGATGAAGTCGATGCCGTCGACGGAGCGCGACACTCGCACGTCGGCGCTGCTCGCGACCACCAAGCTGTCGGCACAGGCAGATCGCTACCCGTCCGAGCTTTCCGGCGGCCAGCAACAGCGCGTTGCACTCGCACGCGCATTGGCACCAAAGCCGGATATCCTGCTGCTCGATGAGCCGCTGTCCAATCTGGACGCCAATTTACGCGGCGAGATGCGATTCGAAATCCGTCGCCTGCACGATGAGTTTCATTACACGTCGATCTACGTGACGCACGACCAGAGCGAGGCGATGACGATGGCTGACCGCATTGTCATCATGAACGCCGGGCGAATCGAGCAGATCGGAACCCCGCAGGAGGTGTACGACCGGCCCAACTCGAAGTTCGTCGCGCGCTTCATTGGCGGCAGCAACGTGCTCGATGCGAAGCACCTGGCAGGCAATCGAGTCGAATTTGCAGGGCACTCACTCGACATCGGCCAAGGCGACTTCCCCGGACCCGAGCTGCCGATGAGTTTCTGCGTGAAGACGAACGATGTGCAGTTGCTGCCCGACGAAAATACCGCCGCCAACAACACGCTGCCGGGAGTCGTGCGCAGCCAGGCGTATCTGGGCAGCCATCGCGACTACATCGTCGACGTCGGCCAGGAACTCTTGGTCACGGCACCGGCAGCGCTCAACGTTGCGCCAGGCTCAAAGGTCAGAGTCCGATTCAGTGCCGAGCGATGCCGCGGCCTCGCTCGCTAACGAGTATCAAACTACAACGCGATAAATAAGGAGACGCTATGAGATGGATCACAAGCAAGACACTTCCTGCAATGCTGTTCGCCTGCGCAATCGCAGCGCCCGCATCTGCTCAGGACACGACGCCCGCGATGCTGGCGGCCGCCGCGAAAGAAGGCAAGGTCGTCTGGTACACGGCGGTCGACGTCAAGGTGGCTGAGGCAGTCGCGAAGGTTTTCCGCGCCGACTATCCGAATATCGCGATCGAAGTCGAGCGTTCGGGATCGGAGCGCGTCTTCCAGAGAGTCAACCAGGAGTACCAGGCGAACATCAAGAACGTCGATGTCGTCAATTCGTCCGACGCTTCGCACTTCATTTTCTGGAAACAGCAAAAGTGGCTTGCGCCACACACACCACCTGACGTGAAGCGTTATCCGGCACAGTTCAAGGATCCCGAAGGCTACTTCGCTGTTTGGCGCGCCACCTTGAGCGTGATGGGATACAACACCAGCCTTGTTCCGGCCGCGACAGCTCCAACCGGATATGCCGATCTGCTCGACCCGCAATGGAAAGGCAAGATGGCCAAATCGCATCCGAGCTATAGCGGCACCAGCCTGACCGGCACGTATGCGCTGACGAAAGCGCTGGGCTGGGACTACCTCGAGAAGCTCTCGAAGCAAGGCGTGCAGCAGTTGCAGTCGACGACTGCGACACCCAAGAGCATTGCGAGCGGCGAGCGCGCGGTGATGGTCGATGGCAACGAATACAACATGTTCATCGAGATAGATGCCAAAAGTCCGGTGAAAATCGTGTACGCGAAAGAAGGAACGCCCTTCGTGACTTCGCCGACGGCGATCTTTGCCGACGCTCCCCATCCGAACGCCGCGCGCGTACTGCAGAACTTCCTGCACACAGCGAAAATCCAGCAGTTGATGGTGACCGAGGGCGGTTTGCGCTCGGTCCATCCCGATGTGAAGGAACCCGCCGGCCGCACGCCGCTTTCGCAGATCAAGATGCTGCCCGATGACCCGGTCGCGATGCTGCCGCAGATCGCCGAGATCAAGAAACGCTATACGGCGCTGTTCGGGAATTGATTCGCTAGAGCCGCAATAGCCGCGGCATGGAAGCGACGCTCGAACACGTGAGCCCGCAACGGGCGCGGTCGATCGATTGGACCGCGCCCGTTTCGATCGCGATGGCGCTGCTGCTGGCGGTGCTGGTACTGCTGCCGATGGCGTGGCTGGTGGTCACCAGCCTGCGCGACGCTGCGAAGGCGTTCACGCTCGACCACTATCGCCATCTTTTCGTCGACCCCGCGTTCGTCAAGCCGCTGGTGACCACCTTATGGACATCAGCCGCGGTCGGAACGATCTGCGTGATCACCGCAGCGCCGATGGCGTGGCTGGTGGCGCGCACCGATCTGCCGAGCAAGCGCCTGATGCGCACGCTGATTCTGGCGTCGTTCGTCACGCCGCCGTTTCTCGGCGCGTTCGCCTGGGTGTTGCTCGGCGGACCCAACGCCGGCCTGTTGAACAAGTGGTACTACGCGCTCTTTGATCTGAAGCCGTTCGTCGACGCGCCGCTGATCAATATCTTTTCCGCGTGGGGCATGGTGTTCGTGATGGCGCTCTACACGTTTCCGTACGTGTTCACGTTTGTTGCGAACAGCCTCGATGTGATTCCGAGCGAGCTCGAAGAGGCGTCTGCCATCCTCGGAGCGCCTGCATGGCGAACAGCGGTACACGTCACGCTGCCGCTGGTCGTGCCCGCACTGTTAGCGGGATTCCTGGTCGCGTTTCTGCAGTCGATGACGTTGTTCGGCACGCCGGCGATTCTCGCGCTGCCCGCAGGCGTCGACACGATGACCACCAAGATCTGGAGCCTGTTTCAATTTCCACCGCAGCTCGGACTCGCAGCTGCCGCGTCGCTGCCGTTGCTGCTGATCACCGTCGTGCTGCTCAGGACGCAGACCCTGATCATGGGTCGGCGTGGATATTCGGTCATCGGCGGCAAGAGCACAGGTGCGCGGCTGATTCGACTCGGCCCGTGGAAAATTCCCGCACTGTCGCTGTTCGTGATCGTGCTCGGCTGTTCGATCGTGTTGCCGTACGGCGTATTGCTGCGCACGGCGTTCGTAAAGAACTGGTCCGGCCCGGTGATCGGAAATTTCTCGCTCGAGCATTGGCGCTTCGTGTTCTTTGAGTTCAGCCAGACCAAATCTGCGTTCGTCAACACGTTCGTGCTTGGCATCAGCGCGGCGACCGCCGCTACGATCCTGGTGACGATGGTCGCCTACCTCGGCCTGCGCAAGCTCGTGTGGGGGCATCGCTACCTCGCGTTCCTTGCGACCGCACCGGTCGCGATTCCCGGCATCGTGCTGGCCGTCGGACTGTTTCTCAGCTACACGCAGCCCCCGCTGGTGCTCTATGGAACCCTGTGGATCATCTTCCTCGCTTATCTGACCAAGGAACTTCCGGTCGGCTATCAGCAGGTTGCCGCATCTCTGAAGTCGGTGCATCCCGAGCTCGAGGATGCGAGTCGCATTTTCGGCGCGACACGGTTGCGGGCGCTCCTGGACATCACCGCTCCACTGATCCGCAACGGCGTGATCGCGACCTGGATCCTGGTCTTTATCGGCTCGATTCGAGAGCTGTCGGCAACGATCTTGCTCTTTACCGCCCGCACGAAGACGATCTCGGTCACGATGTTCGATCTGCGCGAGAGCAACGACTGGGGGCCGATCGCGGTGCTGTCGATCACGATGCTCGTGATCACCTTTGTGATGGTCGCGGCAATCAACTTCTTCAGCGATCGGAGGCAGATATGAACAAGCCAGCAAACGCGTTACCTCTGATCGGCCTAATGCTCGGCGATTGCACCGGCATCGGCCCCGAACAATGCGCGCGCGTGCTTGCCGACCGGCGACTCGCCGACGTCGCGCGCCTGCTGGTCGTGGGCGACGCTCGGGTGCTCGAGCAGGGCACGCGCGACGCCGATGTCGATCTCGCCTATGAAGTCGTGTCGACTCCCGAGCAGGTCGACGAAGTGCGCGACGGCGTGGCAATCATCGATCTGGCCAATTGCGATCCAGGCACCCTCAAGCGCGGTGCGCTCTCGGCCGAGTCGGGCCGAATCGCCGGCGAGACGCTTGCCACGATGATTGAGCTGGCGCTCGATGGACGCATCGAAGGCATTTGTTTCGCGCCGCTGAACAAAGCGGCGCTGCATGCGGGCGGCTGGCGCTTCAACGACGAGCATCAGATGTTTGCGCACCTGACGCGTCACCAGGGGTTTTTCGGCGAGATGAACGTGCTCGATAACCTGTGGATGTCACGCGTGACATCGCACGTCGCCCTGCGAACCGCACTCGATCAAATTACGCCAGAGAGAATCGACGAAGCGCTAACACTCGCCGATCGCACGATGCGCGGCGCCGGATTCGCCACACCGCGCATCGCGGTGTGCGCATTGAATCCGCACGCGGGCGAAAACGGCCTGTTCGGTCGAGAGGAAATCGAGGTCATTGCTCCCGCTGTCGCATTGGCCGCCGCGCGCGGGATTTCCTGTAAGGGACCGTTCCCGTCTGACACGGTATTCCTGAAAGCCTTCGGCGGCGAGTTCGATGGCGTGTTGTCGATGTATCACGACCAGGGTCAGATCGCGACCAAGCTGAAGGGCTTCAACCGCGGCGTCACCGTGACAGCGGGGCTAGGGACAGTATTCACCACGCCCGCGCATGGGACCGCATTCGATATTGTCGGCAAAGGCGTGGCGACAACCGGCGCACTCGAACAAGCGGTGCGGCTTAACGCGCGCCTTGCTGCCAGCCGCAGAGACACCGCATCGCGCGGCCGGCCTAACTTCGCAACCGCTTCCAACTAGTCATCGAAATTTCGAAGCCATGCAAACCACGACAACCCCTCCGCCGACAACTACACGCAGCAAAGCCCGCGGACGTCTCGCTGACCGATTACGTTGCGGGCTTCATCCTGCGCACGCAGACGCGCGACATTCCAAAAGATGTGGCACATCTGGGCAAGCGCTCCGTTCTCGACGGGTTGGGACTCGCGCTTGCCGGCGCCGCGTCGCAGACGGGTGAGATCGCGCGTCGTTACCTTGCGCAGCTGGGTATCGCCACCGACAAGGGCAGCACGGTCATCGGCAGCGAGCTGCGAGTGCCCGCGCGCTTCGCGGCGTTTGCCAACGGGCTCGCGATTCACGCCGACGATTACGACGACACGCAGCTGGCGATAGCCAAGGATCGCGTCTACGGGTTGCTCACGCATCCGACCGCACCGGCTTTACCGCCGGTGTTGGCATTGGCAGAGCGCGACCGGCGCAGCGGAGCGGATCTGATGCTCGCCTATCAAATCGGCGTCGAAGTCGAATGCAAGGTCGCCGAGGCGATTCTGCCGCGTCACTATCAGCACGGGTTTCACAGCACCGCCACTTGCGGCTCGATCGGTGCGGCGGCAGGCGCCGCGAAACTTCTCGGCCTTGATCGTCAAACGATGCGACGCGCGTTGAGCATCGGCGCAACGCAGGCGGGAGGACTGCGCGAAAACTTCGGCACGATGACCAAGCCGTTTCACGCAGGGCGCGCTGCCGAAAACGGGGTTGTCGCAGCCGAGATCGCGGCGCTCGGATTCACTGCGTCGGAAAACGGCCTCGAAGCCGACCGCGGATTTTTCCGCGCAGCCGGCGGTGGCTACAGCGCGGAAATGATCCACGGCAAGCTTGGCGACCCATGGACGTTCGCTTTTCCGGGTGTGTCGATCAAGCCGCATCCGAGCGGCTCGCTGACGCATCCGGGGATGGCCGTGATGATGGATCTGATCAAGCGCCACGATCTGAAGCCGGAGCGGATCAAGCGCGTCAATGTCGGCACCAATCACAACATGCCGAACGCGCTGATTCATCATCAGCCGAAGAACGAGCTTCAGGCCAAGTTCAGCATGGAATTTTGCATGGCGATCCTGCTGCTCGAACGCAAAGGCGGCCTCGAGCAGTTCACCGATGACGTCGTCAACCGCGCGGACGTGCAGGCGATGATCAAGAAGGTGAACTTCGGCGTGCATCCGGAAGCCGAAGCCGCCGGCTTCGACAAGATGACCACGATCATCGAAGTCGAGCTCGACGACGGCTCGGTAGTGAAAGGCCAGGCCGACTTCGGCAAAGGCAGTCCCACGAATCCGATGAGCGACGAAGAGCTCGCGGAAAAATTCCGGCAGTGCGCTGCATGGGGTGGCCTCAACCGTGATCAGACCAAAGCGGTGCTTGACCTCGTGTGGCGCATCGAAGAGTTAGGTGATATCGGCGACCTGATGAAGTTTCTGCGGCGCCCTGCCAAACGTAACTAACTGGGAAACGCCTATCGCACGTGCGCGATCGTTCGGCCGCCATGAAGAAAATGGCGGCTCGCGATTGAGGTCGCAGCCTATCGTGCGCGCGTGGTCCGCTTAGTCGCAGAACCAGACTTCGACCGAGTCACACTCCGAAGGCTTGGGGCGCCTCTCACGCCTTTGTCCGGAACGTGCACCAGGAACTCCGGCATATCAGGCAGTCCATCGATGAACGTACCTTTCTTCTTGCCTTCCCGCGAGAAGCGTCGCACACGCTGTGTCAGTCGCTCGGCCACGTACAGATCGCCGTCCGGACCGATCGCAAACCCGGAAGGAGCGGTCAGCTTGCCGTCGATGACGACGCGCGCTTTAAGTTTGCCGAGCGGAGTGTCGTTCGGTATGTCGTAGGCAAGAATGCTGCCGGTTCCGGCCGCGCCGATGTACAGCGTGTCCCCGTGCACGGTCAGATGCACCGGCTTCTTTATTCTCTTTCCCCTGATGCGCGCTACAAGACGCCCTGAGCCCACCTCGAATACTTTCACCGTGTCCCCTGCCTCATCCGCGACATACAGATGTTGGCGGTGCACGACGATTCCACGCACGGAGTGGCGGGGTCTTCCATGCACGTCCAGCACGACGCCGAGTCCCTGCGGTTGCGGCACGTCGCGCGGTACTCGGTCGCCAACCTCCGGAAGGTGGCCCTGCGCTGATGCGACCAGCGTGCCGGGAAGGAAGTTTCCGTTGGGGAATTTCCTGCGAAGATGAATCGCGACTGCCGCTGGCCGACGCACTTTGGGCAGAACAGCGATCACGGTGTTGGTGTCCTGACATGAAATATAGAGCCGGCCGTCGTCGCCAAGCTCGACGTCGAACGGATGGACCATCGCGGCAACGTGCTTCGTCGCCACCACGATGCCCGCAAAGTGAAAATTATCGCCGCGCCGGCGGTAGCGCGCGACATGGCTGTCCCTGTGCCACGCGTTGGCAATGTAGAGATCATCACCCACCAGAGCAAAGCCGCGAGCGATATGCAATGCGTGCGCCTTGGGCGATGGGTCGAGGAGCAGCGGATGCTTGGCGCGCGGCGTACCGTCATCCTCGAAGACGCCGATGTTGTCGACGCCCACCTTGCCCTCACCTCGATAGCTGACCCACCACACCGTGCGCGTCCTTATCTACGAGCTGCT
Source organism: uncultured beta proteobacterium (assembly GCA_963729165.1). Taxonomy (GTDB): domain Bacteria; phylum Pseudomonadota; class Gammaproteobacteria; order Burkholderiales; family Burkholderiaceae_F; genus JACCZX01. Next base: position 409,329 of record CAVSMM010000013.1, read on the forward strand.
CGCTCGAATGACGTCACGTTTCGGCTTTGTGCGGGGCACGCAGGTCGTAGTCGATCTGCATTCGCCTCAGCTTCAGCACGCCATGGAGCACCACGGCGCCCATGCCAAGGATCAGAAATCCGACGATCAACTTTTCGATGTCAAAGGCGCCATGGCGGTTTGCAACGTAGCCGCCGACGATCAGGACGAGTATCCCGATGTTGATAGCCCAGTTCAGCGGTCGTGAAACAACAAAATGCAGAGTTCCAAAGCCCGCCATCTGATAGAGCATGAAAGGAAGAACCGCCATTGCGGGCAGAAATTCGGAGGCGCCCAGCGCGACGTCGGCGGCACCCGGCGCTCTTGCATGCAGCAACGTGCTGCTCGCAAGTTCATGGAACAACGGCGGCACAGCACAAAGGAACGGCACTGCGGACAGCAGCTCGAGGACCAACGCCCCGCTCCAGACGCCGGTCCTCGACGCGGCATCGGCGCCGCCTGCCTCGGACTGTGCGGCGATAAACAGGCCGCCGACGACGGCAGCGGCACTCGACAACATTAACAACTCAACCATGATCCCGAAGCCCGTCGGCTCTCCGGTCTTCAGGAGCAACAGAGCGAGAAAACCGGGCGTATAGAACATCACGCGTACCAGCCGGGCCCAGACGCGCGCGTCACGCTCTGGCGGGAGGATCGGCAGAGGGCGTCCGTCCGTTCCAACCGTGGGCCTCTCTTTTGCCATTTCATCCTCCTTGGACTTGTTTCTTTTCAGGATAGCGCAGTTTGTTTTGCGATGAAGCTGTGCATCCCGAACAGAAGTTTGCGAGTCTCGGTCACCAGTAGACTGAAGTTCAAATGGCAGACTACGTTATCTCGCTCGAGGAGGTCTTGTGGGGCGGGCTGCTGCTAGCGGTCACGATGGGAATCCATGGGATGGGGATGCTCGCCACGTTGCGAGTCACCGATTCGCTCAAGGAACGCACCGAGCGGTTCAAGTCGATCATCCCCAGCCTTGGCATCGTGATCCTGGGCAGCTTGATGATCATCGTGACCAGCCTTGTCGAAATAATCGTCTGGGCAGCATTCTTTCTCATGATGGGAGCGTTATCGAACCACAGCTCCGCTTTCTATTACGCGCTGGTCAACTACACGACCCTCGACTCTGGCTATCTGCCGCAGCAGTGGCACCTGCTCGAGGGGCTGCTTGCAATGGCAGGCCTGCTAACGCTGGCGTGGTCGACCGGCATTCTCTATAGGCTGGTAGACGACTTTCAGATGCGCGACCGCACGAAAGCGAGCGACGCGCACGGAACCCCGGACACACGCCTCTAACTCAACGTACGGCTCACCGGTAACGCTGATGTGCGCGAACGTGACGTTGCGCGATCTCTTCTACCGCGAGCGGGTCCCGATCAGCCGACGGTACTGCGCCATATGTCGAATAGCGCTCTTCGGCTTTTGAACGTCCTCGTACAGCAGCGCCAGGTTGTAGTGACAATCGGCAAGCGAAGGCTCGATGCGTAGCGCCTCTTCGTAGGTCTGTATCGCGTCGCTCTTGCGACCTCTGTCGTCCAGCAGCACGCCGAGGTTGAACAGAAGCAGCGGTTCATTGCCGCAAACCTGAATCGCGTTGCGATAGACGCGCTCGGCTTGCGCGTACCGCCCGCTTTCATGCAGCAACCTTCCCAAATTGATATGCGCGTCGACCAGTCGTCGGATCTGCTGCGACGGCATGCTCATAGGCCTCCACCGCGGCGTCGGCATCTTCGTTTTCCAACGCGGCACCGTCGGCAAAGTGAGATTCAGCGCTCACCTCTGGCTGCGCGGTCATCGGCTCGATCACGCTGAGCGTGCCGTCCGCGTCATTTTCGAACGCAAGCAGATACTGGCCCGATTCAGCCTGCCAGCGGCTGCCGCCCTCTCTGACGACGACATGATCGGCCACCGCGCAGATCGAAAGACCCGACAGCGGCATCGACTTGGGCAGGTGCCGGCGCAGCTCCCGCATCGATCGGGTGATGCGCTTGTTCGGAATATGAGCGACCGCCAGCGCCCGTGCGGTGCGCAGCACGATCAAGTCCTGGAACGAAAAGCGCCATGCATTGCGGGCCCCACGCGCGGGTGAGACGAAGCCGGCGACGATCAGCGAACGAATCGTGCTGCGCGGCAGGCCAAGCAACTTCTCGACGTCGCGCACGCCGTATTCATGCATCACGCGCGGCTCTGTTTGCTATTTCCTACTTCCTTGCTGCCTTGCGCGCTGCAGGCTCAACTTGCGCGGCGCGCTTTGCGGGCTTGCGAGTTTCGCGCGCCGGCGCCTCCGGCGCACTCGACTTGGCAGGCGCCGTCGTCTTCTTGTTCAAGCTTGCGCGCAGCGCTTCCATCAGATCGATGACTTGCGCGCCGCCGGTTTCCGGCGCTTCGGCCATCGTGATTTCCTGGCCTTCGACCTTTTTCTGCACGGCAGCTTCGACGCGCGCGCGTACTTCGTCGGTATAGACGGTCGGGTCGAACGTGTCAGACGCCTGCTGTTCGATCAGTTGCTGCGCAAGCTTCAACTCGACGTCTTTGACTTCGGTCGGCGGGATTTCGATATCGCTGATCGACCGCACTTCGGCCGCGTACAACAGCTGCTGCATCACCAGACCGCCTTCGATCGGGCGCAGCATCACGATGTACTGCTTGCCGCGCGCGGCGTAGCGGCCGACAGCGCAGCGACCGGACTCGCGCAAGGCGCGCGTCAGCAGCGCATACGGCTTGGCGCCGCCCTTATCGGGCGCGAGGTAATACGCCTTGTCGAAGTACACCGGATCGATCGACTCGATCGGCACGAACTCGGTGATCTCAGCCGTTTGCGTGCCCGCCTCCTCGAGCGCCTTCAGCTCTTCGGGAGTGAACATCACGTATTGGTCCTTCGCGAATTCGTAGCCTTTGACGATGTCTTCGCGCGCGACCGGAATCTCTTCCTTCAGGCAGAGATACTGCTGCTTCAGCCGCGAGCCGCAGTCCTTGTGCAACATGTTGAACGAGATCGCCTTGCTTGCTTCGGTGGCCGAAAACATCTTCGCCGGAATCGATACCAATCCGAATGCGATGGTCAGAGATCCGATCGATCGTGCAGCCATGCGCTCCTCCAGTGTGTTCGTTACTTCTTCTCGCGGTCGACCGCGCGTTCCAGACTCTGCTTCGCTTTCAACGCATCACGCCACCGGTCACCGGTTTTGGCCAGACGCTCGGCGGCGTTCGTGATTCTGAAGTCTAGTGGATGCGCGCCGGCCAGCTCGTCCCATGTGAGCGGCATCGATATCGGCGCTCCGCTCGCCCCGCGTGGCGAATAGGCGACATTCAATGTCTTGCCACGCACGTTCATGTTGTAGTCCATGAAGATCTTGCCGGTGCGCTTCGGCACGCTCCATTCCAGCGTGATGTCCTTCGGATGCTGCTGCATCAGGTGCCGGCCGACGATCTCGGAGATTTCGCGCGCCGCGTCGAAATCGATCGTGCGCTTGATCGGCACGAACACGTGCAAGCCCGTCTTGCCCGACGTCTTGACGATCGGCTCGAGCGCCATGCTGTGCAGCAGCTCACGCAGCCAGAACGCGACTTCCTTGCCCTTCTCGAACGCAACCGTATTCAGCTCGGGCTCGTCGCCGGCCTTCTCCTTGCCCGAGTAGATGTACGGATCGATATCGAACACCACGTAGTCGGGGTAGTTGAGCACCGAGCCTTCGAGCGACTCGAGCGAACTTGCATAGTCAGTACTCTTGATCGAAGTATCGGACCCGAGCTTCGCGCGCGAATGCCAGACGTGGAACTCGAGCGTGCCCGATTGTGCGAGCCACAGCAGCGTCTGCAGATTGTTGCAGAGCAGATAGTCGTGGCTCTCGTCCTTGTGGCCGGAAAACACAGTGATTGTTTCAGCGAACGCCGGACGCTCCTGCTCCCAGTGTTTCTGGAAGAAGCGTTGGCCGTGGATGCCGTCGGGCATCCGAATCATCGTCAGCGGCCGATCCGCCAGATGCGGCAGGATGAACGGAGATACTTGTGCGAAGTAGCGCAGCAGGTCGCGCTTGGTAACCGCCGGCCTGCGACAGTGCTGGGTCGGCCGGCCAGTAGACGCGATCGAGATGGGTCAGCTTCAACGTGTGCGTACCGACCGCGATCGTGAATGTGGCCTTGGCATTTTCGAGTTGTTGCAGCACATCGTCGATCTCGCTGTTTGGGCTTTTCTTCGCAGCAGCGTTGCGGCCGGTCCCGCTGAGCGAAGGCGAACTTCCCTTTGATCGTCCACGCGCGTTCGACCCCGGCGTGGGCACTGATCTGGTTGCCACTTCACGCCGCACTGTCTTCGGATCGATGTCGTCGCGCAGTCGTAGAAACACCGGCGCTCGTAGATGGCCATCTTCGGTCCAGTCCTGGAACTTCACTTCAGCCACCCGCTCGGGCGTTACCCACGTCGCCGGCGCGTTCAGTTCAGGCTTGGTGGAGAACGGATTGGTTTTCCGCTGCAGCGGCTCGAGCTGCTGCTGCACATCAGACAGCGAGTTGTCGTCGAAGCCCGAGCCGACGTGCGATGCATAGACGAGCTTGTCGCCGTCCCAATAGCCAACCAGCAACGCGCCCAGCGCCGAGCGCGAGCCTTTGCCCTGCGTGTAACCGCCGATGACAAAGTCGGCACTGGTGATCGATTTGACCTTCAGCCACGAAGCTGAGCGCTTACCGGCTTCATAGCGGCTGCCCTTGCGTTTACCGACTACGCCTTCGAATCCGCTCGCGACGGCTGCTGCCTGCAAAGCCACGCCATCGTCCAGCGAGTGGACAAGCTGCAACAGCGGCGACGGCAGCAAACACTGCGCAAGGTAGCGGCGGCGATCGGCATACGGCGCCTGGCGTAGGTTGACACCCGCGAAATGCAGCAGGTCGAAGCAGTAAAGGACAGCGCGCTCAGCTTGCGCACTACGATTCTGCATCGCATTGAATGACGGCCGTCCGTCTGCATCGAACGCGACAATTTCTGCGTCGAGGATCATCGTATCCACCGCCTGCCTGCGCAGCTCGGCGCAGACCTTCGGAAAGTCGGCGGCCAGATCGAGCCCGCGCCGCGTGCGCAGCTTGACGCTCACTTGTTCACCCGTGCCGTCGACGAACGCGAGCACGCGATAACCGTCGAGCTTGGGCTCCCACATCCAATCGGCGTGATTGAACGCTGTATCGCCGAGTTCGGCCTGCATCGGAGCGAGCGTCGCCAGGTAGTTTCTCGGTTGGGCCGGCAACGACCAGCCGCTCAGCCGCGATGCGATGCGCGGGCACGCTTTTCATCTGCTCGACCGATACGTTCGAAAGCACCGAGCGGTTCTGCGAGGTGAGATCCGTCTTCGCCACAAACCGATCCTTGTGCTTGATCAACAGCCAATTCTTGCGATCTGCCATCCGCACCAAGGCGAACGAGCCTTTGATCTTTTCACCGCGCAGCAGAAAGCTCAGCTTGCCGTTTTCAAGTTCAGTACGAACACGTTCCTCGGCTTGCGCACGATCATGGAACGAGTACTGCTGGCCCTCGTCGGGCGAGTAGACGCCGCAGTCCCACACGATCATTTCACCCGCGCCGTATTGCCCGGGCGGAATGACGCCCTCGAACGACGCATACTCGAACGGGTGGTCTTCTGTCTGCGCCGCCAGGCGTTTGTCGCTGGGATCGAGCGACGGCCCTTTCGGAATGGCCCACGATTTCAATACGCCGTCGCACTCCAATCGCAGGTCGTAATGCATATGCCGCGCGGCATGCTGCTGAATCACGAACAACAGCGGCCCGCCGCGCGCTTCGCGCAACTCTGCCGCCGGCTCAGGAGTAGCCGAAAAACTGCGCTTGGCGGAATATTCGGTGAGCTGGCTTTTCTTCACGCGGGAATTTTAGGATCAGGACACATGACTGCTCAGAGAATCGTGGCGGGTGCGAGCGGCTATTCCTTCAAGGAGTGGAAGGGCAACTTCTATCCGGAAAAGATGAAGCCGGAAGAAATGCTCGCGTGGTACAGCGAGCGGCTGCCGACGGTGGAGATCAACAACACTTTCTATCAGATGCCCAAGACGGCCGTGCTCGAGAACTGGGCGAAGACGACGCCGGAAGATTTCCAGTTCGCGATCAAAGCTTCGCGCCGCATCACGCACATGTCGCGGCTCAAGGCGGATACAGCGGCCGATTCGGTTAATTTTCTTTACACGACGCTCGCCGCGCTAGGCGCGAAACGCGGCCCGGTGCTTTTTCAGCTGCCGCCATTTCTGAAGAAGGATCTGCCGCGTCTGATCGAATTTCTACAGCTGCTGCCGGAAGGACACTGCGCCGCGTTCGAGTTTCGCAACGACAGCTGGTTCGACGATGAGGTCTATGACGCGTTGAAAGCAGCCGGCGCAGCGCTGTGCCTTTCCGAGCGCGAAGGACAGCGCTCCGCCACCTCTGGTCGAAACCGCAGACTGGGGCTACATCCGCCTTCGTCTCGAAACGTACTCGGACGAGGATCTTCAGCAGTGGGCGGCGAGGCTGGCAGCGACCGCGTGGCGCGGATCTACGTGTATTTCATGCACGAGCCCACGGCGCCGGCGTACGCGCAAACGCTGATGCGGTTCGGCTGAAGCTCGCAGCGTCGTTGTTGAAACGTTTGAATTCCGGCATGAGCTTCGTATGCATATCACCCTCCTTCCACACATCGTCCGCCTCCTCCGCGCGTTCGCCCTTCTTGCTGTTATTAGCGGGGCAGCGCTCGCCCAGCCGAGCAAGCCGATCCGCATCCTGGTGGGTTTCCCGCCGGGCGGCGGGACCGACGCGATTGCGCGCGCTCTGGCCGAGAAATTGAAGGAGGAGCTCGGCACGTCCGTCATCGTCGAGAACCGTCCAGGGGCGGGCGGCCAGATCGCCGCGCAAGCGCTGAAGAGTGCGGCGCCCGACGGCACCACGTTCTTCATCTCGCACGATCACACGATTTCGATCCTGCCCCTGGTCATGAAGAACCCGGGTTTCGATCCCGCAAAGGATTTCGTTCCGGTGGCAGGCTTCGCGACTTTCGTCAATGCGCTTGCGCTATCTGCCGGCACGCCCGCGAAAAACTTCAACGACTATGTTGCGTGGGTGAAAGGCCAGGGCGGCAAGAGCGCAATCGGCGTTCCGGCGCCCGCTTCGGTTCCCGAATTTCTCGTCAAAGTGATCGGCGACAAGTACGGCCTTGATCTCGTCTCGGCGCCGTACCGAGGCAGTGCGCCGATGATGGCCGACATGCTCAGTAATCAGATTCCTGCAGGCGTGGGCTCGGTGCCCGATTTCATCGAGAACCATGCAGCCGCCAAGATCCGGGTCGTGGCAGTGCTCGGCGGGGCGCGACAAGCTGCGCTGCCCGACGTGCCCACGTTCGCAGAGCTCGGACTCGCAGGATTCGAAGACGTGCCGTACTACGCCTTCTTTGCACCCGCCGGCACGCCGCAATCGGCGATCGATCAGTTCGCCGCTGCGTTATCGAAGGTGATTGCACAGCCCGACGTGCGCGATCGGCTTACGCGCTGGGGGCTCGCAGTGCAGTTCATGCCGCAGTCGCAGCTCGCGGCGCGCGAGCGTGCGTACTCGCAGACATGGGCTCAGATCATCAAGAAGAGCGGCTTTCAACCGCAGTAGTGAACGCGGAACTGCGCGGGCTCAGCGATGCTTCACGCTGATCGACCATTGATCGGAAAATCCGCCTGATGTCGGCCTCGTGTCGACCGTTTGGCCTTGCCCGCACGGGTATTGTGAATACGTCACCGCGCCGCTCGATTCCTCGCACTTGAAAACGCCAGGACCCAGCGCTCGCGACGCGACGGGCTTGGGTGGCGCAATAACAGCAGGCGCCGCTTTTGGCAGCTCCGCCGGCGCATACGTCGGTTCGCTTTTCGTGAAGCGCTGTGCGGTATCGGGCGGTGTCACCACGGCCGGCATCCGAATGCTGGACCGGTCGAGCGCTGCATACACGCCGACGGCCAGCACGACCGGAGCAAAAACCGCCACTGCAAGTGATCGCTTACCTGATCGCGGCGGGCGGTAATGGTTATTCATGGAAATCCACGCAAAGCGAGTATCCAAAATCTACCGCGTGCACGGACCACCGATCAGGGGAAATGACAGTTCAAACTGATGAAGAAATTAGGCGGTGTTTGTCTCCTAAAAGTTAAGTCACCGATGACTCGCAATTGCTAGTGCTCGTCTGCGCGACCCATCGGTCTGGCTTGAGGCCTCGTTGCCGTCGCGTGCGCGCGATGACCCGCTGCGAGCCGCTAGGCCGTGCACGAAAACGACGGTGGATCGCCGCTGTCGAGCCAGGCAACGGCCGACGCCTCGGTCACAAACACATCTGCAACCAAGCGCCGATTTACTGCGACGGTCACGCCGAACTTCTGCGGATCGAGCATCTCCGGTCGAATAACCATGGATAGGCGAACTGCACCGTTCGCGGTGCGCGTCCACTTCTCGACCATAAAGTACCGTTCAGTAAGGCTGGGCGACGGAAAGCCAGTGACCCGCAGACCGTTCACCAGAAGCCTTGTGATGCCTAATGTACGGACGTGTGCGATGGCTCCATCGACTAGGTTTATCGCTTCTTCCAGCGTCATGCGACCCGCCGGCCGAAAAAACGCACGTCCCGCTTCAACCTTAAAGTGATCCGGTGAGGGCTCCACGCAAGAGTCCGCCATATTTTCTTCACTCATAGAATACGCGGCCTATGCCGAGCATCGATGCGCAACGCTTGCTTTCCGATTTGCAGGCGTTGCGTGCGATCGGCGCGCAAGGCCGCGGCGTCGTTCGACCGGCGTTCAGCGCCGCCGATATGGAAGCGCGTCGCTGGCTGCAACGCCGATTCGAACAAGCAGGCCTTGAGGCAACGATTGACGGCGTCGGCAATGTATTGGGCCGTTCACGCAATTCAGGCAAGGCGCTGCTGATCGGTTCGCATTCCGACACGCAACCCACCGGTGGCTGGCTCGATGGCGCACTGGGTGTCATCTATGCGCTCGAAGTCGTCCGAGCACTCGCGGCAGACCGCGCGACCAAGACGCTACCTGTAGACGCGGTGTCGTTCCAGGACGAAGAGTCGCGCTTCGTAGGTTGCCTCGGCAGCCGCTCGTTGATTGGCGCACTGACACCGGAAATGGAACAGCACGCGCAAGACAGTCATGGCGTGACGCTGGCGGACGCTTTGCGCGATGCAGGCCTGGCGGATGTCCCGCGGCTGCGTCTCGCGCGCGATCGTTATGCCGGCTTTGTCGAGGCGCATATCGAACAAGGGCCGCATCTGGAGGATGCCGGACTTCGCATCGGCGTCGTAACGGGCATCGTGGGACTGCGCAGCATTCGATTCGTCTTTCGCGGCCAGCAGAATCACGCAGGCACGACGATGATGGCGCGCCGTCGCGACGCGAGCACAGCGCTCTACGAGCTCGCGCACCGGATCAACATTGAGTTTCCGAAAGCCGCTGCCGAGCGCACCGTGTGGACGATGGGCCGTGTCCGCGTTGAGCCCGAATGCGACGTCGATCGTTCCAGGGTACGCGGAGCTCGACTTACAGTTCAGAGATCAATCGGAGGAGCCGCTCGATGCCTTCGAAGCCATCGTCGAGCGTCTTGTATCGGAGATGAACGCGCGCGGCGGCGTCACGATCGAAGCTCTGCCAACCCGCGCGCCGATTGCACCGACGCGAATGGACGCCACTTTGCAATCGCATATCGAAAGTGCGGCGGAGCGCATTGCACCGGGCAAGTGGCAGCGCATGCCAAGCGGCGCATTTCACGATGCCGGCATTGTCTCGACGTCGATTCCGTCGGCGATGCTGTTCATCCCATCACTCGGCGGTATCAGTCACGACTTCGCGGAGGACAGCCGAGACGAAGACATCGTGCTCGGTTGCCAGGTGTTGGCGGACGCAGCTGCGTCGATTCTCCTGGCGGCGAACGCGGGAGCTACAGTGGCTACCTAATTATCTAAACCGAAGCTGATTGCGCGACAGCTCACTGATTGATTTACACCCCATCAACTTCATCCCGCGCTCGATCTCGGTACGCATCAAACCCAGCGCACGCTCCACGCCTGCCCTGCCGGCAGCCGCGAGGGGAAACAGATAGAAGCGTCCCAGGCCGACGGCCTTGGCGCCCAACGCAAGAGCCTTCAGCACATGCGTGCCCCGCTGCACACCGCCGTCCATCATCACGTCCAGCCGATCGCCAACGGCGTCGACGATCTCCGCAAGCTGATCGAACGGTGCGCGCGAGCCATCGAGCTGTCGTCCGCCGTGGTTTGACAGGACGATTCCCGTGCAGCCGATCTCGGCCGCGCGCTTTGCGTCTTGCACCGACATCACGCCCTTCAAACAGAACTGCCCGTCCCACAGCCGCACCATCTCGGCGACATCGTTCCACGTCATCGACGGGTCCAGCATTTCGGTGAAGTAGCGGCCGATCGACATCGCGCCGCCGCTCATATCCACATGCTGATCCAGCTGCGGCAGCTTGAACTTTTCATGCGTCAGGTAATTCAGACCCCATGCCGGCTTGATCGCGAACTGCATCATTCCGCCGAGTGTCAGCCTGAACGGAATCGAGAAGCCGGTGCGCAAATCGCGTTCGCGGTTTCCGCCGGTGATGCTGTCGACCGTCAGCATCATGACTTCGACGCCGGCATCCTTCGCACGCTGCAGCATCGCGCGATTCAGCCCACGATCCTTGTGAAAGTAAAACTGGTACACCTGCGGTGTCGGATATTTCTCGCGCAACTCTTCGAGACTGACCGTACCGAGCGAGGACACACCAAACAGCGTTCCATACTTTGATGCGACGTCGGCGACCGCGCGCTCGCCTTCGTGGTTGAACAGGCGCTGCAAAGCGGTCGGCGAGCAGTAAAACGGCACCGCGAGCTTCTGGCCCATTACCGTTACCGACAGGTCGAGAGCTTCGACGCCGCGCAACACGTTGGGAACGAGGTCGCACTCTTCGAAGCTCGCCGTGTTACGTCGATACGTCACCTCATCGTCTGCGGCGCCGTCGATGTAGTTGAAGATCGGACCGGGCAGCCGCCGCATGGCGAGTCTGCGAAAGTCATGGAAGCTATGGCATTGGGCAAGGCTCATGTCGCGTTGCGTCGATCCTTTGGCCTCAAAGAGGCCAAAGGTAGCGCAAACGCCATCCGAGCAAGCTCGTTACCCCGGAGCAACGGCGCGTAGCTCTATGCCGAACTCCGCTTCATGTCACCCACCATCCACCTTCGCACGCGCAACAACCGCTTCGCCAACGTTGCGCCCGATCGCCCAGCCCGAGGTTATGTCGCTGCGGAAATGGATGCCTGCCCATAAGCGCGATTCGCCGAACTCCTGCACCCAACCGTCATAGCGGGCCTGCTCACGAGGGAACAGATAAGTCAGGACGACGGCCGGCGCTTTTACCAACGTGGCTGCGTTGGACGGATAGGTCGGAAACGGCGGCGTCGGAATCACTGTAGTCAACGCTGCATCAAACTGATTCGGGCGTGCGGTCCAATAGTGGAACTTGGCGTCCTGTGAAGCGATCCAGCCCTCGTATTGCGCGACATGCACCAGCGCGTACGCACGCGCAGCGCGCGGCGCACTGACGTTGCCGTCCTCCGCCAGCCTGCGTCCGACTTCTTCGCTCAAGCGCATCGTCACACCGGGCTGGCCCTGTTGCCCGAACTGCCAGTAGCTGACCTTACTGTTGGTAAACGGCGTGCGCTTGAAGTTCTTGACTTCGGCAAGCTCGGCAGCGCGCTCTGGGGAATCGTGTCCAGGCGGAGGCCCTGGTCGAAACTGGCTTGGAGATTTCAACACGAAGAGCGGCCATGTCACTTCATTGACGCCGATCGGATTCGTTCCTTTCCATATACCTGTGCCGGTCGGTATGGTGCCCGCCCACTTGCCGTCATCAACCTTCATTCGCGCGATGACGCGTGCAGCGACCGCGCGCCCGAGCTCAAGGCCTGCCTTCGTGTCACTCGGGAATGCTGCGCCCGCCATCACACGCGAGCGAGCGGCTTCGTCCGCCGCTGCGTTCGCACGCTGCGCTTCCTTCGGATAGATGTGTGCGATCACCGCGGCAGCAGCGCCTGCGGCCACCGAGTGCTCGCACGGATACGACGGCGTGCCGGGGGTGACTACGGCGGTTGCGAGCTGCCCGTCTATTTCATTGGGCCGTCGACGGTTGTACGCGTACTTCGTGTCCCACGCCGCGATCATCGCGTCATGAATTGCGACGTTCATCATCGCGAACGTCCGTATCGTCCCGCCGCCGGGAATCGGGTTGGCGGCGGAGACGTCGATCAACATATCGTTCCAGCGGTAAGACGGCGACCAGAAGTCCCAGTACCGAATCCGTTCCTGCATCTGCGCGTCCCGCTGTGATGCGAAGGTTCGCAGCTGTTGCAGTTCAGCGGCGGTTGCCGCTGCGTCCGGGGGAGGCGTGAGACGCAGCTCTTGACCCGAGGCCAGCACCCATGTTCGCCATTGCCCCGCATTGCGGTCGGTCGAGGCTGACGTTGCCTGCTGTGGACTGTTACTGGCGCAAGCGGTCAACAGCGCGAAGAAGAAGGAAGGGACGATAATTCTTAGGTGCATGAGGCCTCCTGACGAGACAAATGGGAGCGTGAAACTCGGCCTCGCAATTGTGCGCTCGCAACTCGGGGGTTCCTACAGAAAATTCACGTTGACATCAGTATCTCCAAAGGAGTCCAGTTCTCCTATGTTGCGGCGTTTGCATCACTCAATTGTTGACACGTTTCAGTGTGCCGCGTACGGTGCCTAGGACTGGATTGACATCTCCGTGCTGCGCGTCGATGGGGAAACCGTGACCAACACCGGGACGCTGCTGAAACTTCCGGGCAAGCCGGCGTCGATGCGCGGAAGAACGCTGTGAGCTAACTGCTTGACGAGTTCCAGCAACCGACTGAGAAGCCTGCATCGCCGAGTGTCGATGTGAGCTTCTTGGTATCGAACCCGTAAACCAACTCCGATCCGACGAGCGTTGCCGGAACACCGCGGACGCGCAGAGCCCACCACTCGGCGCTTGCGCGCATCGACTTCTCGACATCGCGTTCTTCGAACGGAACATCGCTCGCTCTGAGGCAGCTTCGAATCTGCGCGCATAGACCGCACCAGGCCGCCGAATAGAGAACGACAGCCTTCGGTGGATTCGAATCGAGTGGGTTGAATCGCCAGACAACGAGCCGATCGGTGGCCAGGATCAGTGCGATCAGAGCCAGCAGCGCATACAAGGAGATCCGAAGGCGTGTCTGCAGCGACATAAGCGAGCGAAATGAGGCGTTTTTATACTTCGCACGAGATCGCCGCGTCGACTAAACAAACGAGGCAAATGCAGTTCTTATCCCGGGCCACACGATGTAACGCAATGCTCGCCGCTGCGCGTCTTGCGCTTAGTCTGCCTGATAGCATCCAGCCATGTGCCGATCGGTTGTGTTCCGGCTCGCCCTCATCATCACCCTCGCCCTGGCTGCCGGATGTGACCGCGCGAACACGCCACCGGCAGAAAAAGCGGCCCCGCAAGTCACCGTGATCACCGTGAAGCCGCAAAGCGTGGTGGTCAAGACGCTGTTGCCGGGCCGCACAGCACCCACGCTGATCGCCGAAGTGCGCCCGCAAGTCACAGGGATTGTCGAGTCCCGCACTTTCAACGAGGGAGCGGAAGTCAAGGCGGGCAGCACGCTGTACAAGCTGAACGCAGCGACCTATCAGACGACCTACGAGAGTGCACGTGCCGCGGTGGCAAAGGCAGAAGCGGGTGTGCAGACAGCGCGGCGCAATGTCGCACGCAACAAGGAACTGGTCGAGATCAAGTTTGTCAGCCAGCAGGCTTATGACGATGCCGTGACCACGCTGCACCAGAACGAAGCCGACCTCGCGGGCGCAAAGGCTGCCGCCGAGGCAGCGCGAATCAACCTTGCCTATACCAACGTCGTCGCGCCGATTTCCGGACGCATCGGCAGGTCCAGCGTGACCGCAGGTGCTCTGGTCACGGCGAACCAGGCATCGCCGCTGGCAACGATCCAGCAGATGAATCCGATGTATGTCGATGTCACGCAGTCGAGCACGGAGGTGCTGCGGCTGCGACGAGCCATGGCCAGCGGCGAACTGAAGCGCGCGCGCAGCGATGCGGCACGCGTGACGCTGCTGCTCGACGATGGCGCGCCTTATTCGCAGGAAGGCACGCTGCAGTTCTCCGATGTGACAGTCGATGCGTCGACAGGCGCGATCACATTGCGCGCGTTGTTCCCGAATCCGGAAAACGTCCTGTTGCCAAACATGTTCGTGCAGGCGGTGATCGAGGAAGGTGTGCGCGAGAACGCGATCCTCGTGCCGCAGCAGGCGGTAACGCGCGACACCAAGGGCCAGGCGATCGCAATGGTGGTCGGCGCCGACAACAAGGTCGAGCCGCGTCAGCTGAAAACTGCGCGCACGCTCGGCAGCGACTGGCTGCTCGACTCCGGCCTGCAAGCCGGCGATCGAGTCATTGTCGAAGGACTGCAGAGAGCCATTCCCGGCACCGTGGTGCAAGCGATGCCGGCCGGCGCGCCGAGTGACAGTGCGTCGAGCGCCACCGCGAACTCGAAAGCGGCGTCACCGCCGGCGGCAACTCGCTGAGCGACCCACCGAGTCGACGGACGCTAAGCGGTGTCACACTTTTTCATCGAGCGGCCAATCTTCGCGTGGGTGATCGCACTCGTGATCATGCTGGCCGGCACTATCGCGATCGTCCGCCTGCCGATCGCCCAGTATCCCAACATCGCGCCGCCGACGATCACGATCAACGCGACTTATCCAGGCGCGTCCGCGAAGACGGTCGAGGACACCGTCACTCAGATCATCGAGCAGCGGATGACGGGTCTGGACGGACTGCGCTACATCACGTCGACCAGCGACAGTCTCGGCGCAGCTTCGATCGTGCTGACGTTCAACGCAGGAGTGAACCCGGACGTCGCGCAGGTGCAGGTGCAGAACAAGCTGAAGCTTGCCGAGACGCTGCTGCCGCAGGAGGTTCAGCAGCAGGGCGTCAACGTCGTGAAGACGGTCCGCAACTTCATCATGGTGATCGGCTTCTATTCCGAAGACGGATCGATGGGCCGCACGGACATCGCCGACTACGTCGCGGCGAACGTGCAGGAGATTCTGAGCCGCGTTCCCGGGGTCGGCGAGTTGACACTGTTCGGAACGCAGTACGCAATGCGGATCTGGCTCGACCCGGGCAAGTTGAACAGCTTCAAGCTCACGCCTGCGGATGTCGGTGCCGCCGTTCGCGCGCAGAACGTGCAAGTCGCTGCCGGACAGTTGGGTGGACTGCCGGCAGTGCAGGGACAGCAATTGAACGCGACGATATCGGCACAAGGCCGGCTGCAGACGCCTGCGCAGTTCGAGTCGATCGTGTTGCGCACCGATCCGTCCGGTGCCACGGTGCGACTGCGCGACGTAGCTCGTGTCGAGCTCGGTAGCGAGAACTACAGCACGCTGTCGTTCTACAACGGCAGACCTTCGTCGGGTCTCGCGGTACGACTCGCCACCGGCGCCAACGCGCTCGACACCGCTGATGCGGTAAAGGCGAAGACTGCGGAGCTCGAGCGATTCTTTCCGCGCGGCCTGAAGGCGGTTGTCGCGTTCGACACGACTCCATTCATTCGGTTATCGATCCAGGAAGTTGTAAAGACGCTGATCGAGGCGTTCGTGCTGGTTGTGCTCGTGATGTACCTGTTCCTGCAGAACCTGCGCGCGACGTTGATTCCCGCGATCGCGGTGCCGGTGGTATTGCTTGGCACGTTCGCCGTGATGTATGCGTTCGGCTTTTCGATCAACGTGCTGACGATGTTCGGAGTCGTGCTGACCATCGGGTTGCTTGTCGATGACGCAATCGTCGTCGTCGAAAACGTCGAGCGCCTGATGAGCGAAGAGGGTTTGTCGCCGAAGGAAGCAACGAAGAAATCGATGGGCCAGATCACCGGCGCGCTGGTAGGGATCGCGCTCGTCCTCGCGGCAGTGTTCATTCCGATGGCGTTCTTCGGTGGATCCACCGGCGTCATCTATCGGCAGTTCTCGATCACGATGGCTTCGGCGATGTTGCTTTCGGTTTCGGTGGCGCTGATCCTTTCGCCTGCGCTGTGCGCGACATTGCTGAAGCCGGTCGAAAAGGGATCGCACGGAAAGACGACCGGATTTTTCGGCTGGTTCAACCGTGGTTTCGATCGCGGTAGCGCGGCGTACCGACGTACTGTCGGCCGCATGCTCAACGGTCCGCTGCGTTGGCTTGCGGCGTATGTCGTGATGATCGCTGTTGGCATCTTCCTGCTGCTGCGGCTTCCCACATCGTTTCTGCCGGATGAGGACCAGGGCATCATGTTCGGGCAAGTGGTGCTGCCGGCCGGAGCGACGCAGGAGCGCACGCTGCGAGTGCTGCGTGACATGGAGCGCCACTTCCTGGTCGACGAGAAAGATCTCGTGCAGTCGCTGTTCACTGTCGCCGGCTTTTCTTTCTCCGGCAGCGGCCAGAACGCCGGCATCGCATTCGTGCGGCTGCGCGATTGGAGCGAACGCCCGGGCGCGCAGAACACCGTCAAGGCCGTTGCGGGCCGCGCAATGGCGGCGTTCTCCAAATTCCGTGACGCGATGGTGTTCGCGTTCCCGCCGCCGGCGGTGCTCGAGCTCGGCGTTGCAAACGGCTTCGATATGTATCTGCAGGACCGCGCGGGCGCGGGTCATGAGGCGTTGATGGCCGCACGCAATCAACTGCTCGGCATGGCGGCGAAGGATCCCACTCTGGTGGCCGTGCGTCCGAACGGGCAGGAAGACACACCGCAGTTCAGCATCGACGTCGATACGGTGCACGCCGGCGCGTTGGGGCTGGCGATGGCCGACGTCAACGCAACGTTGTCCGCAGCGTGGGGTAGCTCGTATGTGAATGACTTCATCGACAAGGGCCGCGTGAAGAAGGTCTACATGCAGGCCGACGCGCCGTTTCGTATGGTCCCGGAGGATCTGTCGAAGTGGTACGTGCGCAATGCGCAAGGCGACATGGTTCCGTTCTCGATGTTCGCGCGCGGCAACTGGACATTCGGATCGCCGCGCCTCGAACGCTTCAACGGCGCCGCCGCAGTCCAGATACAGGGGCAGGCTGCGGCGGGTTACAGCTCGGGCGAGGCGATCGCAGCGATGGAGAAACTTGCGGCACAGCTGCCACCGGGATTTGGAATCGCGTGGACCGGCCTGTCCTACGAAGAGCGGCTGTCGGGTGCACAGGCGCCGCTGCTGTACGGACTGTCGATCATCGTCGTGTTCCTGTGCCTTGCCGCGTTGTATGAGAGCTGGTCGATTCCGGTCGCGGTGCTGCTGATCGTGCCGCTCGGGATCCTAGGCGCGCTGATTGCCGCAAGCGGCCGCGGATTGTCGAATGACGTTTACTTCCAGGTTGGATTGCTGACGACGATCGGACTCTCGGCGAAGAACGCCATCCTGATCATTCAGTTTGCGCTGAAACAGATGAGCGAAGGTGTCGAGCTCATTCCGGCGACGCTCGAGGCGGTGCGCCTGCGACTGCGACCGATTCTGATGACGTCGCTGGCGTTTGGTGGTGGCGTGCTGCCGCTGGCACTGGCAAGCGGCGCAGGATCGGGCAGTCAGAACGCGATCGGAACCGGTGTGTTCGGCGGCATGGTCGCCGCGACCACTCTCGGATTGCTGTTCGTGCCGTTGTTCTTCGTCGTTGTGAGGCGCCTGGTCACTCGGCGCGCCGCCCGCGCGATCGAGGTGGTTCAGCCTATGCGACCTGCGTCGTAATCGCTAGATCTGACCTTCGCTCATCTGCTTGCGCCGATTTTGGCCCTGCCGCTCCAGCATCCAGCCCGGATACTCGGAGGGCAATCGGCTCACTTCATCGAGCTGCTTCAATTCATCGGCATTGAGCGTGACTTGAGTCGCAGCGATGTTGTCCGCAAGCTGCTCGGGCCGCTTCGCACCAATGATCACGCTGGTCACGCGCGGCTGCGCGAGCAGCCATGCGATTGCGATCTGCGCGACCGAAACGCCGCGCGCTTGCGCGATCGGTCGCATCGCATCGATGCATGCGTAGGCGCGTTCCGTGTTTACCGGCGGAAAGTCAAAGCTGGTGCGCCGGCTTCCTTGTTCGCCTTTCTGTTCGCGTCCGAACTTGCCGCTGAGCAATCCGCCAGCAAGCGGACTCCAGACCAACAAGCCGATCCCTTCAGCACTCAGCATCGGAATTATTTCGCGCTCGAGGTCGCGGCCGGCGATCGTGTAGTACGCCTGCAGTGAATCGACGCGCGACAGACCGAGCCGTTCCGCGATGCCGTTCGCCTTGACGATTTGCCACGCCGCCCAGTTGGAGACGCCGATATAGCGAACATGGCCATGACGCACCAGCTGATCGAGCGCGCGCATCGTCTCTTCGATTGGCGTCGCCGCGTCGAACGCATGAATCTGATAGAGATCGATGTGATCGAGCTGCAGACGCTTGAGACTCGCTTTCACAGCGTCGAGAATGTGGCCGCGCGAGGCGCCGCGCATGTTGGGCCCCGCTCCCATCTCGCCGAACACTTTGCTGGCCACCACCACGCTCTCGCGCGGCACCTTCAAATTCTTTAGCGCCTGCCCGGTGATCTGCTCGGCCAGGCCACCCGAATACATGTCTGCCGTGTCGATGAAATTGATGCCTGCATCGAGCGCCTTGCCGATCAGCTGCTCAGCATCTGATTGCTGCAAGTTTCCGATCTGCGCCCACATTCCTTCGCCACCGCCGAAGGTCATCGTGCCGAGACAGAGTTCAGAAACGAATAGGCCGGTGCGGCCTAACGGACGATTACGCATGAGTGTTGATCCGATCGAGGTGATGTTTGCCCAGGAAATGTGGACTGTACCGATGGCGTGACGCACTCCATCGCGTCTGCAGCCTTTTCACTCCGCGGTCGCAAATCGCGCTCTTGCGTCCGCGCGCTGAGGTTGGATCCGCTTTGTCTAGCTAATGAGCGCGACCAACTTGCCTGCGATCGAGACCCAAGCATCGCTCTTAGCGAGAGCGATCCGGGCCGGCACCGCCGCGATCACCAACGCCGCGCCCCAGCCGAACGCCGGATGCAGTCGGCGGTGGCGAACGGTATCGATCGCTACGACAAGGAGCACGCAGGTGATCGTCACGCCGAAGAACGCGGGCATGCCCACCTGTTTGAGCGCGTCGATCGGCAGCCGCGCAACGGCGGGCGTCAACATACCCACCGTGGCGAGAAGCATCAGCCGCTTGTGCGTGGCGCTCTTGCGTCGCTTGGCAACTGCGGTCCCAACCAGGATCGAGAACACAAGAAGGTCGACCAGCGGAATCGCCAGAAACATCAACGGCGTCACCTCTGGTGTCGGCGAAAATCCGCGCCGTGCGGCTTCGAGCGCGGCCGTCGCGCCAATGACGACCAACAAAACGGCAACGCCGACGCCGGCAACACCGAGTCGACGGTGCAGATCGGTACGTCCAATCTCAACAAGAGCTGTCTGGCCGACGAGAAGCGCAATCCAGGTCGACATGACGAGGCCATGCGCAAACAGCAAATTCGACAGGGGCGGTGCGCCGAACAAGCCCTTCAGATAAAACGTCGGGGCAAAGCCGACAAAGACGATGACTAGGACAAGAAGCAAGCCAACGATGAGCAGCGGTCGGTCGGGCCGCGGGGCGCGTGGCAATGACGATGCGATGACGGGTGTGGCAGACACAGAAGCCCCCTCATGACGAAGCCGGACGGCCGCGATCTTTGCACCGCGTGCCGGCTGCGCGTCCAGGGATCAGGGTCTTGGTCTGTGGCGCCGTAAACGGTTTAACCGCCTTTAAGCCATCGTAATTCCGCGCCAATTTCGCGCTTCGCTCTGCGTCCGACGCGTCGAGAATCGTCGGCATGAGCACATCGCACCGAACTGTTCGGCGCCTGCTTCGCCAGCCTGCTGACCGCAGTCTTGCTTTCCAGCTGCGCCACCGGAATGAGCAAGGACGAATGCGCGCTGGCTGACTGGCAAACGATTGGTTACGAAGACGGTCTGCGCGGATTCCCGGCCGAGCGGATCGGTGCGCATCGCGTCGCCTGCGCAAAGCATCAGGTGTCTCCGAACCTCGCCGCCTACACCGCAGGTCGTGAGCGCGGTCTACGCGAATACTGCCAGCCGAAGAATGGCTTCCGCGCCGGGCTAAACGGCACCGGTTATGCCAACGTGTGCTCGAGCTCGACCGAGACAGCTTTCGTCAATGCGTATCAATGGGGCCGGCAGATTCACGATGCGCGCGCCGAGCTGCGCACGACAAACTCGCGGCTGCGTAACGCCCGCGAGGGTCTTGCGCACACTAATGCCGCAATGGCCAGCGTCACTGCTGAACTCGTGTTACCGACCGTGCCTATCGAGCGCCGTACCTGGCTTGCGACAGAACTCGTGCGGCTGACACAGGAACGTAGTGAGCTGATTGCACGCATCGATCAACTTGCTGTGCACTCGCAGCAAGTGGCGGTCAACGTGCAGGAACTCGAGCGACAGAGCCCTTACGCGCTTTAGATCAAGCGATCTTCCTTCGCTAGCATCAAGCTACGTTGGATTGTCTTTTATCGTGGACGTGCTCAGTCTGCGCAGAGCAGCCGCATCTTGCGTTCCGCGCGATCGAACGCCTCATCGGTCTGCGCCTTCAATACTTCGTCCTTGGCAGCAGTACAGGCATTGGCCTCCCTGGCAGCCGTGGGCAGTGGCTTGGCTTTGGGTACGCACTGGGAATCCGCCACGAGTCGCAGGTTCGTAAAAGCCCCCCGTTCGACCGCAACGCAGTCGCCGACGCGCATACCTGCCTCGTCGGTAACAACGGTCGTCGTCGTTCCGCCCAAAAGGATCGTGTACTCGAAGGCTTGCTTGGTGCTTGCAAGCTTGGCCACTTGCTGGCCGGCTACTCCGCCGCCAACGGTGCGCAGTACTTTGCTGCTGCTCGAGTGACCTCGGCCCGAAACAAGGCCGAGAACTCCGCCCACGAGCGCGCCTGTAGTCTGCGCACTTGAGTCCTCAACCTTGACGGACTTGACCGCAGTGATCTTGCCGTAGCTGACAGAAGTGTTTGCCGCCAAGGGAAAACTTGCGACGAGCGCTGCCGCCATGACGATCGGCCGTAAAAGACTAGAACGTGTTCTTGTCATGATGTCTCCCAGATTCATCCGATTTACAGCGATTCTCGTCCTCACCCGGCCGGGAACAGTTATCCGCCGCTGCCACTACCTTTGCGCCGCCCGACGTAAGGCCCAGATCATCAACGGTTCCCCCGCTTACTTCTTCTAGTTCTTTAGAGGACTTTTTCATTTGTCTGCAGGTGCGATGCTTGGTCTCGTTGCTCGTTCATGTTCGCTCCTTCCTCACTCCCACCCGACGCTACCTATGTAGGGGTTGGCCGTCAACGTAAAGTCGGGTCAGCCGCCACGTCGTGCGGATCCGCTTTTCGCGAGTGGTGTAGTGCAGTTTTTCGCGAAGCGATCGGAGAGCTTGAGCGGGAAACTGTTCAGATCGGCTGAACATGCGTCTGCAGTTGGTCGATCTGCCTTTTCATCCGACCAACGATCAAACGCACGAGGAGGAATCCGAACTCCGGATTCTGAAAGTAAAGCTCCTTCAACTCCTCGTTGGTCATATAAAGAACCTCCACGTCTGTCTCGCACACGCAGCTAAGCGTTCGCCGTCCTTCGTGCGTGAATATCGAGATCTCGCCGAAGAGCAGCCCCTTGCCGGCGTGCTCGTCGACCTCCGGGAAATGCACCTGGCCCGATACGATGAAGTAAACGCCGTGTGCGGGGTCGCCCTTTGCGAAGATCGTGCGGCCCTTTGCGAAAGAGATCCGCCTCATGTAGGGCCGCAGCCACTCGGCCTCAAAAACGTCCTCGGCCCGCGCGGCCACAGCAACGCGCCGGACCAGACGGCGCATCGCTTGCAAGCGATAAACATTCAGCGGCAGTAGCAGGGTATGCATCAGCGCGGCCAGCCAGAATCCGCTGAGCAGCCCGAACGCGATGAAGAGCGCGTTGCTGCAGATCGCCGCGATACGCAGCGGGATCATTGTCTTCGCGGAAAACGCCACGAAGGATGCGGCAGCTGCGGAGAACCCGACCATATCCACCAAAGTCATGCTCGCCCCTCTGCGTGTTCGAATGGTTTGCCGCCCGCGCGCGCGCTCGCATTCTCCCTCTTAGGCGCGTCGTCGGTACTCTCTCGATGGCTGGTCCACACTAGCCAGTGAAATAGGAGCCAAGATGAGCACCAGTCCGCAACGGCCTAACTTCATCTACATCCTGGCCGACGATCTCGGCTACGCCGATCTTGGCTGCCTCGGCGCTCGCGATGCACAGGGACGTCCTGCCGACATCACGCCCAATCTCGATCGCCTTGCGAAGCAAGGCTTGCTGTTCACGCGCGGCTATGCGAACTCTGCGGTGTGCTCGCCCACGCGTTTCGCGTTGATTACGGGTCGTTGGCAGTATCGTCTGCGCGGCGCGGCGGAAGAGCCGCTTGCATCGATCACTAAGGGCGATAAGGTTCTCGGCCTTCCGCCCGATCACCCGACGTTGCCATCACTGCTGCGTGACGCTGGCTACGCCACTGCGCTGATCGGGAAATGGCATCTGGGTTATCCGCCGCACTTCGGTCCACGCAAGAGCGGCTACGACGAATTCTTTGGCTTTCATTCCGGCGGTCTCGATTACTTCGCGCACACCGATACGCGCGGCGCGCCGGATCTGTGGGAAAACGAAACGCCGGTTGAGCGCGAGGGCTATCTCACCGATCTGCTGAGTGCGCGCGCGGCTGAGTTCGTGCAGCGGCAGAGCGCGGATCAGCCGTTTCTGCTGAGCCTGCATTACAGCGCGCCGCACTGGCCGTGGGAGACGCGCGACGATCGAGCGGAATCGGAGCGTATCGGCGGCAACGCCAAGCATCTCGACGGCGGTTCGATCGCCACCTATCAACGCATGATCCACCACATGGACGAAGGCATCGGACAGGTGCTGGCAGCGCTCGATGCGCGTGGACTGGCCGACGACACGCTGGTGGTGTTCACGAGCGACAACGGCGGCGAGCGCTTCTCCAACAACTGGCCGTTCGTTGGGCAGAAGATGGATCTGCTGGAAGGCGGAATTCGCGTGCCGTTAGTCGCACGCTGGCCGCGCACGATCGCAGCGGGCAGTGTGAGCGCGGTGCCGAATCTGACGATGGATTGGACGGCCACGATGCTCGCGGCCGCGGGAGTTGATCCGCATCCCGACTATCCGATCGACGGCATGAACCTGTTGCCTCTCTTTGCCGACTCGTCTTGGAATCCGGCGCGCGATCTTTGCTGGCGCATGAAACATCGCCAGCAACGCGCGCTGATCCGTGGTGACTGGAAGTATCTGGCGATGGATGGCAGCGAGTATCTGTTCAACCTCGCGGTCGACGAGCGAGAACGGGCAAACCTCGCAGAGCGCGAGCCGCAGCGGCTGGCAGAACTACGTGCAGCGTGGATGCGCTGGAATGAACAGATGCCGCCGGTGCCGGAAGACGCCAAGGTCTCATTTGGTGTTCACGCCGCAGCAGATTCCGCAGGCGACGTTCTGAGCGCTGCACCTCGGCCGAAGCCCGCTCTTAGCCGCGACAATAGGCGTTCCAAGACAGGAGTTCCTGATGAAATGTGTTCTGGCGGGGTCCCGCTACTTCGGCGCCACCGTGCTCGAGGCGCTGCGCCGCGAGGAAGGCATCGAGTTCGTCTGCGTGATCGTTCCCGCGGCGGACGACCGCCTTGCCCTCGCCGCCAACGCTGCAGGACTGCCGGTGCACGTGCTGGAGAATCCGAAGCTGGTGCCCGGCAATGCCATTCCCGACGGCACCGACCTGATCGTCGCCGCCCACACACACGCGCGCGTCAGCCCCGAGGCGCTGGCGCGGTCACGCCTCGGCGGCGTCGGTTACCACCCGTCTCTGCTGCCGCGGCATCGCGGCATCGCCGCGGTCGAGTGGACGATTCTCGAAGGCGATCCGATCGCCGGAGGCTCGGTTTATCACCTCGCCGACGGTTGGGATGCCGGCGCTATTGCCGCGCAGGACTGGTGCTTCGTCGTCCGCGGCGAATCGGCGCGCGAGTTGTGGGAGCGCGCGCTCGCGCCGATGGGCCTCGAGCTGCTCGGCCGCGTCGTGCGCCACGCGCGCGACCACGGCACGTTACCGGCGAAGCCGCAGGACGCCCGCTTCGCGACGCGCGCGCCGATGATCCGGCGCGCCGTCGTGCTGACCGAAGATGCGCCGACGACGACAACGTCGCTCGTCGTCACGGTGATGGGTCCGGACCGGCCCGGCATCGTGCGCCTGCTGTCGGACCGGGCGCAGCGCTTCGGCGTGAACTGGGCGGCGAGTCGTCTATCACGGCTCGCCGGCGAGTTCGCCGGGATGGTGCACTTCGAGGCGCCGCCCGAGAACGCCGACGCGTTCGCTAACTCGCTGCGCGGCCTCGAGGCGTCGTCAGGATTGAAGCTCGTCATCGCCAAGAGCGACTCGGCACAGGTCCCGGCTGGGCTGCACGGCGTCGAGCTCGAGCTCGTCGGTGACGATCGCGTGGGCATTCTCAGCAACGTGACGCGCATCCTCGCCGAGGCGGGCGTCAGCATCGAACACATCCACACCGAGGTCGTCGGCACCACGCCGAATGCACCGAGGACTTTCAAGATCGCGGCGCACCTGCTGGTGCCCAACACGCTCGCTTCCGATGAGTTGCGGCGCCGGCTCGAGGCTGTAGCGACCGAGATGATGGTCGATCTCGCCCTCGGCGACCGCGCTGGAAATCGCCTGCCGGATCCGCGAAGCCACACGAGTTGATCGAAGCTCAGCCGAGCTACGGATGGTGCAACAGCCTGTGCGATGACGCACAGGCCCTTCGTCGCCTGATCTAACGATTGCGCTTGTTGTCTTGGCCGCCTTGGTTGCGGTCTTGCTGGCCCTGTTGCCCGCCTTGATTGCGGTCTTGCCCGCCTTGATTGCGGTCTTGCTGGCCTTGCTGCCCGCTTTGATTACGATCTTGTTGTTCCTGCTGCCCACTACGGTTGCGATCTTGCTGGTTCTGTCCGCCTTGGCCGCGGTCTTGTTGGTCTTGTTGTCCACCTTGATTTGGACTTTGCTGATTCTGCTGACCGCCTGAGCGCTGCGACTGATCGCGCCCGCCTTGGCCTTGGCCGCCACCCTGATTCTGATTGTTCATCCTGTGCTCCTGAAAGCCGGCCCAATGCCGACATCAGACTCGGGCAATCCTTGTTCCTACTTGCATGCTGACACCCGGGACTAATTGTCTTGCTTTATTTTCCGCGTCCGAGCAGACGCTCGTCCTCTAGTGCGTTCGAACAGCAGCACAGCGCGTGCTAGCCCTGCCTCAGCGCACGAGGACGTTTTTAAACTGCCACGGCTCTTCGAAATCGACGTCTTCCGGGAAAAGGCCCTGGTCGCGATTGTCCAGCGGAGTCCAGTCGGTATAGGCGCCCACCAGCTGACCGAGATACGGATCCTGGATCGACAGGATGCGGTCGTGATCGAGTTCGTCGGCATCGAGTACACCGCGGCGCGGATTCTCGATCGCCCAGATCATTCCTGCCACGACAGCCGAGGTTACCTGCAGGCCCGTTGCGTTTTGATAAGGGGCAACTGCGCGCGCCTGGTGAATCGTCAGCTGGCTGCCGTACCAAAAAGCGTTCTTGGCATGCCCATAAAGCAGCACACCTAGTTCGTCCATCCCATCCACGATTTCGTCATTCATCAGCCTGACGCGCGATTGGGGGCGCATGTTGCGTCCCTGCAGCTCATGCAGGCTGAGGATGGTGTCGTCGCAGGGATGATATGCGTAGTGCACCGTCGGACGGTAGAGCGCCTCGCCGTTCTTCTCCACCGTCAGATAGTCGGCAATCGAAATGGATTCGTTGTGCGTGATCAGGTATCCCTGGATCGGACCGGCTTTCGGTGTCCAGGTGCGCACACGCGTACCTGCGCCGGGCCGCGTGAGGTAGATCGCTGCCTTGCATCCGGTCTCGTGGAAGCTCGCCTCCGGCGGCACGTGCTTTTCGTGCGTCCCCCAACCGAGTTCGGCAGGCTGCAGGCCTTCGCTCAGGAATCCCTCGATCGACCAGGTATTGACGAATTCATCTGCCACTTTGGGTATGTCGGCCCACTGCGTATCGCGCTCGGCGATGTGAATGCCCTTCACCTCGAGCTGCATCGCAAGGTTCGCCCAGCCTTCGCGCGTGGTGGGCGCAACCGTGTGGCCCATGTCCAATGCGAGACGGACCAGCGCGCTTTTGAACAAGTGGCTGACCATGCCCGGGTTTGCTCCATGCGCCACCACCGCGGTCGGGCCGTCGCCGCGGATCTTGCGCACCTCCTCTCGCAGCGCGTAGTTGGTGCGCTGGGGCAGCGGCACGCCGGCGTCGACATAGCCACCGGCCCACGGCTCGATGCACGTATCGATGTACAGCGCATCGACTTCGCGGCAAAGGCGGATCAGCGCCACCGAAGATACGTCGACCGAAAGGTTGACGACGAAGCCGTTTGCGATCATCGGCGCGAGGACTTTGCGGTAATTGTCCGGATGCAGCGCGAGCTTCTCGAAGCGCACACCCTCCAGCTCGGCCAGCCGGCGGGCACGAGTCGTCGGGCGAGATCACCACCATGTTCTCGCGCGGCGCGCGTATATGGCGCAGTATCAGCGGCAGAGCGCCTTTGCCGATCGAGCCGAAGCCGATGATGACGATGGGGCCGGGAAAATCAATTTGATCGGGAGTTACGCGCACTCGTGGGTCCTCGCCTAGTCGTCACATCAGCCTGTTCCGCGGCTGACCGTGGCGAGGCAATCTACAGCCTTGCCGGTTACTGCTGGATATTCGCGGCTTTCACCACCGGTTCCCACTTCGCGCGATAGGCCGCGATCATCTTCGCCGTGGCTTCAGGTCCGGCCGCGACCGGCTCCATGTTCGCGTCGCGAAACTTCTTTTGCATTTCCTTCGATTGCATGATCGCTTCGATCGCGCTGCCTAATTCGCGCACGCGCGCCGCAGGCATCGAGGCTGGTGCGAAGAACGCATTCCAGCCGTCGGCAACGACGTCGAGTCCCGCTTCCTTCAACGTCGGCACGTTGGGCAATTCGGGTGCGCGCTTGGCGCCGCCAATCGCGAGGATGCGGATCTTGCCGCCCTCGTGCTGCGGCAGCAGCGTGTCGAGCGTGTCGACGGCGACCGGCAACTGACCTCCGATCAAATCGGTCAGCAGCGGCGCTGAGCCGCGATAACCGACGACCTCGGGCTTCACTTTGGCCGCATCGGCCAGCATCAGCGCAAAGAAGTGCGGCAGGCTGCCGGTGGCCGGCACGCCGAAGTTCGCTTTGTCCGGATTGGCGCGAAGCCACGCGAGCAGGTGAGTGGTTTCTTTGACCGGCACCGCGGGACCGACCGCCACGCCGAATTCATAGCGCGACACCTGCGCGACCGGAACGAAGTCTTTCAATGGATCGTAGCCGACGTTCTTGAATACATGCGGAGCCACCACGTTGACGGCAGGGTTGCCGATCATCAGCGCAGTCTCGTTGGCAGGAGTAGCGCGGAAGCCTTGCGCAGCGACGCGGCCACCGGCGCCAGTCTTGTTCTCCACGACGACGGTCGCGCCGAGTTGTTCACGCAGCGCATCGCCTACCAGCCGCGCCGCGCGGTCTGATGCACCGCCGGGTGGATAGCCGACGATGATCTTGATCGTATCGGTCTTTTGTTGCGCATTTGCCGGTGTGAGAAGCGCAAGAGAGAAGCTTGCGAGGGCAAGACTTGTCAGATGCAGAGCGACTTTCAGCATGGGTGCCTACCGCGGTTGTCAAGAATTGTGAATGTGCTGGAAATGTACGCCCGCTTCGGGTCACTTCGACTCTTCGTCCCAGTTGGTGTGATATCAGACGGCTCACGCGTTCAGGCGGGTTCACGCAAATTCGAGCGAGTCGGACCCGCAAAATCTGACAAGGTTGGTGCAGACTGCATGTCCCGCCGGCCGACGCAATGCGCGATCCGATTGCCCCCATTCCCTCGCTGACCCGGAACGAGGTCAACCAGCGCCTTCGCTTCCGGCGGTTCCTGCTCGCCAGTACGTTCTCGGCGCTCTACCTGGTGGTGCTCGTCATCTTTCACACGCAGGGCAAGGTGGACCGCGACACACTTGTTCATGCTTCTGCCATCGCGACGGCGGCGATACTCGTGTTCTTCGCTATCTTCCGCTCGGGGCTGAACCTGCGGTTCCCCGATCCCAGTCTCACGGAGCTCCAGTTTTTCGCCGCGGTGTCCACGATGTTGTTCGTGGTCTATCGCGCACCCGATACCCGAATCGCGTTCGCCGCCTTCTTTTTCGTCGCACTGATGTTTGGAATGCTGCGTTCGAGCGGTAGGCAACTGACGGTTCTCGGCTCGGTATCGTTGGTTTGCTTCGCGCTGATGACGGGGCTGCGCTACGTGATCAACGTGGACGTGGAGATGTTGCGCCTGGACCTGCTTCAGCTGGTCGTGATGGCAGTCACGTTTCCGTGGTTCGTGTTAATCGGCAGGCGAGTCACACGTCTGAGGGAGGCAGATCGCCGCAAGGACGTGTTCCTAGCGAGCCTCGCGCACGAGCTGCGCAATCCGCTGGCGCCGATCCGGACCGGGGTCGCCATTCTTCGGATGGCAGATGCCGAGTCGTCGCGATCGCAAACGGTGCTGGCGATGATGGAGCGTCAACTCCAGCACATGGCGCGACTGCTCGACGATCTCCTTGATGTCAGCCGAATTTCACGAGGCAAGATCACCCTTCATCCCGAGCGAATAGACCTGCGGCACGTTGTGGATGCGGCGGTGGAAGCGAGCCGTCCGCTGATCGAAGAGACGGGGCACACATTCTCGGTATCGGCACCTTCCGAGCCTGCGTTTCTGAACGCCGACCCGGTGCGTTTTGCGCAGATTCTTTCAAACCTGCTTAACAACGCGGCAAAGTACACGCCGCCCGGAGGGCGGATAGCGCTGAAGGCCGAGCATCGGGGGGACGAGGTCGAGGTCTCGGTTACCGACAGCGGCGTCGGTATTCCAGGCGAAAACCTGGAATCGATTTTCGAGATGTTCAACCAGATCGGAAGCCAGTCGTCGAACGCTCAGGGTGGCTTGGGCATCGGCCTTTCAATTGCCAAAGGTCTGGTGACATTGCACGGCGGCACGATCCAGGCATACAGCGAGGGTCTCGGCCGTGGAAGCGAATTCCGTGTACGTGTGCCGACACGATTGACGCTCGATGCGGAACCCGCGACAACAGTAAGGACAGTGTCGACTCCACATAGATTGAAAATCCTTGTCGTGGACGACAACCGTGACGCAGCGGAAACCCTCTCAATGCTGCTGGAACTGAAGAAGCACGAGGTTCGAACTGCCTACGACGGAGAGGACGCTCTCCAACTCGCTGAAGACTTCCGTCCGCATATGGTGCTCCTCGATCTTGGCATGCCCAAAATGAACGGATACGAAGCGTGCCGCCGAATCCGCGAGCATGCGTGGGGTGCGCAGATGACGCTGATCGCGGTGACCGGTTGGGGCCAGGAGGACGACCGGCGCAAGTCCGCAGCCGCAGGATTCGACAGACACCTGGTCAAACCCGTCAACCCGGAGACTCTTGATGAGCTCTCAATGTATTTGCACTCGCGTGTTTGACGATGCGGTGCTATGGCCGCTTCGGTAAAGCGCCAAGGCTAAGCTCGGCGTAAATCGATCGCAGATTCTGCAATCTTTCCTCATTGTTCGGATGTCGCTTCACCGGTGCGTCAACGATGTCATGCACCGAGCGCGCCAACTTTCCTTCGTCCGATTGTGGAGCCGACACCGCGGTGACGTGGGCGTCTGCCTTCGGCAGGTCACTGATGAAAGCGTTAATCGATGCGGCGAGCGCCTTCTGGTCAGGAAGCGCACGACTTAGCAATCGGACAGCGCACGAATCCGCCTGCAACTCTTGGTCTACGTGATGCTGAGTAAATCGGTTCTTCTCGATCTTGATGTAAGCCAGAGCCGCAGTCGGGTTTCCTTGCGAAGTCGTCATGATTCGCATTAAGTCGTCTTTCGACGAGACCGAATCCACGATCGTGCTCTGCAATTCCTTGGTCTCATGCCTTTGCAGCACATGCGCCACCTCGTGCGCAACAGCGAAGTACGCCTTTGGCAACTGCGCTGCGTCATCCACGAGCCCCTGATCCAGATAAAGAAAGCCACCGGGACGAGCGGCAGCATTGCGTGATGCATTCTTCAGGATGTAAAGCTTGAACTGGTATTCGTGAGGCTCGCCCACGTTATCCAGGATCTGCGCAAGTATTTTGTCCGCGACAGGATAGTGCTTGAGGCCCAACTTGCTATCGCGCTCAAGAAGCGCTGGTTCGTCCTGATGCAGGCGTTCGCCGTACGCCACTTCAGTCGCCATAGGAAGCCAGTTGAGCTGCTTCGCCGCCAATTTAGTTGAAGCAGTAAGTTTGCTGCTCGCCGGTGCAATGGAGGGCCGAACGCTTCCCTTGAGCAAACTGCCAGCACTTTCCAGCAAGCGCCCACCGATATCCGACACCGCTTCCTTGGCGCTAAACAATGCCAGCGTCGCCGCGTTATCCGTTAGCGTGTAAGGCTGGACGATCGTTGGACAATTCTTATCGAGCACTACCGAAGCTTTCGGGGACAGTTTCGTGATTTCTTTCGTGCGAATGCTGTCCGGCTGCGCATTTGTTGCCGAGAAGCCGCTCGCCACAGCCAAAGTACAAACTAGTGTCAGCGACTTCAATGCTCGACCACGCATGGTTTCAACTCCCTGTACACGTACTTAATTGAGGCGTTGCATCAGCTGCTGCAGCTTCAGCTCCCGCGCATCGTAGTAGCCCTCATCGTCAAGTACAGCGGCTTCGTAAGCCAAAAGAATATTGTCGTCTTTGATTTCCGTCCGCGCCTTATCGAAGAGGGCCTTCACCGCAGGATTTTTGAGCGCAGCATCGAGGTTCGCCTGTGCCTTTTTATATCCAAGGGCTTATCAGGCTCAAGTTTTCTCCCCCCGTCTTTTCCTGATTAAGCACTCGGTTCAGGACAACTTTGCCGGAACCGCACGGCGGGTTAGTCTGGTTGAAGCTGGTTAGGAAATCCACGATGCGACGTGAGGCGGACGGTGGAATCTGTAAGAGCCCGACACACTTCTGCGCGGCCGCCGGCGCCCAAGGTGAGGAAATAGCTAGTACAACGATGACGATGGCCAGTTTCATTTTCCACCTCGAAATCTATGCAAACCATGCAGTTAGAACTGCGCCGAAGACGACCAACATCCAAATCACCAAGCGCGTAGCTAACAGCCTCGCCGATTCATTCTTTCCTTTACGAAACAAAAGGAGGAAGTCGCCGCCAAAGAACTTCTTGGCACTTTCCCGGAACGTCCGCCGCGGTGGACGTGTCTCGCCTTTAAGCGCACTCGCGACATCAATTCCCTGCGCGACGGACCCGGATACAAAGCTTTCCGTCACCATCCCCACCGCCATCGGTATGGGCGACGCCCAGATACCACCGCAGACCAGAAGAGCCCAAGAGACCACTGTAAGCAAGCCAGCAATGACGCAAACGCCGCCGGCAAGCGCGAGCAAGTAGAAGGGAGCATATAGCCAATGAGCTGAGTCATTGCTCAACTTAAGCTCGAAGTACCGCTTCCAGCACCACGCAATAAAGTAACCGAACACAAACCCGAAGACAATGTCCACCAACAATTCCGCGAGTTCATGACCCCTCAGCGGCTGAAGTAGGGAAAGGTAGCTCGCGGCGTGGATTTCAATGCCATAGAGATCTCCTAGCGGCGTCAGAAAAGCGTCTTCATCGCCGAATGCGGCACCAAAAAACACAGCGACGAAGTTGTCGTCGGTAAGCGTTTGATCAAGACGGCTACTAAGTAGTTCGCTCTCTTGGTTGCCCGGTACAGCAGTCGCGATCGCAACCACACCCGCAAGGTACTTACGTGGGTCGATGAGTTCTTTTTTTGTTCTGGGTTTCAGCTTCCGCTCGATCGCCTTGTCGACGCAATTTTCTTTGCGAATGGGAAGCTCCGCAGTCCGAGCAAAAACAGCCTTCGCAGCCAATGTATCTGCATCGCAGTATTGTTTAATGACCAATCCGTATTCCAGCGGCAACGCCGCACTACCAAACGTTACATTCGGAGTGGCGTTCAATGTTCTCCATTCGGCATGCGTCCCCTTGGTGTAGCCATCCGCAGTCACTTGGTCGAAGGGATTCATCAGCACCGTACGAATTGGATGGCTCTTCTCCTTTGCCTCATCGACAATTAGCTGATGCAACCTACTTTCGCATCCAGCTTCGGGTGTCTCGCTGCCCAGTTCGGTTGCGAGCCACCGCGCGGGCGAAAGATCCAGGTCAATAACCAGTAAATCAAGCTTCTTCGCGTCGTTGGCAGTAGAGCGATCATTGAACCTGCGCATCGCTGCGTAAACCTCTTTGAGATCGCTCTCCAGCTGGCATCGGTAAAGCGGTGAGCGTTCGAAGTAACGAGATTGCGCTGCGAATTGGTCGATGACCACCACCAGCGCCTTTGCGTTTGTCTGGCGGGCCGGTGTAGGCATCTCCGCAGCATTGCCGATCAAGAGGAAGGAATGAGCATTGATGGCGTCCAACCATCCGACGCGATGGTCCAAAAGAGCAAGAGCTGCCGCGACGAAGACCGTTGCCGGCCAGTCATCGCGAACGTGTTGAATAAAATGGCTAACGAATCGCCGCAAGCGCGACAGGTGACCGCGAAACCAATTCGACACACGGCGGACTTGCCACCTTGCCGATGCCATCACCGCCGCTGAACGGCCTACGGCGCGATCTGTGCGATCGAAGCTCCGATGCCATCGCGCGCGGCAAGCCCGTTCGCGTCCATGTTGTCGCGGCGTGGCGTGTCGAAGTTTGAAACATAACCACGATCGCCAACGAAGACGATTGCCGACGGGAATTCCAACGGTCCCTGGCTGCCGCTCTTTGCGGCGTTCCGCACTTGTCCGGCCGGCGTGACCGTGACCATCGCGTTCAGCTCATTGGCGGCAACCCAGAGCGTGCCACTGCGATCGAAAGCCAGACCGTCGGCGCCTTCGAGCAGCGGACTCTGAGCCAGCAGCACCGGCATGCCGCCTTTGCCATCGGACCCAATCACAACCTTCCAAACCGCGCCGCGCGCAGTATCGGTGACGTGCAGTACGCCGTTGCCATCGAACGCAACACCGTTGGCGACAATCTGCTGCTGGGTCTTGCCGTCAGGAAGCGTGCGCACGTGTTTGTCGATTTGCACCGCTGCTTCGGCTGCGCCACCATTCGGACCGACGCGGTAGACGATGCCGCTGGCGCCGCCGCCAACGAAAAGATTTCCTTGCCGGTCAAAGGCGATGCCATTCGCGCCTGCTGTCCCAGTCGCAAAGGTCTGCGCCAATGCCGGCTTCGCAGGGTTGAGGTCAGCACCACGAATGCGCACCACTTCACGGAACGGCCCGACCGCTACAAAAAGATCACCCTGCGAATTAAACGCGATGCCCGAAGGATCGGCATTGACTTTCTTGCCTTCGATCTCCCGCGCCTCGATCCTTCCGACGATAACCACCTTCGGCGACTTGGGATCGACCCGCAGAATGTTTCCGGTCACCCGATCGGGGAGATAGAGGACGCCGTTGCGGTCTGCGGTGATGCTCTCGACGATCACCGTGCGGTCCGTACTCGCCGGATCAAGATCGACCAATATCGACACGGTTGGATCGCCCGTCTGCATGGTCGCGCAACCGGTAAATGCAAACGTCAGCAGGGCAAGCAGAAGAACTCTCATCGTCACGTCCTTTGTGGCTGCGGTGGGTAGAGACTGACTCGAAATTGATTCTAGGCGCGATCTACGGACGGAGTTGCTCTGTACACCGGCTCCGGCCGCGAGAAAAACGAGTGCAGGATGTAATACACGGTCAGGTAGTTTTTTTGCTGAAAGCTTGCATGCGAAATCCCCGGCATGACCGTGAACTGCTTGTCGGGGTTCGGTAGGCGATTGAAGAAGTTCATCAGGTCATCGAATCCGGCTATGCCGTCGAACTCGCCGCGCATGATCATCGTCGGCGCTGTAATCGCTTCCGGATCGACGACCGGCAGCTTCGAGCACATGTCGATGTAGGTTCCATTCGGCATCGACGAGTCGAGCGCCAGGATTGCATCGGCGAATGCGTCGACGACGCGTTTTTCTGCGCACTCAGGATGATCGCGCTCGAAAATGGAGTAGACAAAAGCCCGGTCGATCGGTCGGCGCTTCGCCTTCAGAAACTCCGGAAGTTTCTTGCGACGCTGTTCCAATGTCGGACTACCCTCCCCGGTCCAGACAAAGGCATCGAGCGCGAGGCGCGCAACGCGGTCCTGATGCCTTTGCGCGAATAGTGCTGCGCGCAGAGCACCCGATGAAATCCCATAGACGAAGAAACTTTGCACGCCGCGCGCACGGTTGATGTAGTCGGTCGCAGCGGCAAGGTCATCGGCGCCGTTCGCAATGTCGCAGGTAATGTCGCGGTGCTTGTCGGAGCGCCCGTAGCCTTCCATGTCGACGCTCCAGCACACGAAGCCGCGCTGTGCGAACCAGTCCATCACCGATGAATCAGGGCGTCCCGGCACGGACAAGTCGAACGTCGGCTGCGACGCCATCGAAGAGCCATGAACAAACAGAATCGCGGGCTTGTTGTCGGGCGCCCCGACAAACTTCTCCCAAAGGAATAAGCGAACGTCTCCCTTGTTCGCCCAGTGCTCAACGCCGATTGCCGGCGCGCGGTCAATCGGTGCGGATGCCGTCGCTTGAACCGCGCTAATCGATCTTGGCACCGCTAGCCTTAATGATCTTTCCCCAACGGTCGATCTCCTCGCGAAAGAAAGCTGCGAACTCCGCAGGCGTGGACGCAGCCAGCTCAATCGACGCGTTGGCCATATAACTTTTTACTTCGGGCGTCGCCATCGTACTCAACAGCTCCCGATGCAGCTTGTCGATGATGGGCGACGGCGTGCCTTTCGGTGCCATCAGGCCCAACCAGACATAGGCGGTGTAACCCGGCACCACAGTCTCGGCGAGGGTTGGCACGTCGGGCAATTGCGGCGAGCGATTGGCGCTCGTCACTGCAAGTGCACGAAGTTTTCCGGCTCGAATGTGGCCGAGCATTCCGGCGACGCCGGGGAACGACACCATCACCTGGCCGCCGAGCAGATCGGTCGTCGCCTGGCCGCTGCCGCGATACGGAACATGGTTCATCTTCAGTCCCGTCTGCGACAGAAACAGTGCAGCGAACAAGTGCTGGCCGCTGCCATTACCGGACGACGCGTAGTCCAGCTGACCCGGCCGTTCCCTGACGTACGTCATCAATTCCTGAATCGTCTGCACGGGAAGCGAAGGATGTACAACGAGCACACCGGGTTCGCGCCCGATCAATGTGATCGGAGCAAAGTCGTCGAGTGCATGAAATTTAAGTTGTGGATACAAAGTCGCACTGATCGCATTCGTCTGCGACGCAAGCAAAAGCGTGTAGCCATCCGGTGGCGATTTCGCCACTGCTTCGGAGCCGATCGTGGCGCCGGCGCCAGGCCTGTTTTCGACAACGACCTGCTGTCCGAGGCGCTTGGTAAGTTCCTGCGCGACGATGCGCGTCGGCCCGTCCACGGCGCCGCCCGGAGAAAAGGGAACAATGATTCTGATCGGCCGCGATGGATAGTCCTGCGCTAGTGCCGGACTCACGGCGAGTGCGAACAGCGCGCAGATAGCCAGACTCCAGCGGCGCGCGACGTTGAATGATCGGCTCATCGAAGCTCCTCTTGACCGCAATCGTCCACAAACACTACTCCGGGTCTATTGAAACCGACTTGAAAGCCGGTTCCGCTTCCAACAATGACTGGAAGTAAGCCGCGCAGTCGTCATCATTGCGCATTGCCTCTCGGCCAAGCAACTTTTCCTTCATGGAGCGCTGCTTGTCGATCTGCAGAATCCACTCGCGCTCGTCCTCCTCC
Source organism: uncultured beta proteobacterium (assembly GCA_963729165.1). Classification (GTDB taxonomy): domain Bacteria; phylum Pseudomonadota; class Gammaproteobacteria; order Burkholderiales; family Burkholderiaceae_F; genus JACCZX01. The sequence goes on from CAVSMM010000013.1 coordinate 445,460, forward strand.
TCGGAGGCACTTGCCCCAATCAAGTACTGTCTTCCATTCCAGTCGGCATACGAGTACCAGCCCCAGTCCTCGGCGTCGGGTTCCGTCAGATGAACGCGTGGTTGCGCTCGCTCTCGCAACCAGCTTAGTAGCGACTCGCCGGGAATCGGATTAATTGGATTCGGACGCTCTTTTGACACGTCAAACTTATCGGTGATGAACCGGATGACACGCGCCATTGGAGTCCTACCGTCTGCGATGCGCAGATTCTCATCGAGATAGTTTGTTGGCGCAATTGGCCGACTTGATCATCGACCACTGATCGCTCGCGCTTCAACTGTGTCAGCGAACAAACATGAATAGCCCGATCGCACTTTTCGCCATCGCCACACTGATATGGGGCTCGACCTGGCTCGCAATTACATTCCAGCTTGGGGTTGTGGAGCCGGAAGTGTCGGTCGTCTATCGTTTTGCGTTGGCTGCCGCCATCCTCTTCGTCTGGTGCGCGGCGCGCGGGCAGCGTCTTCAATTCCAGCCGCGAACTCATGCCTGGCTTGCGCTGCAAGGCTCCACTCTGTTCGGGCTTAACTATGTGGGCGTCTATGTCGCCGAGCGATATGTCGCATCCGGTCTTGTCGCCGTCGCATTTTCGACGCTCGTGTTCATCGTGCCGATTGCCTCGCGGCTCACATTTGGTACTCCAGTGCCGCCTCGCGTCGCGCTGGGCGCCGTGATTGGCGTGTGCGGAGTTGCATCGCTGTTCCTGCCGGAGCTTCGCGCCGCTTCGGTGGGCGGAACCGCCGCGCTGGGCGTCGCGTTCGCGCTTGGTTCAACCGTCATCGCAGCTATCGGCAACCTGGTCACCGTTCGCTTGCAGAGTGACAGCGTACCCACGATAAGCGGCACGGCATGGGGAATGAGCTACGGCGCGCTGACTGCCGCCGCAATTGCATTGATTGGCGGTTCAGCGTGGAGCTTCGACTGGGGCTTTGCCTACGTCAGCTCGCTTGTGTACCTGTCGGTCTTCGGCAGCATCGTTGCATTCGTCACCTATTTCAAGCTGCTCAAACTCGTCGGTGCTAATCGGGCGAGCTTCACTGCGGTCGCGATTCCCGTGGTGGCAATGGCACTGAGCACGGTGTTCGAAGGGTATCGATGGACAAGCACTGCTGCCTTCGGGGCCGCCCTCGCATTAGCTGGAAACTATTTAGCGCTCACGGCCAAGCGCTGACTGCGGCCAACATGACTGTCTGGATGCATGATCGACAAGTGGCGCTCAGTGGCCGCCCATCGGGCGCTCGAGGGAGAGTTAGGCGTCATTGGGCCGAGAGGGGTGCTTTGCAAGAAAGCGCTAACTCCGCAAGGTCGTAATCACTCACGCCTTGCTCTCCAAGAACGCTACGTGATCACTGCCGAGTAAGAACTACATGAGTGGCAAGTGGCGAGCTTTCGTGCCTGGTGCAGGCGTAGCCCAAGGCAGGAAGGTTTGTTCCTTCAAAGAGTCTTTCACCCGCGCCAAGTAGGACCGGCGAAATGGCGATGTGCATCTCGTCGATCAGGCGTTGGCGAAGATACTGTTGAATGACGTTCACGCCGCCACCCACACGAACATCCTTGCCTGCGGCCGCTTCGCGAGCTCGCGCCAGGGCGGCGGCAATGCCTTCCGTAACGAAGTGGAAGGTCGTTCCTCCTTCCATGACCAGCGGTGCGCGTGCGTAGTGGGTTAGCACGAACACTGGGACGTGATAGACAGGATTCTCGCCCCACCACCCCCGCCAGCTCTCGTCTGGCCAAGGTCCGCGCACTGGCCCGAACATGTTCCTGCCGAGAATCCAGGCCCCGATGTTCTGAAAGCCTCGAGCGGCAAAGTCATCATCAATGCCCGTTGCTCCGCCATCGTTACCGAACAAGTGCTTCTGAAACGTTCGTGTGGACAAAGCCCAGCCATGCAGCGAGGTGCCGCCCACGCCGAGTGGGTTATTGATGTCTTGGTCTGGGCCAGCGCCGAAGCCGTCGAGTGAGATGGTGAAACTTTCTACACGAAGCTTGGACATGGTGCTTCTCGGGGGGTGAGTGACTACAAAAGATGGCCTCTAGCTGTTGGATCTGCGTAGCGCGTCCGGCAAACCGTCGTGTGGACCGAGTGGTCGCGGCGGCGCATCGTTCCACCAATCGCCCGGCTGCATATCGACTCGCCGTGACGGATTAACCGGATAGACAATACGGCTGCCGGGTTTCGCCGCCTCGCCACCCACCAATAACAGTGCCTCGCCATCACTGTTGTTGATGAAGCAATGGCTGATGCCCGTGCCGGCGGGGAACGCGGCCAGATCTCCCGCAACCATCCGGTGCAGGTTGCCGTCGATCCAAGCGTCGACCTCGCCGTCAATGACATAGACGAACTCCTCTTCGTCTTCCTCGGCATGAGGCCATGAAGAGCGAGTGCCGGGCGGCAAGCGCTGGAGGTTGATACCAATGCGAACCAGCCCGGCCGCTTTGCCTAAGCGACATACAGGCCCCATTGGCTCGTTACTTTGAGGATAGACGTGGGCGCGTTCGGGCACGTCGTCTCTGGAAACAATGAATGGTGGACGCGATGTCATGACGCGAGAGATCCTAATCGTTAACGATGCCGAGCAGATGTCTGCTTTCGGGCGAGCGAGTAAGTGCTGGGCAATGACCGCTACTGGCCGCTGCCGGACAATGTCGAGTACGGCTAGCTCGCTGCAGCTGGTTAGGGTCACAAGCTAGTCAATCGCTCTCACGCACCCGCATCGGTCACTGTTTCGTGCTCTGCTGGAAGAATGACCTCGAGCAATTCGCAATCGTCCGACCAGCCGAGAACGGTGTGCCGAATTCCGGGCGGCTGTACCCAGCACGAACCTTCCTTCATGACATGCGCACCTGTCCCTCGAACTCACTCTTGAACCAACCCTTTAGAACATAGACGAGCTGGAACTCTACGTTGTGATGGTGGCGCTCGCTCAACTGCTGCGAAAAGGGCGCCACCATGCGAATCACATTCGCGGTCGCAAGACCCTTAGTAGCCGCTGCAACGCCAAGATCTCGATAGACCGAAGAGCCTCGCAGCCCTCCACTCTTGAAGTCTGCCTCTTTCAAGTGGCTGACATTGAAGGTCTGGCTGGGTTTGAGAGCCGCGTTGTCCATGGTTTCATCCCAATATGAGTGCAATCGACTCCAACACTGGTCGTGAATTCGTGCTCATTTGTCCGGCAGAGTACAGCGCGAAATTCGTTTCGCAATTGTGTCTGCTTTAAGGATAAATCGGGACGCTGACAAATGTCTGCTTCTGGCCGAAAGCGGACGCGCAGGGCCTAAGAACCGAAGTCATTCGCGACCAGGTTTTAAAGGCAGTGGTTGTTGAACGCGCGTGAACACCGACACCCGCTAAGGCGCGCTCGGGCCTCTCGATTCCTTTCGTTCCGCTGTTCTCTAGGTCCCTTTGCCACCCCTCCTCGCGCAGGCGTGCACAACATGCACGAATTGGCATGGCACGTTCTGCAAAGCGCATTGGCATTGCATGGCGCGGCCCGCTAGCCTCGCGGCGCCACGGCCGACCGCGCTCGAGACGCGGCGAAAGGAGACACGGCGATGACCGCAGCGGAGAGCGCGCGATGAGCCTGGGCTTCGCCATCGTCGACGCGCACCAGCACTTCTGGGACCCGACGCGCAACTACCACCCCTGGCTGTGCGACGAGCCGCCGATTCCCTTCCGCTACGGCGACTACCGCGCGCTGCGCCGCCCCTACCTGCCGCCGCACTACCGCGCCGACGCGGCGCCGTTCGAGGTGTCGCACAGCGTCTACATCGAGACCGAGTGGGATCCGAAGGATCCCGCTCGGCGAGATGCGCTACGTGCAGACGCTGCAGGCTGCACACGGCCTGCCGAGCGTGGCCGTCGGCGCAGGCCTGGCTCGACCGCGCCGACGCCGCCGGCGGTGCTCGAGGCCCGAAGCCGCGCTGCCCTTCGTGCGCGCGGTGCGCCACAAGCCGCGCGCGCACGCGCGCGCCCGGCCGCGCCGAGCCCGGCGGCATGGCCGATGCCGCCTGGCGCGCCGGCTTCGCGCGCCTGGCGCCGCTGGGCCTGCACTTCGAGCTGCAGACGCCGTGGTGGCACCTGCACGAGGCGGCGCGGCTGGCGGCCGACTTCGAAGGCACGCCGATCGTGCTGAACCACACCGGGCTGCCGGCCGACCGCAGCACCGAAGGAGTGGCGGCGTGGCGGCGCGCGATGGCCGAGCTGGCGCCGTGCCCGAACGTCAGCGTCAAGATCTCCGGCATCGGCGTGCCCGGGCCAGCCGTGGACGGTGCAGGCCAACCGCGAGATCGTGCTGACGACGATCGAGCTCTTCGGCCCGCGAGCGCTGCATGTTCGCCAGCAACTTCCCGGTCGACGGCCTGTGCGGCACGTTCGCCGACATCTTCGGCGGCTTCGACACGATCACGCGTGGCTTCTCGGCCGACGAGCGCCGCGCGCTGTTCCGCGACAACGCGTTGCGCATCTACCGGATCGCCGACGCATGAGCGCCAAGCCCGCGATCGCGTACATCGGCATCGGCCTGATGGGCCTGCCGATGACCCGCGCCTGCTCGGCCTGGGCTACCGCGTCACGGTCTTCGACATCGCCGCGGCGCGCCTGGACGAGGCGCGCGCCGCCGGCGCGATCGGTGGCCGCGAGCGCGGCTGCCGCGGTGCCCGGCGCCGACCTGGTGCTGCTGAACCTGCCGACCGCTGCGGCGGTGCAGGACGCCGCGTTCGGCGCGCAGGGCGTGGCCGGCGCGATGCGCCCGCCGCAGCTGCTGGTCGACTTCTCGACCATCCCGGTCGAGCACGGCCGCGCGCATGCGTCAGCGCCTGCGCGAGGCGACCGGCTGCGCCTGGATCGACGCGCCGGTGTCGGGCGGGCCGCCGGCCTCGGGCAGCGGCACGCTGACCGTGATGGCCGGCGGCGACGCGGCCGACATCGAACGCGCTGCGCCCCTTCATGGCCGACGTCGCGGCGCGCTTCACGCACATGGGCCCGGCGGGCAGCGGGCTGGTGGCCAAGATGCTCAACCAGCTCATCGTCGGCTGCCTGCACAGCGTGATGGCCGAGGCGGCGTCGATGGCCGAGGCCGCCGGCATCGACGCCGCGCGCCTGCCCGAGTGCCTGGCCGGCGGCCATGCCGACGGCACGCTGCTGCAGCGCCTGTACCCGCGCATGGTGGCGCGCGACTTCGCGCCGCAGGGCTACGCGCGCCAGCTGCGCAAGGACCTCGAGATGGTCCACGAGTTCGCCGGCCGCCGTCGGCACGCCGGCGCCGATGCTGCAGCAGGCGCTGGCGCTGTACCGCCGCCTGATCGAAGCCGGCCATTCGGAGCTCGACACGTCGGCGGTGTTCAAGCTCTACGAGACCGGTCGATCTGAACACGCACAGAGCACACGACAACCCACGCCCGCACGACGCAGGAGACAACGATGATGACGTTCAGCCGATTCCCCTTGCCCTTCACCGCCCTCGGCGCTGGCCTGCGGCCTGCTGTGCCGCGCCCGCGCAGGCGCAGATCAAGCTGCGCTACGCCCACGTCGGCGTGGCCAACGCGCCGCAGACGCTGTATGCCGACGAGGTGGCCAAGCTGGTGAAGGAGCGCACCGCCGGCCGCGTCGAGATCCAGGTCTTCGCCAACTCGCAGCTCGGCGGCGTCGGCGAGATGGTCGACGGCGTCAAGAGCGGCGCCATCGCGATGGGCCACCACGACTTCGCGTCGCTGGGCAAGATCCTGCCCGCCACCGCGGTGTTCAACACGCCCTTCGCCTACCGCGACGCCGAGCATGCGATGCGCGCCACCGACGCGCGCACCTCGCCGGCGCTGCAGGAAGTGAACAAGCAGCTGCGTGGCCGCCGGCGGCATGCGCATCGTCGGCCACCTGTTCCAGGGCACGCGCCACCTCACCTCCAAGGAGAAGGTGCTGAGCCCGAAGGACATGGCGGGCAAGAAGTACCGCGGCGTGCCGGTCAAGCTGTGGTCGACCATGCTGACCGGCATGGGCGCCGTGGCCACGCCGGTGGAGGTGTCGGAGCTTGCCACCGCGCTGGCCACCGGCCTGGTGGTCGGCCAGGAGAACCCGCTGCCCAACATCTTCAACCTCAAGCTCTACGAGGTGCAGAAGTTCGTGATGCTCACCGGCCACATGCAGTCGGTGCTGTCGGTGTTCGTCAACGAGCAAGATGTGGCAGGGCATCCCCGCCGCCGACCGCAAGATCATGGAAGACACGATGATGGAAGTCGGCCGCAAGACGCTGGACTGGGACAAGGAGACCGCCGCCAAGTACCGCAAGGACCTCGAGGCCAAGGGCATGACCTTCGTCGAGGCCAAGGACGGCCTGGACGTCGAGGCCTTCCGCAAGCGCGGTGCTTGGCCAGGTCGAACAAGGACTTCCCGGAGTGGAAGGGGCTGATCGAGCAGATCCAGGCCGTCAAGTGACCCGCGCGCCGATGACGCGCCTGCTCGGCGGCGTGCGCGCGGTGCTGCGCGCGGTCAGCTTCGTGCTGCTCGCGCTGCTGATCGCCACGCCGCTGGCGCAGATCGTGATGCGCTCGGTGTTCAACGTGCCGATGTCCGGCGCCGAGGAGCTGACGCGCTACTTCCTGATCTGCGCCGTGTTCCTGGCCGCGCCGCTGGTCACGCTTCGACGGCGCGCAGATCGGCATGGAGGAGTTCCAGGTGCTGATCCCGGCGCGGCCGCGCTGGTGGCTGCAGCTGGCGATCGAGGTCGCCGGCATGGCGTCTTCTTCGGCTTCGTGGCGGTGGCCGCGGCGGTGACGATCGGAACAACCTGCGCAACCAGACCGCGACGCTGGAGATGCCGTTCTGGCTGTTCATGGCGCCGCTGGCGGTGGGCATGGCGCTGCTGGCGGTGGAGACGACCGCGCAGCTTCGTGCACACCTGGCGCCGCAAGCGCCCGGAAGACAAGCACACCGTGCTCACCTGAAGCCGATGACCGGCTTCCTCGTCATCGGCGCCTTCCTGGCGCTGTTCATGCTCGGCTTCCCGGTGGTGCTGGCCATCGGCATCCCGAGCGTGGTCTACCTGGTGCTCAACGGCCTGCCGCTCGAGCTGGTGGCGCAGCGCACGCTGTACGCGCTGGACTCCTTCCCGCTCGTCGCGGTGCCGGTGTTCCTGTTCGTCGGCAGCCTGATGAACGCGGCCGGCATCTCGAAGCACATCTACCGCTTCGCCGACACCGCGGTCAGCCGGCTGCCCGGTGGGCTGGCGCAGGTCAACATCTTCGGCAGCCTGGTGTTCGCCGGCATGTCGGGCTCGGCGCTGGCCGACATCGGCGGCATCGGCCGCATCGAGATCGACGCGATGCGCAGCAAGGGCTTCAAGCCCGCGTTCGCCAGCGCAGTGACTTGCTCGTCGGCGATCGTCGGGCCGATCTTCCCGCCCAGCATCCCGCTGATCATCTACGGCACCGTCACCGGCGCGTCGGTGATCCAGCTGCTGCTCGGCGGCATCCTGCCCGGCCTGCTGTGCGTGGTGATGCTGATGCTGATGACGGCTGGCTCGCCTGCGGCGCAAGTACCCGCGCGCCGAGCGCTGGCCGACGGCGCACGAGCTGTGGCGCGACTTCAAGCCGGCGGCGCCGGCGATCCGGCGCCGGTGATCCTGATCGCCGGCATGCTGGCCGGCTTCTTCACGCCCACCGAGATCGCCGCGGTGACGGTGGCCTACGCGATGCTGATCAGCGGCGTTGTTCTACCGCGAGCTGACCTGGGCCGGCGTGCGCGCGCGCGGCGGTGGAGACGCTCGGCGCGTCGGCCGGCATCCTGCTGATCGTCGCGGTGGCGGCGCTGTTCGGCTGGGTGCTGTCGGTCGAGGGCGTGCCGCAGAAGCATGACCGCGGCGATGCTGTAGATCTCGACCAACCCCTCGTGCTGCTGGGGCTGGTCAACGTGCTGCTGCTCGTGGTGGGCATGTTCCTGGACAGCACGACGGCCATCCTGGTGATCGCGCCGATCATCGCCAAGCCGCTGATGGCCGCCGGCGTGGACCCGGTGCACCTGGGCATGGTGGTGGTGTTCAACCTGATGATCGGCCTGCTGACGCCGCCGATGGGGCTGGCGCTGTTCCTCGTCGCCGACATCGCCAAGGTGAAGATGAAGGAGGTGCTGCGCGAGATGCTGCCGTTCTACGTGCCGCTGGGGGTGACGCTGCTGCTGATCACCTACGTGCCGGCGATCACGACCTGGCTGCCGCGCTGGCGATGGGCGGGCCTTAGGCCGGCATGTCGGCCGCGCGGCCAGGCCAGCACCATGTCGCTGAACGCCGCGGCCGGCGCCGACAGCTCGCGCCCGCGGCGCCATACCAGGTGCACGTCGGGCACGCGCAGCGGCAGCCCGAAGGGCTCGCGCGTCGGGGTTCTTCTGTAGTGCTCTAAGAATCCGCCTTCGCGGCGGGCGCGCATGGATCACCGTCCCACCCCCTTCCCCGAACGGTGGACTCAGACATCAATGTCTGCTCTTGGCCAGTCAGCGGCACCGTGCCCAGCACGCCCAGGCGCGCGTAGTGCGCGGCCAGCGACGCCGGCATCACGGCCAGCATGTCGCTGGCCTCGAGCAGCGCGGTGGTGGCGGCGCCTGGAACCTTGGCTACTTCAGATGTCGAGCGTTTGACATTTACAAACTTCATGAAGGCAACAGTGGCGACGGGTGATCCACGAAGTATGGGAAGGGTGAGTCACGACCGTATGGGTCCCACCACTAGCATTTGGTCGCGACGCATCGGCTATCTCAGATGTTCCACGGATGATCCAGGAGGTGGTGCTATTAGCATTGACGGACATTCGAAAGGCAAGACGGAGAAAGAGTTCGTGCTGTCGGAGGGGGAACACTTCGTTCAAATTGATCTGGGCGCATAGGCAGTACAACGAAACCGTTCGCATTTCGTCAAACCGAAAAGTAGAAGTGCGTTGCTCGAAGGAGTAAGCCACGATTTCCCTCGATGCACTAATTTGTAAAGGTCAAGTTGTTCGGAACAGCTAGTGGTTCATTGCGCACGCTTGTTCGAACGACTGTGTTCGGCGAGAAACCAAGACCGCTATGGGTCGAAAGCGGCCTTGGCCGTTACGCCTTAACTTCGATCATGCGGTCGTTTAACTTCGACGAGCGCAAGATCGCTTTGTGTCGAAGCGGCGTCGGCAGCTACGCGAGCGCGCTAAATGGCGTGTCCGTAATCGGC
>CAVSMM010000014.1:0-142371 GCA_963729165.1 uncultured beta proteobacterium
GTACGGCGCGAGCGATGGCGGAATAGCGACCGGAACAGCCGGCGCTGCGTGACTAGCTACGCCGCTGCCTACTCCGTACGACGGCGACAATGGGCTGCTACGGAGTGATGGGCGACTGCTGTGCTGCCTGACGGCGCGAGTCTCGCGGCCAAAAAAGAGCCAATAAAGTTACGCGGCGCGGCACCGCGCTGGTGAACTGGCGGGCCTTTTCCACGGCGGCAAAAACGAAGTCGATGATCAACTCCGCACTTCGCATATGGGCCTTGGCGTGCTCGCGGTCAATTGCCCTCATGCAAACATCGTCCAAACGGTGGTAGCTCGACATGACTGGATCCTCTTATTGCGGCGTTGCCTACACGACACAAGATAGGGACCCCAGCAGCGAAAATCCAATCGCAAGCTTGAATGTCAGTGATCCGATTTTCTGATCTGCACTGTAGGTCCGGCACGCGAGTTGCAGCCGCGCGGTAACACCCGCCGTGGCCGTCCCGACCTCTACCTGGGCACAGTGGAAGGCACCCTTAAGGTTTCTCGTTGGGAGCTATCAAAATGAACGTAATGGACATCCTCAAGCAATACGCTGAACGGCCGACCGATACCGAAACCGATTTCGACGAGGTGGCACGGCAGGTGCCGCCGGATGTCCTGGGAAGCGGCATCGCTCAAGCGTTTCGATCGGACCAGACGCCATCGTTCGGCGACATGATTGGAAATTTGCTTGGAGGCTCCAACGCACAGCAGAGGACCGGCTTGTTAAACCAGCTGATCCAGGCTGTTGGACCCGCGGTGCTTTCGGGCGTGGCAGGTGGCGCGCTGGGGCGCCTCATTCAAGGCTTGCAAAACCAAAGCAGTTCGACGCAACCGACTTTGACGCCGGCCCAGGCTGAGCAACTGACACCTCAACAGTTGAAGGAAATAGCAATCGCAGCCGAGAAGAAGGATCCGACCGTACTTGATAAGGTCGGCAGCTTTTACGCGCAGTATCCCGATCTGGTGAAAATGCTTGGCGGTGCGGCGCTCGCAATCGCTCTCGGGCAAATGGCGAATCGAATGAAGCGATGAGGTCTGAACGATCGCAGCCGCACTCGCGCCCGCACTTTGCGAAGCGCCGGCAGCTGCTTTCGCTCGCGACGTTCGGCGCGTCGTCGTTAGCGTTTCCTTTCGCATCATCGGCTCAGTCGAAGCCGATGCTGACGCGCGCGATTCCTTCGAGCGGTGAGGCGTTGCCGGTGATCGGGCTCGGCAGCTGGATCACGTTTAACGTGGGAAGTGACCGCGTCGCGCGAGATAGCTGCGCAGAAGTGATGCGCAGCTTTCTCGCCGGTGGTGGCCGGGTGATTGATTCATCGCCAATGTACGGATCGTCGCAGGAGGTCATTGGCTACGGCCTTAACAAATTGGGCAAATTGGGCGCGGATGGATCATCGACAGTATTTGCCGCCGACAAGGTTTGGACGTCGTCCGGGACTCGCGGCCCTGCGCAGGTCGAGACCTCGCGTCAGCATTGGAGCGTGCCTCGTTTCGACTTGCTGCAAGTTCATAACCTGCTCGCATGGCAGGATCATCTGCCGATGTTGTTCGCCATGAAAGCGGCAGGCCAACTGCGGTACGTCGGCATCACGACGTCCGAAGGGCGGCGTCACCGCGAGTTCGAGCAGATCATGGCAAGCCAGCCGCTCGACTTCATTCAGGTGACCTATAACGTGCTCGATCGAGAAGTCGAGCAGCGCATCTTGCCTCTGGCACGCGAGCGTCGAATCGGCGTCATCATCAATCGACCGTTTCGCGAAGGCGAGCTGATTCGCACGATGTTGCGCCATCCGTTGCCGGCGTGGGCTGCGGAAATCGACTGCGCAAACTGGGCGCAACTGTTGCTGAAGTTCATCGTCTCGCATCCGACGGTCACTTGTGTGATTCCTGCGACGTCGAACGTGGCGCACGTGCGCGAAAACATCGGGGCCGGTTTCGGGCGTTTGCCGGACGAGTCGATGCGCAAACGTTTGATCGCGCACGTTGAGAAGCTCTAGCTTCAGACGCTTCGATGTCTGAGTGGTGGACGTACCGACCCTCTGACTTTCTGCTGTTCGCGCCTCGCACCTACTATCGACTGATCGAGCTCTACAACCAGGAAATCTGGCCGCTGCACATCGTTGCGCTGATTGCCGGCGCAGCAATCCTGGTGCTGATGCGCAATCGCGCCGCGTGGAGTGGACGCATCGTTGCTGCACTGCTGGCGGCGTGTTGGCTTTGGGTGGCGTGGGCTTTTCATTGGCAGCGCTACGCGACGATCAACTGGGCAGCGGACTACTTTGCGGTGGGGTTTGCCCTTGAGGCACTGGTGCTGCTCTGGATTGGAGTCGTGCGCGACCGCCTGCGGTTCGACTCCACTCCGCGCGTGCGGACACGCATTGGTGTCGCGATTTTCGCGTTCGCGCTGATTGTTCAACCACTGCTGGGGTTGCTATCGGGGCGCGACTGGCGGGAGCTTGAAGTCTTTGGTATGGCGCCCGATCCGACGGCTGTCGCTACCCTCGGGCTGTTGCTCGCGGCAAATCGGATCCACTGGATTGCGTTGCCACTGCCCGTGCTCTGGTGCCTGATTGGGAGTATCACTCTATGGTTGATCAACACGGCTCGCTAGCAGCACAGCTCGCTGGCGAGTTCACGGTTCAGCCAAAGCAGTGGCCGCGTTGAGGCAACGCTTGAGCAGAGCGGGTGCCTCCATACGTTCGGTCCATGATTGAAATGCGGACTTGGGTCCACGCCATGTCAATTCGTCCACGTCACTAAAGAGCGGCGCGTCGGATCGCAGTGTTGCGAGTGTCTTGAACAGCAGTGCCTGCGCGAGTCGGTCCCCGAGGACCGCAGCCGGAAAGTTTTCGATAGTGCCATGGCGATTCAGCAATCGAGCCGCGGACACGGCGCCGATTCCCGCGATGCCAGGGTATCCGTCGGCTGCGTCGCCGACCAACGCCAGAAAGTCCGGAATCAGGCTCGGATCGACGCCGAATTTTTTTCGCACGCCGTCGGCGTCGCGTAAGGTCTTCGTCTTACGGTCAATCTGCACGATGCGATCCCCGCGCACGCACTGGGCCAGGTCCTTATCGGGAGTCCAGATACACACCTTCTCGACGCGCTCGTCGTCCGAAGCAATCTTCGCTGCGGAGGCCAGCGCATCGTCGGCCTCCAGCTCGATCATCGGCCAGACGGCAACGCCCATTGCGTCCAGCGCTTCTTCAAGCGGATGAAACTGAGCGAGCAGGGCGGGCTCGATGCCATCGCCGGTCTTGTATCCGGGCCACAGACGGTTGCGGAACGATTCGATGATGTGATCAGTCGCGACGCCGATCTGCAGCGCGCCGCCTTCGATCATTTCCAGCACCGTATTCAGGACCCCGGTGACGGCGCCGTAGCGACGATCCTCGCCTTTGTGGAACCGGCGCAGACCGTAGAAATGCCTGAACAGTTCGTAGGTCCCGTCGACGACGTGAACGACCACCGTATTGACCTAGTTTGACTTGGCGGGCGGCCAGTTGTGCGATTCACTTTGGCAGTGCTTGCACCAGGCGTACAGCGCGTCGTACATCACCATGCCGTGCTTGAGCATCTCATGATCGTCGGCGAAGTCGTGCGATAGCCCAAGCGATAGCGCATACAGGCCGGCAGACTGCGGCGTCAGCTCGAGACGCGATGTATCGGCTCCACGCACGATCAGCGCCAGCTGCTGCAGCGCCGGGTCATCGAGCTCGTACTTCTTCAGGAACGCATCGAAGCTGCACAGCTCACCGTCGTGCGTCAGCTCGACACCGGGAACGTCATAGGGAATTGCGTTGGTCTTGTCGGCAACAGTCAGCACATCGCCGCTGGGCACATACAAAAATTCGGGCTCGCGATCGATAAAACGCGCCACCAGCCACGGGCAAGCGATGCGGTCGATTTTCGGCCGCTCACGCGTGATCCATTTCACGTGTGTTCTCCTTCTTTCATTGTTATCTGGTGCACAGGCATCTGCGCGGCACGCCAGCCTGCGTAGCCATCGACCAGATAGCGCGCATCCAGTCCGAGAGCGCACAGCGTTGCTGCGACGCCCTGGCTGATCTCGTGACCTTTTGCGCAATAAACCACGGCGGGCCGATCGCGCGGGATCTCATCTTTCCAAGCGAACACCTGCTCCGGATCGAGCCACATCGCGTTCGGAAGATCCGCAGCATCGGCGGCGCGCACAGCCTTGCGCCGCACGTCGAGCAAGGTGAATGTTCGATGCGCTGCTTGCCATTCGGCCAACTCTTGTGGGCTGATTCTGTTCATTCGATTCCCCTTTCAAAGAGCGAGACGTACCAACCAGCCAACGACAGCGCACGCCGCGATCACCGAGATCACGTGCATTTTGAAGCGAAACAAAGCCAACGCTGCCCCCACGGCAATCACTGCGGATATCCAATCGAAATTGCCCGTGAAACCCGATGGCCACAGCACGTGGTACCCGAAGAACAGCGCGAGATTGATGATGGCTCCGACCACAGCGGCAGTGATCGCGGTCAGAGGCGCTGTGAACTTGAGGTCGCCATGTGTGCTCTCGACGAACGGCCCACCCGCAAGGATGAACAGAAACGACGGCAGGAAAGTAAACCACGTCACCAGCGACGCCGCCAGCGCACCCGCCAGAAACGGGTGATCAGGCCCCAGCGGTGCAGCGACGTAGGCGCCAACGAAGCCGACGAACGCCACGACCATGATCAGCGGCCCCGGTGTCGTTTCGCCGAGCGCGAGACCATCGATCATCTGCGTCGGCGTCAACCACCCGTAATGCGCGACCGCCCCCTGATAGACGTACGGCAGCACCGCGTAGGCGCCGCCGAAGGTCAACAACGCCGCCTTCGTGAAGAACACGCTCATCTGCGTCAACACGTGATCCCAGCCGTAAATCGTGATCAGCACCGACATCGGGACGAGCCACAGCGCAAGCCCGATCACCGCAACCATTGCGAAGCGGCGCCGATTGAATACGGCATGACGAGGGGTCGGCGTGTCATCGTCGATGATTGCCGCGCCGAACGATCTGCCCGCCGCATCGTGTCGGCGACCTATTGTGAATTTCTGCGGTGCGAGGCGACCGCCGAAGTAACCGATCAGCGCGGCACCCGCGATGACCGCCGGGAATGGCGCGTCCCAGACGAAGAGCGCGACGAACGATGCAGCCGCAATCGCCCACAGGACTTCATTGTTCAGCGCACGCGAGCCGATGCGGTAGGCCGCCTGCAGGACGATCGCAGTGACGGCGGGCTTGATGCCGTAGAACAGGCCAGCCACGAGCGGCACATTGCCGAACGCGATGTATATCCATGACAGTGCGATCAGGATCAGCAGCGACGGCAATACGAACAACGCGCCGGCGACGACTCCGCCCCATGTGCGATGCATCAGCCATCCGATGTAAGTGGCGAGCTGCTGCGCCTCGGGGCCGGGCAGGACCATGCAGTAGTTCAGCGCGTGCAGAAAACGGCGCTCCGAAATCCATCGTCGGTTTTCGACGAGTTCCTGATGCATGATCGAAATCTGCCCGGCGGGCCCACCGAAGCTGATGAAGCCAAGCTTCAGCCAGAAAGAAACGCCTGTCGGAAAGTGATCGGCGTCGGAGGGACTCAACGCGTCTTGCAAGCGCCGTCGTCATTCGGCCGCATCCGTTTTTTCGAACGTTATCAACAAGCCGTCGAAGAGCGTGCCGGCGGCTTTTACAAGTTGATCGTCGTCATCGATCGAGTCGCGCAGTCCCGCCAGCACGCTTTCAACACCGCTCGCTTCCGGCGGCTGCACGCCACCTGCATCCAGATAATGGACGATGGCGCCGATGCGTCGAAGCGCCGGCTGCTCGAGCCCGAAGCTCGCCAACATCACTTCAAACGTGACGCGTGCACCGACGTGGCTGAAGGTGGCGCCGTCGAAGTCGAACCCGATCGCCTTCGCCGGGCAATCCTTTGGTTTTGCGAGCCACACGAAGCGCGCCTTGCGGTCTATGTAGCGACGTATCAGCCATGCGCATGCGAGGCGGTCGACCCACGGGCGACGACGCGTTGCCCACACGCGCTGCTTGTAATCCTCGATGCGCAATCGCTTGATTGCACTGCGCACTGCGTGCGGCTCGTCGGGTGCGAGGGCCCGGTTCGCGGCGATTTCAAGCTCCTGCAGCGCGGCATCGGTCTGCTTCTGTGCTTCTCCTGCAAAGAAGTCGATGGCCGCCAGGGCGGTGAATGCTTTGCGCAGCTTGCGCGCTTGTTTCAACGCATCGCCCGCGCTGTCCGGGTCGAGCGAGTCGCTGGTTTGGCGAATCTCGTCGAGCAGGGTTGCGTACTCGTCGCTGCGATCGAACAGGCCGACGAATCCCGCATCTGACGGTTCGTCTGCGAGCATCAAATGCGTGTTGCCCCCGCCTGCCTGCACATCCGCCGCGATTGCTTCGAGCGTCAGCCGCGCGTCGTCTCTCGCCGGCAATAGATAGACGCCATCACGCAGCACGGCAGCGCCCGCCGCCCGCAGCGCACGCCATGCGCGCATGCGCACCGTCGCGTTCTCGGTGGGCAAGGACAACACCAGAATCAGCCATTTCATAGGTAGAGATTACTACGTTCTAGTAATGATATCTACTGTTATTATAAAAAGATGGGCCGGCATGTGCCTGCACTGGTACCTTGCGATCCATGAACGCACAGGAAAAACGCAGAAAACTGGCAGCGCTGATGCAGGGCGATCGCTGCGTCATCGCAGGCTCAGTGTTCGATCCATTGTCGGCGCGCATTGCAGATGAGGTTGGGTTCGAGGTCGGCGTTCTCGGGGGCTCGGTCGCATCGTTCGCTGTGCTCGGCGCGCCGGACCTGATGCTACTCACCGCCACCGAGCTCGCCGAGCAAACACGCCGCATCTGCCGCGCCAGCAAGCTGCCCGTGCTGATCGACGCCGATCATGGGTACGGTAACGCATTGAACGTGATGCGCACGGTCGAGGAGCTGGCGAGCGCCGGTGCCGCAGGATGCTCGATCGAAGACACCGCGTTGCCGCGAGCGTTCGGCTCCGGCAAGGAGCCGACGTTGACGTCGCTGGAGGAGGGCGTTGGAAGAATGCGAGCAGCAGTAGCGGCCGCGCGCGATTCGGGTATCTCAGTATTCGGACGCACGAGTGCTGTTGCCGTCACCGATGTCGACGATGCCGTGCTGCGTCTGCAAGCGTACGAGAAGGTCGGCGTGGATGCGTTGTTCGTTCCATACCTCAAGACGCGCGCGCAACTCGATCGAATTGCCGCCGCTGTCCGGCTGCCGCTGATTGTCGGCAGTCCTGCGGTGGAGCTGGTCGATTACGCCTATCTCGCGAGCCGGCGGGTGCGCGTTTGTCTGCGCGGTCATCAGGGGTTTGCTGCAAGCGTGCAGGCCCTCTATGAAGTCGCGCAAGCGATGTTGGCGGGAACACCGCCGAGCAAGCTCCCCAACGTGGCCTCGGAGACGCTGATGGCGCGGTTGACGCAGGCAGCTGAACATGATCGATCGAGCCAGGAATTTCTTGGCCAGCCCGGCGCAACGTGAACACTCCCCGAGTTTCAATTGATCAACGACGCGGATGCGCGCCGGTACCGACTCCTGGTGAACAATGAAGAAGTGGGCTACAGCGAGTACGACCCCGTCGCACCCGCCTCGATCCTGATCAAGCACACGGAGGTATTGCCGCAATACGAAGGCAAGGGATTCGGCTCGCAACTCGTGCGTTCGATGCTCGACGATATTCGCGGCCAGTCGAAGACAGTGATTCCAATCTGCCCGTATGCGATGAACTACATCCGAAAACACCACGAATATCTTGACATTGTGCGAGCGGATTTCCGGGCTACCCTTGGCTAAGCGTCTCTCACCCAGAACTTATCCGTGACAGCGGCGAAGAACTGATGAGCGGGTGAGTTGAGCCCAGATGGCCGTCCTCTGATGGTCGCGCGTCCGCTATGCCGTTGGAGCGAGCGCGCTACTCAGGCTGGGGCAAGGAAGAAGATCGCCAACACTCGCGCGAGGCGGGCTTCGATCTGCATCTTGTAAAACCGGTCGAGCCGGATCAGATCCTGGAGGAGGTCAGGAAGGCGGGAGCCAGGCGCTGATGCGCAACAGCCATCACCCGCTTTCGGCTTAGCCGTTTCAAGTCATCCTGCTCGGGTCTCAAGTCGCTCATCTTTTGAGACTATCGCCCGTTCGATACGTACCCATCTGCATCGCGCCTGATTCAACGCGGCGCACATTGCACAAAGCGAAAAGTGAAGAAAAGCATCGGCTATCGAATTTTTCTCGTGCGCGGCGATGACGCACTGCCGTTGTCAAAGACGACGTTCGAAGAATTTTTGTTTGGTCGCAGGGCGGTACTGCAGAATTTTGCGGGCCAGACGGTCGATATCGCAACCGTTGTGTGCCGGCTGGAAAACAAGAAGCCGAAGGAAATCGTGCGGTTCTATTGCCAGCGCTTCAAGGTCAAGAGCGACGGCTCGATCGACCAGGCGCATAACCAGAAGCGAAGCTTTCGCGCGCCAACGATCGATCGGCCGCTTGCGCGCAACACCAGCAGTAGACCGTCCGACCCGAGTGACCCATTGGGCGGGCGGGGCCTGGCGCACAGCCTGGTGATGATCTCGCGCGCGGCGCAAAGAAAATCAACGACGTACTGTGGCGCTAAGCGGGCGCTTTGAGCGCGCCGCCGATTCTTGAGCGCGATTCTTCCGAAACTTGAGCCGAATTCATCCCAAATAGACGGGCTAGCAAGCCCGTAATCGGCGTTTTCTGGCAATCGGCCTGCGCCACACTGCGCGCACTTTACGAGGCCAGGGGCTGCGAGCCGACTTCATGCGCGAGATCGACGACGTTGTTATTACAGTGGCTCCGAACGACGTCGAGCGCCGGTTGCAGGAATACCGCGCGCTGCTGGCGAACGACTCGGTCGGCATCCTGGTCGTTTGCGATGGCGACATCGCGCAATGCAATTCGAGCGCGGCTCGTCTATTCGGATGGGAAGTCGACGATCTGCTGGGTCGGTCGGCAGCGACGTTGTTCGGATCGGACGAAGAGTTCCAGTCGTTTGCGAGCCGCATCGGCGATGCCTTGGCGGCTGATGGATCGCCGGCGATCGAATGGCGCACTGTGCGCCGTGATGGTTCCCGCGTATGGACGCGCTTGCTGGTCAAGGGCATCACCCCGGGGGGTCCGGCCGGCGAGACCGTGTGGCTGGTCGATGACATCAGCGCGCGCAAAGAAATGGAAGCGGCGCTTGCGAAGGCGCGCGACGATCTCGAGCAGCGCGTGCGCGCCGCGCACGATGAGCTCGCGTGGTCGAACGAGCGCCTGGTCGCAGAGCTGTACGAGCGCAGCGAAGTCGAAGAACGTGCGCGTCGCATCGCGTTGTACGACGAGCTGACTGAGCTACCGAACCGCCGATTGCTCGAATCGCGGCTGGACGAAGCGCTGCGCAACCATCAACTTGGCGGTGATCGACTGGCGGTGTTGGTGGTCGACATCGACGAGTTCACGAAGCTGAATGATGCCCTCGGGCACCGCGTCGGCGACGCGCTGCTGCGCGCGACCGCAGGACGACTGGTCGATACGGTGCGCACTTCCGATCTGGTCGCACGGACCGGCGCCGATGAATTTGCGATCGTGCTGGGGCGTCTGCGGCACGTCGACGACGCCGAGCACGTCGCCGGCAAGCTCGCCGAGCTGCTTTCCGAACCGTTCGAGATCGACGCCGAGCAGGTCAACGTCAGCGTCAGCGTGGGCGCCGCGCTGTTTCCGACTGACGGCGCATGGCCCGAAATGCTTTTGCGCAACGCCGACGCGGCATTGTCGTTCGCGAAGTCGCGCGGACGCGGAAACGTGCAGCTGTTCGAGCCGCGCATGAATGCAGAAGTGGTGCGCCGCCTGCAAATCGAAGCAGGACTGCGGCGCGCGCTTGAGGCCGGCGAGTTCGAAGCGTATTACCAGCCGCGCATCGATTTGAAAGATCGCAAACTGGTCGGCGCCGAAGCGTTGGTGCGTTGGCGTGATCCCGAGCATGGGCTGCAGGAGCCCGGCAGCTTTATCTCCGTCGCCGAGGACACCGGTTTGATCGTGCCCATCGGCGAGATCGTTCTGCGCGAAGCGTGCCGCGCAGCGATGCAATGGACCGCCGAAGGGCTTGGCGAGCCGGTCGTCAGTGTCAATCTTTCGCCGCGCGAATTTCGCGGCCGTTCGTTATTGCCGATGGTGAGCCAGGCGCTGGTCGATTCGGGTCTAGACGCCGAACGCCTGCAGATCGAGATCACCGAAGCGAGCCTGATGCGCGACGGCGCGAAAGCCGAGCAGGTGTTATCCGGCCTGCATGCGATGGGAGTCAAGATCGCGCTCGACAACTTCGGCACCGGCTATTCAAGCCTGTCAAACCTGCGCCGTTTCCCAGTCGACGTCATCAAGATCGACGGCCAATTCGTTCGCGCCGGGCCAAGTGATCCGGCCGATTGCAAGATCGTCGCCGCGCTCACGAGCCTTGCGCGCGGACTTGGCTTGCACGTCGTCGCCGAAGGTGTCGAGACGCACGAGCAGCTGTCGTTCGTGACGGATTGCGGTTGCAACGAAGCGCAAGGATTTCTGCTGGGACGGCCGTTGACGTCGGCCGGGTTCATCGAGTTCGCGAAGTCGCTGCGCAAGTAAAAAGGCCGCAGCCAAGTGCGCTGCGGCCGGAGTCGGAATCAAGATCTCAGGTCTTGTTCGCTTTTTCGAACCGCTCCAACTGTTCGTTGCCACGCTTGACCGCTGTGTCCAGCGCCTCCTTGGCGGTTTTCTTGCCGGACCATACTCCTTCCAGCTCCTCATCGACGATCGTTCGGATCTGCACGAAGTTGCCCAGACGAATGCCGCGCGATTTATCGGTGGTCTTGCGGATCATCTGCGTGACGGCGACGTCGGTGCCGGGATTCTGCTTATAGAAACCGGCTTTCTCGGTCATGTTGTAGGCCGCGGTCGTGATCGGCAGATAGCCAGTGCGCATGTGGCTCGCCGACTGCACCTCGGGCTTCGACAGATAGTCGAAGAACGCAGCAACGCCTTTGTATTCTGCGGGCTTCTTGCCTGACATCACCCACAAACTGGCGCCGCCGATCACTGTGTTCTGCGGCGCGCCGACCACGTCAGGGTAGTACGGCAGCGTCGAGTGGCCGGCTGCGAACTTGGCGTTCTTCTTGATGTTGCCGTATAGCGCCGAGTGAGCCGGTCATCATCGCGCATTCGCCCGAAACGAAGACCGCGTCAGCGGTGTTGCCACGGCCCTTGTAGACGAACAGTCCCTGTTTCGCCATGTTCGCAAGATTTTCGATGTGTCGCACGTGCAGCGGCGTGTTGAACGCGAGCCGCGTTCCCAGCCCGCCGAAGCCGTTGCGCAGAGTTGCGAACTCGGTGTTGTGCCATGCAGAGAAACTCTCGAGCTGCGTCCAGCTCACCCAACTCGTCGTGTACGGACACTTGTGGCCGGATGCCTTCAGCTTCGCTGCGGCAAGCACCACTTCAGGCCACGTCTGCGGCGGCTTCTCGGGATCGAGTCCGGCTGCTTTGAAGGCATCCTTGTTGTAGTGAAACACGGTGGTCGAGCTGTTGAACGGCAGGCTCAACATCTGACCGTTCGGCGCGGTGTAGTAACCGGCGACCGCGGGCACATACACAGCGGGATCAAACTTGTAGCCGGCTTCCTTCATCAAATCGTGAACCGGTTTGATCGCACCTTTGGACGCCATCATCGTCGCTGTGCCGACTTCGAATACCTGCAGAATGTGCGGTGCATTGCCGGCGCGAAACGCGGCGATCGCAGCGGTCATCGACTCGTCGTAGCTTCCCTTGAACACCGGGACGACCTTGTATTCCTTCTGGCTCTCGTTGAATCCCTTGGCCTGATCGTTGACCCACTCGCCCAGGTTGCCACCCATCGAATGCCACCATTGAATCTCGGTCTGAGCAGCAGCGGGTGTTGATAGTCCGATAGCGAGCGCTGAAGCCAGCGCGGCGGAAATCAGTGATCTGCGAAGCATGAAGTCTCCCTGGATTCTTGTAGTGACTGCTTCCTGATGGTCGCAGCCGAACATAACGCGACTGTTACGATAACCTCGCTCGGTGCCTAGGGCAAAACAACTTTTGCTCCGCACTTTCCCGCGTACTTGCAGGAAATGCACATCAGCATGCCTTCGGTCGCAGCTCGCCTGCCCCTTTATGCCAGCTTGACCCGGCTCGACAAGCCGGTGGGTACGTTGCTGTTGCTTTGGCCGACCTTGACCGCGCTATGGATGGCCTCAGACGGCGCACCGAGCGCAGCACTCGATAGCGATCTTCGTCGCCGGCACGTTTCTGATGCGCTCTGCCGGCTGCGCGGTCAATGATGCGGCCGACGCGCGCTTCGACTCGCACGTCAAGCGCACCGCGGAGCGCGTCGTAGCGCGTGGCTTGGTAAGCCGGCGCGAAGCGCTCGCAGTCGCGCACCACGCTCGCGATCGCTGCTGCGGTGTTGCTGCCGTTTCTGAACGCGGCGGCGGTGCAGCTTGCATTCATCGCAGTCGTGATCGCAGCCACCTATCCGCTTGCAAAGCGATTCATACCGATACCGCAGCTCTATCTTGGCGTGGCATTTTCGTTCGGCATACCGATGGCGTTTGCTGCGGTATTGGGAACCGTGCCCGTGATCGGTTGGCTGTTGATGCTCGCCAACGCGTTCTGGGTGATCGCGTACGACACCGAATACGCGATGGTCGATCGGGACGACGACCTGCGCATCGGTATTAAATCGTCGGCGATTTTTTTCGGGCGGTTCGACGTGGTCGCGGTGATGGCGTCGTACATCGCGTTCCTGTCGTTGCTTACAGTCATCGGCAGGATGATTGGCGCAGGATGGGCGTTCTACGCAGGATGCGCTGTCGCCGCGGCTTGCGCGATCTATCACTTCGTGTTGATTCGCACGCGCTCGCGCGACGGATGCATGCGAGCGTTTCGGCATAACAACTGGGTCGGTGCTGCGATATTCGCCGGCACTGCCGCTCGACTACGCGCTTCGATAGCTCCCAGCAACATCTAACTGCCGAGCTCGCGAGCACGCGCGGCGGCTGCCCGAACCGCACGTGCGATCGCTTCATCGACCTTGTCGCGTTCAAAGCTCGCAAGTGCGGCTGCGGTGGTGCCGCCCTTCGAAGTTACCTTCTCGCGCAATGCCGCTGCCGATTCGTGAGACTGCATCGCGAGCTGCGCGGCACCGGCGAACGTATGCAGCGTCAGTGCGCGCGCCTGTGCTTCGTCAAATCCCATTTCAAGCGCGACGTTATGCATCGCTTCGATGAAGTAAAAAACGTAGGCGGGTCCACTTCCCGAAAGCGCCGTGACCGCGTCGAGCATCGATTCGTCGTCGAGCCAGAGAACGGCACCGACCGCTCTGAGGATTTTGTCCGCGCCCGCTCGTTCTTCTGCGCTGACAGTCGGGAAGCGCAATCGCTGCAGTGATGCCGGCGCGAATCATCGCGGGCATGTTGGGCATTGCGCGTACGACTTTGCCAGTGGCAAGCCAGTCTGCAATCGTTTGCGCGCGAATGCCGGCCGCGATCGATAACACCAGTGGCCGCGTCAGGTAAGACGTTGATCGATGCAGCGGCTTCGCGGATCTGTTGCGGCTTGACGGCGAGCACGATGATCTCGCTGGCTTGCAACCAATCTCCCGGCTGCTGGTGCGCATTCACCGAATGGCGTGCGGTCAGCTCGGCGCTCCGCGCAGTGTCGATTTCGAGCACCTCGATCTCGGGCGGCTTGAACCCCGCCTGCAGCATGCCGCCGATCAATGCGCCTGCCATGTTGCCGCCGCCGATGAACGCGACCTTCATCGGTTCGTCGCACGCGCGCCGAAAATGGCGGTGCCGACGCGGACCATGGTCGAGCCTTCCGCGATGGCCGCCTCGAGATCGTCCGACATTCCGATCGACAGCACATCGACATCCAGTTCCTGTTCGCGAAGCTGCCGAAATAGCGCATGGAGTCAGAGCGAAAACCTGCCGCTGGCGTGCGACATCGGCTTCGGGCGCAGGGATCGCCATCACACCCCGCAGGCGTAGCCTCGGCAGACGTGCAACGCTGGCGGCGAGCTGACCGAGCTCGTCGGGGGCGACGCCGCCTTTAGTCGCTTCGCCGCTGACGTTGACTTGCAGCAACACGTTCAGCGGCGGCAAGTGGGCGGGTCGCTGGTCGGCCAGGCGTTCGGCGACTTTCAGGCGATCGACCGATTGGACCCAGTCGAAGCGCTCGGCGATCGTGCGGGTCTTGTTGCTCTGAATCGGCCCGATAAAGTGCCATTCGAGCGGCTGATAGGCGGAGCCGGCAAGCGCGTCAATCTTGTCGACTGCCTCCTGCACGTAGTTTTCGCCAAAAGCGCGCTGGCCCGCGCGCGCCGCCTCCGCAATGACCGACGCAGGAAACGCCTTGCTGACGGCAAGCAGCCGCACGGATGACGCATCGCGTCCCGCGCCTCGCGCAGCCTTGGTAATGCGCTCGTGCAATGCCTGCAAATTGGCTTGCAAGTTCGCGGGCAAAGTCGGCAAACTCAGCATTAAGTCGGAAAATGAGTGAGCAAATGAGTGAGCAAACGAGCCTATAGGCTTGTGTTTTCAAGCTATTTCTAGCTTTTTTACGGGAACACCGGGATCATTGCGCGCGCTACGCTTCGGCCCAGGGTGGCTTGGAAGCAGCCGACTCTACGCAGACTCAAAGCACTTTAGCCGAGGCCAACGCCGCCCGCCATGGACATTTCAGAACTGCTCGCATTCTCCGTCAAAAACAAGGCATCGGACCTGCACTTGTCTGCAGGGCTGCCGCCGATGATTCGCGTGCACGGCGACGTTCGCCGCATCAATCTGCCGCCGCTCGAGCACAAAGACGTGCACGGCATGATCTACGACATCATGAACGATGCGCAGCGCAAGCAGTACGACGAGAATCTGGAAACCGATTTTTCGTTCGACCTGCCCGGGCTGGCCCGCTTTCGTGTCAACGCCTTCAACCAGGATCGCGGCGCAGCGGCGGTGCTGCGAACGATTCCATCGCGCGTGCTGTCGCTCGAAGAGCTGCAGGCGCCGCGCGTGTTTGCCGAGTTTGCGGGAAGGCCGCGCGGCCTGGTGCTGGTCACCGGCCCGACGGGCTCGGGCAAGTCGACCACGCTGGCGGCGATGGTCGATCACGTCAACAACAATCTGTACGGGCACATCCTGACGATCGAGGATCCGATCGAGTTCGTGCACGAGTCGCGCAAGTCGGTGATCAACCAGCGCGAGGTCGGTCCACATACCTTGTCGTTTGCCAATGCGTTGCGCTCGGCGTTGCGCGAGGATCCGGACATCGTGCTGGTCGGTGAGTTGCGTGACCTGGAAACGATTCGGCTGGCACTGACCGCTGCCGAGACCGGCCACTTGGTGTTCGGCACGCTGCATACATCGTCGGCTGCGAAGACGATCGACCGCGTGGTCGACGTGTTTCCGGCGGCCGAAAAGGAAATGGTGCGCGCGATGTTGTCGGAATCGGTCGTCGCCGTGATTTCGCAGACGCTGCTGAAGCTGAAAGACGGCAGCGGCCGCGTCGCGGCGCACGAAATCATGGTCGGCACGCCCGCTATCCGCAACTTGATCCGCGAGAACAAGATCGCGCAGATGTATTCGATGATTCAAACCGGCAGCCAGTTCGGAATGCAGACGCTCGACCATTGCATGACCGAGCTGGTCCGGCGCAACGTCATTACGGTCGGCCGAAGCGCGGCAGTACGCGAAAACCCCGGAATCGTTCGCAGGCTAAAGCGAGAACTCATGGAACGCGATCAGGCTACACGCTTCGTACACGATCTCCTGCGGCTACTGCTCAGCAAGAAGGGCTCCGACTTGTTTCTCACCGCCGAGTTTCCGCCGGCGTTCAAGATCGACGGCCGTGTCTTGCCCGTATCGAATCAGCCGCTGACGGGGCAGCACACCAGCGAGCTGGTGCGCGCGATCATGAACGATCGGCAGGCAGCCGAGTTCGAGAAAACCAAAGAGTGTCAATTCGCGATCAACCCGACCAGCATTGGCCGCTTTCGCGTTTCGTCGTTCATTCAGCAAGGCAAAGTGGGCATCGTGTTTCGCGTCATCGCGGACCATATCCCTACCAGCGACGAGTTGAACCTGCCGCCGATTATCAACGAGCTTGCCATGGCAAAGCGCGGAATTGTTCTCGTGGTCGGCGCAACGGGCTCCGGCAAATCGACCACGCTGGCCGCGATGACCGGTTATCGCAACGAGAACAGCAACGGTCACATCATCACGATCGAGGATCCGATCGAGTACGTGCACCCGCACAAGAACTGCATCATTACGCAGCGCGAAGTTGGAGTCGACTGCGAGAGCTGGGCGATCGCGCTGAAGAACACGCTACGGCAGGCGCCTGACGTCATCCTGATCGGCGAGGTTCGCGATCGCGATGCAATGGACCATGCGATTGCCTTTGCCGAAACCGGCCACCTGGTGATGTGCACGCTACACGCTAATTCGACCAATCAGGCGCTTGACCGCATCATCAACTTTTTCCCGGAGGAGCGGCGCCAGCAGTTGCTAATGGACCTGTCGCTTAATCTGCGTGCATCGATCGCGCAACGCCTGATCCCGTTTAAGGATCGCAAGGGAAGAATTCCTGCGATCGAGATCATGCTGAATTCGCCTTTGATTGCCGACTTGATCTTTAAGCAGGAAATACACGAGATCAAGGAAGTGATGAAGCGCTCGCGTGAGCAGGGCATGCAGACGTTCGATCAATGCCTGTATGACCTGCACGAAACCGAACAGATTTCCTACGAAGACGCGTTACGCAACGCCGATTCTGTCAACGACGTCCGGTTGAACATCAAGCTCAACAGCAAACTCTACGGTGGTGTGGCCGGTATCCACAAGGGTATCGAGCACATGGGCCTGACCGGTTAAAAGCGGTCGCAAGCTACGCTTGCAACCGCTTTTTAAATCCTTCGAACAAGACGTTCGCGCCAGACTAACTCGGCATCGAGATGTCGCGCAGCGTTTCGTCGACGTCTTCTTCCTCTTCCAGCGCAATGTCGCCTAGCGCGACGATGCCCACGAGCTGACGATCTCTATCGACTACCGGAATACGGCGGACCTGAGCGTCTGCCATTTGCTGCAGAACATCGTCGATCGAGTCGGTGTCGGTGCACCAAATGACCTCATCGGTCATCACTTCACTGACTGGCGTATCCCCACTCTTTCCCTCGGCTACGGCACGGACGGCGATGTCACGGTCCGTAATCATGCCCACCAGCTTGCGACCATCACAGACGGGCAGCGAGCCCACATCCAGGTCTGCCATCGCACGAGCGGCGTCGCGCAGCGTCTCTTCCGGCCGCACCACCTCGACGTCAGGCGTCATTACTTCGGCAATTGTTTGCATCTGCTTTTCCTCGTTCAAACGTGATTCAGACATTAGGCGCCGCCGACGCCTTCGATCACCTTGCCGGTGCCTTCGCAGTCGGTGCAAGTGTGACCGTCAACGCGACCGGTGCCACCGCACATTCGACATACGTTCTCGCCCGTTCCGGGTGTGCCGGGCGGCGCTTCATCACCTGGAGCCATTTCGGGCGGAAGCCTGGGCGAGCCTGCATGGATCATGCGGAGCTTGGAGTTCATCGAACCTCCCTGATGCGCCGCAAGCAAGCAGCGTTCCCTGCCGCTTTACACTTCTAGCCGGCCGCTCAGGAGACCGGATCAGGAGACAGCGATGAGTTCCGTCTACGACTTTTCAGCGCAAACGATTGACGGCAAGACCCGCACGTTGGCCGACTTCAAAGGCAAAGTGCTGCTGGTTGTTAATACTGCGAGCCAATGCGGCTTCACGCCGCAGTACAAGGGGCTCGAAGCCCTTCATAAGAAATATGCGGGTCGGGGGTTTGCGGTGCTGGGCTTTCCGAGCAATCAGTTTGGTCAGCAAGAGCCCGGACCTGACACCGAGATTGCCGAGTTTTGCGAAATGAA
Source organism: uncultured beta proteobacterium (assembly GCA_963729165.1). Lineage (GTDB taxonomy): Bacteria > Pseudomonadota > Gammaproteobacteria > Burkholderiales > Burkholderiaceae_F > JACCZX01. Next base: position 18,062 of record CAVSMM010000014.1, read on the forward strand.
CTTCGGCGTGACGTTCCCGATGTTCTCCAAGGTCGACGTCAATGGGCCAAACGCTCATCCGCTTTACAAATATCTGACATCCGAGAAGAAAGGGTTGCTCGGATCGGAAGGAATCAAGTGGAACTTCACGAAGTTCCTGGTTGGAAAAGATGGCGCGGTGATCGATCGATATGCGCCGACGACCAAGCCAGAAGATCTGGAGAAGGACGTGGAAAGGCGCGCAAGCTGGCGTTACAGCTCTGATCGCGAGTGTGCGAGAACAGACTCAAATCAATTGGTCCGTACGGGATCGAGCCTACTGCAGTTGTCAGGTTCGAACTGGTCGACGTCGATATCGACGGTGGCGCGGTGCGCGACGTGTTCCGGTTTTGCTTGTTGTGCCATGTAGGATGCCGAGAATCGCTGGCGGGTTTGGCGCCGAGGTATGGAATCTTTCGCTAAGAATTGACCAAACCACCGTCAATAAGCATGGGGGACTCGAAAAACTTTGAGCGCAGGCTGTCGGCGATGGCGTTCGCCGACGTGGCGGGGTGGTCGAGGTTGATCTCGGCCGATGCTGCCGAAGCTATCAGCCAGTGGCGTCGGGTTCGGTTGGAAGTAATTACTCCGCGCATAGAAGAACATGGCGGACGGCTGGTTGAAATGGCGGGAGACGCGGTACTGGTTGAATTTACGAGCGTCGTGAGCGCGGTTCAGTGGGCGCTGGACGTGCAAGGGTCGGTTGAGGACAGTTACGCGGATGCGAGCGGCATGAAATTGCAACTTCGCGTCGCAGTAAACATCGACGAGGTCATCGTCGACGATGGAATTCTTCAAGGCGAAGGCGTCAACATCGCCGCGAGAATCCACCAGGCAGCGGTGCCTGGCCAGATCGTTGTTACCGAAGCCGTGCGAGATTATGTTGCAACAAAACTTCCGGTCGCCTTCAAGTTCCTCGGTGAACAGCAGTTCAAGAACGTCGCACAACGCGTCCGCGTATTTGCAGTGGAAAGATCTCGAGAGGCCGGGGAGAGACTTGCCAGTCAGCCCTACTTGAATTGGTCGTCTCGACCGACACTGGCGGTTCTGCCGTTCCGAAATATCGGCCATAGCGACGATAGTTACTTCGGCGAGGGTATGACCGAGGACATCATCACCGGGTTGTCGCGAAGCCGGTCACTGTATGTGGTTTCCCGGAATTCAACACTGCGGTACAGAGAAAGAAACGTTGACATACGTGAGATTGCCAACGATCTCGACGTTCGTTACGTACTCGACGGCAGTGTCCGACGACAATCGAATCGGCTTCGCATAAACGCGGAACTGATCCAGGTGGATGCAAAACGAAGCATGTGGGCGGAGCGATTCGACGGGGCGAACGACGATATTTTCGATTTTCAGGATCGAATTGTTTCAAGCATTGTCGGTGCCATCGAGCCGCGGCTGAGGGAGATGGAGGCTGCTCGCGTCGTCGACAGACCGACCGACAGTCTCGACGCCTATGACTGCGTATTGAAGGCGCTCGCGAAGCTGTACTTGTTCACCGAAGATAGCTTTAATGAAACAGGGGCATTGATTGATCGGGCGATTGAGCTGACCGGAGTATGCGCAGGCACATGCTACCGTGCGTGGCGGATCAATTTCGTGATTGGTGAGGGGCGATCGAAAGACCTGACCAGCGACATTGAACGAGCGCTCGATGCTTCTCAGCGAGCCATTTCACTGGATTCGGGTGACCCCTTTGCGCTATGCGTCGCCGGGCACGTGTTGTCGTTTATGGCCAAACGGCCGTCCGAGGCCGTTGACCTCTTTGATCAGGCGCTTGCGCTGAACCAAAACAGCGCATTCGGCTGGGGTTTGAGTGCACTGACGTTTTCCTATCTCGGTCGGTCCGATGAAGCGGTAGAGCGACTTCGCAACGTATGGCGGCTCAGTCCGTACGATCCCATGAATTTCTATTTCTGGATTGTCGCGGGCATTGCGGAATTTGTTGCGGGCCGCTACGGCGAAGCCATTGCATGGCTCAAGCGTTCGCGCCGAGCCAATCCGAGGTTTACTCCTGCTCTGCGCATGCTTGCTGCGTCCTGCGCTCTTTCTGGAGATACGACCACCGCGCACGAAGTGAGCCAAGTTCTACTCAGGGTCGATCCGCGCTTCCGTATATCGTCCTTTCTTGCGTCTTATCCGCTTCAGCGCCGTGAGGATGTGCAACGACTTGAGAAAGGCTTGCAGGAAGCCGGGCTTCCGCAGTAGAAAGCACAAGTTTGAAGTCGGCGCGGTGACTGCCCTTTCATAAGAGGAGGAAAGTACGATGGCTTTCGGTGCGGGAGCAGGTGCAGGGGCGGGAGCAGGTGCTGGAGCAGGCGCGGGAGCAGGCGCCGGAGCGGGTGCCGGTGCTGGCGCGGGTGCCGGAGCTGGCGCCGGAGCGGGTGCCGGAGCTGGCGCGGGTGCCGGAGCTGGCGCCGGAGCGGGAGCAGGTGCGGGCGCCGGAGCAGGTGCGGGCGCCGGCGCAGGAGCTGGCGCAGGAACTGGGCGGAGTTACTACGCGACACCTTGGGAATTGCGATATCTGCCGTGGGCATTGGACTTCACGCCTGACGACATGGGAGAAGTGGCTTTCCCATTTTATGTTGTCAACCCTTATCCGAATGACATCTCCGCCAACCCGCCAACGCCTGGCCCGGACCTTGTCTGGACCAATGGCGACTGGGACCCGGCGCTCAGATTCTGGACACTTGCCTACGATCCTCAACTTACGGAATGGCTGAAAGCGACCGATCCATCGCGAGCCTCGATTCAGGCGGCGCGGGAGTTTGGATCCGATCCCTCCCCTTGGATGCACGATCGTGCGAACCTGATAGCCAAGAACTTTGCCGAAGCGAATGACTTAGCGTGGCATCCCGACCAAGACATCGATGGCGCTGGGAACATCGTGACGCAGCGCCAAAACGCGTTTGGCCGGATCACCAGTGAGATTGTCGAACTGCAGATGCTGATGCAGGACGACCGCGAGCGGTATCTCGATGAAACGGAGTCGCAGGCAGACGGAGTGCCGGACTATTTCCTGCATTTCATCGGCGCAAGCGCCGCCCGTCATCCGTGGACGATCGAGCTTATTTCCTGCGGACTGGCGATCAGCAACATCGTCTACATGTACTACAAGGCGCACTTCAAGCGGGTACGCCCGTCGTTTTTGTGTCCGGGCCTCACCCCACCGTTTGGCCCGCCCGCGCATCCGGCGTTTCCCAGTGGACATTCGACGGCATCACATTTGATTGCTTTGTTGCTATTGGAGATACCTGCGCTGCGCGAACGATTCGGTCTTTTTAAGACAACACCATCACCCACGGAAATTGGTGATCGGGTTCCCGTTGGCGACCTTGCAGGAGCCTTGCCGATTGCGTCGCCTCTGTTGTGGCTGGCGGCGCGTATCGCCAAGGGGCGCGAGCGCATCGGGGTGCATTACGCGTCCGATACCAACGTCGGGCGCCATATCGCAGGCCGCCGTATGGCAACTACTTGTTACGAACCCGATGAAGTACCCGACGCTGGCGAGCGTGCTTACCAAAGCGCAGGCGGAATGGAAACCGCTTTAGAAGAGCCGTGCCTGGTACCTTATGTCACCAACAAACCGATGTTGTTGTCACCCGCGACGAGGTCGACTAATTGGGTTGGCCGCCAACTGCAAGGCAGCAGCGTCGTAGGATCGGAAATCGCTCGATCTTCCGCGCATGAGGCTTCCGCTAGCACTAGATAACGGGCGCCGGATGCGGGGGGAAAGTCGGTAAATGGCCCGAAGGTCGTGCCCGCCGGCTGATTCTCTAATGTTGGAACTGACTGAGCGGCTACTGCGCTAGCGCTCGCGGTCCAATTGTTGTCGTTCCAACGCGGCATATCAGTGCCTTTCGGCCACTTGGTCCACCAGACACGCACGATGACATTGGCCGCGAGCTGTTGTCCTCGGTTCTTGACAACGACGTGAACGCCGGCGGCCCTGACCTCGATGGACCCCGGTTTGGCGTGCCATGCGGCCACATCGGAACGCGTGTCTAACGACACCGGAACGTAACCTCCCGCGCGATGTTCAATCGCTCCGGCAGGATTTTCTTCCGTTAGCGGACGTCGATCATCGATAAAAATGTCAACGGGCTCGGGAAGCCCCGGACGATCATTGATCGATGCGAGGTCAGGGGCGTACAGACCCTGCGCTTCAAAAGCCCACCGGGCAGGCTTGAAACCGCATCCTCCGACACGGGTCGGCGCCGCTCCGGTTGATACGTCGATGTCGAAAGTTTCGGTGCCGACATCGGCGTCGATCAACGCCGAAACAAATCCGTCGACGAGCGCCGTCGGCACCTTGCCCGCGTCGCCTAGAAGTCCAATTGCCTTGATGATCAGGTAAACCACATAGTGCGACGCCGCTTCGCGCGTTTCGCGGCTCGGCCGATTGTTTGCGAGGTTCGTATCGCCACCCAGGCAAAGGTACAAACGAAATAGCGACGATGAAAGAATCTGTTCGCCACGGTATCCCTTTCGGCGAATAGTATCGGCGCTGGCAAGAACGGCGAGCGGCCGATGCATTGAGCCGCACCAACTCCATCCGTGCGCAACACAGCGATCGTGTCGTCGCGGGACAAAGACCCACGGAAACGTCGCGCCCCGTGCACGCGGAACACTGGCCAACTCCGAGAACGGATCAGAGGCTATCGCCGCAAGCGCATCGCCGGCGCTGTGCGCAAATCTAAACTCCAGTTCACCAACCGATGCCATCAGCAGAATGTGACCGAACTCGTGCCACATCCAGCGCGTGTCGCCGGCGATGCCAAGCGGCTCAGCCTGCGTGGGGCGCACCGCGTTCCTCCTGCGTCGGACTCGAGTGGATAGATTGGCCAATGCGAGGTGCGTTTGCAGCAACGGAAACGAACCAGGCACCGGCGTCCGATAGAAATCAACCGGCCATCCTTCTGGCAACACGCGCGCGTTTACAGTCTGACCATCTTTTCCTGGCCCAGGTCGAATGCCCGATCGATAGAAGATCTTGAGGGGCAACCTCGCCATTCGAAAATACGATGGCAACGAAGTGCCATACTGTTCTATGCGTTCCAGCATTCGGCAGAAGTTCCAATACGCACTGACTGCACTGAAATCATTCGAGCGAACCGACGGCGCCTCTCGGCCCAAGTTGACCCTCCGAATCTTTCCAGCGCGCGCATCTTCTCTTTCGCTTCTTACAAAAAGCGAGGCATAGACGGCTAATTTGCCGGACTTCTTGAGTAGAAATTGATTCTTTTTCGGGGGGCCGGTAGGCGCGCGAAGACGATTTAACACGGCATCGTCGCGAGTGCGACGTCTCACCCGGCCAGGCCGCCGTGGCGGCTGTGATGCGGGGTCGATCGGAAAAACGCGAGACCCCATGCCGGCGACCATCGGGCTTGTTGACACGATCGTCGGGGGCAGCGACGGCGCGTTGGGGGAGACCGTTAAACGTGCGACAAACCAATGCGGAATTGTCTCGAGAGATTCGCCTCCGCGCCCCACACCTCTCACCTCGATTACTACCTGATTCGCACCGAGCTTGCCTAACCGTATTCCGCTGAACGCGATTGAACCAGCTGCCATTCGGAGTGAACCCGCCAACCGTGCGCGCGCCCCGTTAAGTATCGAATAAATCTCATTGGGAGCTCTAGCAAATCGCAAACTTTCCCGCGCCGGCAACGCGTACGGGCCAAAGGGAAGTGAAGCAAGAAGTCCGGTGATGCGTATCGAAAAGGTATTTTTCCTCGCCGACTTTTGTACGTGGGCAACGATGCGAACACCGAAGCCGGAATTGATGAACTTGTCGCCCCATCGTTCGCTTGCGATCAAGACGAGCGTCCGGTCGATCCTCGCGCGTTCTCTCCCACGCTCCATCCAAAAGGAAGCACCACGACCCGCCTCGCCGGTAGCGTCCCGCGCCCATACCCGCGACCAACCAAACGTCTACCTCGGTTTTGGGGATCTCTGAGTGCTGCGATCCAAGCCGGCGGAATGCCCAATTTGGCACGTTCGTTCGCGCGCTCAACATACCGGCGGCCGACCTCAAAGAGAACCGCCTCCGTGGTATCCGGAATCACTTCGGCATACGGCGTCCCTGGGTGACGCAACACAATCGAGGTTGGATGCGTGTCGTCGATCGACTCGACGCGATTTCGCCAGAGTGCGTTCGCAGCCGGGTTCCAGTCAGATGAGCTGGAAGACTTGCCGGCGCTTCGAACTGTCATTGTTTCCTCTCAATAGTTGAGACTTCAATCGAGCTGGAACCAAATCCTAGCTGCTGCCAAATCGTTGTGGCGAATTTTTCATTAAACAGCGTGCCAAGATCTGCTAGACCCGTTCCGGGCGTCTTGTTCGTTGATGCTGCTCTTGTTATCGCGTGCACACTCGAACGCGAAGCCGGAAAACATCGAGTCATATCTCGACCGCGTTCGCCGCGCCTAGGTTTCAAGTTGCCTCTGGAATCTGACAACAGCTGTTCCCAGTGTTTCTAGCGTTTGTTTCTGGGGCGTGATTCAGCGCACTGCGCTCGCGGCCGGTAGCCGCCGGACACGAGCTCGAATCGAAAGAATCGGCACTCGATCGGCCCGTTGAACAGCACGGCCTTACGTGTCTCCTGCAGGCGCATCTGCTTCGGTAGCTGACGATCCGACGTCAGAAACCACGCCTCCCAGCCGGAGAATTGCTGCTTCAGCCGGTCCCCGACGTTGCGCATCATGTCCGGCACCGAAGCGGAACGCGGCGCGCTTTGCTCCCCGTAGGGTGGATTGGTGACGATCATGCCGCTTTCGGCAGCAGGGGTTGCCACGCGCGCATCGACCGCGGTGAACTCCAGGCGACCATCGTCGAGCCAGGCCTGCAAGCCGGCGAGCTTTGCGTTGGCAATCGCCTGATCGATGACTCGCGTGGATATGTCGGAGCCGACGAGGTTTCGCAGCCGCGCCGTCAGCGATCGCTGATCGCGCAGCGTCTTTCAGCCGCCGCCACGCGTGCGAATCGAATCCCTTGAGCCGCTCAAATGCAAAATGCCGCTCAAGTCCGGGCGGACGCCTGGCCGCGATCGATGCGGCCTCGATGACGATCGTTCCGCTGCCGCAGAACAGATCCGCGAGCGGCGTCGATGGCGTCCACCCTGAGAGCGCCAACAATCCTGCGGCAAGATTTTCCTTCAGCGGCGCTTCGCCCTTATCGGCACGCCAACCGCGCTTGAACAGCGGCTCGCCCGACAGATCGACGTACAACGTGACCGTCGATGAATCGAGATAGGCGAATACACGCACGTCGGGATTCGAGCGATCGATCGACGGTCGCGCACCGGTCAACTCGCGCAGGCGATCGACGATCCCGTCCTTGATCCGCAGCATTGCGAACTCGAGGCTCTGCAATGGAGACCGCGATGCGGTGACGTCGACGCGCAGCGTCTGTTGCGCGGACATTAAGTCCTGCCACCGCACTTCCTGCGTGGCGTCGTACAAATGCTGTTCGCTCAAGTAGCCGCGCCTGCCAACCTGCCAGAGTATGCGACTGGCGATCCGCGAATGAAGGTTCGCGGCGTAAGCAACGGCCAGAGTTCCGGTGAATGCCACACCGCCGGCCTCGGCCCGCAGCGCCTGTGCACCTACTGCAGCGAGTTCGTCGGAGAGCGCGGTTTCAAGTCCGCGCGGACACACCGCGAAAAACGCGGCGCGGTCACTTCGCCAGTCCAGTGAAACCGTCAAATCGCATCCGAGCGGCCGTGCGGCGTCGCGTCGGGCTAGGCGCAAAGCGCAGACATGGCGGCACCATGGCGAGCATTTGCAACAACGTCCGGCGCGGCGAGGCGCGGACGAGCGGAGGAGGATTTCGGCGGTTTCACCGGACTAGTGCTCGATCGAGAAACTCAAGGCGATCCTGTCCCCAGAAGAGCTCGTCCTGATAGATATACGTCGGAGCGCCGAACACGTTGCGCATGATGGCCTCCTGCGAATGCTGCACATATCGTGCTGCGACTTCGGCCGAGCGCGCGTGCTCAAGCAATGACTCCGCTTCGAGCTTGCGCGCGCCGGCGATTTCAGCCAGCACGCTTGCATCGCTTATGTTGCGTTCCTCGGCCCAGACGGCGCGACCGCAATCACCCGCAATGTCGAGCGCGGCCACCGTACCGTGGCGCTCGAGGACGGCGAGAATCAGCGTCGCTGCGGGTTCGGCGGGAACCGGAAAATGTTTGGGTTCGAGCGTAAGTGGTACTCCCAGATGTTCCCGCCAGCGCTTGAGTTCCATCATTCTGTAGGCGCGCCGCTGCGGCGGCCGGTCTTTCAGCGCGAGCCCGCCCGACACCGGAAAGACCTTGCCCAAGTCCATCACCCGCAAATTGATTTTCGCCTGACGCTTCGCGCAAATCTCTCGAAAGCGCGCATGACCCATGTAAACAAAGGGCGAAACCGGAGTCATGAAGTAATCGACAGTCTTGTCCATACGTTCCTAAAACGGCTTCACGACAACCAGGATGACAATCGCGGTCAGCAGTAGCACCGGCGCTTCGTTGAACCAGCGAAACCAGACATGAGAGTGCGTGGCTTCACGGCGAACGAATTTACCGTAAAGGCTGGCACACCAGCCGTGGTAGGCGATTACTGCTAACACCAGTGCGAGCTTCGCGTTCATCCACGCGGTACCCATCCCGACGCCGTAGCTCAAAAGCCACATGCCGAGGAGCAGTGCGAGCACCGCCAATCCCGTCGTGAAGCGCAATAGCTTGCGCGCCATGATCAACAAGCGTTCGCGGGTCGCGGCGTCTTCGACCGTTGCCAGGTTGACGTAGATGCGCGGTAGATAAAACAGTCCTGCGAACCAGCTGGTCACAAAGATAATGTGCGCTGCCTTGACCCACAGATAGCCACCGCCCATTCAGCGTCAATTGGTACGCACTTCGCCGTTGCCGAAGACGACGTACTTAAGAGATGTCAAACCTTCGAGGCCGACAGGGCCCCGCGCGTGCAGCTTGTCGTTCGAGATCCCGATCTCTGCGCCGAGCCCATATTCGAAACCGTCGGCAAAGCGTGTGGAAGCGTTGACAATGACCGACGCAGAGTCGACCTCGCGTACGAACCGCATCGCGTTTGCGTAATTCTCGGTAACGATCGCATCGGTGTGCTTGCTGCCGAAGGTGTTGATGTGCGAGATCGCATCGTCGATGCCGGGCAATGTCGAGATCGAAAGAATCGGCGCCAGATATTCGGTGCGCCAGTCGTCGTCAACCGCGTCAACAATTCCCCGCACGCCGGAGGCTTCCAGAATCTTGCGCGATTCGGGGCAGCAGCGCAGCTCGACACCTTTCGACTGGTAGATTCGGCCCAATGCCGGCAGCACCTGCGCGGCGATGCTTTGCGCGACCAGCAGCGTCTCCATCGTGTTGCAAGTGCCATAGCGCTGCGTCTTCGCGTTGTCGGCGATCGCAATCGCTTTGTCGATATCGGCGGCGACGTCGATATAGACGTGGCAAATTCCGTCGAGATGCTTCAGCATCGGCACTCGCGATTCACGCATCAGTCGTTCGATCAATCCGCGACCTCCGCGGGGCACCAGCAGGTCGACGTACTCGGTCATCTGAGCCAGTGCGCCGACGGCAGCGCGATCGGTTGTATCAACCAGCTGCACGGCGTCGGCAGGCAGGCCAGCGTCAACGACCCCATCACGCACGATTTTCGCGAGCACGCGGTTGCTTTCGATCGCCTCAGAGCCTCCGCGCAAAATCGCCGAGTTGCCGCTCTTGATGCAGAGCGCCGCAGCGTCGACCGTCACATTCGGCCGGCTTTCGTACACGATCGCGATCACGCCGAGCGGCACACGCATACGGCCCACTTTGATGCCGCTGGGCCGCGGTTTCAGGTCGATGATTTCACCGATCGGGTCAGAAAGGCGCACGATCTGCTCGACCCCAACGGCCATCTGTTCGATCGCCTCATCATCGAGTGTCAGGCGGTCGAGTAACGCAGCTTGCACACCCGCTTGGCGCGCACGATCAACGTCAAGCGTGTTGGCGCGCTTGATTTGCGGCCGCCCATCGCGCAGCAAAGCCGCGACTTTAAGCAGCGCCTGATCCTTCGCGCGGCTGTCCGCCGCCGACATCGCTGCGGACGCATCGCGCGCGGCGCGACCGATCTGCCGTACGTGATCCAGAACGTCGACCACGTCAGTAGGTTCGATCGAACGAACAACCGCGGAATTCACTGAACGACGCTCCTTGGCGGCCCGGCGAGGCTCAACGCCAGATCGGTCAATTCTAGCCACACGTCGCTGTCCGTTCCCGGTGCGAGCAGGCCTTTGGCGAGCCGGTCAATCTCCGCGGCGCGCAGAAGAGCTGCTTCGAGCGCGTCTGCGGAAACGCGCGCAAGAGCTCGCTCGACCAGCCTTTCGCGCGGTCCCCAAAGGCGGTTCTCCCGCGCCGCGACTGAAAACGGCCGGCCTGCATCCACGTGCGCCTTCACGCGCAACAGCGTGCGCAGCTCTTCGGTGACGACCCACAGCACGAGTGGGATCGCTTCACCTTCCGCCTCCAGACCCGCCATTGTTTTCCGGACACGCGCCGCATCGCCGCTCAACATTGCGATCGGCAACTGAAAAACGTCGTAACGGGCGACGTTTAGAACGCTGTCGGTCACCTGCTCGAGCGTCAACTGGCCGGCTGGATAAAGCAGTGCCAACTTGATCACTTCCTGATGCGCCGCGAGCAGATTGCCTTCAACCTTGTCAGCCATAAATTCAAGTGCTTCACGGCCGGCACTTTGACTTTGTCTTGCAAGGCGCTGCGCGATCCATTGCGGCAACTGCGCCCGCTCGACGGTGTCGATTTCGACCATCACGCCGGCACGCTCAAGTGCTTCAACCCACCGCGCCTGCCGGTCGCGCCGTTCCAGGCGCGGCACCGAGACAATCGTCATCACCCCGTCAAGGGCGTTCGAAGCGTGCGTTTCAAGCGCTTTCGCGCCGGCTAGCCCCGGTTTGCCGCTCGGGAGGCGAACTTCGACGATCTTTTTTTCTGCGAACAACGACAGACCCTGCGCAGCTTCCGTGAGCTTTGACCAGTCGAAGCGTGCATCCGCATTGAGCACGTCACGCTCCGAGTACCCCAGGCCGCGCGCTGTCGCGCGAATCGCATCCTGCGCTTCCAGCGAGAGCAAAGGCTCGTCGCTGGCGACAACGAAGACCGGCGGCAGCGAGCCGCCGCGCTGCGCGCGCGCCAGCAAGCCGGCGAGAGCATCGTTTCTAAGCTGCACCGAATTTGATTCCCTGCAGGCGATTGACAATCTGACGCACCAGATCACTTTGCATATCGCGATACAGCAACGCTTCCTCGGACTCCTTGGCCAGCAGCTCGGATTCGTTGAAAGAAATGTCGCGTCGAGCAATCAATGACGTCGGCGCGATCAGCTCAGTGCCTTCCTGATCGACGACGCGGAACGTCGTGCGCAGCCTCAGTTGATACTCGCGCGCGCGTCCCTGAGCGTTGATCGAAAGCACTTCGCGCTCGCGCTGCTCGCCCAGCAATTCCACGATGGCCTGCGCATCTTTTCGGTCCTGTACCACGCTCGCGTTGGTCGAAGCTCGGACGACGCGGGTGATTTCGGCGCCGATCGGTGAGTTAACCGGCAGTGCGAGAAACAGCCGCTCGACTGGCAGCGTTTGCGAGCCGCGTAACTGGAAGCCGCAACCGTCGATCAACAGCACGAGCGCGGCAACGATGAAAATGCGATGCATCGATCAAACGGCGATAGTGACAAGCTTCGGTCGCACGACCTTGGAAAACTTGATCGGACGACCTTCGACAAATCGGATCACATTGGCGTCGGCGAGAGCCGTGGCCGTGATCGCGGCGTCTTCTGCGTGCGTCGGTACGCGGATCGAGCCGCGCACCTTGCCATTGACCTGCACGACCAGCTCCATCTCATCCTGCACCAGGGCCGATGCGTCTACTTGCGGCCACGGCGCATCGATGATCTCTGTGTGCTCGCGCGAGTAGCCAAGCTCGTTCCACAGCGTGTGCGTGATGTGCGGGGCTAGCGGATACAGAACCCGCAACAAGATGCCCATCGCTTCACGCACTACGGTGGGGCTGGCAGGCGCATGGCTCCCATTCCCGGAGCGCGCCTCCTCCAGCGCATTGAGCATCTTCATCGCCGCCGAAACGACGGTGTTGTAGTGCATCCGCTCGTAGTCGATGTCGGCTTGCTTCAAGTGCATGTGAATCTCACGCCGCAAGCGCCGGTCCGTTGCCGACAGCGATGCAGTGTCGATTGCATCGGCTTGCGCGATCGATTGCTGCAGCTGTGCGCCAAGGCTCCACAGCCGACGCAAGAAACGGTGCGTTCCATCGGCGCTCGAGCTTGACCACGGCGCGCTCTGATCGGGCGGGCCGGCGAACATCACGAACGCTCGCGCGGTGTCGGCGCCGAACCGCGCAATGATGTCGCGCGGCTCGACGACGTTGTTTTTGCTTTTCGACATCTTCTCGGTGCCACCGTAATAAACGGGGTCGCCGTCTTCGGCGGCGGTAACCTTGATCGGCCGGCCACGATCGTCGTATTCGACGTCGATTTCGCTCGGGTAGTACCAGCGCTTCTTGCCGGCCTCGTCCTCGCGGTAATAGCACTCGGCTGTCAACATGCCCTGCGTAAACAGACGCTTGAACGGCTCGTCGAACTTGACGAGCCCCATGTCACGCATCACCTTGGTCCAGAAGCGCGCATAGAGCAGGTGCAGCACCGCATGTTCGATTCCGCCGATGTACTGGTCCATCGGCATCCAGTAATCGTTGCGCTCATCGACCATCGCATTGGAGTTGTCCGGCGAGCAATAGCGCATGTAATACCAGGACGAATCGACGAACGTGTCCATCGTGTCCGTCTCACGCCGCGCCGGTTTGCCGCAGCGGGGACAGTCGCACTTCAGGAAAGGCTCGTACTTCGCGAGCGGGTTGCCGGTGCCGTCGGGAACAAGATGCTCGGGCAACACGACGGGTAGGTCTTTCTCCGGGACCGGCACGACACCGCAGTCGGCGCAATGGATGATCGGAATCGGCGTGCCCCAATAGCGCTGGCGTGAGATGCCCCAATCACGCAGGCGCCACTGAACCTGTTTTTCGCCGACGCCCATTTTCTGCAGATCGGCGGCGATCGCATCGACAGCGGCTTCGTACATCAACCCGTCGTACCTGCCCGAGTTGACGCACGCGCCATGCTCTTTGTCGGCGTACCAGTCCTGCCAGGCTTCGCTTGAGAATTTGCAGCCGCCATCGGCGGGAGCCAGATGCGGTGCAACGGCGATCACTTGCTTGATCGGCAATCCGTACTTCTTTGCAAACTCGAAATCTCGCTCGTCATGGCCCGGCACACCCATCACCGCGCCTTCGCCATAACCCATCAACACATAGTTGCCGATCCATACCGGCACCTTCTCGCCCGATAGCGGATGCGTCACAGAAAACCCGGTCGGAACGCCTTTCTTTTCAATCGTCGCGACGTCGATCTCCGACGTCGTGCCGCGTTTGCATTCGGCGATGAATGCTGCGAGCTCAGGTTTGTCACGCGCAAGGTGCGAAGCAAGCGGATGCTCGGCCGCGATCGCTACGAAAGTCACGCCCATGATCGTGTCGGCGCGCGTCGTGAACACTCGCAGCAGCTTTTGCTCGGCATCGAGCGTGTACGGAAAGCCGAAGTTGACGCCCACGCTCTTGCCGATCCAGGCTTCCTGCATTGCACGCACGTGCGGCGGCCAGTCGAGCTGCTCGAGATCGGCGAGCAACTCTTCGGCGTACTTCGTAATCGCCAGGTAGTAGCCGGGGATCTCGCGCTTCTCGACGATCGCATCTGAGCGCCATCCACGGCCGTCGATCACCTGCTCATTGGCGAGCACCGTCTGATCGACCGGGTCCCAATTGACGATCTGCGTTTTGCGATAGGCGATGCCGGACTCGAGCATCTTCAGGAACATCCACTGGTTCCACACGTAATAATCGGGCTTGCACGTCGTCACCTCGCGCGACCAGTCGAACGCCAGCCCGAGCGGTTCCATTTGCGACTTCATGTCGGCAATGTTGGCGTAGGTCCATGCTGCCGGCGGTACCTTCTTGTCGATTGCCGCGTTTTCCGATGGCAGTCCAAACGCATCCCAGCCCATCGGCGTCATCACGTTGTAGCCGCGCATTCGCTGCACGCGATACAACACATCGTTCAGCGTGTAGTTGCGCACGTGCCCCATGTGCAGTTTGCCGCTCGGATACGGAAGCATCGAGCACACGTAGAACTTCGGCTTCGGCCTGCCTTGTGCGTCCGTCGCATGCTCGACTGCGCGATACGCATTCGTTGAACGCCAATGGCGCTGCGCTTCGGCTTCGATCGCCTGTGGCTCGTAGCGGGGATTCATCGAACGATTATATGGGGCGCGTTATGTGACAGATCGCAAGGCCCTAAACTCGCGCCCTCGTATGAATTTGCTCGCCAATCTGAACGAGCGGCAACTGGCCGCGGTCACACTTCCAAATCAATCAGCGCTGATATTGGCCGGCGCGGGCAGCGGCAAAACACGCGTGCTGACGACGCGCATCGCGTGGCTGATTCAAACCGGGCAGGTGTCGCCGCAGGGTGTCCTTGCGGTCACGTTTACCAACAAAGCCGCCAAGGAAATGCTGACTCGACTGTCGGCAATGCTGCCCATCAACACGCGCGGCATGTGGATCGGCACTTTTCACGGACTGTGCAATCGCATGCTGCGTGCGCACTGGCGCGACGCCGGATTGCCGTCGACGTTCCAGATCCTGGATCAGGCCGATCAGCTCGGTGCGATCAAGCGGTTATTGAAGGCCAATAACATCGACGACGAGCGCTACCCGCCGCGCAACGTTCAGCTTTTCATCAATAGCTCGAAAGAAGCCGGGTTGCGCGCGAATGCGGTAGAAGTCAATGACGACTACAACCGAAAGTTCGTCGAGCTGTATGCGCAATATGACGCGCAATGCAACCGTGAAGGCGTGGTCGACTTCGCCGAGCTTTTGCTGCGATGCTACGAGCTTCTGAATCGAAACGAAATGCTGCGTCAGCATTATCAAAACCGGTTCCGCCACGTTCTCGTCGACGAGTTCCAGGACACCAACCGATTGCAATACGCGTGGCTGAAGCAGCTTGCGGGCACCGATAACGCAGTGTTTGCGGTCGGCGATGACGATCAATGCGTATTGGCCGGCACCGAAGTGATGATGGGTGACGGCACAGTCAAGCCGGTCGAGCAGGTCCGCGTCGGCAATGTCGTCAGGTCGTGCATCGGCGGCGGCAAGATGGGTACGTCACGCGTCTGGCGCGTGCACTATCGCACCGAGCAAACGCGACTCGTCACCATACGCACGCAAAAAGGCAAGACGCTGACGACCACGCCCGAGCATGTGCACTTTGCCGGTTATGCCGTGGGCCACATGCCGGCGCGATTCTTCCTGTACATGATGATGAAGCCTGGAGTCGGGTATCGACTCGCTGTCTCCGGCCATCGCCGCGCTCGGCACAGCAAGTATTTACCGCCCGGTTTTCGTTACCGCGCACGCAAGGAAGGCGGGGAGCAGATCTGGATCATCGGCACCTACGAAGGCTCGGTGGAGGCCCAAGAAGACCTTGCGGTGATATCGCTCAAGTACGGTTTGCCGATGCGTGCGTTCACCGCGGGACGCAAGCGCAAGGGCGAGGCGGGGGTTCCGCGCGAATTTTATGAGTTGAACACCGAGCGCTCCGCCAAGTGGCTGCTGGCCGACCGCGGGCTCGCCTTTGACCATCCCGACGATCGTCGCCGCCCGTCGTTTGGCGATGAAGGCGATGTGATCATCAGCATGTGCAGCGATTCACGTCGCGACAAACCCGATCATCGGGTCTATGCGCGTACGTGCAACGAAGCTTCGATGCAACAGGCGCTGAAGGCGGGCTTCGTGATGAAACCCGTCACCGAGGGCAAGGGCGGCTGGGCCGCCAAATTCTGGCGCCGCGAGTACGGCACCGCGATCGAAGACGCGTCGCGGCTGCGTGCCGTGCTCGGCGGGCGACTTATCCAGCGGGCGCGGATGGGCAAAGGTTATTTGCCATTGATTCAGGCGCAGTACGTGCGTGCCGGAATGGCGGTGGCCGACGCCAAGGGCAGTTACGACATCGTGAGCGAAGTCGAACTGCATGACCCTGGATCGCACACTGTCTATGACCTCGACATCGAGGATTCGCACAACTTCATTGCCAACGGCATCTGCACGCATAACTCGATCTATGCATTTCGCGGCGCCAACGTCGGCAACATGGCGGATTTTGAGCGCGAATTTCGTGTTCGAAATCTGATCAAGCTCGAGCAAAACTATCGCTCCGGCGGGCACATTCTGAACGCCGCCAACGCGCTGATCTCAAACAATCAGCGCCGCCTCGGCAAGGACTTGTGGACCGACGCCGGCGAAGGTGAGCAAGTTCGCATCTACGAGGCGCAGACCGACGGCTACGAAGCGGCGTGGATGGTCGAGGAGATCAAGAGCCTGATCGCCGAAGGTTATTCGCGCGGCGAGATTGCGATTCTGTACCGCTCGAACGCGCAGTCGCGGGTGATCGAACATGCGCTGTTCAATGCGGCGATTCCGTATCGCGTTTATGGCGGGTTGAGGTTCTTTGAGCGTGCCGAAGTCAAGCACGCACTGGCGTACCTCCGCTTGATCGAGAACCCCGCGGACGACACAGCGTTCCTGCGAGTTGTGAACTTTCCGCCGCGCGGAATCGGCGCGCGCACGTTGGAGCAACTCGGCGACGCCGCACGTGCGAACGGCCAGACGCTGTACGCGGCGGTCAGCGCGTTAAGCGGCAAGGCGAGATCGAACCTCGGCGCGTTCGTCGACGTGATCGACAAGCTGCGCAGCGAGATTGCCGATTTGCCGCTGTCCGAAATCGTTGCCGCAGTGATTCAGCAAAGCGGACTGATCGCGCACTATCAGAGCGAAAAGGAAGGCGAAGAACGCATTGAAAATCTGAACGAGCTCGTGAACGCCGCGGCGGCGTTCGTGATGGAAGAGGGCTATGCCGCCGATTCTCCGGGTGCGCAAAGCGACGCGGAGACGGCGCAGCTGTCGCCGCTTGCGGGGTTTTTGTCCCATGCGTCACTTGAGGCAGGTGACAACCAGGCGCAGGCGGGGCAGGACGCGCTACAGATGATGACCGTGCACTCGGCCAAAGGGCTCGAGTTTCAGGCAGTGTTCATTGGAGGTCTCGAGGAGGGGCTGTTCCCGCACGAAAACAGCATGAATGAACCAGGCGGCCCCGAAGAAGAGCGCCGACTGATGTATGTCGCGATCACGCGGGCGCGCCAGCGGCTGTACATCAGCTTCGCGCAAAGTCGGATGCTGCACGGTCAGACGCGCTACGGCATCAAGTCCCGGTTCATCGAAGAGCTGCCGGAGGGCGCGGTGAAGTGGCTGACGCCGCGCGTCAAAGCAAGCGCCGGCGGACGATTTGGTCAATGGCACGACACCGGTCTCGCGCCTGCGGTGCGAACTTCAGTCGCGCGCGCGAAGCCGACGCATGGCTACCGCATTGGTCAGTCAGTCAACCACGCGCGCTTCGGCGAGGGTGTTGTGATCAATCTCGAAGGAAACGGCGACGACGCGCGCGCTCAAATCAACTTCGGTCCGCAAGGGATCAAGTGGCTGTCACTGGCGGTGGCGAAGCTGACTTGAGGTCAACCAACGCTGTCCGTCGACAGCGCTTCGTTGCAATGATGCGGTTGCACGATGCCGCGCGAAGCGTCCTCGATGGCGGTCGTGCGGATCATAGGCGCCTGTGACAGGACGCCGCCAAAAATCGTCGCAAACGCCACGTCCGCAGCGTCGCGCCCGGTGCCGAAGCGCACGAAGCCCATCGGAATTGCGGTGCCGGACGGATCGAAGATGTACCAGCGGTCACCCAGAAATGCTTCTACATAGGCATGGAAGTCGGGCGGTCCTAGAGAGGGATCGGCACCATAGTCGGTACCCGTCGTGAAGCGCGCCGGGATGTTGAGTGCGCGGCACAGCGCAATCATCAGGTGCGTGAAGTCGCGGCAGACGCCCACCTGCTCGATCAATGTGTCGACGGCGGAGGTGTTTGCGTTGGACGTGTTGGAGCGAAAACTGACGCGCCGATTCACCCAGTCGCGGATGGCCTGCACGCGGCTGTAACCCTGCAACAGGGTTCCGAACTCATTGTTCGCGAGCTTGTACAGCCGGTCGGACTGACAGTAGCGGCTCGGATAGATGTAGCTGATCACCTCGAGCGGCAAACGCGATATCGGCACCTCTGCTAGCTGCGACGCGTCGGCACAATGGTGCGTGAGGTCAACTGTCGCCGCGTAGGTCAGCTTCAATGGGCCCGGTTGCGCGCGCACGCGCATGTAACGGTTGCCCGTTTGCGGGTCGGTGTACATCTGCGGAAAAATCGGCTGGCTGAGTTGCAGATTCTCCGACGCGATCACCTGGCTGCGCGTCTGCGCCGCATGGATGTTGAACACGAAGTCGGCGCCGTATTGGTCGACTTGGTAGTTCAGTTCAACTTGCAATTCCAGACGGATCATCGCTTAGTTGCTTCTCTTGAAATGGCTTTCGACCAGGTTCAGGTAAGGAGTTTGCCCTACTTGAGCGACGGCGAATCACTCCGCGCTTTCGATCAGGCTGCGATAGATCGGATACTGCGTGGCGTACCCAACGCTGATCAGTATCAATGCGATCGGGGCGAACAGCATCGACGCCAGCTGAGGAGAGGCGCCGAATATCTGCAAAGCCTGTGTGATGACGAAAATCACGATGAACGACAGAGCGAACAACGCTGCCGCCAACGTCAGGAAAGGCCAGCGGTTGCGCCAGCACGTGAAGAACGAGAAGAACAGCGCCTTGGCGACTGGAAAGCGATGCCATGCGACCAATTGCGGCGCGAACCACGTCACCATCAGAATCGGCAAATACGCGACTCCGGCCGCGATAATTGCATCCCACGGAAAGTTTTGTCCCGCAGAGGTCGAGTCGATCCTTCCATCGACCAGCTTCCAGTTGGCCAATTCATCGGCGGCTAGAAGGGATACAAGTGTCACCAGTAAAAGTACCAGCACGGCGTTGATGAAGCCGAGCAGCGCCAGCGCCTTTCGCTGCTGTGGATCACGAAACGGTTCCACCATCAGATTGGGCATCGGCATCTTGCCGCGCTCGGCGTCGCGGCCGGCCAATGTGAGACCGAGCGTGCCGAACGGGATCAGTACTGCAGCCAGTGGCAGGCCAACGAACGGCACGTAAGCAAGCAGCGACACACCGATCGTATACAGGATCACCAGCGACGTGAACGCAAAGGGCTGCCGCCGGTACAACCTCAGTGCGTCGCGCAGCCATGTCAGACCGGCTCCCGCGGGCAGCGTTTTAACGACCATCAGCGACCGTCAATTTCATCGCGTTCGCCTTAGCTGAACCCACGGCAATATCGAATCGAATGTGCGGCGCTTCAGAATGCGCTCGAAATGTGCCGGATCGTGCGGAGTCAGCAAGTGCGCAGGGCGCGGTAAGTAGTAGTCGTACAGGCGCGAAATCCAGAATCGAAGCGCTGCGGCGCGCAGCGAGGTTCGCCAGCATTCGTGTTCATCGTCGGTCAGCGGGCGTACCGCGTGATAAGCGTTGAGCATTGCGTGTGCCCGCGCGGGCTCGAATTCGCCGCTGTCTTGCCGGATGCACCAATCGTTGATCGTGATGGCGAGATCGAACAGCCAAATCGAGCAGCCCGCAAAATAAAAATCAATGACACCGCCGATACGATCGCTGTCCGCGTCGCGCACCAGTAGAACATTGTCACGAAACAGATCGGCGTGGATCGGCCCGCTCGGCAATCTTTTCGAAACTTGCGCTGCGAAAAAACGAATCCTGAAATATCAGCTCCTCGGTCAGAACACGCATCACGTTGTCGGGTACATGCAACTTCAGCTTGG
This sequence comes from uncultured beta proteobacterium, assembly GCA_963729165.1. Lineage (GTDB taxonomy): Bacteria > Pseudomonadota > Gammaproteobacteria > Burkholderiales > Burkholderiaceae_F > JACCZX01. The sequence goes on from CAVSMM010000014.1 coordinate 38,054, forward strand.
GCACCGCACTTTTCCACCAACCGATGCCGCGCAGGTGGGGCTGAAACGGAGCGAAATCGACGCCGGCCAAGTGCATGCGCGCGAGGAATTCGCCGACGCTTGCGCATTGCGCGACGGTCGGGTCGGTCGTAGCCTTGCCCGGCAAGCGCGTTGTCAACGCCGCGGGCTTGCCTTTCAGCTCGGCGACCAAGGCTCCGCTACGGGTCGACTGCGGCTCGGGCACCGGCAGTCCCTTGCGCGCCAAGTGGAGCATCAATTGCAGGTAAAACGGCAGCTGACTTGCGGTCAGGCGCTCAAATACGGTCAGCACATAATGGCCGCGATCGGTGCTGACGAAGTAGTTCGTGTTTTCGATGCCGGTGTGGATTGCCTCAAGCTCGGTCAATTCGCCGAGCGGAAACTGACCAAGAAACTCGTTGACTTCGGCGCGCGACAGCGCGGTAAATACCGCCATCGTGCGTCAGCCCGACGCAAACCGATTGCGGGTCCAGATCTTGCGCCTGCGGGTGCTCAGCGCAAGTCTGTCCGCTTCCGCTCCTCGGCGCTCAGTGGCAAGTGAGTCGGGCCCGCTCGCTACCGTTTTTGACACGGGCTGCGATCACTTTGTCGGCGAGGTCTGCGGCGGCGCAGGTGCCTGCAGTGGCGCAGGCGTCGCCCGGCCAAATTCAAACTTGAAAAAATTAGGAACCGACAACCCTGGACTCATTTGAGTCGTTCCCAGCGGCTGTCTTCCTTCGTTATTGGTCATCGAGTAGCTGCGTGAGCTGCCGGCAGGCGTCACCACGACTTCGCTGATTCGATTTGAAGTGCGGAACTGCTCGATGCGCGTGGCGTTACTCGAATCATCACGCTCGACCCTTACATTGTCGGGGTCGCCCGCAGGCTTTGGTTGCAGCGCTTCCTCAACGCTCGCCGGCTTGACCGCCTTCGACTCGCGTTCGTCGATCGCCTGTCGTTCGGCTGGAGACAGCTCAATCGCACGGCGCGGCTTGGCTGACGCCGGCTTCGCCGCCTTGGTTTCGGTTGCCGCGGGCATCGGCGGCGGAGGTGGTGCGGGCGCCTGCGCAGAAGCCATCGACGACCACGCCAGCAGCACTGCCAATGCAACGGTTTTCATCTAAGGCCTCGTACGTCCGCGCACGCAACTTCGCGCAGCCAAATTCTATAGATAAAGCATCTGTTCGCGTTCGCTTGCCGTTTGCGAAAATCCGCGCGCATCGTAGAAATCGAAAATCGCATTGACTACCGCGTCGCTGCTGTCGACGATCGTCATCATGTCAAGATCGGTAGCGGCGATCATGCCTTCGGTGACCAGTGTGTCGCGCATCCAGTCGATCAGGCCGCTCCAGAAGCGCGACCCAACGAGTACCAGCGGCATCGATTTGCCTTTGCCCGTCTGCATCAGCGTCAGAGCCTCGGACAATTCGTCGACGGTGCCGAAGCCTCCCGGCATCACGACGTAGGCCGCCGCGTACTTGACGAACGCCACCTTACGGGCGAAAAAATGGCGGAAGCGCAGCGAGATGTCCTGATACGGATTGCCGTACTGCTCGAACGGCAGCTCGATGTTCAGTCCGACCGATGGCGATGCACCTTCGTAGGCACCACGGTTGGCGGCTTCCATGATGCCCGGGCCGCCACCGCTGATCACGGCAAAGCCCGCATCCGACAACTTGCGCGCGATTTCCACCGTCAGTTGATACATCGGTTCCTCGGGCGCCGAACGGGCGCTGCCGAAGATCGACACCGCCGGACGAATCTCGGACAGCCGTTCGGACGCTTCGACAAACTCTGAAATAATTCCCCATAGGTGCCACGATTCGCGCGCCTTTTGCTGAGTGGCACGCTCCGGCATGGTCACCGCGCGAAGGCTCGGAATATTTTTTCGATGGTCGAGCACAGCGTTCTCCTGATCAATACCCAACTTAACGAACAACGTGAAAACGCTGCTGCTGGTCGACGGGTCCAGTTACTTATACCGCGCCTACCACGCGCTGCCCGACTTGCGCACCTCCAACGGCGAGCCTACGGGCGCGCTGCGCGGCTTCATTTCGATGCTTCACGTTTTGCGGCAGCAGGTGGAAGCGGAGCACATCGCGTGCGTTTTCGACGCCAAGGGTAAGACGTTTCGCGACGATCTGTTTTCCGAATACAAGGCGAATCGGACCGCAATGCCGGACGATCTCGGGCGACAGATCGAGCCGATCCACGAAGCGGTGCGGGCGCTCGGCTGGCCGATCATACAAATCCCCGGAATCGAGGCCGACGACGTGATCGCGACGCTTGCGCGGCGCGCCAGCGAGCAGCAATTTCGAACCATCGTCTCGACCAGCGACAAAGATCTGGCGCAGCTCGTCAACGAGCACGTCACGCTGGTCAATACGATGAGCAACGAAACGCTCGACGTGCCCGGGGTCGAGCGCAAATTCGGCGTCCCGCCGCAGCGAATCGTCGACTATCTGACGCTGGTGGGCGACAGCGTCGACAACGTGCCAGGGGTCGAGAAGGTCGGGCCGAAGACGGCCGCCAAGTGGCTGCACGAGTACGGGTCACTCGACAATCTGGTGGCAAATGCGCACGCCATAAAAGGTGCCGTGGGTGAGAATCTGCGCAAGGCGCTCGAATGGCTGCCGACGGCTCGCAAGCTGGTCACGATTCGCAGCGATTGCGATCTCGGCGACGAGTTCGAGTCGATCGAATCATTGGCCGTTCAGGCGCAAGACGTCGAGAAGTTGCGCGAGCTTTACGCGCGCTACGAATTCAAGGCGTGGCTGCGTGAGATTGACGGTGCAGCGGTTGCCAAGGCTCTGAACGAAGGGTCTGCCAGCGGTGAAGTGTCGTCCGCCGCGCTGGCTCGACCCGACGTCGACTACGAAACAATCTTGTCGTACGAGCAGCTCGAAACCTGGCTGGCCAAGATCGGCTCGGCGGATCTGACCTCAATCGTTACTCACACCACGTCGCTCGATCCGATTGCGGCCGAGCTGGTTGGAATCTCGCTATCGGTCGAAGCATTGCACGCGTGCTACATACCACTGGCGCATCGTTATGCGGGCGCGCCTAAACAGTTACCGATCGAAGACGTGCTCGAGCAACTTAGGCCGTGGCTCGAAAGCCCGCATCAACGCAAGCTCGGCCACAACATGAAGTATCAGATGCACGCGTTGGCGAACCGCGGCATCAAGCTTGCGGGCGTCGCCCACGACTCGCAGCTCGAGTCCTATGTGCTCGAACCGCATCGCAATCACGATGTCGACTCGCTCGCCGAGCGGCACTTGAGCCGCAAAACGCTGACCTACGTCGAAGTGTGCGGCAAGGGTGTCAATCAATTGTGCTTCGACGAAGTTGCCATCGACCGAGCGACGGACTACGCAGGCGAGGATGCGGAAGTCACTCGGGCGCTGCACGAAACCCTGTGGCCGCGCATCGAGCCCGACGAAAAACTGCGCTTCATCTACGGGCAGATTGAACTGCCGACCGCGCAGGTGCTGTTCGAGATGGAGCGTACCGGTGTCTTGATTGACCGTGCGAAGCTCGATGCACAGAGCCGCGAGCTCGGTACTCGCATCGCAGAGCTCGAGGCGACGGCGCACGCGCTTGCCGGGCAGCCGTTCAATCTCGGCAGCCCGAAGCAGATCGGCGAAATCCTGTTCGGCAAGCTGCAGCTGCCGGTGCTGAAGAAAACCGCAAGCGGCACACCGTCGACCGACGAGGAGGTGCTGGAGAAGCTTGCGCTGGACTACCCGTTGCCGAAGCTATTGCTCGAGCATCGCGGACTGTCGAAGCTGAAGTCGACGTACTGCGACAAGTTGCCGATCACCGCTGATCGCGACAACCGCGTGCATACGAGTTACGGCCAGGCCGTGGCGGTCACAGGGCGGCTGTCGTCGAGCGATCCCAATCTGCAGAACATTCCGATTCGCACGCCGGAGGGCAGGCGCATTCGCGAGGCGTTCATCGCGCCGTCCGGCCATCGAATCGTCTCGGCCGATTATTCGCAGATCGAGCTGCGCATCATGGCGCACATTTCGGGCGACGCGGGCCTGCTCGAAGCGTTCGGCAAAGGCGAGGATATTCATCGCGCAACGGCGTCTGAAGTTTTCGCGGTGCCGCTTTCCGAGGTGACGAGCCAGCAGCGCAGCTACATCAAGGTGATCAACTTCGGACTGATGTACGGAATGAGCGCGTTCGGCGTGGCCTCCAACCTCGGCATCGAGCGCGATGCTGCCAAGCTGATCATCGACCGCTATTTCACGCGTTTCCCGGGCGTAGCCAAATACATGGAGTCCACGCGCGCGCTGGCGAAGCGCCAGGGATACGTCGAAACCGTGTTCGGCCGCCGCTTGTGGCTGCCAGAGATCAACTCGCCGAACGGACCCCGCCGCGCCGCGGCCGAGCGAGCGGCGATCAATGCGCCGATGCAGGGCACTGCCGCAGATCTGATCAAGCTTGCGATGATTGCGGTATCGAAATGGATCAATACCGAGCAGCTGGGAACGCGGCTGGTGATGCAGGTGCACGACGAGCTGGTACTCGAAGTACCCGACGATGAAGTCGAATTGACGAGACGCCACGTGCCGGAGTTGATGTCGCGGGTGGCCGATCTGCGCGTACCGCTGTTAACCGAAGTGGGCGTAGGGTCGAACTGGGACGAGGCGCATTGATGATCACTACCGATACTGAAGGGCTAACGGCAGGCGAAGTGCAGATTCCAACCAGGGATCGTCAGATACCCGCCTACCGTGCGATGCCTGAGGGTAAGATCGGTCTGGCAACGGTGCTGGTCGTGCAGGAAATTTTCGGAGTACACGAGCACATCAAGGACGTCACGCGCCGTCTCGCAAAGCAGGGCTACCTCGCCGTTGCGCCCGAGTTTATATGCGGCAAGGCGATCCAACCAAGTACAGCGATACCGGCGCGTTAATCAACGACATCGTTAGCCAAAGTGCCCGACGCACAGGTGATGGCCGACCTCGACGAAGCGGCTGCATGGGCGGCAGCGAAATGGCGGCGGCGGCAAGTTCGGTATCACCGGATTTTGCTGGGGCGGACGAATCGTTCACATGTACGCCGCTCACAATCCAAATCTCGCTGCGGCCGTCGCGTGGTATGGGCCGACTGCGCGTCGTATCTGCCCCGGCGACGAAACGCCGCTCGAGGTCGCCGATCGGATCAAGGCACCGGTGCTCGGACTCTATGGCGGCGCCGATAGCGGCATACCAAATGACACCGTCGAGCAGATGGGAGCTGCACTGAAAGCGGCAGGCAACACGCGGTCGGAAATGGTGATCTTTCCCGATACCCCGCACGCCTTTTATGCAGACTACCGTCCGAATTATCGCAAGCAAGCCGCCGACGAAGGTTGGAAGCGGTTGACAGCGTGGTTCAAGGAATACTTGTCATAGGCACGCAGGCTTGACAGCGCTGTTACGCTGAGCGAGCAATAGGGGCGCACTTGGTAGCGCCCCTATGATTTGATGCGACTCAGGATGACACTCGGCTACATCATTCTCGCCAATCTGCTGTCGACCTTGCTTTCTCTTGGCCTCGCGGGCTGGTTGAGCTTTCGTTATCTCGGCAAGCTGATCGACAAGCTGGTGCCGGTATCGGCCGGGCTGTTATTGGCAACGGCGATCACGCACCTTCTGCCTGAGGCCTTCAACAGCGAAGCCAATCCTTTTACGCTCGGCTGGGTGATCATCGCCGGCATTCTCGGTTTGTTCGTGCTGGAAAAGCTCTCGCTGATTCATCACACGCATCATCATGAAGGCGACGAGCACCATCACGAATCGGGGCACGACGCACACGAGGCGGGTCGAGGTGGTGTGGAAATCCTGATTGGTGACACATTCCACAACATGGCCGACGGCATCATGATCGCCGGCGCGTTCCTGGTCGACACGCAGCTCGGAATCATTACTACGCTGGCCGTAATGGCGCACGAAATTCCGCAGGAGATCGGCGAGTTCATGATCCTGCTAAATGCCGGCTTCACGCGGCGCCGCGCGTTCGCGTTCAACCTGATTTCGGGCCTGTCGGCGGTGGTGGGCCGGCGTCGTCGGGTATTTCGTACTCGACGCGACACGCGGGTTGCTTCCCTACGTGCTGGCACTGGCTGCGTCGAGCCTGATGTACGTCGCGCTGTCCGATCTGTTACCGGAGATGATGCGGCGTTCGTCGCTGGCGAAGTCGCTGCCGCAAGTTGCGCTGGTGATCTTGGGCGTTTTGATAGCCGGTGCGGCCACGACGGGATTGCACGGGCATTAGGTGTTCTCGCCGGTCGCGATGGGCCGAGCGGGGTCGGCAATCCACTCGCTCCACGAACCGCCGTATAGCGCGGAGCCGGGCAGTCCCGCCAGCTCCATCGCAAACACGTTGTGGCACGCGGTGACTCCTGAGCCGCACTGGTGAGTGATTTGATCCGGCGTGCGTTGGTTGAGCAGCGTCTCAAACTCGGAGCGCAGCTCGCGCGCCGATCTGAACGTTTGATCCGGATTCAAGTTCTGTAGCCACGGCCGATTGCGTGCGCCGGGAATATGCCCAGCTACCGGATCGATCGGCTCCTGCTCGCCGCGAAACCGCTCGGCGGTGCGCGCGTCGAGCAACATGCGATCTTGGCTGTCGAGCGACTGCAGCACTTGATCCACCGTCGCCAGCGGCATCATCGATTCGCTCGCGGTGAAGTTGCCGCGCGCTTTTTGCGGTAGCTGCTGGCTCGACAAGTGTGTGTCGTTTAACCACTTCGGCCATCCACCATCGAGCAAAGCGACACGAGCGTGGCCCAGCCAGCGTGCCAGCCACCACAGCCGTGAAGCAAACTGGCCACCCTGCGCATCGTAGGCCACGATTTGCGAATCGTTGTTGATACCCCAGCCGCGAAATGTTTCGATCAGATCGTCGCGGTTCGGCATGGGGTGACGCCCATTGAGCCCGGTCTTCGTGCCGGACAACTGCGTGTCGATGTTTGCAAACACAGCGCCCGGAATATGACCTTCCCGATAAGCACGAAGGCCTGCTTGCACGTCGAACAAATCGTGACGAACGTCTACGACGCACCAACGCACATCGTCCAGGTGCGTGCGCAATTGCTGAACGCTAAGCAGCATGCTTGAAGATTCTGCGTCACTCATCGGCGGGAATTCTAAATCGCCACTGCACTAGAATCGGCACCGATGAAAGCACCAGATGTTGCAACCGCTTCGCCGGCTTCAAACGCTTCGCCCGAATCGCTCGGATTCGAACAGGCGCTCGACGAGCTCGACGCGCTTGTGCGCCGGATGGAATCGGGTCAGTTGTCGCTCGATGAATCGATTGCTGCGTATCGGCGTGGCGCCGAGCTGGCGCGGTTTTGCCAGAGCAAGCTGGCCAACGCGGAGCAGGAGATCAAGCGGCTCGAAGGCGATCTATTAAAGCCGCTCGACCTCTCCGAGTTGCGCGGCGGTATCGACAAGAGCAGCACCGAATGACGTGTACCGCTGCGGTGCAGTCGCCGCCGTTTGAGGTGCCGCTTGACCACTGGATTGCCGAGTGCGGCACGCGGTTCGACGATGCCGCGCAGCGCACGTTGCCGTCGGCAGACGACGTGCCGACGCGGTTGCACTCGGCGATGCGCTACGCGGTGCTAGATGGTGGCAAGCGAGTGCGGCCGCTGCTGGTGTACGCGGCGGGCGACGTCACCGAAGCCGAAAGCGACGCGCTCGACCGGGCAGCTCTCGCCGTCGAATTCGTCCATGCCTATTCGCTGGTCCACGACGACATGCCGTGCATGGACAACGATGTCCTGCGGCGCGGCAAACCGACTGTTCACGTCAAGTTCGATGAAGCCACGGCGATGTTGGCTGGGGACGCACTACAGGCAGAAGCCTTCAAGGTTCTCGCGGACGGCGCATTGCCCGCATCGCAAACCGCGGCGTTGATACGCGAGCTTGCGCATGCGTCGTCGACAACCGGCATGTGTGGTGGTCAGGCCATCGATCTCGCTGCAGTCGGGACGACCCCGACGATTGCCGAGCTGGAGCGCATGCACCGAATGAAAACCGGCGCGCTGTTAAGGGCGGCGGTACTTAATGGGTGCGTTGTCGGGGCGCGCTTCGTTGCTGACCGAATGCACACGCGAGGCGCTCGGCCAGTACGGCGATGCGATCGGGCTGGCGTTTCAGATCGTCGATGATCTGCTCGACGTCGAGGCGAGTACCGCGGAGCTCGGCAAGACCGCGGGTAAGGATGCCGAGCAGCAGAAGCCGACCTACGTGTCGCTGCTCGGTGCGCAAGCGGCTCGAGCATGGTCGTTGCGACTGCGCGCACAGGCGCTGCAGGCGGTCGAGGAAATCGGTCACAGTGCGCAGCGTTTGCGAGAATTGGCCGACTTCGTTGTCTGCCGGAAGAGTTAACCCGCGTTGCTTTCAGCATGAACCTTCTTAGCAAGATCAACTCGCCCGCGGATCTGCGCGCGTTGGACCGCGCGCAGTTGCCCCAGCTGGCCGACGAGTTGCGCGCCTTCGTGCTCGAGTCGGTGTCGAAAACCGGCGGTCACTTGAGCTCGAACCTGGGCACGGTCGAGCTGACCATCGCGCTGCACTATGTGTTCAACACGCCCGAAGATCGCATCGTATGGGACGTCGGTCACCAGACCTATCCGCACAAGATCCTGACCGGCCGGCGCGAGCAGATGGAACGGTTGCGGCAGCACGGCGGCGTATCGGGGTTTCCACGCCGCTCGGAAAGCGAGTACGACACGTTCGGCACCGCGCATTCATCGACGTCGATTTCCGCGGCTCTCGGAATGGCGGTCGCGGCACGCAACCAACAATCGTGCGCGTCACTCGATTGCGGTGATCGGCGACGGTGCGATGAGCGCCGGCATGGCGTTCGAGGCGCTCAATAACGCCGGCGTGACCGATAACGTGCGGCTGCTGGTCATCCTGAACGACAACGATATGTCGATCTCGCCGGCGGTCGGCGCGTTGAACCGCTATCTGGCGCGGCTGATGAGCGGCAAGTTCTACGCGACTGCCAAGCAGGCGGGCAAACAGGTCCTCAAGAGCTTCCCGCCGGTATTCGAGCTGGCGAAGAAATTCGAGGAGCACGCGAAGGGCATGGTCGTGCCCGGCACGCTGTTCGAGGAGTTCGGCTTCAACTACATCGGACCCGATCGATGGGCACGATCTCGATTCATTGTTGCCGACATTGCAGAACTTGAAACAGCTCGGCGAGCAGCTAAGCGGCCCGCAGTTTCTGCACGTCGTCACCAAAAAGGGTCAGGGCTACAAGCTCGCTGAAGCAGATCCGGTGCTGTATCACGGCCCAACGAAGTTCGACCCGAGTGTCGGCTACACAGCGGCTTCCGCGAGCAAGCCGAATTACACGAAAGTTTTCGGCGACTGGCTGTGCGATATGGCCGCGCTCGATGGCCGTTTAATCGGCATCACGCCCGCGATGCGCGAAGGCTCGGGTCTGGTGCGCTTCGAGCAGGAGTATCCGGATCGCTACTTCGACGTCGGCATCGCCGAGCAGCACGCCGTGACATTTGCGGCCGGTCTTGCGTGCGATGGTATGAAGCCTGTCGTCGCGATTTACTCGACGTTCCTGCAGCGCGCGTACGACCAGTTGATACACGATGTCTGCATTCAGAATCTGCCGGTGGTTTTTGCGCTCGATCGAGGTGGACTGGTGGGGTCCGATGGAGCCACGCATCACGGCGCATTCGATCTCAGCTATTTGCGGTGCCTTCCCAACACGATGGTGATGGCGGCTTCCGATGAAAATGAATGCCGGCAGATGTTGTACACCGCGTTCAAGAACGACGGCCCGGTCGCGGTTCGGTATCCGCGCGGAGTGGGACCGGGTGTCGCGATCGAACAGGCGATGAGCGAGTTGCCGATCGGGCGCGGTGAGCTGCGGCGCAGCTCGAACGCGGTGTCCGGTCGCCGCATCGCGATCCTTGCGTTCGGCTCGATGGTGTCGCCCGCACTCGCGGCGGCCGAGCAACTCGATGCGACGGTTGCAAACATGCGTTTCATAAAGCCGCTGGACGACGAGTTGGTGGCGAAGCTCGCGCGCACGCACGATGCGCTGGTCACGATCGAAGAGAACGTCATCGCGGGCGGAGCCGGCAGTGCGTGTCTCGAGTCGCTTGCCGCGCAGCGTATCGAAGTCCCGGTGCTGCGACTGGGTCTGCCTGATCGTTTTATCGACCATGGCGATCCGGCTGCGCTGCTGAAGGAATGCGGTCTCGATGCAGTCAGTGTCGCCGCGGCGATCCGGGCGCGGTTTCCCGACGCGACGCGAACAGTCCGTGTCGTGCAGTCGGCGGCCTAGAACAGTTCGGCTGACGCCGATGAAGCCGATTGCCATCGTGCAACACGAGGCCGACACCGGTCCGGGTCATTTTGAAACCCACCTGGTGCAGAGAGGCCTTCCGCATCGAACGGTAATGGTGTACGCGGGCGATGCAATGCCGAGCTCCGCCGAGGCGTACTCCGGCATCTGTTCGCTCGGCGGCAGCATGAGTGCGAATGACGACCTGCCGTGGATCGACGCCGAGCTTGCATTGCTGCGCGACGCCGATCAGCGGGGCGTACCGATCATCGGTCATTGCCTGGGCGGACAATTGCTCGCAAAAGCGTTGGGTGCTCCGGTGACGCGGAATTCAATGAAGGAAATTGGCTGGAGCAACGTCGAAGTTGACGACGCTGAGCTTGCGCGCGAGTGGATTGGCGCTGAGCCGGTGTTCGACCTGTTCCAGTGGCACGGCGACACGTTTGCACTGCCGAAGGAGGCACGGCGTTTCTTAAAGACACCGTTGTGCGCGAACCAGGCGTTCGTGATCGATCGAAAAGATCACGCGCATCTGGGCATGCAGTTTCACGTCGAGATGACGCCGGCGCTGGTCAATGCTTGGGTCGGCAATTCCGACGGTCAGCGCGAGATCGATGAGGCGTTCGAGCGCCAACTCGGCGTCGGCGTGCAGCGCGCAAAAGAAATCATTCTGAATCTGGATCAGCGCACGCAGCGAATGAACCGCGTCGCAGAACGGATGTATGACCGCTGGCTACGTGGCCTGCGACACTGACGACCCGCTAGCGGCGCAAGCGCGCAGGCTTCCAGGGATCGGACAAGCGGCTCGATCCATAGAGTTCCTGAACGGTGGCGGCGGGGCGATGCGGACAGATTCTCTGATGCACGCTTGCCAGCACCATCAATTCGGACATCGCGTCGGGCGCGAGGTTTAGCGAAGCATCGCGGCCGCTGTACACCTTCTCGAAATACTGGTTGAGCTCCGGATAACCCCATAGCAGCCGCAACGTCTGGATCACGGCAGGGTGTCGCCGCTCCAATACCGATAAACAGGCGTCGCTGTCAGACGCTGACGCCGGCGCGTGCGTACTCGGGCTGAGAGCAGGCCGCCCCTCGAGATTGGCATCGATCGACGCCACGAAGGCGTTGAAGCGGGAAGACGTTGCTCGCATTGCGCCGGAGGTTAAGGGTAATCCGTCCGGATGACAAAACGCCGCCGACGATCGGTCGGTTTTCCATCGAAGTCGGCAAAATCCGAGCGTCTAGTCGCGAAAGTTTTCGAAAGTCAGCGGCAATTCGGTGATTTGGCCGCGCAGCAGGGCGATGCATTCCTGCAGTGAGTCTTTCTTGGCGCCGGCGATGCGGACAGCGTCGCCCTGAATGCTGGCAGTCACTTTGAGCTTGCGTTCCTTCACCAGCGCGACGATTTTCTTCGCAAGCGTCTGCTCGATGCCGTTTTTGATCTTGATCGGCTGCTTCAGCTTGTCGCCCGAGATTTTTTCGGGCTTTTCATATTCGAACAGCCTTGCATCGACGCCTCGTTTGGCCATCTTGCCGGCGAGCACGTCCCGCACTTGCCCGAGCTTGAATTCATCGTCCGCATACGCGGTGAGTTCGAAGTCCTTGTGTTCGAAGCGAGCATCCGAGCCCTTGAAGTCGAACCGATTGGTGATTTCCTTGTTGGCCTGATCGATTGCATTGCGCACTTCGACCATATTGGGTTTGCAAACGACGTCGAACGACGGCATGACATGTCTCCGGGAAGTCGGCGCAAGTGTATCGGCCTCTAAACTCGGCCCATGAAGGTTCTTGGCAAAGGCTTGATCGAGCGCGACGTTTCATTGCGCTCGTTCAATACGTTCGGCGTCGATGTAAGCGCGGCGCTGTTTGCCAGGGTGCGTTCTGTTGAGGAGCTTGCAGCGTGTATTGGCGGACCGCAGTGTTGCCGGCGTTCCGCTGCTGATATTGGGCGGCGGCAGCAATGTGCTTTTCACGCAGGACTTCGATGGCTGCGTATTGAAGGTCGAGATTCCCGGTATTACGCAAGACGATGACGGCGCGCACTGGTTGGTGCGAGTAGGCGCGGGCGAGAACTGGCACACACTCGTCGAACGTTTGGTCGATCAGAACATGCCGGGGCTGGAAAACCTCGCGCTGATTCCGGGTTCAGTGGGCGCTGCGCCGATTCAGAACATCGGCGCCTACGGCGTTGAGCTCGCCGAGCGGTTTGACCGATTGCAGGTCTGGGATTTGGCGACTCAATCGCTGCAGACGCTAACCGCAGGTGAGTGCGGCTTCGGATACCGCGACAGCACTTTCAAGCGCGCGAACGAATCGCGCTTGATCGTCAACGTCACGCTCGCGTTGCCGCGCCAATGGGCGCCGGTTACCGGCTACGCCGACGTTGCGAGCGAGTTGCGCGACCGAAACATTACGCACCCGCAGCCGCGCGACGTCTTTAATGCGGTCGTTGCAATTCGGAGGCGAAAGCTACCGGACCCTGCAGCGGTCGGAAACGCGGGCAGCTTTTTCAAAAATCCGGTGATATCACGTCAGCAACGCTCAACGCTGATCGAGCGCCATCCTTCACTGGTCAGTTACGACATCGGCGGTGGACGCTACAAACTTGCCGCCGGCTGGCTGATCGACGCGTGCGGGCTCAAGGGGACGGTGCGCGGCCAAGCCGCCGTCTACGCAAAACAAGCGCTGGTGCTCGTCAATCTCGGTGGCGCCACCGGTGCAGAAATTCTCGCACTCGCGCGCGAAGTTCAGGACGCTGTGCATGCGAAGTTCGGCATCGAGCTGGAGCCCGAGCCGCGAGTCATTTGACGTGTCGAGCCTTGATCCGCTGCGCCGCTAGACTGCAGCTTGGCCACGCTCGTAGAGGAGCCGCATGAACAAGGAAATCGTTTCGACATCCGACGCGCCGTCGGCAATCGGGCCCTACTCGCAGGCCGTCAAGACCGGATTGGTTGTCTTTACGTCGGGCCAGATCGGACTCGATCCAGCGTCCGGCGAGCTGCGGCAGGATTTCGACGGCACAGGTTCGGCAAGCGTTCAAGAATCTGGCGGCGGTCGCCAAGGCGAGCGGTGGGTCGCTGGCGCAACGCCGTGAAGTTCACGCTTTTCCTCACCGACCTCGGTCAGTTTGCGAAGGCCAACGCAATCATGGGCGAGGTGGTGCCGAAGCCTTATCCAGCGCGTTCGACCGTGGGTGTCGCCAGCTTGCCGCGTGGCGCGCAATTCGAGGTCGAAGCGATTCTGGTGCTGTAGCCATTGGCTGCGCGCAAAGTCCGGAGCGAGGCGAACGCTGCACCGAGCAACACGATCGCAGCGCGGCTTGCGCGGGCGGGGCTTGTTTCCGACTGGGATTTTGTTTTGCATTTGCCGCTGCGCTACGAGGATGAAACGCGCATTACGCCGATCGCCGAGTTGATCGCAGGTGACGAGTCGCAGGTTGAGGCCGAAGTGCTTTCGGCGGATGTCGTGTATCGCGGCAAACGGCAATTGCGGGTAACGGTGCGCGACGAGACAGGCCAGCTGATGCTGCGCTTTCTCAATTTCTACGCGTCGCAGATCAAGCAGCTGGCAGTGGGTCGCCGCTTTCGCATCTTCGGCCTCGTACGGGGTGGCTTAGCCGGCGCTGAAATGATTCATCCGCGCATGCGTGCCTGCGACAGCGCCGATCCGCTGTCGAGGTCGCTCACGCCTGTGTACCCATCGCCCGAGGGCGTGCCGCAATCGTGGCTACGCAAGCGAATCGATCGCGCGCTGCGCGACGTCGACATCGATGACATGTTGCCCGCAAAGATGCGCGATCGTCATCGGTTGGATCGGTTGAAGGATGCGGTTGAGCGTCTGCATCGGCCACCGCCCGATGCAGATTCGGTCGCACTTCAACAGCGCACCGATCCGGCATGGCGCCGCTTGATGTTCGATGAATTACTCGCGCAGCAGCTTGCGTTGCGCGCCGCCCGTGCGGCACGCGCGGACCGGCGGGCGCCTGTGCTGGCCGTTCCGGTTGCAACTGAGGGCTCTATCAGCACACGGCTGCGCGCTCAATTGCCGTTTACTTTGACTGCGCGCCCAGCAACGCGTATGGGACGAGATCGAACGCGACCTCGCGCGCGCGCAGCCGATGCATCGCTTGTTGCAGGGCGACGTTGGCAGCGGCAAGACCGTCATTGCGGCGCTTGCCGCCGCGCGCGCGATCGAAAGCGGATACCAGGCCGCGTTGATGGCGCCGACGGAAATTTTGGCGGAGCAGCACTTTCGCAAGGTCGCCGAATGGCTGGAGCCCGTCGGCGTGCGAATCGAATGGTTGGCTGGACGTCTGACATCTGCGGCCAAGCGCGCGGCGCAGGAGGCGACAGCAAGCGGGCAAGCACAATTGATCGTCGGCACGCATGCGTTGATTCAGGAGGCGGTTGCCTTTGCGCGGCTCGGTTTGGCCATTGTCGACGAGCAACACCGCTTTGGTGTCGCCCAGCGCGTCGCGCTGCGCGGCGGCGCGGACGGTAACGCACCGCATCTGTTGATGCTCTCGGCAACGCCGATTCCGCGGACGTTGGCGATGAGTTATCTGGCCGATCTGGACGTGTCGGTGATCGACGAGTTGCCGCCCGGCCGCAGGCCGGTGGTGACCAAGTTGATCTCGACGCGCCGGCGCGAGGACGTGATGCAGCGCATACGCGCCGATGCCGCAGCCGGTCGGCAGGCGTACTGGGTATGCCCACTGATCGAATCGAGCGAAGTGATCGAAGTCGCTACGGCGACCGAAACATATGAGTGCATCACGCAGATGCTGCCTGACCTGCGTATCGGATTGCTGCATGGGCAGCTGCCGTCGACAATGAAAGCCGACGTCATGCAGCGCTTTCAGCACCGCGAGATTGACGTGCTCGTCGCCACCACAGTGATTGAAGTCGGCGTCGACGTGCCGAATGCGACGCTGATGGTGATCGAGCACGCAGAGCGATTTGGCCTGGCGCAGCTGCACCAGCTGCGCGGCCGCGTCGGTCGTGGCGGCGATCAGAGTTTTTGCATTCTGATGTTCGAGGAGCCTTTGTCGGAACCGGCGCGCGAGCGGTTGAAGGTCATCTATGAGACCAACGATGGCTTCGAAATCGCACGGCAAGATCTGACGATGCGCGGGCCCGGCGAGTTTCTCGGAGCGCGCCAGTCGGGAATGCCGTTGTTGCGCTTCGCCGATCTGCAGCGTGATGCGCATCTGGTCGAACAGGCGCGCACTGCGGCAACCGAGCTGCTCGTGGAGAATCCCGATATCGCGCGTCAACATGTGCAGCGCTGGTATGCGGCCTCGAACGAATTTCTGACTGCATGAACTTGCACTCATGACATTGACGGAGCTCCGCTACGTGGTAGCGGTCGCTCGCGAACGCCATTTCGGCCGCGCGGCGGATGCCTGCTTCGTCAGCCAGCCGACCCTGTCGGTTGCGATCAAAAAACTTGAAGACGAACTCGGAACGCAGATCTTCGAGCGCCGCACCAACGATGTGACGATGACTCCGGCCGGCGAACGCATCGTCAGCCAGGCGCAGCGCACGTTGGATGAAGCGAGCCGCATCAAGGAAATCGCGCGGCAGGGCAAAGATCCGCTGTCGGGCCCGCTTCGCCTCGGGGTGATTTACACAATCGGGCCCTACTTGTTACCGGCTCTTGTTCGGCAGTTGCTGAAAGACGCGCCGCAGATGCCGTTGCTGTTGACAGAAAACTTCACGGTCAAGCTCGTGGATCTGCTGAAAAACGGCGAGATCGATGTCGCGATCATGGCGCTGCCGCTGCCAGAAGCCGGTTTGGTGCTGCAGCCGGTGTACGACGAGCCGTTCGTGATCGCCGTTCCGCGCCTGCATCCCTGGTCAAAGCGAAAAGCGATTCCCAGCGAAGATCTGAAGAAGGAAACGATGTTGCTGCTTGGGACTGGGCATTGCTTCCGGGATCAGGTACTCGAAGTGTGCCCCGAGCTGTCGCGGTTCTCGTCTTCCGCCGAAGGAATTCAGAAGACGTTCGAAGGATCGTCGCTGGAGACGATAAGGCACATGGTAGGTTCCGGACTTGGAGTAACCGTGTTGCCGAAAACATCGATTCCCGACAAGCCGCCGCGCGATTCGCTGCTGGCCTATGTACCATTCAAGCCGCCCGCTCCGGATCGCCGCGTCGTGCTGGCGTGGCGAAAATCATTCACGCGCGCACCTGCCATCGAAGCGCTGCGGCAAGCGGTATTGAAATGCACGCTGCACGGCGTGACACCTCTTCCCGATGCACGCACCGAAACCTGGTAAGTGAGATCGCCTATCGGCGTTTTTGAAATTGACGATTGGCAATCCGATCAGCCGTGTCACTAACATCGCTGCCTAAGCAGAATCAGCAGGAGGACCAAATGGCCCGCAAGAACAAGACCGAAGCACGCACCAATGGGGCACCGTTTATCGATATCGGCATTCCGGACAAGGATCGCGAGAAAATCGCATTGGGACTATCGCGCGTGCTAGCAGACACGTACGGCTTGTACCTGAAGACGCACAGTTTTCACTGGAACGTCGAAGGGCCGATGTTCAACACGCTGCATCTGATGTTCATGGAGCAATACACCGAGCTCTGGAATGCGCTGGACGACATCGCCGAGCGCATTCGCTCGCTCGGCTATCCGGCGCCTGGCACCAACACCCAGTTCGCCAAATTGACATCGATCGACGAGACCGATGGCGTGCCCGAAGCGATGGAAATGGTACGGCTCCTGACGAAGGGCCACGAAGCGGTGGCGCGCACCGCACGTGAGGTGCTTGCCTGCGGCGGATAAAGGTGGCGACGAGTCGACGACCGACTTGCTGACGCAGCGGCTTCAGGTCGCACTGGAGAAAGACGGCGTGGATGTTAAGGAGCATGCTCAAGTAGCTTGTAGCCGCTGATCCAGCCATTCGATCCAGTGCATCACGCGGGTCTTGGTGCCGGTTGCCAGATGCGTGATGCATCCGATGTTCGCCGACAGAATCACATCGGGTTCTGCCGCTTGCAAATGGTCTAGCTTGCGATCCCGCAGCGCGTAGGCAAGCTCGGGTTGCAACACCGAGTACGTCCCCGCCGATCCGCAGCACATGTGGCTTTCGGCGAACGGCGCGACCACGGCGCCGAGCGATGCCAGCAGATTTTCAACTACGCCTCGAATCTGCTGTCCGTGTTGCAGCGTGCAAGGCGGATGAAAGACCACTCGGTTGCCGGATGCCGGCCTCAGGCTTGTTCGCAATTGGGCGGCAAACGATGGCAGGAATTCGGCACACATCTTTCGTCATTTCACTGATGCGACGCGCCTTGGCCGCATACTTCGAATCGCGTGCCAGCAGGTGGGCGTACTCCTTGACCTGAACGCCGCAGCCGCTGGCATTCATCAGAATCGCGCGAGTCCGTCTTCCTCTGCGTGCGCAACGTATGGCCACCATGCATCAATGTTGCGTCGAGCATCGGCGAGCCCGCCGTCGTGATCATTCAGGTGGTAACGAATCGCGCCACAACACCCGGCCGCTGCCGGCCGCAATGTTTCGATCTCCAGTGCGTCGAGCACTCGCGCGGTCGCTGTGTTGATGTTGGGCGCCATCGACGGCTGGACGCAGCCTTCGAGCAGCAGCACCTTGCGCGCATGCGAACGCGAAGGCCAGAGTCCCGCGCGTTGTCGTGCGCGGCACCTTGTTCTGCAAAGAATGAGGAAGCAGTGGACGCGCCATCTGACCGACCCGCATTGCCGGTCCGAACAACGGGCTGGTGACGCCTTCCTTCAGCGCAATGCGAGCGAGGCGATCGCCCGCGGGGCGCGGTACATGGTCATCGACGATCTTGCGTCCGATATCGACCAAACGGCCGTATTTGACCCCCGAAGGACACGTGGTCTCGCAGTTGCGACACGTCAGGCATCGATCCAGATGCAACTGCGTTTTGGCTGTGACTTCGTGGCCTTCGAGCACCTGTTTGATCAGGTAGATGCGACCGCGCGGCCCGTCGAGCTCATCACCAAGCAGCTGATACGTGGGACACGTGGCGGTGCAGAAGCCGCAATGCACGCACTTGCGCAGGATCGAATCCGCCTCTTTGCCTTCGGGCGTGTCCTTGATGAAATCGGCGAGCGCGGTTTGCATCTACAAGCCCGAATACATGCGGCCGGGGTTGAAAATTCCCATCGGGTCGAATTCCTTCTTCAACCGCTGATGTATCTGCGCAAGCGCCGGCGCAAGCGGATGAAAGACGTCGTTGCGGTCATGCTGGCGGAATGCAGTTGCATGGCCCCGTGCCGCCTGAACCTTCGCGCGAATATCAGCCGCGGGTTCGGTCGACCAGATCCAGCGCTGCGCGCCGCGCCATTCGATCAAGCGTCGTGCCGAGCTGCAAAGGCACGGTTGTCGGCGGGACCGACAGCCTCCACAGCGTTGCTGTATCCGTGCGTTTGAAGAACTTATGCGTTTGCTCGCGAAGCGTCATCCAGAAATCCGCGCCATCTGCCACCACGTCGCCTCCGAGCTTCGCCTGCGCCGCCCGCACGCCGGCGGTTGCTCCCGACAACCGCACCGTCAGAGCACCGTCGAGCCATGCGGTTGCGGAAATCGGCCAGGGCTGTCCCGCCCACTGGTTGGTGCGGCTGACTGCATCGGCTTCGGGTAGCTCCAAGCGCAGCGTTTGCTCGGTCGCAGGGCGGGGCATGACTTTCAGCGAGACATCGAGAAGCATGCCGAGCGTTCCCAGCGACCCCGCCAGCGCTCGCGATACGTCGTACCCTGCCACGTTCTTCATCACGTTGCCGCCGAAAGTCAGCACGTCCGCGCGTCCATCGAGCAGCGTTGCACCCAGCACGAAATCGCGAATCCCTCCTGCTGCCATGCGGCGCGGTCCGGCGAGTCCGCATGCAATGGCGCCGCCCAGCGTGGCTGAGGTGCCGAAGTGCGGCGGCTCGAACGCGAGCATCTGATTGTGTCGTGCCAGTGTGGCTTCGACTTCGGCAAGCGGCGTGCCGCTGCAGGCGGTGATCACCAGTTCGGTCGGCTCGTGGTCGATGACTCCGCAGTAAGCTCGCGGATCCAGCACTTCATGCCGGCGCGAGCGGAGTGTCCATAGAAGTGCTTTGTGCCGCCTGCACGAATCACGAGCGGAGTTTGCGCGGCGACGGCGGAGCGAACGCGCTCTTGCAGTGAGCGCACCACGTCGTTTGACGCTACCGCCATCTATCGCCTGTTACTCTAAAACCGCGGCAGATCGGGAAAGTTGAGTCGCCCGCCGTGCACATGCATCTTGCCGTACTCGGCACAACGCGTCAGCGTCGGAATCGCCTTGCCCGGATTGAGCAATCCAGCAGGATCGAATGCGCGCTTTACCGCAAAAAAAGATTCGAGCGTGGCCGAATCGAACTGTTGGCACATCTGATGGATTTTCTCGACGCCGACACCGTGCTCGCCGGTTACGGTGCCACCGACGGCGATCGATAGCTCGAGAATTTCGAATCCAAATTGTTCGGCGCGCATCACCGAATCCGGATCGTTGCAGTCGAACATGATCAGCGGATGCAAGTTGCCATCGCCGGCATGAAACACATTGGCGCAGCGCAAGCCATACTTTGTTTCCATCGCACCGATTGCCTTCAGTACTTCGCCGAGGCGCTTGCGTGGAATCGTTCCGTCCATGCAGTAGTAGTCGGGCGAGACCCTGCCTACCGCGGGAAACGCTGCCTTGCGGCCTGCCCAAAAGCGATTCCGTTCGGCATCCGACTGCGACACCTCGAGCCGCGTCGCGCCATTCGCTTTGAGCACCGCTTCGATGCGCGCGATCTCCTCATCGACTTCTTCGCGCGTGCCGTCGGACTCCACCAGCAGTATCGATTCCGCATTCAAGTCATAACCGGCATTCACGAACGGCTCAACTGCGGCAACTGCCGGCCGGTCCATCATTTCCATGCCGGCCGGGATGATGCCGGCGGCAATCACTGCGGCGACGGCATCGCCTCCTTTGCCGACATCGTCGAACGATGCCATCACGACCTGCTGACGGACCGGCTTCGGCAACAGCTTCACCGTCGCCTCGGTCGTGATCAGCAACATGCCTTCGGAGCCGATGACCAGCGACAGCAAATCCAGGCCGGGCGAGTCGAATGCTTCGGAGCCGATTTCGATGACTTCGCCTTCGATCGTCACCCCGCGTACGCGCAGCACGTTGTGCAACGTCAGGCCGTACTTCAGGCAATGCACGCCGCCCGAATTCTCGGCAATGTTGCCGCCGATCGTGCAAGCGATCTGACTCGACGGATCCGGTGCGTAGTACATCCCGAGATGCGCGACCGCTTCCGAAATCGCCAAGGTTGCGAACGCCCGGTTGAACGACAGCCGTGCACGCCAGCGGGTCGATGTTCAGAATGCGGTTGAATTTCGTGAGCGACAGCAACACGCCGCGTCCGTGCGGTAGTGCGCCGCCCGACGAGTCCAGTGCCCGCGCCCCGCGGCACGATGGGCACCTGCATCTCGAAGCAAACGCGCGCGATGCGTGCGACCTGCTCTTCGGTTTCGGGTAGCGCGACGATCATCGGCAATTGCCGATACATCGTCAGTCCGTCGCATTCGTACGGCCGCGTATCTTCTTCGCGCCAGAGCACGCAGCGTTCGGGCAGAAAGGATTTCAGCGCGGCGGCTACGACTCGCTGCCGATCAACGTCAACGGCGCCTGTGCCTTCAAGCGGGATGCGCTCCGCGAGCAGTTGCGAAGCGTGCGGTTGCGGCAGCGGTGCGTTCATTTTTCGCAAGGTATCACGGTCGTCGCGTGTTGCCATGCCGCGCGGGGCCTGTCTGACGGTTCCGGTTCACCTGTCAGTCGTTCCATTGCGGCCTTCCCAGCATCGGCTACGCTCTGCGCAATGCTGCTATGCCAGATCAGTGATCCGCACATCGTACCGAGGGCACTCTTGCTTATGGCAGGGTCGACACGGGACGCATGCTGCAGCGATGCGTGCACAAGATCCTTGCGTTGCCGCGCTTGCCCGACGCCGTCGTCGCGACCGGCGATCTGACAGACCACGGCACCGTCGAGGAATATCGGCTGTTGGCCGAACTGCTTGCGCCATTGCCAATGCCGGTCTATCTGGTCGCTGGTAATCATGATGATCGCGCGTGCGCTCCAGAGTGTTTTTCCAGCAGCACGCCCAGCTAATTGGGGAAGACGGCTTCCTGCAGTACGTCGTCGATGAATTTCGACGTGCGTCTGGTGGTGCTCGATACGACGGTGCCCGGAGAGCCGGGCGGCCACTTGTGCGCGCAGCGGCTGCAGTGGCTTGACCGTACGCTGCGGTGAATCGGATCGCCCGACCATCATCGCGCAACATCACCCGCCGTTCGTAACCGGCCTTTCGATCATGGATGGCATGAGTCTCGCCAACCCGGAGGCCGAAGCTGCGGTCATCGCGCGGCATGCACACGTCCAATGCATTATCAGCGGCCACTTTCACCGAACGATTCAGGCGCGCTTTGCGGGTACGGTCGCCTCGGTGTGTCCGAGCACCGCGCACCAACTGACGCTCGACCTCACGCCCGGCGCCGACATTCGATTCACGCTTGAGCCGTCGGGCTTTCAGCTGCACCTATGGAATGGAAAGCAGGTGGTTACGCACACGACGCCCGTAGAAGATTTTCCGACATGGGGATCGCGCAGTTAATGATCCGGTGTCCCGGATGCGGCGAGGAAAACCCGCCCAAGTTCAGGTTGTGCGGCTACTGCGGTACGCCACTGATCACCGCCGAAGCGTTGCCGGTGCACGAGGTGCGCAAGACGGTAACGCTGATCTTCAGCGACTTGAAAGATTCGACCGCACTTGGCGAACGCCTGGACAACGAAGCGTTGCACGAAGTCAAGGAGCGCTATTTCAGCGCGATGGCCGCCGAGATCAAGCGCCATGGCGGCAAGATCGAAAAGTACATCGGCGACGCCATCATGGCGGTGTTCGGTCTGCCGCGTGCGCACGAGGACGATGCGTTGCGTGCGGTACGTGCCGCAATCGGCATGCAGACGGTGCTGCGCGGAGTTGAACGAGTCGTTGAAGTACGCGCTTCGGCGTCGTGCTGGCAAACCGCACCGGCGTGAACACCGGCGAGGTGGTTGCCGTCGACGATCCGACGCGCGGATCAGAAGCTCGCGACCGGAGACGCGGTCAACGTCACGGCGCGGCTCGAACAGGCCGCGCCGGCGAATGAAATTTACATCGGCGAGGTGACGTACCGGCTCGTGCGCGACGCCGTCAAGGCGGAGCCGGTCGAGCCGTTGACGCTTGAAGGGCAAGTCGCAGCCGGTAGCCGCCTACCGCCTGATCTCTGCGCACGGGCAGGAGGGCAATGTGCGCGCGGCAAGACACGCCTGTGGTCGGGCGTGACGACGAGCTTGCGGTACTGCAGGCAGCATGGGAAACAGTCGGTCGCCGACGCGTGCGTGCCAGCATGGTGACAGTGATCGGCGATGCAGGCATCGGCAAGTCACGCTTGGTGCGCGAACTGATGGACCGGGTCGGCAGCGATGCGCGCATCATTTGCGGACGCTGCCTCGCATATGGCGAAGGCATCACGTTCTGGCCTTTGCGCGAGATGGTCGTCTTCGGCGGCGGAGATCCGCGGCGACGACTCGCCGGAGATCGCACGCGAGAAAATGCTCGCCTGCACCGGCGACGCCGATGTGGCCGATCGCATGGCGTCGGCGACCGGACTAAGCGCTACGACGTTTCCGTTGCACGAGATCTACTGGGGTGCGCGCCGCTTCATGCAGACGCTCGCCGCGCAGGGCCCAGTGGTCGCGCTGTTCGACGACATTCACTGGGCCGAGCCTGCATTTCTGGATCTGCTCGAAAACCTGCTCGAGACGATTGGCGATGCGCCGGTGCTGTTGCTTGCGACGGCGCGCCACGAACTGCTGGAAGAGCGTCCGCAGTGGGGTGAACGCGAGCGTTCGAGCCGGCTCGTGCTGCAGCCGCTTGCGCGACGCGGCCGCGGCCCAGGTCGTGACGAATCTGCTCGGCGCGGCCGGCCTGCCGGACGCTCTGATGAGGCGCATCGTCGACGCGGCAGAGGGCAATCCGCTGTACGTCGAACAGATGCTGGCGATGCTGATCGACACCGGCGCCGTGCGACAGGAAGGCGGACAATGGGTCGGCGTTCAGGCACAGGCCGACATCGCAGTGCCGCCCACGATCCAGGCGCTGCTCGAAGCGCGCTTGGACAACCTGCAGCGCAGTGAACGCGCAGCCGCAGAGCCGGCCGCGGTGATCGGACTGGAGTTTCCGCAGTCCGCCGTGCAGGCACTCGCGCCGCCGCCGCTGCGCGACGGCATCGAAGCACAACTGACGGCGTTGTCACGCAAGCACTTCATCCGGCCCATGACGTCGGTCGACTCAGAGTCGCGCTATCGCTTCGATCACCACCTGGTGCGCGACACCGTCTACAACGGTCTGCTCAAGCGTGCACGCGCCACGATGCACACCGAGTTCGTCAAATGGGCCGACCAGGTCAACGCCGAAAGCGACCGCGGGCAGGAATTCGAAGCGATCCTCGGCTATCACCTCGAGCAGGCCTACAAGCTATCTGAGCGAACTGGGCCCGATCGACGAGGCGGGTGCGGCGATCGGGCGCGACGGAGCGCGACGGCTGGCATCGGCCGCGCGGCGAGCGTTTGCGCGCGGCGACATGCATGCGGCGGCAAACCTCTACGGGCGTGCCGCTGCTCCTGCTAAGCGACGACGAGGGAGCGAACTCTTTGCTCCCCGAACTCGCAGAAGCTCTCATGAGTCTCGGCGACTTCGAGGGTGCTCGTGCCGGTCTTTGGAGGAAGCGCTCGCGATCAAGGGAAGCTCCCGGGGTAACATCTTCGTATATCTCTGTCTGCGTAGCCGTCAGGTTGCCGCAGCCTCCCTCCGCGTATACGGCTCGGCGACAAGGGCGGAAGCGCAGATGATCCGCTTCAACTCGTAGACGGAAGTGGTTCCTTCACTCGAACTAGGAGGGTGCCCACAACGAACTCGCCACTGCCTGGCGTTGTCGCTCGGCATGGTGCACGGAGTCGCAGGCTCGATACGCCAAGGTCGTTCCGAGAGCGCTGCAGGCATTCCCTAACTTGGTGAAGCTTGCCCGCAACGATCGCCTGGTGGCCCCCAAGGCGGCTGGATCTGTTGTGTTATGTTGCCCCTATACGGATCCTACCCCAATCTAACCCGCTGCGATCGCCCAGTGCGAGAAAGGCAATAGAAGGAGGGGACTCAGCGACCGGCAGGTCGAGGCAAGTCTGCTCTGCATGCTCGCAAGCCTTCGGGCAATGAACAGCGAACTTGAAACCGCGCGTGAGTTTTATCAGTCGGGGCCGCGGGCATACTGCGCGACCTGGGCGAGGGCGCATTTGCTGGCGGCGAGCGGCATCTATGTCGCACTCGTAGAACTACGGGGGGGCGACTCTGGCCTTGAGCAGAAAGAGAGGTGCGAGCGGATTTCGAATTCCTGCTGAAGATGCCGGTGAGAAGTATCACCTGTCGGGAATTGCCGCGTTGCTCGGCGCAACTGATTCAAGATCAAGGCCGTGATGAAGAGGCGCTTGCCCTGCTCACGACTTGCTGAAGAAATGAGTGCACCAAACGTGACGTTCAGTTCGCAAGCCCTGTGGCGCTTCATTAAGGGCCCCCATACTGGCGCGCAGGAAAGAATATGGAGCAAGCCGAGCGCTCTGGCGCAAGCCGCGGTCGATCTGCTCAAGAGACACGGAACTGTGCGGGTCTGCCAAAATATGCGTTGTGCGGACTGGCTTCCGTTATGGGGAAGCGCTTGGCCGCACGATGCCGCGCTAGAGGCCAAGATCTTGTGCTATTTCTGCTTTTGCAATTTGGCGAAAGGCGATTTGTTCAACGCCGCTCAACGAAGTTCCTGGGGCATGAAATTGCGAAAGCTGCCTGTCGTGATTTAATCCGGTCGGAGGCGCTCGCAGCATTGCGATCTCACAGCGCCCTGCATCGTCCGTCTGCATCAATAGAACTGCCAAAGGCCGTTATTTTTGAAGCCCTTGCCCGTGATCTCGATGTCCTTGTCGTTCTGTGCCGGTCCAGTCCAGCATGCCTGGTAAGAATTGTTTCCTCCGGCCGCAAATGCAGGGAAGTCCAGATGAGGACGAACAGTCTAAGAGGATGGCTGGCGTAACCGCCCCGGTTCTAATGCCGTAATAGCCTGACCGTAAATCCGACTGAGATCTGGCGTTGGATTTCCCTTAATGAGTGACGAGTCGATCGTCAGGTGCACTGTGAGTGCCGCGACCGCCGGATTCGTGCAAATGGTTGCGGGATCGGGAGGCGGATTTGAAACGACCTTCGGAAGCGAAACTTTGGTCTGGTAACAGGACTTGAAGCGATTTCCTCCCTTGCAGTTCAATATTCAGCCCCGCGGGGACTGGGGTCTGCTGGATTGAACCAATCCGCATTGAGTGCTGGCGAACGCCGGCCGCATGGTAATGTTCGTCGTAAACGGATCCGGCGCTCGACCCTAACCGATCTGGAAAAAAAAAAGAGTTGGCCCCCCCTCTTACCCCTCACGAACGTGATCGCGTTCCCTGCGTGTAGCTACGCGCACCATCCGTTGTCGAGTCGATCAGGTCGGTAGCCTCGCTCAGTATCTTCGCGCAACAACCTTTTCCAGTTTGGCTATTGCCTTCGTATCCTCCGGCAGAGACGGTGACCGTGAGTTTCGTCCCTGACGGCGGAGCGATTCCAACCAGAGTCACTTTCTGGGTTGTACGGCCGGTATCGGGGTTCAGCGAGATATTCGATGTACAACTCAAAGTGGATGGGTCGGGCTGCGTGCAGTTGAAGATCCCAAATGGATCCGTGAAGATCATTTCGAACGTGCCGTTGTCGGTTCCCGTGCCCGCTGTGTTAGCGACGGTGGCTGTGAAGTAAAGCCGATTCAACGCATTCGTAGTGTTGTTAATGAACGTGAGGTCTTGTGCGAAACGCGTTACTAGACGCCTCTCTACTGAGGGTCACCGCGTCAAGCCATTGCCCGTCAACTACGAGGGGAGGGTCACGTCGGTCTGCGGATCCTTCTGGGCGAAGGCGACGCTCGACGCCACCGCCGTAATCACTGCAACCACGGTTGAATTCAAATAATTCATGCTTCCCTCACGTACTTAGAGATTTGGACTTCAGCGGTCGAGCCCCTTGAAAGGCGGCGCTTTTCTAGAACGCTGAAACTGAGCTGAAAAGACATGCCAATTCCGAACGTTGAGCGCCGCAGCATGGCGAAAACGAGGGATTGCGTCAACGTCTAAGACGCATTGTTGGTCAGGGCGTTGGTCAAAACAACAGGCGCGGCGGGTCACTTCGGCATGCCTTGCTATGCTGCGGTGCGACCCGTACGGCGCGCTTACCGAAAACTGTCAGCTTTTCTGGAAGCGACTGCTTGCTTCAGGGGTACGCCGCCGGCAGGTAACTAGGAGGGTGAATGAGCCAGGTGGCTGCGCGGTCGAGCTGGTGGAGGTCGTTGTTCCACAGCCAGGCGTCGCGCGGGGCGATGTAGCAGGCGGCCTAACCGCTGCCGTTGTACTACTTGCAATCGAAGGTAGCTACGGCCTAATCGCTTACGCGCGGCTCGGGCCGGAGCAAGCACAACTGGGTTTCGTACTTGGAGTTTGCACGGCCGCGCTCGCCAGTGCGACGATGCTCGCGGTCGGTGGGCGCGGACCGCTGCTGAGCGGCTCCACTGCGGCTTTGTCTCTACTGGTCCCGGCGCTTATTGGTGCGCTCCTCATTGACCCGCGATTTATCGCGCCCGACGGCCGACCGGCGATTCCGTTACTTCTAGCGTTCGTGGCGTTTGGAACCGTGCTGGCCGGCATGATGCAAGTCTTGCTCGCCTCACTTAAGTTGGCCGGATTGGTGCGCTACGTGCCATATCCCGTTCACGCCGGCTACATGAACGGGGTCGCCGTACTGATGGTGATGGCGATGATGCCGCATGTTCTCGGCCTGCCGTATGGGCAGGGCACCGCTGATTGGCGAAACGCGCAGCCATTGGCACCGGTTGTGGCGCTTATCGCGCTGCTGCTCGCGGTGCGCCCTCCGCGATGGACGCGACGCGTGCCGGCGTATCTAACAGGTTTATTGGTCGCCACAGCGCTGCACCACTTGCTGACCCTTACTCCCGTGGCAGGCGCCCTCGGACCGCTGTTTAACGCACCTTCCTTCGAATGGCCCGGTATCGATGTGATGGCACCACTGTTCGAACACCTTGGCGACGGTTTGCTTCGAGACAAGCTCTGGCTGCTGATCGAGTTCGCTGCCGCGGTTGCGTTCGTATCCAGTTTGCAGACGGCGCTGGCGGGTTCCACCATCGATGAAATGACTCGCCAACGCAACGACCGCGAACGAGCGCTGCTGCAACAGGGCGTCGCCAATGTTGTGGCTGGGTTCGTGGGCGCGCTCGCGAGCGCCGGGTCGGTCGGACGCAGCAAGGTCAACCTGGACGCTGGTGGAACGACGGGCATGTCGCGGCTCTTCTTTGCAGTCGGCCTCTTGCTCGCACTGATGTTTGGTTTGCCGTTGATGAGCTATGTGCCGATGGCAGCCGTGGCCGGCGTCTTCGCGGCGGTCGCCTACACGCTGGTCGATGCATGGACGCGCAGTGCCACCGGCGTGTTATGGCGCCAGAGCCTGCGGTGGCGTATGCCGCGCGCTCTTGCGCAGAGCTACGGAGTGATGCTGCTGGTAGCGGGTATCGCAGTGTTTGTTTCACTGCCGTTCGCCATCAGTGTCGGCGTACTCGTCTCGATCTTGATGTTCATCCGAAGCAACAGCAAGCCACCGATCCGTCAGGTCATCCACGCCAGTCATCGTGCATCGCGCAAAGTCCGTCCCGCTGCGGAGGCTGAACTGCTGCGAGCGCACGGCCATCGGATCGCCCTACTGGAGCTTGATGGTGCGTTGTTCTTCGGCACCGCGGAGGCGGCTGACGAAGAAATCGAACGGTTGGTTCACATCTCCGATCAGATCTTGATCGACTTCGAGCGCGTCAGCGAAGTCGATGCCAGTGGTGCCCGCGTCCTGCTGCAGGCAGCCGACGTTGTCCGACGTGCGGGTAAGCACTTGTTGTTTGCCGGGTTGTCGCCTCGTAATCAACGCATGCGCATGATCCGCGACATGGACGTGCATGGACGACTGGCCGATGCCCAATTCTTCCCGGATGCCGATCGTGCACTCGAACACGCCGAGGACCAGTTGCTGGCGACTCTGACGCGCGCCGACCTCGACGACTCGCCACTGACACTCGCGGAAGCTCTCGCAGGATCCGGAATCGAAGCTCGCGAGCTTGCGGTGCTGGCATCAATGATGACAGAGCGGCGGTTTGCGAAGGGCGAGATGGTGTTTCGATACGGGGATCCCGGCGAGTCGATGTACGTCTTGTTGCAAGGGCAGATCGGAATTTGGTTGCCGGCTGCTCACGTCGAGGGCGACGCGCCGCGTGGAAGGCGGCTGATTTCGTTTGCGCCGGGCGTCGTATTCGGCGATATGGGGCTACTTGCCGGGGTCGCGCGCTCAGCGGACGCAATCGCCGAAACCGATGCACTCGTGCTGGAGCTGAAACGCGAGGAATATGAGCAGCTCGTTGCCGATTATCCGGCGCTCTTCGGCAAGTTGTTGCTGAACATCAGTCTGCTGCTTGCGTCGCGCGTGCGCTCGCTGAGTGATGAATTGCAGGCAGCGCACGCAGTCGGCTAACCTCCCTGAGATGAGGAACGGAGAGGTAAAGATACGGCCGCCGCATCGTGATGCGCTTCTGACGCAACATCTGCAAACACTGCTGGGCGACGCCGCTCCGCTGGCGCTTTCGTTTCTACGGCAGCATCTGCAGTGGATCGAACTGACGGGCGGAGAAGTCCTGATGGAGCAGGGCGAGTCCGGCGATTCGGCCTACCTCTGTATCAGCGGGCGGTTGCGCGTCTACGTCCGCGCTGACGACGGCTCACAGCGCATGGTGCGCGAGATGTCACGCGGCGAAGTACTCGGCGAGATGAGTCTTTACACGGACGAACCGCGATCCGCGACGGTGATCGCACTGCGCAACTCGGTGCTGGTGAAACTCGATAAGCAGCACTTCGACGAATTGCTCGCGCTCAGCCCAAAGCTGTCGACCACATTTACACGCCAGATCATTCGCCGCCTGCAGACCGAGCATCAACATCTGCCTGTGGCGGCGCCCGTGACGGTTGCGTTGCTGCCGATTTCGGACGGCATTGCGCTGGAAGACTTCGCGCAGCGGCTGGCTCATCAGTTGGAACGCTACGGGCGCGTACGTGTGATTGACGTTGCAGAGATCGATCGTGTGCTCGAAGCGCCTGGCATTGCACGCGACATCGATGCCCGGGGCGAGCAGCGCATCGCACTGGTACTCGACGCGATTGAAGCGGAGCACGACTTCGTTTTGCTGCTGGCGGATTCGAGCCCCACTTCCTGGACGCGGCGTTGCATCAGTCACAGCGATGAGCTTCTTTTGATTGCTGACGCCGAGCAGCCGCCCGCAGTACATGTAATCGAACAGGCGTGCCTGACGGAAAGTCCCGCACGCAGCGAAGCGGCCGAGATCCTGGTGTTATTACATCCCGCTGAGCTCACGACGCCGAGGGCCACGCGGGAGTGGCTGGCGCGCCGCGCGGTTACCGGGCACGTCCACATCCGCCCCGACCTCGAGCGCGATGTTGCGCGGCTGGCACGCCTGCTCGCGCGCAAGGCGGTCGGTCTCGTATTCGCCGGCGGCGGGGCGCGCGGCTTCGCTCATCTTGGTGTCTGGCGCGCGTTGAAGGAGCACGGTGTCGAGATCGACTGCGTCGGCGGCACAAGCATTGGTGCTGTGCTGGCTGCATTGGTCGCCGCCGATCCCCCCGTTGAAAACGCGATCAACATCTCGCGCAAGGCGTTTAGCACCAATCCGACCGGTGATTTCAACTGGTTACCGTTGTTTTCGCTGATCAAGGGACGACGCGTGCGAAACGCGATTGATCGATCCATCACCGAGCTCGTCGGTGCTTCGATCGCGGTCGAGGATTTATGGAAAACATACTTTTGCGTCGCGACCAATTATTCGCAGGCACGTGAGCAGCGGATTCTCAGCGGCGATCTCACGCGGGCACTGTTGGCAAGCATCGCGATTCCGGGCGCACTGCCGCCAGTTGTGCATGACGGCGACCTGCTGTGCGACGGCGGCACTTTCAACAATTTTCCCGTTGACGTCATGCGTGACATGCGCGGAGTCGGCACAGTGCTGGGTGTTGACCTCGGCGCGCGCAATCCGCGCCGTCTGGAGTTCGAAGAAATGCCAGCAGGGTGGCAACTATTGCTCGATCGGCTGCGCCCACGCAGCAAGCGACGCTACCGCGTGCCATCGCTGATGGCGTACTTGCTGAACGTCACTATCCTGTACAGCACATCGCGCCAGCAACAGTTAAGGCAACTGACCGATCTGTATTTCAGTCCACCGCTGCAAAGGGTGGGATTGCTTCAATGGTCACGCTTCGACCAGATCGTCAAACAGGGGTACGACCACGCGAACGAATTGCTCAGCGGGCTGAGCGACTCGCAGCGCTCCGCGCTTGGCTTGAGGACGTGACATGTTTATCGCGGCCACCCCTTCGGACCAAGATCGCGCTCGTCGCGCCTAAGACCTCAGTTCCACGTTTGACACGTCCTAGAAGCTGTCGGGAAACTTTACGCAGAACAAGGCGTTTGCCCCTCAGCATTCGGCAACTAATTGAATTTGTTGATCCCTTGTCCGCTGGCACCGTTTGTGCCTTGTCCCCCGACTTGTTGCAGCAGGGTTCTTTGGCTTCGCTTGGTTCGGAGATGTCTTTGGAAGGGGAGATCATTCATGGGTATCGGTAAACAGACTCGACTGCGCGTCAAGGCGTTTGTCGCGACCGTTGTGTGCACTCTGGGGGGGATGGCTGGGGGCTCGGCCTCGGCTGCCGAACTCTTCTTCGACTTCAATGCGAACCTAAATCCTCCGAACGCGTCCGTGTTTCTTTTCGGTGACGCCGGACAGACTGCGACGGTCTCGAACCTGGCAGGGTTCAACCAGACCGTGACGCTTAACGCGGACGGATTCTTCAACCTGTTCCTTCCTAGCTCAAACCAGCAGAGCGGCACGGGAGTCAGGAACACGGGCTTCAAGGTCGTCTCGCCCGATCCGATCGCGGGCTACTTCGTCAACCGGGCGTCGGCCACGACGGACATGACCTACATCTTCGACAGCACCGCCCTGGGAACGAACTACGTGATAGCGAGCATGGGCGCTGGTTTTGGCGAGGGCGGTCAGGCCATGATCCACGCGACACAGAACAACACCAATGTCACGTTCACGCCAAAGGGCGGGGCGCCGGTGGTCAATGTCGTCCTGCAAGCGGGGGAAACCTACAAGTACGCGAGCGGCACGGGTGTTGATCTGACGGGTTCCACCGTCAGTTCGGACAAGCCGGTCGCGGTGTTTGGGGGTCATAACTGCGCCCAGGTACCGCCCGGCACGGTGGCCTGCGACACCCTGATCGAACAGATGATTTCGAATGACAGACTGTCGAAGAGTTACCAGGTTACGGCATCCAAAGGGGCCGAACGATCAACGTCGAAAAGCGATCTGGTGAGGGTGATCGCGACCGTAAACAATACCGAAGTGAAGCTGAACGGTGTCGTCGTCGCGACTCTCGCTGCCGGCGCTTTCCATGAATTCTCACTGGCAGAAAAGAGTGGCGCCACGATTGACGCCTCCCAGCCCGTTATGGTCGCGCAGTATCTGAAAGGTGCTGGCAGCGGTGGGAGCACAAACACGGATCCGGCGCTGGCACTTGTCCCTGGTACCGAAAAGTGGCTCGACACCTACCGGCTCTCGACCCCGTTTGGCGCGCAGGACTTCGATATTGACTATGCGTCGATCGTGATCGCGACGGCCGATCTTGCGTCCCTCAAGCTCGATGGCGTCGCGGTCAATCCGGCTGCGTTCACGGCGATCGCAGGCACCCTGTTTAGCCGGGGGGTCATCGACCTTCCGAACGGTCTCTTCGACCTTGCGGCCGCTGGTGAGTTTCTGGTGATGCTGGGTGGTGGGGAGTCTTTCGACAGCTATTTCACCTTCGGAGGCGCGACCTTCGCTCCGGGCATCTCTCCGCCGGATCCTCCGACACCCGGTGTGCCCGAGCCGGCAAGCCTGACGCTGGTCGGCTTAGCACTGATCGCTGCGGCCGCAACCCGAAGGCGCAAGCGGATATGAGCACGCTCGACTGAAAAGTCGAACAATTACGAGGCCCGATAGATTTCTGTCGGGCCTTTTTTCGTTCGGGGCCGCCCCTCAGCGCAATGCCTCACTCGATTCGATTGGGCGGCATCAGGCCATCGTTCTACGGCATAGCTACGTGGTCTGGCCATGATGAAATGCACGAACGCCTTCGACCAGAAATAGAGCGCTGGCGCTGCTCAGATACGCACGACCTTGCCCTGGATTCAAGATATCCAGTGGATCGAACGATCGCTTGATGCGTGCCATCAGTTCGAGCGCATCGTCGCCGTGTTCCTCGCGCAGAAAATCCATCTTGTGCATGCCGACACCGTGCTCGCCGGTGCAGGTACCGTCCATCGCCAGCGCGCGAGTGACAATCAGTTTGTTCAGCCGCTCGGCCTCTGCGAGTTCTTCCGGCTTCGACGTGTCGGCCAGAATCGCGCAATGAAAATTTCCGTCGCCTACATGACCAAGGATTGGCGCCGGCAGGAAAGATTGCTCGGTGTCGCGAACCGCGCCAGCGATGCACTCGGCGAGGCGCGAGATCGGTACGCACACGTCGGTGGTAAAGCTGCGGCATCCCGGTTTGAGCTGTAGACACGCGAAGTACGCGTTGTGACGCGCTTCCCAGAGCCGCGTCCTGTCTTCCGGGCGCGTGGCCCACTCGAAAGCGGCCGCGCCGTGTTCGCGCGCGATTTCCTCAACCATCGTTGCCTGCTCGGCGACGCTGGCTGTGGATCCGTGAAATTCGAACAGCAGCAACGGCATCTCCGGTAGTCCGAGCTTGTCACGGGCGTTGACGGCTTTCACGGTGAGTGCATCGAGCAGCTCACAGCGGGCGACCGGAATGCCCATTTGAATCGTTGCGATCGTCGTTCGCACCGCATCTTCGACGGTCGGGAACGAACATGACGCAGCGGACACCGCCTCAGGCTGCGGATAGATCCGCAGCGTGACTTCGGTAATCACGCCGAGCGTGCCTTCGCTGCCGACGAAAAGCCGCGTCAGGTCGTAGCCTGCGCTCGACTTTTTTGCTCGGCGCGCGGTACGAATGATCTTGGCTTCGCCGGTGACGACGGTCAGCGCCAGCACGTTCTCACGCATCGTGCCGTAGCGCACAGCGTTGGTGCCCGAGGCGCCGGTCGCGCTCATGCCGCCGATCGTTGCGTCGGCGCCAGGGTCGATCGGGAAAAAGAAACCCGTGTCGCGAAGCTCCTGGTTCAACTGCTTGCGCGTGACGCCAGCCTGCACCGTCACCGTTAGGTCCTCCGGATTGATCGCGAGCACTCTGATTCATCTGCGACAGATCGACGCTGACACCGCCCTGCAGCGCGAGCAGATGACCTTCGAGCGATGTGCCGACGCCGTACGGAATCAGCGGCACGCGATGGCGCGAGCAAAGATTTACCAGCGCAGCCACCTCGTCGGTCGAGTGGGCGAATACGACCGCGTCCGGCGGCATCGGCGGGTATGGCGATTCGTCACGCCCATGGTGTTCGCGCACTGCTTCGGCAGTAGACATCCGCTGGCCGAAGATCGCTTGCGCGCCGTTGATGAACTCGGCGGCCAACGGCTTGCGCAACACATGCGGCAGAAGAGGCGCATTCATAATGGCGTCCTTTGTCTGGCTACAGGGCCATTTTATGGGTAACCGGCTGTCTCAGATTGCAACGCGCACCGGCGACGACGGCACGACGGGCCTGGCCAACGGCACGCGCGTCAGCAAGGATCATCTGCGGGTCGCCGCAATGGGCGATGTCGATGAGCTCAACTCAAACATCGGTGTGTTGCTGACCGCAGAACTTTCCGACTCGATTCGCGCCGATCTGGCCGCGATCCAGAACGACTTGTTCGATCTAGGGGGCGAGCTCGCAATCCCCGGCTATTCGATGATCAGCGATAGACAGGTCGCGCGACTCGATGCGCGGCTGGCGCATTACAACGCGGACCTTCCGCGCCTGGCCGAGTTCATTTTGCCCGGCGGCTCGCCGGCGGCTGCGCTCGCGCACGTGTGCCGCACGGTGTGCAGGCGCGCCGAGCGTGCACTGGTGGCGCTCGGCAAACAGGACACCATCAACGAGGGGCCGCGACAGTATTTGAATCGACTGTCTGACCTGTTGTTTGTGCTGGCGCGTGTTCTGAATCGAGAGGCGGGTGGCACCGACGTACAGTGGCAGCAGCGTAAAAACCAATAGTCAATCCGATGACGACGATCAGATATCTAGCCGCGCTTGCTGGCGCCCTTGCGGTCGGTACTGCAAGCGCCGCTCCAAGCCGCCCGACTATTCCATTGTTCGACGCGGCCACGATTGCCGGCCGCTGCGATACCGAGCTCGCAAAGGCGCGGGCGACCAAGAAAACGATTGAATCGAAGAAAGACGCCGGCGTCTTTGCAGATTGGAACCGGCTGTCGATCCAGTTTGCGGACTTTGCGAATCCGGTTTACCTGCTGCAGAACGTCGCGGCCGACAAAGCGACGCGCGACGCCGCGCAATCGTGTCTGGAAAAGCTGTTGCCATTCGAGACAGAACTGGCGCAAAGCGAGCCGCTGTATCGCCGAGTGTTCACGCTCAAGCCGAAAGATGCGATCGACCAGACCTTCAAACAGGACCTGATCGAGAAGTTCGAAGACGGCGGGGCGACGCTGCCGCCCGACAAGCGCAAGCGTGCACAGGAAATTGCCGACGAGCTCGAGCGCCTCAGCTTGCAGTTCAGCAAGAACGTTAACGAGGATCCGACCACCATCGTGCTGACGCCTGCTGAAGCGGCCGGAATGCCCGAGGCGTGGCTGGCGGCGCGCAAGCGCGATGCGAACGGCAATCTGGTGCTTGGTCTCGACTACCCGACAGTCGTGCCGTTCATGCAGAACGCGACCAGCGAGGCGGCACGGCGCAAGGTGTGGCTTGCTAAGAATCGCGAAGGCGGCGAGCAAAACCTGCTGCTGCTCGACCGCGCCTTGAAGCTGCGCTACGAGCTGGCGCAACTGCACGGCATGCCCGACTATGCGACGTATGCGGTCAAGCGGCGCATGGCCCTGACGCCCGCTGCAGTGAACGAGTTTCTCGGGAAAGTGCAAGCGGCGGTCGACGAGGTAGAGGCGCGTGAGTTGGCCGAGTTGCGTGCCGACAAAGCCAAGTTCACCGGCACCGATCCTGCCGCACCGATGCTGCATCGCTGGGATCTGGCGTTTCATCAGGAGCGGGTGCGGCGCGCCCGCTTTCAGGTGGACCAGGAAGCATTGCGCGCCTACTTTCCAACTGACAAGAGCGTGCAGTACGCGATCACGCTGGCTGAGCGGCTGTATGGGATCTCGTTCGTCGAGCAGACAGGCGCGCCTCCGGTCGCTACGCGCCCTTCCTCCGAGGGGGCGCGCGATGAGCTTGGGGCGGTCCGGCGCTCATCGCGCAAAGTGCCAACGTGGCATGAAGACGTGCGCTACTTCGATGTCTTCGAAGCGCCTGGGAAAGGTTCGTCGGGAAAGCACGGGGCGTTCATCGGTGGCGTGTATCTGGACCTCTATCCGCGCGAGGGCAAGTACAGCCATGCCGCGGCATTTCCGGTCCGTCCGGGCTCGACGCTCGCACAGCGCACTCCGATTTCGGTGCTGGTGACCAATTTCAACCGCAAGGGTCTGAATCACGACGAGCTTGAAACACTGTTGCACGAATTCGGTCACGTGCTGCACGGCGTTCTGTCGAAGACGCGCTATGCCGATCAGAGCGGCACGTCGGTCAAACGTGACTTCGTAGAAGCGCCTTCGCAGATGTTCGAGGAATGGGGGCGGCGCGAGGAAGCGCTGAAACTGTTTGCCGCGATCTGTCCCGAATGTCCACGCCTGACCACCGCACAGATCGAACAACTGGATTCGGCGCGCAAGTACGGCCAGGGCACTCGCTTCGCCCGCCAGCGCGAGTACGCGGCGTATGACATGAAGCTGCACACCGGCGCACCGCCTGCGGCGATGGCGACATGGTCCGAGCTGGAAGGCAAGACGCGGCTCGGTCACGTTGACGGCTCGCTGTTTCCGGCGAGTTTTGGGCACCTGATGAGTGGCTACGCAGCAGGTTATTACGGCTATATGTGGTCGCAGGTGCTGGCGCTCGACATGTTGTCCGCATTCGACGGCAAGCTAATGAACCCCGACGTGGGCCGTCGTTATCGGCAAACGATCCTTGCCGCGGGCGGGCAGCGTCCGCCACACGCGCTGGTCGAGGCCTTTCTCGGCCGCAAGCCGAGCAGCGATGCGTTTTACGCGGAGATCACCGGTCGCCGATAAATGTGACTTCGCAGCTCGATGGCAAGGTCGCGATCGTCAGCGGCGGATTCGGCGAAGGCACCGCGCGCACCCTGAGCTAAGAGGCGCGCGATTTCTTCGACGCTTTAGGTCGAACACCACGGCGCTCGAGCGCCTCGCGCAACATGAACTCAATCTGCGAGTTCACCGACCGCAGCTCGCTGGAGGCCAGACGCTCGAGCTCGGCCCACAAAGCGGGATCGACCCGCATCAGGAATGCCTTCTTTTCCGCGCTCGCCACTTTGATGCTTAGCTGATTAGCCGCCCGGCGGCTTGCGCTGTCGAACCCAAAGCAGCGTGCCGATGGTTTCAAGAGCAATACCAACGCCGATCACCGCAAGTCCGACATCGAAATCAAGCCGACCGAGCGCGAGCAGCATCGCTCCGATGATGACCAACAGCGTTCCGGGAATCCAAAGCGCCAACGGATTCATGGCCGCGCTTACTGATAGAGGGTGCCGGTGTTGATCACCGGCTGCGTATCGTTCTCCGAGCAGAGCACCACCAGCAAGTTCGACACCATCGCGGCCCGACGCTCGGAATCGAGATCGACGATGCCGCGCTCGGACAATCCATTAAGCGCCATCTCGACCATGCTGACGGCTCCATGCACGATCTTGCTTCGCGCTGCGATGATGGCCTCGGCCTGTTGCCGTCTCAGCATCACCTGAGCGATCTCCGGCGCATAGGCGAGGTGAGTGAGCTTTGCGTCTTCGACGACGATGCCCGCTGGCTCCAGCCGGTCTGCCAACTCACGTATCAGCGCGGCGGTGACCTTCGATTGGCTGGCGCGCAGCGTCGGCTCATCAGAGCCTTCGTGCTCGCCTTCGTCGTAGGCGTAGCTCGATGCCAGATAGCGAACCGAGGTTTCTGCCTGCACACGCACATACTCGTCGTAATCCTCGACGTCGAATACGGCCTGCGCAGTGTTGCGCACTCTCCACACGATCGCTGCCGCGATCTCGATCGGGTTGCCGCGCTTGTCGTTGACCTTAAGCCGCTCGCCGTTCAGATTGTGCGCACGCAAGCTGATCTTC
This sequence comes from uncultured beta proteobacterium, assembly GCA_963729165.1. Lineage (GTDB taxonomy): Bacteria > Pseudomonadota > Gammaproteobacteria > Burkholderiales > Burkholderiaceae_F > JACCZX01. The sequence continues at coordinate 75,991 of CAVSMM010000014.1, forward strand.
TGCTTCCTGTAGAACGGATTGGCCCAGCGCAGCCCCTCGGAGCGGTCGGTTCCAACGTACTCGCCGAACAGCAACAGAATCGCAGCTTCATTCGGCTGCAACATGTAGAGCCCTGCAAGCAGCAGCGCTCCGAGCAGAATGAGAACCACGCCCACTGCGATCGCCGCAAGCCCCATCGGCCGAATGACAAGGTAAATCCCGGCGAGCACGGAGACGATGCCGATCGCAGCCCACACATAGCCGCTTCCGCTCGTCCTTTCGATCTCTTTCGTAACCGGCGCGTTTTGCATGGCCTTCCCTCCGTTATCAAAGTGATATCACTTTGATAGAGAGGACGAGGTTGTCAAATCGGCCGGACGGACGGCAGGCAACCGGCTCTCAGCAGCCAGAAGTTGCGCAAGAGCGCCATCGTCGTGGCCGCGGCGCGGAGCAGGTGACGCCTGTCGGTCTAGCTAGCGGCTGCCTTTGCGTGGCGCGTCTGTCACGCACTGCCTTTGCCAGCGCATCGAGCACAGCGACGCTATCGTCCCATCCGATGCATGCATCGGTAATCGACTGCCCATAACTCAGCGGCTTGCCGGCGACCAGGTCCTGTCTGCCCGAAAACAGGTGGCTTTCGATCATGACGCCGATGATGCGCGACTCACCCGCCGCCAGCTGTTGCCCAATGCTGTCGCACACTTTGATCTGGTTGGCGTGGTCCTTCTGGCTGTTCGCGTGACTCGCATCGATCATCAATCGCTCGGGCAGACCGGAAGCTCGTAGCTCCGCGCAGGCGGATGCGACACTCGCCGCGTCGAAGTTCGGCTTTTTCCCGCCGCGCAGGATGATGTGGCAATCGTCGTTGCCCTTGGTCGACACGATCGCCGAATGGCCGCCCTTGGTGACCGAGAGAAAGTGATGCGGCTGCTGGGCGGCTTTGATCGCGTCGGTAGCGATCTTGATGTTGCCGTCGGTGCCGTTCTTGAACCCGACCGGACACGACAGTCCCGATGCGAGCTCGCGGTGCACCTGGCTTTCGGTCGTTCGTGCGCCGATCGCGCCCCAAGACACGAAATCCGCGATGTACTGCGGCGTGATCATGTCGAGAAACTCACTGCCGGCAGGCATGCCCGCCACGTTGATTCCCATTAACAACTCACGTGCCACACGCAGTCCATGGTTGATGCGAAAGCTGCCATCAAGGTCGGGATCATTGATCAAGCCCTTCCAACCTACCGTCGTACGCGGTTTCTCAAAGTAGACACGCATCACGATTTCGAGCTCCGGTTTCAACCGCTCGCGCTCGCCTTTTAGCCGGCGCGCGTACTCGAGCGCCGCCTGCGGATCATGGATGGAGCATGGCCCGATCACGACGACGATGCGATCGTCGTCGCCGTGCAGGATGCGGTGAATGGATTCGCGCGCTTCAAACACGGTCAGCGATGTTTTCTCGTCGCACGGATACTCGCGCAACAGATGCGACGGTGGCGCAAGCTCCTTGATCTCCTTGATCCGCAGGTCATCGGTCATGTAGCGCATTGCTCGGGCCTCTTTCGATCCGTCCATGGTGCTTTCCTAACATCAGCTCGCAAAAAAAAACCGCCAGGTCTGCCTGGCGGTTTGGGTCGATTCGGTGTGTTCTACGCGCGCCGTTCGACTCGTTCCGCCAGTGGCCGGAAAAAGCCGTAAAAGTAGAAAAAGAAGCGGTGCGCAGAAACGTTCATGTCCGCAAGATACCCGACCTTTGGGCGCGCAGGCAAGTCAAACATCGACCCGAATTACCCACAAATAGCGCGTCACCTGCCAGAAAACCGGCGCTGCGAACATCAGGGCGTCAAGTCGCTCAAGGACGCCGCGTGTAAGTACGAGGTCTGAGTCCCATTGTTTCGCTCCAAGACTGCGCTTGACCAGCGACAACACCACCGTGCCTACGAAGCCACTGACGACGATCAGTGCGGACATCAAAAACGCCTGCCACCACAGAAACGGCGTCATCCACCACAGCGCGGTGCCGATCAGTACTCCAGCCGCACCGCCGGCCAGCGCACCTTTCGCCGTCTTGTTCACATTGACGGTCAAGGGAACGCCACCCAACAATGTGCTGGCGATTACCTGCAGCAGATCGGTCAGGAAAAGAATCAACAGGAAGAACAGCAGCAGCAGTGGACCCCGATCCTCGTACCCGCGGATCGGCAACGTTGCGATCGCTGGTGCGTGGCTGACGCAGTACACGCTGACCATCAAGCCCCATTGCACCTTGGCGACTCGCTGCAGATACAGCTCGGTGTCCTGCTTGATCGCCATCACCACCGGCATCAGCAGAAACACATAAACGGGAATGAATACAGCGAACAAATTGGTGCGCCCGAATCCAAGCAGCACGTACTGCGCTGGAATTACCAGGTAGAACGCGACCACGAGCGCCCAGTGATCAGACGGCTTGATCGGTGTCAACGACACGAACTCGCGCAGTGCGAAAAACGACGCAAGCGCGAAAACGACGAGCAGCGCGTTCGGCCCGATGACGAAGGCCACTGTGAAGAGTGCGAGCACCGACCATGAAGAGCGCACGCGCGAGTTGACGACCGCCAGCCGCGCCAGCCGCATCGTGTCCATCGTGCGCGATGCGACCCACTGTCCTGCGCCGGTCGCGACGAGCGAGAGAATCGCAAGCGCGCAGAAAATGGCGAGGAACGTTTCGTTAAGTGTCAGACCCATGTCAGGACCGCCGGGCCGCCCCAAGGTACTGACGCGCCCCCGCGGGGGGCAGCGAACAAAGTGAGCGTGGCAGCCTCATCCTTAACCGGATAGCCGAGCAACCGCGTCGCGCGCACGCCGCAAGAACTCATCCTTGTCCTCGCCGGCCTCCAGCTTAACGCGCCACCGAAGCGCACGGTGCAGATGATCGGCACCGGCAGAAACGCACCTTTCGGCATGCTTCGATGCAGGTTCTCGATGTAAACCGGAATCAGCTCAACGGCAGGAAACGCAGTGGCAAGGTGATACAGGCCCGATTTGAATTCACCCGGGAGCGGCTGCGCCGAACGCGTTCCTTCGGGAAAGATGATCAACGAGAAGCCATGTTCGAGAGCGTCGCGCAACGGTTCGAGCGGGTCGGCGTCAGGATCGGCGCGGCTGCGATCGATCATGACGACATTCAGCTCGTCCTTCGCGATCGTGCCGCGAATGCCTGGCTTGTCCCAATAGTCGCGTGCTGCGACGGGGCGCGTGTTGGCGCGCAGTGCGCCCGGCAGCGCGGCCCACAGAACAATCGTGTCCATATGACTGGTGTGATTGGCGAAATAAACGCGCTGTGAAGCGGTCGGCGCCGAACCTACCCAGCGCGGATACGCGCCAACGAGCAGGCGCACCAGCCAGACGATCGGAGGCAGCAGTTTCACGCGCGAGTAGCCGTTGACGGACGACGCAAGGTGGTTCCATCTGGGTTTGTTGCAGAGCTATTGATTATCAGCGAGAGAGCGTGTCGAGCAAAGCGCAGAAAATCGGGCAGGGTCCGCGTATCGAACGAATGCCGTTCTCAATCTCGAACTTGCGCGATGGATCAGATCAACCTCGAAGCCAAACTGGCGATGTTTTCGGAGCATTGGCAGCCGCGAACCGTGACGCAGTTCAATGGACACGACGTGATGGTGGTCAAGGCCAAGGGCGAATTCGTCTGGCACAAGCACGATGACACCGACGACTTCTTTCTTGATTCTCAAAGGCTGTCTGACGATTGAGCTTCGAGATCGCACCGTCACTCTGAACCCTGGAGAGATGTTCGTAGTGCCCAAAGGTCTGAAGCATCGTCCATGTAGCCGCAGAAGAGGTGCATCTACTGCTGATCGAACCATCCGGAACGCCCGAACACCGGCAATGTTGCGCTGCAGCCGGCGAAGCGGGACGTTTACGGTATCGCTGACTAACTCACGATCGAGAATGTCTCACGATGAAGCGTCGCCTGTCCGCTGCTTTTAGTCGCTTTATTGAGCTACCTTGGGCGGCTGCAGCTTCGCCGCGCTACGGAGGATTCCGCAGCCTTGAAGGCGCAGGTCACGGCAGCCGAGTTGGCATTCGCGAAGACGATGGCCGATCGGGACCATGCAGCATTCTCACGTTTCATTTCCGAAGAAGCGGTGTTCATCAACGAGGCAAGCCGGTGCGCGGGAAAGCAGCGATCGCTGCGGATTGGAAAAAGTTTTATGACTCGCCACGCGCGCCATTTTCGTGGAAGCCCGATCTGGTTGAGGTGTTGCCATCGGGCACGCTTGCTTATTCGACGGGTCCGGTGGCGAATCCGGAGGGCATGGTGGTCGCGAGGTTTCAGCTCCACCTGGCGCCTTGAAGCGCCTGGAATATGGCGGGTCGTTTTCGATAACGGCTCCGACGTCTGCAACTGTCCGAAGCCGTAGGACGCGCCTAGGCGGTGCCGCCGATCGTCAGCCCTTCGATACGCAACGTCGGCTGCCCGACGCCGACCGGCACGCTCTGTCCGTCCTTGCCGCATGTACCGATTCCTGGATCGAGCCCCATGTCATTGCCGATCATCGTCACTTGCGTCAACGCATCAGGACCGTTACCAATCAGTGTGGCGCCCTTGATCGGCCGAGTGACCTTGCCATCTTCGATCATGTACGCCTCGGCCATACTGAACACGAATTTGCCGTTCGTAATGTCGACTTGACCGCCGCCAAAGTTGGTGGCGTAAATGCCTCTGCTGACCGAACGCACGATTTCATCGGGATCCTTGTCGCCGGCGAGCATGTAAGTGTTGGTCATGCGCGGCATCGGCAGATGCGCAAAGGATTCACGCCGGCCGTTACCGGTCGGTCGCAACGTTCATCAACCGCGCATTCAGCGAATCCTGAATGTAGCCGCGCAGAATTCCGTCTTCGATCATGCACGGTGCGCTGTGTCGGATTGCCTTCATCGTCGATGCTCAACGATCCGCGGCGGTTTGCAATCGTGCCGTCGTCGATGACGGTGACACCCTTCGACGCCACACGCTGCCCGACTTTGCCGGCGAATGCGCTCGACCTTTGCGATTGAAATCGCCTTCGAGCCCATGCCCGACGGCCTCGTGCAACAGGATGCCGGGCCAGCCGGGGCCGAGAACGACCGGCATGATCCTGCCGGAGCCGGGTCGGCGACAAGATTGATCAGTGCCTGATCGACTGCGCTGATTCGCGTATTCCGCAAGCCGCTCTTCGGTGAAATAAGACAGATCGTGCCGGCCGCCGCCGCCGATAATGCCCCTGCTCGCGCTTGCCATCCTGCTCGACAATCACATTGACCGACACGCGCACCAGTGGCCGCACGTCGGCTGCCAGCACGCCGTCGCTGCGAGCGACCAGGATCACGTCGTAGTCGGCGCCGACGCTCGCCATCACCTGCTTAACGCGCGGGTCGCGTGCGCGCGCGAGCTGCTCGACCTTCTCCAGCATGCGCACCTTGGCAGCTGCATCGAGCGACGCAACGGGATCGTCGTCGTCATAGCGCGCCGATTGCGAACGCACAGCAACCTTCGGCGCGACTCTCACTTTGCCCGCGCCATGGCGCGCGATCGAGCGCGCCGACATTGCGGCCTCGGTCAACGACTCGAGCGAGATGTCGTCCGAATACGCAAACGCAGTCTTGTCGCCGACGATGGCGCGTACGCCGACGCCTTGCTCGATGTCGAAGCTGCCGCTCTTGACGATGCCTTCTTCGAGCGAAAACGACTCGCTGCGCGAATACTGAAAGTACAGATCGGCGTAGTCGGTGCGGTGCTCGAAAATGGTCGCCAGGACGCGCTGCAGCTGCGCCTCGTCCAAGCCGAACGGGTCGAGCAGCAGCTGCTTTGGCGGTGGCAAGGCGGGCGAGGGCGGGGTCGGAGAGTTTCATTGAACGTTGCGATGCGAGAATCGGCAATTGTACGGGCGTCAGGTCAGCACCCGATGTTCCAGGGCGGGCAAAGAAGCACGTGAATCGGCGATCAATTGTGGGTCAATATCGCCGAACACAACCCCTTCGCCGTCAGCCCGCTCGGCAACAACCGTGCCCCACGGGTCGATCAGCATCGTATGGCCGTACGTCGAGCGGCCATTTTGGTGCCGGCCGCCCTGCGCGGGTGCAAGCACGTACGCCAGGTTTTCGATCGCGCGGGCGCGCAGCAGCACCTCCCAGTGCGCGCGCCCGGTGGTTGCGGTAAAGGCCGAGGGAACAAGGATCAGATCCGGCCGCGGCATCGCGCGGTACAGCTCAGGGAAAGCGAAGGTCGTAGCAGATCGAAAGGCCGACCCGCAGCCGAACGCCGTCTTCGGTGGCCAGCTTGAAACTCGCGACTTCAGCGCCCGGTGCGATCGTCACGCGCTTCGTCGTAGTTCTTCCTTGCCCTTGTTGAAGCGGAACAGATGAATCTTGTCGTAGCGGGCGACGCGCTCGCCCGCCGGGCCGTAGACAAGCAAGCTGTTCAGAACACGATCATTTTCCGGCGCAACCAGCGGCAACGTACCTCCGACCAAACACACACGGTGCTGACGCGCCTGGTTGGCGAGAAAGTCCTGAATCGGTCCGTGGCCGTCGGCTTCGCGCAGTGCGACCTTGTCCGTATCGCGCTGGCCCATCAGGCAAAAATATTCGGGCAAGCGCGACCACTTGTGCGCCGCCGCCGGCCGCTTGCGCGATCAGTGCCGCAGCAGCGCGCAGGTTTTGGTCGACATCGGTCGTCGAAACCATTTGCACACCGGCAACGCGTACCGTGGATTTCATTTGATCGACTCCGCATCTGCGGCGTCTGACTGCTGCCGCGGCGCGTGATGGTTGGATCGGTCCAGGTGCCTGCGATGTCGTAATCGAGCGCAAACGCTTTGGAGAGCGGATTGCGCAGCACGTATTGCGCGAGGAACGCGCCCAGGCCGAGTATCGGGTTGGCAACACCGAGCGCGAGAGCCGCCGTACTTGCATCGATTTCAGGCAGCACGACCAGATGCAATTGTTGTGTTTCGTTGCGCAGGTTGATCGTGCCTGACATCAACGCTGTCGCGGTCGCGCCGGTCATTCGGAAGTTGCTGGTCGACATGATGCCCTGCGCGACCGTAGCGTCCGCACGTATCGAGCTATAGGCAAAGCCCTCCGAAAACGGGCGTCCGCCGTCGAACAACAGCGTGCGTGACAACGATTGCAGCGACAGCAGGCTCAGCAAGCGGGCTGCATTACCGGTGTCGACTTTCAAGAACCGGCCGTCGTCGACGCTCAATGCGAGCTTGCCGGACAAAGTCGCGTAGTCGAGGTCCAACGGTGAGCCGAGCCACTCGATATCGCCTTCAAGTGCGCCCTGACCGCCGGCCATCGCGCCCGTGAATCCCAGTCGATCAAGGGTCGCACCTGCATCGCGGGCATCGAACTTGAAGTTCATCTTGGTGCGCCGCGCTTTGCCGCTCGCTGCCGGCGCCCATTCGCCGTTGACCGAAAACTTCATGTCGCGATTCGTGATGTCGAAGCGCCGCACGCTCCAGGTCGGGTGCGCTCGCCGCTCCGACGTTCTGCGCAACCAATTCGAGTCGGCCGAGCTTCAGATCGGACAACTCGAATTGCTCGGCAGTGATATCGAGTGCGGGCAATTCTGATTGCGGTGAGTTGAGCGCCTCGACAACTTCGCTCTTGTCGCGCGGCAGGAATTGACAAGCGCGACAGGCGCGCCGTGATCTGTTCGGGCTTCCACGCCACATAGCCGGAAACGCCGTCGGACACGATGTTGGCGTTAAAGCCGCCATCCGCCGTGCGCGATGCACCGAGCGTCACGTTGCGGAACGTACGGCCCATCAGCACAAGCTCGGGTGTTCGAACCGCGAACAGATCGATCTGCACGTTGCCGACGCAGCAGCCGTCGGAGTTCCCGTCGGCTTGGGCGTCACTTCACCGCACTCCGAGAAAAGCAGACCACGCTTCTAGATCAAGGCGCGGGACAGTAGCCAACACCAGCAACCCGCTTTCCGGCAGGTTTGCGGGCTCGTTCAGCGCGATCACGCCGCGCGTGATGCGCAGCTCACCTCGTTCGCGGCGGCGTTCGATGCGCACTGCCAGCACGCGACCCGGCGGCGACGCGCAATTCGTCGCTGTCGCGCGATCGGAACGCGCTCGATCCGCAGCGGCATTGCTTCTTGAGCCGTCTTGCGCAGCGGTGCAACGCCGTCGATCGCAATGCCGATCAGATCGCTTTCGATTCTGAATTCTGGCGAAGGCTTCAACGTCAGCGTCGCAACGTAGCGCGCTTGCCCTTGCGAACGATCGAGCATGTGCTGTACTGGCGTCAGACTGACCGCGCGTCGCACTGCGGCTACGGTTGCGATGCCGGTAGCCGTGAACATCGGTTCGCCGTCGGCGCGCATACTGGCTTCGATCCTGCTCGGGCCGCCGAGAACCGACGCATTCAAGTTCGTGTTTCGCACACCAGCCTCGGTGAACTGCAGAGTCCCGTTAACGCGCGAAAACGCCGGGGCCTCCGCGAGCTGCACATCGTTATTGGCGAAGTTCAGCGTGCCGGCCACCTTGACTGTCGGACGCATGCGTGAGCGGAATCGCGAGCCGCAGTTCCAGTTTGGCGTTGCCGGTCGTTTCTGCGCTGGCCGTGAGCCCGCCAATCCAGCGCAACACCGGGCTGGCGTTGACGTAGCGCACCATCTCGGCCAGCGGGCCATCGGCAACACCACGCACTTCCAGCGTCGCGTCGTGCCCAAGCTCAGGAATGCGTGCGACGACATTGCTGAGCTTGGCGCCATAGGCGGCAGCACGCTGGGCGGTCGACTGTCATCGACCCGCGTTCCAGTAGAAGATCGGCGTCGATATCCGTCAGCAGCGGCCAGACGCGCGACGCTTCAGCGGAACGCTCGCCTTGGACCGCGCCGGGATGCACGTCGAGCGATGCGTCGGTGACGCGTGCGGCAATCCGAAACTCCGCATCGTTCGCGCCTTCGAACGGAAACCGCGCGAGATCGCCTTTGATCCGAACCGTGCCGTCGGTAACCCGCCCCGTCACCAGCGCGTGCTGCAGCCAGTGAAGCGTGGTGGTTCCGGCCGCCACAGGTACGTAGCGGTACGCTGCAGGTGCGTGCAGGCGCGCAATGCGGGAGGTGAGATCGAGCCAGCCGGGGCCGCCTTTGTCGCCGCTCGCTGCACGATAAGTGCCGGTTGCTTCGAGTTCAATGTCTGCGTTGGACGCAGAAGCGGAGTCGATGCGCACCTCCAGCATCGGCTCCGACTTCCAGCGCGCCGACGTCGTCAGCTTGGCGAGTTTGACGCGCGGCTCGGCCAGCACGCCCGGCAAAATCAGAGTTGCGTCCTTCGACGCCAGCTGCATCGAACCCGCACCGTCGGCAATGTCGATGGTTCCGCTCAAATTCTCGAATCCGGGCAGGCCGATCGCATTGTGATTCTCTTGCAGCGGTGCGGGCTGCGCGGCGCTTGCGAGCCCTTCAAACCGCGCTTTCAATGACAGCGTCCTGAGCTCGGGCGCGGAGCCGGGCCAGCTTGCGTTGACATCACTTAACGTGCCCGCCACCGCGTGCTTGCTTAGGGTCTCGCGCAGCTCGCGAGCAAGCGGGACGTGCATTGCAACCCATGCAAGCGTGTGAATATCGACACGGTGCGCCTGTATCTGCGTACGCGCCGGGCTCGCACCTTTTGCGCGCGTCGTGCGCACTTTGAAGTCGAACGGCGCGATGGTCTGCTTCGAAGTCGTGACCAGCGCCAGTCGATTGGCCTCGAACTCCTGGCCGCCGGTGCCATCGTCGGTGCCCCACATGCGTTGCGTAACGCGGCCTTGCAGCGACTCAAGCATCAGCGGCTCGAGATCGTCGGCCAGCGTGACGTTAACCTTCGTCAAGGCGAAATCGGCGACGACGCGGGTGATGCGCGCATGATCGAACGTCACCCAGCTGCGTACCGCGCCCTGCGCGTTCGCGATCTTGGCCGGCGCCTCGAACGTGCGCGCGAGCGCTGCGAGGTCGACGTAGTCGACGGCGCCAAAGGCTTCGCCCGTCCAGCGAGTGAAATCGGACGGCCGTGCAAATGGTGCATGACGAAAGCGCGCGCGCAGATCGATCGGCCCTGCAACGGTGGAGGTTGGCTGCGCCTGCAACCCGAAGATGTGCGAGCCGAACACGTTTTCGAGCTGCAGGTTGACGTGAGCAAGCTCGAAGTCGCTCGTGCGCGCCGGGTCGCGGCGATCGCTGTATCGAATGCGAGCATCGCGGATCACCACTCCGCCTTGCGCAAGAATCCAGTCGGAAGCGCCGGAGTCCTCGCCTTTTTGATTCGGATCAAACACGAATCCACCGACCGAAAATCGGTCGCCCGGCAGGCGCACGATGTCGAGGTCAAGCGCCTCTACGCGCAACTCGGCGAAGCGAGGCTCTAACGCCACTGCACTGAACCACGAAACCGTGCCTTCGACCAGAGGCAGCAACAAATCCGGCCGATCGCTACCGCTTGCAACACGAACGTCACGCAGCGCGAGCTGCGGATTCAAACCCTCCCATGAAGCATCGATGCGGCCGATGGTGACCGGCGCTTTTACCGCGCGCGAAGCGATCTGTTCAATACGTGGCCTCATCTGATCGATACGAGGCATCGCGACGTAACGCACAACGAGCAACAACGCGCCGGCGATAAAGAACAGTGCGACGAAGGCCCACGCAAGCGACAGCCAGGCTAAACGCAGTCCACGGCGCGCGCGCAATGCGTTCGGGCTGTCGGCGCGTCTCGTGGGGTTTAGCTGCTTTGTCATGGCGAGCACGCTAGGGTGCGCCGCTACGTAAAATGAACGATCGATAGAAGCGGGAAGCCGCGGTCACCATATCACAGCGGGCTGACGATACGACCGCATTAGCCAGTGAAAGATTCCCTCAAGATCAGCCCCAAATTCGTCGGTCCTCTCGACTGGCGAGGACCACGCGCCGCGGTAGCGGACTTGCCGGCGTTGTCGCACTACGTGCGGCGCGCACTGCAGGCGGAATCTCCTGCAATCACGCAGGAAAACGCGCCTGCCGTGCAGACGCTAGAGCAATGGGCCGAGAATGCCTGGACCGCAGCACGCCTTAGCGACTCGTTGCAATCGTTGCTGCAAACGGCGAGCGGAGATCATGCGCAGCGTCTTGCGGTGGCGCTGCGCCGGCTTCGGAGGAGGGTGTTGCTGACGTTGATCGCACGCGATGCGACGGGGCGCGCCGAGCTGGCGGAGGTCGTCGCAACAATGACCTGGCTTGCCGAATTGACGGTGCAATCGGCCGTCAAGGCGATGGCGGGCGAGTTGGCAAGTCAGCACGGAGTTCCAATCGGTGCTGATGGAGTGCCACAGGACTTGCTGGTCGTCGGCATGGGCAAACTGGGCGGCCGCGAGTTAAATGTTTCGTCTGATATCGACCTGATCTTCGTTTATGACGAAGACGGCGAAACAAACGGCGCGAACGTTCGCCGCCGCATCAGTAACCACGAATTCTTTGCGCAGCTCGGGCGGCGAGTCATCGCGCTTATCAACGATGTGACCGCGGATGGCTTCGTCTTCCGGGTCGATATGCGATTGCGTCCTAATGGCGCCGCAGGGCCGCTCGCGGTTTCCAACGCGATGCTCGAGGAGTACCTGATGGCGCAGGGTCGCGAGTGGGAGCGCTTCGCGTGGCTCAAGGGTCGGATCGTGTCGTCGCCGGTGTTCGCCTCAGCGTCGCAGTTTGAGGCGCAGTCGGCCGCCCTCGACGCGATCGTGCGGCCCTTCGTATTTCGCAAGTACCTCGATTTTGGTGCGATCGCCGCTCTGCGCGATCTGCATAAGTTGATTCGAACCGAGGCGGTGCGCCGCTCGGCGGGGCGACCAGGGCGTGAGGACCACCATGGCGACGATGTCAAGATCGGGCGCGGAGGGATTCGCGAGCTCGAATTCATTGCGCAAACGTTTCAGATCGTGCGCGGCGGCCGCGAGCCGAAGCTCCGATCCAAGTCGACGTTGGAGACGCTGACCGCACTTGAGGACCTGGGTGTTCTGCCAGCAGTGACGTGCGAGCGTCTGGCAGCGAGCTACGTTTTCCTGCGCAACCTCGAACATGCGCTGCAGTATGTCGACGACGCGCAAACACATCGGGTGCCGCCCGACGACGAAGCGCGCGAGCGCATCGCACGTCTGCTTGGAGCCGCCAACGCGACGGCAATGATTGCCGAGTATCGAGCGGTGCAGATGCTTGTAGCGGAAGTGTTCGATGGTGTCTTCGCAGAACCCGCGGTCGTTGAGGACGAGATTTCACTGACTTCTGCCGGCGTTGGAGGCGCATCCAATGATGCCGCCCTGATAGAGGACCTGCGATGCACGCGGGTTTGCGGATCCTGTCGCCACGGCGCAGCGCCTGCGCGCGAGTGCTTGACTCGCGCCGCATGCAGTCAACCTCGGGCTCCGCACGCGCCGGCGTTGAACGCCTACTGCGACGCGCACTTCAAGCGGCGGTCGAACGCTCGACAGAGCGCGGGGCTGCGCACGATATCGGGCCCGATGAGCACTTTGCACGCTTCGCGCTGCTGGCCGATGTGATCGCGGGACGCAATACGTACGTCGCGCTGCTGAATCAGTTTCCGCAGGCATTCGACAAGGTGATGCGAATGGTTTCGGCGAGCCGCTGGGCGACCGATTACCTCGTGCGGCACCCGATCCTGCTCGACGAGCTGCTGGATCAGCGTTTACTCGAGCACGAACCCGACTGGCCGTTGTGGTCCGATGCTGTGCGGCAGCAGTTGGCGGAAGCCGATAAGGATCCGGAGCGGCAGATGAATCTGCTGCGCGATGCGCATCATGCGCAGATTTTCAGGCTGCTCGTTGCAGACCTCGACGGACGGCTGTCGGTCGAGCGGCTGGCCGATCACCTGTCTGCGCTTGCTGACTCGACGCTTGCTCTGGCGATCGAGTACGCGTGGCGTTCGTTGGCGCGGCGACACCGCGATCTGCCTTGCTTCGCAGCCATCGGCTACGGAAAGCTCGGTGGCAAGGAACTGGGCTACGAGTCTGATCTCGATCTGATTTTTCTGTACGACGACGAAGATCCTGCGGCCGCCGAGGCGTACTCGCTGTTGGCGCGCCGTTTGATGACATGGCTGACCGCGCAGACGTCGTCGGGAAAGCTGTTTGAAATCGATCTGCGGCTGCGGCCCGACGGTAACGCGGGTTTGATCGTGTCATCTTTTGCGGCATTTTCACGCTATCAACGCAACGAAGACGGTCATGGCGCGTGGCCGTGGGAGCATCAGGCGTTAACGCGCGCGCGCTACTCGGCGGGCGATCCCGAAATCGGCGAGCGTTTCGAAGCGGAGCGGCGTCTCATTCTGATGCAGCATCGCGACACGCAAAAACTGCTGCACCGATGTACTCGACATGCGCGCGCGAATGCACGAAGGCCATCCGAATCCCACGGGGTTGTTTGACGTCAAGCACGACCGCGGCGGCATGGTCGACGTCGAGTTCATCGTGCAGTTTCTGGTGCTCGCGCATGCGCACAAGCATCGTGAGTTGGTGCGCAATGCCGGCAATATCGCGCTGCTTCAAATTGCAGGAGATCTGAAGCTGATCGATGTGGCGCTGGCACGCGAAGTTGCCGACGCCTATCGAACTTTCCGCAGCGTTCAACATCGGCTGCGACTGAACGGTGCGCAACGTGCGCGTGTCGCGAGCGTTGAAGTCGAGCGCGAAGCTGCCGTCGTCAAGCGACTTTGGAATTCGGTCTTTACGCGGGCACCGGCAGAAGCCTAATCAGCGTAAAAATCAGCATTCCGGCCGCCATTGCGGCGATCATGCTGCGCGTTGTCAGCGTAATGACTGCCGCAGCCAGGCCTGCGACGAGCTTCGGATTCGTGATCGACAAGTTGAATGCACCCTGTGACAGAAAGAGCTCCGGAGTAACGAGTGCGACCAGCGCGCACACCGGCGCGTAACGCAACCCGTGCTGCACTCTCTCCGGCAACGGAAAGTAATCGCCGAGCATCAGGAAGCTCGAGCGCATCAGGATCGTAATCAGCGTGAGTCCGACGATCACGAGCCAGATTTCTACGTTGCTCAAGTTGTTCCTCCCGCTTTGTCGCCGTGCCGCTCGAGCATGATCTCGGTGGCCATCGCGGCTGCGATGCCTGCCACGACCGCGACCAGCAGCCCGAGCTTCAAAGGCAGCCCTGCTGCGGCGACCGCGATAACCCCCGCGGTGACAGCGCCGAGCAGCGCCGGCTTGCCGGCAATCAACGGCAGCGTCATCGCAATGAGCGCCAGTATCGCCGTGAATTCGAGTCCCCATTGAGCCGGCACCTCGGCAGCGAGCACGATTCCGATGATCGACATCGTCTGCCACACCAACCAACTACCCGCGCTCATGCCGAGAAAAAACCACACCTGTTCAGTCGTGCCACGCTGGTCCCGCGGGGCGTCGGCAAACCGCGAAAGAAACATCGCAAAGCTCATATCGACCATGAAGTAGCTGAGCAGCCACCGACGCGCGATAGAAAAGCGACGAAAAAACGGATGCAGCCCGGCCGAGAAAATGATGAAGCGGAGATTGACGACCACCGCCGTCAGCATTACGACCCAGAGCGGAGCGTCAGCGGCGATCAGTGGCAGCGATGCGAGCTGCACGGTACCCGAGAACACCAGCAACGTCATCGCAATCGCCTGAGCGGTGGTGAGGCCAACCTTGACCATCGCGACGCCGGTCACCAGACCCCAGATTCCGGTACCGATCAATAGTGGCGCAACGGTGCGGATGCCGCGCGCAAACCCTTCTCGCCGTACTCGCGCGAGCTCCGGACGCGAGCCGAACAATGCTTTCATTCTTGCGAATTATAAGAAGCAACGGTTCGTTAGAATGCCCGGCTGCACAGCACAGCTGCAGGAAGCAGACAGCTGCGGGAAATTCTGGGAGATAGGCAATGTCGATGTCCGACCGCGATGGGTTGATCTGGTACGACGGCAAGCTGGTGGAGTGGCGTGACGCGACGACGCATGTCTTGACGCACTCGTTGCACTACGGGCTGGCGGTGTTCGAGGGCGTGCGCGCGTACAACACGCCGGCAGGCCCAGCGATTTTCCGTCTGAAGGAACATACCGAGCGGATGTTCAACTCGGCCAAGATCTTCATGATGCAGATTCCTTTTACGCCCGAGCAGCTTTTCGAGGCGCAACGCGAGGTCGTGCGCGCCAACAAGCTCGAATCCTGTTACCTGCGGCCGCTGGTTTTTTACGGCTCTGAGAAATTGGGCGTCAGCCCAAAGGGAAACAAGGTGCACGTGTCGATCGCCGCGTGGCCGTGGGGCGCTTATCTCGGTGAAGAAGGGCTGGAGAAGGGCATCCGTGTCAAGACATCGTCATTCCAACGGCACCACATCAACGTGTCGATGGTCCGTAGCAAGACTGCGGGTCACTACGTCAACTCGATTCTTGCCAACATGGAAGCACTCAACGATGGCTACGATGAAGCGCTGCTGCTCGACACGCAGGGGTTCGTTGCCGAAGGCGCGGGCGAAAACCTGTTCATCGTCAAGGACGGTCAGGTGTTCGAGCCCGAGATGGTGTCGGGTCTGACCGGAATCACGCGTGCGACTGTGCTAGATCTGGCGCGCGATCTCGGCTATCCGGTCACGCAAAGGCCGATGACGCGCGATGATGTGTATCTGGCCGACGAAGCGTTTTTCACCGGAACCGCTGCCGAGATCACGCCGATTCGCGAGCTCGACGGTCGCACATTGGGCGCCGGCAAACGCGGGCCGATTACCGAAAAAATCCAGACGCTGTTCTTCGACGTGGTCAACGGCCGCGCCCCGAAATATAAGCACTGGCTCACCCCCGTTAACGAAGGCAGTGCCAATGAGCGCGACCCAAGAAGATCCAGTCGTCCAGTTACAGTCCAGTGATCTGCCGGCGTTTTGCCCCAATCCGGCGATGCCTGTATGGAATCACCACCCGCGCGTGTTTCTTGAAGTTACCAAGACCGGCCGGGCGATGTGTCCGTACTGCGGCACGGTGTATGTGCTGAAGGCAGGCGAGATCATTAAAGATCATTGAAGGACGACTTAAGGATTGCCAGCGATGCGCGTCGCGAAACCTGTTTTGCTGTCGTCGCCCGAAGAGTGCGAGCAAGCATTTTATGAAGCGCTGGAGGCGGGCGACAGTGAGGCCGTCGTCGATCTCTGGCTGGAGGACGACGACGTTGTCTGCATCCACCCAGGCGGGCCGCGCTTGACAGGATTTGCGTCGGTGCGCGCATCCTGGACGTCGATACTTGCCAATGGACCGCTACACGCTCGTTGCACGCTGGCCAAGTCACTCGAAACGCCTACGGTGGCATTGCACAATGTGATCGAAGAAGTCGTCGTCGGTTCAGGCGCGAAACAGGAAGTGGTGCGCGTGCTTGCAACCAACGTCTACGTGAAGACTCCCGCGGGTTGGAAGATGGTGCTCCATCATGCGTCGTCGGCTCCGGGCGGCCCGGTAGCTACGTCTAGCGAACCCAGGGAGTCGTACGGGGTGCTGCACTGATTTCGTCTCGGTGCGGATCCGGTCATCGAAGTCTGGGCGCCTCGCGTGCCGCTGGTCGCTAGCGCCTATTTGGCGCCGCCCTGGCTGCCGGGCGGGCATTTGCAAACAATCGTGCCGTCGGTGCTGATGCGTCGGCCCGCTGTGCAGTACCGACGCGAGCGCTGGGACACCTATGACAGCGATTTCATCGACATCGACTTTGCGTCGCCCGAGCCGTTGTCGGACCAGGCGCCAGTGCTGGTCTTGTTTCACGGACTCGAAGGCAGCTCGCACAGCCATTACGCGCGATCGACGATGCGCTGGTTTGCTGATCGTGGCTGGCGCGGCCTGGTCGTGCACTTCCGCGGATGCTCCGGAGAGGCCAATCGCCTGCCGCGCGCGTACCACTCCGGGGATTCGGATGAGGGCCACTGGATCTTGCGGGCGATACATCAGCGCTGGCCCAACGCGCCGCTGTACTGCGTCGGGGTCTCGCTCGGCGGCAACATGCTGGCGAAATGGGCCGGCGAGCGCGCGCAGGACGCGTCGTTTGTTACGGCAGCGGCTTCGATCGGGTCACCGCTGGACCTGGCGGCCGGCGGTGCCGCGCTCGGTCGGGGTCTGAACAAGATCTACACACGAATGTTCCTCGCGACACTGAAGAGCAAGGCGCTCGCGAAGTTGCAACAGTTTCCGGACATTGCGCGTGATGCCGATTACATGCGAAGGTTGCGCTGCACCCGCAATCTGTACGAGTTCGACAACGAATACACCGCGCCGATCCACGGCTTCCGCGACACCGACGATTACTGGAACCGAGCGTCGGCTAAGCCGTGGTTGCAGGCGGTGCGCATTCCGTATCTCGTGCTCAATGCACGCAATGACCCGTTCGTTCCCGAATCGAGCCTGCCGCGGCCGTCGGAGGTGTCGGCGATGGTCGAACTCGAGCAGCCTCGCGAAGGCGGGCACATCGGCTTTGCGCGCGGCCCGTGGCCGGGCCGGAGTGACTTCATTGCGGAGCGATTGCACGATTTTTTTAAGCAACGTGAACCCTCACTGCCGTAGCCGAACGGGCACGTAAACGGCTACGCTAATGTCCACCGGCTCGTTAAGGAGATTGCATGGATGACATTGTCAAGGCCGCCATAGCCAAGTGGCCGAATGTACCCGCGGTGTTCGGCTGGCTCTCTCTGAGCGGACGCGGCGACTGGCGCATCAAGGATGACCCGATCGAAAACGAAGCGATCAACGAATTCATAGGTCGCAACTATATGAACGACGGCTGCGGCAATTGGTTTTTTCAGAACGGACCGCAGCGCGTGTACGTTTCTCTGGAAATTGCGCCTTGGGTTTACCGGCTCGACGAATTCAAGAGACTGGCAACGCATACGGGCACTCATCCGCGCGAATTGCGGCAGGCATTTGCAGATGAAAATGGCCGCCTCTATTTTGAAACCGAACTCGGGCCGGGCGTGCTCGATGACCGTGACACCTTGGCCTTCTCGGAACGAATTGTCGACGAAGACGGCGAAGTGCTGGACGACAAGGCGCTGTCAGACTGGAACGCCGGTCAGATCAACGCCGAGCTAAAAACCGAGGGGCTGCACGTCAATCACGATAGTCACGTGCCGATCGAGCGCATCAAGTCAGCGCGCGTACCCGAGGTGCTTGGATTTATGAGAAAGCCGCAGTCTTCAAAACGAAGCTGACCGCCGTAGCCAACCGTCAGTCAAAAACCGGCGATTCGACGCCGAGGATTTTGTGCAGCTTCGGGCTGGTCGTCGTGTACTGCAGGTGCACCTTGCGATCGGGGAATACGTAACGTGTGGCGCCGAAGGCGGCGAGCGCGGCTTCATGAAAGCCCGAGAGAATCAGCTTTTTCTTCCCGGGATAGCTATTGATATCACCGACAGCAAAAATCCCTGGAACGTTGGTCTCGAACTTTTCCGTATCCACTCGCACCTGCCTGCGCTCCAGGTCCAGCCCCCATCCAGCAATCGGGCCGAGCCTCGGCGATAGTCCGAAGAAGACAAGCAAGTGATCGACCGGCACGCGACGTGTGACGCCATCCGCCGACGTCACGCGCACTTCGGTCATCTGCCCATTGTCTTCTTCAAACCCGCTGACCTGGCCAATCAGCAGCTGCATCTGATGTTCATCGCAATGCGCCTTCATTTTTGCTACGGATGCAGGCGCGGCGCGAAAGCCATCGCGACGATGCACCAGCACGACACTTTCTGCCTTGCCTACAAACTCGAGCGCCCAGTCGAGGGCTGAATCGCCGCCCCCCGCAATGAGCAGTTGCTTGCCAGCGAACAGTGCGGGATCCCTGACGCGATAGTGCAGCTGTGTGCCGGCGAATCGATCGACCCCCTCGACTTTCAGCGTGCGCGGCTGAAACGAGCCAACGCCTCCCGCCACGATGACGACCTTGGTCAAAAAGCTCGTTCCCCTGCCGGTCTCAACGAAAAATCGGCCGTCTTCCTGCTTCTGAACAGTCGTGACCTCATGTCCCAAATGAAACGTGGCGCCGAACGGTTTGATCTGGGCGAGCAATGCATCGGTGAGCTCCTTGCCGCTGCACACCGGTATCGCCGGGATGTCGTAGATGGGCTTGTCGGGATAGAGCTCGGTGCACTGGCCCCCGACTTCGGGCAGGGAATCCACCACATGGGCCTTGATCTCGAGC
Source organism: uncultured beta proteobacterium (assembly GCA_963729165.1). Taxonomy (GTDB): domain Bacteria; phylum Pseudomonadota; class Gammaproteobacteria; order Burkholderiales; family Burkholderiaceae_F; genus JACCZX01. The sequence continues at coordinate 95,172 of CAVSMM010000014.1, forward strand.
AGGCCGAGTTCAAACACCTGGAATAACCCAACCGGGCCGGCGCCGACGATCACGGCGTCGGTTTCAATCGGTTGCGCAGCCGAAGCTGTCGCTGCGATCAGTGATTCGTTCTCGGATTTCATTTCGTGGGAAGCCGCAAGGTGCTCGCAACTGTGTTCAGAATTGGCGCAAGCCGCAATTGTACGGATGCGACGTTAGCGCGAAGCGTCGAGCTATCGCTTTGAAACTTCCTTGATGCCTTCGCGATCGCGCTTGACCTCCGCCTGCAGGTCGCGCATTCGTGCATCGATCTCGGACATCGTATAAAAGTCGCCATCGTTGGCACGCCGCGCGAGCTCGAGTTGATTGACAGCTGCTTGGGGCGCGCCGAGTAGCGCATACATCTCGCCGATCGACTGGTGTTGCAGCGAGCGGCGATTCAGCGCCGCATACGAACGGCCCAGCAAAGCGTGGTACGCGGGCTGCGTCCGCGAGATCGCTTCCTGGTTGCGCAAGAACGTGATCGCTGTTTCGTGTTCATTCGTCTGATTCAGCACGTCCAGGTAGTGACTCACTGCCAGTGACGACAGCGGATAGCGCGTGGCGTTGTCGCTTGCCATTTTGACCGCCGCAGCGCGCTCTTCTGGCGTGCGTGCAGCGGCCAGGCGCGCTTCGGCGACGATCTTGTCGAGCACCGGAGAAGGCGCCGCCGACAGGCGGCGAGCCGCTTGCGCGGCTTGTACCGCAAGGTCGGGCTGGTTCAATTTGAGTGCGGCTACTGCGATTCCGTACTGTGCTGCGATCTCTGATACGGTCGTTTGGTTTCTCAACTGTCCGTTGAAGTATTCGAGCGTGTCACGCCAACCCTGAGTAGTCGTCTCCTGCAATACGCGCAGCCGCGCGCGGATCAATTGAAAGTCCAAACTATCCACGCGCTGCTTCGCGCGCAGATTGCGCGTTCGATTCTGCATATCCGAAATGCGCTCGACCGTCATCGGGTGGGTGCGCAGGTAGGCCGGTGCCGCACTTTCGTACATACGTGTGCCCGATTGCAGCCGGCCAAAAAATCCTTCCATACCGCGGCTGTCGAACCCGCCATCGGTCAACGTCTGAAACCCGACGCGATCAGCTTCACGCTCTGCTTCGCGCGAGAAGTTCAATTGCTGCTGAATCATCGCCGCCTGCGTGCCGACGATCGCCGCTTGCGCCAAGTCGCCGCTTGATGAACCTCCTGCGCGCGACGCGAGCAACGCCAGCAACAGCGCCCCGAGCGCGAGCGCCGCGGATTCGCGCTGCCTGGATAGCATGCGCGCAATATGGCGCTGCGTGACGTGGCCAATTTCATGCGCCATCACGCCGGCCAGTTCGGACTCCGTCTGCGCGGCAATTACGAGGCCAGTGTGCATGCCGATAAAGCCACCGGGCAGCGCAAACGCGTTCAACATCGGGTCGCGTATCGCAAAGAACACGAAGTCGAGCGAGCGCGACGGGCTGACCGACACCAGCTGGTAACCAAGATGATTCAAATACTCGGAGGTTTCGGTATCCGGCAGATAGGCCGGATCGCGCCTGACTTCGAGCATGATCTGCTCGCCGAGCTTTCGCTCGGTCGCAGGCGACAGCTCCTCGCTGCCGGCATCGCCGAGGGAAGGCAAATCTATCGACTGCGCGAGCGCGGGCGGCGCGTTCAGCACGAAGCTGAAGAGGGCGACGACTAGCAGTCGGAACGAGCGCACGTCAGGAAAGATACCGAGGGGCAACGAGACCGTTTGTATGATAGCCAGATGTGGGTTTCGTTCCACCTCCGCTTATGTGCCAAAAGCCATAAATTCGACCGATGAATTCGCTTACTCACTTCGATGACGCCGGCCGAGCGCAGATGGTCGATGTCGGCAGCAAGCCGGTCACGCATCGCGTGGCCGTTGCCAGCGGGCGCATTTCGATGCAGCCGGCGACCTTGCGGCTCATCAGCTCGGGTGGCGCCAAGAAGGGTGACGTGCTGGGTGTCGCGCGCATCGCGGCGATTCAAGGCGCGAAGCGCACACCGGAACTGATCCCGCTGGCGCATCCTGTGGCGATCACGAAGATCGGAATCGACTTTGAAGCGGATCCGGCGACGAACTCGATCGAGTGCCGCGCTCAAGTCGAGACGCACGGCCAGACCGGGGTCGAAATGGAAGCGCTGACCGCTGTGCAGATTGGCTTGCTGACCATCTACGACATGTGCAAGGCAGTCGATCGCGGCATGGTCATCGGCGAAGTCCGACTGCTCGAGAAGCACGGCGGTAAGTCCGGCAGCTACGCCGCCGAGACTTGATCGTTCCGTGCGGTTTTATTCGGCAGAAGAAGTTCATGCCGCGCTGAGCCTTCCGGCGCTCGCCGATGCAATCGCCGAAGCGCTGGAAGCGGGAACAGTGGCGCCGTTACGTCACGCGCACGCGCTTTCGGACGCCGATTCATTACTGTTGATGCCGGCATGGAACACCGGCGAGCGCGGCGCGATCGGGGTCAAGCTGGTCACCGTGATGCCTCGCAACCGCGAGCGCAGCCTGTCGACGGTCAACGCGCTGTATGTGCTGTTCGATCGTGACGGTGGTGAGCCGTGCGCCATCATCGATGGCGAAGCGTTGACGCTACGGCGAACCGCCGCCGCATCGCTGCTTGCGGCGCGCTATCTCGCTCGCAACGATGCACGCCAGATCCTGATCGTTGGCACCGGCCGGCTCGCGCGCTTCATGGCGCATGCGCACTGTGCCAACCGCAATATCGAGCGATTGTTCATCTGGGGCCGCAGTTCTAGCGGAGCTCAATCGCTCGCGGCAGTATTGGCGCAGGAGGGATTACCGACTGAGGTGGTCGACGATCTGCAGACCGCCGTGCATCGATCAGACATCGTGAGCTGCGCGACCACCGCCACGTCGCCGGTCGTTCACGGCAAGTGGCTATCGCCCGGCTCTCATCTCGACTTGGTCGGTGCATTCAAGCTCAGCATGCGCGAGGTCGACGATGAGGCGGTGGCGCGCTCGAGCGTCTACGTCGATACGTTCGCGGGCGCGCTTGCTGAAGCCGCAGACATCATCGAGCCGATCGCGCGCGGTGTCATCGCGCGCACCGACCTCCGCGGCGAGCTTGCAGACCTGGTGACAGGTCGTGCGCCCGGTCGAAGCAAACCAGACGAGATCACGCTTTTCAAATCGGTCGGGACTGCGATCGAGGATCTGGCAGCAGCTCGGATGCTGGTCCGCGTAGCCGGTTGATAGTCAACCGGCGAGCAGCTCGCGCGCGTGTTTGCGCGTCGTATCGGTGATTTCCTGCCCGCCCAGCATGCGCGCGACTTCCTCGATGCGCGTCTTGCGATCAAGCTGGAACATGCGCGAAATCGGTCGGCCGTCGGCGCTGTCCTCCTTGGTGACGCGATAGTGTTGATCGCCATGCGCGGCGACTTGTGGAAGATGCGTCACCGCGAGCACCTGTCGGCTCTGACCGAGCTCCTTCAGCAGCCGCCCGACCGTATCGGCGACCGCGCCGCCAATACCGGCGTCGACTTCGTCGAAGATGAGCGTGGCAACCGGCGTTGCGCTGGCGGCAATCACCGAGATCGCGAGACTGATCCGGGCGAGCTCGCCTCCGGACGCAACACGAGCGAGCGGCTTCGGGCTGACCCCTGCGTGGCCCGCGACCAGAAATTCGACCTTGTCGATTCCGGACGCGCAGGCCTCGATGCTACTCAACTGCGCGTCGAAGCGACCGCCTGCCATGTTCAAATCCTGCATCGCGCGCGTGACTTCTGCGCTCATCTGCTGGGCCGCCTTCGCTCGCTTTTTTGACAATTCCTGCGCGACCTTGTCGTAGGCGTCGTGTGCCGCTGCTTCGCGTGTGCGCAGGGCATCGAGATCGCTTGCCGCGGACAACGCCTGCAGTTTGTCCTTTGCGCTCTGCCAGGTTTCGGTCAATGCTTCGGGCGCGGCCTTGAACTTGCGCGCGGCGGCGTGCAGCGCAGACAGCCGCGCATCGACGTCCGCGAGGCGCGAGGTGTCGAGGTCTGTCTTGTCCAGATAGCGCGTCAGCGCCGAGATCGCCTCGTCGAGTTGAATCTGCGCAGCATCGAGCAGCTCGCAGATCGGAGTGATGCGCTCGTCGTACGGTGCGAGCTGCGTCAGCCGCGCGTGCACTGCGGCGACCTGCGAGATTGCCGAGGTCTCAGCATCACTCAGCGTGTCGATCGCAGCGCGTGCGCCCTCCAGCAATCCCGCCGCGTGTGACAGGCGTTTGTGCTCGGTCGACACCTCTTCCCACTCGCGCGGCTGAGGAGCAAGCACGTCGAGCTCATCGACGATCCAGCGCAGTCGCTCTTGCTCGGCCATTGCGGTGGCTGCCATCGTTTCAGCTTCTTCAACGAGGCGTTGCGCGCTCCTCCACGTGGCGAACGCCTCCGCCGCAGCGCGCCGTGGCAGCGTCAGCCCGCCGTGCTCGTCCAGGAGCTGCAACTGCGACGCGGGCCGCAGCAGCGACTGGTGCGCGTGCTGGCCATGGACGTCGATCAGGCTTTCTCCGAGGTCGCGCAACTGTGTGAGAGTGACCGCAGAGCCGTTGATAAAAGACTTGCTGCGTCCCGTGGCGTCAATCGTCCGGCGCGTGATCAGTGCACCGTCATCGCTTGCAAGGTCGTTTTGCATCAGCCAGCGCTGTACATGCTCGCCGGGGAGAAACTCCGCTGAGATTTCTGCGCGCTGCGTGCCCTCACGCACCACGTCCGCATCTCCTCGTTCGCCCAGCGCGAGCAGCAGCGCGTCGATCAAGATCGACTTTCCGGCGCCGGTTTCGCCGCTCAGCACCGTGAACCCCGGCGCGAAGTCCAGGTCCAGTGTTTCGACGATCACGAAGTTGCGGATCGAAAGTGAAAGAAGCATGCGCTAACCGTAACCTACGATAGGACTCTTATGCTGCCTGGGGAGCGCGCGGGGAATCGCTCCCCTCGTAGCCCATGAACGCGAGCTTACGGCTTCCCAGCCGCACATTAAGCGCGACTGTGAGGCTCGCTCGGCATCACGCTCCAGTGCAGCTTTTGCCGCAGCGTCGCGAAGAAGTTGTAGCCGACCGGATGCAGCAGCGTGGCGACATGCGCACTGCGCTTGACGCGCACGATGTCGCCGGGTGCGAGCTGCTCGTACGACTGCATGTCAAAGTGCGCCATCGCGTCGCGCTCGTCCGTGATTTCAATCTCGATCACGACATCATCGTTCAGCACGATCGGCCGGTTCGAAAGCGTTTGCGGCGCAACCGGAACCAGCAGCAAGCCGGCTAACGACGGGTACAGAATCGGGCCGTCGGCCGACAGGGCATACGCGGTTGACCCCGTCGGCGTCGCGACGATGACAGCGTCGGCGCGCTGGTTGTACATCGTTGCGCCGTCGACGCGCACGGTGTACTCGACCATGCCGCCGGTAACGCCGCGCGTTACGACAATATCGTTCAGCGCGGCCGCGTGAAAAGTGGCCTTGCCGGCACGCCGCACTTCGCCATCCAGCAAAATGCGGCGATCCGTCTCATAGGCTCCGCGCAGCATCGGGAGCAGTGCTTCAGACATCTGATCGAGCGACACATCGGTCATGAATCCGAGCCGCCCGTGGTTGATACCGATCAGCGGGACTTTATGCGGCGCGAGCTCACGCGCGATGCCAAGCATCGTGCCGTCGCCTCCAAGCACGATCGCGACATCGGCTTCTTTGCCGATTGCGTGCACACTGTGACCGGCGTAGTCACCGAGCTGCGCGTGCTCGCGGGTTGCTGAATCCAGTAGCACTTTGGCCCCGGCAGACTCGACAATTCTGGCGATCGCCAGCAGTGGTTCACGGATACTTTCCGCACGTGGCTTGCCAAAGAGCGCAACGTTGCTGAACGGCCTGGACATGAAACGATTATGCAGGAGGGGAACACCATCTTGCGTACACTTTGTCGATGGGGTCGATGATGCTTGACGACAGAGCCCGCCAACTGCTGAAAACGCTGATCGAGCGTTATATCGCCGAAGGGCAACCGGTCGGTTCGCGCGCCCTGTCGCGCATCTCCGGGCTTGAGCTGTCACCGGCAACGATCCGCAACGTGATGGCGGATCTGGAAGAGATGGGCTTTGTCGCCAGCCCGCACACTTCCGCCGGCCGCGTGCCGACACCGCGCGGCTACCGGTTATTCGTCGATTCGCTGCTGACGGTGATGCCGCTCGAACAGCAGCAAACGCAGATCATGCAGGGCCAGCTGCAGATCGGTGATCCGGCGCGAGCAATGCAGTCGGCTGCGCAGCTGTTGTCGAGCTTGTCGCAATTTGCAGGCGTCGTGCTGACGCCACGTCGCGCGTCGAGCTTCAAGCAGGTCGAATTTGTGCGGTTGTCGGAGCGGCGCGTGCTTCTGATCATCGTCACGCCAGAAGGCGATGTGCAAAACCGCGTGCTGATGACCGACGCCGCCTACTCTCAGTCACAACTGGTGGAGGCCGCGAACATTCTCAACGAGCACTACGCGGGCCTCTCGTTCAACGATGCACGTACACGCTTGCACGGGGAGCTGCGGCAGCTCGGCGCTGACATCACGCAGCTACTGCAGGCGGCCGTGCAGGCCGGCAGCGACGCGGCTGCCGAATCGGAGCCGGTCGTCATTTCGGGCGAGCGCAATTTGCTCGGCCTGAGCGATCTTGCGACCGACATGGCGAAGTTGCGGCGCATGTTCGATCTGTTCGATCACAAGACGCGGTTGATTCAATTGCTCGATGTATCGATCGGCGCGCACGGTGTGCAGATCTACATCGGCGGCGAATCGCAAACCGTTCCGCTCGACGACCTAAGTATGGTGGTGGCGCCGTATGAAGTTGACGGCAAGGTGGTCGGCACGCTCGGCGTCATCGGCCCAACACGCATGGCGTACGAGCGCGTTATCCCGATTGTCGATATCACTGCGAAGTTGCTGTCGAACGCATTGTCGAACACCTAGGCTCGGTCCCGCAGCGGCAGCTGCGCAACTGCGCCAGCCGCTGCTGTCGCGAGGGTTGCCCCGCACCAGATGGTTTTTTCTTTTCCACCCCAACAAGTGACATGGTTGCCGCGCCAGCGTTTGGCGTAGCGGCGCTGCCTTTGGAGTCGCCGCCCGAGGAGCGGAGCGCCAGCGGGGCGTTAAGGGCCTGCCTGTTTGAGCGCAGCGAGTTGCAGGCCCGCCGCTGGCGCGAGTACCGCAGTGGTCGGCACTTTAGTGCCCGACGACTCAGGCAGCGCCGCTACGCCAAACGCTGGCGCACCGCCGACACCCACTGCCTACGCACGCGACGCCCAAAACCAACTCTTAGAATACGACCAGATGCCGTACTCACCCGAACCTGTTTTCGAGCACGGCTCTTTGAGCCGCACCGCGGTGTTGCTCGTCAATCTCGGGACGCCGACCTCTCCCGACGCCGGCGCCGTTCGCCGGTTCCTGCGAGAGTTTTTGAGCGATCCGCGCGTGGTCGAGATTCCGCGGGTGATTTGGTGGCCGATTTTGTATGGGCTTGTGCTGCCGCTCCGTCCGCGCAAGACCGCGGCCAAGTATGCGGCGATCTGGTCGGAGCAGGGTTCGCCGCTGATGGTGCATAGCCGGCATCAGGCGTCGCTGTTGCGCGGGTATTTGGGCGAGCGTGGCCTCGAGGTTCAAGTCGCGCTGGCGATGCGCTATGGCGAGCCGTCGATCGCCTCGGCGCTTGGCGAGCTGCGGCAAAAGAATGTTGACCGGTTGCTGGTGCTCCCGATGTATCCGCAGTATTCGGCGACGACGACGGCTTCGGTGTTCGATGCAGTTGCCGATCAGTTAAAAACGATTCGTAACGTTCCCGAGATGCGCTGGGTCAGGCACTTTCACGATCATCCCGGCTACATCGAAGCGTTGAAGCGGTCGGTGCTCGATCATTGGGCAAGATTCGGCGCGCTTGGACAGGGCGACAAGTTCGTCATCAGCTTTCACGGCGTGCCGAAGCGAACGCTGGAGCTCGGCGATCCGTACCACTGCGAGTGCCAGAAAACTGGCCGGCTGCTTGCAAGTTCGTTGGGGCTCGACGCCGATGACTATGTGATCACCTTTCAGTCGCGCTTCGGGCGTGCGGAGTGGCTGCAGCCGTACACCGCGCCGACGCTGCGCAGACTTGCCGCCGATGGTTGCGCGCGCGTGGACGTGATCTGCCCTGGGTTTGTGACGGATTGTCTGGAGACGCTCGAAGAGATTGCGATCGAAGCCAAGAGCGAGTTCCTAGCGGCCGGCGGCAAGCAGTTTCACTACATCGCCTGCCTGAACGGTGCGCCGGCATTCATCGCGGCCTTGGCCGATCTGGTGCAGCAGCAGATGCGAGGCTGGTCCGTTCCTTCTACGCTGAAGTCCGAGGTTGCCGCGCGCGACGCAGAGGCGCAAAAAAGCCGCGAAAGAGCGCGGCTGATGGGTGCTGGCCGCTGACAACGACTACTTACGACGGGCCCGATCGAAGCGTCAGCGCCTGCCCATTTACGCGCACGATATCGCCGACGTTAAAGCTCGTGGCCGAATGCTGAATCGCGCGCAGCGAGCCGTCGAGCATCTGAACTTCGACGATGAACGATGGGTCCGCATTCGGCGAGTTGCGAACCGACGTCACGGTTCCGCACTCCGAGCACGAATACACCGTCACTTTCTCGCGCGGCGCCGTGGGACGTGCGTGCGAGTTGATCAGGAAGATCATGCTGATCGCAGCCAATCCGATGACGACCAGAGGTGTCTGTGCGGTGAACGTGTCGCGCGCAGGCACGTGCATCGTCGGTGCGTTTTCGCGCGCGCTTGGCCGAGCTATCGAGGCGGGTTCCATGTCCGCTTTGTAGCGGGCGGCACCGATGCGCGCATAGATCATCCGATCCCATGTTCCGGCGAAGGCGCTCGGCCTATACCGAACGGAACTAAATCTGCCGGATTCAGCTTGAAAAGGCGACGGCCGGCCCAACATCTTTCAACTCGTTGAGAAGAAACAGATTTTTGGAGGATTGATGCACGATCCGGGCCCCTTTCCGGTCAAAGATGCAGCCAACGAAACGCTCGAAGCAGGGGCGTCAAACGGTGAGGCTGCTACCGAGGCGCCGGCCATCGACGCCGAACAGGAGTTGCAGCAGGCGGTCGCGCGCGCTGAGCAATATCAGGACCAATTTCTGCGCGCCAAGGCCGAGGCGGAAAACATTCGTCGCCGGGGGCAGGAAGACGTCGCGAAGGCTTACAAGTTCGCGATCGAGTCGTTCGCCGAAGCGTTGGTGCCGGTGGTCGACTCGCTTGAAAAAGCGCTGCAGATAAAAGAAGCGACGCCTGAGGCCATGCGTGAAGGTATCGAGCTCACGCTGAGACAGCTGCTGGCAGCCTTCGCCAAGGGCAATCTGAAAGAGATCAATCCGGTGGGTGAAAAATTCGATCCGCACTTTCATCAGGCAATTTCGACGGTGCCTGCCGCGAACGTGCCGCCCAATCATGTTGTCGCGGTGTTGCAAAAGGGTTGGTTGATTGCGGATCGAGTACTTCGACCCGCTCTTGTTACGGTGAGTCGGGCTTGAAGGACAGCTGAAGGGCTTGAGGCTTGAACTTGGTCACATTTACCTTACATCGGTACCAGCGGATATCAGGACTTGAGGAATAAAAATGGCAAAAATCATCGGCATTGACCTTGGCACGACCAACTCTTGCGTCGCCGTGTTGGAAGGCGACCAGGTACGCGTGATCGAGAACAGCGAAGGCGCGCGTACGACGCCATCGATCGTCGCGTATCAGGAAGACGGCGAGATTCTGGTCGGCGCGTCGGCCAAGCGGCAGGCAGTGACCAATCCGAAGAACACGTTGTATGCGATCAAACGGCTGATCGGCCGGCGCTTCGAAGAAAAGGAAGTGCAGAAGGATATCAAGCTGATGCCGTACAAGATCGTCAAGGCGCCCAACGGTGACGCCTGGGTCGAAGTGCGCGGCAAGCAGATCGCGCCGCCGCAAGTCAGCGCCGAAATACTGCGCAAGATGAAGAAAACCGCCGAGGACTACCTTGGCGAGCCGGTGACCGAAGCGGTGATCACCGTGCCGGCATATTTCAATGATTCGCAGCGGCAGGCCACGAAAGACGCAGGCCGCATTGCCGGCCTCGACGTCAAGCGCATCATCAACGAGCCGACCGCGGCAGCGCTCGCGTTCGGGCTCGACAAGACGCACAAGGGCGACCGCAAAATCGCGGTCTATGACCTCGGCGGCGGCACGTTCGATATTTCGATCATCGAGATCGCAGATGTCGACGGCGAAAAACAATTCGAAGTGCTTTCGACCAATGGCGACACGTTCCTTGGTGGCGAAGACTTCGATCAACGCATCATCGATTACATCATCGGCGAGTTCAAGAAAGAGCAGGGCGTCGACCTCGGCAAGGACGTGCTCGCGCTGCAGCGTCTGAAGGACGCGGCGGAGAAAGCCAAGATCGAGCTGTCGTCGAGCCAGCAGACCGATATCAATCTGCCGTACGTCACGGCCGATGCGTCCGGTCCGAAGCATCTGAACATCAAGCTGACGCGCGCCAAGCTCGAGTCGCTGGTCGAAGAGTTGATCGCGAAGACGATCGAGCCGTGCCGGATCGCGATCAAGGATGCCGGCGTCAAGACGACCGACATCGACGACGTGATTCTGGTCGGCGGCATGACGCGCATGCCGAAGGTGCAGGAAAAAGTTCAGGAATTCTTCGGCAAAGAACCGCGCAAGGACGTCAACCCTGATGAGGCGGTGGCGGTAGGTGCCGCGATTCAAGGTCAGGTGCTGTCGGGCGAGCGCAAGGACGTGTTGCTGCTCGACGTGACGCCGCTGTCGCTCGGCATCGAGACGCTGGGCGGCGTGATGACCAAGATGATCCAGAAGAACACGACGATTCCGACCAAGTTCCAGCAGACGTTCTCGACCGCCGACGACAATCAGCCCGCGGTGACGATCAAGGTCTATCAGGGTGAGCGCGAAATGGCGGGCGGTAACAAGCTGCTCGGCGAGTTCAATCTCGAGGGCATTGCACCGGCGCCGCGCGGCTTGCCGCAGATCGAAGTCGCGTTCGACATCGACGCCAACGGCATCCTGCATGTCGGCGCCAAGGACAAGGCGACCGGCAAGGAAAACAAGATCACGATCAAGGCGAACTCAGGACTGACCGAAGCCGAGATCCAGGCGATGGTCAAGGACGCCGAAGCCAACAAGGCCGAGGACCACAAGCGCTTCGAACTCGCACAGGCGCGCAACGCGGCCGATTCAAGCGTGCATCAGATCCGCAAATCGCTGACCGAGCATGGCGACAAGCTCGAGGCGAGCGAAAAAGAGTCGATCGAGGCGGCGATCAAGGATGTCGAAGAGGCGCTGAAAGCCGACGACAAGGATGCGATCGAGGCGAAGACCGCGGCGCTGATGACGGCGTCGCAAAAACTCGGCGAGAAGATGTACGCACAAGCGCAGCAGGAGGCGGGTGCCGGGGCGGCGCAGCAACCTGAAGCCGCGACGGCCGATGCCACCGCAAACAACGAGGATGTGGTCGACGCAGACTTTAAAGAGGTTAAACGCGGTTAGTTCTTCTGCGTTTAACTCGCCGGGTTCGAGCGGATGATTATCGCCGTTCAACTCGGCGTTTGCGTTTGTAGCTATTTGAGGGGCAATGGCAAAGCGGGATTACTACGATGTTCTCGGCGTCGGTAAAGACGCCTCGGACGACGACATCAAGAAGGCTTATCGCAAGCACGCGATGAAGCACCACCCTGATCGCAATCAGGGCGACAAATCAAAAGCCTCGGAAGAAAAATTCAAGGAGGCCAAAGAAGCGTACGAGATGCTGTCGGACCCGCAGAAGAAAGCGGCGTATGACCGCTTCGGCCACGCGGGAGTCGATCCGAACATGGGCGGCTTCGGCCGCAGCGCCGGCGCAGATGGCTTCGGCGGCTTCGCCGATGCGTTCGGCGACATTTTTGGGGACATTTTCGGTGCCGGCGCTGCCGGCCGTGCAGGCGGTCGAAGCGCGGTGTATCGCGGCGCTGACCTGCGCTACAGCATGGATCTGACGCTTGAGCAGGCGGCCAATGGCTACGCGACCGACATTCGTGTGCCGAGCTGGGAAACCTGCGACGTGTGCAAGGGCGCGGGTGCGAAGCCCGGCACCAGCAGCAAGACGTGCGGTACCTGCAACGGCGCCGGCAACGTGCGCATGTCGCAGGGGTTTTTCTCAATCCAGCAGACATGCCCCACATGCCGCGGCTCGGGCAAAGTGATTCCCGATCCATGCACCAATTGTCAGGGCGCCGGGCGCATCAAGCAGAACAAGGTGCTCGAAGTCAGTATTCCGGCCGGCATCGACGAAGGCCAGCGGATCCGCTTGAGCGGCAAGGGCGAGCCCGGCATGAACGGCGGCCCTCCCGGCGATCTGTACGTCGAGATCCATATCAAGCCGCACGACGTGTTTCAGCGCGACGGTGACGATCTGCACTGCGAAGTCCCGATCGGATTTCCCGCCGCAGCGCTGGGTGGTGAGATCGAAGTGCCGACGCTGGGTGGCAAGGCGAGCATCAACATTACCGAAGGCACGCAGACCGGCAAGACGTTCCGCCTGCGAGGCAAGGGCATCAAGGGCGTGCGTGCGAGTTACCCCGGCGATCTCTACTGCCACATCGTCGTCGAGACTCCGATGCGCTTGACCGAGAAGCAGAAGAAACTGCTACGCGAGTTCGACATATCGTTGGCCGAAGGTGGGGAGAAGCACTCGCCGCGGTCGAAAAGCTTCGTCGACAAGATGAAGGGTTTTTTTACCGCCGAGTAGCCGCCCGGCTGCCGACTTAGCCGATTGCCCGCTGCTGCGGGAGAAGGTACAGTGCACATCCTATTTCTGTGCAACTATAGGATGCTCGATGTGCATGTACGTTACGCGGCTGTGTTTCCTGCTGAAGTCGCTGCTCGTCCTGTCGTTGCTTGTCATCGGTCAACTCCCTGCCGCGCAGGCTGACGAGATCAACGTCGCAGTGGCGGCAAATTTCGCCGCACCGATGAATGCCATCGCTTCCGCGTTCGAGCGGGATAGCGGTCACAAAGCCAAACTCGCATTCGGCTCCTCAGGGCGCTTCTATGCGCAGATTAAAAACGGGGCGCCTTTTCAGGTCTTTCTGTCTGCCGATGATGAAACGCCGGCCAAGTTGGCACAGGAAGGGCTTGCGGAACTCGCGAGCCAGTTCACATACGCCATTGGCCGCCTGGTGCTCTGGTCGGCCAAACCCGGCTTTGTCGACGCGACGGGAAATATCCTCAGGTACGGCAAGTTCACCAAGCTCGCGATAGCCAACCCGAAGACGGCCCCGTACGGAAAGGCCGCCATTGAGACGTTGACCAAGCTTGGATTGCTTGCGACCGTCGAGCCTAAGTTCGTGCAGGGAGAAAACATCGCACAGACGTTCCAGTTTGCGCAGACTGGAAACGCCGACCTCGCGTTCATCGCCTTGTCGCAAGTGACGAAGGATGGCAAAGCGATCGAAGGGTCGGCCTGGGTCGTACCCGAAGAAATGCACGAACCGATTCGTCAGGATGCGATCCTGCTGTCAGCGGGACGAGGCAACGCCGCGGCAGAGGCATTGTTGAACTATCTGAAGACAGAGAACGCAAAGGCCGTTATCCGTTCGTTCGGTTACGGACTCTGACGCCGAGCCCCCTATGGGATTCAGCGCAGCCGATCTCGGTGCCATATGGCTCACGCTGCGACTCGCAACGATGGTCACGTTGCTTTTGCTGCTGATCGGCACCCCGATTGCGTGGTGGCTCTCGCGTACCAGGTCGTTGTTGAAGGGGCCGATCAGCGCGCTGGTCGCATTGCCGCTGGTACTGCCGCCGACGGTCCTGGGGTTTTATCTGCTGCTGGCGATGGGCCCGAACGGACCGGTCGGTCAACTCACGCAATCCATGGGCGTGGGACTGTTGCCCTTCACTTTCTGGGGTTTGGTAGTAGCTTCGGTCTTCTACTCGATGCCGTTCGTCGTGCAGCCGATTCAGAACGCCTTCGAGTCGATCGGTGAGCGACCATTTGAGGTGGCGGCGACTCTGCGAGCGGGGCCATGGGACCGATTCTTCTCGGTCGCGCTTCCCATGTCGAAGTCGGGCTTCATCACCGCGTCCATTCTTGGATTTGCTCATACCGTTGGCGAGTTCGGCGTCGTGTTGATGATTGGCGGCAACATTCCGGACAAGACGCGTGTCGTATCGGTGCAGATTTACGACCATGTCGAAGCACTCGAGTACACCGAGGCACATTGGCTCTCCGCCGCCATGGTGATTTTTTCCTTCGTTGTTCTGCTGACGCTGTACACCTTCAACCGTAAGAGAAGGAAGGTTCGAAGTGAATGAAGGCGTTCGCGCTCGCGTTGACTTGAGCTTCGGCGAGTTCACGCTCGACGTTGATCTCCACTTGCCTGGGCGCGGCGTCACGGCGTTTTTCGGTCCATCGGGCTCGGGCAAGACCACGCTGTTGCGATGTATCGCAGGCCTGCAATCGACGCATCGCGGTTTGATTTCGGTCAACGGTGAAACCTGGCAGGACGAACAAACGTTTGTCTCAGTGCATCGGCGCCCGCTGGGGTATGTGTTCCAGGAGGCAAGCTTGTTCGGCCATCTTTCGGTGCGCAAGAACCTCGAATACGGACTGCATCGCGTGCCGGCGGACAAGCGCAGGGTGGTGCTGCAGGATGTTATTGACCTCCTCAGCATCGGTCCGATGCTGCGTCGCTCCTGCGAAAGCCTGTCCGGAGGCGAGCGTCAGCGGGTAGCGATCGCGCGTGCGCTGGCGGTGAGTCCGCGCCTGCTGCTGATGGACGAACCGCTGGCTTCGCTGGACGGTGCGCGCAAGCAGGAAATACTGCCCTACCTGGAACGCTTGCACGACGACTTGGACATTCCTGTGCTCTACGTCAGTCATTCACCCGATGAAGTCGCCCGCCTCGCCGATCATGTCGTGCTGCTTGCAGAGGGCCGCGCGATCGCGCAGGGCGGGCTGCACCAGACACTTTCGCGTCTGGATCTGGCCGGCGCGCTCGCCGATGACGTGGGTGTCGTCATCGATGCCGTCGTTGCTGAGCACGACGACCTCGACCGTTTGAGCCGCCTTGAGTTTCCGGGCGGCAGCATCTGGGTGAGCCGATGCGCCGAGTCAGCGGGACGCCACATGCGCGTTCGGATTCAGGCGGGCGACGTGAGCCTTGCGATTCACAAAGCGGAGCAGAGCAGCTTCCTTAATGTGCTTTCCTGCAAGGTCGTCGAGCTCACGGCGGTCAACCCGCGCGGGCACGTGCTGGTGAAGCTCGATATGGCAGGAACGCCGCTCATTGCGCGCATCACGGAGCGTTCACGCAAACATCTGCAGATCGCGCCAGGTCAACCGCTATGGGCTCAGATCAAGAGTGTCGCGCTGCTGCGCTGAGAAGGTCTTCCGCGCTAGCGCGTGCCGCCAGCGTATCGGCGCGTACCGCGAGCCTTAAGCGCGCTTACCTGCGGGCGTGCGAGAGGCTCGACGAGACGAGCGGCTCGCCGCACTAAGCTCCTTCATCGCGGTGCTGGTGGCCTGAGTGGCGCGCTTCTCGATCGAGCGGTACAACGCGACGACGTGTTTTCCGAACGGTGTCAGCTGTGTGCTGCCACCCACGTTGCGGCCCGGTAAAGACATGCTGACCGGTTCCGTAAACAATTCATTAGTGGCCGCCAGCAACTCCCACGCGCGCTTGTAGGACATTTGCATCGAGCGCGCTGCCGCTGCCAGCGAGCCGGTGCGCGCGATGTGCTCGAGCAACTCGACTTTGCCGTGGCCCAGCCAACCTCGCTCGAGCTCGACGCGCAGTGTCAGGGAGGCCGGCATTAGTCAGCGCTAGCGAATCGAGTATCCCGTTGGCCGCCAGACGCCGTCCTGGAAGGCAAGCGTGACGACCTCTTCGGCACCGTCTTTCTTTTCGAAATTCGTTCGATAACGAACGGTCACATATTGACCGTCCGGCACGCCCGGCAAAGAAGTCTTGTAGCCAGCGGCTTCGACCGTGCGAGACTTCATCGCACCAAAGGGCGCCCGCGTGGACGGCAACGAGTCGACCCATTGCTCGCGCGTCACGCGCTGGCGGAAAAGCCCTGCGCATTCATCCCAGGCCTTGGCGTACTCGCCACGATCCAGAAGGCCGAGCCACTTCTCGCCGGCGGCCTGCGCGGCAAGCTCGCGAAAGGCATTCGAGGAATCGCCGGCCGGCATCGTGACCGAAGCGCCAGACGTCGGCGGAGTCGCTGACTTCATCTGTGCAAGGGCGGTAGCAGCGTGAAGCGACAGGACAACGAGCAGCAAGCGAAAGATCATCATGGGTACGAAGGCAATGGTTTAGCTGGGTGAATAGGCCAATCGAATGTAGATCGGAGCAAAGGGCGCCGCCTGAGTGATATCGATCAGCGCCTCGCGTGCAAGTTCCAGCAGCGCCAAAAAATGCACGATGGCCACTGCAACGCCGCGCGCCGGGTCGAAAAGATCGCCAAACTCGATGAACTTTTTGTGCTGCAGCGCTTTCAGGATCGAGCTCATGTGCTCGCGTACCGAGAGCTCTTCGCGGTTAATGTGGTGGCGGGCAATCAGGTGTGCGCGCTTGACGACGTCGGCCCACGCATCACGCAGATCGATTACGTTGACTTGCGGGAAGCGCTTCTCGAGCGATTGCTCGATCACCACGGTTGCGCGCAGAAAGTCGCGCCCGATGCGTGGCAATTCGTCGAGGCGCTGCGCGGCGAGCTTCATGCGCTCGTATTCGAGCAGCCGGCGCACGAGTTCGGCACGCGGGTCGTCGCTTTCTTCTCCGCTGTCCGTCTTCCGCACCGGCAGCAACATGCGCGATTTGATCTCGATCAGCAGCGCGGCCATCAGCAAATACTCGGCAGCCAATTCAAGGTTCTTGGCACGGATCTGATCGATGTACGTCAGGTACTGCAGCGTCAACGGCGCCATCGGGATATCGAGCACGTTGAAATGCTGCTTGCGAATCAGATACAGCAGCAGATCGAGCGGCCCTTCGAACGCCTCGAGAAAGATCTCGAGCGCGTCGGGTGGGATGTAGAGATCGTCGGGAAGCCGGAACAATGGCTCCCCGTACAGACGCGCGAGGGCGACATTGTCGACCGTGTCCGGCGGACCGCCGGCAGCCCGCCGTTCCAGTGCCACGCCCTCCGAAGCGAATAAATCCGATGCGCCAGCGTTCAACTACTTCGCCTCGCTTACCGGAAGCGTCGACCCATACACGTAGGCCGGCTGCGGAACGTCGGACGCCTCGTAGCGCTTGTAGAGATCGGCGTCGATATTTTTGTCCCAGAACATGGCTCGGCCTTCGCGCTGGCCGCGCTCGATCTCGGGGTTTTTTTGCTTCAGCTCGCGCAGGAAGCGCGTGATGTCGGATTCGTAACCGCTTTTCATGGTCTGCCGGTAAAGGATAGTTTCAGCGTGGATTTTAGGCGCTTACCAACAACGCGTTGGCGCGCGCGATCGCAGCAGGCATATCGGCCACCACATTGTCACCGCCGAGTCTCGCGATGAAGCCCGAGCGCGCCAGCATCGACGAAGGTTGCTCGTGCGGGCCCGCAAGAATCAGTGTTCCGCCACGCTTGGAAAGTTGTCTGCGTAACGTATCCAGCGCATCGACTCCGGTCGTATCGAGCGAGATCAGAAGCGCCAGGTCAAAGATGATGACGCGTGGCGCCAGCTCGCCCACATACCGTGACGGATCGTTGATGGCTTCGAGCTTCGAAACTGCGCCGAAGAACAGTGAGCCGAACAGCCGGTACGCCTCCACTCCGCGCAGAGCGTCGGCCGGCGCGAGTGCAACCGACTCGATGCGCGTGACCTGCGATATCCGGTAGATGAAAAACAGGCTGGCGAGGATCAATCCGACTTCGACCGCCACCGTGATGTCGAAGATCACCGTCAGAAAGAAAGTGGCCAGCAGGATGGTTCGATATGTGACCGGAAAGTTTTTAAGGCGCGCGAACTCGTGCCACTCACCCATGTTCCACGCCACCAGCATCAAAATGGCGGCCAGTACCGCCAGCGGAATACTCGCAGCGAGCGGTGCGGCGATCAAAACGATTGCGAGCAGCGTCAGGGCATGAACGATGCCGGCGATCGGGCTCACCGCGCCACTTTTGACGTTGGTCACAGTGCGTGCGATCGTGCCGGTTGCCGGGAGTCCGCCAAAGAGCGGCGTAACGAAATTGGCGATGCCCTGTGCCATTAGCTCCTGATTGGGATCATGCCGGTCGTCGATCAGCTTGTCGGCGATGCGCGCGCACAGCAGCGACTCGACCGCGCCGAGAAGTGCGATCGTCATCGTCGGTGCGACCAGCTGCTTGACGAGCTCCCACGAGAAGGTCGGCAGCTGAAGAGACGGCAGCTCCTGCGGAATCCCACCGAATTTGCTGCCGATCGTTTCCACCGGCACGTCCAACAACGCCACGATTGCAGTAGCGAGTACCAGCGCTACGATCGTTCCCGGCACATGCCTGACGAAACGCTGCCCGCGAGTGATCACCGCGGGGGCGGACAGTCGTGGCCAGAACACCATGATTGCGAGCGATCCCGCCGCGATCGCCACCGCGTAAGGGTTGATCGTGCCGAGCGCTCGCCCGATCAACTGCGCTTGCTGAAAAAAATCAGCCGGCATGCGATCGATCGAAAGCCCGAGAAAGTCCTTCAACTGCGACAGGATGATCAGAACTGCGATGCCATTGGTGAAGCCAATCACGATCGAGACCGGAATAAAGCGAACCAGATAGCCGAGCCGAGTGAGCCCCATCACGAACAGCAGTACGCCGGCGCACATCGTCGAGATCAACAGGTTGGCGAAGCCGTACTTGGCGATGATCCCGTAAATGATCACTATGAATGCACCGGCAGGCCCACCGATCTGCACCCGCGACCCACCCAGCGCAGAGATCAGGAATCCAGCGATGATCGCCGTAAAGAGTCCCTGCTCCGGCTTTGCTCCGCTGGCGATGCCGAAAGCCATTGCCAGCGGCAGGGCAACGATGCCGACGGTTACCCCTGCCGATAGATCCTTGACGAACTTAGCGCGGTCGTAGTCGCGTAAGGAGTCGAGCAGATAGGGATGAAACGGAGCAAGCTGCAAGCGAGCCAGGCGAGCTCGCCACAGCTCAAACGCATCCGTCGTGGCCATGTCGCCGACGTTACTTCACGCGCATGCCTGGCACAGCGCCTGGATGGGGATCAAGCAAATATATTCCCGGCTGCTGTTTCTCGTCCGCATGACTGGCGGCGAGCACCATCCCCTCGCTGACACCGAACTTCATCTTGCGAGGCGCCAGGTTCGCGACCAGCACCGTCAGCTTGCTGATCAAGTCTTCGGGTTTGTATGCCGCTTTGATACCCGACAACACGTTTCGATGACGGCCTTCGCCCGCATCGAGCGTCAGCCGCAGCAATTTGTCGGAGCCTTCGACATGTTCCGCGTTGACAATCCTCGCAATACGCAAGTCGATCTTGGCGAAGTCGTCAATCGTTATCGAGTCGGAGATCGCGACTCCGCCCGGCGCCGGCGCTACATCCGCAGCGGGGTCCGGCGCATCGAAGAGTGCGTCAAGCTGTTTGGCTTCTACACGGGTCATTAGATGTTTGTAAGGAGCAATCTTGCGTGGCAGGGTTTCAGCGTCAGCCCAGATGAAATCACGGTCGAGGCCGAAGAAGTCGTGCGCTATACGTTTGGCGGTGGCGGGCAGGATCGGAGCGAGACATACCGATAGCAGCTTGAAACCGTGCAGCGCACTTGAACAGATGTGTTGCAGTTCCGCATGGCGGACAGATTCCTTGGCAAGCTTCCAAGGTTCAGCAGCGTCGAACGCTTCATTCAGGCGATC
Organism: uncultured beta proteobacterium; assembly: GCA_963729165.1. Taxonomy (GTDB): domain Bacteria; phylum Pseudomonadota; class Gammaproteobacteria; order Burkholderiales; family Burkholderiaceae_F; genus JACCZX01. The sequence goes on from CAVSMM010000014.1 coordinate 115,086, forward strand.
CGCGGTCGCCATGACGTCGCGCAAAGCCTTGCTGAATTCACGCGATTCGAGCGCTTCGGCAACCAGCAAAGACGTTACGCGCGCGCCGTCGACAAGTGCCTGCTCTTCCTTGTACGCCAACTGCCCGTCAAAGTGCTTGCTGATGAAATTAGCCGCCCGGCTGGCGATGTTCACGTACTTGCCGATCAGGTCGCTGTTGACGCGCACCAGAAAATCGTCCGGAACGAACTCGATATCCTCCACGCGCCCGTTCAGCTTCGCCGCCACGTAATAGCGAAACCACTCGGGATTCATGCCGAGCTCCAGATAGCGCAACGGGTCGATGCCGGTGCCGCGGCTCTTGCTCATCTTCTCGCCGCTGACGGTGATGAATCCATGCACGTAAATGTTGTCGGGCACTTTGCGGCCCGAAAACTTGAGCATCGCGGGCCAGAACAGCGTATGGAAGTACACGATGTCCTTGCCGATGAAATGAATCTGCTCGACGTCGTCGGCTGCCATGAATTCGTCGAAAGAGAGCAGCTCGCCCTTCGCACGCGCCTTGCCCTGATCGAAGTACGCCTTTAGCGAAGCGAGGTAGCCGATCGGCGCATCGAGCCAGACATAGAAATACTTTCCCGGTGCGTCTGGAATGGGAATGCCGAAATACGGCGCGTCGCGCGATATGTCCCAATCTGCGAGCCCCTTGCCGCCGGCGCCCAGCCATTCCTGCGTCTTTGCGTACACCTCGGGCTGCAGCCTCGGCTCACCATGCCGATTGGTTCCGACGGTCCAGTTGCGCAGATAATCGACGCAGCGCGGATCTGACAGACGGAAGAAGAAGTGCTCCGATGACTTCAGCTCGGGCCGCGCGCCGGTCAGCACCGAATACGGATCGATCAGATCGGTCGGCGCATAGGTTGAACCGCAGACCTCGCAGTTGTCGCCGTTTTGATCCTTCGCGCCGCACACCGGGCACGTGCCCTTGATGTAACGGTCCGGCAGAAACATGCCTTTCTGCGGATCGTAGAACTGCTCGACCGTGCGCGTCGCGATCAGCCCATTCGCCTTCAACGCCGAGTAGATCGACAGCGACAACTCGACGTTTTCCGGAGAATCGGTCGTGTGCCAGTGATCAAACGCGATGTTGAACCCGTCCAGATACTTCTGGCGCGCAGGGCGCAGCTCGTCGATGAATTCGCGCGGCGTCTTGCCGGCTTTTTCCGCGGCGATCATGATCGGCACGCCATGCGCATCTTCAGCGCAGACGAAATGAACTTCGTGACCACGCATCTTCTGGAATCTCACCCAGATGTCCGCCTGGATGTATTCCATGATGTGGCCGATATGCGGCCGGCCGTTTGCGTATGGCAGCGCGGTCGTAACGAACAGGCGTCGCTTCATTGAGCGCGGCATTGTAAGTGCCGCCTGCTTCGCGCTGCCTGATCTGCTCTCAGCGATTTCGGCGGGCGTGAACGAAGGCAATACAAACTTCACATCGGTATCCTCATGCCAAACAGAGGAGAGTTGGCTATGACATCGCCTTCGCCGCCGCGCCGTCGCAGTCTTGAGAGGGAGATCATCATTGCGGTGATCGTTCTGTATCTGATGATCACCGGGGTGATGGTGACCGTGCACTACCTACAGCCGCCCGGGCAGCAGACCACTACGTCTTCGAATTCGCCATCGCACGAGAAGCGGAGCTCGCGTCAGCCGAGCGACCGATGACCGGAGACTGACGATGATCCACACCGTGCTTAAGTCCGGCGAACAGCTTTCGCTGTTGGATAACCTGCCGCCGCCGGATCACGACTCCAAGGTGCTGTGGCTCGAGGTCAACGCTCCCACGGCCGAAGAATCAGCAAGTCTTCGCGAGCGATTTGGAGTCGAAACTCGAACGCAGGTCGGCAACGTCGTCGAGGAAGCCGAGTTGCTTTACTTGCGCTCCCAACTCATTGGGCTCGGTGCGGATCGTGAGCCGCACTTTGTAAGCGTGACGTTCGTGCTGGCAGACGGGTTCATTGTCACGGTTACCGATGATGCCGAGTTCAGACCATTCGGCGCCGTGTTGCAGCGTTGCAAACGAAAACCGAGCAACGCCGAAAGCCCAAAGGCTTTACTTAGGTTACTGCTGCAAACAGCGAACGACAGCGCCGAAGCAGTGATCGATCATGTGGCCGACGCCCTGGTGCAGACCACGGTTGAGATTTCCGAGATTTCGGACGGCTACGATGAACGCGGCCGCGAGCTCGGCGTCAGCGATCTCAGCGGAACGATGCGGCGTCTGAACGAAAAGGAGGAGCTCGATTTTGCACTGCGTGGAGGCGCAACTGACGCTCGGACGCACGGTTCGATATCTGGGTGACGAAGTCGATAACCGCACCGAGCAGGACTTGCAGGTATTGGTCAACGAGCTGGCCGGTGACGTTGCCGGCACCAAGGAGCACGCGGCGTTTCAGCACGAAAAGGTTCGCTATCTGCAGACGGCGGTCACCAACATCCTGAACATCAAGCAGAACGAGATCATCAAGGTGTTCACGATCATCACCGCAGTCTTTCTGCCGCCGACTTTGATCGGCACGCTGTACGGCATGAACTTCGCGGTGATGCCGGAGCTATCTTGGGAGCACGGATTCATTTACTCGATGTGTCTGACTCTCGGCGCCGCCATCCTTCCGCTTTGGTACATCAAACGCCGCGGCTGGCTGCGTTGAGCAGCCCAGAGCGTGCATACTTCGCGCACTATGAGCATGACCGTTGAACAGGCGCAGGCAGCGCTGCAGAAAGTCGTTGATTCGAACACCGGCAAGGACCTGATGTCATCGCGCTCTGCGCGCAACGTGCGCGTTGAAGGTGGCGATGTCAGCGTCGATGTCGAGCTCGGCTATCCCGCCGCGAGCCAGATCGAACCGATCCGGCGTTCGGTGATCGATGCGTTGAAAGCGGCGGGCGCCGCCAACGTCAGCGCGAATGTGACGATGAAGATCGTTGCGCACACCGTGCAGCGCGGGCTGAAGGTGATGCCCAACATCAAAAACATTGTTGCGGTCGCCTCCGGAAAGGGCGGTGTTGGAAAAAGCACCGTCGCGGCCAACCTTGCGTTGGCGCTTTCGGCCGAAGGCGCGCAAGTGGGTGTGCTCGACGCCGACATCTACGGCCCGAGCCAGCCGACGATGCTCGGCATCAGCGGCCGCCCGACGACGGTCGACAATCGCACGCTGGAGCCGATGGAAAACCACGGCATACAGATGAGCTCGATCGGATTGTTGATCGACGCTGATCAACCGATGGTGTGGCGTGGCCCGATGGTCACGCAGGCGCTGCAGCAGCTGCTGACGCAAACCAACTGGCGCGATCTCGATTACCTGGTAGTCGATATGCCGCCGGGCACCGGAGATATCCAGTTGACGCTCGCGCAGCAGGTGCCGGTGACCGGCGTAGTGATCGTTACGACGCCGCAGGACATCGCGCTGATGGATGCAAAAAAAGGGCTGAAGATGTTCGAGAAGGTCGGCGTACCGATCCTCGGCATCGTCGAGAACATGGCGGTGCACGTTTGCAGCAACTGCGGCCACGCCGAACATATCTTCGGCTCCGAGGGCGGCCAGAAAATGGCCACCGAGTACGGCGTCGACTTTCTCGGCAGCCTGCCGCTCGATATCCGCATCCGCGAGCAGGCTGATTCCGGCCGGCCCACCGTGATCGCCGAGCCCGACAGTGCAGTCGCGCGGAACTACAAGGAAATCGCGCGCAAGGTGGCGGTGCGTATCGCCGAGAAGGCGAAGGACATGTCGTTAAAAATGCCGACGATCAAGGTGTCGAACACTTGAAACCCTAACGACGTGCGTTGCGAATGAGTCGCCGACGTTGCTCGACACAAATCACGCTGGTGTTGATCGGCACCGTGACGCTGGTTGGCTGCAGCCAGCAATCGACACCGTCGGCGCGAGACCATTACGCATCTCTGGAAGACTGCGCCGCCGACTGGGGCCGCCCTGAGAGCTGCGAACGCGTGCAAAGCTCGGGTTATCCGGGCGGGTTTTTGTTCTGGGGACCGTTGTACGCAGCGGGTGCGCGCAACCTTGCGCTGAACGACGCGCGGCGCAATGCCAATCCGAACTTCGCCGATCCGGCTCGGCAGGGTCGCGCCATCGGTTCGTCAACCGCGCCGACATCGCGCGGAGGTTTTGGCTCATCGTCGCGGTCGTATACGTCCGGCGGGTGATGCGGCGCGAACTTCTCGCGCCTCGAGCTGCGTGGCAAAGCGAAATGGAATCAGTCGGGTTTCACTACCATTCGATCGATGGCACCTACTGGGACGAGTCGCGCTGCTATGTGTTCTCGGAGGCCGAGGTTGATCAACTGGAAGGCGCGACGGCCGAGCTGCACGAGATGGCGCTCAATGCTGCGCAGCAGGTGATCGGCAGTCAGCGCTACGAAGAGTTTGCGATACCGCGCGAGTGGGCGCCGACCATCGAGCGAAGTTGGAACGCGTATCGAGACGATCAGCCCGACGGGTTCACGCTCTTTGGTCGCATGGATTTGTCGTACGACGGTGCATCGCCACCGAAGCTTCTCGAATACAACGCCGATACGCCGACCGCGTGTCTTGAGGCAAGCGTCGCCCAATGGCAGTGGCTGCAGGCGGTGCGGCCGCGTGCCGATCAGTTCAATTCGCTGCACGAGCAGCTGATTGCAGCTTGGCAGAAGCTGCGCGAACGATCGAACGCATCACGGTTGCATTTCACTGCGGTGGCGGACAGCCCCGAAGACTGGGGCAATCTCGACTATCTGCGCGACACGGCGATACAGGCAGGATGGCAAACGTTTTCATTGCCAGTCGAGCGCATCGGGTGGAACGGCACGAAGTTCGTCGACGAGTTCAACCTGCCGATCGAAGCGCTGGTCAAACTTTATCCGTGGGAATGGCTGACACGCGAAGACTTCGGGCCGGCGCTGCTCACGAGCACATTGCAGGTGATCGAGCCGGCGTGGAAGATGCTGCTGTCGAACAAGGCGATCCTGGTTGTGCTCTGGGAGTTGTATCCGGATCACCCTAATTTGCTTCCCGCGTACTACGAGTCGGTGCCGCTTGGGTCGAAGTATGTGAAGAAGCCGAAGCTCGCGCGCGAGGGCGCCAACGTGTCAATGGTCGACGGTGCGACGGTGAAGACAACGGAAGGGGACTACGGCGCGGAAGGGTTCGTTTACCAGGCAGTTGCGCCGTTACCGAAGTTTGGCGACGACTATGCGTTGATCGGCTCCTGGGTCGTCGGTGACAAACCGGCCGGGATCGGTATTCGCGAAGATATCTCGCCGATCACACGCAACACGAGCCGGTTCGTGCCGCATTATTTTGAGTAGTCAGACGACAGTCGGGAGAATTAATGAGAAACACCGCATTCGAAACGCTGGCCGGGCTGCCGTACTTCGCCGCGTTCTTCGGCGTATCGCTAGTGTTGCTGACGATATGCCTTGCGCTTTACGTGTGGATCACGCCGTATCCCGAAATAAAGTTGATTCGGGAAGGCAATGCGGCGGCGGCGGCGAGCCTTGGCGGAGCAGTCATCGGTTTCGCGCTGCCGCTCGCCAGCGTCGTCGTCAACAGCGTGTCGTTGCTCGACATGCTGCTGTGGTCGGGGGTCGCTCTGTTGGTTCAATTGGTTGCGTTCGCGGGCGTGCGGCTGATGGTGCCCGCGATCGCACGTAATGTGCGCGAAGGGCAGGTATCGAGCGGGATTCTGGCGGGTGCGGTTGCGATTGCGCTTGGATTGCTCAATGCTGCGTCGATGACTTACTAGGCGGACTTGGCGGGAACGGAATTCCGTGCGCTACTGCTGCTGTCATTTTTTGGTCATCATCGATCGCCACGTGTGACGCGCTTGCAAGGCCTGCTGGCACGCAGGTAATCTCGATTTTTTCAAGGAGAAACCATGGCCACCTAACTCGAAACCACAGGCGCCCGGCTACCACACCGTTACTCCCTACATGGCGCTGCGCGACTGCGCCGCAGCGATTGATTTTTATCGGCGCGCGTTCGGCGCGGAAAAAGTGATGCAACTCGACATGCCCGACGGTAAGATCGCGCATGCCGAGATCCGCATCGGCGATTCGATCGTGATGCTGTCCGAAGAAAACGAAGAGTGGGGCAACAAAAGTCCCGCAAGCCTGGGCGGCTCGCCGATGTTCCTGATGATCTACGTCCCCGACGTCGATGCTGCGTTCAGGAAGGCGATTTCTGCCGGAGCAACCGAAGTGCGGCCGGTGGCCGATCAGTTTTATGGCGATCGTTCGGGAACGCTGAAGGACCCGTACGGTTATCAGTGGACGCTGTCGACTCACATCGAAGACCTGTCGCAGGAAGAAGTGCAGCGGCGGATGGAAGCCGAGTTCAGCCAGCAATCGCCCGCGTGACCGCATGGAGGCACAGCAACTGCATCGTGGCCGCCTCATCGATCACGTTCATTTGATTGCACGTGATATCGAAGTGACGAAGCGCTTTTACATCGCAGTGTTGGGGGCGCTTGGCCGCAAGATCGAAGGTGAGGGCGAGGGCTACTTCTGGTCTGATGAAATTTTCGTCAGCACGGACGCGATGTCGACCACCGGGCCAACGCACGTACACGTGGCGTTTCAGGCGCCGGATCGTGCGACGGTGGATCGCTTCCACGCTGCCGCGATTGCTGCGGGCGGCTAGAGATCACGGCAAGCCAGGCTTGCGTGAGCAGTATCACGCCGGTTACTACGCCGGCGTTTGTGATCGATCCTGACGACAACAACATCGAGGCTGTTTATCACGGACCCGCGAAGCGCTCGGCGGACTCGGTCGTTGTGAGCTTTTAGGCCGCTGTGCGCAGGCTCGCCTAGATCGGGCTTTGCAGCGCCCGGTGAAGATCGTCGTAGTTGAAAGGCTTCGTTAGGTGCACATCGAAGCCCGCGGCGATCGCCCGCTGATGATCTTCCGGGCGCCCGTACCCCGTCACAGCTATCAGGCGCGGACACGTGCGTGCTTTTCTTAGCTGTCGCGCCACCTCGTAACCGTCGAGGCCGGGCAGCCCGATGTCCAGCAGCACGACGTCAGGCTGTACGCGCTGGACGAGTTCCATGCCGGACTGTCCATCGTTTGCCTCGTGCACTTCGTAGCCCGACATCATCAACTGCATCCGCAGCGCCTCGCGAGCGTCCGCGTCGTCTTCGACGATCAATATCCGCCGATTAGTTGCCAGGCGCGCAACGCCTGCAAGCGGTGGCTCGTCCGTTCGCCGCGATTCCGCTCGTGGCAAACGAACCACGAACGTGCTGCCCTTAGATGCTCCCGCACTGTAGGCCGCGACGCGTCCGCCGTGCAGTTCGACCAGATGACGCACCAGCGTCAAGCCCAATGCCAAGTCCACCCTGTGCGCGGTCCAGACTGCGCTGACCTTGCGTAAAGAGGTCAAAGACACGCGGCAGCAGATCGGCACCGATGCCGATCCCGTTATCGGTGACACGCAAGACGGACTCCTCACCTTCGATCTGAGTCTGCACGCGAATCAGACCGCCGGCCGGGGTGTATTTAATCGCGTTCGTAAGAAGATTGTCGATGATCTGGCTGAGTCGGTCCGGATCGCCGTTGACCCAGGTTGATGCAAGCTCGACTTCGGTGCGGTGGTGCTGCAGCCGACCGACATCGACACACACCGCTAGGCTTCTTTGCACCGCGTCTGCCAGGTTGACGCGTTGTTCGGACAGGACGATCTTTCGGGCGGTGACCCGACCGACGTCCAGCAGGTCATCAACCAGACGCGTCAAGTGCTTCGTCTGTCGACTGATAATTTCGACCGCGCGACCGCCAAATGCGTGTTGCTCGTTGAGGTCCACCAGGACCTGTGACGCGTTGCATATTGCCGCCAGTGGATTGCGCAGCTCATGACTCAGCATCGCCAGGAACTCATCTTTGGACCGATTCGCAGCTTCGGCCTCGGCGCGTGCTCGGCGCTCGCGATCAAGCAGCTCGGTGCGCTCCTGGGCGATCGCCTTGCGTTCCCATATCAACGCAGCCACCGGAAGCGTCATCGCTGCAATCGTGCCCATGAAGGCTTGCAGCAGCAGCAGCGATTCGTTGTCGCTTCCCATCACGAACGGGCCGCGTCCGCTGACGGTTGCCCACACGGCGATTGCCGACAGGATCGCGACCCCGGTCGAGACCTCCCTCTGTCCAAAACGAAATGCGGCCCATATCAGTGGAGGAATACACAGGAATGGCAGCGGATAGCGATTGAGGTCTGAATGAAGAAACACAAGCGCACCGGCGCCAGCCACGGTCAGAAGAAGCAGTATCGACTCACCGGGTCGCTCGCGCAGCGGGCCGAGGCTGCGTGAAGTGCCCCACAGCACCAGTAGCGGCGTAACGATCATCGCGCCCGCTGCGTCGCCGAGCCACCACGTGAGCCAGATCGCTCCAAACTGGCCCGGCTCCGCGTGGCCGGTAAGAGCCAGACTCGTTACCCCGATCGTTGCGCTGATCGAAGTGCTGACAAGGCCCGCGAGCAACGAGAACGCCAGGATGTGGCGAGCGCGATTGAACGCAGCAAGGCCGTTTGCGTAGCGGTTGACGAGAAAAGCTCCCGCGACGGCTTCGAGCGTATTGCCGGCTGCGATGCCGAGAGAACTCGTAACCGATCCCGTTATGGTGATATTGACTAGAAAGGCGCCGATGAAAATTGCGGGTGCGAAGCGGTAGCCAAGCAACAACAGTGCTGCGAGCGCGATACCTGTCGGTGGCCATACTGGCGTGGCACTCGAATTCAGGAATGCGAACTGGAGGCCCAGCTTGCCCGCAAGAAAGTAGACAACAATCAGTGCCCCGATCAGCGACCAGCGGTGCAACGACTTGATGTCGGTGGTCTTGACGTCCACTCGTCGGTGTCTTCAGCGTGCGGTTGTGCGTCGGGTGAAACTCTCAAACCTTAACAGCATCGCGGACGACCCGCACTGAATCGGCTGGCCATGTTTCTGCGCATTCTGCGCGTCAATACAATCGACGCATGCTGCCGCCTGCTAAAACCGAAGTAGCTTCGCCGGAAGTCATCGAGTCGCCGTGGGCGCCGCTGCGCCGGCCAGTGTTTCGCCTGCTGTGGGGCACGTGGCTGACCGCGAACATCTGCATGTGGATGAACGAGGTCGCCGCGGCGTGGCTGATGACGACATTGACGACGTCGCCGGTGATGGTTGCGCTGGTGCAATCGGCGTCGGTGTTGCCGGTCGTGCTGTTCGGGTTGCCGAGCGGTGCACTGGCCGACATCTTGAATCGCCGGCGCTGGTTCATGTTCACGCAATTCTGGGTTGCAGCCAATGCATTGATTCTGTGCGCGGTGATTGCCGCCGATGCGATGACCGCGCCGCTGTTGCTTGCGTTGACATTCGGCAACGGCATCGGACTTGCGATGCGCTGGCCGGTTTACGCCGCGATCGTGCCGGAGCTCGTGCCGCGTGCGGAGCTATCGACCGCGATCGCGCTGAACGGCATTGCCATGAACGTGTCGCGCATCATCGGACCGGTGGCCGCCGGTGCGTTGATCGCCAGTCTCGGCACCGGCTATGTGTTCCTGTTGAACGCTGTGCTTTCGCTGGCGGCTGGCTTCGTCATCATGCGCTGGCGCTTGGAGCCGAAGGCGAGCGTGCTGCCCGGCGAGCGCTTTTTTGGCGCGATGCGCGTCGGATTTCAGTATGTCGCACAGTCGCGGCAGATGCGTGCAGTGCTGTTGCGCATCGCAATCTTTTTCCTGCAGTCGACCGCGCTGCTGGCTTTGTTGCCACTGGTCGCGAAGCGCATGCACGACGGCGGTGCTTGGATCTACACACTGTTGCTGGCGTCGCTGGGTTTTGGAGCCATCACTACCGCATTTCTGCTGCCACGCTTGCGTGTGTTGATCACGCGCGATCGGCTGCTGCGCGACGGCACGCTGCTGCAGGCGGTCAGCGATGGTGGCGGCAGGCTTCGCGCCCAACGTGTGGGTTGCGACGCCGGCGATGATGGTCGCCGGCGCCACCTGGCTGGCGGTCGTCAATACGTTAACGGTGGCATCGCAGCTTTCGTTACCCGATTGGGTGCGCGCGCGCGGAATGTCGCTTTACATGATGACGATGATGGCGGCCACGTCTGCCAGTGCCGCCGTGTGGGGGCAGGTCGCCAGCATCATCGATGTGCCGTGGACATTTGTTGCTGCAGCGGCCACCGGAATTTCGCTATGGCTGCTGATTGGCCGCTTGCACGCGGTAACGGCGGAGCCGCTGGATCTGACGCCGGCACGAATTCTGAAGGAGCCGGTGCCTGCGTTTCCCGTCGAGCATCAAATGGGCCCCGTCATGGTGACGGTGGACTATCAGATCGATCCGTCGCGAGCGCCAGAGTTCACTACGGTGATGCGTGAAAGCCGTGCCAACCGGCTTCAGATGGGTGCGCTGTCGTGGGGACTCTTTCACGACACCAGCGAGCCCGGCCACTACATCGAGTATTTCCTTGACGAATCGTGGGCCGATCACCTGCGCCGCTTCGATCGTTTCACCGCCGCTGACGCCGATCTGCGCGAGAGGCGCTACGCGTTTCACATCGGTGCAGAGCCGCCGAAGGTGACACGGTATATCGCCGAGTCACTGCAGGAATAGAAACTCAGGAGGCAACACCATGCGGATTCAACCTTGGACCACCGACCTCGCGCCGCGCGACACTGCACTTGTGGCAGCGATCGAGGCGCGGCGCGGCGGCACGCTGTTCAACCTTGACCGCATGTTGCTGTGGTCCGAGCCGCTTGCGCGCGGTTGGAACGTGTATCTGCGCGCGCTGCGGCAGGAGGTTTCGCTGCCGCCCTTTCAGCGCGAACTTGCCATCTGCGTGGTTGCACGACTGACCGGCGCCGACTACGAGTTTCATCATCACGCGCCCGAGTTGAAGAAGGCGGGTGCAACGGATGCGCAACTGCAAGCGCTCGACGACCCCGACGCCGCAGCGACGAGCAGTCAGTTCGACGAGCTGCAGCGCGCCGTGATCCGGTTTGCGATTGCCAGCACACGCGATGTGAAGATTCCGGACTCGACGTTCGACGCGCTGAAGCAGCGCCTGACACCGACGGAAGTCGTCGAGCTCGTGGCGGTCACGGCCGCCTACAACATGGTCGCGCGCTTCCTCGTCGCTCTGCAGGTAACTCCGGAAACTTAGAAGTTCAAGCGTCGGTCAGGTGCCTGCGCTGATCCGGTGCTGCTTGACGAGCTTTGACCAGCGATCGAGCTCTTTCTGCATAAAGGACTTGAACTCTGCGGGGCCCTGACCGGTCACCGTCATTCCCTGCGCCGCCAATCGCTCGGCGACTGCGGGATCCTTCAGCGCTTTCTGTACTTCGGCATTCATCCGGTTCACAAGCTCGGGCGGTGTCTTCGCAGGAGCAATGACACCCCAATACGCGAGCGCCTCGAAGTTCTTAACGCCAGCTTCGGCGAGCGTAGGCGTATCAGGCAAACTCGAGTGGCGCGTTGCGCCGGTGACTGCCATCGGTTTGACCGTGCCGGCCTTCACATGCGGCAACACGAGGAATACGGTGCCAATGCCGAGAGGAACGTGGCCCGCTACCGTGTCGTTCATCAATGGCCCGCCGCCGCGGAAAGGCACGTGCGTCCACGCCCAGCCCGCCTGCTGACCCGCCTGGATCATCGCCAGATGACCGAGACTGCCGGTGCCGATCGAGCCGATCGTAATTCCCTTGATCGTGCGCGCATCGGCCGTCACATCGGCCATCTTCGAGTACGGCGACTTGGCTGACGCCACCAGCGCCATCGGCGAGGTACCGATCAGCGTTACGTGCTCGAGATCCTTCAGCGTGTCGTAGGCAATGTTCGGAATCAGGCTTGCGTTGGTTCCGTGCGTATCAAAGACGACGCCGAACGTGTACCCGTCCGGTGCGGCCTTGGCGACCGCGTTCGTGCCGATCGACCCTGATGCGCCGCCGACGTTCTCGACGACGACGCTTTGTCCGAGCTGCTTCGACAAAGGCTGCGCGAGAATGCGCGCCACCTGATCGACCGAACCTCCAGGAGGAAAAACGGCGATCAGGCGGATCGGTTTGTTCGGCCAGGCCTGCGCAAAACATGGATTGGCGGCGACCACCGCCACTGCAAGCGCGAACGCAATTGAACGAGCAAATGGCATGACGTCTCCTTGTCGAATGTTTTAAAAGCGATGCCTAAAAAATAGCCCCGCGCGCGCCGATGGGCCACACGGCTTCAACACGGCCGCCGCGTACCGCGACGATCCAATCATGCAGATTAACGGTCGGGTCGATGTGTCCGGGTATCAACAGTGGTTTGTCTCCGAGCGAAAGGTCGGGCCCAGCGCCGTGCCGTTCGAGCACGGTGTGTTCGTCCGAGACGCCCCGCACCTGCCATCCTGCGAATGCAGGCAGCGCGGGCCCCGAGTCAGTCGAGAAACTCTTCAGGCCGGCATCCAGAGTCGCGCGATCTGAATGAGCGTCATTCCGTCGGCTCATGACCGTGGTCAGGATCATCAACGACTGCTCAAACGTTGGCCATGAGAGCTCCTGCTCGTTCTTCGCATAGTCGATGTCCATCAGTGCGTACGAGCCGGGCTGAATTTCGGTATACACCCCGCCGCCGGCTTCGAACATGAAGGTGCCGGTGCCGCCGCCGGTGACGACGTCGCATGGCAAGCCGGCCGCGATGAGCGCGCGTTGCGCCAGCTGAGCTGAAGCTGCCGCCTCGGCGATCGCCTGGCGACGCTCGGCAATGCTGCGCCTATGTTGCGCGCTGCCGAAATACGCATGCAAACCGCGCAGTGACAGGTTTGAATGCGAAGCGATTGCCCGCCCGAGCGCAACGACGTCGCTGACGTCAGTCACGCCGGCGCGGTTGTGGCCGACATCGAGCTCGATATAAACATCGAGCTTTGCGCGCGCTGTGTCGCAAGCGCGTGCCAGTTGATCGACAGCGCGCACATTGTCGACGCACACACCGATCCTGGCGCCCGCATGGCGCGCCGCCAGCTGCGCGAGCTGCAAGGTTTTCCTGTCGCCCACCACTTCATTGGTGATCAATACGTCGACAATGCCGCCTGCCAAAAACGGCTCGGCTTCCGATGTTTTCTGACAGCAGATGCCGATCGCGCCTGCCGCGATCTGACGGCGCGCGATCTCAACGCATTTATGGCTTTTGGAATGCGGACGCACCGCCACCCCATGTCCCTTGACCGCGCTCATCAGCCGCAACAGATTCGCTTCGAACCGGTCGAGGTCGAGAATCAGCGCCGGTGTGTCGACATCCATCAGTGCGTCGCCGGCGCGGGCGGGAATCCAGCTGGAATTCATTCGCGCAAGTGTATCCACGAGGGACCGTAGAATCGCGCGTTCATTTCAGCACCCGATCAATCGATGAGCATCAAGAGCGACAAGTGGATTCGCCGCATGGCCGGGCAAGGCATGATCGAGCCATTCGAGCCAGGCCAGGTTCGCCACGTAAACGGCGAGCGCATCGTCAGCTACGGCACCTCGAGCTACGGCTACGATATTCGATGCGCCGACGAATTCAAGATCTTCACCAATATCAACAGCACGATCGTCGATCCGAAAGCGTTCGATCCCAATTCGTTCGTCGACTTGAAAAGCGACGTATGCATCATCCCGCCCAACTCGTTCGCTCTCGCGCGTACCGTCGAATACTTCCGCATTCCGCGCAACGTGCTGACGATCTGCCTTGGAAAGTCGACGTACGCGCGCTGCGGAATCATCGTCAACGTAACGCCACTCGAGCCCGAATGGGAAGGCCATGTGACGCTTGAGTTTTCAAACACGACGACACTGCCGGCAAAGATCTATGCGCACGAGGGATGCGCACAGGTGATCTTCATCGAGTCCGACGAAGTCTGTGAGACGTCGTACAAGGATCGTGGCGGAAAGTATCAGGGGCAGCGCGGGGTGACGCTGCCCAAGACTTGACGCGGCAAGATCAGTACGACGTTGTCAAAGGCTCTACCGGCGCCGCGTTCGTTTGCTGCACATCGATACCCTGGTCGACGAGCGGCTTGCCGCCATCGTCCATTCCCTCCGCAAGCTCTGCCGCGGTTAGGTTCAGCGTTGCAATCGAGTCTGCGACGGGCGGCGCAAGCACGATGGCGACAATGACGATCAGTCCGGCCGCGACGCGCGCAAGCACCAGACGCAACAACGCCGCTTCTGACGGCAAGATTTCAAGTGATTTCATCGCTGCTCTCCAGGTTGCCCGCGGCACCGCGCCGCGGATGGAAAGAAGCTTCGGATGACGTACCCCACGGATGCCCCACAAATTCAGGAAAAGTTCTCTTGCAGCAGGGTGTGCAGTCGGCTGTGGATCTGCCGTGTCGCCGCCGCACAGAGGCGCGCGTGGCGCTAGGCGTCCGCGCAGATTCGCTGTCCGATCTTCTGGTCGTGGGTGCCAGCTTCGCCGGCGTCGCGTGCGCGATCGAAGCCGCGCGAGCCGGGCTGGGCGTGACGCTGATCGAGCGCAAGACGGACGCCGGTGAGAAAGCTGCACACGACTGGCATCGTCGTCAAGGAAGCGGCCGACGAGCTCGAGCGGCTCGGGCATCTGCCACCCGATCTGATCCGGCCGATACGCGGCGTGCGGTTGTATGGCTCGCGGCGGGCTAGTGTGGCGCTCGATTCACCCGGCTACTTCTTCCTGGCGACCGACACACCGAATCTGATGCGCTGGTTGATCCAACAGGCAACCGACGCAGGAGTCGATGTGCGTCTCGGCACACTGTTCACCGGCGCGCGAAGAGAAGGCGGCGGGTTTGAAGTCGACGACATCGGTCGCGTGCGTTTCATCGTCGGCGCGGATGGACCGACTTCCAAAGTCGCGCGCACGTTCGAGCTCGGGTTGAATCGAGAGTTCCTGTTTGGTGTCGAAGCGGAATTGACGCACGTTTCACTGCCCGAGCCGGAACGGTTGCACTGTTTTCTCGACCGCCGTCTCGCGCGTGGCTATATCGGATGGGCGTTCGACGGGGTTGGCATCACGCAGATCGGGTTGGCCGCGAGACAACGCCGCGCCGGCGAGACCGCTGATCTCGAGGCGTTTTTGGCCAGGCTGGCGCACGTTTTCGATCTCGGATCGATGAATGTCGTTGCACGACGCGCCGGGCTGATCCCCATCGGTGGGCCGGTGAAACCGATCGCCGGCGATCGTGTGCTGCTGATCGGCGATGCCGCAGGGTTGGTATCGCCACTCACGGCAGGTGGTATTCACACCGCCCTCGAATCGGGCCGAGCGGCAGCGCTCGCGATCGCTGCTGCGCTTGGGCGCGACCGCGGCACGGCACTCAGTGCGACGATCGACGTGCCGCAGTTTCGAACCAAGCGCCTGCTGCGCAAAGCGTTCGATGTATTTCAAAGCGACTTGCTGTTCGACGGTCTGCTCGCAACCGGCGCGCTCTCGGCCGCCGCGCGCATCATTTATTTCCATCGGCGCGGATTGTTGTCGCCATCGGCATGGAAGGATTTGCTGCGGCCGATAGAAACGATGCTATTGACTCGCAGCGTCCGCGGCTCCGCATTCCTTCGGCCAGGGCCTTGTGGAAACCGAATTGCGCTTGGTCAACGTCACGTATTTCTCCCACTTGCGGGTGGGTTCGTTATAGCGATACCAGGTGACCGTTTTTCTGGACAGATCGAAGCGATCGATGGACGGTGCGTACGTGGGGCAGACCGCCGCACGTTCGCTTCCGAAGCTGCCTTCTTCGAGGCACATCTGCACTTGCACGGAGCGACCCTTTGCGATGCCCTTTACACAACCGTGTGATGCGCGATGTCCGTTTTCGCTCCAAGTGCCGTAAACACGGTCGCCTCGCTGCCAGAAAATGAAATCGGCTGAGTGATCGTAGGTTCGTGGCGTTATTTCGATCGCGTCGCGCTCGAAGTATCTCCAGTGGCCCGAGAAGTCGGCGGCGAGCGATTGTGCTGGCAACGTGAAAGCCGCTACGGTCAGAAGCGTCAGGGCCAGGTGGCGCATGGCTGAAGCGAAAAAATGGCGAAAGCCGAAACGCTACAACAGTTTCAGGCTCGATAGTGCAGCCGTCACTGTCGGCTCGATGACTGTGACATTCGGCATCGAGCGCAACCAGGTCATCTGCCTCTTGGCCAACTGCCGCGTAGCGGCGATGCCTTCCTGTCGAAACTCGTCGAAGGTAAGCGCCCGTCAAGGAAGCGCCACGCCTGTCGGTAGCCGACGCTGCGCATTGAAGGCAGATTCGGATGAAGGTCGCCGCGCGCGTGCAGGACGCGAACTTCATCGAGCAGCCCGGCGTCCAGCATCGCATCGAAGCGCGTCACGATGCGCGCGTGCAGTAACGCCCGGTCAGTCGGCAGCAGCGCTATCGTCGGCAAGCTTCAGTCGAGGTGCCGTATCGGCGCTGATCAGTTCCGACATCGGCAAGCCGGCAGTTTCATAGACCTCGAGCGCACGTTGTATGCGCTGGCTATCGTTTGGCTTCAGCCGTGCAGCGGTCTGGCGGGTCGATTTGAGCGAGCCGAGCGTGCAGCTCCGGCCAGCCGAGCTCGCTGTGCTTCGGCTTCGATACGCGCGCGCACTTCGGGATCCGCCGACGGCAGGTCGGCCAGGCCGTCGCGCAGCGCCTTGGCGTACAGCATAGTTCCGCCGACCAGCAACGGTAGCTTGCCGCGGACTCCTCACTTCGCGAATCGCGACGGTTGCATCGCGCACGAAGTCAGCGGCGGAATACGGGTCGGCCGGATCGCGAATATCGATTAGATGATGCGGCACCGCTGCGCGGTCGGTTGCACTGGGTTTCGCGGTGCCGATGTCCATGCCCCGATAGACCTGCGCCGAGTCGACCGATACGATCTCTAGCGGCATTCTATTCGGCAAGCTGCATTGCGAGGACGCTCTTGCCGCTGGCTGTGGGACCGAGCAGCAGCACTGCATCGACCGCGTCAGCCATGCGCGGTGATGTCTCCGTCCCTGCGTACCAGCGTAAACGCGATCGAAGCCGACGCGAGCCCGCACGCGCATATCGTCAACGTCAGCGGATAAACGGTGCCGTTGTAACTGGCGCCGATCCAGAGTCCGACCCCGGCTGCAACCAGCATCATCGATGAAACCCAGCAGCGCAGCGGCTGCCCCGGCGGCATGCGGGAACGGCGCCACGGCGCCTGATTGCACCGGAGGCTGGATCAGCCCGTGTGAGATACCGAGGAAGAAAATCGGGCCAGCCCAGCGCAACCGGAATGTGAACGCCGCCCAATGCCAGCGCGGCCATGGTCAAACCGGTGATTGCCTGCAACGTTGCCCCGATGTACACCGTGCGTTGAATGCCGTACTTTGCCAGCAGCGGGCGGCAGATCAGCGTGCCGATCAGGTATCCAACTGACCATCAGTGCGAATGTAAGCGCGAACGCAGTCGGCGTCTGCCCGAGAACGTTCATCATGACGAACGAGGACCCTGAAAGAAAGGCGAACAGGCAGGCATAGGTCGCCGCTGCCGACGAGCGTGTACGCACGAAACGCGGCAGAACGTCGCCGACGCTCGCGGTAAGTGCGCAACATCGGTGCCCAACTGAGCGCGTGCGGATTCAGACGAGTGTTCGTCTCCTTCAGCTTGAGCTGCTGCGGTGCACGCCAGCAGCAGTGAAAACGCGGACAAGCAATGCGAACGAAGATCGCCACCCGAACCGCACGTAAAGCGCGGCGCCGATCAACGGACCGATCAGCGGCGCCAGACTCATCAGCGTCGCCGCATTCGCCACCAGCCGCGCACCCTCAGTAGGCGAGTACAAGATCGCGCACGAATCCACGCGCACCGACCAGACAGGTGCAAGCGCCAACTGCCTGCATAACCCGGCAGACGATCAGAATGTCGAGCGATGGAGCAAACATCGCCAGCACGCTGGCCGCAAAATACGTGAACGCGCCTGCGACGACGATCGGATAGCGGCCGAAACGATCCGACAGCGGCCCCGCGATCAACTGCCACAGGCCAAAGGCGGCAATGAAGAGCCATAACGTCGATTGCACTGAAGCGACGCTGGCGTTGAAGTAGGTCGCAATGCCGGGCAGCGTCGACAAATATAAATCGGTCGACAGCGGCTGCAGCATCGACAGGCCGGCGGTTAGCAGCAGAATTCGTGGGGGCTGTCAATCCGGCTGCCGCGAGTCGAGCGTTGCTCGACCCGACGGACACGCTGCCGCTCATCGCCCGCGCATGAACAACTTGTCGAGATCTCCGACGGCGAGCTGAACCCAGGTCGGGCGGCCGTGATTGCACTGATCGGCGCGCTCGGTCGCTTCCATTTCGCGCAATAAGTGCGTTCATTTCATCGATCGTCAGTCGACGGTTGGCGCGTACCGCGCCATGGCATGCCAGTGTCGAAAGCAGTTCGTTTCGATGCTCGGTAAGCACGCGCGAGCCGCCGTATTCGCGCACGTCGCGCAACACGTCACGCGTCAGCTGCGCGCCGTCGGCCTGCGAGAGCAGGGCCGGGACGCCACGCAGTGCAACCTGCGTCGGCGAAGCCAGCGAAACGTCGAGCCCGAGCTGCTCGAGCAGCTCGCCGTGTTCGCTCGCGGTCGCAATCTCGACGGCAGTCGCTGCGAACACCTGCGGAATCAGCAGGCGCTGTTGCGGAATCTGCGCGTTGATCGAGTTGCCGCTTCAGTTTCTCGTACACGATGCGCTCGTGCGCCGCGTGCATGTCGACGATGATCAGGCCGCGCTCGTTCTGCGCCAGGATGTAGATGCCGGAGAGCTGCGCCACGGCGAAGCCGAGCGGCACGTCGGCGCGGCTCTTCATTCGCGTCGTTGCCAGTGGCGCGGGCCGCTCGGCCAGCAGCGCCAGGTAATTCGGCGACGCGTCTGTGCCACGCCGAAGTGACGTTTGATGCGTCAGTCGATAGCCGTCCGATTCGAGTGCGCCACCGCCATGGCGCCGGCTGTTGCCAGTGCGTCGGGTTGACCGCTTGCGCGAGCGCGGCCTGTACCGCGTGCAGCACGAATTGGTGCACGCTCGACGAGTCGCGGAAGCGAACTTCGGTCTTGGTCGGGTGCACGTTGACGTCGACGCGCTTCGGATCGATTGTCAGGTACAGGCAGTACATCGGCTGCGACGCACCATGCAGCACGTCGGCATAGGCGGCGCGAACGGCGTGCGTCAGCACCTTGTCGCGTACATAGCGGCCGTTGACGAAAAAATACTGTGCATCGGCGCGCGCACGGCTCGCGGTCGGGTGCGCCGGCCCAGCCATGCACGCGAACCGCACCGGCATCCTGCTCGACTTCGCGTCGCGCCGCGACGAATTCCTCGGGCATCAGACGCAGCGCACGGTCGCGCGGCGGCTTGCGCAGGCAGCGCGAGCACGGTGCGGCCCTGATGCGTCACCGTGAAGGCCACCGATGCGTGCGCGCCGCCGCGCGCTCGACCTGCGTCAGGCAGTGCGCGAGCTCGGTGGCTTCGACTTCGCAGAAACTTGCGACGCGCCGGCGTCTTGTGAAACAGGTCGGCGATCTCGACGCGTGTGCCGATCGAGCCGGCGGCTGGTTCTATCCCGCCGTCGGCGGCATGGGTGCCGCTGCGCACACAAAACGCGCTGTCAACGCCCGCCACGCGCGAAGTGATCGACGACATCGGCCACCGAGGCGATCGATGCCAGCGCTTCGCCGCGAAAGCCCAGCGATTCGACGCCTTCCAGGTCCTCGAGGCTCGCAATCTTGCTGGTGGCATGCCGCGCCAGTGCGAGCGGCAACTCATCACGCGGAATGCCGGTGCCGTTGTCAGACACGATGATGCGTTTGATCCCGCCGCCGTCGAGCTTGACGTCGATCTGCGTTGCGCCCGCATCGAGGCTGTTTTCAAGCAACTCCTTGACGACCGACGCCGGGCGCTCAACGACTTCGCCGGCGGCGATCTGGCTGATCAGTGCGTCTTCCAGCGGACGAATCGCGCGACGAAGCGTGGCACTCATGGCAGGGATTATATGAATGTGGCGCCAGCGTGGCGCCGGCTCCCTGCTCACGTATGATCCCGCGCTGCTCGCACTCCGGCTTTGCGCGTTCGCGCTGCTGCAATTGCTCCGATGGAAGGCATCAACTGGCTCGATCTCTTCACGGCGACCGATCGCTTCCTGGCGGCGATCGTCGAGCGCAACGTGATGCTCGTCTACGTCGTGCTGTTCTCGATTTTCTTTTCGGAAACCGGGCTGGTGTTCATGGCGTTCCTGCCGGGTGACTCATTGCTGTTCGTTGCCGGTGCAGTGGCCGCACTCCCGGCGGTTGAGTTCAAAGGCCTCAATGTTCATCTGCTAGTGGTCATCATTGCTGCGGCCGCCGTGCTGGGCAACACACTCAATTACTTTATCGGTGCGTGGCTTGGAAAGAAGGTCTATGACGGCACGATCGGCTGGATTGACCAGCAAGCATTGATGAAGACGCATGCTTTCTTCGAGCGCCATGGCGGCAAGACGGTGATGATTTCGCGCTTTGTACCGGTCGTGCGCTCGTTTGCACCGCTCGTGGCGGGCGCCTCCGGCATGGACTTCCACAAGTTTCAGTTTTTCAACGTGCTCGGCGCTGGAGTGTGGGTCGTGTCGCTGGTGTACGGCGGCTATCTGTTCGGCAATATTCCGCTCGTTCGCGACAACCTGGGTGTCATCCTGATCGTCGGCATCGGCGCCGTCGTAGGACCGCTGATGCTCGCGGGATTTCTAAAGCTGCTCCGCCGCAAGCCAAGACGTGCGTTCAAATAATCAGGTGAGCGGACTGCGAGCCAGAGGAGGATTTTTGGCGAAGTAGCGCTTGATGCCTGCCAGGATCGCGCGCGCCATTCGATCCTGATATTCATCGTCACGCAGCCGTTTTTCTTCTTCGGGATTGCTGATGAAAGCGGTCTCGACCAAGATCGATGGAACATCGGGCGCTTTCAAAACCGCAAAACCGGCCTGCTCGACTCTCGGCTTGTGCAGACGGTTGACGCGCTCGAGCTCGCGCAGCACTGCGCCGCCCAGCTTCAGGCTGTCATTGATCTGCGCGGTGGTCGACAGATCGAGCAAAACACGTTGTAGCTGCCGATCCTTCGACCCCAGGTTAATGCCGCCGATGCGATCGGCATTGTTTTCCTTCTTCGCCAGGTAGGCAGCCGCACTGCTGGATGCCCCGTGTTCGGACAGCGCAAACACCGACGACCCGCGCGCATCGGGCCTGATCCAGGCGTCGGCGTGAATCGAGACGAACAGATCCGCGTGCACCGCCCGTGCTTTGGCCACTCGCGTGCGCAGCGGCACGAAAAAATCACCCTCGCGAGTCATGGCCACGCGCATCTGCGGTTCGGCAGCAATCAGGTCGCGCAATCGATGGCCGATTTCGAGGGTGACCGTCTTCTCGTAGGTGCCGCCGTGGCCGACGGCGCCGGGGTCCTCGCCGCCATGCCCGGGATCGATCACGACGGTGACGACGCGTTGCACGTCCGCCGGCTTGACCTGGTCATGCGGCCGCTGACACCACCGTGCGGCGGCTTGCTCCGACGCGCGTTCGCGCAGCAACGCGAGCAGCGGATCGGGTGGGTTCACCGGATGCAGGTCCATCACCAGACGATGTTGATACGGCCCAACGGGCTCGAGCGAAAACACCTGTGGCTTGATGTCCTCCTTTAGCTCGATCACCAGGCGCGCGACTTTCGGTCGGTTCTGCCCGACTCGCACCAGCGCGATGTACGGGTCGTTCGCTTCGATCTTGCCGACCAGTGCTTTCAAAGTCGGCGTCAGATCAAGCCCGTCAATTTCGACCACGAGCCGCAGCGGATGCGCCGGATCGCGCACCATAAAGTGTGAGAACGTCAGCGGACCGTCATGCTCAAGCGTGACGCGTGTGTAGTCCTCGGCGGGCCATACGCGCACTGCGAGCAGCGTCGCGCCAAACGCAATTTCGTGATGCGTCAGCGCGAGGACGAGCGTGCCCGCGCCGGCGGCGATGAATCGCCGGCGCTCGCTTCGAACTCCGCCATCGCCTGCCTCAGACATATCTCGCCCAGTTCGCTTGCGGTGCTGATCGTCGCCAGTCGACCCTCACCGTCGACGGTCAACGCGATTGAGATATCGGCGGTTGGCAGCCGCGACCCGGCGCGTTCGGGCCATTCGACGGCGCAGATTCGGCCTGGCCCGAACAGCTCCCGAAATCCCATTGCGCCCAAACTCGTCGGGTTCCTTAAGCCGATAAAAATCAAAGTGGTAGAAGTCTAAGCTCGAAATGGTATAAGGTTCAAGCAGGGCAAACGTGGGGCTTTTGACCGCGTCTTGTACACCCAACGTGCGCAGCATCGATCGCACCAGCGCCGTCTTGCCTGCACCCAGGTCGCCGGAGAGGTTGATTTGGAATCCCGACGCGCGGATGGCGTCGAGATATTGATGAATCGCAGGGGCCAGCGAGCGTCCTAACGCATCGGTGGATTCTGCATCTTCGAGACCAGTAAGTGGGCACGGGGGTCGCGCGCTCGTTCGACAGGAGGAGTGTCCTATCCTACGGACGCGCAATTCACGGTGCATGGCGCTGGCCGATGGAGTGACAAATGTGTAGAAACATCAAGACCCTTTTTAATTTCGAGCCGCCTGCCACCGAAGAGGAAATTCGAGCTTCTTCTTTGCAATTCGTCAGGAAGCTCAGTGGATTCAACAGCCCGTCGAAAGCCAATCAGGAGGCTTTTGATCGTGCGGTAGAGGACGTCGCAGCGGCGGCGCGCAGGCTGATCGATTCGCTGGTGACGACCGCCGATCCACGCGACCGCGAGATTGAAGCGGCGCGCGCGCAAGCGAGGGCCGCAGTGAGATTTGGCTCGAGCGCGTAACGGGTGCAACACGCGCCACAGCCAGCGCGCTGGGTCATCGAAGATCTGAGCGCACTCGCAGAGCGGATTTTTCAGTGGGGTGAGCAACTCGGGTTTGCACACATCGGCATCGCCGACGCCGATGTAGTGCACGCCGCCGCTCGGCTTGATGCGTGGCTTGCCGCCGGGCGCCACGGTGATATGGACTACTTGCAACGTCATGCCGCATTGCGCGCCGATCCGTCGCGTCTGTTACCGGGTGCATTGCGTGTGATCGCTGCGCGAATGGACTACCTGCCGCGCGATACCGCCGGATTGGGCGCGACGCGAACTTGATCGATTGAACGAAGCCAAACGGCGTCGTGTCGGTCTATGCGCGAGGGCGCGACTACCACAAGGTTCTGCGCGACCGATTGCAGAAGCTTGCATCGCGTATCGAAGCCGAGGTCGGTCCGCTTGGGTACCGCGTTGCACCGATTCGGCGCCGGTGCTTGAAGTGGAGCTGGCTCGAAAGGCGGGACTGGGCTGGCGCGGCAAACACACACTTCTGCTGTCGCAGAGACGCCGGGATCGATGTTTTTTCTCGGCGAAATCTTGACTGACTTGCCTTTGCCGGTCGATAAGCCGGCCGGTGACCACTGTGGCACGTGCTCGCGCTGCATCGACGTATGCCCGACACGGGCGATCACTGCGCCGTATCAGCTCGATGCGCGGCGTTGCATCTCCTATCTAACGATCGAACACGCAGGCGTCGATTCCGCTCGAGCTGCGGCCGCTGATCGGCAATCGCGTCTATGGCTGCGACGATTGCCAGCTCGTGTGCCCATGGAACAAGTTTGCACGCACCGCCGATTGCCGGACTTCGATGTGCGCAACGGACTCGATTGCGCGACGTTGATCGAACTGTTTGCATGGAGCGAAGCGCAGTTCGATGAACGGCACGCGGCTCCGCGATTCGCCGTATCGGCCACGAACGATGGCTGCGCAATCATCGCCGTGGCGCTCGGCAATGCGCCGACCAGTCCACGAAGTGATCGCTGCGCTGCAGACGCGCAGCGGACCATCCGAGCGAACTGGTGCGCGAGCATGTTGCATGGGCGCATGGCGCAGCACGTCGCAAACTGAGGTATCAGTCCACGCCCTTATACTTCGCGGCTCGATTTAGCGAGAGCCAACAAAGGTCGGCCGCTGTAGCTCAGTTGGTAGAGCAGCGCATTCGTAATGCGAAGGTCGGAGGTTCGACTCCTCTCAGCGGCACCAACAGTTTTACGAGTTCGACCATAGCGTTAGGAGTGAGCAATGTTCAAGCAGAGGCTACTGGTAGCTATTGCGGCAGCGTTGTTTTCGTGTGCCGCATTGGCTCAGGACAAGGTTGTTTATCACTTCGGCGAAGGTCTTGCGCAGGCCACCAACGGGTTGCGCAACATCCGCAACCATCTTGAAGTCGATCCGAAGGCGAAAATCGTGGTTGTCGCGCATGCACAAGGCGTCGATTTTCTGATGACCGGCGCGCAGGATGCGAACAAGAATCCGTACAACGTGATCGTCGAGGACCTGAAGTCGCAAGGCGTGACGTTTGAGGTTTGCCAGATCACATTGCGCAATCGGAAGCTCGAGACAAAAGCAATTCATTCCGGAGGTGACTTACACGCCGTCGGGCGTGCAACGAATCACGCAATTGCAAAGTCGCGAGGGTTACGCGTACCTGAAGCCCTAACTGCATGGGCTTTAGCGTCACCGTTCGTCCCAGCGGCCGCACGTTTCGCGTCGAAAACGACGAAACCGTGCTGGAAGCCGCGCTGCGCAACGGCGTTGGCCTGCCGTACGGCTGCAAGAACGGTGCGTGCGGTACATGCCGCGGCAAATTGTTGGAGGGCCAGCTGGTGCATCGAGCGCATTCGTCGTCTGCGCTATCAGCCGCTGACGAAGCGAAAGGCTTCGCACTCTTTTGCTCGTCGCGTCCTTTAAGCGACGTTGTGATCGAGGCGCGCGAGCTCACTGGCTTCGGCGACATTCCGATTCGAAAAATGCCGGCACGCATCGCAAAGATCGAGTGGCCCGCAGCCGGATGTCGCAGTCATCTCGCTGCAACTGCCTGCAAACGAGCGACTGCAGTTTCGCGCGGGACAGTATCTCGATTTCATCTTGAAGGATGGCGCGCGACGCCAGTACTCGATCGCGACTGCTCCGCACGCCGACGAGCTGATCCAGCTGCATATCCGGCGCACGCCAGGAGGCGTTTTACCGATCGCCTATTCGGCGCAGTCGAACCGCCGGTCAAGGAGCGCGACATCCTGCGCATCGAAGCGCCGCTCGGCACGTTTTTTCTGCGTGAAGACAATACCCGTCCGATCGTGCTGCTTGCGGGTGGAACTGGATTTGCTCCGGTCAAGGCGATCGCAGAGCATGTATTCCACAAACGGATAAATCGCGATGAAGCCGACAAGCCAGCGCGCGAGGTGTACCTGTACTGGGGTGCACGCGCGCTGCCCGATCTGTACATGCGCGAGCTTCCCGAGCAATGGTCGCGCGAGCAGCCGAATTTCCGGTATATCCCCGTATTGTCGGAGCCGCAGCCCGAGGACGCGTGGCAAGGTCGCACGGGATTCGTTCATCGCGCGGTAATGGACGATTTGCCCGATCTTTCGGCGTTTCAGGTCTACGCATGCGGTGCGCCGGCGATGATCGACGCTGCGCGGCGCGACTTCGTTGGACAATGCGGGTTGCCGGATAGCGAGTTCTTTGCCGACGCGTTCACGACGCAGGCAGATCTCGTCAGCGCTTAGAGGTTTGTACGGAGCGGAGATGGCAAAGCCAAAAGTCTTCATCGACGGAGAGCACGGAACGACGGACTCGAGATTCGCGAGCGGCTAATCGCGCGCGATGACATCGAGCTGGTGAGCTTGCCTGTCGAGCATCGCAAGGACGCCGCTGCAAAGCTCGACGTGCTGAACAAGGTCGATTTGGTGATCCTGTGTCTTCCGGACGATGCTGCGCGGGAAACAGTGGCGCTGGCCGGGCAGGGCGCAACGCGCTTCATCGACGCGAGCACCGCACATCGACCGCACCCGATTGGGTCTATGGTTTTCCCGAGATGACGCGAACACAACGCGCGACGATCGCCTCGGCGCAACGCGTTTCCAATCCGGGCTGCTATCCGACCGGTGCCATTGCGTTGCTGCGGCCGCTGCGTGAGCGCGAAATTCTTCCGCCAAGCACGCTTGTCAATGTCAATGCGGTGTCCGGATATTCGGGCGGCGGTCGCAGACTGATCGAAGCGTATCAGCGCAAACCTGGGGAAATCAGGGCCGTCCGGCGAGCATCGTTTTGTACGGACTCAATCTGGCCCACAAGCATCTTGCCGGAGATGCAGACGATGGGACTGCTCGATCGTGCGCCGGTCTTTTCGCCGCACGTCGGTGATTTCATGCGCGGAATGCTGGTATCGATTCCGCTGCATACCGGTCAGCTGCCGGGACGCGTCACGGGCGAGTCGCTGCATGCCGCCTACGTCGATCATTTTGCGGATGAGCCGTTTATCACCGTACGCCCTTGAACGAAGCTCCGCGTTACGCGACGGCGCGTACTGAGCCCGAAGCTTTGAACGGAACGAACCGCATCGAGATATTTGTGTTTGCCAACGATGCCAACGAGCAAGCGTTGCTGGTTGCGCGGCTCGACAACCTTGGCAAAGGGGCAAGCGGTGCAGCGGTGCAAAACATGAATCTGATGTTCGGCCTGCCCGAGCAGCCGGGTTGGACGGCGATGGCACCGCGCGAAAAGTCGCCGGCGCGGACAACCGTCAAAGCAGCCGTTAAAGCGCATTAGCGCGAAGAAATCGCCGTTGGCCGCCAGCCCATTAGAAATCGGCGAGATCTGCAGCGAGCGGGCCCGGAACCGGGCCTCTGAGCCTGTTGACGGTGGAACACGTCACCAGTTATCACTATCGGAAACCCGTTCGGTTCGGCCAGCATCGCCTGATGTTCGGCCGCGTGAAGGGCACGACGTGCAGGTGCTCGAAGCCGGCGTCAATGTCAATGTGCCGTCGCGTATCGACTGGATGCTCGATACGCAATCGAACTCGGTCACGCTGGTGACACCGCAAGCGGAGTCTGCCGAGCTGAAGATCGAGTGCCGCTTCAAGATCGAGCAGCACCGCGTGCGCAGTGCGCAGGAACTGCCACTCGCTGCACACGCTCAGCGCTGGCCTTTCGACTACAGCGGCGAAGAGCGGCGCGATCTCGGTGCGATGCTCGAGCCTCACTATCTCGATCCCGACGGTCGGCTGTACGAATGGATGCGCCCATTTTTTTCGCAAGCGGCACGGCCTGACACGAAAGAGCTGTTGATGTCGCTCGCCGACGCGATAAAAAGCGGACTTAAGTACGAGGTGCGCGACGAGGAAGGTACGCAGACGCCCGATGAGACGCTTGCACGCGGCTCCGGAAGTTGTCGCGACT
>CAVSMM010000015.1:0-329790 GCA_963729165.1 uncultured beta proteobacterium
GGACGATGCGACGCGCGCGAAAATCCTGGTCGAGCAATCCCGCCGAGCTCTACGGGTTTCGCTGATTTAGAACGCGTCAGCCTGCTTGCTTACCCACGCCTGGTACGCAGCCTTGTTTACATCGTTCGGCGGGTACAGACCCGGCAATGCTTGCCCCGATTCGACTTGCCCCATGATCCAACCTTCAAGACGCTCCTGTTCGACCGACGCTGTAATCACCTGATCGAGCAGCGCCGCGGGTATCAGCACCGCACCGTCATCGTCCGCAACGACCACGTCGTTGGGAAATACAGCGACGCCGCCGCAGCCAATCGGCTGCTGCCAAGCGACAAACGTGAGCCCTGCGACCGAGGGCGGTGCGGCGACGCCGCTGCACCACACCGGCAAATCGGTGCTCAGTACGCCCGCCATGTCGCGCACGGTTCCGTCGGTGATCAAACCGGCGACGCCGCGCTTCTTCATGCGCGCGCACAGGATGTCGCCAAAGATGCCGGCATCAGTAACCCCCATCGCATCAACCACGACCAGACAACCTGCGGGCATGTTCTCGATCGCCGCACGTGTCGAAATGGGTGAGCTCCACGACTCGGGCGTTGCCAGGTCTTCTCTTACAGGAACGAATCGCAGCGTGAACGCGCGCCCGACAACGCGTCCTTGTCCGGAACGCAGCGCTCGGGATCCACGCATCCAACATTGCGCAGCCCTTTTTTCAGCAGAACAGTGGTCAGCGTTGCGGTGGTCACGCCGGACAGCGTGCGAACAACGGCGTCGTCAAGCGGCAAGCAATCGGTATCCATGATGTCTCCTGTCGATTGAATCTGTGATGCGCGACGAACACGCGATCAATGCAAGAATGCTGTTGCGAGAAGCTTGCCATACTGCATATCCGAGAGTCCATGAAGCTCACTGATCGAGTCGCGGTCATCACCGGCGCAGCGCAAGGGATCGGCGCCGCGTGCGCGCGCTTGTTTGCCGCGCAAGGTGCGAAAGTCGTGATTGGCGACGTCAATGAAACGAGCGCGCGGCATTGGTCAATGACATCGCCGCCGCCGGGGGCACCGCGATTTTTCAGCGCGCCGACGTATCGCTGGAAAGCGATTGCACCGCGCTGATCGACAAAGCGGTCACGCAGTACGAGCGGCTCGATATCGTTGTCAACAATGCGGGCATCGTGCACGGCGCCGAGTTTCTGGATTTGGCCGAGGAAGACTTCGATCGCGTGCTGCGGGTCAACCTGAAAGGTGCGTTTCTTTGCGGACAGGCCGGCGCGCGCCGCATGGTCGCGCAGCCCCCGCGAGCCGACGGTCAGCGGGGCGTCATCATCAACATGTCGAGCATCAACTCGGTCGTCGCGATTCCGAATCAGGTGGCGTACACGGTCAGCAAGGGCGGCCTCAATCAGCTGACGAAAGTGATGGCGCTGGCGCTTGCTCCGCACGGAATTCGCGTGATGGGGATAGGTCCCGGATCGATCGCCACCGACATGCTGAAGAAAGCGGTGTTAACCGAAGGCCCGGCGCGCGCCCGCATCATGTCGCGCACACCGCTGCAAAGGCTGGGTGAACCCGATGAGATCGCGAAGGTCGCATTGTTTCTTGCCAGCGACGATGCGTCTTATATGACCGGGACCACGGTGTACCCCGACGGTGGAAGGCTCGCGCTCAACTACACCGTGTAGCGCAACGTTTACGTGCAGACCCTCGACCCGGCGCGCGAGCGCCGCATGCTGCTGACGCTCGCAGCAATCCAGTTCACCACCGTGCTCGACTTCATGGTGATCATGCCTCTGGCGCCGCAGTTCACGCGCGTCTTCGATCTCAGCACACAACAGTTCGGCTGGCTCATTTCCGCCTACACATTTGCTGCGGCGATTGCGGGCATTGTCGCGGCGATAGTCATCGAGAGGTTCGAGCGCAAGCGATTGCTGCTCGCGGTGTACGTGGGCTTTATCGCCGCGGCGGCTGTCACCGCGAGCGCACAGAGCTTCCCGATGCTGCTCATCGCGCGTGCGCTCGCCGGAATGTTCGGTGGCGTGCTTTACGGTGTGATCTTCACCGTCATCGGCGACACGATTCCCGAAGCGCGGCGCGGACACGCCACAGGGTTGGTGATGACTTCATTTGCGATCGCGACCGTGGCCGGCGTTCCGCTCGCGTTGCTGTTGTCGAACGCATTCAACTGGCGCGCTGCGTTTGTCGTCGTTGCAATTTCCGGTGCGATCAACGCGTGGATCGCGCGGCGAACGCTGCCGAACGTGGTGCATGTGATCGACATGGCGACTGAAAAGCAGCACGAGCGCGCGCTGTGGAGCGAGTTCCTGCGCACGCTTACCTTTCCGAATCACCTGCGCGCGTTTGTATTCACGCTGCTGATGATGATCTCGGGCTTCATGGTGATTCCATACATCAGCCTGTACATGACGTCGAACATGGGTTTGCCCGAAACGCAATTGCCTCTGGTGTATCTGGCAGGAGGCGTCGCCACTTTCTTTACCGCGCGCTGGTTCGGGCGCTGGGCGGACCGATCGGGAAAGCGCAAGGTCTATCGCTGGATTGCGGCGATGTCGATAGCACCGCTGTTAATGGTCACCCACGTACCGGTGTTATCGCTGTTTGGAACACTCGCGATCGCCACCTCGTTCTTCGTCCTGGTGTCCGGGCGGATGGTGCCCGGCATGGCGGTCGTCACGAGCGCCGCACGTCCCGGCGCACGCGCGGCGTTCATGACCTTGAACGGTTCGGTGATGCAGATCGGGTCGGGCTTGGCGGCGACTTTAAGCGGGACGCTGGTCCAGCGCCTGCCGTCGGGCGCGCTGCTGCATTACAACTGGGTCGGATGGATCGCAGTGGTAGCCACTCTGGTTGCAATCTGGTGGGTAGGCAGCATCGAAACGCTCGATGCCGCGCCTGTCGTACCGATCATCGAAGAGCCGATTGGTTAGCTGCGCTTCCTGCGGCTTTTTGCGGCTCTTTTCTTCGGAGCTGTTGCGGGCGTTGCGCTCGGCGCACTCGCCGCGGCGGTTGCAATTTTTGTGAATTGGTCTTGCAAGGTGCTCCACCAAGCCACTGGATTCAGCGGCGCGGATACGGGCGCTGACTGAACAGCCGACCGCTTGCTTGCCCGCGGGCTCGATTTCTTCGGCGCGGCAGGTACCGGGACCGCAAGAGCCGAGCTCGATTCTTCGGCCTTCATGGCAGCGAGTCCGAGCGCGACTTCGGGCGGCGGATTTGGCGACAACTTCGTCAATGTCTCCGATCTGCCGACCATAGGAGCCATCATCGCTCCGCTGATTCCCTTGAGCGTTGCAATCGTCGCGCGTTGCACTTCGAGGCTTTGAATCGTCGTGCGCAGGATGCTCGCGTTCAACTCGAGCCACTGTTCTACGGCGCGCAAATCGGCAATCCGCTTTTCGAGCTCGTTGACGTCCAGCGTCGGTGCAAACATGTTCGGCAGCTGCTGCGGAATGCGCGAGGCCATCGACGCAAGGTTTGCTGCGTTCGGTAAGCCTGGGATTCCGGGAAGCCCGGCGAAGCCCCACATCTTTTTCATCAGCTCAAGACTGTCGCCCACCGGATTGGCGAAAGGCAAACTTGCCGGACGCTTGGTTGTCATACGGCCTCCGATCTGCGCTGCAATGGCACGACCTTCTGCTCGATCGCTCCGAAGATCGATCGGCCGGCTTCATCGAACATTTCGATGCGCACCTGATCGCCGTACTTCATGAACGGAGTCTTCGCGGCGCCTTGCTCGATCATTTCAAGGCTGCGCTTCTCAGCGATGCAGCAGTAGCCGCGGCTGCGGTCGACATTCGATACGGTGCCTGAGCCGATGATCGATCCGGCGCGCACGTTGCGCGTTTTCGCGACGTGCGCGATCAGCTGCGAGAAATTGAACGTCATATCGTCTCCTGCGTTCGGCTCACCGACTTTATCGCCGTTCCAGTGCACCGTCAGCGGTCGATGAACTTTGTCATCACGCCATGCATCGCCCAGCTCATCCAGGGTAATCGCCACCGGTGAGAACGCAGTGGCGGGTTTGCTCTGAAAAAATCCAAAGCCTTTGGCCAACTCAGCCGGGATCAAGTTGCGCAAGCTGACGTCGTTGACCAACATCAGCAAACGAATGTGGGGCCCTATGGCTTTCGGCTTCGACCCCATCGGTACGTCGCCGGTCACCACCGCCAGTTCGGCTTCGAAATCAATGCCGTGCTCTTCACTCGGACACACGATGTCGTCGTGCGGTCCGAGCAGATCGTCGCTGCCACCCTGATACATCAGCGGATCGGTCCAAAACGACGGTGGCATCTCGGCGCCGCGCGCCTTGCGCACCAGCTCGATATGGTTGACGTAAGACGACCCGTCGGCCCACTGGTACGCCCGCGGCAGCGGCGCCATGGCCTTCGTTTCGAGTCAAACGTGAACGCGTGGCGTGCACGGCCGTCGTTCAGGGTTTGATACAAATCTTCGAGCTGCGGCGCGAAAAAATCCCAGTCGTCGAGCACGCTTTGCAGCCTCGATGTCACTGCGGTGGCGTGAGATTGCCAACGATAAGTCGCGTGAGACGACGACCAGTTGTCCGTCGCGTGAGCCGTCCGTCAGTGTTGCCAGCTTCATCGAGCGATTGGCCGCAGCATATCCACGGTATCTTAGCGTTCGCAAATCGGCGTCCATGAGCGGCACGCTTTCGCGGCGAGCAAGTCAAATTTGATCATGTCGACCGGCGTTTTCGACCCGAAGTGGCGAGGCCCGCCTCTATGGCGGGCGGCCTGCGTATTTGCGCTGGTCTTGCTGCTTCACGTCTGGGCGCTCTACGTTTTCTCGCGCGGGCTGTCTGCGGTTGTGCCGGCAGACGCCACGCAGACCACATTGTCCGTATCACTGCTCGCACCGCCACCCGCGCCGGCTCCCAGCGCGCAGGCGCCGAAGCCAGCTCCACGTCCGCGTGCGCGCAATGCGCCCACGATCACGCCGCCGCTCGCGCCCGATCCGGCGCCTGATCCAGCGCCTGCGCCGCCACCGGTAGAACCGCCATCGGAATCCCCACCTGAGCCGCCGCCGGTCGCCGCCGAGGCGCCTGCTACAGCGTCCACTGCCGCAGCCCACAACCTTGCCTCTTGGCGCACAGGCGCTGCCGACCAAGGGCCGCATTGTTTATCGAACGTCGTACACGCGGCTGATCGGCATCACGGCGCTGACGTACGTCGATTGGTCGATCGATCCCGACAAAGCGACTTACGAGCTTTGGTTGCGCACGGTCGATCCTGCGGGGCTGCTCGATCTGCGGTCGACCGGCACGCTGAAATCATTCGGCATTGCGCCCGACAACTACATCGAGAAAATCGAGATCGCCAATCGCGAGCTGCGCGCTGACTTCGATTGGAAAATGAGCGCAGTCAGCTTCGCCGGGCGCGGCGCCAGCCAGCCGATGACGTTCGGCGAAGGCACACAGGATCCGCTGTCGTTGCAGTTTCACTTGCCATTACTGGCGCAGGCGTACCCGTGGCGCTTTTCGCCGGGATCGGAAGTGACTTTCGCGGTCGCACGCCGCAATGTAGAGAATTACTCGTTCGTCGTCGAAGGATTCGAGTCGACCCGCATCGACGGCACCGACGTGATGACGCTGAAGATCGATCGCAAGCGCGGACCGATGCAAATCGCAGGGTCGAGATCTGGATGGCGCCCGAGTTTCAGTGGCTGCCGGTACGACTGCGGTTCACCGACTCCAACGATGAAATCTGGGACAGCGTGTTGTCGCAATTCCCAGCGAACCTCCTCCGCCGGATCGGATCGTGCAGGAGCCGGTGAAGCCATAAGTCCGCGCTCGATCGTGTACGTGAGCGCTTCGGCTCGCACGTGTACTTGTCGCGACGTACGTCGAGGCGCGCTCCGGTCGGAGCGCGCCTACTATCGCGACGAGCGCACGAACAACGGCAGAAGACGTCGCGTACGACAGGACACGTTACGCCGCTTTGGGCGAAATCTTGATCACCTGAGCCTTGACCTGCCCCCGCAGCCGCGCCAGCAGGTCGTCCCACTTGATACGCGCAACTTTCAGATTGCCTTCCTTGATGTGACCGTAGCCTCGAATGTCGTCCGGAATGCTGGCGAGCTGAGCCGCGACTTCGTGATTGTCGGCCGACAGCCGCGACAGGATCTCTTCAACCGTCGCTTCGTATTCGCCGATCAACGCGCGCTCGGTACGCCGCTCCGCGGTGTAGCCGAACACATCGAACGCCGAGCCTCGCAAGAACTTCAATCGTGCGAGCACCGAGAACGCCGACATCATCCAGGGCCGAAGCGCTTCTTCGCGATCTTTCCGCTGACGGGATCGGGCTTCGAAATGATCGGCGGCGCCATGTAGAAGTTCAACTTGTAGTCACCGTCGAACTGCGCGGCGATCTTGGCGCGAAACGCCGGATCGGAGTGCAGCCGGCCGACTTCGTACTCGTCCTTGTACGCGAGCAGCTTGAAGTAGTAGCGCGCAACCGCCTCGGTCACGCGCGTCGACTGCAGACGGTCGGACTCGACTTTGCGTACGCGCTCGACCAGGTCGGCGTAGCGCTTCGCATAGGCCGCGTTCTGATAGCCGGTCAGGAATTCGACGCGCTTGGCAACGATCTCGTCCAGCGTGTTCGCCACCCGCTTCAGCTCGACGACGTTATCCGGGAATGCCATGCGCTTGACCATCTCGACGTCGTGCGCGGCGGCGCGGCCCCACTCGAATGCCTTCTTGTTGGCGTCGACCGCGACCGCGTTGATCTCGATCGCGCGCTGCAAGGTTTCATACGCGAGCGGAATCCAGCCCTTTTGCCACGCGAAGCCAAGCACCAGCGGATTGGTGTAGATCGCGTCGCCCATCAGCGCGGTCGCCAGCGCGGTGGCGTCGACGAACGCGCATTCGCCGTCGCCTATCGCTTCGCGCATCTGCGTCGCGAGGTTTGGGCTGCCGAACTGCCAGTTCGGATTGCGCACGAATTCTGCCGTCGGCGATTCGGCCGTAGTTGACGACCGCCTTGGTGACGCCCGCCTTGATTTTCGACAACGCTTCGTTGCTCGCAGTCACGATCAGATCGCAGCCGAGCACGACGTCGGCTTCGCCCATCGCGATGCGTGTCGCATACAGGTCTTCCGGCGTCGGCGTGATCTGTACGTGCGAAAACACGGCGCCGCCTTTTTGCGCCAGGCCCGCCATGTCGAGCACCGACAAGCCTTTGCCTTCGAGATGCGCGGCCATGCCTAGTAGCTGCCCGATCGTCACTACGCCGGTGCCGCCGACGCCGGTGATCACGATTCCGTACGCGCCTTTTGCTCGCAACGACGGCACCGTTGGCTGGGGCAAGCTCGGGATGCTGCCGCCTGCGGTCGACTTGCCCTTCTTCAACTGCCCGCCTTCAATCGTCACAAAGCTCGGGCAGAACCCTTTCAGGCACGAGTAATCCTTGTTGCAGCTCGACTGATTGATCTTGCGCTTGCGCCCGAACTCGGTTTCAAGCGGCTCGACCGACAGGCAGTTCGACTTCAAGTTGCAATCGCCGCAGCCCTCGCACACCAGCTCGTTGATGACGACGCGGCGCGCGGGATCGGGGAAATGCGTTTTCTCTGCCGTGTTCTTCTTGCGCCTGCGACGCTTCTCGGACGCGCAGGTCTGGTCATAGACCATCACCGATACGCCGCGGTGTTCGCGCAGCTCGAGCTGAATCCGATCGAGCTCGTCGCGATGGTGCACGGTGACGCCTTCGGCAAAGCCCGCGTCTTTCGGATACTTGTGCGGCTCGTCGGTGACGACGACGATTTTCGTGACGCCTTCGGCCGCCATCTGCTGCGTGATCATCGGCACTGTCAGCGGCCCGTCGTGCGGCTGCCCACCGGTCATCGCGACCGCGTCGTTGAACAGAATCTTGTACGTGATCGACACGTTGGCCGCGACTGCGGCGCGTACTGCCATCGAACCCGAGTGGTAGTAGGTTCCGTCGCCGAGGTTCGCGAAGATGTGTTTCTCGTGCGTGAACGGCGCCTGCCCGATCCAGGGCACGCCTTCGCCGCCCATCTGCGTGTACGTGCTGGTGTTGCGATCCATCCAGATCGCCATGTAGTGGCAGCCGATGCCTGCCATCGCGCGCGAGCCTTCCGGCACGACCGTCGACGTGTTATGCGGGCAGCCCGAGCAATAAAACGGCGTGCGCTCGGTCACTACGCGCGGCTTCGCCAGCGCTTTCTCCTTGGCCTCGATGATGCGCAGGCGCATCTGCATTCGCGCCCGCACTTCGGCCGGCAGTTCGAGCTTGCCGATCCGCTGCGCGATCGCCTTGGCAACGATCGCCGGCGAAAATTCGTAGTGCGCCGGCAGGATCCAGTTCCCTTGCGGTACCGCCCATTCGCCGCCGTCCTTTTCGTCGAACTTGCCGATCACGCGCGGAATGCGCTTGCCGGTGCCGATCCATGAAAACAATTCTTCCTTCACTGCGTACTCGAGCAACTGGCGTTTTTCTTCGACGACCAGAATTTCTTCCAGACCTTCGGCGAACGAACGAACGGCAGTCGCCTCGAGCGGCCACACCATGCCGCACTTGAACAATCGAATGCCGATGTCCTTGCACGTTTGCTCGTCAAGACCGAGGTCGGCGAGCGCTTGGCGCGTGTCCAGATACGCCTTGCCGCTTGCGACGATGCCAAACCTCGCGTGCGGAGAATCGATCACAGTGTGATTCAGCCTGTTCGCACGGCAGTACGCGAGTGCCGCGTACAGCTTGTAGTCGAGCAGCCGCGCTTCCATCTCGAGCGGTGTATCGGGCCAGCGGATGTTGAGCCCCTCGGGCGGCATCCTGAAATCATCGGGCAGGATGATGTCGAGCCGCTCAGGATCGACCATCACCGAGGCCGACGCTTCGACCACTTCGGTCACCGTCTTCATCCCGACCCACACGCCCGCGTAACGGCTCATCGCGAAGCCGTGCAAGCCGAGATCGAGATACTCCTGCACCGATGCCGGAAACAGCACCGGAATCATGCAAGCCTTGAAGATGTGATCCGATTGATGCGGCAGCGTTGAAGACTTCGCGCCATGATCGTCACCTGCGAGCGCAAGCACGCCGCCATGCGGGCTGGTGCCTGCTGCGTTCGCGTGCTTGAACACATCGCCGCAGCGATCGACACCCGGGCCTTTGCCGTACCACATCGAAAAGACGCCGTCGTACTTCGCGCCTTCGTACATATTGACCTGCTGCGTGCCCCACACGGCGGTGGCGGCGAGATCCTCGTTCAGCCCGGGCTGGAACCGGACGTTGTGGCGCTCAAGATGCTTTTTCGCGCGCACCGCGGTCTGATCGACGCCGCCAAGCGGCGAGCCGCGATAGCCGGTGATGAAACCGGCGGTGTTGAGTCCCGCTAGTTGATCGCGCTGATGCTGCAGCATCGACAAACGAATCAACGCCTGCGTGCCGCTCATATATGCACGGCCGCGGTCGAGGGTCCACTTGTCGTCGAGGGTGACTTCCGCCAGCGCGCGGCGGACGGCTTCGGTGAGTGGGGCGTTCATTCAGTCTCCTGCCAAAAATCGTGTTCTTGGAAGTCGGCTAGCGGACACGGGTGCGTCGTTGCCGGTGGCCTCTGGCGCCTTATGAGCGCATTGGGCGGGTGCTCGTTATGAGCGGCGCGAGCGTAACACCGTAAGCGCGCCGACTCATCTTGCATTGCGCCACTACATTGGCATCGGTAAGCGGTCTTTCAACCGCAGCCAGCCACGCGCGATCCTGTAAATCGCCCAGATGCCGAGGACGAAAAAGCCGATGATCCAGATGGCGAACCCGATCAACACGATCGCCAGCGTGAATCCGAGCAGCGCAATCACCACGGCCATTAACAGCGCCCACCAAAACGTGCGGATCTGCCAGGAGAAATGCGATTCGAGGTACGTGCCGCGCGCTTCGTTGCGCTTTACGTAGTTGATGATCACGGCAATGATCGACGGCCAGCCGAAGACGAACGCGCCGATGATGCTGGCTGCGCCGAACGCGCCAATCACGAGGCTCAAAGTGTGCAGCGCATAAACCACATGCGTGACGGTAACCAGCGAGTCGGACGGCGCGGCGACGGCCGAGGAAGGTAGCGGTGTGCTCATCAGCGAACTCCGGTAGTGCATTCACGGAGCAGTCAGCATACCTGCCACTCGCACCGGCGCGCCGCAGCCTATGTCATGAATCCCAGATTCGGCTGCGCGAAGTTCGGCAGGTTCGGCAGGATCAGCGGCAAGTTCGCGTCGGTCACGCCCATCCACTTGGCCATCGTTGCCGCGTATTGCTCGACCGATATTGTCGGAATCAGCCGGCCGTTGCCGGCGTCGGTCGAGGCGTTGGTCGTCAGATCGGGATACGCGCCATAAACCTGCCGGCCGTTGACCGCACCGCCGACGACGAAGTGATGCGCGCCCCAGCCGTGATCTGATCCCTCACTGTTCGGTGTCAGCGCGCGCCCGAAGTCGGACGCGGTAAACAGCGTCACGTCGTTGGCGATTCCGAGCTGGTCGATCGTCGACTGCCACCACGCGATTGCCTGCGCCAGTTGTGTCAGCAGTCCCGGGTGTGTCGCGGCCTGGTTCGCGTGCGTGTCATAGCCGCCCATCGACACCAGGAACACCTGACGCGCGGCACCGAGCGCGCTGCGCGCGTAGATCATCCGGGCGACCATCTGCAACTGCTGCGCAAGCTGATTGGTTTGCCCATTGAACACCGGTAGCGCCGGCGGTGCCGGAGTGATCGGTGCAGCGATCGCAGCCGATACCGCTGCTTGCGAATCGATCGAACGCTGGTTGACTTTGCCGAGCTCGTTCTGCATCAGATTAGCGTTCGTGCGAGTCAGGATCGTTCGCAGCGCCGACGTGCCGGCGCTCGATCCGTACAGCGTGCTGCCGACCACACCGTTAAACGGAACTGCGCCCTGCGCCGGATCGAGCTGATACGGCTGTATCTGCTGTCCGCTCAGAAACACGGCATTGCCAGTCAGGTTGATAGTCGTGAACGTAGCGTTGCCGTTCTGTGCGGCGAGCAAATCGCCGATGCGACCGCCCCAGCCGTAGGTCGCGCCTTCGGGTGCCGACGCCTGCCAAGTCGATTGCTGATCGTTGTGCGAGAACAGCTTGGCCGGCTTCGGCACGCTGCCGTTCAGGAAACCCGTGCGATCGATCGGCATGATCAGCGGGCCGACGTTGGCGACGATCGCGCACTTCTGCGCTTCGAAGAGCGTGGCGAGCGGCCCGAGTTCGGCTGTCGGCAGTTGAACTCCGCCGACGCTGAGCGGCGTCAGTTGTGCGGGCTGCCACGCGAGCGTGCCACGCGTAGCGGCGTACGTGTTGTACGCGGCACCCGCCGGCACCACCGTGTTGTGCGTGTCGTTCCCGCCGTACAGAAATACGCACACCAACGCCTTGTAGCCGCCGGTGACCTGCGCCGATGCAGCACCGATCGACGCAAGGTTCAGGGCGAACGGCGCTGCGCTACCGGCGATCGCCAGTGCGGAACCCTGGCGCAGGAATTCGCGGCGCGAAGTTTTCATCGTCATTGTTGTTCTCCTACTTCTGCACCAGGTAGTCGGGTGACGCCATCGTCAGCAAGATGGCGGTGTAGACGCGGTTGTTCGGGCCGTTGCCGGTGGTCCCGATCGCGTTGACGGCGGTGCGGATGTCGTTGCGCAAGGTCGAGCTCATCGAGCCGGCCAGCAGGCAGCGATTGACGCGGTCGAGCAGTGCGTCCGCGTTGCCGGCGAGCGCGATCTCGGGCGCGTAGTTCGCTTTGACATCGGCGCCGACGCCGACGCCCGATTGAATTACTGCTTGCATGAAGTTCGTGTAGCCCGCGACCGAGGTTTCACCGATCAGCTGGAATTCGGGAGCCACCAGAGACGCGCTGGCGATTGCAGTGTTGGGCGGCACATAACCGGGGCGGTAGAAGTTGAACACCGACGGCGAGCGCCACGGCTGCTGGCCGAGCGAAGTCGACGCGCTTTGCAGATTGCGAATCGTCCAGTTGCCCGACGTCGACGTGGCGCCGAAGCAGCGTCCCCAATGTGCCAATCGCAGCACCGGTTCGCGTACCTTGCCAAAGGTGGGATCAGCGATCTTGGAAGCGTCGCGCGCGTCCGCGTCAAGCAATACCGCGCGGATGATCGACTTCATGTCGCCGCGCACGCCCTGTCCGTTGTTTACGCACGCGGCCGAGACGCGGCCGACGTACGCGGAGCTTGGATTGCTGGTGACGAGCCGCTGAATCAGCTGCTTGCCGACGAAGGGGCACAGGTTCTGATGGTTGAACAGCCGGTCAAGTGCTTGAGCCAGACTCGCTTCGCCGCTGGTGCCGGGAGCGATCGTCAGCCCGAGGAACGTCTTGGCGCCGCCCTCGTGATGCTGCGGATACACCTTCATCGGTTTGATGCGCTGCTGCGGATCGGTGACGTTGGTTCCGCGAAACTCTTGCTCGCTGGTGCCGGTCGCCGCCCAGCTCCAACCGGTAAACACTCGCGCGAGCCCGCCGATATCTTCGTTGGTGTACGTCTCCACCTGCGGGCTGACCGGCGTGCCGTCGGCGTTCAGCTGGACCAGCCCGATCGTGAATAGCTGCATCAACTCACGCGCGAAGTTCTCGTCGGGGACCGCGGTGCCTTGCGCTTTCTTGTTGCCCAGATGTGAGAGGTAAATGCCCATCATCGGATGGGTGGCGACCGCTTCGATCACCTGCCGGTAATTGCCAAACGCGTGCTGCCCTAGCAGATCGGCGTAGTTCGCGAGCCCGTCGGAATAAGCGGCGATGGTGTTGTCGGCGCCAGACACGACCGCGATCTGCGACAGTGCGAACTTCACGCGTTGTCGCAGCTGGTCTTGTGCCGGAATCGCCTGTTGCCAGAACGAGTCCTGCATGAAATTGAAGTTGCTCGTGTTCGGGCCTGCAACGTAGTTGGCCTGCACGTAAGGCAAGTGCGGCGTCGATGGCAGCGCGAACTGTTCGTCGATCCATGCCGAATAACCGATCGATTGCACGCGTGCGATTTCGGTGTCGGTCGGGCCGAAGGTGGCTTGCGTCAAAAAGCGCGCGGCTTCATCAGCGCTCGGACCACCCAATGGCGGCGCCGGTGCAGGTGCGGGCGCAGGTGACGATCCACCGCTCCCGCATCCACTCATGCCGCCGATGCTTGCCGCGATCGCCGCGACAAAGAGAGTGCGCGCCGCGCCGCGGGCAAGCGTTGCCTTCATCGTGTTCTCCCAATCCGTCCGTTGGCCTACTGTCGTGGGTATGCCGAATTCGGGAAAGCAACTTTACAAAGCGAAACGCTTGTAAACATTAACTGCGGATTGAACCGTGCCAAGCCCCTAAGGTCTGCCGGCATCGCGTCGAAGTGCTGCGCACATTCGCGGACGGGCGGGCGATTCGGCATCAGCGCGTACGGGTGAACCCGCCAACTCGATGAGCAACGCCCCCGCTGACCGCGGGCGGGCGCTATTTGCGAAGAAACGCAGCCAGGCGCTGCGCCCCCTCCGCAAGCAAAGCTTCGGAGGCAGCGAAGCACCAGCGCAAGTAGCCTTCACCTTCAGGTCCGAACGCAGAACCCGGTGCGAGACCGAGCCCGGCCTCGGCGACCAGCTGCTTGGCGAGCGCGACACTGTCGTGGCTGCGGCCGGCGATGCGGAAGAAGAGGTACATCGCGCCGGGCGGCGGCGCGACTTCGATGCCTGGCACCTCAGCAAGCGCAGCCGACCAGCAGATCGCGTGATGCGTGCAGGCGTGTAACGGTTTGCTGCACGGACGGCTCGCCTTCATTGACCGCAACCAGTCCCGCGCGCTGCACGAACGGCGGCGCGCACGATGTATTGAACTCGATCACCTTGCCGAGCTGCGCAATGAATCTGCGCGGTGCCACGATCCATCCGAGACGCCATCCGGTCATCGTCCAGCTCTTCGAAAAGGTATTGGCGCTGATGACGCGATCGTCGTCATCGATCTGCGACAGCACGCTCGGTGCGTGGCCGTTGATCGTCATCGATGGCTCGAACACGATGCGCTCGTACGCATCGTCACTGACGAGCCAGATGCCATGCCGGCGGCAGTGAGCGAGCAACTGATCCCAGTCGCGCTGCGGCATCGTCCAGCCGGTGGGATTGTTCGGCGAGTTGACCAGCACGATCCGTGTGCCGGGAGTGGCTGCATCGAGCAGCTGCTGCAAGTCGAGCGCCCATGCGCCTCTGTCGCATGTCAGTGAGACCGGCACGACGTCGGCGCTCATGATGCGCGGCATCGCAGTCAGATTCGGCCACACTGGCGTGACGATGACGACGCGATCGCCGGGATCGATCAGCGCCTGATCGATCAGCGACAGCGCGTGCACGCCCGCGCTGGTGACCGCGATGCGGTCGACGTCGATGCGTTCGGCCGGAGCGTGCAGGCGGTTGGCGTACGCCGCCAGCGCTTCGCGCAGCTCGATCAGGCCGAGGTTATGGTTGTAAAACGTTTCGCCGGCGTCGAGCGCGCTCTTGGCGGCTTCGCGGATAAAGGCAGGCGTGACCTGATCGCCTTCGCCGAACCAGAATTTCAGAATGTCGGTGCGGCCGATGCCTGCGTTGGCGACTTCGCGGATGCGCGACGCAGGCAAGGCGTCGATCGTTGGACGAATCATTTCGGCTCCGAGGGGAGCCGGATTATCCAGTCAAAGCGATGCCTGCATCGATAGCGGGCATCGGCACCGAAAGCCGTGTTGACCACTCTTGCAGCGCCGGCAGGATGTCCTCGTGCAGCGCGACTCCGCTGCTCAAGCTGCTCGCGGCGTCGTGCAAGTCCGCGCTCGCCGGGCATACGCACCGCGTCGACGCCGGCGCGCGGCGGATTGTCGCGGCAGGCTTGTGCGATCCACTCGGCTTGCCGGGTAAATGCGTCGAGCCCGCCGAACGCGGCGGGATCGATCGCCTGCACGAACACGGTCGCGCCCCATCCTTCCTTCTGGTCGGCACGGCCGAAACCCGCGAGGCCTCCGGTCAGCATCTCGACGATCAACGCGAGCGCATAGCCCTTGTGCCCGGCGTCGATGCCGCCGGTGGGCAATATCGTGCCGCGCGGCTCGGTGAACAAGACCGCGGGGTCATCGGTGGCGTGGCCCGCAGCGGTCAACAGCCACGGATGCGCGAGCCGTTGACCGCTCTTGTGCAGGCGAGCGGTCATGCCGTTGGTGGTGAGCGACGCCGACAGGTCGATCAACACCGGATCGCCTGCGGTCGGAAATCCGAATGCGACCGGATCGGGAGTGAATACCGCCTGCGTTCCGCCGTACGGTGCGACGCTCGCTGCGTTCGGATCGGAACACGAAAGCAGCAACACGAATCCGCGGTCGGTCGCACGCGACAGATAGGCGGCGAGGCACGCGATGTGGTGACTGCGGCGGATGACCACAGTGCCGGTGCCGCAGCGCTGCGCGCGCTCGATCGCGTCATCGATCGCCAGTTGCGTCAGCCACGGCCCTGGCAGACGACCTCCGTCCCACAGCGCGCTGGCCGCTGCGCTCTTCGATAACCTCGTGCCGGCCGTGCGCTTCATCGTCCCGGCGTCGAGCTCGCGCAGGTAGGGCGCAAGCAGCGCCAAGCCATGCGTGTCGTGGCCGAGCAGATCGCCTTCGAGCAGGACGTCGGCGACCACCGACGCCATGTCTTGCGCGAGCTGTGCGCCAATCAAGAGATCGCGCGCGAACTGCCGCAGCGCTTGACTCGGGTAGCGCATCCTCATTGACTCAGTACACCGCGCGGCCACCCGACAGGTCGAACACCGCGCCGGTGGAGAACGAACAGTCTTCAGTGCAGAGCCACGTCACCAGCGCCGCGATCTCCTCGACTTCACCGAAGCGGCCCATCGGAATCTTCGACAGCATGAAGTCGATGTGGCTCTGGGTCATCTGCGCAAACATTCCGGTCTTCACCGCGGCCGGCGTGACGCAGTTGACGCGTATTCCGGTCTTGGCGAGTTCCTTGCCGAGCGACTTCGTCAATGCGACGACGCCGGCCTTCGATGCGCTGTAGGCGCTTGCGTTCGGGTTGCCTTCCTTGCCGGCGATCGATGCGATGTTGACGATGCGGCCGTAGTCGTTGGCCTGCATGTGTGCAATCAGCGCGCGGTTGCACAGGAAGACGCCGGTCAGGTTGATGTCGAGCACTTCCTTCCACGCGTCGACCGGATACTGTTGCACCGTCGTGTTCGGACCGGTGATGCCGGCGCTGCAAACCAGCGCGTCGATGCGGCCAAGCGCCTGCACGCTTGCGTCGCATGCACGCTGCGACTTCTTCTTCGCGGGTGACGTCGAGCGTGTGCGTGTGCGAATTGCCGCCGAGCGACTTCGCGGCGGCCTGCCAGCGCACTTGCATCGCGATCCCACAAACTGACGCGCGCGCCTGAGGCGACCAAGCGCTGCGCGATCGCATAGCCGATCCCCGCCGCGCCGCCGGTGACGATCGCGCCGCGCCCCTGCATGTCGAGCTTGTTCATCGCTCCTCCGATTTTTGCAGAGGATATCCGCAAAATTGGTCAGACCACTTGACCGATTTGTTGACCGGCCGTGCGCTCCGTGGCTACACTGGCCGCGCCTTTCGATTGATCCCCAGCGCAAATTCCCTGAATGCCATCGCGTAAGCCCCGCCGTAGTCAATCATGGTTCGGTCGTCTCGACCGCGATGGCTTCATCTACCGCTCGTGGATGAAGAACCGCGGCATTCCGCACGATCAGTTCGACGGCCGGCCGGTGATCGGTATCTGCAATACGTGGTCCGAGCTGACGCCGTGCAACACGCACTTTCGCGTTCTTGCCGAACAGGTGCGGCAAGGCGTGCTCGAAGCGGGGGGCTTTCCGCTCGAATTTCCGGTGATGTCGCTCGGCGAAACGTTGATGCGTCCGACGACGATGCTGTTTCGCAATCTGGTCAGCATGGACGTCGAGGAGTCGGTTCGCGCGAATCCGCTCGACGGCGTCGTGTTACTGATGGGTTGCGACAAGACGACGCCGGCGTTGCTGATGGGCGCTGCGAGCGTCGATCTGCCGACGATCGGCGTGTCGGGCGGACCGATGCTGTCGGGCAAGTATCGCGGCGGCGAGCTCGGCTCGGGCACCGGCGTCTGGCAGATGAGCGAAGCGGTGCGCGCCGGCGAGATAACGCAGCAGGATTTCTTCGAAGCCGAAAGCTGCATGCATCGCTCGCACGGTCACTGCATGACGATGGGAACCGCGTCGACGATGGCGAGCATGGTCGAAGCGCTCGGCGTGGGGTTGCCCGGCAACGCGGCGATTCCGGCGGTCGACGGACGTCGCAACGTGCTGGCGCGGATGGCCGGGCGGCGCATCGTGCAGATGGTCGACGAAGATCTCGTGCTGTCGAAGATTCTGACGCGCGCGGCTTTCGAGAACGCGATTCGCGTCAACGCGGCGATCGGCGGCTCGACCAACGCGGTGATCCATCTGCTCGCACTGGCGGGCCGCGCCGGCGTGCCGCTATCGCTCGATGACTGGGATGCGTTGGGCCACGACCTGCCTTGCCTGGTCGATCTGCAGCCGTCGGGCCAGTACCTGATGGAAGATTTTTACTACGCGGGCGGATTGCCGGCCGTGATTCGCG
Organism: uncultured beta proteobacterium; assembly: GCA_963729165.1. Classification (GTDB taxonomy): domain Bacteria; phylum Pseudomonadota; class Gammaproteobacteria; order Burkholderiales; family Burkholderiaceae_F; genus JACCZX01. Next base: position 17,626 of record CAVSMM010000015.1, read on the forward strand.
AGCTCGGCGCGAGCTTGAACAAGGATGCGCTCACGGTCAATGGCCGCACGCTGTGGGACAACAACAAAGACGCTCCGCGCTACGACCTCGACGGCACCAAGCGCGTGATTCGTCCGCTCGTCGGATCCGTTCAAACCGCACGCGGGCATCGCCGTGCTGCGCGGCAACCTCGCGCCCGACGGTGCCGTGATCAAGCCGTCGGCGGCAACGCCAGCGCTGATGAAGCATCGCGGCCGCGCGGTCGTTTTCGAAACCAGCGACGAAATGCATGCGAGTGTCGAAGACGACAGCCTCGACGTCAAGCGCCGACGACATTCTGGTGTTGAAGAACTGCGGGCCGAAGGGTTATCCGGGCATGGCCGAAGTCGGCAACATGCCGCTGCCCGCCAAGCTGTTGCGGCAGGGCGTGACCGACATGGTGCGAATTTCGGATGCGCGCATGAGCGGAACCGCCTACGGAACGGTCGTGCTGCACGCATGCGCCCGAAGCCGCGGCCGGCGGCAATCTCGCACTGGTCGAAGCGGCGACATGATCGAGCTCGACGTCGAGCGCCGCCGCTTGCATCTGGAAGTCAGCGACGAGGAACTGAAGCGTCGGCGTTCGGCGTGGAAACCGCCGAGCTCCTCCCGCTTCGCGCGGTTACACCAAGCTGTACTTCGATCACGTGCAGCAAGCCGACAAAGGCGCCGATCTCGACTTCCTGGTCGGCGGCAGCGGGTCGGCGATTCCCAAAGACAATCACTGAGCCGGTAGCAACGTGCGCGCGCTGATCACCGACTACGACTTTCCCGATATCGAGCTCGAGCGCGAGGTTTTTCGCACCGGCGGCGTTGACCTGGTCGAGGCGCAATGCAGGAGCGAAGACGATCTGATCGCGGCGGCGCGCGAATGCGATGCGTTGCTGTTGCAGTACGCGCCGGTGACCGATCGCGTGCTGGCGGCGCTGCCCGCGCATCGGATTCGTCAGCCGCTATGGCGCGGGTTTCGACACGATCGATACCGAAGCGTGCCGCCGCCACGGCGTATGGGTCGCCAACTCGCCGGACTACGGCGTCGGTGAAGTCGCGACACACGCGCTCGCGATGACGCTCGCGTTGATTCGACATCTGGCGATCTACGACCGCGACGTGCGCGCCGGCAAGTGGCACTACCTGTCGCCTGGCACGATCCGCCGCGCCAGCGACATGACGGTGGGAATTCTCGGGCTGGGCCGCATCGGCAAGCGCTATGCGGCGCTGGCGCGCGACTGTTTCGCGCGCGTGATCGCATGCGATCCGTACATCATCGACGGCGATTTTCCGGTGTTCGTCAAACGCGTTACGCAGGAACAATTGTTCGAACAGGCCGACGTGGTGTCGCTGCATGTGCCGCTGAACGACGAAACCCGCGGAATGGTCGGTGCCCCGCAACTGCAGCGAATGAAGCGCGGCAGCTTCCTGGTAAATACCGCGCGCGGCAGCATCGTCGACATTGCCGCGGTGCTGGCGGCGCTGGACGACGGCACGCTCGACGGCGCCGGTCTGGACGTCCTGCCCACCGAGCCGCTGGACGTCGGTGAAGCGCTTGCGCACCATCCGCGCGCGTTGTTGTCGCCGCACGCAGCGTTTTATTCGGCTGCGTCGGAAATCGAGCTGCGCCGCAAGGCGGCGCTCAACATCGTTCAGTGGTCGCAAACTGGGCGGCCGATGTATCCTGTTGTTGAAGGCAAGAAGACCCCAGGGACGAAGAGCCCGCGGCATTAGGGTTTGCAAGATAACCGCGGCGTCGTCCTACAAGACACGCACCCGGAGGAGACAACCCGGTCATGGCGCGAGTCGCAATTCGCGGCGTTACGAAGCAGTTCGGCACGACGCAGGTGCTGCACGGTGTCGACATCGATATCGATGACGGCTCGTTCACCGTGCTCGTCGGTCCGTCGGGCTGCGGCAAGTCGACGCTGCTGCGGATGATCGCCGGGCTGGAGGAAGTGAGCGGCGGCGAGATTCTGATCGGCGAGCGCCGCGTCAACGACGTTCCGCCGAAAGAGCGCGACATCGCGATGGTGTTCCAGAACTACGCGCTGTACCCGCACATGACGGTGCGCGCAAACCTTGCGTTCTCGCTGATGCTGGCGAAAGCCGACAAGGCGACGATCGCTGCCAAGGTGCAGCGTGCCGCCGGAATCCTGGCGCTGACCGAACTGCTCGACCGCTATCCGCGCCAGTTGTCGGGCGGCCAGCGCCAGCGCGTCGCGATGGGCCGCGCGATCGTGCGTGATCCGCAGGTGTTCCTGTTCGACGAGCCGCTGTCAAACCTCGATGCGAAGCTGCGCGTCGCGATGCGCAGCGAGATCAAGGAGCTGCATCAGCGCCTGAAGACCACGTCGGTCTACGTCACGCACGACCAGATCGAAGCGATGACGATGGGCGACAAGATCGTCGTGATGCGCGACGGCCGCATCGAGCAGACCGGCAGTCCGCTCGAGTTGTACGACCACCCGGCAAATACGTTCGTCGCGGGCTTTATCGGTTCGCCCGCGATGAATTTTTTGCCTGCGACCTTGCGCCGCAACGGAACCGGTTCGCGTGTCGTTCTGGGCGACGGAACCGAGCTCGCAGTCGCGCGCAATGCCGGCGGCAGCGACGGCCAGCCGGTGATCATCGGCACGCGGCCCGAGCACCTGACACTGGCCTCGACCGGCATTCCGTCGCAGGTCGTCGTCATCGAACCGACCGGCGCCGATACGTTTGTCGCGTGCCGCCATGCACGGCACCGATCTGGCGGTGGTGTTTCGTGAGCGGCACAACTTTGCGCCGGGCAGCACGATCCATCTGCAGCCGGATATCGAGCGGTCGCATCTGTTTGACGCGGGCAGCGGTCAGCGCCTGGCCGCGTAGTAGCGCATATTTGAGAATCGATTTGGCAGCGTGACTTACAACACGAAGGGAGACATCAAATGAGTGAATTCAATCGGCGCAAGTTTCTGGAAGGTTCAGCGAGCGTTGCAGCCGCCGCGACATTAGGTTCAAGCGCTGCGGTGTTTTCGCCGCTCGGCGAATGCGCAGACGCTGACGCTGAAGCCGGAAAAGGGCGCGACGCTGCGCGTGCTGCGCTGGAGCCGCTTCGTGCAGGGCGACATCGACGCCTACATGGCGAACGTCAAGAAGTTCACCGACAAGACCGGCATCCCGGTGCGCGTTGACAACGAAGGCTGGGAAGACGTACGTCCGAAAGCTGCGGTGGCAGCAAACACCGGTGCGGGACCCGACATCATCCTGTCGACCAACGACGATGCCAACCTTTATCCGGACAAGCTGCTCGACGTGACCGACGTCGCCGAGTACATCGGCAAGAAATACGGCCCGTGGTATCCGGCGTGTGAGGCGTTCCTGCGGCCCGACGGCAAGAAGTGGATCGGGCATTCCGCTCGGCTCGGCTGGAGCAATGCTGGTTTATCGCGGCAGCATGGTCAAAGCGGCCGGCTTCGACACTTTCCCGAAAGACACCGACGGCTTCCTGAAGCTGATGAAGGCGCTGCACGCGAAAGGCACTCCGGGCGGCATGGCGCTCGGCAACGCAACCGGCGACGGCCTGTGGTGCAACTGGCTGATCTGGGCGTTCGGCGGCAAGCTGGTCGACGAGAAAAACAAGGTCGTGATCGACAGCCCCGAAACGCATGAAGGCGCTCGAATACGGCAAGGAGCTGTATGCGACGTTCATTCCGGGCACGCTGTCGTGGCTCGACCCGAACAACAACAAGGCGTTCCTTGACGGCCAGATTTCGCTGACCAACAACGGCATCTCGATTTACTACGCGACCAAGACCTCGACCGATCCGAAGGTCAAGGAACTGCAGGCCGATGTCCAGCATGCGAACTATCCGATCGGTCCCGTGGGCGTGCCGACCGAGTCGCATCTGTTCTTCAACCAGATGATCATGAAGTACACGAAGTACCCGCAGGCGGCGAAGGAGTTCCTGCGCTTCATGATGGAAAAGGAACAGTTCGATCCGTGGTTGACAGGCGCCGGTGCGTACATCGCGACGCCGCTCGCCGGCTACGCGAATCTTCCGATCTGGACTGTCGATCCGAAGCACACGCCTTATCGAGACCCGGTCAAGAACATGCGGCCGGCCGGCTACGCAGGCAAGCTGGGTTACGCATCGGCAGGTGCGGGCGCCGACTTCATCGTCGTCAACATGGTGGCCGAGGCAGTCAGCGGATCGAAGACACCGAAGGAAGCAATGGAACGCGCGCAGAAGCGTGCTGAGAGGTACTACAAAGTCTGATATCGCGTTCTGCGTGAACAAGGGCTCGCGCACGCGGGCCCTTTCTGCGATGACGGCTCTCGAGAAGCTGCAGAACAACCGCAACGCGCTGGGCATGATGTTCATGCTGCCGGCGGCGGTGTTGTTGCTGCTGTTTCTCACCTATCCGCTCGGCCTCGGCGTCTGGCTCGGCTTCACCGATACGAAAGTCGGCCGGGACGGTGTCTGGATCGGTCTCGAGAACTACGAGTTTCTGTGGGGCGATGCCGTCACACGGCTCGCGCTCTTCAATACGCTTTTCTATACGTTTGTCGCGAGCGTCTTCAAGTTCGTTCTCGGACTCTGGCTCGCGTTGCTTCTGAACCGCAATATCCGCTTCAAGACGTTCTTTCGCGCGGTCATCCTGTTGCCGTACATCGTGCCGACCGCGCTGTCGGCAATCGCTTTCTGGTGGATCTACGACGCGCAGTTCTCGATCATCAGCTGGGTGCTGGTGAAGATGGGTTTGATCGACCGCTACATCGATTTCCTCGGCGAGCCGTGGAATGCGCGGCTGTCGGTGATCGCAGCCAATATCTGGCGCGGGGTTCCCTTCGTCGCGATCACGCTGCTTGCGGGTCTGCAGACGATCTCGCCGTCGTATTACGAAGCGTCGGCGATCGACGGCGCCACTCGGTGGCAGCAGTTTCGCTACGTCACGTTGCCGCTGCTGACGCCGATCATCGCGGTCGTGATGACGTTCTCGGTGCTGTTCACGTTCACCGACTTCCAGCTGATCTACGTGATCACGCGCGGCGGCCCGCTGAACGCGACGCACCTGATGGCGACGCTGTCGTTCCAGCGCGCGATCTCGGGTGGCGCGCTCGGCGAGGGCGCGGCGATCTCGATCGCGATGGTGCCGTTCCTGCTGGCCGCGATCATGTTCAGTTACTTCGGCCTGCAGCGCCGCGCCTGGCAACAGGGAGGGCAGGACAAATGAGCACCACCGTCGCAGCGCCTTCCCCGCAAGCCGGCGAGAGCGTCGGCATGAGCTATCTCGAGACGCCGTCGCGCAAGTTCGTCACGATCTATCTGCCGCTGATCGTGTTTCTGATCGTGCTGCTGTTTCCGTTCTACTGGATGGGCATCACCTCGGTGAAGCCCGATCACGAGCTGCTGTCGCGTACCGGCAATCCGTTCTGGGTGATCGCGCCGACGCTCGCGCATTTCGACAAGCTGCTCTTTCGCACCGCGTATCCGGAATGGATGTGGAACACCGTCTTCGTCTCGGTGGTCGCCACCGCGTTCTCGTTGGCGGCTTCGATATTCGCCGCCTACGCGATCGAGCGACTTCGCTTTCGCGGTTCGAAGCACGTGGGTCTGTCGATCTTTCTCGCCTATCTGGTGCCGCCGTCGATCCTGTTCATTCCGCTGGCAACGGTCGTCTTCAAGCTCGGCCTGTTCGACACGCGCTGGGCGTTGATCCTGACGTATCCGACGTTTCTGATTCCGTTTTGCACCTGGCTGCTGATGGGCTACTTCCGCTCGATTCCGTTCGAGCTCGAAGAGTGCGCGCTGATTGATGGCGCCACGCGCTGGCAGATCCTGACCAAGATCGTGCTGCCGCTCGCGGTGCCCGGCCTGATCTCGGCCGGCATCTTCGCCTTCACGCTGTCGTGGAACGAGTTCATCTACGCGCTGACCTTCATCTCGTCGTCGGAGATCAAGACGGTGCCGGTCGGCGTCGTCACCGAACTCGTCGAGGGCGACGTCTACCACTGGGGTCCGTTAATGGCTGGCGCGCTGCTCGGCTCGCTGCCGGTGGCGTTTATCTACTCGTTCTTCGTCGAGTATTACGTGTCGGGACTGACCGGGTCGGTCAAGGAATAGCGGGCTACTTAGGTGCCTTGTTCATCAGCTGGTCGTAGATAAGCTGGTACGAATCTGCAGGTATCGCCATCGCACCATAGTACGGACGGTCTAGGCTAATAATTACGAAGAGCACCATAGCCAAGAAGCCCGACAGAGCCGTCACCAGAATGGCGTGAAAACGCGCGTCTTCGACGGGAAACAAAAGTGAGAGGAGCACACAGCCCATCGCACCGGGCAGAAGGACAACCCACATAACGCCTGGCAGCCCGCTGTTGATGCGCTTGTATCAAGGATGAAGTGGTAGCTTCTGGTCTGACGTGCTAGCACTCGGTGGAGGGGCTGGGCGACACGGCGGAACCGACGGGACAATACGACCACCGAAGCCACAGTGGCAACGCCGAACGCTGCCAATCCGATCAGAAACAAGGTCTCCGGCAGCCTAGGCGGCTGAACTGCATTGGCGTGGACGACCAGCCAATGGACAAAGCACAAGAACGCAGCCAGAACGAGCGCGAACCGGTCGCGAGAGTTCAGGCAACATCGAGTTGTTCCAGGTTTCCCAATCGCTCTTGAGGCGATCGAAGATGTCTTTTCGCTGATCCTTCAGATTTGCCCGCTCGCGCGGATCCTGAACGACATCGAAGAGGAACTCGTGACCGGCTATTTGAAGATATTTCCAGTCGCCGTCGCGGACCGGCGCGCTGTCCATCCGGCGTAGTAGCGCCAGAACAGTTTGCGGGCATGTGACGAGGCGCCACCGGTCAGTGTCGGCAGCAAGTACTCGCCGTCCGGCGGAGGGGTCGGGTCTGGCGAATACCGGCGCTCGCCAGCAGCGTCGGCATCCGAGTCCATCGAGATCATGAGCTGCTCGGAAACCGATTCGCCATCAACTCGGCCCGGCCAGCGCACGATGGCCGGGATGCGCAGACCGCCTTCAAGAAGTTCTCCCTTCATCCCAGTGAACGGCCACATATTGGAGAATCGCTCGCCGCCGTTATCGCTAGTAAATACAACGATCGTGTTTGCGGAGAGGCCCTTGAACCTGGAGGGCCTGCAATACCCGGCCGATATTGGTGTCCAGGCTTTGCATCATGGCCATGTAAGTCTTCTGCGTGCCGCCATCGCGGTGGAAGAGGTTCTTGATCCGCTTCGACCTCGGCTTCGTCGTCCGGACCCTCCCAAGGCCAATGTGGCGCGGTGAAATGCAGACTCAGCAGGAAAGGCTCGCTTCGATCTGGCATAGCCTTCGATCGTTTGCACCGCCCTGTCGCCGAGCAGATTCGTCATGTAGCCGACGCGATCAATCGGCACCTCCTGCTCGAAGAGCGGGTCCGACGACTTGCTGCCATGATTGAAACAGTCCGCGGCGCCGCCGAAGATGCCGAAGAACCGGTCGTAACCGCTCTTGAGCGGGCTGTAGTCCGGTAGAAAGCCGAGATGCCATTTGCCGACGAGCGTTGTGCCGTAACCCGCTTCTTGAGTAGCGAGGGGAATGTCGGGTGGCTCGGCGGCAGGCTAACAACTTTCGGTGTCGTGGGATTGATCGGTTCCTCCAGACCCACCGGAAGACGCATTTGATAGCGCCCGGTAATTAGCGCTGTGCGTGTCGGCGAACAACTCGCGGAATTCGAATATCCCTGCGTGCAATTCAATCCCTCGATTGACAGACGGTCGATGTTGGGCGTCGTGTAGTCACGCTGGCCGTAGCAGCTCACGTCCGCATAGCCAAGGTCGTCCGCAAGAATGAAGACGATGTTCGGCTTGACGGTATGTGCCCGACTTACTTGGCTAAATCTGGCCCCCGCGAGGGCTGAGAGCCCGCGGCGGTCGCTTGGACAAATCGACGACGGGTAAACGTCCTTTGAGCATGCGCCATTTAGTCCTCTCCTGCGTGCCACTCTTCAATTGTGTTCGCGCTTCACTCACCATCGTTCCAACTCGGAAACCCCGCTTCGAATTTTCGCGTTGATGTCTAACGTCCGAGTTCAGCCGCGCTTGCAGAGCGTCGGCTCTCGAACGACGTGTTAGACGACATCTTCATTGAGGACGAATGCTGCCATTGAGTTCAGCGAAGGCGCCGCTGATGAACCTGGCACCAAGCGTGTGCTCCTCGTCCCACGCACATCGCAGAGCGACCTCCGCACAAAGTTTGCGTCCAAGTGGCGTCACCGAGGCAGATTCGACTTCAACGTACTCCCAAGTCTCGGACGGTGTGCGATTGGCTGGCAGTGGCGAGCTTGGCGTAAGTTCGCCTTCAGCAACCGCTTCGGCATATGGTTCGTAGTGCTCAAACAGCGCGCAACTGACCCGCTCGCGATCTCTTACAAACATCCCGGGAAGCTCCTTGGTTATGGCGAGGGCCGATGCATCAGGTTCCTTCCGGCCGCCAGATACTGCGAGGGGAGTTCGCACTCCGGCAAATCAATAGTGCCTCGCCATCGACCGCGCCTCCGTTGCAACTCACCGAGCGCAGCGTCGCAATACGTTAGAGATAGAAAGAGGCCGAACATAAGCGCCGTGTCGTCTAACTTGTCTTAGACCTAGGATTCTGCTCCTTAATGTGGCGGCTGCGGTTTAAGACGGACCGCCATGTTGGCTGCTAAGCCGCATGGATAATTGATTTAGCGCGTTTGCCCACGTCAAAAACGGCATTAACAGTTCCGCGAAAAACCGCCGCTGATTGGACATCGCGTTGCGCGGCTATCTAGGTCACCGGCGCAGGATTGAACAGCACCAGCGCGTTATGCAGCTTCCATTGTTCGGCCCAGGTTTTCTTGCGGCCGCTCGCGACTTCCAGCATCAATCGAAACAGCTCCCAACCGACATCCTCAATCGACGCTGAGCCATCGGCGATCGTGCCGGCGTTGATATCCATCAGGTCGTGCCAGCGCCGCGCCAGGTCACTGCGCGTCGCGACCTTGATCACCGGCACTGCGGCGAGCCCGTACGGCGTGCCGCGTCCGGTAGTGAACACATGCAGGTTCATTCCAGCGGCGAGCTGCAATGTGCCGCAGATGAAATCGCTGGCCGGCGTCGCTGCATAGATCAATCCTTTTTGCTTCAGCTTTTCGCCGGGTGCGAGCACGCCGGAGATCGGAACTGAGCCCGATTTGACGATCGAGCCCATCGCTTTCTCGACGATGTTGGCCAGGCCGCCCTTCTTGTTGCCCGGCGTGGTGTTGGCGCTGCGGTCGACTTGGCCGCGACTCAGGTATGCGTCGTACCAGGCCATCTCGCGAATCATTGCTTGCGCGACCTCGGGTGTCGTGGCGCGCGATGTCAGCTGATCGATGCCGTCTCTGACCTCGGTCGTTTCGGAGAACATCACGCTGGCGCCGGCGCGCACCAGCAGGTCGGTGCAGAAGCCGACCGCCGGATTGGCGGTGACGCCCGAGAACGCATCGCTGCCGCCACACTGCACGCCGACCACCAGCTCGCTCGCCGGCACCGTTTCGCGCACGCGTGCATTCAGGCGCTCGAGGTGCAGCTGCGCAGTCGCCATGATCGAGTCGACCATCGACATGAAGCCGACGTGGTCTTCATCCTGCAGGCAAACGACATCGAGACCCGGGTCTGCATTGGCGCCGACATCGGCGACGCTGCGCTCGTCGGTGATCGCGATCGTTCCCGGCGGCATCAGCCGCTCGGGCTGCAGCTTTTCGCAGCCTAGGCTTACCACCATCACTTCGCCGCCGAAGTTCGGGTTCAGGCTGATGTTGCGCAACGTGCGAATCGGAATCTCCGCTCCCGGTGCGTCGATCGCGACGCCGCAGCCATACGTGTGCTCGAGCCCGATCACGTCGTCGACATTCGGAAACTGCGGCAGCAGCTCGGCCTTGATGCGCTGTACTGCGAAGTCCACGACGCCGGCAACGCATTGCACGGTGGTCGTGATCGCCAGGATGTTGCGCGTGCCGACCGAGCCGTCGGGATTGCGATAGCCGTCGAACGTGTAGCCCTCGAGCGGTGCCTGCGGGTGTGGCTTGACCGTGGCGATCGGCAGGTTATCGAGCTCGCGTGCTGCCGGCATTTTCAGCAGCCGCTCGTGAACCCAGCTGCCGGCCGGGATATCTTTCAGCGCGTAGCCGATCGGAATGCCATAGCGCAGCACCGGCGCATCGGCGGGCAGATCGACCAGCGCGACCTTGTGGCCTTGCGGAACGCGGTCGCGCAATGTCAGGCCTGACGACAGAACGGCGCCCGGCGGCAGACCGCCGTCGTTGGCCACGATGGCGACGTTGTCGCGCTCGTGCATGCGGATCGTCAGCGGCTCGCTGCTGCGTGTTGCGGCAGGTGTTTCAGCGATCACGGCATCGTTCATCGGATCTCCTCGCCCCGCGGCATTGGGGCTACGGTAATTGTCTAACATAGCGGGAAGGTTCCGCACGTGCCGAAGAACCACCACCAAGGAGACACACTGATGAAGAAATTTTTAATTGCTTCCGCCATCGCGCTCGGCGCGGCTACCGGAGCCCAAGCGCAAACGTTGGCCGACGAAGCCTGTGACGCTGGTGGTTCCTTTCCCGGCGGGCGGATCGACGGATTCGATTGCTCGTGCCATCGGCCCAAAGCTCAGCGCAGCGTATGGACAACAGTTCGTCGTAGATAACAAGCCGGGCGCGACCGGGACCATCGGTGCGGTGCTCGTGAAGCGCGCGGCGCCCGATGGCTACACGTTCCTTGTGACATCGCTCGGCCCGCTGGTCATCGTGCCGCATCTGATCAAGCCGATGCAGTACGACGCACTGAAAGACTTTGATCTGATCACGGTGGCCGTTCACGCTCCCAATGTCCTCGCGGTGCCGGCCGCTTCTCCGCACAAATCGCTCGCCGATGTCATTGCGTATCTGAAGGCGAATCCGGGCAAGATGAGCTTTGCTTCTGCGGGCAATGGCTCGAGCGATCACCTGACGGCTGAATTGTTCTGGCTGCAAACCGGTACGAACGGCCTGCACATTCCTTACAAAGGCGGAGCGCCGGCGATCTCCGACCTGCTGGGTAACCAAGTCGAGGCGACGTTCATGAACATCAACACCGCGATGCCGCTGGTGAAGTCCGGCAAGCTTAGGGCGCTTGCGATCACCAGTGCAAAGCGCTCCGAGGTACTGCCCGACGTGCCGACGCTGATCGAAGCAGGCATCAAGGGCGTTGACGTCTATTCGTGGCAAGCCGTGGTCGGACCCAAAGGGCTGCCGGCAGACGTGCGCGACAAGATGCACGCGGGAATCGTCGCTGCGCTGAATGACCCGACGATCAAGCAGCAGTTCACTTCGGTCGGATTCGAAATCGTCGCCAACACGCCAGCGCAGTTCGCTGCTTTCCAGCAACAAGAGTTCGCGCGTTGGAAGCAGGTGATCGAAACCCGGAAGATCACCGCCGACTGATCATGCCGGTTGCGTCGACGCCGCAAGTCACCGACTTGCGCGTGATCCCTGTCGCGGGCCGCGACAGCATGCTGCTGAACCTGAGCGGCGCGCACGGCCCGTTTTTCACGCGCAACCTGCTGATCCTGACCGACAGCGCCGGACGCACCGGCGTCGGCGAAGTACCGGGCGGCGAAAAGATTCGACAGACACTGGAAGATTCGCGCGGACTCGTTGTCGGTCAACCGCTAGGCGCGCATCTGCGAGTGATGCAGCAGATGCAGCGCCAATTTGCAGATCGCGACGCGGGCGGTCGTGGATTGCAGACCTTCGATCTGCGCACGACCATTCATGCGGTGACCGCGATCGAGTCGGCCTTGCTCGACTTGCTCGGGCAGCACCTTGGGGTGCCGGTCGCTGCGCTGCTGGGCGAAGGCGTGCAGCGAGAGCGCGTCGAGATGCTCGGCTATTTGTTTTTCGTCGGTGATCGCACGAAGACCGATCTTCCGTATGTCGACCCGGCCAGCGAGCCGAAAGCGGACAACGCATGGTTTCGCGTGCGCCACGAGGCTGCGCTGACGCCGCAGGCGATCGTGCGCCAGGCCGAAGCGGCATACGAGCGCTACGGCTTCAATGATTTCAAGCTGAAGGGTGGGGTGCTTGCCGGCGAGGCGGAGGTCGAAGCAGTGATTGCGCTGCACGAGCGCTTTCCGCAAGCGCGTGTCACGCTCGATCCGAATGGCGGATGGCTGTTGAAAGATGCCGTGCGCCTGATGCGCGATATGCGAAGTGTGGTCGCGTACGCCGAAGATCCGTGCGGTGCCGAGGACGGATTCTCCGGGCGCGAAGTGATGGCCGAGTTTCGCCGCGCCACCGGTTTGCCGACGGCGACCAACATGGTGGCGACCGATTGGCGCCAGATGGTGCACGCGCTAGCGCTGCAGTCGGTCGACATTCCGCTCGCGGATCCACACTTCTGGACGATGGCAGGCTCGGTGCGCGTCGCACAGACGTGTCGCGATTGGGGGCTCACCTGGGGTTCGCACTCGAACAATCACTTCGATGTATCGCTGGCGATGTTCACGCACGTCGGCGCTGCCGCGCCGGGCAAGGTCACCGCGATCGACACGCACTGGATCTGGCAGGACGGTCAACGCCTGACGAAGCAACCGCTGCAGATCCGCGGCGGGTTTGTGGATTTACCGAAGAAGCCGGGCCTCGGTGTCGAACTCGACATGGTTGAAGTCGAGAAAGCGCATCAGCTTTACTTGCAGCACGGACTTGGCGCGCGTGACGATTCGACCGCGATGCAGTTCTTGATTCCCAACTGGAAGTTCGATCCGAAGCGTCCTTGCCTGGTGCGTTAAGTAGAAATCGACGATTCGCCCCGTCTTAATTCCGGCGAAAGTGGCCGGAACGTTCAGTTGACCGGTGTCAGCAGCGGCCGACCAGCGGCGTAGGCAGCGACGTTGTCGAGCACCAGCTGCGCCATCGCGCCGCGCGTTTCATCGGTCGCACTTGCCTGATGCGGTTGTAGAACAACGTTGTCAAGGTCGAAGAGTGCAGCCGGAACACGCGGCTCATCGACAAAGACGTCGAGTCCGGCGCCGCCCAGTTGACCGCCGACCAGCAGCTCCACCATCGCCGCTTCATCGACCACCGAGCCACGCGAGATGTTGATGAAAATGCCCTGCGGACCGAGCGCGGTCAGAACCTCACGGCTGATCAATCCGCGCGTTGCCGCACCGCCAGGACAGGCCGCCACAAGAAAGTCCACCGAGCGTGCGAGCTCGACGAGTCGCGGCTCAAAGCGATACGGTAAATTTTTCGCCGGTCCGTGCCACGCGATCTGCATATCGAAGGCAGCAGCACGTCGCGCGATCGCCTGTCCGATACGGCCCATGCCGACGATGCCCAACCGCTTGCCACTGACTTTGCTGGTGAGGGGGAACCCTCCATCGAGCCAGCGACCGTCACGCACGAAGCGGTCTGCCGCTGCCATTCGCCGAGCAGCAGCGAGCATCAGTCCAACGGCAAGATCGGCAACGTCGTCGGTCAACACGTCCGGCGTGTTGGTGACTGCAATGCCGAGCTCGCGCGCAGCGGCAAGGTCTACCGAATCGAGGCCAACGCTGAAGCAGGCAATCAGTTTCAACTTAGGCAGTTGCTCCATCAACGCGCGCTGAATGCCGGCGCCACCGCCACTGGTGACAACGACATCGATGCGCGGCGCAACCTTCGAAATCATTGCGGCGCGGTCGCTGACATTCAACAGCGAGTGCGTCGTATAGGTCGCTTCGAGCTTCGCTTGCGCTGGCTTGTAAATTGGCGCGACTAGCAGTACTTCTGGGTTCGCAGACATCGCTGTTTTCACGAATGAGCGCGAACGTTCTGCCGTTGCTCGCCCAAACCCGCAATCCCCAGCGTGACAACGTCGCCGCTTTTTAGATAACGCGGCGGCTTCATTCCCATGCCGACGCCCGGCGGAGTACCTGTCGTGATGATGTCGCCGGGCATCAGCGTCATGAACTGGCTGACGTAGCTGACCAGATGCGCGCAGCCGAACACCATCGTCGATGTGTTGCCGCGCTGCATGCGCTGACCGTTGACGTCGAGCCACATGTCGAGCTTCTGCGGATCGGGTATTTCATCGCGCGTGACCAGATACGGACCGATCGGGCCGAAGGTATCGCAACCCTTGCCTTTGTCCCATTGGCTGCCGCGCTCGAGCTGGAACTGACGCTCGGAGACGTCATTCATCACGCAGTAGCCCGCCACGTAGTCGAGCGCGCGCTCCATGCGTCACGTACTGCGCCTTGGTGCCGATCACGACGCCGAGCTCGACTTCCCAATCGGTCTTGGTCGAATTCCTTGGAATGACGATGTCATCGTTCGGCCCAGTGATGCACGTCGTCGCCTTCATGAAAATGATCGGCTCCGCGGGTACCTGCACGCCCGACTCCGCAGCGTGATCGGCGTAGTTAAGCCCGATCGCGATGAATTTGCCGATGCCGATATACGGCACGCCGAGTCGCGGCGAGCCGGACACCAGCGGCAGCGATTCGGGCTTTAGTTGCGCGAGTTTCTTCAGTTCGCGCGGCGCGAGGTGCAGGCTGTCGATCTGATCGACAACGCCTGACAGATCGCGGATACGACCCGCCGAATCCAACAATCCAGGTTTCTCGTATCCGTTGGGGCCATAACGCAATAGTTTCATGGAGGTGCCTTAAAGACTCATGCCACCGTCGACGAAGATCGCCTGGCCGGTCATGAATGATGATTCGTCGGAGACAAGATAGACGAACGTCTCTGCAATCTCTTCTGCCGTCGCCAGTCGGCCCATCGGCTGTCTGGCGACGAAGTCTTTGCGCGCCTGCACCGGATCGGCAAATGCGTTGATGCGATCGCCGAGCGACGGCGTGTCGACTGTGCCGGGGCACACGCAGTTGACGCGGATGTTCTGTTTGACGTGATCGATCGCCAACGCGCGCGTGAAACCGGCTACCGCTGCCTTGCTTGCCGCGTAAGCAAGCCGATTCGGCGCCGCTTTGTGCGCACCCAACACGGAAGCCATGTTCAGGATCGTGCCGCCGCCGGCAGCGATCATCTTTGGCAGCATCGCCTTCGTCATCACGAACATGCTGCGCACGTTCAGATCGAAGCTGAAATCCCAATCCTTGACAGTGCAATCGAGAATTGTGCCGTGCGCCACATAGCCAGCGCAATTGAACAGCACATTGACGGCGCCGACGCTGTCGACGAATGCCTGTACCGCAGCGTCGTCGAGAACGTCGAGCTTCCGCTTCGTGATTGCCTGCGGCAGGTCAGCGAGCAATTCTTCCTTCAGGTCGGTTGCAATCACTTTCGCGCCTTCGCGCGCAAATGCAAGCACCGCTGCGCGACCCATTCCCTGCGCGGCCGCCGTGACCAGCACCGTTTTTCCCTGCAAGCGGCCAGCCATTGATCCTCCGTTGCTTGACACTGCTGGGGCCGCGTGTGAAGCTCGACCGCCAGAATTTCGAATTATAAATTGGTCTGACCACTTGACCAGCGGCGCAGTGTAAGCAAACGACCCGACCACTGTCTACTTCGTTGACCACTTACTCAACATGCCGATCAAGGCGGTCGAATCTCAACGCTTGTACCGGCGCATCGCGGAAGAAATTGAGCGATTGATAAAGCGCGGCGAGTACAAGCCGGGAGCGCGGCTGCCGCCCGAGCGCGATCTGGCGACGATGCTGAAGGTAAGCCGCCCGTCGGTGCGTGAAGCGTTGATAGCGCTGGAGGTCGAAGGCTATGTGGATGTCCGCGTCGGCTCGGGTGTGTACGTATCGCTTGCGGGTGGAACGCGCGGCTAAAGCGGCGCGCTTGGCCGCGGACTCGGGGCCGTTCGAGCTGATCACCGCACGCCGCCTGCTGGAATCCGAGTGTGCCGCACTCGCTGCAAAAAATGCGAGCCCGGCACAGATCCGGCGAATGCGCGCGGCGCTGGCTGCGATGATTCGCGATCGCAGGCGCAATGTGATGCCGCTCGAAAATGACCGCAGGTTTCATCTGGAGATGGCCGAGGCGGGTGGCAACAGTGCGCTGGCACTGCTGGTTCGCACGCTCTGGGATCAGCGCACGGGCCCTCTGTTTCTGCAGCTCGAGCATCACTTCGATACGCCCGACCTGTGGGATGCGGCGATTGCGGAGCATCAATCCGTGATGGTCGCGATTGAAGCACACGATGGAGCGAAGGCACGTACGACGATGCGCCGGCATATGGACCAGGCTGCGAGGCGATTCCAGAAGAGCTGGACCACCGGCAGCCCGCAGCCGAGAAAATCCGCGTCAAAACAGCAAGGAGCTGGCAATGGCGCAGCCTGAAGGATCCACGCCCGACGTCAACGAGCATGTGCTGACCGCGAGCGGCGAGTTCGACGTTCACGACGCCCCGATCAACATTGCCGTCTATCGCTTTGAAGACTGGATCGCGTTCGTGTTCTTCTGGGCGCTGTCTGGCGTGATCTTCCTGCAGTTTTTCACGCGCTACGCAATGAACGACTCGGCATCGTGGACCGAGGAGATTGCGCGCTATCTGTTGATCTGCACGGTGTTTATCGGTGCGGCGATTGGTGTGCGCAAGAACAATCACATCCAGGTTGATTTCCTGTACCGCATATTGCCGAAGCCATTGATGCGTGTGATGTCGATCCTGGTCGACGCTCGCGCGCATCGCCTTTCTTGCCTATGCAACTTGGCTGACGTTTCAGCTGCTGATGCGTATCGGAGGGCAGCAGATGTCGGTGGTCAATCTGCCGATCGGGCTTGTGTACGGCGTCGTGCTTGCGGGATTCGCCTTGATGACGTGGCGCTCGATCGATGTGGCCATCGCAAACTGGCGTCGAAAGGCTTCGGTGCTCGAGAAACCGGAGCTTGCGGAGATCGCGACGTGAAGGACGTTCAATGAGTCCCGCCGGTTTCAAGCTGCTGTTCCTCGCGCTGATGGGGTCGGGCATTCCGGTCGCAATCGCGATGGCCGGTTCGTCACTGATCTTCGTGATGGCGACCGGTCTGGTGCCGGACTTTGTCGTGATCCATCGGATGGTCAGCGGGATCGATTCGTTTCCATTGCTCGCGGTGCCGTTCTTCATTCTTGCCGGCAACCTGATGAACTCGGCCGGCATCACCAACCGCATCTACAACTTTGCGCTCGCCTTGGTCGGCTGGCTGCGCGGCGGGCTGGGCCACGTCAACGTCGTCGGCTCGATGATCTTTGCGGGCATGTCGGGAACCGCGATCGCGGACGCCGCCGGACTCGGAACGATCGAGATCAAGGCGATGAAGGATCACGGCTATAACCTCGAGTTCGCAGTCGGCGTCACAGCGGCGTCGGCGACGCTCGGGCCGATCATTCCGCCGTCGCTGCCGTTCGTGATCTACGCGATGTTCGCCAACGTATCGGTGGGCGCGCTGTTTCTTGCTGGCATCCTGCCTGGCCTCGTGATGGCGTTGTTGATGATGTCGACGGTGGCGTTCTTCGCCCACAAGAACAAATGGGGCGGCGACATCGCGTTCGAGTGGAAGCGCATCGGCAAGGCTTTGCTCGAGCTGGCGGTCGTTGCCGGATTTCCGATCATCATCTGGGCAGCGACGCGACAGGGAACGGACCCGGTATGGACCGTCGTGGTCTGCCTCGTGCTATTGCTCGCCGCCGATCGCTATTTTCGCTTCAACGCAGTGCTGCCGATCATGACGCCGGTGCTGCTGATCGGCGGCATGACGTCGGGTGTGTTCACCGCGACCGAGGGCGCGATCGCCGCCTGCGTATGGTCGCTGTTTCTCGGCGTCGCGTGGTTTCACACGCTGAACTGGAAGATGCTGATCAAGGTTTCGATGGACACGATCGAGACCACCGCGACGGTGCTGTTCATCGTTGCGGCGGCGTCGATCTTCGGCTGGATGTTGACGGTTACCAAGACGACCGAGCTGATTGCCGGCTGGGTGCTCGCATTTACGCAGGAGCCCTGGGTGTTTCCTGCTGCTCGCAAATGGCTTGATGCTGTTCATCGGCTGCTTCCTGGAACCTGTCGCGGCGATTACGATTCTGGTTCCGGTGCTGATGCCGATCGTGCTTAAGCTTGGGATTGACCCGGTGCACTTCGGGCTGATCATGGTGCTCAATCTGATGATCGGCCTGCTGCATCCGCCGATGGGGTTGGTGCTATATGTTCTTGCGCGTGTGGCCAAGTTGTCGATCGAACGCACGACAATGGCGATTCTGCCGTGGCTGGTGCCGCTGCTGATCAGCCTCGCGCTGGTTACGTATGTGCCGATCATCAGCCTGTGGTTGCCGCGCTTGGCAATGTGAGGAAGAACGAATGCTGCAGGAAGTTCCGCTGGTACTGAGACTCAACGCTGCCGACGACGTCGTCATCGCGCGACGTCAGCTGGTGTCGGGCACGCTCGTCAAGAACGAAGGCGTGACGGTGATCGGTCTGGTTCCGCCGGGCCACAAGCTCGCGACGCGCGCGATCGCCGCCGGCGCGCCGGTGCGGCGCTACAACCAGATCATCGGCTTTGCGACGCGCGACATTCGTGCCGGCGAGCACGTGCACCTGCACAACATGGGCATCGGCAGCGAGCATGGTGCCAACGTCGGCGGCGCGGCGCGCGATTACGCGTTTTGCGCGGATGTGAAGCCGACCGCGATGATCGATCCGCCGGCGGAATTTCTCGGCATCGTGCGCGACGACGGCAGGGTTGCTACGCGGAATTACGTTGCGATCATCTCGAGCGTCAATTGCTCTGCGACCGTATCGCGCGCGATCGCCGATCAGTTTCGCACCGACATCCGTCCCGAAGTGCTCGCTGCGTATCCGAACATCGACGGCGTGATCGCGCTGACGCACGGCACCGGATGCGGCATGGACATGGGCGAAAGCATGGATGTGCTGCGTCGGACGATGGCGGGGTACGCGCGGCATCCGAACATCGCTGCGACGGTCTTTATCGGCCTGGGCTGCGAGGCCAATCAGATCACGTCGCTGCTGGGCGCCGAGGGTCTGAAGGAAAGCGACCGGCTGGCGCGCTACAACATGCAGGATGTCGGTGGAACGGCGAAAGCAATCGAGCGCGGCGTCGCGATCGTCAAGGAAATGCTGCCGGCGGCGAATCGAGTTGCACGCACGCCCGTGCCAGCGAGTCATCTGATGCTGGGTCTGCAGTGCGGCGGCTCCGATGGATATTCCGGGCATCACCGCCAATCCGGCGCTCGGCAACGCGGTCGATCGTCTGGTCGCGCACGGCGGCACCGCGATACTTTCCGAAACTCCGGAAATTTATGGCGCGGAACATCTACTGACGCGCCGCGCCGTTTCGCGCGAGGTCGGTGAGAAGCTGATCGAGCGCATCAAGTGGTGGGAGGACTACACCGCGCGCAATCATGGCGAGATGAACAACAATCCGTCGCCGGGCAACAAGGCGGGCGGGTTGACGACGATCCTCGAAAAATCGTTGGGGGCGGTTGCAAAGGGCGGCACGACGAACCTGGTCGACGTTTTTGAATACGCGCAGCCCGTCACCGCGAAAGGCTTCGTTTACATGGATACGCCGGGATACGACCCGGTGTCGGCGACGGGGCAGGTCGCAGGCGGCGCCAATATGATCATGTTCACGACGGGCCGCGGTTCCGCGTATGGCTGCGCGCCGTCGCCGTCGTTGAAGCTATCGACCAACACTGAGTTGTGGCAGCGCCAGCAGGAAGATATCGATCTGAATTGCGGCGAGATCGCCGACGGCGCGGCAACGATCGAGGATATCGGCGAGCGGCTGTTCAAGCTGATTCTTGCTACCGCCTCGGGAGAGAAAACCAAGAGCGAACGCTTTGGCTACGGGCAAAGCGAGTTCATTCCATGGCAGCTGGGCGCGACGATGTAGTACTCGGCCGTTTTTGCTTTGCATGACCGATAGATCCAGGAGGAGACATGAAGTTAAACATTAGAAAGTTCACTATTGCTGCAGCGCTGTCGCTGATCGCGTTCGGGTCTGCGCATGCGCAGACGAAGCTAAAGTTTGCTCACGTGTATGAAGTGAGCGAGCCCTATCACACGGCTGCAGTGTGGGCGGCCGGAGAAATCGCCAAGCGGACCAACGGCCGGTACACGATGGAAGTGTTCCCTGCATCGACGCTCGGTAAGGAAACCGACATCAATCAAGGGTTGACGCTCGGCACGGTCGACATCATCTACACAGGACAACTGTTCGCCGGCCGTACTTACGGACCGATCGCCATCGGTGGCGCGCCATTTGTCTTCCGTGATTTCAACCACTGGAAGGCGTTCTCGACCAGTCCATTATTCGCAGAACTCGGCGAGGGGTATCGCGCCAAGAGCGGCGGCAACAAGGTGGTTGCGATCACCTATTACGGCGAGCGTCACGTCACGTCGAACAAGCCGATCAACAAGCCCGAAGATATGAAAGGGTTGAAGATTCGCGTTCCGGACGCACCGCTTTACACGATGTTTCCGCGTGCGGTCGGCGCCAACCCGACCCCAATCGCCTTCGCAGAGGTCTATCTGGCGCTGCAAAACGGAACTGTCGATGCACAGGAAAATCCGTTGCCGACGATTGACGCCAAGAAGTTCTACGAAGTTCAGAAGTACATCGTGCTGACAGGCCATATCACCGATGCGTTGCTGACGATCATCGGTGCGCCGACCTGGAGCAAGCTGTCGGACGCTGACAAAGCGATCTTCGATGCGGTGCTGAAAGAAGCGGCGACACGCGCGACGGCGCAGATCATCGAAATCGAGAAGGGACTGGGCGCAGAATTCAAGAAGAAGGGCAAGGAAGTCGTCGCGGTCGACCGCAACCCGTTCCGCGAGGCGACGATGAAGATGCACAATGGTCCCGACGCGACCTGGGATAAGGCGACTTACGACAAGCTGCAGGCGCTCAAGTAATCGTTACGGGCGGCTCTCAGGAGTCGCCTTCTCTTGCGAGCGTTAAGGGAGCGCCCATGGGAGCGATCCAAGAGGATCTCGATGCTCGCAGTCGGGAGTTTGCCGAGGCGCTAGAACAGCAGGCGGCAACCGCCGAGATCCTGCGTGTCATCTCTCGGTCGCCGGCTGACCTGCAGCCGGTGTTCGACACGATTCTCGCCAATGCGCTGCGGCTTTGCGATGCAAATTGGGCCTTCGTCGTACGCCATCAGGAGGGATGGCTGTCGCTGGCTGCGCGCACTGAATGCACGCATGAGTTTGCCGAGTACCTTGCCCGGGGCCTTCCAGTCGACCGAGACACAACCGTGGGCCGAGCGGCGTTGGAGCGCAAGCCGATACAAGTGCTCGATTTCATGGCCGATCCAGATATGCGTGTAACTGCGGCGCATCGGAGCGAATCTGTCCGCACTGTCCTGGCTGTGCCGCTGCTTCGCGAAGACCGGTTGCTCGGCGTCATTGCTCTGAGGCGGCGCGAGGTGCGGGCGTTTTCAGACAAGCAGATGGCTTTGTTGCAGACTTTTGCCGATCAGGCCGTGATCGCGATTGAGAACGTTCGGCTCTTCAAGGAAGCGGAGGCGCGTCACCGGGAAGTGACCGAAGCGCTCGAGCAACAGACCGCCACCAGCGACATCCTGCGCGTGATCAGCCAATCGCCGACCGATGTGCAACCGGTGTTCGATACGATCGTGGCCGCCGCGCTGAAGCTGTGCGCGGCCAGTTCCTCCAACGTCGTGACGTTTGACGGCGAGCTGATCCATGTTGCCGCCGTCGCGCCTGTGAGCCCGGAAGGCACTGACGCCCGACGCAGACTATTCGGCATCTACCCGAGACGACCAAGTCGGGATACCGCGAACACCCGCGCGATCCTGACGCGCAGTGTCGTCTCGATCCCCGACGTTCTGAAAGACGCTGACTACGCCGATGGCGCAATTGCTACTGCCGCCGGATACCGAAGCATCGTATCGGTTCCGCTAATGCGTGAGGCGAGCCCAATTGGCGCCATAGCGGTGGCTCGGCCGGAGCCGGGTGCTTTTCCTGAGCAGCAGCTGGCGCTCTTACAGACCTTCGCCGACCAAGCAGTGATCGCGATTGAGAACGTTCGGCTCTTCAGGGAACTCGAGGCGAGCAACCGCGAACTGACCGAAGCGCTCGAGCAGCAAACCGCCACCAGCGAGATCCTGCGCGCGATCAGCGAATCGCCGACCGACGTGCAACCGGTATTCGATACGATCGCCGCAGCGGCGGTCAAGCTGTGCGAAGCCGGAGGGTCGAACGTGTTTACGTTCGACGGCAGGATGCTCCATCTCGCCGCGATCAATGCTGTCAGGGCCGAGCACGCCGAACTCATACGCAAAAACTTCCCACGACCCCCTGATGACCGCGGCTTCGCGGTCAGCCGTGCCGTCATGACGCGCAAAGTGGTTGTCATTCCCGACGTGCTTGCGGACCCCGACTACGTGAATCGCGACTTCGGACTGTGGGGGTTTCGTAGCGTGCTGAGCGTTCCTTTGATGCGCGACGGTGTTCCGATCGGCGCCATCGGCGTCGGCCGCCCGGAGTCCGGGCCGTTTCCGCAAAACCAGATCACGCTCATGCAAACGTTCGCGGATCAGGCAGTGATCGCAATCGAAAACGTGCGCCTGTTCAAGGAGCTCGACGCGCGTAACCGAGAACTGAGCGAAGCACTCGAGCAACAGACCGCCACCAGCGAGATTCTGCGCGTGCTCTCGCGATCGCCGACCGACGCCCAACCGGTGTTCGATGCAATCGCGGCAGCCGCGCTGAAGTTGTGTGAGGCGAACTCGGCGAACGTATTCACGTTCGACGGCGAATTGCTCCACCTGGTGGCCATATCCGGAACCAGTCCTGAAGGGATGGAAGCCATCAGGCAGTTTTGGCCGCGGCCCCTGGATGGTGGCACCGCAGCGAGTCGAGCCGTCATGTCTCATAGTGTCGTCGCGATTCCAGACACGCATTTGGATCCAAAGTACGCCGTGCCGACCCTTGTGCGATGGGGTTTCCGCAGCGTATTGGGCATTCCGCTGATGCGCGATAACAAGTCCGTGGGCGCCATCGCAGTCGGCCGCGCGGTTCCGGAGCTGTTTTCAGAAAAGCAAATCGCTCTGCTACAGACTTTCGCCGACCAGGCAGTGATCGCGATCCAGAACGTTCGGCTCTTCAAGGAACTTGAGGCACGGACGACCGAACTCATGCAGTCGGTAGGAGAATTGCAGGCGCTGGGCGAGGTCGGCCAGGCCGTCAGCTCGACTCTCGACCTAGAAACTGTATTGAGCACGATCGTCTCCCGTGCGACCGAGCTTGCCGGCATGGATGGGGGATCAATCTACGAGTACGAGGAGGCGCGTGAAGAGTTCCGCCTGCACACCGCGCACAGACTGCCGGATGAGCTGATCGAGGCGCTCCGCTCGAGGCCTGTGCCGAAGGGAGAAGGCGCCATCGGGCGCTTGGCAGATTCTGGCGAGCCGGTGGCGATAAGCGACATCATGGACGAGGGCATCTACCAGAGTCAGGTACGCGAGATCCTTCTCCGTCACGGTTATCGGTCGCTGCTCGCCGTACCGCTCTTGCGCGAGAACCGCCTGCTCGGGGGGCTGGTCGTCAACCGCAAGAGCGCGGGCGAGTTCGCGCCGCGCGTGATCGATCTCTTGAAGACCTTCGCGACGCAGTCCGCGTTGGCCATCCAGAATGCGCGGCTGTTCCGCGAGATTGAAGACAAGGGCCGGCAGCTCGAAATCGCAAGCCGGCAGAAGAGTGCGTTCCTGGCCAACATGTCGCACGAGTTACGCACGCCGTTGAACGCGATCATCGGGTTCACGCGTATCGTGATGCGCCGTTCGCAGGAGCAGCTTGAGCCGAAGCAGCTCGAGAATCTTGAGAAGATCCTGACGAGTGGACAGCAACTGCTCGCACTGATCAACACGATTCTCGACCTCGCGAAGGTGGAAGCCGGCCGCGTCGACGTGAACCCTGCAGAGATTCAGCCGGCGCTGCTGCTGGAACAGTGCATGCGGACAGTCGAGCCGCTGGTCAAGGAGCCTGTAACACTGGTCAAAGGGTTCGACGGCGAGCTGCCGCCGATGCTGGTCGATGAAGACATGCTGCGCCAGATCATGCTCAATCTGCTGAGCAATGCCGCCAAGTTCACAGCGCGCGGCAACATCCATGTCCGCGCACGTGCAAACCACGGAACGGTCGAGGTTGCGGTGGCAGACACCGGGACCGGTATTGCCGCCGACAAGCTGGAAACGATCTTCGAGGAGTTTGAGCAGGCCGACGCCAGCAGTACACGCGTGCACGGCGGCACCGGGCTCGGTCTCACGATCGCTCGGCGTCTCGCGCGGTTGATGGGTGGCGACATTTCCGTCGAGAGCGCACCGAGCGTCGGATCGACCTTCACGCTCAAACTGCCGGTCCGCTACCAGCGACCGCGAGCATGAAGACCATCCTGATCGTCGAGGACATTGAACTGAATCGCGAGCTGCTGGCGCAGCTTCTCGAGGAGGATCATCGCCTGGTGTTCGCAGAGGATGGCGTGGCCGCGCTTGAACGCGCTGCCGAGACTCGTCCTGACCTGATATTGATGGATCTATCGCTGCCGCGTATGGACGGTTGGGAAGCCACGCGCCGGCTCAAGGCCGACCCGACGATGGCCGGCATTCCGGTGATCGTACTGTCGGCCCGCGCGATGAACGGCGACGAAGAACGCGCGCGGGCCAGCGGCTGCGATGACTTCCTGACGAAGCCGATCGACGAGACCCTGTTGTTCCAGACACTTGCGAGGCATCTTGGCAACTGACGCAGGCACGGTACTGATCGTCGACGATGAGCCCTTGAACGTTGACCTGCTCGAGCAGGAGCTTGCCGCCGCGGGTTATCGGACCATCGCTGCGGAAAGTGGAGAGGACGCTCTCGCTGCGGCGGCGAAGAGCAAGCCGGATCTGATCCTGCTCGATGTGATGATGCCCGGCATCGACGGCTACGAAACCTGCAAGAGGATCAAGGCCGGCGCGACGACCCGCATGATCCCGGTCATTTTCTTGACCGCGCTCAGCGAAACGTTCGATAAGGTGCGCGCGTTCCGCCTCGGCGCGGTGGATTACGTCACCAAGCCATTCGAGACTGAGGAATTGCTCGCGCGCGTCGGTGCCCACATTGCTTTGCGGCGTGAGATCGAAGCCCATGGCAGATCGAAAGCCACGATTCACCTACTGGTTGAGGAAATCCGAGCTGACCGTGATTCAATGATCGGTGAATCGCCCGCACTGCGGCGTGTACAAGAGTTGATCGGGCAAGTCGCGCCCACCGACAGCACGGTGCTGATTCAGGGGGAAACCGGCACCGGCAAGGAACTCGTCGCGCGGGCGATTCATGAGAACAGCGCGCGGCGCGATCGGCCGTTGATCAAGATCAACTGTGCAGCTCTGCCGCGCGAGTTAGTCGAGAGCGAGCTCTTCGGGCACGAGAAGGGCGCTTTCACCGGCGCTCTGCAACAACGCCGGGGCCGCTTCGAACTGGCGGACGGCGGCACTTTGTTCCTCGACGAGGTTGGCGAATTGCCTGCCGAAGCACAGGCCAAGTTGCTGCGCGTGCTGCAGGAACGCGAATTCGAGCGCGTGGGCGGGACGCGCAGCCTGCATGTTGACGTGCGTGTGATCGCTGCCACCAACCGTGACTTGCACGCGGAGGCTGACGCATCCCGCTTTCGTACCGACCTTTACTTTCGGTTGAACGTATTTCCCATCGCGCTGCCGCCGCTGCGCGAGCGGCGTGAAGACATCCCGCACCTGCTACGCCACTTTTTACGGAAGACGGCGCGCCGGCTGGGTCGCGAAGTCGATGGAATTTCTCCGTCATTCATCGAGCGTGCGAGCAGTTATCAATGGCCAGGCAACATTCGCGAACTCGAGAATTTGGTGGAGCGCACGCTGATCATGTCGAATGGCGGGCCACTGGACACGAACGAGCTTTACGCATCGCCGACAACTGCGTCGCCGGTCACTTCGCAAGCCAGCCATGCTTCGTTGCAGGAGATGGAGCGCACCCACATCCGCCGAGTGCTCGATGGCACGCGCTGGAAGATTGAAGGCGACCTGGGTGCCGCTCGAATACTGGGGTTGAACCCAAGCACCTTGCGCGGGCGCATGCGCAAGCTCGGTATTCGCAACGCTTCCTAAGCGCCGTCGCATTCGACGGATTTCGCCGTCACATTTGGCGACTCCGTCATATTTGGCGAGAGACCGCCGCG
This sequence comes from uncultured beta proteobacterium, assembly GCA_963729165.1. Lineage (GTDB taxonomy): Bacteria > Pseudomonadota > Gammaproteobacteria > Burkholderiales > Burkholderiaceae_F > JACCZX01. The sequence goes on from CAVSMM010000015.1 coordinate 43,838, forward strand.
CGCTAGTTCAGCTAACTCTCTGATCGTCTTAGTTTTTTCCCAGCGATTCGGATGGCACAGGCCGTGCGCTAGCAGGTATGCCGGCGAGGGCTTCGCTCTCGGGCAACCAGAGGGAACGATGCCATGACGAAAACAACAGTAAAGAGCCACGACTTTTCGGCACGAGTCAGCGCCGTTGCATTCATCGCAGTTGGAGTGATGCTCAGTTCGGTTGCGCGTAAGCGCAGCTGCTCAACAGCAAGTGAGTTCACGGCCATCGACCGAAGTGGTCGCGCCTGTCAGTGCTCCGGCTGATCTCGAGAAGGCCTTCTGGATCTGCGATCACGCCGCTACGAATCACGGAGTCGACGGAGGCACAGCCATCGCCTGCGGTGCGGTCACCGAGAATTTGAAGGTAAGCAAATTCAACGGTGACTTTGATTTGATGCTGGTGTGGTGGAGAAAAAACAAGGCGGCCGAACATCAATCGCTGGCGACGGCCGGCTATGCAGTCTCACGCAGATAAATCGTGCCGACACAGACAGGAGCCCGCCATGAACACTTCACTAATTTCCAGATTCTTTGTTGCCGTCGTTGCGTGCCTTGGCTTGGCGCAAGCAGCTCTTGCCCAGGACTCAATCGCCGCAGAAACTGCAGCGTCTGGATCTTTTCCGATCGCTACATTTCCGCAGAACAGGAATTCTCCAATCCAGAACCACTCGACGCTCGTGTCCGGCCAACACAACCGCAAGTAATTCGTCTCTATGTGTGTGACCCGTTTGCTCCGCGCCTACTCTTGACGACCTATGCGTTCCGTGACTTCCATCTTGAGATACGCAAGCTGACGGCTGAGCATTCATCATGCACGGTGGAAACAACTGCCTACGCGGTGATAGTAGGCAGCAGTTCCCAAGGACTTTTCCCGAATGAAGATGCATTCGTTGATCGCTATTGGCGCGATCTAATGCCCTAGCTGCTCCCAGAATGCAATGCGGTTTCTTACGTGCGCGAGCGCAGTCTTGTAGGCGACGGCGCTCGCTTTATCGAACCAGCTGATTGATCTCGATAATCGGCAGCAGCACGGCCAGCACGATCAGCATCACGACGACGCCCATCGTCAGGATCAGAATAGGCTCGAGCAGCGACGTGAAGAACAGTGCGCGCCGCTCGGCCTCGCGCGAATGGATGTCGGCCGCGCGCGACAGCATCTCAGGCAATTTGCCGGTGGCTTCGCCCGAGGCGATCAGGTGGATAAGCACCGGCGGGAACAGCTTCACGTGCCCGGGCTTCTTTTCCTTCGTCAGCATCGGCCCGCAATGCTTTGGCCAGCGAAAAGCCTTCGCGCACTCGCTGCACCGCATCCATCACGCGGGTGCGCATCGCGAGATTGGTGATCGTTTCGCCGGCCGCCTGCAGTGAGCGCAGCATCGGCACACCGGAGCCCACCAGAATCGCAAGCGTCGAGGAAAAGCGCGCGGTATTGATCGAGCGCGACAGCACGCCCATCACCGGCAACGTCAGGATGCGCTGGTGCCAGCGCAACCGCACCGGCGCTACGCGCAGCGCGCGCTGCGCCAGAAACGCCGCAATCGCAATGATCACCACCACGATCCAGCCGTAGTTGCGAACGAAGTTCGAAACCGCGATCAGCGCGACCGTCAAGAAGCGGCAGCTTCTGCTTGGTGTTGGCGAAGACCTGCACGACCTGCGGCACGACGTAGGTCAGCAAGCCGATGACGACGGCCAGTGCGACAACCGTGACGATCGCCGGGTAGACGAAAGCCAGCGTGATCTTCTGCTGCAGCTTGCGCGCGCTCTTCAACGTAGTCGGCCAGGCTGCCGAGCACCGAGCCCAACTTGCCCGATTCCTCCCCGGCAGAAATCAGCGCCCGGTAGATCTCCGGAAACTGCCGCGGGTGGCGCACCAGCGCCTTCGACAGCGAGGTGCCGCCCAGCACGTCGGTGCGGATCGACGCCATCAACTCGCGCACCTGTTGCTTCTCGCTCTGCTCGACCATGACGGTCAGCGCATCGGAGACCGGCAATTGCGCGCCGAGCAGCGACGCAAGCTGGCGCGTGATCACCGCGAGCTCGGTTTGCGACAGCCGTCGGCTGAGCGACAGCCCGCCGGCGCGCGCGCCGACTTCGCTCATCACCGGATCGACCGATCAGCGGAATCAGTCCGCGGCCGCGCAACAGCTGGCGCGCGAGGCGCGCGCTGTCGCGCCTTCCAGAGTACTCCTGTCGGATTCCTTGCCTCGACGGTTGTCGACCGCGGCAAATCTGAATGCAGCCATGCGACGCAGCTTACTCGCGCGTGACGCGCAACGTTTCTTCCTGCGACGTGACGCCGGTCTTGATCCAGCGCTGCGCATCGGCGCGCATGTTGATCATTCCGTTCTTTTCGGCCGACGCGGCGCATGTCGGTGTCGTTCGAGCCCTGATGCACCAGCATGCGAATCTCATCGTTGACGGTGAGCAGCTCGTAGATGCCGGTGCGGCCGAGATAGCCGGTATGGCCGCAGTGGTCGCAGCCAACCGCGCGCCATCCAGCCGACGGTCGTGTCGGGCTCTTTGCAATGCGGGCAGAGCTTGCGCACCAGGCGCTGGCCCAGCACGCCGAGCAGCGACGACGACAGCAGGAAGGGCTCGATGCCCATATCGATCAGGCGCGTCACTGCCGATCGCGGCGTCGTTGGTGTGCAGCGTCGCCAGCACAAGGTGGCCGGTCAGCGAAGACTGCACCGCGATCTGCGCGGTCTCGAGATCGCGGATCTCGCCGATCATCACGATGTCCGGATCCTGACGCAGGATCGCGCGCAACGCCTTCGCGAACGTCATGTCGATCTTCGCGTTGACCTGCGTCTGGCCGATGCCCTCGATGTCGTACTCGATCGGATCCTCGACCGTCATGATGTTGGTCGTGTTCTTGTCGAGCCGGCGGATCGCCGCATACAGCGTCGTCGATTTGCCGGATCCGGTCGGGCCGGTCACCAGAATGATGCCGTGCGGCTGATGAATCAGCTTGTCGAAGCCCGCCAGAGTGCCTTCGGCCATGCCGAGGTTGGTGAGCTCGAGCTTGGACAGATCCTTTTCGAGCAGACGCAGCACCACGCGCTCGCCGTGGCCGGTCGGCAGCGTCGACACGCGCACGTCGACCGGCCGGCCGCCGACGCGCAGCGTGATCCGTGCCGTCCTGCGGCAGGCGCTTCTCGGCAATGTCGAGCGCCGCCATGATCTTGATGCGCGATACCAGCGCCGCGTGCAGCGCGCGCTTCGGCCGCACGATGTCGCGCAGCGTGCCGTCGATCGCTGAAGCGCACCAGCGAATAGGTTTCAAACGCTTCGATGTGGATGTCCGACGCGCCGTCGCGCGCAGCCTGCGTCAGCAGCGCGTTGATCATGCGGATGATCGGCGCGTCGTCTTCGGTCTCGAGCAGGTCCTCGACGTCCGGGACCTCCTGCATCATGCGCGTGATATCGAACTCGCCTTCGATGTCGCCGACGATCTGCTGCGCCGAGCCGCCCTGATCGCCGTAGGTCTGCGAGATCGCTGCGACCAGCTTGCCCGGCTCGACGACGATCGGCTTCACCTTGCCCGGGAACACGCGGATGACTTCGTTCAGTGCGGCGAGCGGCGTCGCATCGCTGATCCAGACCTCCGCATCGCGCTCGCTCTTCGGTACGAGCAGGATCGCGTTGTCGCGTGCGAACGCGTAGGGGACGAGGCGGTTGGCGCGTTGATCACGGCGTGACGATGATCGGGTCGAATCCCATCGCCTTCAGTTTCGCAATGGCGTCGGCCATCGTCTGCGTGGCCGGATCGACCGTAACGCGCACCCGCACGACGTCAGTGCCCTGCTTGGTGCGCACGCTTTCCCAGTAGGCGTCCATTCCGGCGGCGCGCAACTGGCGCTGCAGATCGCGGCCGCGGGCAATGTCGCTGACGGCGGCCACCTGCAGCAACGTCGAGTTGATGCCCGAGCGTTGTGCCGGACGCGGGCGTCGCTGCAGTATCCGGTCGCGGGCGCGGTGCTCGCCGCGGGTGCCGCCGTTCCAGCAACGGCCGCTGACGAAGGCGCGGTAGGATGCGGTGACGGTGCGGCGGCTGGTCGGGGTGGCGGAGGCAGGCGTGGTCGTCCGGGCGCCGGCACTGCGCGGCGGCGCTCGACGGGCGCTGACGGCGACGCGGGCGGCGGCGGCGCTAAGCTGAACCGGTGGCGGCTCTGCACGCGGCACTGCGAGCTGGTGCGCGGCGACGGCTGCAGGGCGTGACGGCTCGACGCGGCGCGGCTCTGAGCCGGCGGTGGCGACGCTGCGACCGGTGGCGCTGCAACCGGAGGCGTCGCAACGATCGGCGCTGGCGCAGCCGAGGTCGGAGCGCTCGGCGGCGGCGCGCGGACGCGGCGCGGGTGCTTCAGCGGGCGGAGCGACGTCGATAATCGGTGCTGGCGGTTCCGAGCGCTCGGTTCGCGCACCGAGGCCGGCTTCAGGCGAGCGCGGAGCCACGGCCGGCTCTGCGCCAGGCGTGGCGGCAGGCGGTGTCGTCACGCGCCTCCTGCTGCCGGCGCATCGAAGGCGGCACCGGCGGCGTCGCGGGCAGTTGCGCCCTTGCAATCACGGAAGACCACGTTTCCGGCAGCGTGTCGGCCGCGACCTGCCCGCGGATGTAGTCGTAGCGATCGAGCGCCAGCGCCGACGATGTGCTCTCGTCGCGCACAACATACGGGCGCAGGAACACCAGCAGATTGGTCTTCTTGCGGCCACGGTTCTCGTAGCGGAACAGCCACCGACGACCGGGAATGCTCGCCGAGCACCGGCACGCTAGCTGCTGGCTGTTGTCGGTGCGATCCTCGATCAGGCCGCCGAGCACGACGATGTTGCCGTCATCGACCAGCACGCGTCGATTCGAAGCTGCGCTTGTTGGTAATGATCCCGCCCTGCGCGGCGGTCAACGTGTTCTGGATCGACGACAGTTCCTGGTAGATCGCGAGCCGCACGACGCCGCCTTCGGAAATTTGCGGCTTCACCGCGCAGCTGCAGGCCGATGTCCTTGCGTTCGAAGGTCTGGAACGGGTTGACCGGCCACGCCGCCGCCGCGCGCAGTCGCGTAAACGAGCCGGTAATCAGCGGAATGTTCTGACCCACCAGGAACTTGGCTTCTTCGTTGTCCAGCGTCTGAATCGTCGGCGTCGACAGGATGTTGGCGTCGGCGTTGGTCGCGAGCGCGCGCGCCAGAAAGGCGAGGTTGATGACTTCGCCGATGCCCGGAATGTTGATCCGGCCGTCGCACCACGCCGAGGTTCAAGCCCTGTCCGAGTCGAACCGATGTTCTGTGCGGCGCTGATGATGTTGTTCCCCGGACTGCCAAAGTTCGTGGCCGCCGATCACGTTGGTGCCGCAGTTGTCGATCCCGCCCAGCGCCTGCCACTGAATGCCGAATTCGGCCGCCTTGTCGGCCGTCACCTCGACGATCAGCGACTCGATCACGACCTGCGCGCGCCGCATATCGAGCTTGTCGACGATCGCGCGGATGTTTCGGTAGAGCGGCTCGGGCGCCGTGATGATCAGCGAGTTGGTCGCCGGCATCGGCCTGAATCATGCCCGCCAGGCCGCCCGTCGCGCGCCGCCGCCGGCGCCGCCGCCGGCGATCTGGCCGATGCCGGGCGAGGTGCCGTCCGTGGTTCCCGGTCGTTAAGCCGGCTGGCCCGGCCTGACCCGGCGCCCCGAGGCGCTGTCGGCGGCGATAAGGCCGCTCGCCGCCTGCGCCTGGGGTACGAACGACGGGTCGGAACCGATGATGGCGCGCAGCAGCGGCGCCAGACGCATCGCTTCGGCATTGCGCAGATAGATCACGTTGATGTTGCCCGGCGTCGAGCGCCGGGCTTGTCGAGCTGCGCGATCAGGCTCTTAGCGAGCTGCAGTCGCTGCCGGGCTCGGTGCGCGGATGATCAACGAGTTGGTGCGCGGCTCGGCCAGGATCGAGATGCGCTGGCCGGCGTCGATCGCCTGGCCGGCGGCGCGCGCACCTTCGTCGAGCACGCGATTGACGACGGTGGCGATCTCCATCGCCAGCCCGTTTTTGACCGGGATCATCTCGACGATCGCTAGTGGCCGGCGTGTCGATCGACTCGATGATCCGCTGGATCCGGCGCAGGTTATCGGCGTAGTCGGTGATGACTAGCGTGTTGTTCTGCGGGTAGGCCGAGATCGTGTTATTTGGGGCGATCAGCGGCCGCAGGATCGGCACCATCGCGGTGGCCGACTCGTACTGCAGCCGGAACACCTGCGTGACTAGCTGGTCGCCGCTCGGCGCCGGGCTGCGCGGAATGATCGACGGCGCCGCCTTGCAGTTTGGCGTCGGCCTCCGGCACGACTCGCGCCACGTTGCCGGTCTGCACGATCGTGAAACCCTGCAGTCGCAACGCGGTCAGCAGTTGCTCGATAGGCCTGCTGGCGTGGTGACCGGGCGCTCGGTCGACAGCGAGATCGTGCCCTTGACCCGCGGGTCGATGACGAATGTGCGGCTCCGTGTACTGCCCGATCGCCCGCACCACGGCGTCGATATCCGCATTGACGAAGTTCAGCATGACGCTGTCGTGCGCCTTGGCTGCGGTGCGCCGCGTGGTTCGGCCTTGGCTGGCGGCTTGGTCGTGAGCTTGCGCCGCCGCTGGCGCCGGTGACGGTGCCGACGCTGAGTCAGCCAGGCGCAGCGCGATCAGTCGCGAAAGCGGGACAGCATCCTCGCGCGCCGTGTCCTGCGCGCGCTCGTCATGTCACCACCACCGAAGTTCAGGAGAGATCCCTCGCCGTCGCGCCGCCCAAGCAGCGAGATCAGGCCCGTCAGTTGCGCCTTTACACCGGGGTCGGTGCCGGGCATTGCTTGTGCGCGTCCCGTAAAGCGTAAGCGCCCACCCTCGTTGATTGTGCCATTGCCCTTTAGCTCGAGGGGACCCGAAATGGTTAGTAATTCCAGCTGAGTTCCCGGCCAGACGCCGTTCGGTTTGCAGGCGGTAATGACCCATCGGCGACACTGGCGTCAGACGCGCTCGATGCGTACTGCCACTCGCCGCCGAGAAATTGCCTTGCCAGCGCCCGGGCTCGATCTGCAAGCGATCCCATGAAACCGTCAGGATGCCGCCGGGCCGCAGTGTGTTCCACGGCGCGCCGAGCCCGACCAGCAGTGAGGCCGGCAGTCGGATCGTCGTCGGCGCCGAGCGTCGCCGTCTGCCGCCGAACAGCGGCGCGTTGATCGTCAGCGGCTGCGACAGCGCTGACGGATGCGCAGAGCGTCAGGTCGAATTGACCGACGAGCAGCGCCCACGGACTTAGCCGCCAGGACAGGCGCTCGGGCAGGCTGGCACGTGACGCGCCGGTTCTCGGCCGGCGACGCGATCACCACGACTGCCGAGCCGTTCCAGAGACGTGCCGCTTGCTTCGGCCAACTCGACGCTGCCCTGTGGCCGATGCGCAACGTAGCCGGCCAGCCCATTGCGCCGGCGCGACCACCAGAGCCGTCAGAACCAGGATCGACCAGCGCGGCAGCAATGAGGTAGAAACGGTGCGCATTGTCGGCGTTCATCCGTCGTTATTTGCGCGCCAAGCGCAGCGCGAGCTCGACGTCCACGTTGCCGGGCGTCTTGTCGCGTGCGGTCACGGTCACCGACGTCGCGCGCGCGCCGAGCTCGCGCTCGATGCCGGCGAGCCACGGCGCCCAGCTGCCGTACGGGACATTGGTGAAAGTCAGCTGCATGTCGCCGTCGGACAACGGCACCATGCGCGCGGCCTTGATGCCGGCGCGACCGAGCGATGTCATCGACCGCGCGCGCACATCGCCAGCCGACACCGACGCGACCTGCGGCCGCGCCCGCATCGCCTTGACTTCGGCCAGCAAGCGAATCGAGCTCGGCGGCGCCGCGCGCGCTGCTGCGGCAGGCTGCGCTCGAGACGGCCGATGCCGCTTGTATGCAGGCTCGATCAGCAGCAGAAACAACGAGCACCGCGGCTAGAACGCTGCCGCCGGCTCCAGCAGGATCGCGCGCTCGCGCGGCACGCGCTCGGCCCAGAACAGTCGAGCGCTTCCATCACGACGCCCGCCGCCGTGACGCGCGCCGAGCCGTCGGCTTCGAAGCGGATCGGCGAGGCCCTGCTGCAGCGCGGCGGAGCGCAGCGTGTTCTGCAACGCCGGGTTGTCGGCAACGCCGGGCTTGAATTTGACCTTCAGCGCGCCGTCGCGATACTCCATGCTGGCGACGCTGCCGACCGGCGCGGCCGACAGCAGCATGCGCAGTGCGCGCGTTGAGCACCGAAAAGTCGTTGGCCGAGCGATGCCGGCGCGTGCCCGCAGTTCGGCGAGCTTCTGCTTGGTCTGCACCATCGTGTCGGCCACCGTCGTGACCTCCGGAAACGTTGACGCGAAAGTCGTTTTCCATCTGGCTGCGGATCGCCGTCTCTTCGCTTTCGAGCTTCAGGTTGTAGGCGTTCATGCCGACGATCGCGACGACTGCGGCGACCGCGGCCAGGCGATCGGCACATCAGCGGAACGCGCACACGCAGCGAGCTCGACAGCGACAGCTTCGAGCTGCCGACAAAACCTGCCGATCATCCCGCCCTGCGCGAAGCGCCTTGCAGCAGGCTCACCGCCCGTCTCGGTGCTGGCCGGATCGGCTTCCTGCGCGCTGACGTCGATCTGCACATTCAGCGGCTGGCCAGCGGCGCCATGCGCGCGCCGTCGCGGCCGAAAACCTGAATGCGCTTGATGCCGAGCTGCCGCACCGCGAGCGCAGAGCGCGGGGGGAACGACGTCGTCGCCCAGCTCGAATGCAAAGCCGTCGTGCGTTGCCGAGCGGGCGATGCCGCGGCCGCGATCAACTCGGACCGACAGCACACCGGCGGCGGGTGCCGGCACGGTGTAGATCTCGCTGTACGCTGCGCGCACCTTGAAGCCCGCTTCGGTCACGACGTCCAGTGCACGCGTCAGGATGCCGCGGTCGATCACCGCCACCGGCATCTTCGGTTGCGCCGCGATCGTCGTCGTCCCGGTGCCGCCGCGCGGAACGTTGAAGGCGAAGTGGCAGTCGGTGCGCTTCGGCGAGCAGCCGGTCTTCCAGAATGTTGGGCAGCGCCATCCGCAGGCGGCCTTCCGACAACTTTGGCGGATTCGATCGCGGTGATGAACACATCGCTCGAGTCGAACACCAGGTCGACCGCGCCGGCCTTCGGCAACAACGCTACGGTGCTTCGCCGCGCGTCGACTCGCGGGCGGACAAGCGCGACGTACGGCACGACCGTTCCGGAAGCGAACTGCGCGCGTCCGCCGGCAACGAGGCGCGGCGGCAGGAAGACAAGCAGCCGTTGTGCGGATCTGTTCTCATGTCAGTACCGCCGGGCCGTCGCGGGGGCCTGACGCACCCCCTCGGGGGCGGCGAATGTGTGAGGCGCATCGGATTTCAAATCTCTCGAGTCCAAAGCACGGTCACCGCCTGTTGGCCTTGACCGGGAATTGCGCGTTTTACCAGCGCCTCCATGCGCGTGATCGCTCGGTCCAGCTTCACTTCGCCGCGAATGAAGAAAAAACGCGAAGCGGTGCGATATCTCGGAGTCGGTCACCAGCGCCCCCTTGTTGCCCAGCCGGGTGCGCACTTCGCCGGTGTTGTTGAAATAGGCAAGGCGCTCACGCTCGGCGACCAGCGTGCGCGCTTCGGCAAGCGTCAACTCAGGTACCCGCGCCGCGATCACTTCTGGCGCCGCGGTGTTCGCATTGAGCGGCCGTGCGCTCGTCGAGCACGACGATATAGGGAGCGAGTCTTTGCGCGGCGGCCGGGTCGATGCCCGAGATCCCGCGATAGTCTTGCGGAAGCATCAGCGGCAGCGGGCGCAGGTTTGTCGCGCTCGCGCAATTCGGCGTCCGGACATGGCCGCCTGGATTCGGTCGCCACCGGCGCCGGCATTGCCTGCTGCCATGCGCAGTGCGATCAGGTCCGCCGTCTGTTCCGGCAACTGCAACAGCGACACCAGCCGCTGCAGCGCCTCGCAGTTCACGTTCGAGAATCTGGCCATTTTCGACCAGATTGCGCAGATTGAACCGGCCCTGTGCGTCTTCCATCGATCCGGCGATCGTCGCCAGAGTGCCGCCAGCGAGCCTGTTTCGCCAAGTTGGTCGAGCCGCGTTTCGGCAAGCGGCTGCGACCACGGCTCGCTCAGCGCGTCGTACTGCGAGCGGTTGGCGTCTTCGCGCAAAATCGCGCGGCCCCAGTCGAGAGCACCGCGCAACAGAGGCGGCTTTGCGAAGTCAGCTGCTGGTTCTCGATCGTTCGCAGCAGCACGAACTGCCGATAGAACAAGCCGGTGATGATCATTGTCGCCAGCGCGGCGACAAACAAAGCCATCAGCACGGCTGCGCCGTGTTGCATGGCGCGCGTCCGGCTGCGCCGTGCGCAGGCGCCACTCCGAGGCTCCCTCCCCAGCCCTCCCGCCAGCGAGGGAGGGGGCGCTAAGACCAGGCGTGACCTGCTGCAGTCCGTCTTCATGCGCCCACCAGAAACACGCGACGAAACTGCTTACCGTCGGTCGCGCAGCAGCGTCACCTCGACGCCCGGGGGCGTCTGGCCTGCTTGCGGCGGCGGCGCCGCCGAACCGTCTGAGACGAACGGCGATACCCAACCGGTTGGACCTGCCACACACGCACGACTCATCGACTTCACGTTGTTCATCAGGCGTGCGGTTTCAAGCTCTCGGCATTGGCGCGATCGAACGCCGGGAAGCGGAGGCGTGGCCTGCCGTACCAGCGAGCCGTCGACGACTCGGTAAAACACCGTTTGAACTTCGGTCGCGCGGTCGGCGACCGGGCTCGCAACGCGCGCCAACTCGATCACCTGTGCCGCCGTCGGCCACGCCAATGTTCAGCGGTGAAGTGGCGAGACCGAGAAACTGTAGGGTTCGTGACTTGCGTCAGGTCGCGCTCCATCTGACCGAACGTCGGTCAGCAGCGAACGGACGTCATCGACTTCGGGTTCGAGCCGCTCGCGCGTCGAGACCAGCGAGTCGAGGCCACGCCAAGCGATCATCGAGACGATCGACAGCACCGTGATCGCCACCAGCAATTCGAGCAGCGTGAATCCGCGCGAGAAAGTCGATGGTTCATCGCTATTGATTCGTGGGCATCACGGTCATCAGCTCGGCGAGCTGGCTCCGGTTGCCAGCCTCGTCCTGGCGAAACACCCGCACCTCGACGCGGCGGAAAAACGGATTCGGGGTCGGCTTGACCGCCTGCGAGCAAACAAAGCTGCGCCGCCCTGCTCGCAGGGCAGCATGCTCTCGCCGGGCTCGAGGCGCTCACGCCCGAGGCGTAGTTCGAGCAGCCGATTCTCGGCGGTCAGCACCGCCAACAGCTTTTGGCGCGTGTAGTCCGCGGTCGAAGTCAACGACATCGCGCCGCGCATAGCGGCGGCCAGAGCGACGCCGATGATCACCAGCGCGACCAGCACCTCGAGCAGCGTGAAGCCGCGCTGTGCCTTATCCGGCGCATCACTTCCTCGCTGCCTGTTCAACCGCGAGCAGCGAGCGACCCGCTTCGTCGAAGTCGACTCGCACCGATCCATCTTCGCTGGTCAGCTCAAGCCGCCAGCGCGGCTGGATCCACTCGCGCGCGATCGCGACCCGCACCGGGGGCGCGCCCGGGCCGAGCAGCACCTGCGCCGGCTGCGGCCCGCCGTTATCGAGCACCGCGAGCCGCGTCAGCGGCGTTTCCCACGCGCGTTCGCGCAGCAGGTCATCGCCGGTCAACAGGCGGCGCTCGCCACCCGACTCGGTCGACGAACCGATAGCCGCGCAGGTCGGCTTCCCAGACGATCGGCTGCTGCGTGATGCGCGACTCGTCGGCCGCAAGCGCCATCAGCTGCCCAACACGTTGCGCCTCGCGCTGCAGTTGCTGGCGCGGATCGGGTGCGATGTTGATCGTGACCAGCGAGACCAGAATGCCGGCGAGCACGATGACGACCATCAGCTCGAGCAACGTGAAACCGGCAGCGGATCGCGTCGTGTTTTTCATGTACGTTGCCATCGAAAAATTGTCTGGCTGTGCCAGCGATTTTTCGCTAACCAATCAGACAAAAGATGGGTTGCACTTTCGTCCGCGCTGCTAGAGCTGCCACGAGCCGATGTCGGCGTCCGGCGTGTTCGGCTCGCCGCCGTTGGCACGGTCGCGGCCGAGCGAGAAAACGTCGATCTCTCCGCGCACGCCGGGATTCAGATATTTGTACGGCTCACCCCACGGATCGGACGGCACGTCGAGCGCTCGAGGTAGCCGCCCTGTTTCCAGTTGCTCGGCATCGGCTCGGTCGTCGGCCTGGTGATCAGAGCCTGCAGCCCCTGGTCAGTGGTCGGATAGCGGCCGTTGTCGAGCCGATAGAGCTTCAGCGCCTGCATGATCGACGCGATGTCTTGCTTCGCTGCGCCGATCTTCGCGTCGTCGGTGCGGCCTACAACACGCGGCACAATCAGCGCCGCGAGCACGCCGAGGATCGTGATCACGACCATGATCTCGATCAGCGTGAAGCCGCCAACGCGTGCGCCCCGGTTTGCCGGGCGTCCGACTCCCTTGTTGCCACGCGCTGCGCTTGGGAGCGGCCCGGTGCTCATCGCTACGCGGGGCAATTGAAAAGAGGAACGAACACGGATCATTGGAGTCATCAGACCATTGGCCAATGCGGTAGAAAACTTGAAGATAAGCGTCGAACGCCTTGAAGTTCCTCGCTTTTCGACGCGGACAACCGAGGGTGCGAGGGATATTATCAACGCGAATCGGCTGCCCCACCCCCCGGAAAGGGGATGCTTCACGGACTAATACATGGTGAGCTGACGCCGAACGTTGGAATCGAAATCGTGAAAAAGTTTGCTTTCGCTGCGGTTCATCTGGTTTTCTTTGTCGCAGTCCTCGCGATTGCCGGCTATTGGGGCATTCGCATCTTCACGCCGTCGCCGCTCGCCGCGCCGCCTCCATTGCCTCCGCCACCGTTGCGCGACCCCGACCCGTTGGCGGCTGCGCGCATGTTCGGCAAGGTCGATGTGGTGCAGTCGGTCGCCAGCAACGTACAGGCGCTGGGGATATTTGCTGCAGGAAAAGATTCGAGTGCAGTGCTCATCGTCGACGGCAAGCCGGCGCGCGTGTTCCTGGTCGGTCAGGAAGTCGCACCCGGCATGAAGCTGGTGTCTGTGACGTCCGAGCTCGCCATTCTTGAAACAACGAGCGGCCGCCAGGAAGTGCGGATGCCGGCGCAACCGATCGCGCAGCTCGGTGGGTTTCCGGCGGCTCCGAATTTTTCTCGCGAGGGCAACACGTTGACGGCACCGAGCAGCGAAGGAGCGCCGAATATCCCGCGCCCATCCCCGTCGCAGGCTCCGCGGTCGGCGCTGCCGCAGCCGCCTCCGATGCCCGCGCCTCAATTTCCAACGCAGCAAGTGCCGCCGCAGATGCAGCAGCAAGTACCGCAGCAACCGCAGCCCATGCCGCAGCAACCTATGCCGCAGCAACCTATGCCGCAGCAGCCCATCCCGCAACCCATCATTCCGGGCGGTGTACAGCCCCAGTCGCAGTAACGCGCGCCGCTCTACGCAACGACGACTTTGCCAGCGTTCGGCGGGTACGTTCTCTCGCCATGCAGTGTCGAGTCAATCGGAAGTGCAGGCTGATCCGCAATTTCCGTATACAGCGGCGAAAAGTCGGGTGCGGTCGCTTCAAACAGTTGACGGAACGACTCGACGACGAAGTAAGCCGATTGATAGTCGTCGATCTTGTACGGTGTTCGTAGAACCCGTTTCAAGTCAAACGCAAGACGCTGTGGCCGCGGGCTGGTGAGCGCGTAGTGCGTTTCTCCGACGGAAGACAACACACCGGCGCCGTAAACACGCAAACCGCGAGCGGTGGCGATCAGGCCGAATTCGACCGTATACCAGTACAGCCGCGCAAGATATTCGAGCGCTTGCAACCCCTGCGCCTTCAATCCGCCACGCCCGAACGCCTGCATGTAGTCGGCAAATACCGGATTGAACAGCAGCGGCACATGACCATAGAGATCGTGAAACACATCGGGCTCGACGATGTAATCGAACTCGGCCGGAGATCGCAGCCAGACGGTGACTGGAAAGCGGCGGTGCGCGAGCAACGAAAAAAACGCGTGCTCGGGAATCAGTCCAGGCACTGCAACGATTTCCCATCCGGTCGAGCGCTGCAATGACTCACTGATCGATTCGAAGCGCGGAATGTGATCGGCTGCACCCAGCTCGCCCAGAGCAGCAATGAATTCCTCGCACGCCTGACCCGGCGCCTGCTTGACCTGGCGCTGCGAACAGGCGCGCATACATCGCATGCTCGTCAGGCGTGTAGCGCTCCCAATGCTGCTCGCACGTGTAGTCGTCGCGCGCCTCTGAATAGTCGCCGCGAGGCGGTCGCGTGCTGGCGCCGTAGGTGACGGGTGCAACAGCCATCGGCTACGCAGGCGCCTTGCTTTCGTCAGGCTTCAGCACGCCGCGCCGGATCTGATCGAGCTCGATCGATTCGAACAGCGCCCGGAAGTTGCCTTCGCCGAACCCTTCGTCGCCTTTGCGTTGAATGATCTCGAAAAATATCGGGCCGATCACGGTTTGCGTAAATATCTGCAGCAGAAGTTCGTTCGGTGCACCTTGATGCGTGGCGCCGTCGATCAAAATGCGCAGGTGCTTGAGCTCCGCGAGTTGCTCGCCGTGGTTCGGCAGCCGCGTATCAATCAGGTCGTAATAGGTGTCGATCGTGTCCTGAAATGCGACGCCGTTTTGCTTCATCGCGCGCACGGTCGCGTAGATGTCGCTGGTGGCCAGTGCGACGTGTTGAATCCCTTCGCCGCGATACTCGTCGAGATACTCGACGATCTGACTCTTATCATCGGAGCTCTCGTTGATCGGAATTCGGATCTTTCCGCACGGGCTCGTCATCGCCTTGCTCTTGAGTCCTGTCAGCTGTCCCTCGATATCGAAGTAGCGCACTTCGCGAAAGTTGAATAGCCGCTCGTAAAACTCAGCCCATTCCTTCATTCGTCCACGGTGCACGTTATGCGTTAGATGGTCGATAAAGGTCAGTCCGCAACCAGTCGGGTTCGGTTGCGCATCGGC
This sequence comes from uncultured beta proteobacterium, assembly GCA_963729165.1. Taxonomy (GTDB): domain Bacteria; phylum Pseudomonadota; class Gammaproteobacteria; order Burkholderiales; family Burkholderiaceae_F; genus JACCZX01. The sequence goes on from CAVSMM010000015.1 coordinate 58,961, forward strand.
GATCGGCTCGAAGTCGACGTCGTAGATGTTGATGTCGCCGATTCCGCCGGGCGCTGCTGCGTTCTTGCCGCGCCAGCGGTCGACGAAATAAAGCAGAGAGTCACCGATGCCCTTGATCGCCGGGATGTTCAGCTCCATCGGCCCCGACTGTGAGTCAAATCCCCAGGCGCCAAGTTCGAGCGCGCGACGGTACGCCTGTGCAGCATCCCGCACGCGAAACGCGATTGCGCAAATGGAAGGTCCATGAAGCCGCGCAAAGCGCTGAGCAAACGAATCGGGCTCGGCGTTGATGATGAAGTTCACGCCGCCTTGGCGGTACAGCGTGACCTTCTTGTGACGATGTCTGGCTACTGCGAGGAAACCCATCGTTTCGAAAAGCTGGCCGAGCGCCACCGGATCGGGCGCGGCGTATTCGATGAACTCGAAGCCATCGGTGCCCATCGGGTTGTCCCAGCCGGTGAATTGCATCGCAACCTCCTAATTGAACTGCCAGGCACTCGCCTATAGCAAGGATTCTGCCGCAATCGAGGCGCGACCATACGCCATCGTCGTTTGCCCTGTTTCATCGCGCCAAGAGGCAGTTCACTCCGGACGATCCGCGAGTCTGCAGTTCGTTCCATCGATTGCGCAGTTCGTCGCAACCCGGTCGCAATGCGACAGACGTCTCCCTACAGTTCGTTTCAACGCAGACAGACGCAACGAAGGAGAACACCATGTACCGCACATCTCACTCGATACGCATTCTGAGCGCGGCAGTTGCCGCCGTCTTTGGTCTCGGGTTGGTCGCTACAGCGGGCGGTGCGTTGCGCATGGAGCGCGCATCGGCGACAGTCGAGCCTCTGCAAGTGATTCACCTCGAACCGGTCGTGATAAAGCTGCATCCGACGTCGCGGCTTTCAGCGGCTTGCGAACAGGCACCCAAGGCGGCGCTTTAGACCTCGGCTTTCTCATCACACAAAGAGGCCCGGCAAGTCCGGGCCTTTTTTTTGGGTGCGCGGTGCAAGTGCCGCCCAAGCGCAATTTGTGCATCCTGTTGATCGATAAATGCAATCTGTCGCAGCGAATTGGTGTTGATACGCGGCGGGCTTATAAAGTGTGTGTATGACCACTGAAAACAGCACCGAGCAACCTTCCGCGTCCGCGGACACCCCGCCGGCAAAACCAGCATCTCCGCCCACATCCCGCTTGCGTGGTGCGTTCGCGTGGACTCGCAGTGCAGCGGCCGGCGCCGGCCGTGCATCGACGCCCACGATAAAAAGGATAGGCGCGCGTATCGGTGACTGGCTCGCAACGGTCGGTTGGGCCAAGTTCTTTTTCATCGCATTTCTATTGCTGATCGTCGGTGCCATTGCCGACAACGTTTTCTATAACGGCGAGCCAGTCGTCGTCGTGAAAATGAGCGAGGGCAAGGACCGCGTCCAGGTCAATCTGCAGGTCGCGCCCGATGGCGTGCGGATCCAGGCGCCGAGCGAAAAGAAGCCGACGTCTCCGCAGTCGCGGAGGCGAGCCCAGCGTGAAGATCGACGACAAGGGTTTGCGCATCATGGCCGGCGACAAGGACAAGCGCGTGGCGGTCGTTATTGACGAAAACGGTATTCGCGTCGACAAAAATCCGCGCGACCCCGAGAAATCCGATGCGGAAACGCCAGACGAGGAGCCCGGCGTCACCGTCGAGGAAGACGGACGCACGGTGACGATCAGCCCCGAGTTCACGCAGGATCCGCAACAACTCGCGTTGGCGCTCGAAAAAGCGCGCGATCAGATCGAAGACATCGTCGAGAAGCAGATTGACCGGCAGATCGCACGCGAGACGCGGCATTACCGCGAGAACACCGGCGATTGGCTGATGAGTTTCGTGATGCTGCTGATCATGGCGGGCATCATCGTCAAGGTCGTTCTGGGAGGAAAAAAGCGCGCCGAGCGGCGCGCTGAAGCCGCGACTGAAACAGCGGCCGAAGAGAGCTTGAAGCGGCAGCTTGCCGAAGCGCAGCTAAAGACAATGCAGGCGCAGGTCGAGCCGCACTTCTTGTTCAACACGCTGGCGTCGGTTGACTACCTGATCGAAACCGCACCGTCGACGGCTTCGAAGATGCAGAAGAGCCTGATCCAGTATCTGCGTGCGGCGTTACCGCAGATGCGCGAGGGCTCGACCACGCTCGGCAAAGAAGTGCAACTCTGCCGCTCGTATCTCGAGATCCTGAAGTTCAGGATGGAGGATCGGCTGCAGTATTCACTGATCATTCCGCAAGGGCTGAGCTCGGCGCAGTTTCCGCCGATGATGCTGCAATCGCTGGTCGAAAACTCGATCAAGCATGGTCTGGAGCCCAAACCCGAAGGCGGTTCGTTGACCATCTCCGCTGATATCTCGAACGGTCGCTTGCGTGTGACGGTCGCTGATTCCGGGCTGGGGTTTGCAGCAGCCGGCGCTGTGGGTACAAGCGGGGGCAGCGGTGTCGGTCTGGCGAACGTGCGCGAACGTCTGGCCGCGTTGTACGGCGGCGCCGCCAAACTATCGATCGAGGCGAACTCGCCGAGCGGCACGATCGTGACGATCGAGGTGCCGTATACATTTGAGACGGACAGTGTCTCGGGCGGCAAAGGCAACGCATAGAATCGGCGCATGCCGACGGCCATCATTGCGGACGATGAGCGTTTAATGCGCGAGCAGCTTCGCGCGCGTCTCAACGAAGTCTGGCCTGACCTGGAGGTTTTAGCGGAGGCGAGGAACGGTGAAGAAGCTGTTGCCGCTGTCCACGACCATCGTCCAGATCTTGCATTTCTCGACATCCGAATGCCTGGCATGACTGGAATCGAGGCAGCTCGTCATATAGGGGACGCGTGTCACGTCGTATTCATTACCGCCTACAACGAGTATGCGGTCGATGCGTTCGAACACGGTGCGATCGACTATGTTCTTAAGCCGGCCGAGGCTGGGCGTCTGGCAATTACCGTTTCGCGTATGAAGCAACGGCTCGGTTCCAAGCCGAGCGATCTCGGGGATCTTCTAAGTAAGCTAAGTGCCAGACTCGAATCGGGTGGCGGGGCTGCGAAGCGCAGTTATCTACAGTGGATACAAGCAAGCGTCGGGCAGCAATTGCGCCTGATCCCCACCGCGGAAATTCTCTTTTTTACGTCCGACGAGAAATACACTCGAGTACAGACTGAATCGTTCGAGGCACTGATTCGAAAGCCGATCAAGGAACTCATCGACGAGCTCGATCCGGAGCAGTTTTGGCAGATTCACCGAGGCACCATCGTCAACGCCAAGGCAATCGCCGGTGTGACACGGGATTTCCGCGGTCGCCAACTGGTTCTGATCAAAGGGCACAACGAAAAGCTCGAGGTCAGCCGCAACTACACACACCTTTTTAAGCAGATGTAAGTCGGCGCTGCGCGGCGTCCGCATTCGCGACCCTGAAGCCGAGATCGATCGCCGCGAACATTTCGGTAAACATTTCGTCCATCAGCGAATTGGCAGTGGGTGGCTCAAGGTTGAGATATGCGCGAGGCTCATCGGCATCGGGTACGAGACGCATACCGGCGCGCTCAGCCATTTGTTTCAGCGCATCGTTTTCGGAAACGTAGTTCATGATCAAACGCGTCGCACCGCGATTGCGCGCATGAACCGCAGCCCGCTGCAGAAGTTGCATGCCAAACCCGCGGCGTCGTGCGTGCGGCAGCACCGAGACCCCGAACTCTGCCGTCTTCGACGATGTGCGCTTATCGAAGCCCAGATGCCCGAGTGCCAATAACTCGGCAGCGTCATCGACAATTCCGAAGATTGCGTCACGAGTGAAGTGCAACTTACGAACGTAAAGACGAAGTGCTTCATCGGTTACTGCATAACCGAAACGAAGCCAAAGGTCGTGTGACGGCAGCGCGCGCAGATGTTGCAGTACGCGATCACGGTGATGCGACCCAAGTTGCGCTACCAAAGGGTCGGTGGCGACGCGGTGCAGGGGGGATTGATGCATTGCACAATTATGAGGCCAAGCTAACGTAGGTTCAATGCGGTTTGAGGAAAGACCCTAGCGCGCCAGTCTCGTTGGCACCTTGAGCATCAACGACTGTATGTGAAAGTGAGCGCTAACAAAGCGTCAGAGTCGAGGCGATTGTCATGTCGCCCGATTCCCCGTCGCTACGCTGCATAGCGTCAACTTCCGAGGGCCGTTTGACAAGTCTTTGTTCCGCAACCATAATTTGCGGTTCGCCGCGGAGGGGTGCCCGAGTGGTTAAAGGGGGCAGACTGTAAATCTGTTGGCTTACGCCTACGTTGGTTCGAATCCAACCTCCTCCACCACTGCAACCTCCAAAGCGAACGGACGAGCGCGGATGCGGAAAATGGTTTCGTCGGGCGGGTGTAGCTCAATGGTAGAGCAGAAGCCTTCCAAGCTTACGACGAGGGTTCGATTCCCTTCACCCGCTCCACTAAAACAAATCAGGGACAACATCAGCTACGAAAACAACAACCGTGTCGCTTAGCGTGCCGCAGATGCGCGACGCGAGCTCGAAGACAGTACTGGAACGTACGGCGAGAGCGAGCAACAAAGCAGATGCGGTGCGATCAGCGATCACGAGGCCCATGTGGCTCAGTGGTAGAGCACTCCCTTGGTAAGGGAGAGGCCACGCGTTCGATCCGCGTCATGGGCACCAAATTATTTAAGAACTTAAGAACGTCAAGACAGAGAGCAGTGAGGAGTTAGCGATGGCGAAAGGCAAATTTGAGCGGACCAAGCCGCACGTGAACGTGGGCACGATCGGTCACGTCGATCATGGCAAGACCACCTTAACGGCGGCCATGACCTCGGTGCTGGCGAGCAAGTTTGGCGGCGAAGCCCGGGCGTACGACCAGATTGATGCGGCCCCCGAAGAGAAAGCGCGCGGCATCACCATCAACACCGCGCACGTCGAGTACGAGACCGCCAATCGCCACTACGCCCACGTCGACTGCCCCGGCCACGCCGACTACATCAAAAACATGATCACCGGCGCCGCCCAGATGGACGGCGCCATTCTGGTCGTATCGGCCGCCGACGGCCCGATGCCGCAGACGCGCGAGCACATCCTGCTCGCGCGCCAGGTGGGCGTGCCCTACATCATCGTGTACCTGAACAAAGTCGACATGGTCGACGACGCCGAGCTGCTCGAACTGGTCGAAATCGAAGTCAGAGAGCTGCTCAGCAAATACGACTTTCCGGGCGACGACACCCCGATCGTCAAAGGCTCGCGCCAAGCTCGCCCTCGAAGGCGACAAAGGCGATCTGGGCGAAGTCTCGATCATGAAGCTCGCCGAAGCCCTCGACAGCTACATCCCGACGCCGGAGCGAGCCATCGACGGCGCCTTCCTGATGCCGGTCGAAGACGTGTTCTCCATCTCCGGCCGCGGCACCGTCGTGACCGGCCGGATCGAGCGCGGCATCGTCAAAGTCGGCGACGAGATCGAAATCATCGGCATCAAGCCGACGCTGAAGACCACCTGCACCGGGGTCGAGATGTTCAGAAAGCTGCTCGATCAAGGCCAGGCCGGCGACAACGTCGGCGTCCTGCTGCGCGGTACCAAGCGTGAAGAAGTCGAGCGCGGCCAGGTGCTGGCCAAGCCCGGCTCGATCACCCCGCACACCAAGTTCACCGCCGAAGTCTATGTCCTGAGCAAGGAAGAAGGCGGAAGACATACCCCGTTCTTCAACGGCTATCGGCCGCAGTTTTACTTTCGCACCACCGACGTGACCGGCTCGATTCAGTTGCCGGCGGGCACCGAGATGGTGATGCCGGGCGACAACATCCAGATGGAAGTGGCGCTGATCGCCCCGATCGCGATGGAACAAGGCCTGCGCTTCGCCGTCCGCGAAGGTGGCAAAACCGTCGGCGCCGGCGTCGTCGCCAAAATTATCGAGTAGCAGTTTGGAATAGCAGTTACGGGCTTAGGGGCGTAGCTCAATTGGCAGAGCGCTGGTCTCCAAAACCAGAGGTTGGGGGTTCGATGCCCTCCGCCCCTGCCACTTGTTGGAAGCAGTCATAAATGGCAACACAGAACATCGAAACAGTTACTAGCAAATCCGATCTCTTCCTTGTGGCGTTGGCCGTTCTGGCTGCGCTTGCGAGGGGTGCTCGGTTTTACGTTTCTGACCGAGCAGCCGACGTTGGCGCGCGTCGGCGTGCTGATCGGCGGATTGGTTCTCGCGCTCGTGATCGCATGGTTTTCGCAGTCGGGCAAGCGCTTTCTGGCTTATGCGCGCGAGTCGTACGAGGAAACGAAGCGGGTCGTTTGGCCGAGCCGCAAGGAAACGGTCACAACGACGGGGATCGTGTTCGGGTTTGTCGTGATCATGGCCATTTTTCTTTTCCTGGTCGACAAGAGTCTTGAGTGGGTGCTGTACGACGCGCTGCTTTCCTGGCGCTAGGGACATGAATGGCAACTGAGATGGCAACTGAATCAGCACCGGCAGAAAGCCGAAAAGCAAAGCGCGCCGCCGCCGCAGCAGGCACGAAGCGCTGGTACGTCGTGCACGCTTATTCCGGAATGGAAAAGGGCGTGGCGCGTGCGCTGCAGGAGCGTATTAACCGCGCGGGATTGCAGTCGCAGTTCGGACAAATCCTGGTGCCCGTCGAAGAAGTCGTCGAGGTCAAGGGCGGCAAGAAGTCGATCACCGAGCGCCGCATGTATTCGGGTTATGTGCTCGTCGAAATGGACATGACCGACGAAGCGTGGCATCTGGTCAAGAGCACGTCGAAGGTGACCGGTTTCCTAGGCGGCAGCGCCAATCGTCCGTCGCCGCTGCGTCAGAAGGAAGTCGACGAAATCTTGATGCGGATGCAGGAGGGCGCGGAGAAGCCGCGGCCGAAGACGTTGTGGGAAGTTGGCGAAATGGTGCGCGTGAAAGATGGTCCGTTTACGGACTTCAACGGCAACGTCGAAGAAGTGAACTACGAGAAGAGTCGGATGCGAGTGTCAGTCACTATCTTCGGCCGCTCGACGCCGGTTGAGCTCGAGTTCGGGCAGGTCGAGAAAGTTTAGTGAACAGGGGAGCCGAACTCGGTCAGTGACGAGCGGCGTTTGAACCCACAGGAGATTCTCGAATGGCGAAGAAGATAGTTGGCTTTATCAAGTTGCAGGTGCCGGCGGGCAAGGCGAATCCATCGCCTCCGATCGGTCCGGCGCTGGGTCAGCGCGGGCTGAACATCATGGAGTTCTGCAAGGCGTTCAACGCGCAGACGCAGAACGTTGAGCCGGGGCTGCCGATCCCGGTCGTGATCACGGCGTTTGCGGACAAGAGCTTCACGTTCGTGATGAAAACGCCGCCGGCGACGGTGTTGATCAAGAAGGCCGCGAAGATCGAGCGCGGCTCACCGAAGCCGCATACCGACAAGGTCGGCAAGATCACGCGCGCGCAGGCCGAGGAGATTGCCAAGGCAAAAATGCCCGATCTGACCGCCGCCGACATGGAAGCGGCGGTGCGGACGATCGCAGGCAGCGCTCGCTCGATGGGCATCACGGTGGAGGGTCTGTAATGGCCGTCTCCAAACGCACAAAGGCCAATCGCAGCAAGGTCGACACGCAAAAGACGTATCCGGTCGGCGATGCCTTGACGCTGATCAAGCAATGCGCGACGGCGAAGTTTGACGAATCGGTCGACGTTTCGGTCGCACTCGGTATCGACGCAAAGAAGTCGGATCAAACGGTGCGCGGCTCGGTCGTGCTGCCGGCAGGTAGCGGTAAGACCAAACGCGTCGCGGTGTTTGCGCAAGGCGCAAAAGCGGAAGAGGCCAAGGCTGCGGGTGCCGACATCATTGGCATGGACGATCTGGCAGCGAAGATCAAGGAAGGCTTTCTGGATTTTGACGTGGTCATTGCCTCGCCGGATGCGATGCGCGTGGTCGGCGGGCTGGGTCAAGTGCTCGGTCCACGCGGGTTGATGCCGAACCCGAAGGTCGGCACCGTCACGCCGGACGTTGCGCAGGCGGTAAAGAACGCGAAGGCGGGCCAAGTGCAGTTTCGCGCTGACAAAGCCGGCATCGTGCACGCATCGATTGGCCGCGCTTCGTTCGAGGTCGATCGGTTGCAGACCAACCTAGCGGCGCTGATCGATGCGTTGAACAAATCGAAGCCAGCGTCGTCGAAGGGCGTTTTTCTGCGCAAGATTTCGGTGTCGTCGACGATGGGAGTTGGCGTTCGCGTCGATGCGTCGACGTTGAACTGAGCGTTGAACGGATAAAGGAAGTAGTCACGTAAAGACTTTGGGCTGCGCGTTACGTCGGAACATCGATACGGACGCGCTGCTGTCAGAGACCGCTGGAAGAGACGAGTTTCTAAGACTTGTTTCTTTAAGTTTGGAGAGGTTTTCCATTCCAGCGCAGACGGTGGACCCGAGGAGAGCATTGAAGTGCGCTCAGGAAATGTGTTGAGACGTGCATCGGTGTTTCGCTTCGGTCGCCGGTTTTTCAACCGGTGCTGAGCATTGCGAAGCACTTTTATGGAGCCAGTGCATGGGTCTTAATCGGCAAGAGAAGGCGGCTGTGGTCGAGGAAGTCGGCGCCCTTGTGGCGTCGTCGCAATCGATCGTGGTGGCCGAATACCGTGGGCTGGATGTGGATGCGATCACCCGATTGCGCAAGCAAGCGCGCAGCCAGGGTGTGCAGTTGCGTGTGCTGAAAAACACGTTGGCGCGTCGCGCGGTCGGTGGAACACCGTTTTCAGGGTTGTCCGACAAGTTGATCGGACCCTTGGTGTACGGCTTTTCGAACGACCCCGTGTCTGCCGCCAAGGTGCTTTCCAGCTTTGCCAAAGACAACGACAAGCTGATCGTCAAGGCCGGCGGGACGCCCAATTTCGTGATGGACGAAAAGGGTGTCAAGGCGTTGGCGCTGCTGCCGAGCCGCGACGAGTTGCTGGCGAAGTTGATGGCCACGATGCAGGCACCGATCGGTCAGTTCGTTCGCACGTTGAACGAAGTGCCGTCGCGTCTGGTGCGCACGTTGGCTGCGGTGCGCGATTCGAAAGAAGCGACGCCCGCGTAATCCACATTCGACAATTGAACCGATACAACGCATTTTCTTAGGAGTTGGTAATGGCACTTTCGAATCAGGAAATTCTCGACGCCATCGGCGCGAAGTCCGTTCTCGAGATCAGCGAGCTGATCAAGATGATGGAAGACAAGTTTGGTGTTTCCGCGGCAGCGGCGGCAGTCGCTGTGGCGGCGCCGGCAGGCGGCGGTGCGGCGGCGGCAGTGGCCGAAGAGCAGACCGAATTTACGGTCGTGCTGGCGGAGTTTGGCGCGAACAAGGTCAACGTGATCAAGGCGGTGCGTGAGCTGACCGGTCTCGGCCTGAAGGAAGCCAAGGATCTGGTCGATGGCGCACCGAAGCCCGTCAAGGAAGGCGTCAACAAGGCGGACGCGGAAGCGGCGAAGAAGAAGCTGGAAGACGCAGGCGCCAAAGTAGAGGTCAAATACGGTTAGACCGCCGGCGAAGCTTGCTTCGCCGGCGACTGTGCTGTGATGGGTGGTCTTTGAATTGGGGAAATTCGTCCCCAACATCAAAGTCTTCCCTGGATGAACGAACGCGCAGGACACACCTACGCCGCTCGGATGCAAGCGCTTCACGCTGCGTCCGTGGCGGTCATTTGTCGTCCCCGCGTCGAGCATCCTGGGCTAGTTGTTTTGCCCTTCTCCCGTACCGAACGGAGCGTCCATGCCGTACTCGTTCACTGAAAAAAAGCGCATTCGCAAGAGCTTTGCCAAACGGCCGAGCGTGTTGTCTGTGCCGTTTTTGCTTGCGACCCAGCTTGAGTCGTATGCCCACTTTCTGCAGGCGGATGTGCCGCCCGCCAAGCGCGAGAACCACGGCCTGCAAGCCGCGTTCACGTCGATATTTCCGATCTCCAGCCATAACGGCATGGCGCGGCTCGAGTTCGTCAGCTTTCATCTGGGCGAGCCGCCATTTGACGTCAAGGAATGCCAGCAGCGTGGCCTGACGTACGCGTCGCCGCTGCGCGCCAAGGTACGGCTGGTGATCATGGACCGCGAGGCGTCGAAGCCGACGGTCAAGGAAGTCAAAGAGCAAGAGGTCTACATGGGCGAAATACCGCTGATGACGACCACCGGCTCGTTTGTCATCAACGGCACCGAGCGCGTGATCGTGTCGCAGCTGCATCGCTCGCCCGGCGTGTTCTTCGAGCACGATCGCGGCAAGACACATTCGAGCGGCAAGCTGCTGTTCTCCGCGCGCGTGATTCCGTATCGCGGTTCATGGCTCGACTTCGAGTTCGACCCCAAGGACATCCTGTACTTCCGCGTCGATCGCCGTCGCAAGATGCCGGCGACGATTCTGCTGAAGGCCATTGGGCTTTCCAACGAGCAGGTGCTGGCCCACTTCTTCCGCTTCGACACGTTTGCACTGAGTGCCGAAGGCGGCTTTATGGAACTTGTGCCCGAGCAGGTTGCGCGGCGAGACAGCGCGCTTCGACATCACCGACAAGACCGGCAAGGTCATCGTTGCCAAGGACAAGCGCATCAACGCCAAACATATCCGCGACATGGAAGCTGCGGGCATGAAGCGCATCGCGGTCACCGAGGACTATTTGCTGGGCCGCGTACTGGCGAACAATGTCGTCGATCCGGAAACCGGCGAGATCGTCGCCAATGCCAACGATGAGCTGACCGAGGATCTGCTGAAGAAACTGCGCGCCGCCAACGTGCAGGAGATCCGCACGATCTATATCAATGATCTGGATCAGGGCGCGTTCATCTCGAACACGCTGCGTATCGACGAAACCGGCGATCAGCTCGCTGCGCGTATCGCCATTTACCGGATGATGCGACCGGGCGAGCCGCCGACCGAAGATGCGGTCGAAACGCTGTTCCGTCGCCTGTTCTTCGACGAAGACACGTACGACCTGTCGCGCGTCGGCCGGATGAAGGTCAACAGCCGCTTCGGACGTCCGGAAATCACCGGTCCGATGACGCTGACGCACGAAGACATCGCGGACACGATGAAGCTGCTGGTCGAGCTGCGCAACGGGCGCGGTGAGATCGACGACATCGATCACCTCGGCAATCGTCGCGTGCGGGTGGTCGGCGAGCTTGCCGAAAACCAGTTCCGTGCTGGACTCGTTCGCGTTGAGCGCGCAGTCAAGGAGCGGTTGGGTCAGGCCGAGACCGAAAACCTGATGCCGCACGACCTGATCAACAGCAAGCCGATCAGCGCGTCGATTCGCGAGTTCTTCGGCTCGTCGCAGTTGAGCCAGTTCATGGACCAAACCAACCCGCTGTCTGAGATCACGCACAAGCGTCGTGTCTCGGCGTTGGGACCCGGCGGCTTGACGCGCGAGCGCGCCGGCTTCGAAGTGCGAGACGTGCATCCGACGCACTACGGACGCGTGTGCCCGATCGAAACGCCGGAAGGCCCGAACATCGGCCTGATCAATTCGATGGCGCTGTACGCGCAGCTGAACGAGTACGGTTTTCTGGAAACTCCGTATCGCAAGGTCGACGGCGGCAAGGTCACGACCGACATTTCGTATCTGTCGGCGATCGAAGAAGGCAAGTACGTCATCGCGCAGGCGAACGCGCCGCTCGACAAGAACGGCAAGTTTCAGGACGAGCTGGTCAGCTGCCGTGAAAACGGCGAGTTCGTTTTGATGTCGCCAGGCCGCGTCCAGTACATGGACATCGCGCCGTCGCAGATCGTCTCGGTGGCCGCATCGTTGATCCCGTTCCTCGAGCACGATGACGCGAACCGCGCGCTGATGGGTTCGAACATGCAGCGCCAGGCGGTGCCTTGCCTGCGTCCTGAGAAGCCGTTCGTGGGCACTGGCGTCGAGCGCACGGTCGCAGTCGACTCGGGTACCACCGTGCAGGCATTGCGCGGTGGTACGGTCGACTACGTCGATGCGAACCGCATCGTCGTTCGCGTCGACGACAAGGAAAACGTGCAGGGCGAAGTCGGCGTCGACATCTATAACCTGACGAAGTACACGCGGTCGAATCAGAACACCAACATCAATCAGACGCCGATCGTCAAAAAGGGCGAATCGATCGCGAAGGGCGATGTGGTCGCCGACGGCGCATCGACGGATCTGGGTGAGCTGGCGCTCGGCCAGAACATGCTGGTCGCGTTCATGCCGTGGAACGGCTACAACTTCGAAGATTCGATTTTGATCTCGGAGCGCGTCGTTTCCGATGACCGCTATACGTCGATCCACATCGAGGAGTTGAACGTCGTTGCGCGCGACACGAAGCTCGGACCAGAAGAAATCACGCGCGATATCTCCAATCTTTCGGAGAATCAGCTCGGGCGGCTCGACGATTCCGGCATCGTCTATATCGGCGCCGAGGTGAATGCCGGTGACGTGCTCGTCGGCAAGGTCACGCCGAAGGGCGAGACGCAGCTGACGCCGGAAGAGAAGCTGCTGCGCGCAATCTTCGGTGAGAAAGCGTCGGACGTTAAGGACACTTCGCTGCGCGTGCCATCTGGCATGAGCGGCACAGTGATCGACGTTCAGGTGTTTACGCGTGAAGGCATCGTTCGCGACCGCCGAGCGCAAAACATCATCGATGATGCACTGAAACGGTACCGGCAGGACTTGAACGATCAGCTTCGCATCGTCGAAGGCGATGCGTTCCAACGGATCGAGAAGCTGTTGCTCCGTAAGGAAGCGACAGGAGGTCCGAATCGTCTCGCGCGCGGAACGGTAGTGACGAAGGATTACTTGTCGTCGCTCGAGAAGTATCACTGGTTCGAAATTCGCCTGGCTGACGACGATGCCGCAGCCCAGCTCGAAGCGCTGAAGGATTCGATCGAGCAAAAGCGCAAGCAGTTCGATCAGGCATTCGAAGACAAGAAGAAAAAGCTGACGCAGGGCGACGAGTTGCCGCCGGGCGTGCTGAAGATGGTCAAGGTGTATCTGGCCGTCAAGCGCCGCCTGCAGCCGGGCGACAAGATGGCGGGACGCCACGGCAACAAAGGCGTGGTTTCGCGCATCGTGCCGGTCGAAGACATGCCGTACATGGCCGACGGAACGCCTGTCGATCTGGTGCTCAATCCGCTCGGCGTGCCGTCGCGTATGAACGTCGGTCAGATTCTGGAAACCCATCTTGGATGGGCGGCCAAGGGTCTTGGGCAACGTATCGGTGACATGGTCGCCAACGTCAAGCTGGGCAACTTCGCACGTTCCTGAAAGAGGTCTACAACCGTTCGGGCAAGCCGGAAGAGATCGATCAGCTAAGCGACGAGGAAGTCACTCAGCTTGGCGAACACTTGAGGGACGGCGTGCCGTTTGCGACGCCGGTGTTCGACGGTGCGGCGGAAAAAGAGATCCACGCAATGCTCGATCTCGCCTATCCGGACGAAGTGGCGAAAGCTTTGCAGTTAACGCCGACCAAGACGCAGACGCGTTTGTTCGATGGCCGTTCAGGCGAGATTTTCGAGCGCCCGGTGACCGTCGGCTACATGCACATGCTGAAGCTGCATCACTTGGTCGACGACAAGATGCACGCACGCTCGACCGGCCCGTACTCGCTTGTTACGCAGCAACCGCTGGGCGGCAAGGCGCAGTTCGGCGGCCAGCGCTTCGGCGAGATGGAAGTGTGGGCACTCGAAGCTTACGGCGCCGCGTATGTGTTGCAGGAAATGCTGACGGTGAAGTCGGACGACGTGCAGGGCCGCACCAAGGTCTACGAAAACATCGTCAAGGGCGATCACGTGATCGATGCCGGCATGCCGGAGTCGTTCAACGTGCTGGTCAAGGAAATCCGCTCGCTGGGTATTGATATCGATTTGGAGCGCAACTAATGAAGGCACTTCTCGATCTGTTCAAGCAGGTCCAGCAGGAAGAGCAATTCGATGCCATCAAGATCGGCATCGCGTCGCCCGACAAGATCCGTTCGTGGTCGTTCGGTGAAGTCAAAAAACCGGAGACCATCAACTACCGCACGTTCAAGCCCGAGCGTGACGGACTTTTTTGCGCCAAGATTTTCGGGCCGATCAAGGACTACGAGTGCCTGTGCGGCAAGTACAAGCGGCTGAAGCATCGTGGCGTGATCTGCGAAAAGTGCGGCGTTGAAGTCACGCTCGCCAAAGTGCGCCGCGAGCGCATGGGGCACATCGAGCTTGCCAGCCCGACCGCGCACATCTGGTTCCTGAAGAGCTTGCCATCCCGCATGGGAATGGTGCTCGACATGACGCTGCGCGACATCGAGCGCGTCCTGTACTTCGAAGCGTTCTGCGTCGTCGATCCCGGTTTCACGCCCCTGAAGAAAGGGCAGCTGATGACCGAGGACGACTTCATCGCGAAGACCGAGGAATACGGCGACGATTTTCGTGCGCTAATGGGCGCCGAAGCGATTCGCGAGTTGCTGCGCGGCATCGACGTCAACAAAGAAATCGAGACGTTGCGCAAGGATCTGTCGGAAACCGGTTCTGAAGCGAAGATCAAGAAGTTCGCGAAGCGGCTGAAAGTGCTCGAAGGCTTTCAGCGCTCGGGCATCAAGCCTGAGTGGATGATTCTCGAAGTGCTTCCGGTGCTTCCGCCCGAGCTGCGTCCGCTGGTGCCGCTCGATGGTGGTCGCTTTGCGACATCGGATCTGAACGATCTGTATCGCCGCGTGATCAACCGCAACAACCGGTTGAAGCGTCTGCTTGAACTGAAAGCGCCGGAGATCATCGTGCGCAACGAGAAGCGCATGCTGCAGGAATCGGTCGATTCGCTGCTCGACAACGGCCGTCGCGGCAAGGCGATGACGGGCGCCAACAAGCGTCCTCTGAAGTCGCTCGCCGACATGATCAAGGGCAAGGGCGGTCGCTTCCGTCAGAACCTGCTCGGAAAGCGCGTCGACTATTCGGGCCGCTCGGTCATCGTCGTCGGCCCGCAGTTGAAACTGCATCAGTGCGGACTTGCCGAAACTGATGGCGCTCGAGTTGTTCAAGCCGTTCATCTTCAACAAGCTCGAATTGCAAGGTCTGGCGACCACGATCAAGGCCGCGAAAAAGATGGTCGAGTCCGGCGAGCCGGTGGTGTGGGACATCCTCGAAGAGGTGATTCGCCAGCACCCGGTGATGCTGAACCGTGCGCCGACATTGCACCGCCTTGGCATTCAGGCGTTCGAGCCGGTGCTGATCGAAGGCAAGGCAATCCAGCTGCATCCGCTCGTGTGCGCGGCGTTCAACGCCGACTTCGACGGCGACCAGATGGCCGTGCACGTTCCACTGTCGCTCGAAGCGCAGCTCGAAGCGCGCTCGCTGATGCTGGCGTCGAACAACGTGCTGTTCCCGTCGAACGGCGATCCGTCGATCGTGCCGTCGCAGGACATCGTGCTGGGTCTTTACTACGCCACGCGCGAGAAGATCAACGGCAAAGGCGAAGGCTCGTTCTTTACCGACCTGGCCGAAGTGCACCGCGCGTACGAAAACCGCGAAGTCGAGTTGCAAACGCGCGTCACGGTGCGCGTTCGCGAATTCGATGTAAATGCGGAAACCGGCGAGAAAACGCCGAAGATGACGCGCTATGAAACGACGGTTGGCCGTGCGCTGATGTCGGAGATTCTGCCGGCCGGGTTGTCGTTCAACGTGCTGAACAAGCCGCTGAAGAAAAAAGAGATCAGCCGGCTGATCAATCTCGCCTTCCGCAAGTGCGGTCTGCGCGAGACGGTGATCTTTGCCGACAAGCTGATGCAAACCGGCTTCACGCTTGGCGACGCGCGCCGGACTTTCGATTGCGATCGACGACATGGTCGTGCCGCCGCAGAAGGAAGAGATCATTCGTAGCGCCGAGCGAGAGGTGAAGGAGATCGAGGCGCAGTACACCTCGGGTCTGGTGACGCAAGGCGAGCGCTACAACAAGGTCGTCGATATCTGGGGTCGTGCCGGTGATCACGTTGGCAAGGTGATGATGGAGCAGCTGGCGACCGAGCAGGCAAGCGATCGCCACGGCCGCGAGTCGTCGCAGGAATCGTTCAACTCGATCTGGATGATGGCCGACTCAGGTGCGCGCGGTTCGGTCGCGCAGATTCGTCAGCTGGCCGGTATGCGCGGATTGATGGCGAAACCCGATGGCTCGATCATCGAGACGCCGATTACCGCCAACTTCCGCGAAGGGCTGAACGTTCTGCAGTACTTCATCTCGACGCACGGCGCCCGTAAAGGTCTGGCCGATACGGCACTGAAGACCGCGAACTCGGGTTACTTGACACGCCGTCTGGTCGACGTTACGCAGGATCTCGTGGTCACCGAAGACGATTGCGGCACTGGCAACGGGGTCACGATGAAGGCGCTGGTCGAAGGTGGCGAGGTCATCGAAGCGTTGCGCGACCGGATTCTCGGGCGCGTCATCACGATGGACGTGCTGAATCCCGAGACGCAGGAAGTGCTGCATCCGATCGGGTATCTGCTCGACGAAGACGACGTCGACAATATCGAGGCTCTTGGCATCGACGAAGTACGTGTTCGTACTCCGCTGTCGTGCGAAACGCGTTATGGCTTGTGCGCCAAGTGCTATGGCCGCGATCTGGGCCGCGGCGTGCTGGTCAACGCAGGCGAAGCGGTCGGCGTCATTGCCGCGCAATCGATCGGCGAACCCGGCACGCAGCTGACGATGCGCACGTTCCATATCGGCGGCGCAGCGTCGCGTGCCGCCGTAGCGTCGGGCGTCGAAGCGAAGAGCAACGGTACCGTGCGCTTTACCAGCACGATGCGCTACGTGACCAACGCCAAAGGCGAGCAGGTCGCGATCGGCCGCTCGGGCGAAGTCACGATCGTCGACGACAACGGCCGCGAGCGTGAACGCCACAAAGTGCCTTACGGTGCGACGCTGTTGGCGGCAGACGGCAAGCAGGTCAAGGCCGGCACGCAACTCGCCAGCTGGGATCCTCTGACGCGTCCGATCGTCACCGAGTTTGCTGGAACGGTGAAGTTCGAGAACGTCGAAGAAGGCGTCACCGTTGCACGGCAGATCGATGAGGTGACCGGGCTTTCGACGCTGGTCGTCATCGACGCCAAGCGCCGTGGTCCGACGGCTGCCAAAGGCGTGCGTCCGCAGGTCAAGCTGCTGAACGAGATGGGCGACGAGGTCAAGATCCCCGGCACCGAGCACTCGGTGACGATCAGCTTCCCGGTGGGCGCGCTGATTGTCGTCCGTGACGCGCAGCAAGTAGGCGTCGGCGAGGTACTGGCCCGGATTCCGACCGAATCGCAGAAGACACGCGACATCACCGGCGGTCTGCCGCGAGTTGCCGAGCTGTTCGAAGCGCGTTCACCGAAAGACGCCGGCATGCTGGCCGAGGTGACGGGCACCGTGACGTTCGGCAAGGAAACGAAGGGTAAGCAGCGTCTGATCATCACGGACCTGGACGGCGAAGAGCATGAGTTCCTGATTTCGAAGGAAAAACACATGCTCGTGCACGACGGCCAGGTCGTGAACAAGGGCGAGCTGATCGTCGATGGTTCGGCCGATCCGCACGACATCCTTCGCCTGCTGGGCGTGGATGCGCTGGCGCGCTACATCGTCGACGAAGTGCAGGACGTCTATCGCCTGCAAGGTGTGAAGATCAATGACAAGCACATCGAAGTGATCGTGCGGCAGATGCTGCGTCGGGTTCAGATCAGCGATCCGGGCGATGCGCCGTTCATCACCGGCGAGCAGGTCGAGCGCTCCGAGATGCTGGATGAGAACGACAAGGCGATCGCCGAAGGCAAGCGTCCCGCGTTGTACGAAAACATCCTGCTCGGCATCACCAAGGCATCGTTGTCGACCGACTCGTTCATCTCCGCGGCTTCGTTCCAGGAGACCACGCGTGTGCTGACCGAAGCGGCGATCATGGGCAAGAAGGACGATCTGCGCGGTCTGAAGGAAAACGTCATCGTCGGCCGTCTGATACCGGCCGGAACCGGCATGGCATTCCATCGGGCGCGCAAGGAGAAGGAAGCGGCCGATGCGCTCGAGCAAAAGCAGTTGGCCGAGATGGAGCTGATGGCGCCGGTCGAAGGCGAGGCGGAATCGGGAGCCGACGAATCGGCAGAAGTTGCCGAGTAGTAGCCAGCAGGGAACGTGGCCTGTCGACGACGGGCGCTCACTCTGCCGGCTGATACCCGCGCCTTGACCATTAATTCGCGGCTGGCGATAATCGCAGGCTTTTCGGCGCCCGTGCTCCACTCGGGCGCCGCGCTTTTTGGAAAACCGTTTTGGATAAACTAGATGCCGACCATTAATCAACTTGTTCGTAAGCCGCGTGAAAGCACGCGCGTCAAGAGCAAGAGCCCGGCTTTGAGATTAAGCCCGCAGAAGCGCGGCGTATGCACGCGCGTGTACACGACTACGCCGAAGAAGCCGAACTCCGCGTTGCGCAAGGTGGCCAAGGTGCGGTTGGTCAATGGGTACGAGGTGATCTCGTATATCGGCGGTGAAGGCCATAACCTGCAGGAGCACTCGGTCGTACTGATCCGCGGCGGCCGGGTAAAAGATCTGCCAGGCGTGCGTTACCACATCGTGCGCGGGTCGCTGGATACGCAGGGCGTCAAGGATCGCAAGCAAAGCCGATCGAAGTACGGCGCGAAGCGACCGAAACCCGCTTAATGATTTTGCATCGATCGTCCCCATATGGGGTGATCGAGTAAGTCGCGGTTCGTCAGCATGGAACCGCATAACGACTGAAGAGAAAGAGGTGAGAAGTGCCGCGTCGTCGTGAAGTACCCAAGCGTGACATCCTGCCCGATCCTAAATTCAATTCGCAGGATCTGACCAAGTTCGTCAACGTCATCATGCTCGACGGCAAGAAAGCCGTTGCCGAGCGCATTGTTTATGGCGCGTTAACGCAGATTGAAACCAAGGGCGGCAAGAACGCGCTCGAAGTGTTTTCAGCTGCTCTGTCCAACGTCAGACCGATGGTCGAAGTGAAGAGCCGTCGTGTCGGTGGCGCCAACTATCAGGTACCGGTCGAAGTGCGTCCGGTCCGTCGTATGGCGTTGGCCATGCGTTGGCTGCGCGAGGCTGCGAAGAAGCGCAGCGAGAAATCGATGCCGCTCCGGCTCGCGGGTGAGCTGATGGAAGCGGCCGAAGGCCGCGGCGGCGCAATGAAGAAGAAAGAAGAAGTGCACCGGATGGCGGAAGCGAACAAAGCCTTCGCGCATTTTAGGTTTTAGGTTCAGGGGAACCGGCCTGCTTCGCAGTCCGGCAACTTAGGTAGGGATTTGTCGTTCTTTATGCCACGCAAGACTCCAATTGAGCTGTACCGGAACATCGGAATCTCGGCGCACATCGACGCCGGCAAGACCACGACCACTGAGCGTGTGTTGTTCTACACCGGGGTCAACCACAAACTCGGCGAGGTGCACGAAGGCGCCGCGACGATGGACTGGATGGAGCAGGAGCAGGAGCGCGGCATCACGATTACTTCGGCGGCGACCACGACCTTCTGGCGCGGCATGGACATGTCGTTTCCGGAGCATCGCATCAACATCATCGACACGCCGGGCCACGTCGACTTCACGATCGAAGTCGAGCGCAGCATGCGCGTGCTTGACGGCGCGTGCATGGTGTATTGCGCGGTCGGTGGTGTGCAGCCGCAATCGGAAACCGTCTGGCGGCAGGCCAACAAGTACGGTGTGCCGCGGCTCGCGTTCGTCAACAAGATGGACCGCACCGGCGCCAATTTTTTCAAGGTCTATGAGCAGATGAAGCTGCGGCTCAAGGCCAACCCGGTGCCGATCCAGATTCCGATCGGCGCCGAAGAAGGCTTTCGCGGGCGTCGTCGATCTGGTCAAGATGAAAGCGATCATCTGGGACGAAGCCAGCAAGGGCATGAAATTCGAGTACATCGATGTGCCGCCCGAGCTGCTCGAGGAATGCCAAAGAGTGGCGCGAGAAGATGGTCGAAGCCGCGGCCGAAGCCAACGATGAGCTGATGACCAAGTATCTGGATGGCGGTGCGCTCACCGAGCAGGAAATCAAGCACGGACTGCGCACGCGCGCGATCGCGAGCGAGATCACGCCGATGCTGTGCGGCTCCGCGTTCAAGAACAAGGGCGTGCAGGCGATGCTCGATGCGGTGATCGAGTATCTGCCGAGCCCGGTCGATATTCCGCCGGTGACGGGGGAGAACGAGAAGGGTCAGTCCGAAGAGCGCCCACCCAATGACAAGGCGCCGTTTTCTTCGCTCGCGTTCAAGATCATGACCGATCCGTACGTCGGTCAGCTGACGTTTCTGCGCGTGTACTCGGGTGTGCTGAGCTCGGGCGACACCGTCTACAACGCGATCAAGGGCCGCAAAGAGCGTATCGGCCGCATCCTGCAGATGCACGCGAACCAGCGCGAAGAAATCAAGGAGGTCTACGCCGGCGATATTGCTGCTGCGGTCGGACTCAAAGACGTAACTACCGGCGATACCCTGTGCAGTCCGGACAAAGTTGTCACGCTGGAGCGGATGATTTTTCCGGAGCCGGTGATCTCGCAGGCGGTAGAGCCGAAGACGAAGGCCGATCAGGAAAAAATGGGCATCGCGCTGAACCGCCTCGCGCAGGAAGACCCGTCGTTTCGCGTGCATACCGACGACGAGTCGGGGCAGACGATCATCTCGGGCATGGGCGAGTTGCACCTTGAGATCATCGTCGACCGAATGAAGCGCGAGTTTTCGGTCGAAGCTTCAGTTGGCAAGCCGCAGGTGGCGTATCGGGAAACGATTCGTCGCACGGTTGAGAACGCCGAAGGCAAATTCATCAAGCAGTCAGGTGGTCGCGGGCAATATGGCCACGTGGTGTTGAAGCTTGAACCGCAGGAACCGGGCAAAGGTTTCGAATTCGTCGATGCGATCAAGGGCGGTGTCGTGCCGCGCGAGTACATTCCTGCAGTCAACAAGGGTGTTGAAGAAACGCTGAAGGCGGGCGTGCTCGCCGGTTATCCGGTGGTCGACGTCAAGGTCACGCTGCATTACGGCTCGTACCACGAGGTCGATTCGAACGAGAACGCGTTCAAGATGGCAGGCTCGATGGGTTTCAAGGACGGCATGCGCGCGGCGTCGCCGGTGTTGCTCGAGCCGATCATGGCGGTTGAAGTCGAAACGCCCGAGGAGAAGATGGGCGACGTGATGGGCGATCTGTCGTCACGCCGCGGTGTGATTCAGGGCATGGACGACATCGCCGGCGGCGGCGGCAAGGCCGTGCGCGCCGAGGTGCCGCTGGCCGAGATGTTCGGCTACTCGACGACGCTGCGTTCACTGACGCAGGGCCGTGCGACGTATACGATGGAATTCAAACACTACGCAGAAGCGCCGAAATCGGTTGCCGAAGCCGTGATCTCAGCAAAGACGAAGTAACTAACTAAGAATTTAAGGATTAGCGATGGCGAAAGGCAAGTTTGAGCGGACCAAGCCGCACGTGAACGTGGGCACGATCGGTCACGTCGATCACGGCAAGACCACCTTAACGGCGGCCATGACCTCGGTGCTGGCGAGCAAGTTTGGCGGCGAAGCCCGGGCCTACGACCAGATCGATGCCGCGCCCGAAGAAAAAGCGCGCGGCATCACCATCAACACCGCGCACGTCGAATACGAGACCGCCAATCGCCACTACGCCCACGTCGACTGCCCCGGCCACGCCGACTACATCAAGAACATGATCACCGGCGCGGCCCAGATGGACGGCGCCATTCTGGTCGTCAGTCGCCGCCGACGGCCCGATGCCGCAGACGCGCGAGCACATCCTGCTCGCGCGCCAGGTCGGCGTGCCCTACATCATCGTGTACCTGAACAAAGTCGACATGGTCGACGACGCCGAGCTGCTCGAACTGGTCGAAATCGAAGTGCGAGAGCTGCTCAGCAAATACGACTTTCCGGGCGACGACACCCCGATCGTCAAAGGCTCGGCCAAGCTCGCGCTGGAAGGCGACAAAGGCGATCTGGGCGAAGTGTCGATCATGAAGCTCGCCGAAGCGCTCGACAGCTACATCCCGACGCCCGAACGAGCCATCGACGGCGCCTTCCTGATGCCGGTCGAAGACGTGTTCTCCATCTCCGGGCGCGGCACCGTCGTCACCGGCCGGATCGAGCGCGGCATCGTCAAAGTCGGCGACGAGATCGAAATCATCGGCATCAAGCCGACGCTCAAGACCACCTGCACCGGGGTCGAGATGTTCAGAAAGCTGCTCGACCAAGGCCAGGCGGGCGACAACGTCGGCGTGCTGCTGCGCGGTACCAAGCGTGAAGAAGTCGAGCGCGGCCAGGTGCTGGCCAAGCCCGGCTCGATCACCCCGCACACCAAGTTCACCGCCGAAGTCTATGTACTGAGCAAGGAAGAAGGCGGACGCCATACCCCGTTCTTCAACGGCTATCGGCCGCAGTTTTACTTTCGCACCACCGACGTGACCGGCTCGATTCAGCTGCCGGCGGGCACCGAGATGGTGATGCCGGGCGACAACATCCAGATGGAAGTGGCGCTGATCGCCCCGATCGCGATGGAACAAGGCCTGCGCTTCGCCGTCCGCGAAGGTGGCAAAACCGTCGGCGCCGGCGTCGTCGCCAAAATTATCGAGTAGCGAATCGACTAAACGAACCATTTCGGCAGCAATGCTGCCTCGCTCTTTGAAAGAACCAAATGCAAAGCCAGAGAATTCGAATTCGCCTCAAAGCGTTCGACTACACGCTGATCGATCAGTCGGCGCTCGAGATCGTTGATACCGCCAAGCGCACCGGCGCCGTCGTTCGGGGCCCGGTGCCGTTGCCGACCCGCATCCAGCGCTTCGACATCCTGCGCTCGCCGCACGTCAACAAGACGTCGCGCGACCAAATGGAGATGCGGACTCATCAGCGGCTGATGGACATCATCGATCCGACCGACAAGACAGTCGACGCGCTGGCGAAGCTTGATCTGCCGGCTGGCGTGGATATCAAGATCAAGGTACAGCGGGTTGCATCTGAGTAGTCGGATGCGATAAACTCGCAGGCTTTTCGCGATCCGCAGCCAATTAGAGCAGGCGGACGCGTTCTTAGAGTTGTCGCTTTAAGGTCGTCCTGGCCAATCGAAGCCGGGAGTGGAGAAAAGAATGAGAGAGACCTTAGGCCGCCTAGGTTTAATGGGCCGCAAGGTGGGCATGACGCGCATTTTTACCGACGAAGGCGAGTCGGTTCCGGTGACCGTGCTTGACGTGTCGAACAACCGGGTTGCGCAGGTACGCACCGCCGAAACCGACGGCTACACCGGGATTCAGGTTGCCTATGGCGCGCGCCGTTCTTCGCGCGTGTCGAAGCCGCAGGCGGGCCATTTTGCGAAGGCCGGGATTGAAGCGGGCTCGAAGCAGAAAGAATTCCGTCTCGATGCCAAGCAAGTCGAACAATTCAAAGCGGGCGCAACCGTCGGCATCGATATTTTTTCGGTTGGCCAAAAGGTCGACGTGACTGGCGTGACGATTGGCAAAGGATTCGCCGGGCGCGATCAAGCGCCATCACTTTTCGTCGAATCGCGCGACGCACGGTAATTCGGTGTCGACCAATGCGCCGGGTTCGATCGGCATGCGCCAGGATCCGGGCCGTGTGATGCCAGGCAAGCGCATGGCAGGTCACCTTGGCGATAAACAGCGCACGACGCAGAATCTGGTCGTGGCGCGCATCGACACCGAGCGCCAACTGTTGCTGATTCGCGGTGCAGTGCCGGGCGCGGCCGGCGGCGATGTCGTTGTGCGGCCTGCGGCAAAAGCCAAGCCCGTGCAGGCCACCAAGCCAGCGACTGGGAAATAGGGAGAGCAGATGGAACTGAAAATGCTCAATGCCCAAGGCCAGGACGCCGGAACGACGTCGGCGCCCGAGACGGTTTTCGGTCGCGAGTACAACGAAGCGCTGGTGCATCAGATCGTTGTTGCGTATCAAGCCAATGCGAGGCAAGGCACGCGCGCGCAGAAAGACAGAACAACGGTCAAGCACTCGACGCGCAAGCCATGGCGCCAAAAGGGAACCGGCCGCGCGCGCGCGGGGATGAGCTCGAGCCCAATCTGGCGCGGCGGTGGTCGCGCATTCCCGAATTCACCCGACGAGAATTTTTCGCATAAGGTGAACAAGAAGATGTACCGCGCCGGCATGGCATCGATCTTGTCGCAGCTGGCACGCGACGATCGCATCGCCGTCGTCGATTCGTTGGCGGTCGATTCGCCGAAGACGAAACAACTGGCAGACCGTCTGAAGGCGATGGGCCTGCAGTCGGTGCTGATCATCACTGACGACGTCGATGAGAATCTGTATCTTGCGTCGCGCAACCTCAAGCATGTGCTGATCGTCGAGCCACGCTATGCGGATCCGCTGTCGCTGATCCACTACAAGAAAGTGATCGTGACGAAGCCCGCGATCTCCAAGCTCGAGGAGATGTGGGGATGAGCGCGACCAAGCAAGTCAGCTCGACGCCGAGCGGCAGAAACGATCGGCTCTATGCGGTGCTGCTCGGGCCCGTCGTGTCCGAGAAAAGCACGATGATCGGCGAGAAGCACGACCAGGTGGCATTTCGCGTGATGCACGACGCGACGAAGACCGAGATCAAGGCCGCGATCGAACTGCTGTTCAAGGTCCAGGTCGATCGCGTGTCCATCCTGAACCAAAAGGGCAAGCAGAAGCGCTTCGGCCGGTTTGAAGGCCGGCGCAGCAATGTGCGCAAGGCGTATGTCCGGCTAAAGCCCGGACAGGAAAT
Organism: uncultured beta proteobacterium; assembly: GCA_963729165.1. Lineage (GTDB taxonomy): Bacteria > Pseudomonadota > Gammaproteobacteria > Burkholderiales > Burkholderiaceae_F > JACCZX01. The sequence goes on from CAVSMM010000015.1 coordinate 83,609, forward strand.
CGACTTCGCGCAGGAAGTTAAGTAAATGGCACTCGTAAAAGTTAAACCAACATCCGCCGGTCGACGCGGCGTCGTCAAGGTTGTCAGCGCGCACCTGCATAAGGGCAAGCCGCTGGCATCGTTGACCGAGCCAAAGATCCGCGGGTCGGGCCGCAACAACTCGGGTCGTATCACGATTCGGCACAAAGGCGGCGGCCATAAGCAGACGTATCGCCTGATCGATTTCAAGCGCGACAAGGAAGGCATCGGTGCGAAGGTTGAACGGCTCGAATACGATCCGAACCGCTCCGCGCATATCGCGTTACTGGTGTACGCGGACGGTGAGCGTCGTTACATCATCGCGCCGAAAGGCGTGGCGGTCGGCGTGCAGTTGATGAGCGGCAACGAAGCGCCGATTCGCGCCGGCAATACGCTGCCACTGCGCAATATTCCGGTCGGTACGACGATTCATTGCGTTGAGATGCTGCCGGGCAAGGGTGCGCAGATGGCGCGCGCTGCCGGTACGTCGGTGCAGTTGCTGGCACGCGAAGGCAGCTACGCACAATTGCGCCTGCGCTCCGGCGAGATTCGCCGCGTGCTGATCGATTGCCGCGCCACGATCGGCGAAGTCGGCAACGAAGAAAACAGTCTGCGGCAGATCGGCAAGGCCGGAGCAATGCGTTGGCGCGGAGTGCGTCCGACGGTTCGCGGAGTTGCGATGAATCCGGTTGATCACCCGCACGGTGGTGGCGAGGGTCGTACCGGCACCAAGCGTGACCCGGTCAGCCCGTGGGGCACGTTGACCAAGGGCTATCGCACGCGCAAGAACAAGCGCACCGATTCGATGATCGTGCAGCGGCGCAAGAGAAAGTAAGGGAAGCGAATGTCACGTTCATTGAAAAAAGGCCCGTTTGTTGACGGCCATTTGCTGGCGAAGGTGGAAACGGCGGCGGCAACGCGCGACAAGAAACCGATCAAGACCTGGTCACGCCGCTCGACCATCCTGCCGGAGTTCATCGGTCTGACAATCGCCGTGCATAACGGAAAACAGCACGTACCGGTCTATATCAACGAGAACATGGTCGGCCACAAGCTGGGCGAGTTTGCGCTGACCCGCACGTTCAAGGGCCATGCGGCGGACAAGAAGACCGTCGTGGCGAAGAAGCAATAAGGTGACGATGATGGAAACCACAGCATCGGTACGTGGCGTGCGCTTGTCGGCGCAAAAGGGCAGGCTGGTGGCCGACCTTGTGCGCGGCAAGCCGGTCGACAAGGCGTTGAACATCTTGTCGTTCACGCAGAAAAAAGCGGCGGGGCTGATCAAGAAAGCAATCGAGTCGGCGATCGCAAATGCCGAACACAACGATGGCGCGGATATCGATGAGTTGCGTGTCACGAGCATCTACGTTGAGCAGGGCCCGTCGTTGCGCCGCTTCGCGGCGCGTGCCAAAGGCCGCGGTACGCGGATCACGAAGAAGACCTGCCACATCTTCGTGACGGTCGGCGACGTTAAACAGAAACAGAAAAAGTAGAGCAAGCCATGGGTCAGAAGATCAATCCCACCGGATTCCGGCTTCCCGTCACGAAGAACTGGGCATCGCGCTGGTTCGCCACCGGGCCCGAGTTTCCGCGGATGCTGAGCGAGGATCTGAAGGTTCGCGAGTTCTTGCGCAAGCGGCTGCGCAGTGCGTCGGTTGGGCGCATCGTGATCGAGCGACCCGCAAAGAATGCGCGCATCACGATCTACTCGGCGCGGCCGGGTGTCGTCATCGGCAAGAAAGGCGAAGACATCGAGTCGCTGAAGACCGCGCTGCAGAAAATGCTCGGCGTGCCGGTGCACGTGAATATCGAAGAAATACGCAAGCCGGAGCTGGATGCGCAGCTGATCGCCGATTCGATCACGCAGCAGCTTGAAAAACGCATCATGTTTCGCCGTGCGATGAAGCGCGCGATGCAGAACGCGATGCGGCTCGGCGCGCAGGGCATCAAGATCATGAGCGCGGGCCGTTTGAACGGAATCGAGATTGCGCGCACCGAGTGGTATCGCGAAGGCCGCGTGCCGTTGCATACGCTGCGCGCCGACATCGATTACGGGTTTTCAGAAGCCAAAACCACGTATGGCGTCATCGGCGTGAAGTGCTGGGTCTACAAGGGCGATACCCTTGGTCGGAACGAAGCGCCTGGCGCCGTGGATGCGGCGCCTCCACCGGAGCGTGAGGATCGCCGTCGGGGCGCGCTGGCGGGACAGGCCGGCAGGCGATCGACCGGCAAGCGATCGGCCCGCCGGTGATCGTCCGCCGTCGAGCAGGCCGCCGAGCAAGCGCGCGCGTAAAGCAGCGGATCCGACCAACGCGGCGGCGACGCCACCGGACTGCCCAAGCCGGCCGCTCCCGCCAAGCCCGTTATCAAGCGCGTGCGTAAAACTGTCGGCTAAAGCGCCGGACGGCACCGAGCGGAGGCAAATAATGCTGCAGCCTGCTCGACGCAAATATCGCAAGGAGCAAAAGGGGCGCAATCGCGGCCTGGCGCTGCGTGGCGCACACGTTTCTTTTGGCGAGTTCGGCCTGAAGGTGACTGAGCGCGGTCGCTTGACGGCGCGCCAGATCGAGGCGGCACGGAGGGCGATCAGCCGTCATATCAAGCGCGGCGGCAGGGTCTGGATTCGCGTGTTTCCGGACAAGCCGATCTCGCAAAAGCCGGCTGAGGTGCGGATGGGCAACGGCAAGGGCAACCCCGAGTACTGGGTCGCCGAAGTCAAGCCCGGGAGTGTCGTGTACGAACTCGACGGTGTGAACGAAATACTGGCGCGCGAGGCATTTGCATTGGCCGCCGCCAAGTTGCCGCTGAAGACGACCTTCGTCGTGCGTCAGCTTGGGCAGTAGAGAACGGAAAAGGTGAGAGCGTGAAAGTCAAAGAGATGCGCGAGAAGGATGCCGACGCGCTGCTCAAGGAACTGCAGGAGTTGCAGAAGGCGCATTTTTCGTTGCGCATGCAGCACGCCACGCAGCAGTTGACCAATACGAGTCAGCTGCGTAGAACGCAGCGTGACATCGCTCGCGTGCGTACCGTGCTTGGACAAAAGGCTGCCGTCAAATGATCGTGGAGAACAGCACGCAAAAGAGCAGAAATCGCTGCAGCACACGCTGGTCGGCAAGGTCGTCAGCAACAAGATGACCAAAACCGTGACGGTATTGGTCGAGCGGCGTCAAAAGCATCCGATCTACGGCAAGTACATCGTCAAGTCGAACAAGTATCACGCGCACGACGAGACCGATGCGGTCAATGAGGGCGACGTGGTTGAAATCGCCGCGTCGCGCCCGCTGTCGCGGACCAAGACGTGGACGGTGACGCGGGTGGTCAAAGAAGCAATGGTTATCTAGCGGTTGCGGCGCAACAGCGCCGTCGGATATACTCGCGGGCTTCGCTTTTGGGCGAAGCTCAGCGTTGATAGAGCATTCCCGAACGGGGCCCAATACTGACTGCACTTGCCGTCAAGTTGGGAGAGTGGGTAACCAGTGGCGGCAAACAAATGATTCAAATGCAATCGATGCTCGATGTCGCCGATAACACGGGCGCACGTTCGGTGATGTGCATCAAGGTGTTGGGCGGATCGAAGCGCCGTTACGCCGGTATTGGCGACGTGATCAAGGTCACGATCAAGGAAGCTGCGCCGCGCGGCCGTGTAAAAAAGGGCGAGGTCTACAGCGCAGTCGTCGTGCGCACTGCCAAGGGATTGCGGCGCGGGGACGGATCCGCGATCAAGTTTGACGGCAACGCGGCGGTGCTTTTGAACGCCAAGCTCGAGCCGATTGGCACTCGCATTTTCGGGCCGGTGACCCGCGAGTTGCGTACCGAGCGCTTCATGAAGATCGTGTCGCTGGCGCCGGAAGTGCTGTAGAGAATCGTAGGAATACGAGAGATGGAACGAATTCGTAAAGGCGACGAAGTCATCGTCATCACCGGCAAGGACAAGGGCAAGCGTGGAGTCGTGTTGACGCTCGTCGGTACCTCGCGTGTGATGGTCGAGGGTGTCAACGTCGTCAAGAAGCACACGCGTCCGAATCCGATGAAGAACGTCACTGGCGGGATCGCCGACAAAACGATGTCGGTCGATCGCAGCAACGTGATGTTGTTCGATCCCGCCACAGGAAAGGGCGGTCGCATTCAGATCAAGGAAACCGACGGCAAGCGCGTGCGGGTATTCAAAGTCAACGGCAACTTGGTCGGGCAGTCGAGTGCGGGCAAGCCGGCAAAGAAGGTCGCCAAGGCCAAGCAGAAAGCGGCTGGAGATAAGTGATGGAGATCGGGTGATGGCGCGTTTGCATGATCAGTACCGCGAGAAAGTCGTTCCCGAGCTGGTTCAGAAGTTCGGATACAAGAGCGTGATGCAGGTGCCCCGCATCACAAAGATCACGCTCAATATGGGCGTCGGTGATGCGGTCAACGACAAGAAGAACATCGATACGGCGGTGGCCGATCTGACCAAGATTGCCGGGCAGAAGCCGGTGGTGACGAAGTCACGCAAGGCGATCGCCAATTTCAAGATTCGCGAGAACCTGGCGATCGGCACGATGGTGACGTTGCGCGGGGAGCGGATGTACGAGTTTCTAGACCGCCTGGTGACGGTCGCATTTCCGCGCGTGCGCGATTTTCGCGGCGTGTCGGGTCGCGCATTCGACGGCCGCGGTAATTACAACATCGGCATCAAGGAACAGATCATCTTCCCCGAGATTGAGTACGACAAGATCGACAAGCTGCGGGGACTGAATATCAGCATCACGACTACGGCAAAGACCGACGACGAAGCAAAGGCGCTGTTGGCTGCCTTCCGCTTCCCGTTTAGAAACTAGGGGTTCCGAATTGGCCAAACTCTCTTTGGTAAACCGCGAAGCCAAGCGCGTCGCAACGGTCAAGAAATTCGCCGCCAAGCGCGCTGAATTGAAGGCTGCGATTGTCGATCAGACGCGTTCGATGGAAGACCGCATGGAGGCGATGAAGCAGTTGCAGGCTCTGCCGCGCAACGCGAGCCCGGTGCGGTTGCGCAATCGATGCGAAATGACGGGTCGGCCGCGCGGGACGTTCCGCAAGTTCGGACTGGCGCGCGCGAAGATTCGCGAAGCGGCGATGCGCGGCGATATTCCCGGCCTGGTCAAAGCCAGCTGGTAGGCGAGGAGATCAACGATGAGTATGAGTGATCCGATCGCCGACATGCTGACCCGCATCCGCAATGCGCAGGGCGTCGAGAAAGTCGATGTAACGATGCCGGCATCGAAGCTGAAGGTGGCAATCGCCGAAGTGCTGAAGGATGAAGGCTATATCGACGGCTTCGAGGTCGTGAACGGCGATGGTGCGGCGAAGACTTCGAAGCCAGAGCTTCGTATCGGTTTGAAGTACTACGCAGGTCGGCCGGTGATCGAGCGGCTCGAGCGGGTATCGCGACCGGGCCTTCGAATCTACCGCGGCCGCGGCGATATTCCGCAGGTGATGAATGGCCTGGGGGTGGCGATCGTTTCGACGTCGCGCGGTGTGATGACCGATCGCAAGGCGCGTACTGAAGGTGTAGGCGGCGAAGTGATCTGCTACGTCGCCTAGGAAAGAGAATCATGTCTCGAATCGCAAGAATTCCGGTGACAGTCGACAAGGGTGTCGACGTTCAGGTCGCTGCCAATGAGATTACGGTCAAGGGGCCGCTGGGAACATTGAGGCAGCCAAAAGCCGGAAACGTGAACGTCAGCGTTGCTAACGGTGAAGTCAGCTTCGTTGCGAGCGACGAATCGCGCGAGGCGCGAGCGATGAGCGGCACGATGCGCGCACTGGTCGCGGGCATGGTGCAAGGCGTGTCCAAAGGGTTCGAGCGTCGGCTGGCGCTGGTGGGCGTCGGTTATCGCGCGCAGGCGCAAGGCGACAAGCTCAACTTATCGCTGGGCTTTTCGCATCCGGTCGTGCATCAAATGCCTGCTGGCGTGAAGTGCGAAACGCCTACGCAGACTGAAATCGTGATCAAGGGGTCGGACAAGCAGAAGGTCGGGCAGGTAGCGGCCGAAGTGCGCGGCTACAAGCCGCCGGAGCCCTACAAGGGCAAGGGTGTCAGATACGTTGGCGAAGCAGTGATCATCAAAGAAACCAAGAAGAAGTAGAGCGCGATAGGTAAAGCGAACTTCAACATGATGCAAAAGAAAGATTCTCGTTTACGTCGCTCGCGCGCAACGCGTGTGCGCATCGGATTGCAGAGAGCTGATCGTTTGACGGTCAGCCGTACCAATTCGCATATCTATGCCACCGTGATTTCGGGCGCGAACGGCAAGATTTTGTGCTCGGCATCGACGCTCGAGGCCGAGGTGCGCAACCAACTGGCATCGGCCAAGGGCAAGGGCGGCAATGTCAGCGCAGCGAAGCTGGTCGGAACGCGAGTGGCGGAGAAGGCAAAGGCAGCGGGTGTTGAAAGTGTTGCTTTTGATCGTGCAGGTTATCGATTCCATGGCCGAGTCAAGGCGCTGGCTGAAGCCGCGCGTGAAGCGGGCTTGAAGTTCTAGGAAGGCAGGGACACAACGTGGCACGATTTCAGCCCAAGGGCATCAATACCGAAGACCGCGACGACGGCATCAAGGAAAAGATGATCGCCGTCAATCGTGTGACCAAAGTGGTCAAAGGCGGGCGCATTCTCGGTTTTGCCGCGCTAACCGTCGTCGGTGACGGCGATGGCCGGATCGGCATGGGCAAAGGTAAGTCGCGCGAAGTGCCGGTCGCGGTGCAAAAAGCGATGGAGCGCGCACGCCGCGGCATGGCTCGCATTCCGCTGAAGAACGGAACCGTGCATCACCTGGTCGAAGGTAAGCATGGCGCGTCGCGCGTTTTGTTGTCGCCCGCAGCCGACGGTACTGGCGTGATTGCCGGCGGACCGATGCGCGCGGTGTTCGACGTGATGGGTGTGCGCAATGTCGTTGCCAAGTCGCACGGTTCGACCAATCCGTACAACCTGGTGCGCGCGACGCTGAATGCGCTGGAAAAGCTGCGGACGCCGTCAGAGATCGCGGCGAAGCGTGGCAAGTCGGTCGAAGAGATCCTGGGCTAAGGGAACGGCGATGTCTGGAAAAACGAAAACCGATAAGAGAGTCCGGGTAAAGCTCGTAAAGAGTGCGATATCGGCCAACGTCGCACATCAGGCAACGGTGCGAGGGCTCGGCTTGCGACGCATGCACCAGACGCGCGAGCTCGAAGACACACCGGCCGTGCGCGGAATGATCAAAAGCGTTGCATTTCTGGTGAAGGTTGTCTGATGCGCCTGAATAATCTAAAGCCTGGTGTCGGCAGCAAGAGTGCCAGGCATCGTGTTGGACGCGGCATCGGTTCCGGCTGGGGCAAGACGGCGGGACGAGGTCATAAGGGCCAGAAGTCGCGCGCCGGCGGGTTTCATAAAGTCGGCTTTGAGGGCGGTCAGATGCCGCTGCATCGCCGCTTACCGAAGCGCGGGTTTACGTCGCGCTCGCGGCGCTATGTCGACGTCGTGCGACTGAGCGATCTGCAAAGGCTCGGGCTTGCTGAAGTGGATCTGAGCGTGTTGAAGCAGGCCGGCATCGTTTCGGCGCTTGCGCTTGACGCACGCATCGTCAAGTCGGGCGAGCTCTCGACGAAGGTCAGCGTGCGCGGCCTGGGCGTGACCAAAGGTGCAAGAGCGGCGATCGAAGCGGCCGGTGGCTCGCTGGTCGATGACGCGGTCACAGATAGCAAGCCGACCAAGAAGGCTGCGGAGAAGGCGGCAAAGATAGCGGCGAAGAAGTCTGCGATTGAAGCGGTTAGGAAAGCTCCTGCTAAGGAAGCGCCGGCCAAGGAAGCCGCGAGCAAGCCAGCGCGAAAGCCGAAAAAGACTGCGGAAGGTAGCTAGGAAAAATCGTGGCGACGAGTTTGCCGAACACGCTAGGCAACACCGGGAAATACGGCGACCTTAAACGGCGCCTGATCTTCCTGTTGCTGGCGCTCGTCGTCTATCGGGTCGGCACACATATTCCGGTTCCCGGCATTGACCCTGATCAGTTGCGGCAGCTCTTCAACAGTCAACAGGGCGGCATCCTCGGGCTATTCAACATGTTCTCGGGCGGCGCGCTGGAACGCTTTTCAGTGCTTGCGTTGGGGATCATGCCTTACATATCGGCGTCGATCATCATGCAAATGATGACTTATGTGATGCCGTCGATGGAAGCGTTGCGCAAGGAAGGCGAATCGGGACGCCGCAAGATCACGCAATACACGCGCTATGGGACGTTGGCGCTGGCAATTTTTCAGGCGATCGGCATTTCAGTGGCAATCGAATCGCAGGCAAACCTGGTGATCGATCCCGGAATGATGTTCCGCTTCGTCTGTGTGATCTCGTTGGTGACCGGCACGATGTTTCTGATGTGGCTCGGTGAGCAGATAACCGAGCGCGGGCTCGGCAATGGAATTTCGATATTGATTTTTGCCGGCATCGTTGCGGGCCTGCCCACTGCTATCGGCGGCGTGTTCGAACTGGTACGCACGGGCGGGCTGGCTCCGCTGGCAGCGCTCTTCATCATCGCGCTCATTGTTGCGGTCACCGCATTTGTCGTCTTCGTCGAGCGCGGGCAGCGCAAGATCACGGTGAACTATGCCAAGCGTCAGGTCGGCAACAAGGTTTACGGCGGCCAGAGCTCGTTCCTGCCGCTGAAGCTGAACATGTCCGGCGTAATTCCGCCAATCTTTGCGTCGTCGTTGATCCTGTTCCCGGCAACGCTGGCCAGCTGGTTTACTACCGGTGACGCGACATTGTGGATTCGTGATCTGGCTGCCGCACTGTCGCCGGGGCAGCCGCTCTATATGTTTTTGTATGCGGGACTGATCATATTTTTCTGCTTTTTCTACACCGCGCTGGTTTTCAACAGCAAGGAAACGGCGGATAACCTGAAAAAGAGCGGCGCGTTCGTCCCGGGAATTCGTCCGGGCGATCAAACTGCGCGTTACATCGACCGGATCTTGATGAGATTGACGCTGGCGGGCGCGATCTACATCACATTTGTGTGCCTCGTTCCGGAATTCTTGAACTCGCGCTTTTCGGTGCCATTTTATTTCGGTGGCACGTCGCTCTTGATCGTCGTCGTGGTGACGATGGATTTCATGGCGCAGGTACAAGCCTATTTGATGACGCACCAGTACGAATCGTTGCTAAAGAAAGCAAACTTCAAGGGTTTTGGCCCGGGCCAGCTGCCGCGCTGATGTCGAAGGACGACGCGATTCAGATGCAGGGGGAGATTCTTGAGAATCTTCCGAACGCAACGTTTCGGGTAAAGCTGGAAAACGGGCACGTAGTGTTGGGGCACATTTCCGGAAAGATGCGAATGCACTACATCCGCATCCTGCCGGGCGACAAGGTCACGGTGGAGCTGACGCCTTATGACTTGTCGCGGGCGCGCATAGTGTTTCGTGCCAAATAAGGCACGTGGAGATTCAGATGAAAGTGATGGCTTCCGTAAAGAAAATGTGCCGCAAGTGCAAGGTCATCAAGCGCAAGCGCGTCGTGCGGGTGATTTGCACTGATCCGCGCCATAAACAGCGGCAAGGATAGGAGTAAGGACGATGGCTCGTATTGCCGGTATCAACATTCCGCCGCATCAGCATGCCGATATCGGCTTGACGTCGATCTATGGCATTGGTCGCGCTCGTGCGCGCGCGATTCTCGACGCTGCCGGCGTGCCCTACGACAAGAAGGTCAAGGAGCTGAACGACGCCGAGGTTGAGCGCATTCGCGAGTCGATGGCGCGCGCGATGGTCGAGGGTGATCTGCGGCGTGAAGTTCAGCTTTCGATCAAGCGGCTGATCGATCTCGGCACGTATCGCGGCGTTCGGCATCGGCGCGGATTGCCGGTTCGTGGCCAGCGTACGCGTACCAACGCGCGTACACGCAAGGGTCCGCGCAAGGCCGGCGTATCACTTAAGAAGGCAGCGTAAGAATGGCAAAAGCACCGTCTCCGCAACAAGTTGCCGCTCAGCAGCGTGCGCGTAAGAAGATCAAGAAAGTCGTGTCGGACGGCATCGCGCACGTGCACGCGTCGTTCAACAACACGATCATTACGATTACCGATCGGCAAGGCAACACGCTGTCATGGGCGACCTCGGGGGGAGCCGGCTTCAAAGGCTCACGCAAGTCGACGCCTTTTGCTGCGCAGGTCGCCGCCGAAACGGCAGGGCGTGCAGCGCAGGAGCATGGCATCAAGAATCTCGATGTGCGCATTACCGGCCCCGGCCCGGGCCGCGAGTCGTCAGTGCGTGCGTTGAACGCAATCGGAATTCGTGTTTCATCGATTCAGGACATCACGCCGGTTCCACACAATGGCGTGCGTCCTCCAAAGCGTCGCAGGGTATAGCTCAGCGGCGCATAACCACTGTCTGCACAAACCGGTGCAGACTTAATGCGGCGAAGCCGCAGGATCATTGAGGAAAGATAGTGGCTCGTTACACAGGACCCAAGTTAAAGCTTTCGCGTCGCGAAGGCACCGATCTGTTTTTGAAGAGCTCGCGCCGTGCTTTCGATTCGAAGGCGAAGGCCGATAGCAAGCCCGGCCAGCATGGGCGCATCTCGGGCGCGCGCCAGTCGGACTACGGCACGCAGTTGCGCGAGAAGCAGAAGCTGAAGCGCATGTATGGCGTGCTTGAGCGGCAGTTTCGGCGCTATTACCAGGAAGCGTCGAGCCGCAAGGGAAATACCGGCGAACAGTTGATCATGCTGCTCGAATCGCGTCTCGATAACGTCGTGTATCGAATGGGCTTCGGAGCGACGCGCGCTGAGGCGCGGCAGTTGGTGTCGCATCGTGCCATTACGGTCAACGGCGATACCGCCGGAATTGCTTCGATGCGTGTGCGCCCCGGCGATCTGGTCGCCGTGCGTGAAAAGGCACGTAAGCAGGGACGTATTACCGAGGCGCTGACGTTGGCCGGCCAGACTGGCTTCCCGTCGTGGGTGGATGTCGATACGACTAAATTGGAAGGCAAATTCAAAGTCGACTCCTGATCGCAGCGATGTGGCAAAGGATGTGAACGAGTCGCTAGTGGTCGAGTTGTACTCGCGCTAACGCGCTCTGGTTAGGCCGCCGGTGTCTGCGACACCGGCAACGATTTTTTGGGGTCAGTTTTGGGCGCACTGATCCGGCATTACAGCCCACCAGCCTTATCGGCGTAACGAGCTGAGGGCATTGAGAGGATCATCATCATGGCAAACGTTGCACTTTTGAAACCGCGCGCGATCGAGGTTGAAGCGATCGGGCATAACTCCGCAGTCGTCACGATGGAGCCGTTTGAGCGTGGCTACGGCCACACGCTCGGCAACGCGCTGCGTCGCATCCTGTTGTCTTCGATGGTGGGCTACGCGCCGACCGAAGCGCAGATCACCGGTGTCGTGCACGAATACTCGACACTGGATGGCGTGCGTGAAGACGTCGTCGACATTCTGCTGAACCTGAAAGGCGTCGTCTTCAAGCTGCACAACCGCGACGAAGTCACGCTGACCTTGAAGAAGGACGGCGAAGGCGTCGTCACGGCGGGCGATATCGAGCTGCCGCACGATGTGGAAGTCGTCAATCCGGATCACGTGATCGCGCATTTGTCGGGCGGCGGCCGGTTGGAGCTGCAGATCAAGATCGAAAAAGGCCGCGGCTATGTGCCCGGTAACGTGCGCGCGTTTCGTGACGACCATTCGAAAACGATCGGCCGCATCGTGATGGACGCGTCGTTCTCGCCGGTCAAGCGTGTTTCGTACGCAGTCGAAGCGGCGCGTGTCGAACAGCGCACGGATCTGGACAAGCTGGTGATGACGATTGAAACCAACGGCGCGATCACGCCCGAGGAAGCCGTGCGGCAATCGGCACGCATCCTGATGGACCAGCTGCAGGTCTTTGGTGCGCTGGAAGGGATGGCCGAGTCGGCGCTGGCGCAATCGTCGCGCGCACCGCAGGTGGATCCGATCCTGCTGCGGCCGGTCGATGACCTCGAGCTCACGGTGCGCTCGGCCAATTGCCTGAAGGCCGAGAACATTTATTACATCGGCGATCTGATTCAGCGGACTGAAAACGAATTGTTGAAGACGCCGAATCTCGGACGCAAGTCGCTGAACGAGATCAAGGAAGTCCTGGCCGCGCGCGGACTCACGCTAGGCATGAAATTGGAAAATTGGCCGCCGGCCGGAATGGAACGGCAGTAACTTTTGATAATCAAGCGAGCCGCCCGCTCAACATCGAGTCGGGATCGAAGATTCGCAACTTTTTAAGACACGGAATCGGAGCGAAAGATGCGTCACGGACACGGACTGCGCAAACTCAACCGCACGAGCTCTCACCGGCTTGCGATGTTGCGCAATATGACTAACTCGTTGCTGCGCCACGAAGCGATCAAGACGACCCTGCCGAAGGCGAAGGAGCTGCGGCGCGTCGTCGAGCCGCTGATCACACTGGGTCGTGAGCCAACGGTTGCGAACAAGCGCTTGGCATTCAATCGGCTGCGCGACCGCGAGATCGTTGTGAAACTGTTCAGTGAAATCGGGCCGCGCTACGCGGCCCGCAACGGCGGCTACACGCGCATTCTGAAAATGGGGTTCAGAGTGGGCGATAACGCGCCGATGGCGTTCATGGAACTGGTCGATCGTCCGCAGCCGGTAGCGGCTGCCGAAGGCGACGACTCGGCAACGTAGCAGCTGCATGACTGAAGCGCTGCTCGTTCTGACTAACTGTCCGGACGAAGCGGTTGCAGATCGCATCGCTTTGGCTCTGGTTGAGCAAGGCCTTGCAGCGTGCGTCAATCGATTGGCGCCGGTGCAGTCGATCTATCGCTGGCGAGGCAATGTCGAACGCGCAACCGAAGTGCCGCTGCTGATCAAGACAACGCGCGAGCGCTATGGCGACGTTGAGCAGGCGATTCGCCATCTGCATCCCTACGAGGTTCCGGAAATCATTGCGTTGCCAATTGCGGCCGGCCACGCTGCGTACTTGCGCTGGATCGAATCGGAAACCGCCCGTTCGATCCTCGCTTAGCCGCTCACGTGCTCTCTTCGCGTAGCCAACGTGCGACCTGCAGGCCAAAGTAAGTCAGGATTCCGTCGGCGCCCGCGCGCTTAAAAGCGAGCATCGTTTCGAGCACGGCTTTTCTCTCGTCGAGCCAGCCGTTGGCTGCTGCAGCCTTCAGCATCGAATACTCGCCGCTCACCTGATAGACGAACGTGGGCGCCTTGTAGGTGTCTTTAACCCGGCGCACGATGTCGAGGTAAGGCATGCCAGGCTTCACCATCACCATATCGGCACCCTCGGCAAGATCGAGCCCCACTTCCCATAGCGCTTCATCCGTGTTCGCCGGGTCCATCTGATAGGTCATCTTGTTGGAAGCGCCGAGATTTGCAGACGATCCGACTGCGTCGCGAAACGGAGCGAAAAAGGCGCTCGCATATTTGGCTGAGTACGCCATGATGCGCGTGTGTATCGAGCCATTTTGCTCGAGTGCCGTACGGATCGCGCCGATGCGGCCATCCATCATGTCGCTTGGCGCGACGATGTCGACCCCGGCCTGCGCCTGCAACGATGCCTGCTGCGTGAGGGTGGCGATCGTTTCATCGTTTAACACGTAGCCAGCAGAATCGATGACGCCATCCTGGCCATGCGTCGTGTAGGGATCGAGCGCGACATCCGTCAAGACGCCGAGCTCGGGAAATCTCTTCTTCAGTTCACTCGCGATGCGCGGCACGATGCCGTCAGGATTCGTTGCTTCACGACCGTCGGCCGATTTGAGCGACTGTTCGACGACCGGAAACAGCGCGATCACCGGTATTCGCAGTCGCACACACTCCTCAGCGATCGGCAGCAGCCGGTCCAGCGATACGCGCTCCACGCCGGGCATCGACGCGACAGGTTCAGTGCGGTTCTTGCCGTCGAGAACAAAGACCGGATAAATCAAATCGTCCGCAGTGACGCGATGCTCGCGCATAAGCCGACGCGAAAAGTCGTCGCGGCGCATGCGGCGCATTCGTACTGACGGGAACCCTCCAAGGATCTGCATGCAAACTCCGCTTCTATTCCGTCTTATTAGCCGCTGTCTGACGTAACGTCAACTGCAGCAACGTCAACTACGCAGCCATCCGGAAAGGATGTAAGCCAATTCGTCGACCCCTTCTCGCTTGAGTGCCGAAAACAACTGGGCTGTCGCCCGTGCACCAATCTGTGCCGCACGTTGCTGGGCACCGGCCAGTGCAGCCTTTTTCTCCGCGTTGTTCAGCTGATCGGACTTTGTCAGCAGGAAGTGCAGCGATGATTCGCGTGGCTCGACGAAGCTGATTAACGCTTCGTCGCCACGCATCAGCGGACGGCGCGCATCCATGACGATCACGATTCCGACCAACGTCTGCCGCGATGAGACATACCCGCCGACCAGCTCGTCCCATTGACTGCGCTGCGCCTGTGGCGCCTGCGCGAATCCGTAGCCTGGCAAGTCGACCAACGTTCCGCGCGGTACGACTTGCTTGTCCTCATCGCGCTCCGAAAGCTCGAAGAAATTCAGAAGCTGTGTACGGCCCGGCGTCTTGCTGGCGAATGCCAATCGCTTCTGCCCCGTCAGAACATTTATCGCGCTCGACTTGCCGGCGTTCGAGCGACCTGCGAAGGCGATTTCGGGCAACGCCGGCGCTGGCAGATCATCGAGGGCAGCCACGGACAGTACAAACCGGGCGGAACGGAAAAGCTGCACTGGCCAGGCGCTCCGGGCTGCAGAAGCACTGCGTTGGGTTGCGTAGAATACGCGGCGATTTGCCGCGGCAGCGAGCTCGCCGCGAGCACATGTCCTCTTCGACGAAAGAAAGTGCTTGATGAAATTAGCCTGCTGCCTGCGTCTGGTGATTTGCTTGGCCGTTGTGGCAGGCTTGAGTGCGCCGCTGGTGGGCAACGCGCAGATGAAGCCGGCACCGACGGTCGATCCGGCGCGTGGCCAACAGATCGCCTCGCAGGTATGCGCTGCGTGCCACGGTGCAGATGGCAACTCGGCAGCGACCGCCAACCCCCGGCTCGCCCAGCAGCACTCCGATTATCTGTACAAGCAGTTGCTTGATTACACCGTCCGACAGGGGCAACAGCGTCCGGCGCGTGAGAACGCAATCATGAATGGATTTGCGTCGCAGCTGTCCGATGACGACAAGCGCAACGTCTCGGCTTGGTTTGCCGGCCAGACGGCGCAGTTGAGTACAGCGCGAAACAAGCAAACGTTGGAGCTTGGGCAGCGCATCTGGCGCGCCGGATTGCCCGAAAAGTCCTTGCCGGCGTGTTCAGGTTGTCATAACCCCGCGGGTCTTGGTATCCCGAGTCAGTATCCGCGACTCGCTGCGCAGCACGCGGAGTACGTCGAGACGACGTTAAAGGACTTTCGTCAGGGCACGCGTCGCAATAACCCCGCGATGCAGGAGATTGCTGCGAAACTATCCGATAGCGAGATTCGCGCGGTGGCAGATTTCGTTCAGGGACTGCGGCTCAAAGACCCTGCGAAATAGCGTTAAGGCAGGCGCGACTCGGTCGCGAACAATTCTTCGATCGTCTCGCGCTGGCGCACGCAGTGCGATAGCGCGCCGTCGACCATCACCTCGGCAGGCCGGCCCCGGCTGTTGTAATTAGAGCTCATCGCCATTGCGTAGGCGCCCGCGCTCGCGATCGCAAGCAAGTCGCCAGGCTGCAAAGCCAGGTCCCGATCGCGCGCCAGCCAATCCGCTGATTCGCAAACCGGGCCGACCACGTCGTACGTCGTGAGTCCACTATTCCGTGGCACAACCGGCATCACGTTCATCCAGGCGTCGTACATCGCGGGCCGGATCAGATCGTTCATCGCCGCATCGACGATCGCAAAATTCTTCGACTCGCCTGGTTTCAAATATTCAACGCGTGTAAGCAGGACACCGGCGTTGCCGACAATCGAGCGCCCTGGCTCAACGATCACCTTCTTGCCTCGATGACCGCGGGCGTCGAGCCGGGCCAGCAGCGCTTTGATCAGCTGCGAGACCTGTGGCGGCGACTCGTTCTGATAACGGATTCCCAATCCTCCGCCCAGGTCGAGGTGGTGAAGGAGAATTTTTTCGCGCTCGAGGGCGTCGACCAGGTCGATGATGCGATCGGCGGCCTCGACGTACGGCTCGATTTCGGTGATCTGGGAGCCAATGTGGCAGCCGAGTCCAACCAGCTCCAGCGCCGGCTTGGTGCTCGCGATCCGGCAGAGCGCCAGAGCGTCCGCATATGCAACACCAAACTTGTTAGTTTTAAGTCCGGTAGAAATGTGCCGATGCGTCTTGGCATCAATGTCGGGATTAACACGCAGCGCCACGCGCGCGCGTTGCTGTAGTCGTTGTGCCACTGAATCGATGCGGTCGAGCTCCGCAAATGACTCAACGTTAAAGCAGGCAACGTTGGCGTTGAGCGCAGCTTCGATCTCGGGCTCACTTTTTCCGACGCCCGAAAAAACGATTTTGCCGGCGTTGCCACCCGCGGCGAGCACGCGCGCAAGTTCTCCGCCGGAGACGATGTCAAAACCTGCGCCACGCCGCGCCAGCACATCGAGTACAGCTAGATTCGAATTGGCCTTGACGGCGTAGCACACCTGCGCACTTCGACCTGTCAGCGCCGAGGCGTACGCGTCATAAGCAACTTCGATTGCGCGGCGTGAATACACGTACAGCGGAGTGCCGTACCGTGCTGCCAGCGCGTTGAGCGAAGCGTCTTCGCAGTGCAGGTGGTTTTCGCGGTAGCTGAACCCCTCGCTGTCCGGCAGCGCGAGACTCATTTCTGTTCTGAGGTGGCTGGCACGTCCGGAAAAGGACGATCCACGGACTTTGTCGGCGTTGAAGATTGCTGCGTAGAAGGTGGCGGTGGCAATGTGAGCGGGCCTTTCTGGCCGCAAGCCAGAAGCGTCGATGCCGTGATCGCGACGAGTATCGTTGTGGCGAATCGCATGGCAATCAATCTAACATGAGCGAATCGGAATTCCTGGAGCTGGCCGAGGCGACGCTGGCTGCGATTGAGCGCGCTGTCGACGCTGCGGAGGGCGACATTGAAGCGTCGCGCGCAGGCAACGTGTTGACGCTTGAGCTTGCCGATGCGTCGAAGGTGATCGTCAATAGCCAGACGCCGATGCAGCAGATGTGGGTCGCGGCCAAGAGTGGTGCGTTTCACTACGCGCGCAATGGCGATCGCTGGCTAGATACGCGCGACGGCAGCGAGTTATTCGCGGCGCTGTCCAAAATTATTTCATCGCAGGGCGGCGAGTCGGTTGTGCTACGAAGCTAAGGAGCCGCAACTTCTGTAGTTGCCTCAGTGGAATGGTCTGGCTTCGCCAGCGATTCCACTCAAACTAATCGCACAAAAGTAGGTTTGTACTTTTGTGCGCGCCTTAGAAGATCTGTTCGCGCACCGACTCGCGTTTGACCTGTTCTTCCGGCGGCAGCATGTCTTCAAGACCCACGCTGGCCACGCCTTGGCCGGGTTGATGCTCGACGAAGTAAAACTCACCTCCAAGGCTGACGACGCCAGTGGGAACTTCGCGCGTGGCTTCGGGCACGCCCTTAAGCGCTTTGGCCATGTAGGAAATCCAGATCGGTAGCGCAAGCCCGCCGCCCGTTTCGCGCTCGCCCAGCGGCCGCGGCTGGTCGAACCCCATCCACCCGACCGCCACTAGATCGCCGCCATAGCCTGCAAACCATGCGTCGTGCGAGTCGTTAGTCGTTCCCGTTTTGCCGGCGATATCGGGCCGCTTCAACGTGCTTCCCGCGCGCGCCGCCGTGCCATAGCGGGCGACGTCTTTCAGCAGGTTGTCCATTAAGAACGCATTGCGAGCACCCAGCACGCGGTTGGTCTCGTCACCCGCCTGCAACGGCTTGGCTTCCATCAGCACCTTGCCGGTCGCATCGGTGATTTTCGCAACCAGGTGCATATT
This sequence comes from uncultured beta proteobacterium, assembly GCA_963729165.1. Lineage (GTDB taxonomy): Bacteria > Pseudomonadota > Gammaproteobacteria > Burkholderiales > Burkholderiaceae_F > JACCZX01. Next base: position 101,534 of record CAVSMM010000015.1, read on the forward strand.
GGTTCGATAGCCGCCGTTGGCGAATACCGAGTACGCATTGAGCATCTGCCAGGGCGTGACTGCACCCGCGCCGAGCGCCATCGTCAGGTACGCCGGATGTCTTTCGGCGTCGAAGCCGAATCGGGTGACCCAATCCTGCGCGTAACGCGGGCCAATGGCCTGCAGGATGCGAACCGAAACCAGATTCTTCGATCGCGCCAAGCCTTGCCGCAGGCGCATCGGACCGTCGAACTTGCCGTCGTAATTTTTGGGTTCCCAGAGCTGACCTCCGGTCAGATTCGGGTCGATGCTGATCGGCGCGTCGTTGATCAGCGTGCTCGGCATGAAGCCCTTTTCCAACGACGCCGAGTAAATGAACGGTTTGAAACTCGAGCCTGGCTGGCGCCACGCCTGCGTGACATGATTGAACTTGTTCAGGTTGAAGTCGAATCCGCCGACCAGGGCTTTGACTTGTCCATCCTTCGAGCTGGCGGCCACGAAGGCGGCTTCGACCTGCGGCAACTGAACGATCTGCCAGATTCCCTTGTCATCGCGCGTAATCCGAATCACCGCGCCGGGAACAATCTTGCGGTTGGGCTGCGCCTTGGCGGATAACGAGGGTGCGGCAAATCGCAAACCGTCAGCCTTGATTTCGATCGTCGAGCCGCCTTGCACCATCGCCTTGACGGCAGTTGGTGACGCCTCAAGCACCACTGCGGGCACGAGGTTGGGACTGTCGATCGCCTCGACCAACGCATCCTCGATGCGCTGTTCGCGCACGACGGGATCGGCGTGCAACTCAATGAAGGCTTCGGGGCCCCGGTACCCATACTTTCGGTCGTAGGCGAGCACTTGAGTGCGCAATGCGGTGTAGGCAGTTTCCTGGTCGTCCTTGCGGAGCGTCGTAAAAACATTCAACCCGCGCGTGTAGGTCTCTTCGCGAAACACCTCGAACACCAACTGCCGCGCCAACTCGGCCGCATATTCGGCGTGCAGTCGTACCTTGAAAGCCTGTTCGACGGCGTAATTGGCAGCGCGCGGCTTCAGTTCCTGCGCCAGCGCAGCGTCGTGCGTCGCCTGGTCGATGTAATTGAGCTGCAGCATGCGCGCCAGGACATACTGCTGCCGTCCCTTGGCGCGCTTCGGATTGACGAATGGGTTGTAAGTGGCGGGGGCCACCGGCAATCCAGCGAGCGTCGCCACCTCGGCAGTCGTCAAGTCTTTCAGCTTTTTTCCAAAGTAGATCTGCGACGCCGATGCGAAACCGTAAGCGCGTTGCCCGAGAAAAATCTGGTTCGCGTAGACCTCGAAAATCCGATCCTTCGAAAGCGACGACTCGATCTTGTAGGCGAGCCCAATCTCATAGAGCTTACGAACGTAGCTGCGCTCGGAGCTGAGGAAAAAGGTCCGCGCAAGCTGCATCGTGATCGTGCTGCCGCCCTGGCCGCGACGTCCGGAGGCAAAGTTGGCGACGAACGCTCGCGCGAGCCCGGCGTAATCGACCCCATGATGTTGGTAGAAGCTGTCGTCCTCGGCCGCGAGAATCGCCTTTTTCAGCTCGTCCGGGATTTCCGCCAACGGCACAAACTCTCGCCGCTCTTCGCCGAATTCCCCGATCAGTATTCCGTCTGCGGTCCACACGCGCAGCGGAATTTTGGGCCGGTAGTCGGTCAACGCATCGATGGGCGGCAAATTCGCATAAACGATTGCGAAAACGAATGTGCCAAGCAATAGACCGGTAGCTGCGCCCGCCGACCACCACGATCCCGAGCAGACGCAGCACGCGCCAATACCACGCCAGCGGCTCGCGTGGTGCTTCGTCATCGTAATTGTCGGAATTGCGGGAGCTCACGTGTTTTTTGCTGGCCGGCGTTCGCAACGGGGAGTTAGGCGTGTGAGCGACCGCTTTTTTGCGCTTCGCTGCTGACGGAGTACGAGATTATAGGAGCCGGTAGACGCAAGCGCGTTCGGTTCAAAAGTCACATTGGACGCTGGCTGGCGATAGATGTTCGTTGTTAATCCCTCAAAGAGGGCACGATTAGGCCGAACACGGGGCTTGTGTGGCTTTTGCGTATGTTGATAGGATTTCGCGTAGCGTCCGATAAATCTGCGGTAAACGCTCGAAACATAAGGAAAAAAGGGTTTCGATCCGGCCAAGCCGATTGGGATCTTGGGGATCGAAGAGGCGGAAGTCCGTTTCTTCGCTCATTTGTCTCGCTGATTAAGTGGAGTGCGCGGTTGAGCACTCGTTCAAGCGTCGCCTGCTGGGAGCATCGCCTTGGCCTTTGATATGCCTTTTTCGCCGAAAGCGCCGCCGCTGATCGGCCTTGATATCGGCTCGTCGAGCGTGAAAATCGTCGAGTTGTCCGAGGCTGGCAAGGGCACGTTGCGCCTCGAGCGCTATGCCATTGAGCCGCTGCCGCGCGGCTCGGTGGTCGACGGCAACGTCGACAAGATCGATGTTGTTGCTGAAGCAGTGAGGCGCGCTTGGCGTCGCGCGGGCGGCAAAGTGAAAAACGTAGCGATGGCATTGCCGGCGTCGGCCGTCATCACGAAACGAATTGCGTTGCCTGCGAACCTGCGCGAAGAAGAGCTGGAGATGCAGGTCGAGAGCGAGGCCAATCAGTACATTCCGTTTGCGCTCGATGAAGTCAGCCTCGATTTTCAGGTACTGGGCGCTATTCCGAACGCGCCGGACGACGTCGAAGTGTTGATCGCGGCTTCGCGCAAGGAAAAAGTTGAAGATCGCGTCGCGGTGGCACAAGCGGCGGGATTAAAGCCGATGGTGGTCGATGTCGAGTCGTATTCGGCGCGCTCGGCGATCGAGCGATTGATCGAGCAGCTGCCTAATAACGGCGAGGGCCTCGTTATCGCAGTCTTTTACATCGGAGCAAACACGACGAGTGTCACCGTGATGCACGACGGTGAAGCAATCTACGAACGCGAACAACCGTTCGGGGGCCAGCAGCTGACGGGCGATATTTCTCGTACCTACGGCATTCCGAGCGAGGAGGCCGAGCAGAAAAAGCGCAGTGGCGATTTACCGGCCGATTATGAAACGGCGGTGCTGAAGCCTTTCATCGATACCGCGACGATCGAGATCACGCGCGCATTGCAATTCTTCTTCACCTCGACCCCGTATAGCCGTGTCGATCAGATCATGTTGGCTGGCGGGTCTGCGGTCCTCAGCGGGCTGCCTGAAGCTCTAATGGAGCGCTCGCAGGTCCCGGCTTCGGTGATCTCGCCATTCAAAGGAATGGAGATTTCATCCAACATTCGCGAGAAACAGTTGAGGCTCGATGCACCTGCGCTGCTAACGCCTTGCGGACTGGCGATGCGGAGGTTCGACCGATGACAACGCCGCGCGTCAATCTATTGCCGCATCGCGAGGCCAGACGCGAGCGGCAGAAGAAAGTTTTCTGGTTCATGACCGGACTGTCGGTCGTGGCAGGACTGTTGATGATCGCGGTCGTTTGGACCGTGCTGCAGGGATACATCTCGAATCAGGAATCACGCAACGAGTTTGTCCGCGCAGAAAATCGCAAACTCGATACGCAGATCAAGGAGATTGCGTCGCTGCGCGCCGAAATCGACGGTTTGCGCGCACGCCAGCGCGCCGTTGAGGACCTGCAAGCCGACCGCAATTTGCCTGTTTATCTGATCGACGAAGTTGCCAAGCAGGTGCCCGAAGGGATCTATCTGCGCGGTATCAAGCAGGAAGATCGACAGAGTTAATGTCAGCGGCTGGGCGGCGTCAAACGAGCGCGTGTCGGAGTTCCTGCGCAATCTGCAGAACAACTCACGCGTTCTTGAGCGCCCGGAGCTGATTGAGATCAAGGTCGCGGGTGCAGGTCCGCAGGGCATCAATCGCCGCGTATTCGAGTTCTCGCTGAATTTTTCGCTGAAGCAGACACCGGAGCGCGCACTGATGCAGGCAGCTCAGCCAGGCGCGCGCGTCGGCGTTGGTGCCGACCAGCCCCGTGCCTACCGCCGTGCAATCGACGCCGAGCATTACGTCGTCTTCTGCGCCTGCACCGGCAGCGCCCGCAACCAAGTAGGAACGAGGAATCAATGGCAACCGGTCGTAGTCTGGCATCACAGTTTCAAGGCTTGAGCCTGGATAACGTCGGCTCATGGCCGGCGGCACCGCGCATCGCGATGTGGGTGTTCCTGATTTTGGTCTGCGGCGTAGGGGGCTGGTTCGGGCTTTGGAGCGGTCAGAAAGAGCAGCTCGAGCAACTGCAAGCCGAAGAGCAGAAGCTCAAGGACGAATACAGGGGCAAGCTGCAGCAGGCTGTCAATCTCGAAGAATTACGCAAGCAGCGCGAGCAGGTCAGTCAGTACGTGTTGACGCTTGAGAAGCAGTTGCCGAGCAAGTCGGAAATGGACGCGCTGCTATCTGACATCAATCAGGCAGGTGTTGGACGAGGTCTCGACTTTGAGTTGTTCCGCCCAGGGCAGACCAATGTTCGTGAGTACTATGCAGAGCTGCCGATCGCGGTCAAGGTGTCGGGCAAGTATCACGATCTCGGCGCGTTTGCGAGCGATATTGCCAACCTGCCGCGCATCGTCACGTTGAACAACGTCAACGTGACAGGCCGGCAAGGGCGGAACTCTTACGTTTGATGCCACGGCCAAGACGTATCGGTATCTCGATCCAGAAGAGATCGCCGCGCAGCGCGCTGCGAAAGCGAAACTCGAGAAGAAAGGGCCTGGCAAGTGAGACCCTCGATGACTCTCAATCGTTTGGGTGCGATTGACTTCCGTCACGTTTCTGTTGGCCGCCTGTGGTGGCGGCAATGAGACCGAACTGCGGACGTGGATGGACGATACGCGCAAGACCATGCGGCCGACCACGCAGCCGGTGCCGGAGCCGAAGCAGTTCACGCCGTTTAGTTATGAGGCAAAAGCACTGATTGACCCGTTCGATCCGCAAAAGATGATTCTGGCCGCGGCCCGCCAGGCGCAATCGCGCTCGAGCACCAGCTCGATCAGGCCGGATCTCGATCGTCGGCGCGAAATGCTTGAAGGGTATCCCCTCGATCAGCTGAAGATGGTGGGTACGTTGCGGCAGGCGGGAAATCAGGTCGCGTTGATAGACGCTGCAGGGCAGACCTTCATGGTTCGTCGCGGCAACTACATCGGACAGAATTTTGGGTTGGTTACCGAGTATTTCTGAAACCGAAGTGGATTTGAAGGAAATCGTTCAGGATGCCGCGGGCGAATGGATCGAAAGACCCACGAAGCTGGAATTGCAGGAAGCCGCCCAAAGAGCCGGGCAACAAGGGAGCAAGCGATGAGTATCAGTGTCCAAAATGTGGCCGTGTGCTTGTCGCGAGTAGCGGCGATGCTGGGCTTGATTCGCAACGGCGTCGTGTAGCGTGGGCGCAGGCAGCAGCCAGTGACGCCGGCAATGCGATCGAACGCGATCGACGCCATCCAGACGAGTAATGGCGTGGTGGTTAGCATTGAGTTGAAGAACGCGCCGCAGGGAGTGCCTGCGAGCTTTTCAGTGGCAAATCCGGCGCGTGTCGCGCTTGATATGCCGGCGACCGTCAACGGCCTGGGCAAGAACATGGTCGAGCTGAATCAGGGCGATGTACGCTCGGTCAACGTGGTGCAATCCGCGAGGTCGTTCGCGCGTCGTTGTGAATCTCAAGCGGGCGATTGACGCATACGGTGTCGATCGAGGGCAAGCGAGTTTTGGTTGCGCTCGGAGGCGCGGCTGATACCAGCTCGTTTCGAGCGCCACCCGGAACGCCAGCGGCCACAATGGCGCAGGCTTCACCGTCTGGCGCAGCGCCCGCCACCGCTGGACCGTCAGCGTTTACTGGCGGCCGTGCTTTGCGTGGAATCGATTTCCGCCGCGGCGCCGAAAACGAAGGTCGGGTCGTTGTCGATCTGTCCGATCCGAACACCAACGTCGATATTCGCCAGCAGGGAAATAGCGTCATCGTCGATTTTCAGAATACGACGTTGCCAGATAGTTTGAAGCGCCGGCTCGACGTATCCGATTTTGCAACGCCGGTTGCGCAGGTCACCGCGAGCCAGCAAGGAAACAACGCACGCCTCGTGGTCGAGCCGCGCGGCGTGTGGGAACACAACGCCTATCAAAGCGATACGCGCTTTCGTGCTTGAGGTGCGGCCGGTACGCGAAGATCCGACGCGACTGTTTCAGGGAACACGGCAAGGCTATCAAGGCGAGCGCCTATCGTTGAACTTCCAGAACGTTGACGTGCGCTCTTTGCTGCAGGTGATTGCCGATTTTACGAATCTGAACATCATTACCAGCGATTCGGTCGGCGGCACGATTACTTTGCGCTTAAAGGATGTTCCCTGGGATCAGGCCCTCGACATCATCTTGCAGAGCAAGGGTCTGGACATGCGGAAGAACGGCAACGTCGTGTTGGTTGCGCCGCGGGACGAAATCGCTGCGAAGGAAAAGCTCGAGCTCGAATCACGTAATCAGATCGCAGATCTCGAGCCGCTGCGCTCCGAGGCGTTTGTCGTCAACTATCAGAAGGCCGAGGACGTTCGCAAGTTGCTGAGCGACGAGAAGCAGCGCCTCATTTCCAAGCGCGGCAGCGTGGCAGTCGATGCTGCGCACGAATCAGATTTTCGTGCAGGACACGACGCGCACGACTCGAAGACGTACGCAGACTGCTGCAGCGAATCGATATTCCGGTGCCGCAGGTGCTGATCGAGGCGCGCATCGTTGAAGCCGATGATCGCTTCAGCCGCAATCTCGGTGTGCGATTTGGCTACGGGCGAGTTACGAACGAAGTGGCGGTCGGTGGACGGAATGCATTACCGACCCTACCGGGTGCGGGCGGTGTCGGGGGCGGCGGAGGGGTCGTCGGTGGCGTCACTGTTGTTAATTCGAATTACGTCGACCTTCCTGCCGCGGGTATCGGAGGCTTTAATCCGGGTTCTTTCAATCTAACCTTGTTTAACAGTGCGCTGACACGCCTGATCAATCTCGAATTGAATGCGCTGGAAGCTGACGGCCGAGGAAAGATCATTTCTAGCCCGCGAGTCGTGACAGCGGACAAGGTCAAGGCGACCATCGAGCAAGGAACAGAAATTCCATACCAGCAAGCCACGTCGAGCGGCGCTACGTCGGTTTCGTTTCGAAAAGCGGTGTTGAAGCTTGAGGTCACGCCGCAAATCACGCCGGAAGGCGCGATCTTCCTTGATGTCAAAGTCAACAAGGACACTCGTGGGCAAGAAACCTTGTCGGGGCCCGCAATCGATACGAAAAACGTGCAGACGCAAGTATTGGTCGAAAACGGTGGGACGGTCGTGCTCGGCGGAATCTACGAACAACAGGAGCGCACGACGATCACGAAAGTGCCGTTCTTCGGCGATCTTCCGGTAGTCGGTAATCTCTTCAAGAATACGTCGTCGATTAACGACCGCACCGAGTTGATCATCTTCATCACGCCGCGCGTAATCTCCGAGCGCGTCAACGCGGCGATGCGTTAAGTTCGATCTCTGCAAAAAAGAGGGCCGCGCATGCGGCTCTTTTTTTTCCGCCGGACAGATTGCGTCGTCAACCATGCAAACCGACATGCGCTCCGTGTTCCTGATCGGCATGATGGGGGCAGGCAAGTCAACCGTCGGCAGGCTTCTCGCTCAGCAGTTGAATTATCAGTTCGTCGATGCGGACCGCGAACTGGAGGCTCGCAGTGGCGTTCCCATTCCGACGATTTTCGAGATCGAAGGTGAAGCAGGCTTTCGACGGCGCGAGATTGGACTGCTTGACGAACTAACGCAGCGTGCAGGCATTGTGCTGGCCACTGGCGGCGGCGCTGTGCTCGACGCGCAGCTTGCGGAGTCGATGAAAGAACGCGGCTTAGTGATTTACCTGCGAGCGAGTGCCGATGAGATTTTCCGGCGCACGCGCCAGGACCGATCGCGGCCTTTGCTGCAAACGCCAAATCCGCGTGCGCGCATCGATCAGCTTCTGGCCGATCGCGAGCCGCTGTATGAAAAGGCGGCGCATCTTGTTTTCCAGTCGGCCGCCTCCAATCCGCGTCGCCTTGTCACCAGGCTCTTGGAGCACCCACAATTGAAAGCGATCGCCATTCGAAGCGAGTGATCGATCGAGCATTCGGGCGCGACTTAAACTGACGCATGCGCCGCATCACTGTCAATCTTAAGCGAGCGTTCGTATCCGATTGCCATTGGCAGCGGGTTGCTCGATCGGCTGCACGATTTCACCGCGCCGCTGACCCCGACCTCCGTTGTTGTCGTAACGAATACGGTCGTCGGCCCTCTTTACGCGCGGCGCGCTCAACAGGCGTTGACCGAGGTCTCGACCAGCGTCATTGAGTTGGAGGACGGTGAGCAGCACAAGCAATGGCCTGCCGTTTCTCACGTGTTGAATGCTCTGGTAGACGCGCGCGTCGATCGTCGCGGACTGATCATCGCGCTCGGAGGTGGAGTCGTTGGAGATATTGCGGGCTTCGCGGCATCGATCTACATGCGCGGCATCCGCTATATCCAGGTGCCGACGACGTTGTTGGCCCAGGTCGACTCGTCGGTGGGCGGTAAGACCGGAGTCAATCATCCAGGCGGCAAGAACCTGGTCGGTGCATTTCACCAGCCCTCTGCCGTCGTTAGCGATACCGATACGCTGCGTACGCTGCCGTCGCGTGAATTGTCGGCCGGTCTGGCGGAAGTTCTTAAGCACGGCTTGCTTGCCGATCGTGACTATTTCGAGCGAATGGTGGCGTCGATCGAATCGATGCGCGCGCACGACGCGCCGGCGCTGGCCGATGCGATTGCTGGATCGTGCGAGATCAAGGCGTCGGTCGTTGCGCGTGATGAACGGGAATCGGGTGAGCGTGCGCTGCTCAATCTCGGTCACACGTTCGGTCACGCGATTGAGGCAATGACGGGTTACTCGCGCTGGCTGCACGGCGAGGCTGTCGGCTGTGGCTTGGTGTTGGCCGCAGAGTTGTCATGTCTGCTGGGCTCGTTGACGGCCTCGGATGTGCAAGCGATCGAGAGTGCGGTAGCGCGCGCTGGTCTGCCGACGCGAGTCGAAGGGCTGTCTGCACTGAGCGCTATCGAAGCGATGCGCGGCGACAAGAAAACCGAGGCTGGCCAGATACGCTTCATCGTTTTGGATCGAATCGGACGCGCAGCGCAACGCTCCGTGCCGCACGCATTGTTGTTGCAGGCGCTGACCGCGCGTGGATTCGTGTGAGCCGGATTCAGATGGAAAACGGGACGCTGGCTCCGTATGCGGCGCATGCCGGTCAATCACGCGGCCGCCTTCATCCTGAAGCGGACGCGATCAGCCGCACACACTTTCAGCGCGACCGCGATCGCATCATTCATTCGGCGGCTTTTCGGCGGCTCGAATACAAGACGCAGGTCTTCGTCAATCACGAAGGCGATTTGTTTCGAACGCGGCTGACGCATTCACTGGAAGTCGCGCAGATCGGACGTGCCGTTGCGTGCAACCTGCGTTTGAACGAAGACCTGGTCGAAGCGATAGCGCTTGCGCATGATCTCGGGCACACCCCTTTCGGTCACGCCGGTCAGGACGCGCTGCACGAGTGCATGAAGCCGCACGGCGGTTTTGAGCACAACCTGCAATCGCTGCGCGTGGTTGATCGTACTCGAGGAGCGTTACGCGGCGTTTGATGGTCTCAACCTGACTTTTGAGACGCGTGAAGGGATTCTTAAGCATTGTTCACCCAAGAACGCGCGCGAATTGGGCGAGGTCGGCAAGCGGTTTCTGATCAAACAGCAGCCGAGTCTCGAAGCCCAAATCGCAAACCTTGCCGACGAGATTGCCTACAGCAACCATGACATCGACGACGGTCTGAGGTCCGGTCTGCTGCAGCTGTCACAGCTAGAGCAAGTGCCGCTATTCGCGCGCCACGCCGGCAGTGTTCGGGCGGAACACCCGGCGCTGGTTGAGCGCCGCATGATTCATGAAACCGTGAGACGCATGATCAACACGCTAGTGGTCGATCTGACGGAAGAGTCGAGGCGGCGCATTGCAGCCGCTGCGCCGGCCGATATCGACGCGGTCCGCGCTGCTCCGACACTGGCAGCGTTTTCAGCGCCGATGCGCGCCGAAGCCGATGAACTCAAGGCGTTCCTGCACGATCAGCTTTATCGGCACTATCGCGTGATGCGTATGTCGGCCAAGGCGAGGCGGATTGTCACTGACCTGTTCAACGCTTTTTTCGAGGAGCCGAGATTGTTGCCAGCCGATCATCAGAAGCGAGCCGGACACGACGCTCCTCGGGCGATAGCGGATTATGTGGCTGGCATGACGGATCGTTACGCGATCAAGGAGCATCGGCGCCTGTTTGCCGTGGACGACTAAGGGCGCTTGACCGTTTCGCATCGCGGAAATCGCGTCTGTCGGTTGCGCTGTGTTTTCGGTTGAAAGGGTTGCTGCATCGCAGTAGAGTTGTCGTCTCTTGCCAAGAGGCCCGGATGCTTTCACGCCATTTTTCCGATCAAGTCAGTGCGGCCGTTGACCACGCGGGCCGCAACGGCTTGTATTCGAGCTCCAGTGAACACGATGCGTGCGGCGTAGGCTTTGTTGCCAACATTAAAGGCCGAGCGAGCCACGCCCTGGTGCAGCAGGCTCTATTGATCCTGCAAAACCTCAACCATCGCGGCGCGGTGGGAGCTGATCCACTGTGCGGCGACGGCGCCGGCGTCCTGATTCAGATTCCGGACGCGTTTTACCGCGAAGAACTTGCCAAGCATTCCATTGCTTTGCCTCCGCAGGGTGAATACGGGGTCGGCATGATTTTTCTGCCGCGCGAGCACGCTTCACGTTTGGCATGCGAACAGGAGCTGGAGCGCACCGTACGCGCCGAGGGTCAAGTCGTGCTGGGCTGGCGAGATGTGCCGTTGGATCGCGACATGCCGATGTCGCCGCTGGTCAAGGACCGCGAGCCTGTAATCCGACAGATCTTCATCGGCCGTGGCGCCGACGTGATGGTCCCCGACGCGTTGGAGCGGAAGCTTTATGTGATTCGCAAGGCCGCGAGCCACAAGATCCAGGCGTTAAAGCTCAAGCACGGCAAGGAATATTTCGTACCGTCGATGTCGACGCGCACGATCGTCTACAAAGGTCTGTTGCTCGCTGATCAGGTTGGCCGCTATTACCGCGATTTGCGTGACCCGCGCGTTGTTTCTGCGATCGCGCTCGTGCATCAGCGCTTTTCGACCAACACGTTTCCGTCGTGGGAGCTCGCGCATCCCTATCGCCTGGTGGCCCACAACGGCGAGATCAACACGGTCAAGGGCAATTTCAACTGGATGCGAGCGCGTGAGCGGGTGATGTCGTCACCGGTGCTGCGCGGGGATCTTGCAAAGCTCTTTCCGTTGATTTACGAAGGCCAGTCCGACACCGCGTGCTTCGACAATGCGCTCGAGCTGTTGATCATGAGCGGTTATCCGATCGCGCACGCGATGATGATGATGATTCCGGAAGCGTGGGAGCAGCACACGCTGATGGACGAGTCGCGGCGCGCGTTCTACGAGTACCACGCCGCGATGATGGAGCCGTGGGATGGGCCGGCTGCAATAGCGTTTACCGACGGTGTTCGCATCGGCGCGACGCTCGATCGCAACGGCTTGCGCCCCGCGCGCTACATCGTCACCGATGACGACATGGTCGTGATGGCCTCCGAGGTCGGCGTGCTGCCGATTCCCGAAAGCCGCATCGTCAAGAAGTGGCGCTTGCAGCCGGGCAAGATGTTTTTGATCGACACCGAGCAGGGTCGCATCATCGATGACGCTGAGCTTAAGCAGCAGCTCGCGTCGAGTAAGCCGTATAGAGAGTGGATCAAGCGCATTCGGATCAAGCTCGACGGCATCAACATTCAGGACGGGTCCGCGCAAGGGCGAAGGCCGCGCTCGGCGGCAAAGCTTGACGTGCCGCTGCTCGATCGTCAGCAAGCTTTCGGCTTTACGCAGGAGGACGTGCGTTTGCTGATGGAGCCGATGGCCATCGCGGCTGAGGAGGCGGTCGGCTCGATGGGTAACGACACCGCATTGCCGGTTCTGTCCGACCGCGCCAAGCCGCTGTACAACTATTTCAAGCAGCTGTTCGCGCAGGTGACCAATCCGCCGATCGATCCGATTCGCGAACAACTGGTGATGTCGCTGGTGAGCTTTATCGGGCCGAAACCGAATCTGCTCGATATCAACAATGTGAATCCGCAGATGCGGCTCGAAGTCAGCCAGCCGATTCTCGGGTTCGCCGATATCGAAAAAATCCGCGCGATCGAGAAGTATTCGTCGAACAAGTTTCGCTCGTTCGAACTCGACATCTGCTATCCGCTTTCCTGGGGCAAAGCGGGAGTCGAAGCGCGGCTCGCGTCACTGTGCGCGCAGGCGGTCGACGCGATCGGTGCCGGCTACAACCTTTTATTGATCACCGACCGTGCGCTCGATGCGGACACGGTGGCGATCCCGGCGTTGCTTGCGACCAGTGCGGTGCATCAGCATCTGATCGCTGTCGGCCTGCGCACCTGCACGGGCCTCGTGGTCGAGACGGGCTCAGCGCGCGAAGTGCATCACTTCGCACTGCTCGCCGGCTACGGTGCCGAGGCGGTTCATCCGTATCTTGCGCTGGAAACGCTGGCCGACCTGCACGGGGCCGATGCCGACAAGGCCATCGCAAACTACGTGAAGGCAATCGGCAAAGGGCTGCACAAGGTGATGTCCAAAATGGGCATTAGCACCTACATGTCGTACTGCGGCGCACAGATCTTCGAAGCAGTGGGGCTGTCGAAAGAATTTGTCGAGAAGTATTTTCGCGGCACCGCAAGCAACGTCGGCGGTGTCGGCTTGTTCGAAGTGATGGAAGAGGCGGTCAGCACGCATCGCGCGGCATTCTCTGACGATCCGGTGCTTGCAACCCAGCTCGATGCCGGCGGCGAGTACCAGTGGCGTGTGCGTGGCGAGCAGCATATGTGGACGCCCGATGCGATCGCGAAGCTGCAGCATTCGACGCGCGCGAACAACTATCAGACCTACAAGGAATATGCGCAGTTGATCAACGATCAATCGCGCCGGCACATGACGCTGCGCGGCTTGTTCGAATTCAAGTTCGATCCGGCGCAGGCGATTCCGCTGACCGAGGTCGAGCCGGCGGCAAGCATCGTCAAACGGTTCTCGACCGGCGCAATGTCGCTCGGTTCGATATCGACCGAAGCGCATACGACGCTCGCGATTGCGATGAACCGCATCGGCGGCAAGAGCAATACGGGCGAAGGCGGTGAAGATCCGATGCGTTACAGGCAGGAGCTGCGCGCCGGTGGCAGCGTGATCGAACAGGGCGCCACGCTGTCGAGCGTACTCGGGCGTGATCGCGTCGAAGTCGATACTCCGCTACTCGCAGGCGATTCGTTGCGCTCGAAGATCAAGCAGGTCGCATCGGGTCGCTTCGGCGTTACGACCGAGTATCTGATCAGCGCCGATCAGCTTCAGATCAAGATGGCACAAGGCGCGAAGCCCGGTGAGGGCGGTCAGCTGCCCGGACATAAGGTCAGTCCCTACATTGCCGAGCTGCGCTACGCCGTGCCGGGTGTCGGTCTGATCTCACCGGCGCCACATCACGACATCTACTCGATCGAAGACCTGGCACAGCTGATTCACGACTTGAAGAATGCGAACTCGCAGGCGTCGATCAGCGTCAAGCTGGTATCCGAAGTTGGCGTTGGCACCGTTGCGGCGGGTGTTGCAAAGGCGAAGGCGGATCACGTCACGATCGCGGGTCATGATGGTGGAACGGGTGCGTCCCCGGTGTCATCGATCAAGCATGCCGGCACACCGTGGGAAATCGGGCTTGCCGAAACCCAGCAAACGCTCGGTGCTGAATCGCCTGCGCAGCCGCATCGCGGTGCAGGTCGACGGTCAGATGAAAACGGGACGCGACGTCGTCATCGGTGCGCTGCTGGGTGCCGATGAGTTTGGCTTTGCCACCGCACCTTTGGTCGTCCAGGGCTGCATCATGATGCGCAAATGCCATCTGAACACCTGCCCGGTTGGTGTGGCAACGCAGGATCCGCTGTTGCGCAAAAAATTCAGCGGCCAGCCCGAGCACGTCGTTAACTATTTCTTCTTCGTTGCCGAGGAAGTTCGAGAAATCATGGCGCAGCTCGGCGTGCGCACCTTCGATCAGTTGATCGGCCGCGCTGACTGGCTCGACACGCGCCGCGGCATCGAGCACTGGAAGGCGCGCGGGCTCGATTTCAGCCGCATCTTTTACTTGCCGCAGATGCCGGCGGAAGTGCCGCGTCTATGCGTCGAAGCGCAGGACCACGGGCTGGGCAAGGCGCTGGACCACAAGCTGATCGAGCAATGCAAGCCGGCGCTTGAGCACGGCGAGCGAGTCAGCTTCATCACCTCGATTCGCAACGTCCACCGCGCAGTCGGCACGATGCTGTCGAGCCAGGTTGCGCGTCGCTATGGGCATGCCGGCCTGCCCGACGACACGATTCACATTCAATTCAACGGGACCGCGGGGCAAAGCTTCGGCGCGTTTCTGTCCGCGGGCATCACGCTCGATCTGGTCGGCGACGCCAACGATTACACCGGCAAGGGGTTGTCCGGCGGTCGATTGATCGTGCGGTGTCCGAACGATTTTCGCGGTGCTGGCACCGAGAACATCATCGTCGGCAACACCGTGCTTTACGGCGCGATTGCGGGCGAGGCTTACTTTAACGGCGTCGCCGGCGAGCGATTTGCAGTTCGTAATTCCGGGGCTACGGCAGTCGTAGAGGGCACCGGCGATCACGGATGCGAATACATGACGAAGGGAACCGTTGTCGTGCTGGGCACAACGGGGCGAAATTTCGCGGCCGGCATGTCGGGTGGCATCGCGTATGTATTCGATGAGTTTGGAGACTTTGCGAGCAAGTGCAATCAGTCGATGTGCGAGCTCGAGGCGGTGCTTCCAACGGCTGAGCAGGAGGAAAGTGTCGATGAAGCGATCTGGCACATGGGAGAGACCGATGAGTTCCTGCTGCACGGCCTGATCGAAGGCCATTTCCGCGCTACTGGCAGTTTGCGTGCGCGGATGTTGCTCGATGACTGGCTGACGATGCGTACCCGATTCGTTAAAGTCTTCCCGCAGGAATATCGTCGTGCGTTAAAGCAGATGACCGCCGCACCGATCGCGACCGGCACTCAAAAGCTGGCGGCGTAGCGCGCGTGCCGCTTATCGTTGAAAATCAGAATGCGCGTGCAACCTCACTGGCCGCGCACGCTCCGCGACTGGTTGCCCGGATTGTTGGCCAGCGCGCCGTTGGCGGCTTTGCTGTTGAACAGTCGCGGCGCAGAGACCGCATCGGCAGCGTTGTTGGCGAGCGTCGCTATTGTGCTTTCGGTACCGTGGATCATTCCGGCCACGATGCTGTTCGCGGTGCTGTCGGCACCTGTGTACATGTGGCTGCACACGCAAGGTCCGGTGCCCGCGGTGCTCGACTGGCTTGGAGGTATCGTGCTGATCGCCGCGGTAGCTGGGTGCCACATCAATGCCGCGCTGCTGGTCGCATGGCAGCGCGCGCGCAAGTCGAGAGCAGACGACACAGGGCTGCGCGACTTTCTGTTTCCGCACAGCCAAGCTAAGTAAGCATGGGCAAGATCACGGGCTTCCTTGAGTATCAACGGCTGGAAGAAGCGGCTGAAGCGCCGCGCGCGCGCACCAAACACTGGCGTGAATTCATCGTTCACCTGACCGACGATGCCGCCGGCGTGCAGGCGGCTCGTTGCATGGACTGCGGCATTCCCTTTTGCAACCAGGGCTGCCCCGTCAACAACATCATTCCGGACTTCAACGATCTCGTGTATCGGCAGGACTGGAAAACTGCGCTCGATGTTTTGCACAGCACGAACAATTTTCCGGAATTCACGGGCCGGATCTGTCCCGCGCCGTGCGAGGCGGCATGTACGTTGAACATTCACGATGCACCGGTCGGCATCAAGTCGATCGAGCACAAGATCATCGATAAAGGATGGGAAGAAGGCTGGGTAGTGCCACAGCCGCCGGAGGTTCGTACCGGAAAGAAAGTGGCGATCGTCGGCAGTGGCGCAGCGGGACTGGCAGCCGCACAGCAACTGGCGCGTGTCGGGCACGACGTCACGGTATTTGAGAAAAATGATCGCATCGGCGGACTGCTGCGTTATGGCATTCCCGACTTCAAAATGGAGAAGTTGCACATTGATCGTCGGGTCGAGCAGATGCGGGCCGAAGGTGTGACGTTTCGCACCGGCGTGATAGTCGGCGACCTGGGCGGTGCACCGATTACCAACTGGGCCAACGACACGGTTGAACCGAAGCAATTGCTGGCTGAGTTCGATGCGGTGATCTTGTCGGGCGGCGCCGAGCAGCCCCGGGATCTGCCTGTGCCGGGTCGGCAGCTGGCGGGTGTGCACTTTGCGATGGACTTTTTACCGGTGCAGAACAAGCTCGTCGCGGGAGACAAGGTGAGCGGCCAGATCGTCGCCACCGGCAAGCACGTGATCGTGATCGGCGGTGGCGATACTGGCTCGGATTGCGTCGGCACCAGCAACCGCCACGGTGCGAAGAGCGTGACGCAATGGGAGCTGCTGCCGCAGCCGCCGGAAAGCGAGAACAAGCCTTTGACGTGGCCGTACTGGCCGATCAAGCTGCGCACTTCGAGCTCTCACGACGAGGGCGTGCAGCGCGACTGGGCCATTGCGACCAAGGCGTTCAAAGGCGATGCGGCCGGGAACGTGGCTGCGCTGGTTGCTGTCCGAGTCCAGTGGCAGACCGACCCCGTTACCGGGCAATCCAACATGGTTGAAGTACCGGGATCCGAATTCGAGGTACCAGCCGATCTGGTGTTGTTGGCGATGGGCTTTGTCTCGCCGGTCGCTTCGGTTCTTGATGGCTTTGGGGTCGCCAAAGATTCGCGCGGCAATGCCCGAGCCACCGTGGACGGCGTGGGGAGTTACCAGACCAGCGTCGACAAGGTGTTTGCGGCAGGAGACATGCGGCGGGGCCAGTCACTCATTGTGTGGGCGATCAGGGAAGGTCGGCAGTGCGCGCGAGCAGTCGACGAGTATCTGATGGGAAGCAGCGTTCTTCCGCGCTGACCGAAGCCAATGAAGCGTTGGATCGTCTTTCTGCTGATGCTGGCTCTGCCGATCCGCACGGTGCTTGCCGTTTCCGGACTGGCTTGCACGATGATGCCGATGCAGAAGTCGCACGCGGAAAGTCACCGTACGCCGTGCGCAACTCATGGTGCGGAGAACGCGGCAGCGGAAATCGAAGCCGCTACCGACGATGCCAGCGTGTCATGCGCCTCGTGTGTCTTGGCGTGTTGCGCAGCGCTCGCGCCCGAACCTACCCCTGTCGCCGCAGTCGCGCAGGCGCGTAGCTTCGTGGCTGCTGTCATCGACACCGCGTTTGACAACGCTGTTCCTCACGCACTAGAGCGACCTCCGCGCTTGGTTTGATCTTCGCGCCGGTACGCCGGCGAGTGAAGCGGGTCCGATTGTCGGGCTCCGCTGATGCGGCTACGCCGCCTCGGAGATCAGAATGAAGAACCTTTTTGCGGCTGCAATGGTGGCAGCAGCGATGCCATGCGCCGCAGCCCCGGTCGGGTTTGCGGACAGCTGGATGGTGATGGGTGAGTTCGGTCGCGAATTCAAGCAGCTTGACGCGATGTTCAGTCCGACCGCTCGCTATTCCCTCGCCGGCACTGTCACGCAAATGGAAAATGCGGAAGAACGCACCCGAGTCAACCTTGCGGTGGTTCACTACAACCGCCTGCTGTGGCGGCGTAACGGACCTGAGTCGCAATTCAACGGCTATCTCTCCATCGGCGCAGGCGCGTCGCGTTCAAATGCGACGTTCCAGACCGATACGAATCAGCCGGTGGCCGCAATCGGCGCTCAGGTGGACTTCGAAACGCGTCTGATTTACCTGGCTGGCAAGACCCATTACTGGAAATCGTCACGGTTCACGGTCGGCTATAACAGCGTGCAAGCGGGCTTCGCTTTCTACAAGACCGAATGGGATGAAACGCAGCCGTGGTTGATTGCCGAAATCAGCCGGATGCCCGGTATCCACGATGAATACGACAAGGCCATCTATCTCCGTCTCATCAATAAAGGATTTTTTGTAGATCTCGGCATCGACGACGATCGCCGACCCAAACTTAACTTTCGCTACACGTTCTAGGGAACTCAAATGAAAAACATAGTTGCCGCAATTATTTTGTCACTCGCGAGCTTATCTGCCAGCGCACAAACCAGTGCACCGTCGACGATCAAGGCGGAGGTCAACGGCATGGTGTGTGCGTTTTGCGCGCAGGGGATTGAGAAGAAGATGAAAGCGATGCCGCAAGCGAGGGATGTCTACGTCAACCTCGACAAACGGCTGGTGGCCGTCGAGATGAAGCCGGGCCAAACGGTCGCACACGACAAGATAAAAGCCGCAATCGCTGACTCGGGTTATGACGTGGTGAAGATCGAGACCGTGCCGACATCGGTGAAGGATCTGAAAGCACAGCTGAAGTGAAAGGACGCAGCGGGCTGGGCGCTGTGGCGCGCGTTCACTTCGATCGTGAGATTAGAAGCGCGCGCACGGCGTCGATGCTCAGCATCTTTACGTCAAGCGGTACGCTCGTGTGTTGCGCACTGCCCGCGCTGCTGGTGACGCTCGGCGCCGGTGCTGCACTATCCGGCCTGGTATCGGCGGTCCCGCAGCTGGTGTGGCTCTCGGCCAACAAACCGGTTGTTTTTTCGATCGCCGGGCTGATGATTGCAGCCGCAGGCGTCTTGCAATGGCGGGCACGGTCGGCACCGTGTCCCGCCGATCCGGTACTGGCTTCAGCGTGCATGCGCGCACGCCGGCGGTCGGCCTCCATCTACGTCGGCTCGGTAGCCATATTTGGCGTAGGCGTTCTGTTTGCCTTCGTGCTGCCCGCGTTTTTGGGTTAGCGGCAACGCGACTCGACACGCTATTTGCCGTGCGACAATGCGCCCCCGAGCGCCGGCGCGCGCGCTGCCGCAGCGCGCAGCTGCATACGGGGCTCGGCGAACAATTAGAAGATGAAAGACGACGCGCTGGTTCAGATCGATCACGTGACGTTTGGTTACGACCGCCGTCGCATCGTGCTGCACGACATCACGATGTCGTTTCCGCGCGGCAAGGTCATCGCGATCATGGGCGGCTCGGGCTGCGGCAAAACGACGCTGCTGCGATTGATCGGCGGCATGCTGACGCCCCTTAAGGGCAACATCATGTTCGACGGCGAGCACGTCAATCCACGCGATCGCGAGGCGCTTTTCAGGTTGCGGCGTCGTGTTGGATTGTTGTTTCAGTTCGGTGCTCTGTTTACCGACCTGACCGTATTTGACAACGTCGCCTTTCCGCTGCGCGAGCACACCGAGCTTCCGTTCCCCATGATGCGGGACCTGGTGTTGATGAAGCTCAACGCGGTCGGATTGCGTGGCGCGGCGCTGCTGAAGCCCGCGGACCTGTCTGGCGGAATGGCGCGCCGCGTGGCCCTCGCAAGAGCCATTGCACTTGACCCCGAGCTGATCATGTATGACGAGCCGTTTGCGGGGCTCGATCCCATCTCGCTCGGCGTGGCAGCCAATCTGATTCGCGAGCTAAACGATGCGACCGGTGCGACTTCACTGGTGGTTTCGCACGACGTCAGAGAATGTTTCAAGATCAGCGATTATGTTTACGTGATGTCCGCAGGGCGCATCGTCGGTCACGGAACGGCCGCCGAAGTCGAAGCTTCCGATCATGAAGAAGTGCGGCAATTCATTCGTGGTGAGCCCGATGGCCCCGTCAAGTTTCACTATCCTGCGAAGCCGTTCGCGCAGGACCTTGGGCTGCGCGCATGAGGGTGGGCAACGCGCTGCCGCGGCTCGGTGTGCAAGCGCTGGACGTACTGCGCGGCCTCGGCCACGCCACCTTCTTCATCGTCGATTTGCTGCGCAATTCAGTGTCGGCGGTTTCGCGGCCGTTTTTAACGATCGCGCAAATTCATGCGATCGGTAACCGGTCGCTGGTCATTATTCTGGCGTCGGGTCTGGCGGTCGGCTTTGTTCTCGCCCTGCAGGGCTATTACACGCTCAGCCGCTACGGCGCGACGGCATCATTAGGACTAGTCGTCGCGTTGTCACTGGTGCGCGAGTTGGGACCGGTGGTGACTGCGTTGCTGTTTGCCGGCCGCGCCGGCACATCACTGACCGCCGAAATCGGTTTGATGAAAGCCGGCGAGCAGCTTGCCGCAATGGAAATGATGGCCGTCGATCCCAAAGCGCGCGTGCTGGCACCGCGGCTGTTAGCGGGGCTGGTGTCGATGCCACTGCTGGCGGCGCTGTTTTCTGCGATCGGCATCCTCGGTGGCTATGTGGTGGGCGTGTTGATGATCGGTATCGATTCGGGCGAATTTTGGTCACAGATGCAAAATGGAGTCGACGCGATCGATGACGTCGGCAACGGTATCGTCAAGAGCTTCGTTTTCGGTATCGCGTGCACCGTCACAGCGTTGTATCAAGGGTTCGAGGCGACGCCGACTCCCGAGGGCGTATCGGAAGCCACCACGCGTACGGTCGTGATTTCTTCGCTGTTGGTGCTGGGTCTCGATTTCGTGCTCACTGCGCTGATGTTCAGCTCGCCGAGCTAGCTATTCGATTGGAGACGTTCGATGGGACGTAAAGGAGTTGAAACGCTGGTCGGGCTTTTCGTATTGCTCGGCATTCTGGCGATTTTGTTTTTGGCGCTCCGAGCCGCGAACCTGGGCAACTTCGTCGTCGGTGAAACGTATTCGGTCACAGCACGCTTCGACAACATCGGCGGATTGAAGGTGCGCGCGCCGATCAAGAGCGCAGGTGTGACCGTCGGCCGGGTCAAGGCGATCGTGCTCGATACCAACACGTATCAGGGCAGAGTCACGATGGAGATCGAGCAAGGTGTGATGTTCCCGAGCGACACGTCGGCGAAGATTCTGACTTCCGGCCTGCTCGGTGACCAGTTCATCGGTTTGGTGCCCGGCGGATCTGATAAGAATTTAGAGCCGGGCGGAGAGATCAAGCTCACTCAATCAGCCGTGCTGCTTGAAAATCTGATTGGCCAGTTCTTGTATAACAAGGCGGCCGATCCTCCGGATGCGCGGCCTTCGGCACCTACGAAGTAATGGGTGCACCGCTTGCCTAGAGCCACTGACAAAACGTGACTGATGGAGCCGACGTTGACCTGCCTGCTACGAAGCTGCCGCCGCTCCACTTTTGGTTGTCGTGGCTCTCGTGATGTCGGGCTGCGCCACGGTACCCGCGGATTCAGGAAACGATCCTCGCGATCCGATCGAATCGTTTAATCGCCAGGTGTTCGAGTTCAACGAGGTGGTCGATCGTGCGGTGTTAAAGCCGGTGGCACAGGCTTACGAGTTTGTGTTGCCTGAGCCGGTTCGCGATTGCATCAGCAACATCTTCAGCAATTTTCGCGAGCCGTCCAACGCAGTAAACAATCTGCTGCAGGGCAAGCCGGTCGACGCCGTCTCGGACACATGCCGCTTCGTGGTCAACAGCACGATCGGATTGCTGGGATGCTTCGACCCCGCGCGCCAGATGGGGCTTGAGAAACACAATGAAGATTTTGGACAGACGCTGGGCCGCTGGGGTATCGGCTCCGGTCCTTATTTGGTCGTCCCGATACTGGGTCCAAGCACCGTGCGCGACGCTATCGGCATCTATGGCGCCGAACCCTATCTCGACATCAATTTCTACATCGACAATGTCCGCGTTCGAAACGCGATTCTCGGTACGCGCGTCGTCAATCAGCGCGCCGAGTTGCTGCAAACGGATGACTTGATCTCCGGCGCTGCGCTCGACAAATATCGCTTTATCCGTGACGGTTATTTGCAGCGCCGGCGCAGTCTGGTGTACGACGGCAGCCCGCCGCCGGCGCCAGACGATGGTTCATCCGCAACCTGCGCCCGGCAGTCCACCGTCTGCCGACCCAGACGTTAAGAAGGAGCCGGTACCACCGCAGTCTGGCCCGGCGCCGGCAAGCAAGTAGGTGCCTCAGCCGCCTGAACAAACGTTGGCAGTGCCGGTCCTACAGTTACCTGTTTCCCTTCCCCAAAGAGACGAATCACGATGCGATTTCTAAAATCCCTGTTGTTTTCACTGACCACTTCAACGCTTCTCATTGCCGCTGCGCAGGCGCAGTCGCCCGCGAGTGCTCCCGACGCAATGGTCCGCGATCTGTCGAACGAAGTGTTGAATGCCATTAAGGCCGACAAGGCGTTGAAATCCGGAGATACCAACCGGGTGCAAAAACTGGTCGACGAGAAAGTTCTGCCGTATACGGACTTTCAAAAGATGACTCAGTTGTCGGTGGGTCCCGGTTGGCGCAACGCGACGCCTGAGCAGCGTGCTGCGCTGACACGCGAGTTCCGTACGTTGCTGGTGCGTACCTATAGCGGCGCGCTTGGGCAGGTCAGCGATCACAAGGTCGAGCTGCGGCCGTTTCGCGCGCAACCGACCGATACCGACGTCATCGTGCGCACGCAGGTCGTCGCGTCGCGCGGCGATCCCATCCAGCTTGACTACCGACTCGAAAAGACCGACGGCGGCTGGAAGATTTACGACATCAACATTCTCGGCGTCTGGCTGGTCGAAAACTACAAGTCGCAATTCAGCTCGCAGGTCAACTCGAGCGGAATCGACGGCTTGATCAAGACGCTGACCGAGCGCAATAGCCAACTCGCGCAGAAAAAGGCGTAACGCACGCAATGCGTATCGAAGCCGACGACATGAGCCTGGCGAACGCGGCGCAACTCGCCGATCTCGGCATCGCCGCAATTCAGGCCGGCGATGCATCGTTCGATCTGTCTGCCGTACGCACATGCGATTCGTCCGCGCTGGTCGTCCTGTTAGCGTGGCAGCGCACCGCGCTAGCCGCCGGACGCTCCATAAGGTGTCCGGTGTTCCGGCTGACATGTTGAGCCTTGCGACCGTCTACGGCGTCGATAGCATTCTGCCGATCTCAGACAACTCTGGCGCCGCGCCGAGCATCGCTCACTGACTCCGGATCACCGACTCCGGTGGGTGCCATTCAGATTTCCGCCGTTACCAAGCGCTACGGATCGACGCTCGCGCTCGACCGTATCGATTTGCAGATTGAGCGCGGGGAATTCTTCGGTTTGCTCGGACCAAACGGTGCCGGCAAGACCACGCTTGATTTCGATTATTGCGGGGCTGGTTCGCGCGAGCAGCGGTCACGTGAGCGTGATGGGCCATGACGTCGTCGACGATTACCGTGCAGCCCGCCTCGCATTGGGCGTCGTTCCGCAGGAGCTCGCATTCGATCCGTTTTTCACCGTGCGCGAAACGCTGGCGTTTCAGTCGGGCTACTTCGGGTTGGCCAACAACGGCGCATGGATCGACGAAGTGCTTGCCAATCTGGGTCTCGCGTCGCGCGCCAATACCAATATGCGAGCGCTCTCAGGAGGCATGAAGCGGCGTGTCTTGGTGGCGCAGGCGCTGGTGCACAAGCCGCCGGTGATCGTGCTCGACGAGCCCACTGCCGGCGTCGACGTCGAGCTCGGCAGACACTCTGGTCGTTCATACGCCGGCTGAATCGAGAAGGTCACACGATCGTGCTGACAACGCACTATCTGGAGGAGGCGCAGGCGCTGTGCCAGCGAATCGCAATGCTCAGATCCGGCACCGTGATCGCGCTCGATACGACGCGTGCATTGCTGTCGCATATTGAAGGCGTGCAGATGACGCTACGTGTACGCGGGACGGTGCCGCCGTCGGTACTGGCGCATCGGATCGACGAGCGCGATGGCGCTCTTGTGTTGCGTCTCGGCGAGCCGGGTGACGTCGGCCGAGTTCTGGCCGAGTGTCAGGCGGCAGGCTGCGAGATCGAAGATCTGGAGGTCGGGCGCGCCGATCTCGAAGACGTGTTCCTGCAACTGATGGCAGAGCGCGCCGAATCTGAACGCATTCCGGCGTTGGCCACTGCATGACCCTTCCGCCGGCCGTGCAAGGACGCGGCAGCTCTCGCTTGACGGGACGGCGCGGCGCGCCCGACGACGGCGCATCCAAGAACGTCATCGGCGGCGGTGTCGTTCCGCACACTGCTCACCAAGGAGATGTTGCGCTTCTGGAAGGTGAGCTTCCAGACGGTCGGCGCGCCGGTGCTGACGGCGGTGCTTTATCTGCTGGTTTTCGGCCACGTGCTCGAAGATCACGTGCAGGCTCTGCCCGGAGTCAGTTACACGGCATTCTTGATTCCCGGGCTGGTGATGATGTCGGTGCTGCAAAACGCATTTGCGAATTCTTCATCAAGCCTGATCCAGTCGAAAATCATGGGCAGCTTGATCTTCATATTGCTGCCGCCGTTTTCGCATTGGCAGCTTTTCGGCGCGTATGTGGCAGCGTCAGTCGTGCGCGGCGTGGTGGTGGGCCTGGGTGTGTTTTTGATTACCGTCTGGTTCGCGCCACCGACCTTTGCCGCGCCGTTCTGGATCATCGCGTTCGGATTGCTCGGAGCCGCAATGCTCGGAACACTCGGTCTGATCGCCGGCATCTGGGCCGACAAGTTCGATCAGTTGGCAGCCTTTCAGAACTTTATCGTGATGCCCGCGACGTTCTTGTCGGGCGTGTTCTACTCGGTCCAGAGCTTGCCGCCATTTTGGCGCACCGTCTCGCATTTCAATCCATTTTTCTACATGATCGACGGCTTTCGCTACGGCTTTTTCGCGCAGTCCGACATCAGCCCCTGGGTGAGCCTCGCCGTGCTCACGTTCGCGTTCGTTATCGTTGCCGGCATCGCGGTTAGCTTGTTGGCGCGTGGCTTTAAGCTGAGACACTGATGGAACCATCGCCGGACGATATTGAGCGCTACATCGCGCAGGGACTCGACTGCGAAGTCGTCAAGGTCTCCGGCGATGGCCGGCACTTTGAGGCGCTGGTCGTCAGCTCGGCTTTCGAGGGTCAGTCGCGCATCGCGCGGCACCAGCACGTCTATCGCGCGCTCGGCGACCGTATGCGACAGGAGATTCACGCTTTGTCGATGCGAACTCTGACGCCGGCCGAATACCGCAAAGCGACAGTAGCGATTTCACGTTGTCTTCATTCGAAGTTCGTGCGCGGTTCGCTTGCGCGCGCGAGGCTTGCAGTCGATGGCCCGCGTCCTGCGGGCGCACTTCAAGGAGCTTCGAATGCCCGACTCACTTCCTGTTGCCTCTCCAACCTCCCGTTTAACCCGTGCCGTACAGTTCCGCTCCTCGTTAAATCGGCCGCGCGTTAGCGAATCGGCCGGCTTCGTTGACGCGATGGACAAACTGAAAATTCGTGGCGGTGCACGCTCTTGGCGGCGAAATCACGGTTTCGGGTGCGAAAAATGCGGCGCTGCCGATCCTCGCTGCTTCGCTGTTAACGGCCGACGAACTGCTTGTCGACAACGTACCGCAACTGCAGGACGTTGCCACGACGCTCAAGCTGCTGAAGCAATTGGGTGTGACGGCCGATCGTGACGGCGGCACCGTGCGACTGAAGGCGCGCGATCTGTCGAGCGTCGAAGCGCCTTACGAGCTCGTGAAGACGATGCGCGCGTCGATTCTGGTGCTCGGCCCGCTTGTGGCACGTGCGGGTAGCGCCCGTGTGTCGTTGCCCGGCGGCTGTGCGATCGGCGCGCGGCCAGTCGATCAGCACATCAAGGGACTCGAAGCGCTTGGCGCGACGATCCGCATCGAAAACGGATACGTGGTCGCCGAAGCGAAGCGACTGCGAGGCGCGCGCATCGTGACCGACATGGTGACGGTCACCGGCACGGAAAACCTGATGATGGCTGCGACCTTGGCGCAGGGTGAAACGATTCTTGAGAACGCAGCACGCGAGCCTGAAGTCGTCGATCTTGCGGCGGCGCTGAATGCGATGGGCGCGCGCATTCATGGCGCCGGCACCGATCGCATTGCAATTGAGGGCGTCGAGCGGTTGCACGGCGCGCGCCATCGAGTGATGCCCGATCGCATCGAAACGGGAACGTTCCTGAGTGCCATCGTCGCTGCCGGCGGGCAGGCGGTGTTGCGCGGCGCTTCGGCAGAGACTTTAGGCTCGGTGTTGGACAAGCTGCGCGAAGCCGGTGCTGAGATCGATGCACAGAACGGCGCGCTTCGTATCCGGATGCGCTCTCGTCCGCGCGCGGTGAGCCTGCGCACTGCTCCCTATCCTGATTTTCCGACCGATATGCAGGCTCAGTTCATGGCGCTCAATTGTGTTGCCGATGGTGTTGGCGCGATTACCGAGACGATTTTCGAAAACCGTTTCATGCATGTTTCCGAGCTGCAGCGGCTCGGTGCGAATATCACGATCGACGGCAACACAGCCATCGTTCACGGCGTCGACAAGCTGGCCGGCGCGCAGGTGATGGCGACCGACCTGCGCGCGTCCGCCAGCCTTATCGTTGCCGCGCTTGTCGCCGAGGGCGAAACGACGGTCAATCGCATTTACCATCTGGATCGCGGCTACGAGCAGATGGAGCGCAAACTTGCTGCGCTCGGTGCCGATGTCGTTCGGGTGAAATAGGGACCGCGTTGATTACGCTTGCGCTTTCCAAGGGACGAATTTTCGACGAAGCGCAGCCATTGCTGGCCGCCGCCGGTATCGCGCCGATCGAAGATGCGGAGGCTTCGCGCAAGCTGATCATCGGCACGACCGATCCGAAGGTGCGAATCGTCGTCGTGCGCGCATCCGACGTCCCGACCTATGTGCAATACGGCGCAGCGGAACTCGGTGTTGCGGGCAAGGATGTGCTGCTCGAACACGGCGCGCAGTGGGGAGATCGCGGCTTGTATCAGCCGATCGATCTTGGCATCGGGCGATGCCGGCTGTGTGTCGCGGTCCCCGCCGGCTTCGATTACGCGAATGCGGTGCGGCGTGGCGCTCGCCTGCGCGTCGCGACCAAGTATGTGCAAACCGCGCGCGAGCACTTTGCGGCGAAGGGTGTGCACGTCGACCTGATCAAGCTTTACGGTTCGATGGAGCTTGCGCCGCTGGCGGGCTTGGCCGATGTGATTGTTGACCTGGTGTCATCGGGCAGCACCTTGAAAGCGAACAAATTGGTCGAAGTCGAAGAAGTCGCATCCATTTCGGCGCGGCTGATCGTCAACCAGTCGGCGCTGAAGGTACGACGCGAAGAGCTGATGCCGTTGATCGCACGGATTGAAGCGGCAACCACAGCACTCGTATCGCAATGAAAGTACGTCGGCTCGACGCCAGCGATCCCAGCTTCGACGCGCAGTTTGCGGCGCTGGTCGCGACCGATACCGCGATCGACAGGGAAGTCGAGCGCGTAGCCGGCGAGATCGTGGACGACGTTAGACGTCGCGGAGACATTGCGCTTCTCGAGTACACGAATCGGTTCGATCGCATCAACGCTGCCACTGTCGCGCAGCTCGAGATCCGCCCACCCGAGATGCGGGAAGCGCTGGACGCACTTGGCGGCGAGCAACGCGGCTGCACTCGAAACCGCCGCGCAGCGAATCCGCGCCTTCCACCAGCGGCAACTGGCGACGTCCTGGAGCTACACAGAAGCCGACGGTACCGAGCTCGGGCAGCGGATCGACGCGCTGCAAAGCGTGGGCCTGTATGTACCGGGCGGACTCGCGGCTTATCCCTCATCGGTATTGATGAACGCGTTGCCCGCGCAAGTGGCCGGCGTCGAAAGCATTGTGATGGTCGTACCCACGCCCGGCGGTGTGCGTAATGCGCTGGTACTGGCTGCGGCGTCGCTGGCCGGCGTGACGCGCGTGTTCACGATCGGCGGCGCGCAGGCGGTGGCCGCGCTTGCTTATGGCACGCAGACAATCGCCGCGGTCGACAAGATCGTCGGCCCCGGCAACGCGTATGTGGCCGCCGCCAAGCGGCGCGTCTTCGGCACCGTCGGTATCGACTTGATCGCGGGTCCGAGCGAAATCGTCGTCATCTGCGATGGCAAGACCGATCCCGACTGGATTGCGATGGATCTGTTTTCACAGGCCGAGCACGACGAGTCTGCGCAGGCGATATTGTTGACCGACGATCCGCTTTTCATCGAGCGCGTGCAGGAATCGATCGATCGCCTGCTGCCGACGATGCCGCGCCGCTCGATTATCGAGAGGTCACTGGCCATCAGGGGCGCGTTGATCCTGACGCGCGATCTGCCGCAGGCATGCGATGTTGCGAATCGAATCGCGCCCGAGCATCTGGAGATTTCGACCGATGATCCCGAACGCTGGGCTGAAAAGATCCGGCACGCTGGGGCAATGTTTTTCGGCCGCTACACGAGCGAGGCGATAGGAGACTATTGCGCGGGCCCGAATCACGTACTGCCCACTGCCCGCTCTGCACGCTTCTCGTCGGCGCTTGGCGTTTACGATTTTCAAAAGCGCACCAGCGTCGTTCGTGTGTCGGCGGGCGGTGCGCAAACGCTCGGTCGAGTTGCTGCGACGTTAGCGCGCGGCGAGCGATTGCCTGCCCATGCAGCGAGCGCAGAATTTCGTATGGCTCCGACGACATGAATCCGCTCGACCGTCTTGGCCCGCGCCCGGACCTTGCCGTAATTCGAGACGATGTGCGCGCGATCGACGCGTACCCCGTACCGAGTGCCGTCGGGTTCGTAAAACTCGACGCGATGGAAAATCCGTTCTCGCTGCCTGAAGGGTTGCAGCAGCAGCTCGGCGAGCGACTTGGAAAACAGGCGCTGAATCGGTATCCGCTTTCAGATCCGCGGGGATTCAAGGAGCGGCTGGGAAAATCAGTCGGCTTGCCGGCCGGTATGCAGCTGATGCTCGGCAACGGCTCCGATGAGTTGATCCACCTGATCATCCTGGCGTGCGCGAAGCCGGGAACGACGGTACTGGCGCCAGCGCCAAGCTTCGTGATGTACGAGATGTCGGCGCGGTTTGACCATTGCAATTATGTCGGCGTGCCGCTGAAAGAAAACTTCGCGCTCGATACGGAGCGAATGTTGAAGGCGATCGACTGAGCATCGCCCCGCGGTTATTTTCATCGCCTATCCGAACAACCCGACCGGCAATCTGTTCGATCGCGCCGGCATCGAAGCAATTTTGCGCGCAGCGCCCGGCATCGTCGTGATCGACGAAGCGTATCTGCCGTTCGCGCAGGACACCTGGATGCCGCTGCTGAAGCGGACGCCGAACTTGCTGGTGTTGCGCACGCTGTCGAAGCTGGGGTTGGCTGGAATCCGCCTCGGCTATCTGGCGGCCGATGCCGCCTGGATCGAGCAATTCGACAAGCTGCGTCCACCGTACAACGTGAACGTGTTGACGCTTGCTGCCGCCGATTTGATGCTTGAGAACATGTCGATCCTGGATGCGCAGGCCGGTGTGCTGCGCCAAGAGCGCGGCAAGCTTCTCAGTCAGCTGCAGGCAACGCCGGGTGTGCGCGCGTTCGATTCGGCGGCAAACTTCATTTTGTTTCGCGTAGCGAACGCCGACGCCGTATTCGCCGGGTTAAAGCAGCGCGGCGTACTGATCAAGAATTTGGCGTCTACTCATCCGCTACTCGTGGGTTGCCTGCGCGTTACAGTAGGCACTGTCGGAGAAAATGAGACTTTCATGAAGGCGTTGCGAGCTTCACTTAGCGTTGAAAGATGAGCCTGGGTATCAGAAGTGAGTGCCAAGGCCAGCACTCGCGCCGCGCCGAGGTCGAGCGCAACACCAAGGAAACGCAGATTCGCGTCGCCGTCGATCTTGACGGAAGCGGAACGAGCAAGCTCGCTACGGGCATCGGCTTTTTCGACCATATGCTGGAGCAGATTGCGCGGCACGGCGCCATCGATCTGACAATCGAGGCGCGCGGCGACCTGCATATCGATGGACATCACACCGTTGAAGATGTCGGCATCGCATTTGGGCAGGCACTGACGAAGGCGCTGGGCGACAAGTCTGGCATCCGCCGCTATGGGCACGCCTATGTGCCGCTCGACGAAGCGTTATCGCGCGTCGTCATCGATCTTTCGGGCCGGCCCGGCCTCGAATGGCACGTTCCGTTTACGCGCGCAATGATCGGCGGCTTCGATGTCGATCTGGCGCACGAGTTTTTTCAGGGCTTCTCCAATCATGCGCTGGCCACGGTGCATATCGACAATCTGCGCGGGGACAACTCGCATCATCAGTGCGAGACGGTGTTCAAGGCATTCGCCCGTGCGTTGCGCATGGCGGTTGAGCGCGATCCACGAGCGATGCGGAGTGCCTTCGACCAAGGGGTCGCTCTGATCGCTGTTGTCGATTACGGCATGGGCAACCTACGGTCCGTTGCTAAGGCGATCGAGCACGTCACGCCGCAGGAGCGCGTCCAGGTGACGTCGGATCCTGCAGTCGTCCACGGCGGCCGCACGTGTCGTGTTTCCCGGGCAGGGCGCGATGCCGGATTGCATGCGGTATCTGCGGGAATCGGGGCTGGAACAGGCAGTTCGCGATGCGGCGACGAGCAAGCCGTTGCTCGCCGTGTGTATCGGCGAGCAGATGTTGTTCGAGCGGAGTGAGGAAGGCGACACGCCCGGGCTGGGTCTGTTCGGCGGTGAAGTCGTCCGTTTCCGGCCCGAAATGGCAGGCTCGAATGGGTCAGACGGCGCGGCTCAAGGTGCCGCACATGGGATGGAACCGCGTCCGGCAGAGCAAGCCGCATGCGCTATGGGACGGAATCGACGACGAAAGTTGGTTCTATTTCGTGCACAGCTATTACGTCAATCCGCGTGAAAAGGCGCTGATTACAGGGGAAACTACATATGGCGGCGTCTTTACCTGCGCCGTTGCGAGAGATAATATTTTTGCCACACAGTTTCATCCGGAAAAAAGCGCCGCGGCCGGCCTACGCATCTACGAAAACTTCACGCGCTGGAACCCTTGAGCGTTGCCTCAAGGTAGCTTCCGCGCATGCCCCCATGCTGCTCATCCCGGCCATTGATCTGAAAGACGGACGCTGTGTGCGCTTGCGCCAGGGCAACATGGACGCCAACGTCACCGTGTTCTCCGAAGATCCCGTTGCGATGGCACGCCATTGGCGGGACCAGGGCGCGCGGCGGCTGCATATCGTCGATTTGAATGGTGCGCGCTCGGGTCGGCCGGTCAACGAGGCGGTAATCAAGAAAATCGTCAAAGCGGTCGGCGAGGAGCTGCCGGTGCAACTGGGCGGCGGCTTGCGCGATCTCGATATCGTCGAACGCTACATCGACGACGGCGTCAGCTTTGTAGTGATCGGTACCGCCGCGGTGAAGAACCCCGGATTCCTGCACGACGCGTGCAGCGCGTTCGGCGGCCACGTGATCGTCGCGCTCGACGCAAAGGGCGGCAAGGTCGCGACCGATGGCTGGAGCAAGATGACCGGCCACGACGTGACCGACCTGGCGTTGAAGTTCGAGGACTACGGCCTCGAAGCCATCATCTATACCGATATCGGACGCGACGGCATGATGACCGGTGTCAATGTCGAAGCGACCGTCGAACTCGCGCGGCACGTGAAAATCCCGGTGATCGCCAGTGGCGGCGTTGCCAGCCTGACGGACATCGAGCAGTTGTGCGCGATGGAGGACGAGGGCGTCGAAGGGGTCGTGCTCGGCCGCTCGCTGTACGAGGGTGCGATCGACTTCAAGGTCGCGCAGGAGCGCGCTGACGCGTTAACAGCCTGAAGCAGAGCGGCACGCCGTTGCTGCCGACTGCACTGGCTTTTCTCGACCAAGTCTAAGCTGCGGGCATGCTGGCCAAACGGATCATTCCCTGCCTCGACGTCAACGCGGGACGCGTGGTCAAGGGCGTCAATTTCGTCAGTCTGCGCGACGCCGGCGATCCGGTCGAAATTGCGCGGCGCTACGACGCCGAAGGCGCCGACGAGTTGACGTTTCTCGACATCACCGCCAGTTCGGATCAGCGCGACATCATCGTCGAAGTGATCGAAGCGGTCGCGAACCAGGTATTCATTCCGCTGACCGTCGGCGGGGGCGTGCGCAAGGTTGACGACGTGCGGCGGCTGCTGCTCGCGGGTGCCGACAAGATTTCGATCAACACGGCTGCGGTACAGACTCCGCAACTCGTCGCTGACGCCAGCGCCCGCTTTGGCTCGCAGTGCATCGTGGTTGCCATCGACGCGCGCCGTCGCGTCGACTCCGAGCCAAACGCGCAGCGAAGGTCGGACGCGCCGGGCTGGGAGGTTTACACGCACGGCGGTCGCACTGCCACCGGGACTCGATGCGGTTGACTGGGCACGTAAGGTGGTCGAACTCGGCGCCGGAGAAATCCTGCTGACCAGCATGGATCGTGATGGAACAAAGAGCGGGTTTCGATCTCGAACTCACGCGCGCAGTGGCCGATGCGGTTTCCGTGCCGGTAATCGCTTCAGGCGGCGTTGGAACCCTGCAGCATCTGGCTGACGGTGTGCTGGCTGGGCGCGCCGATGCGGTGCTGGCGGCGTCGATTTTTCACTACGGTGAGTTCACGGTGCTGCAGGCCAAACAGCACATGGCTCGATGTGGCATCCCTATGAGAATGTCCGTGACCTGGCTCGATGAAGTCAAGTTCGACGCCGATGGCTTGGTGACCGTGATCGCGCAGGACGCGGCGAGCGCTCGGGTACTAATGGTCGCGTGGGCGAATCGCGAAGCGCTGGCTAAAACGGCGGCGTCCGGTGGCGCCGTGTACTGGTCGCGCTCGCGCAAGCGGCTATGGCGCAAGGGTGAGGAGTCGGGCCATCGCCAGAAAGTTGTCGAGATTCGCCTTGATTGCGACGGCGACGTCGTGTTGTACGCTGTTGAGCAGACGGGCGGCATCGCCTGCCACACAGGTCGAGAAAGCTGTTTTTTCCGCCGCCTCGATGGCGAACAGTGGCGGGCGGTCGATCCGGTGCTGAAGGATCCGGAACTGATGTACGGAGCCACCAGAAAATGAGCGACGCGATTTTGAAGCAACTGGCGGACGTCATCGACTCTCGTAAGGGCGGCGATGCGGCCGAGTCGTACGTTGCTCGCTTGTTCGCTCACGGTGACGACGCGATTCTGAAAAAGATCGGTGAGGAAGCTACCGAGGCGGTGCTGGCCGCCAAAGGTGGCGAGCGCGAGCGCATCGTGTCCGAAACCGCAGACTTATGGTTTCACTGCATGGTCATGCTTTCGCATTACGGCCTGCGACCGGAAAACGTGTTGGATGAGCTGTCCCGGCGCGCGGGCACCTCGGGTATTGAGGAACAGGCGCTGCGCAAGGCACTCGCCAGGGGTCTTTGACCGTGAGCGATGCTAGATTGCCTGTTCTGCCGGATCGGCCGCGGCGAAATACCCAGCAAGAAGGTTTTTGAGGATGACAGCGTGCTGGCATTTCACGACATCCATCCGGCTGCCCCGGTGCACTTTCTGATAATCCCGAAGTCTCATGTCGATTCACTGCTTACTTCCGGACCGGAACACGAGGCTGCGTTGGGTAAAATGGTCGCCCTTGCGCCGCGCCTGGCGAAGGAACAAGGCTGCGACAATGGCTTTCGGCTCGTGATCAACAATGGTCCGGACGGCGGGCAGGAGGTTAATCACTTGCACATCCACATCCTGGGCGGACCGCGCCCGTGGAAACGTCTGTAGGAGTACGAAATGGGTTCATTCTCGATTTGGCATTGGTTGATCGTTCTGCTGGTGATCATCCTGATTTTCGGCACCGCCAAGCTGAAAAATATCGGCAAGGACATGGGCGGCGCGATCAAGGGATTCAAGGAAGGCATGAAGGACGGCACCGCCGATGACGTTGCAACGAGCAAGGTCGATGATCGGCGCCAGGTGCCGGGGCAGACGATCGACGTGCAAGCCAAGGAAAAAGGCCCGGCGTCCAACGTCTAGCCTGCCGAGACTGCCAGTCGGTCGGCGCCGAAGCCACGGCGCTCGGCCTTCAACCTCTCTGATGTTTGATTTCAGTTTCGGTGAGCTTGCCGTGATCGGCACCGTGGCGCTGGTCGTGCTCGGTCCCGAGCGGCTGCCGCGCGTTGCGCGCACGGTGGGCGAGTGGGCAGGTAAGGCGCAGCGCTATGTGGCGCAGGTCAAATCCGACATCAATCGCGAAGTCGAACTGGCAGATTTGAAGAAGCTGCAGGACGAAGCGCGCGACGTTGCACGCTCGATCGAATCGACCGTGCAGGGAAACATTTCGAGTTTGCAGGCGGGCATCGATTCGACGGTAAAGGGTTTGAACACCGGCTTTGACGATCCCGCCACGGCGACCAGCTCGCCGCCGACCGATTACTCGTGGGACGGCACCAGCGAGCCCTAGGTCAATCGGGTCTTCGAACGCCGCTTCAAGCCCGGCCCAACCATTTACGAGCTAAGCGAGGAGATTGCGCAGACTGAAGCGTCAGCTGGCGCTACCTGATCCAGGTCCCACGCGCCACAAACGCTCGCCGCGCGCGCGCGTTAACAAGCCCCGCATTCGGCGTTAGTCCGATGTCCGCCGAAACCGAGGAGCAGGCTCCGGAACAAAGCTTTCTGTCGCACCTGGTCGAGCTCCGGCAGCGCATCGTGCGTGCCCGATCGCCATCATCATCGTCTTCATTCCGATGGCATTCTTCATGCAGCAGATTTTCGACTTCCTGTCGCGGCCGATGTTGGCGGCGCTGCCTGCCGGTACCAAGCTGCTTGCAACCGGCGTCATCACGCCGTTCATGGTGCCGCTGAAAGTCACGCTGTTCGCCGCGTTCCTGGTCGCGCTGCCGTATGTGTTGTGGCAGGTATGGGCGTTCGTGGCGCCAGGGCTTTATCGCCATGAGAAGCGTCTGGCCGGTCCACTGATCGCCTCGAGCGTGCTGATGTTTTTTGCCGGCATGGCGTACTGCTATTTCGTCGTCTTCGGCTTCGTGTTCAAGTTCATTGCGGGCTTCGCGCCCGCGTCGGTCTCGGTGTCGCCCGACATCGAGGCGTACTTCGGCTTCGTGATGAGCCTGTTCATCGCGTTCGGCCTGACGTTCGAAGTGCCGATCGTCGTGGTGCTGCTGGTTCGATTCGGCATCGCGAGCATCGACAAGCTGAAAAAGGCCCGGCCGTATGTGATCGTCGGCGCATTTATCGTCGCAGCGATTTTCACGCCGCCCGACGTACTGTCGCAACTTTTGCTGGCTATTCCGCTTTGCATACTGTACGAGCTGGGAATTTTTATCGCCCGCTTTATCGGCGGCCCGAAGGCTGCTGAAGCAAACAGCGCCGCCGCAGGAAGCGTCGTCAACGTGATGCGCATGGTTGTTCTTCGGCTGCGCTGTGCTTGCTGGCTTGCGGCAGTGCTTCTGCAGGACGGCTGCAAGTTGTTCCCGATGACGATATCGACGTCGCTGCCGGCTGGAACGCGTATCGCGCGAACGACCCGGCGCGTGCGCTGACGCACTACCGTAAGGCGGCCGAACGCAACAATCGAGTTGCGCAATTCAACCTGGCGGTGATGCTTCTCGCGGGCGAGGGCGCCGCCGCCGACTCCGGTGGCGGGGGTTGGCTGGCTGCGCAAATCGGCTGAGCGTGGTTTTTCGCGTGCGCAATTTGCGTTAGCACTGCTGTACGAGCGTGGCGAGCACGTCATCCGGTCACAGGAAGACGCGACCTTGTGGTTTCGCAAGGCGGCCGAACAGAATCATCTCGAGGCGCAGGTCGGCCTGGCGACTCAGTATTTCCTCGGCCGCGGAGCGCCGCGCGATTTCAAAGAGGCGGCGCAGTGGTACGAGCGCGCCGCCGATCAGGGCGATGAAGCCGCTGCCTATATCGTTGCCAGCCTGTACGAGAAGGGCGAAGGGGTCGAGCAGGATTTCCCGCGCGCCTGGTACTACTACAGTGTGGCTGCCAGTGGCGGCGAGCCGGCCGCAATCATGAAGGCGCGCGAGATGCGCGACAAGCTGCCGCGTTAGTTGCACGCGAGTGCGCGCAACTGGCTTACCGCGCACGCGGCGTCGGACGCTCTCCCACCGCCACCTTCACGTCAAGTTCTTTTCCGCCGCGCACGACCCTGACCTTCGCCTCGGAGCCCGGCGGCAATTGCGAGATCTGATTCAGCATCGCTTTGCTGTTAACCACGGGCTGGCCGTTGATGCTGAGCATCACGTCACCGGGCTCGAGGCCGGCCTTGCCCGCGGGACTCGCACGCTGCACGCCTTTCAGAACGACGCCTTCATCGCGGCGCCAAGCGCAGCAGCCCGGCCATTTCCGGCGTGATGTCCTCGGGCTCGACGCCGAAAAATCCGCGCTGCACCTTGCCGGTCTTGATCAACTGGTCCATCACTTGCGTGACCAGCGTCGAGGGAATCGCGAAACCGATGCCGATCGAGCCACCGGTGCGTGAAAAGATCGCCGTGTTGATGCCGACCAGATTGCCATTGGAATCGACCAGTGCGCCGCCCGAGTTGCCCTGGTTGATCGCGGCGTCGGTTTGGATAAAGTTTTCGAACGTATTGATACCCAGATTCGTACGTCCGAGCGCCGAAACAATGCCCATCGTCACCGTTTGCCCGACATCAAACGGATTGCCGATCGCCAGCACGACGTCGCCTACCTGCAACGAGTCCGAGCGCCCGAACGTGATCGCGGGCAGATCGCGCGCTTCGATCTTCAGCACCGCAAGGTCGCTTTCGGGGTCGGCGCCGACCAGCTTGGCCTCGAATTGGCGGCCATCTGAGAGCGCCACCGCGATTTCATCGGCGGCCTGCACGACATGATTATTGGTGAGCACGAATCCGTCCCGGGTGGCGACCACACCCGAGCCGAGGCTCGCTACCCGATCGCTGCCGCGCGCGTCGCCAAAGAGATACCGATAAAGCGGGTCGTCGCCGGTGACCACGGCGGCGCACTTCCTTGGTCGTGTAAACATTGACGACGGCGGGCGCGGCGAGCTTGACGGCGCCCCCGTAGGAAGTCAGCGCGTTGGCGCGCGCGTCCGGAACCACCGCCTGCTTGATGCCAAGGCTTTCCGCGGCAGGCAAAGGCGCGGGCGTGTCCGGCCGCCGCGAAAGCCACTCGGGCCGCAGCGTCGAAACGATAAATAGCAGCGCCAGACCGATAGTGGTGGCTTGAGCGAAGACGAGCCAAAGGCGGCGGATCATGACGTTTGTGTCGGGACCGGAGCAGGCGCGGGTTTCACATCAGGGCAAGCATTATTCCCCACGCGTGCGGCCGCAGGATGGCCGCTGGTCTGCGCGACCGGCACCGCACGCAAGCCGCCGGTCAGCGCCGCCTTAATTCGTCGCGAATCTCGCGCAGCAGCACGACATCTTCCGCCGCGGGGGGCGCGGCCGCGTCGAGACGCGAGCGCACGCGGTTAATCCCCTTGATCATCCAGAAGATCACAAACGCCAAAATGATGAAATTCAACAGAATCGTCAGGAAGTTTCCCCATGCCATCACCACCGCGGACGTGCGTGCTGCGGCGAGCGGCGTGCCGGGCGGAACGCTGCCCGACAGCACGACATATTGATTCGTAAAATCCACTTTGCCGCCGACCATCGCATTGATCGCCGGCATGACGACGTCGTTGACCAGTGAATCGACGATCTTGCCGAACGCCGCGCCAATGATGATGCCGACCGCAAGGTCGATAACATTGCCCTTGACCGCGAAGTCGCGGAACTCCTTCAGCATTCCCATGGCTTTCTCCCGGTGTGTGGACCTGCAAAGTCTAACGAGGGCGAGTGGAAATCGGTGAGACGGATCAAGTAGAATGCCGCGCTGCTATCGGGCGCGTCACGAATCGTAATCGTAAAAATGTAGTTCAGCGTGCCGCGTACGCCCGCTTCGTCAACTCCTAACTCCCACCCCTTGATCCGGGATTTTCATGTCGACGACCACCGTCACCGAGAGTGGCGAGCCCTCTGAATAAGCCGATGGATAAGGAACGCCGCGCCGACGATCGCTGTGGCCGCGGCCGTTGGCGGCGCCGGCGTCGTTGCCGCCGCCGTGCCCTTCGTCACTTCATTGATGCCGTCGGAGCGCGCGAAGGCCGCGGGCGCTCCGGTCGAAGCCGATATTTCCGGGATGGCGCCCGGCGAAATGCGCTCCTTCGAGTGGCAGGGGCGACCCGTGTGGATCTTGAATCGCACTCCGCAGATGCTGCAATCGATCCGTAAAGCCGATGGCGAAGTCGCCGATCCGAAATCGCTGCGCACCGCGTTTCCGACGCCGGCTTATGCGCGCAACGAGTATCGGTCGATCAAGCCTGAGTACTTGGTCGCCGTGGGCATCTGCACGCACCTCGGATGCAATCCGATCGGCCCGTTTGCGCCGGGGGCGAACTCGATGCTGGGTAGCGAGCCTGGCTTCGTCTGCCCGTGCCACGGCTCAACGTTCGACCTGGCCGGCCGTGTTTACAAAAACAAGCCCGCGCCGGACAACTTGCCCGTGCCTCCGCATAAATACCTGTCTGCCAATGTTGTGTTGATCGGCGACGACTCCAAAGGCTGATTGCGATGGCGGAACACAAGAGCGAAGGGACGAGCAACTACAGCGGACTGTTGGGATGGGTCGACGCCCGGATGCCGACCGTCATGTCGGAATTCAAGAAGCACGCGTCCGAGTATTACGCGCCGAAGAATTTCAACTTCTGGTACATCTTCGGCGGCATCGCGCTGGTCGTGCTGGTGCTGCAGATCCTGACCGGCATTTTCCTGACGATGCATTACAAGCCGGATGCGAATCTGGCGTTCGCGTCGGTCGAATACATCATGCGCGATGTGCCGGGCGGATGGTTCATCCGCTACATGCACTCCACCGGCGCGTCGTTTTTCTTCATCGTCGTATATCTGCACATGTTTCGCGCGTTGCTGTACGGCAGTTACCGCAATCCGCGCGAGCTGATCTGGATTTTCGGCTGTCTGATCTTCCTGATGCTGATGGCCGAAGCGTTTTTCGGCTACCTGCTGCCGTGGGGCCAGATGAGCTACTGGGGTGCGCAGGTGATCGTCAATCTGTTCGGCGCGATCCCGCTGATCGGGCCGGAGCTGGCGATTTTCATCCGCGGTGATTACGTCGTCGGCGATGCAACGCTAAGCCGGTTCTTCGCGTTCCATGTGATCGCGATTCCGTTGCTGCTGCTGGGCCTGGTCGTCGGACACATCATCGCGCTGCATGACGTCGGTTCCAATAATCCGGACGGCGTCGAGATCAAGGCGCACAAGGATGCGCAGGGCCGGCCGCTCGACGGCGTGCCGTTTCATCCGTACTACACGGTGCACGATCTTTACTGGCTGTCGATCTTCCTGATTCCGTTTTTCGCAGTCGTGTTTTTCTGGCCCGAGTTCGGCGGCTACTTTCTTGAGTGGAACAACTTCATTCCTGCCGATCCGCTGCAGGGGCCGACACATATCGCCCCGCTGTGGTACTTCACGCCGTATTACTCGATCCTGCGCGCTACCACCGAGCAATTCATGATCGTGCTGGCGATCGGAACGATCGGGCTGTCGGCGTTGTTGCTGCTGACGATAGCCAACTCGATCGCGCGCGCAGCGATCGCAGTCGGAACGATCGTATTGTTGCTCGGCTTCTTCACGCTCGATCCCAAATTCTGGGGCGTCGTACTGATGGGCGTGTCGGTGATGATCTTCTTTGGGATGCCATGGCTGGACCATTCGCCGGTGCGGTCGATGCGCTATCGCCCGGTGTGGCATTTCTGGCTGTTGATCGCGTGGGTCGTCGCTTTCCTGATCCTCGGTTATCTGGGTACGCAATCGCCGACGCCGGCAGCCACCGTGGTTGCGCAGGTGTTGACGCTGCTGTACTTCGCATTTTTTGCGTTAATGCCTTGGTGGAGCCGGATGGGTTCGTTCAGACCGGTTCCCGAGCGCATCACTTTTGCGGCGCATTAGGAAGCGGATGAGAGCGCCCATGAAAATATTCGCGGTACGTATCGCGTTCCTGGCTTCGATACTCGGAGCGGTGCTTGGCGCCTCTTCGGCGCTCGCGTCGGAAGCGGGCGTTCCGATGGACACATGGCCGGTTGATCGCGTTCAGAATCCGGCGTCGTTGCAAAACGGAGCGCGCTTGTTTGCCAGCTATTGCATCGGATGCCACGGGGCAAGCCTGGTGCGCTGGAACCGGCTGCAGGAGATCGGGCTGAGCGACGCGCAGATTCAGCAGTTTCTGATCTTCGGCAATCAGAAGGTCGGCGACACGATCCGCAATTCCGCGTCGCCGTCGGATCAGAAGCGCTGGTTCGGCAAGGCTCCTCCGGACTTGTCCGTGATCACGCGCGCACGCACCGCGGCAAGTCATGCGGGCACCGACTACATTTACACGCTGCTGCGCGGCTATTACCGCGATGCCGGCTCGCCGACCGGGTGGAACAACGTCGTCTACCCGAACATCTCGATGCCGCACGTGTTCTGGTACGACCAGGGCCCACGCGAAGCCAGAATCGAGTTCACCGACGCACGCAAGGATGCGAAAACCGGGGCGGTTCAACAGGTGCACGTTGTAACGACCTACGATGCAGCGGGTGTTTCGTCGCGCACCGAAACACCGACGGCCACGCACGGTGCCGAAGGCATCAGCTACTCATTCAAGCCGCAGAACCCGGAGCAGTCACGCCGCTTTGATGAGGACGCTGCCGACCTGGTTGCCTTCCTATCGTTTATGACCGACCCGACTGCGAGTAAGCGCACGCAGATTGGTGTGTGGGTGTTGATCTTTCTCGCACTCTTTACCGTGGTCGCGTGGCGGCTCAATGCCGTCTACTGGAAAGGCCTCAAGTAGTTTGACCAGCAGGCTCAGGGGGATGGTGCCTGCAGGCTCTGATAAAACAAAGGAATAACAATGATGGTGCTTTACTCCGGAACAACTTGCCCGTTTTCACAGCGCTGCCGCTTCGTGCTGTTCGAAAAGGGAATGGACTTCGAAATTCGCGACGTCGATCTGTTTAACAAACCCGAAGACATCAACACGATGAATCCGTATGGCCAGGTGCCGATCCTGGTCGAGCGCGATCTCGTGCTGTACGAGTCGAACATCATCAACGAATACATCGACGAGCGCTTTCCGCATCCGCAATTGATGCCGGCCGATCCGGTGATGCGCGCCCGCACACGGCTTTTTCTGTTCAACTTCGAGCGCGAGCTGTTCGTGCACGTGCAAACGCTCGAAAACAGCAACAACCAGAAGGCGATGGAAAAAGGGCGCGCGACGATTCGCGACCGGTTGACCCAGCTGTCGCCGATCATGCTGAAGAACAAGTACATGCTCGGCGACGACTTTTCGATGCTCGACGTTGCGCTGGCGCCGTTGCTATGGCGGCTCGACCACTACGGTATCGATCTGCCGAAAACCGCCGCCCCGCTGATGAAATACGCCGAACGCATGTTTTCGCGACCGGCTTATATTGAGGCACTGACACCTTCAGAAAAGGTAATGCGCCGTTAACTGCCGTCCATGGCTGACGTTTCGACCAAGCCGTATCTGATCCGCGCGATCCACGAGTGGTGCGCCGACTCGGGCCTGACGCCTTATATCGCGGTGCTGGCGGACGCCGGCGTCAATGTGCCGCATGAGTTCGTCAAGAACGGCGAGATCGTGCTGAACATCTCACCGTTGGCCACCAACCGGTTGAAGCTTGGCAACGAATCGATCGAGTTTCAGGCGCGCTTCGGCGGCGTCGCGCGGGAAGTGACGGTGCCGATCGACAAGGTGATCGCCGTCTACGCGCGTGAAAACGGCCAGGGCATGGCGTTCGATGTGCCACGCACTACGCCTGGCGTCGAGGACTCGGCCAGCACGGACAACGATGGCGCAAAAACGTTACCCGGTCCGACGCCGATGGCCCTGGTGCCCGTTAGAGCGCCTGCCACGACCGCTGACAACAACGAGCCGAGCGACCCGCCGCCACCGCCTCGCCGCGGCGATCGGCCCAAGCTGACGCGCATCAAGTAGAGTCCCGCGGCTTGCACTCTGCGGCCGGCATAGCTCAGTTGGTAGAGCAACGGTTTTGTAAACCGAAGGTCGGGGGTTCGAGTCCCTCTGCCGGCACCAAGCGACAATCCAAAAAAAACCGCGGCAAGCCGCGGTTTTTTCTGGTGCGATGTGGTGATTACGACGGACGGATTTCCGCAGCTTGCGGACCCTTCGCGCCTTGCTTCACGA
The DNA here is from genome assembly GCA_963729165.1 of uncultured beta proteobacterium. GTDB lineage: Bacteria > Pseudomonadota > Gammaproteobacteria > Burkholderiales > Burkholderiaceae_F > JACCZX01. Next base: position 143,631 of record CAVSMM010000015.1, read on the forward strand.
CGAATTCAACGCGCTGTCCTTCAGTCAGCGACTTGAAGCCGCCGGCCTGAATTTCAGAGAAGTGCGCGAACAAATCCTTGCCGCCGTCTTCGGGCGTGATGAAGCCGAAGCCTTTTGCGTCGTTAAACCACTTGACGGTACCTGTTGCCATTTTCTTACGTTCCTTGATATGAATTCAAAACAAATCGGCCGCCGGAAAAGGTCCGGCAGCGAGCTAACGATCAAGAGACGTACCTGATAAAAAAGACGCGCCGTTGTTTTACAAACCAAGCAACAGGCCAGAGATAACCGGAGAACGACAGACTCAAGCGAAAGCGAAGCGAAGTATACGCTACTTCCGCTGGGCGCTAGACGACCTTGGCGTCCTTCAGCAGCGTCTGCAACTCACCCGATTCGAACATTTCGCTCATGATGTCGGAGCCGCCGACGAACTGACCATTGACGTAAAGCTGCGGGACGGTCGGCCAGTTGGAAAAATCCTTGACGCCCTGTCGCACGTCGTCGTCATCAAGCACGTTGACGGTGATTAGATTCTTGACGCCGGACTGCTTCAGCAGCGCAATGGCGCGGCCGGAAAATCCGCATTGCGGAAACTGCGCGGTGCCCTTCATAAACAGCACAACGGGGTTGTCGGAGACGGTTTTCTTGATGAAGTCTGTAGGGTTCATGGCATCGACTCAAAGTGGATTTTTCGAGTGTAGCGACCGGTGACGGCGCGTCAAACGAGGCGCGCCAGCGTCACCCGGTCAAGCCCAGCGAAGTCCGCCAGCGTTCGTGTCTCGCACCAGGCGCCGGTGTTGAACAGCGCCCGTACTGCCTCGCCCTGCTCATAGCTGTGCTCGAGTGCGAGCATGCACCCCGGCAGCAGATGCCGCGGGGCGCTTGCGATGATTTGCTGCAGGCACGCCAGCCCGTTGCCTCCGGCCACCAGCGCCACCTGCGGCTCGAACCGCAGCGCCTGCAAGTGCGAGTCGCCAGCAGCGACGTAGGGCGGATTGCAGACGATCAGGTCGAAGCGCTGATTCGAAAGCGCTGCAAACCAGCTTCCTTTGTGGAATTCGACGTTGTCCACGCCCAACTTCGCAGCGTTCGCGCGCGCTACTTCGAGCGCATCGTACGAGACTTCGGTCGCAGTGACGTGCCATGAGGGGCGCTCGAGCGAGAGCGTCAGAGCGATGCAGCCCGAGCCCGTTCCTAGATCGAGCACGTGTGCGCCGTCGTTTAGACCGGCGGAGAGCGCGACTTCGACCAACAATTCGGTTTCGGGTCGCGGTATCAGAACGGCGGGAGACACCTCAAACATCCGCCCGTAGAACTCCCTTTCGCCCAGTACATAGGCAACGGGTTCGCCGCGCTGGCACCGCTGAACGAGTTGCGCGAATGCCTGCACGTCTGCGGCAGCCACGCGTAATTCGGGTTGCGCAATCAGCCGCTCACGTGTGACACCCAGCTGGTGCGCCAGCAGTGCGCGGGTGTCCAGCCTGGACAGCGGGCTCGCAAGCAACAGGTCGCCGACGCTTTGCTCACCGACGACGAACGCGTCACTGAACAGCATCGCCCAGCGCTGCCAGCAGCTCTGCCTGATGTTCGGCGGCCAGTTTCTCGGTCAGCTCGTCGAGATCGCCGTCCATGATGGCGTCGATTTTGTATAGGGTCAGATTGATGCGGTGATCGGTCACCCGGCCCTGCGGAAAGTTATAGGTCCGAATTCGCTCCGAGCGATCACCCGATCCGATCAGCGTCTTGCGCGTCGACGCTTCCTTCGCCTGCTGATCGCGGGTTTGCTGGTCCTTGATACGAGCCGCCAGAATCTTCATCGCGCGGTCACGATTCTTGTGCTGCGATCGATCATCCTGGCACTCGACGACGATACTGGTCGGCAGGTGCGTGATGCGGACCGCGCTCTCGGTTTTGTTGACGTGCTGCCCGCCGGCACCCGAGGCACGAAACACATCGATTCGAATCTCGCTTGGATCGATCTTCACGTCGTCGATCTCGTCGGCCTCGGGTAGCACGGCCACCGTGCACGCCGACGTGTGAATGCGCCCCTGCGCTTCGGTGACCGGTACGCGCTGCACGCGATGGCCGCCGGATTCGAACTTCAGCTTCGAATAAGCGCCGGCGCCGACCAGCCGCACGATCACTTCCTTGTAGCCGCCCATGTCGGACGAGCTTTCCGAAATCATCTCGCTCGACCAGCGATGACGCTCGGCGTAACGCATGTACATCCGCAGCAGATCTCCGGCGAACAGTCCGGATTCGTCGCCGCCGGTACCGGCGCGTATCTCGAGAAAGATATTGCGATCGTCGTTGGGATCTTTCGGGAGCAGCAGCGCTTGCAGTTCGCCTTCGAGGGCTGTGATGCGCGCTTTGGATGAATCGATCTCTTCTTCGGCGAGCGTTTTCATCTCGGGCTCGGACAGCATCTGCTGCGCACTTTGCAAATCGCCCTCGGCCCGCCGATAGTCGTGAAACCGGCTGACTACCGGCTCGATTTCCGACCTTTCCTGTCCCAGCGTGCGAAAGCGATTCATATCGCGCGCGGCATGCTCGTCCGACAAGTGCACGTCGATTTCATCGAGCCGCCTTGCAAGCTGCTCGAGCTTGATTCTCATGGAGGGTTTCATAGAGGGCATCGTCGCATGTGCGACCGCGGGTCGCGCATGCGGTCTAACCTAACTTATTCCGAATAGAAGCGCGCCAGCAGCGCCTGCAGACGTGCGTGCTCGGCGTCGTCGCCGGCGGCGCGCAGCGCGCTCATCGGGTCGTGCAGAAACTTGTTGGTCAGCGCGTGCGATAGCTGCTCGATCACGCGCTCGGGGGGTTCGCCCTTGGCAAGCAGCTTCAACGCGCGCTGCAGCTCGCGCGCGCGCAGTGCGTCGGCGCGGCCGTGCAAGTCCTGGATCGTCGGCACCGCGCGACGCACCCGAATCCATTCTTCGAAATCGCGCACTCGCGATTCGATGATCGCCTCGGCTTGTGCGACCGCCGCTTGCCGAGTGTCGTTGCCGCTCGCGACCACCTTGCCGAGATCGTCGACCGTATGCACATAGACGTCGTCGAGCCGTGCGACTTCGGGTTCAACATCGCGCGGCACCGCAAGGTCGACGATGAACATCGGCTTGTGCCTGCGCGTGCGAATCGCCCGCTCGACCATGCCGAGCCCGATGATCGGCAACAGGCTGGCCGTACACGACACGACGATGTCGAACTTCGCCATCGCTTCAGGCAGGTCGCCAAGCTTCATCGACTTGCCGTGCAGGCGAGTCGCGAGGGCTTCGGCGCGGTCGAGCGTGCGATTCGCCACCGTAATCGACTTCGGCCGCTGCGCCGCAAAGTGGGTTGCGGCCAGGTCGATCATCTCGCCGGCACCGACGAACAAGATGTGGCTTTCGCCGAGCTCGCCGAAAATTTTGCGGGCGACGCGGACCGCAGCCGCCGCCATCGATACCGACTGCGTGCCGATTTCGGTCGTGGAGCGAACCTCCTTTGCAACAGCGAAGGTGCGCTGGAACAGATGGTTCAGCATCAAGCCGAGCCCGCCGGCGTTGCGAGCGAGCTTCTCCGCTTCCTTCATCTGGCCCAGGATCTGCGGCTCGCCCAACACCATCGAATCGAGGCCGCTGGCGACCCGGAAAGCATGCCTAACCGCATTCACATGCGGCAGCACGTAGGAATGCCTGTGCAATTCGTCCAGGTCCAGCCGGCGCTCGGTAGCGACGAACTGGCGTAGCGCTTTTTGCGCCACGTCGGGCTCTTCGACGGCGCAGTAGAGCTCGGTGCGGTTGCAGGTGGAGACGATGGCGGCCTCGCTGACATTGCCGCCGGCCGGCGCGCTCAAACTCTCGCGTAGCCGGGCGATCGTCGCACCGACTTCATCGGCCAGAAAGGCCACACGCTCGCGCACGGCGAGCGGCGCGGTGGTGTGATTGAGCCCGAGGGTAAGGAGCTGCATCGACGATTGCGTTGGCCGCTATCGCGCGCCTGGATCCTTGTTTGGGACCGCAGAATTATAGGGGCGCTACGCTGTGCAGGCTCGATTGAAAACGAGGATGAGCCGGGGCTGGCCGGGGTTAATCGGATTACCATGCTGCGGCGCACGCCCTCGATTTGCGGCCCATGCGGAGCGCTGACTCAACCGGAGCGCAGGTTTGGATAAGACACCCGTTTTTTTGCCGCTTCTGCTGGGCACCAATCGCAAGTTACGTCGAAGCGTGCACGTCGCGCATTGGTTGCACGCGGCGATGTCGGCGCGGCCGGATATCGAAACCGAGCTATTCGACGTGGCGGACTTTGCGCTTCCGCAGGACGACTACGGTCTGGACATCAAAGCACCAGTTTCCAAATGGCGCGACACGATCATTCGTGCCGACGGTCTCGTCGTCGTCGCTCCGGAATACAACCATGGGTACCCGGGAGCGTTAAAAAGCGTGCTCGATTTACTTCTTAAGGAATACGTCCATAAGGCGGTAGCGTTGGTCGGCGTATCGGCGGGTGCCTGGGGCGGAACGCGGGTCATCGAGGCCATGGTGCCGATGGTGCGCGAGCTGGGGCTCGCGGTGACGTTCACCGACCTGCAGTTTCCGACAGTGCAAAAGAAATTCGACGATGCGGGCAAGCTGCTCGATGAGGCGTATGCACAGCGCGTTGAGGGCTTTCTTGACGAGATCGTCTGGATGAGCCGAACGCTGAAATGGGGGCGCGTGAACCTGCCTTCAAAGCACCATCCAACGATCTGAGCACGACTGTTCTCGATGGCTTCCACTTCAGTCACCGTCCGACGCCGCACGCCGATCGAAAGGCGCGAAACCGCACGCGAGCTCCAACCTGATTCCGGCGACGCAGCGCGACATCGTGCAGATCGCCAGCGAATGCCGCCAGCTCGTGACGCGCCGCGCATTGATCTCGGCCGGCGCGTCGGTCGTGCCGATGCCGGGAGTCGATGTCGCTGTCGACATCACGGTACTGCTGAAGATGATCGAAGCAGATCAATCAGCGCTTCGGGCTGACGCCGGAGCAGATCGAGCAACTGGCTCCGCACAGGAGGCTATTCGCCTACAAGGCGGCGATGGCGGTCGGCAGCGCGCTAATCGGGCGCATCGTGACGCGCGAGCTGGTGATCAAGGTGCTGAAAACCGTCGGTGTCCGGTTGAGCGTTAAACAAGCGGCGAAGTACGTTCCGTTCGCCGGGCAGGCGGTGGCTGCATCGCTGTCATTCGCCGCGCTGAAAGCGCTCGGCGACCGGCATGTCGACGATTGCGTGCGAGTCGCCCAAACGTTGATCGACATTCGCGACGACAGCGTCGTCGCGACGTACTAACGCTAGATGACCTTGTCGTTCGCCAGCGTTGCGCTGATCGTCTTGGCAAAGTCCTGAATCGTCTGCTGCATCGAGCCGGTCGGCGTTGTCGTCGACGAGCCCGACCACAGCAGCATATATTCCTTCGCGTCGAACAGCCGCGTATCGACCAGTACGTTCTGCACCGTGTAAACGCTGGGCGGAAATGCGTACGCGGCGGACCAGTAGCTGTGGTAGTAGCCATAGAAACCCGGCCATCCAAAGCCCCACGGTGGGCCGGCCACGTACCCCGGCGACACACGCACTTCATTGCTGATGCTTATTGTTCGCGAAATCAGCACCGAATCGGCGCCGGCGGCTCGATACTGCCGCCTGGATCTTCTGCTGCTCGGCCGGCCCTTCCTCCGGCACGGATTTGTACGATTGCACGGCCTTGACGCCGCGCGCGGCGAGTTGCGCGACCATCGCGTCTTCGTAAATACGGCGCGCGGTTGAGTCGCGGTTGATGTCCATCACCATCACGCTCTTGACCGGCAAGCGATTACCGGCCTGCGGATTGATCCACTGCGCATTCAGCTGCAGTGCTCGCCGCACAACCCGATAACGCCACGATGGCGGCCGCCGACACTGCCAAACACGCCAATCCTCTGTTCATCATCGTCTCCTGCGTCAATGGCGCGCCCCTATAGCGCCGTTTCATAGCGTCCCAAGCGCACCTGGGTGTTACCTGGCCTCAGATGCCGCAATGAAGGCATCACCAGCACGGTATCGTCGTACGGCGCCACCCATACCTTGTCGCCGTCGCGTGCAATAGGCATGCCGGCCTTTGGAACGATGCCAAGACCTTCGATTGGCACGACGAACTCAAAGTTCATTGACTGCGCGACAACAGGCTCAGTGACGCGAATCACGCGTTGTTGCGCTGGCGGCTTTGACCTTCAATCTCGATTTGATTGACTCGAACGACACGCTGCCGGTCGCTGCAAGGAAGCGAAGCATCGTGTCAACGGCTACATCGACCGCGGACTTTTCCCAATGCTGGCCGCATTCGATCAACAGCGCCGCACGCGGACTCGCTGGATCGTTAAAGCTACCGCGGTCGCGCATGCGCACGCCTGCCGGATGGCCTGTGTCGAGCAGCAGATCGGCCGGCAGCCCGACCTTGCGTGCCAGAGCGACGTGCTTGTCGACGATGCCGCACACCATGATCGGCCGGCAGGGCTCATGCATCGAATGAATGTCGAGCAGAAAATCAGCGGCGTCGACAAACGGCTGCAGCTGACGCGCGCGTCGCAGTTCGGCGGAATCGCGCGCACCGAAGAGAACATCGTCGCCCCATACGCGGTTGTAGTCCTCGTCGATATAGCGCGATGCGTCCGGATCGTCGAAATCGAAACGCGCGTAGGCGTCGACGTTGGCAAAAGCAACCACCAGCTTGCCCACGGCTGGCTTGATCTGCTCGCGCAACAGGTAATCGAGTGCGTGCGCGCCGCAGAACTCGTTGCCGTGCGTCAGCGCCTGCACCATCACGGTCGGGCCGGCACGTCCGGAGTCGATCGTGTGAACGTAGTCGACTCCCGTGTTGCCTTGCTTGTATTGCCCGATGTCGGGAGGCTGCACTTCGACCGGATGATGCCCGCGCACAGGCTCAGCTACACGCTCAGACACGTCGTACTTCCTTTCCGATGTAGTCGACGATCGCTTCGATCAGGTTGTGCAGCGTGCGCTGCAGCGGTACAAAGCCGGCATTGCGCTCACGCTTTGCCTCGTCCATGTAGAGCCGCTTGTTGATTTCGACCTGCAGGCTGTGGCGGCGGTTGAGTGGCGTCGAATAAGCTTTGACCAGCTCGACGCCCTTGTACGGGTCATTGACGCTGACCAGGTAGCCCATCGATGCCAGCGTGGCCCGCACGAACTCGGTGAACGCCGGATCGCACGTTGTGCCATCGCGATCGCCGAGAACGAAATCCGGTCGTGCCGATCCCTGGCCTCCTTCGCCCATCTTCCCCGCCACCGAGTTCATCGAGTGGCAGTTGAGGTGATACGCGGCGCCAAAGCTTGCATGCGCACGCTCGATCGTGTTCTTGAGAGCGCGATGGTAGGGCGTGTGATGGCGCTCGATGCGCGCCAGTACTTCGTCAACCTTGAGCTTGCGCCCGTAGATCGCGCGACCATCGTCAAGCGTTCGCCAGATCAGCGCCTTGCCGATGCGTGCCTTGCCGCTCGGCACGTGCGGGCGCGGCCATTTGCCGCCTTCGATCAAGTCGAGGTCAATGTCGCCCGCGTGCCGATTCGGATCAAGATAGGTACGCGGCGTTTGCGCGGCCAGCAGCGGAATGCCGAGCTCGGTCGCCGGCATATACAACTCGTCGACAAAGCAATCCTCACCGTCGCGCAGATCGAATTCCGAGACAACCGCATCGAAGTCCGCCGGGAACTCAAAGCCCGAGTGCGGCGAGTCGAGCACCAGCGGCACGCGCGGCTGTTGCGGGCCATGCAAGCGAAAGGTCACGTCGTTCATTGCAACGTGCCGGCTGGCAGGTCATTCAGATGGCACGCCGACCAACGCGCCGGCGCGATCTCGCGCAGCGCCGGAACTTCGACCGAACAACGCGGCATTGCATACGGGCAGCGTGGATGGAAGTGGCATCCCGGCGGCGGCGCCAGCGGCGATGGAATCTCGCCCTTGATCGGAACGAACGCGCGCCGCTTGCGATCGATGCGCGGCACTTCGGTCAGCAGCGCCTGCGTATACGGATGGTTGGGCGCCGCAAACAACGACTCGGTGGCCGCGATCTCGACGATTCGGCCCAGATACATCACGACTACGCGGTCCGACAGGTGCCGCACCACGCCGAGGTCGTGGCTGATGAATAAATACGTCAGCTGAAACTGGTCGCGCAGATCCATGAACAGGTTCAGCACCTGCGCCTGGATCGATACGTCGAGCGCCGCGACCGCCTCGTCGCACACCAGAAACTCGGGCTTCACTGCCAACGCGCGCGCGATGCCGATGCGGGCGCGCTGTCCGCCCGAAAACTGATGCGGATAGCGCCGCACGTATCCCGGATCCAGCCCGACCCGCTTCAGCAGCTGCGCGACGTAGTCCTCGATCTGCTTGGCATCGATCAGTCCGTGCACGCGCGGCGCTTCGCCGACAATCTGCGCGACTCGCATGCGCGGATTCAGCGACGCGAACGGATCCTGAAAAATCATCTGGATCGGGCGCCGCGCGCCGTTGATGTGCGCGACCGGCTCGCCTCGATACCGCACGACACCGTCACTTGGTGCGTAAAGGCCGCAGGCAACGCGGCCCAGCGTCGATTTGCCGCAGCCCGATTCGCCGACCAGCCCAACGACCTCGCGTTCATTGACTGCAAAGCTCACTTGGTCGACCGCATGCACCGTGTGCTCGCTGACCTTTGCGCCCAAGCGTCGTGCGAATTTCTCGATGACGTCGAGGCGCTTCGAGAAGCGCTTTGACACCGCGTCGAACTCAAGCAATGAGCTCATCGACTGTTTCCGAGTATCGCAACGGGAAGTAGCACCGCAGCTCGCGGCCGCCCACTTGCGTCAGCGCCGGCATCACTTCGCACGGTTCCGCTGCGCGGGGGCAGCGTTGCCGGAACGCGCATCCGGGCCCGAGCGTGATCAGCGAAGGTGTCGAGCCGCTGATCTGCCGTAGACGCTGACCGGGTGCCGTCGCGGTCGGCACCGAGTCAAGCAATCCGCGCGTGTAAGGATGGCGCGGCGCTTCGAGCACATCGTCGGCCGCACCGAGCTCGACGATGCGGCCGGCGTACATCACCGCGATGCGATCGGCGAGTCCGGCGACGACCGCGAGGTCATGCGTGATCCAGATCAACGCGGTGCCCGATTCACGTACCAGCTTCTGCATCTCGTACAGGATCTGACCCTGAACGGTGACGTCGAGCGCAGTGGTCGGCTCATCGGCGATGATCAGATCCGGGCTGTGCAGCAATCGCGATTGCAATCGCCACGCGCTGTCGCATGCCGCCGGAAAACTGATGCGGATACTGCGCGAGACGCTCGGCAGGCGACGCGATGCCGACACGGGCCAGCGTTGCCATCGCGCGCTGACGCGCCGACTCGCGCGATACGCTTTCGTGCGCAAGCACCGTTTCGACCATCTGCGTTTCGATCGACAGGACCGGATTCAGCGTCATCATCGGATCCTGAAAGATCATTGCGATTCGTTTGCCGCGCAGCGCGCGCATTGTTTCGGGCGATGCGCCGATCAGCTCGGTACCGTCGAAGACGATACTGCCGGCCGCGATACGGCCTGGCGGATCGATCAAGCCCAAAATTGAAAACCCGGTCACCGATTTTCCGGAACCCGATTCGCCGACCAGCCCCAGCACTTCGCCGCGCTGAAGATCGAACGAAACGTCACCGACAGCGGGCAGCACGCCATCGCGCGTGAAGAATTCGGTGCGCAGGTTATTTACCGAAAGCAAAGGCGGCACGGACAGCAGCGCGCTCATCGACGATTGCGAAACCTTACCTTGCCAGCCGTGGATTCAAAATGTCGCGCAGCTGATCGCCGACCAGATTGATCGCGAGGATCGTCAGCAGCAGCGCGATGCCTGGGTACAGGCTGATCCAGTACTTGCCCGACATCAGCACTTCATAGCCGTTGGCGATCAGCAGGCCCAGCGAGGGCTCGGTCGGCGGCAGCCCGAGGCCGAGAAACGACAGCGTCGCTTCGAGCGCGATCGCATGCGCAACCTGAACTGTGCCGACCACGATCAGCGGCGGCAGCGCATTCGGCAACAGGTGCCGCATCACAATGCGCGCGCCGGACAGGCCAAGCGATCGCGCCGCCTCGATGTATTCCTTGTTGCGCTCGACCAGCGCCGCCGAGCGCGCGGTGCGCGCGTAATACGCCCATTGCACCGTCACCAGCGCGATGATGATCTTGTCGACGCCTTTGCCGAGTACCGCGAGCAGGATCAACGCCACCAGGATCGCCGGAAAGCCCAGCTGGATATCGACGATCCGCATCACCAGTTGTTCGAACCGACCGCCGAGGTACGCGGCGAGCACGCCGAAGATCGAGCCGATCGTCAACGCAATCGCGCCCGACAACACGCCGACCATCAGCGATACGCGCAGCCCGTAAAAGATCGCGGACAACATGTCGCGCCCCTGACCATCGGTGCCGAGCCAGTAGGTCATGCCATCCAGGCTCTTCGTTCCCGGAGGCTGCCGCGAGTCGAGCAGATCGAGCTTGGTCAGATCGTAAGGATTCTGTGGCGCGATCCATGGTGCGAACAGCGCGATGGCCACCACCACCAGCAGCATCGCCAGTCCGAGCATCGCAATCTTGCTCTCAACGAACTGCGATGCGAACCGGCGCCATGGCAATTGCGCGCGATCGACCGTATCGATCGCGATGGGGCCTTGCTCGATCGGAGTTGCGCTCATGTCGGCCTACTGCTGGATGTCGGCAAGGCGGACGCGCGGGTCGAGCGCCGAATACAGCAGGTCGACCACCAGGTTGATCGTGATGAACATGAACACGACGACCAGCAAATACGCGACCACGACCGGGCGGTCGAGCTGAAAGATCGAATCGATGACCAGCTTGCCCATTCCCGGCCACGCGAAAATGGTTTCGGTGACCACCGCGAACGCGATCACCGAGCCGAGCTCGAGCCCGATCACGGTGATCAGCGGAATCATGATGTTCTTCAGCAGATGCACGCCGATCACGCGCCGGTTTGTGAGCCCCTTTGCGCGCGCGAACTTGATGTAATCGAGCAGGCTTTGTTCGCGCACCTGCGCGCGCGTCAGCCGGATGATCAGCGACAGCTTGAACAGCGCGAGATTGATCGCGGGCAGCAGCGCGTATCTCAACCCTTCGAGGTTGAAGATCGAGAGCTGCAATCCGAGCACGTCGGTAGTGGGTCCGCGGCCGGTCGACGGCAGCCAGCCCAGCTGCACCGCAAATATCAAAATCAGAATCAGGCCGACCCAGAACGTCGGTAGCGAAAAACCGAGAATCGATCCCGCCATGATCGCCTTGGCGCCTGCGCTATGAGGTCGCAGTCCCGCGTAAAGCCCGAGAGGAATGCCGAGCGACAACCGCGATCACCATCGCCAGAAATGCAAGCTCGAGCGTTGCCGGCATGCGCTCGAAGATCACTTCGAGTGCGGGCCGCGCATAGACAAACGAGTTGCCGAGGTTGCCGGTGAACGCGCCGCCGATGAAGCTCAGATACTGTTCGTGAATCGGTTTGTCGAGTCCAAGTGCCTTGCTGGCGCGTTCCTTCTCGATCTGATCGGCGGCGGGATTGACGAGGATCTCGACCGGATCGCCGATCAGATACAAGCCACCGAACACGAGCAGCGAGGTGACCGCGAGCACCAGCAGCGTCTGCGCCAGTCGGCGCAGCACGTAGACGGTCATTCGTGTTTGGAAAGCACGTCAGAACGTCTTCAGGGACTCGTTTTACCCGGCCGCACTTCGAATCCAAACGTATATTGGTCGGCGCGCGCTTTGTAGCTGATTCCCTGCCGCGTGGCCCAGGTGCTGACTTCGTAATGCAGCGGCACCAGGCCCATCATCTCGCCGATCGCTTTTTCGGAAGCGCGTGCCAGCATGATGCCGCGCTTGGTGTCGTCGATCGTCGTCAGCGCCTGCGTCAGCAACGCATCGACGCCCGGGTCGGAGAAGCGGCCGCGATTCGCGGTGCCAAGCCCCTGCTTCGAGTCGAACGTTGCCAGTAGCGCGCGCAGCGGCGATGAGGTCTCGCCGGTCTCCGCCCCCCATCCGGCGAGCAGGAACGAGAACTCGAGCTTCGAGCCGCGCGAGAAGAATACGTTCGACGGCATCGTCTCGAGCTTGGTCGGAATGCCGTTGCGCGAAAGAAATTGCGCGACCGCCTGCGCCACAGCGGCATCGTTGATGTAACGATTGTTCGGCGCGTGCAGCGTCAGGCCGAATCCATTCGGATAACCGGCGTCGGCGAGTAGTTTCTTCGCGCCTTGCGGATCGTACTTGTCGGGCTTCAGCGTCTTGCTGGTGCCGAAAAACTGATCGGGCAACAGCTGACCGGCGGCGACCCCCTGGCCTTCCATGATGCGCGAGACGATCGCATCGCGATCGATCATCTTGCTGATCGCCTGCCGCACGCGAGGATCGCGCAGCGGATTCGCTTCCAAAGGCTTGCCGTCGGTGCTGGTCACGAACGGCGAGTTCTTGTCGCGCATCGAATCCATGTGCAGATAGATGATGCGGTTCGATACCGCCGATGAAAGCGCCACGCGCTTGTCCTTAGACAGCTGCGCGATGTCCGCCGTTGGCACGCCCTCGATCATCTGCACATCGCCTGCGAGCAGCGCCGCAACGCGCGCCGGTGCGCTCGGAATCATGCGGAAGCGCACGTTGTCCCACGCGGGCTTCGGACCCCAGTACGCATCGTTACGCTTCAGCACGACGCGATCACCGGCGGCGTATTCGGCGTAGCGGTAAGGGCCGGTTCCGATCATCGCCTTGCCCGAGTTGAAGTCCTCGGTCTTCGCGGTTTCTGCGACCGACTTCGGCAGAATCATTACCGCGCCCAGATCGTTCGGCATCAGCGGATGCGGCTTGTCGGTTTTCAACCGCAGCGTGTATTTATCGGGCGCCTGCATGTCGACGATCGGCCGCACGAAGAAGGCAAACGACGCGGGAGAGTTCGGCACGTTCGGCACGCGCTTGAAAGTTGCGATCACATCGTCGGCCGTGAACTCCTGGCCATTGTGAAACTTCACGCCCTTGCGCAGCTTCACTTCCCATTCCAGATCGCTTAGGGCTTTCCACGATTCGGCCAGCCCCGGCAGCATCGTTTGCTTCTCGTCCTGCCGGATCAGCGTCTCGAAAACATGCCGGCCCAGGCTGTTGTTGGGCGTCAGATTGTGAAAGTGCGGATCAAGCGACGTGACCGGTGTCGATAGCCCGATCGTCAGGTCGGCGGCTTGGGCCAGGCCAATCGTTGCAAAGGATGCGATAAGGGCGCAAAAAGCGCGCAGAATGGTGCTGGGCATGACGCCTCCTGGCTCGGTGAAACACTAGCTTAGCCGGCCGCAGGCACGGGGTGTGCGAGCAAAGTGTAGGAGCCACAAAAGCCAACGTGGCAAATAGGTTGACGAAGCGCGAATGGGCAAGCCGGATGTAGGTGTAGAGAAGTCCAGGGCGAAATCGAAGGCGACCACCGGGAAGCCCATGCCCTCTGGCGGGTCGACCGCGTTCGCCGAGGCCGAGCTTTCGCCCGATCACGCCGAAGTTGAACTCGCCGAGCTGATCGACGACGTTATTCCGACGCGCGGCTACCAGATGCTGCCGATGGTCGGGACTCGGCGGCTCAGCGGGCAGCATTCAGGCGCTGCAAACTTTTTTCCGTGCGATGCCGGTTGATTCCGGGCTGGCCTATGTCGTCATTCTGCATCTGTCGTCCGAGCATGAAAGCTCGCTCGCGCAGCTGCTGCAGGGCTCGACCACGATGCCAGTGGTGCAGGTCAATGCCACGGCGAAAGTAGAGCCCGATCATGTTTATGTGATACCGCCAGGCAAGCAGCTCGCCTCGACGGATGGTCATCTGGAATTGGCCGATTTGCCGACGGATCGCGGGCGCCGGCTGGCCGTCGATTTGTTCTTCCGCACCCTGGCGGATACCCACGGGCCGCATGCGGCGGCGATCGTTCTGTCCGGTGCGGACGGTGACGGCGCGATTGGCATAAAGCGCATCAAAGAGCGTGGCGGACTGACGATCGCGCAAGACCCCGGCGAAGCTGAGCACCAGGGCATGCCAAGCGCTGCGATCAGCACCGGCATGGTCGACTGGGTGCTGCAGGTTGAGCAGATGCCGGAGCGGCTCGTTAAGTACTACGAACTGGCAAAGCGTGTGACTTTGCCGCCGGAGGACGGACCGCAACCCGCGCAGCCGACGGCACGACGGTCGCCCGGCGAGGCGGAGGCAGCGTTGCGCGAAGTACTTGCGTTCTTGCGCGCACGTACCGGGCGCGACTTCTCCTACTACAAGCGCGCGACCATTTTGCGGCGCATCGGCCGCCGTCTGCAGGTCAACGGCATCGACGACCTGCCCGGCTATCTTGAATTTCTACGCTTGCATCCGGGCGAGACCGGCGCGCTGTTGCAGGACATGTTGATCAGCGTGACCAACTTTTTCCGCGACCGTGAAGCTTTCGATGCGCTTGAAGCTGAAATTCCATCGCTGTTCAGAGAGAAGCGTCCGACCGATTCGCGTCCGCGTATGGGTGCCGGGCTGCGCGACCGGTGAGGAAGCGTATTCGATCGCAATGCTGCTATCCGAGTATGCGAGAAAAATCGACGCGCCTCCGCAGATTCAAGTCTTCGCAACCGACCTGGACGAAAACGTCATCAGGAGCGCTCGAGACGGCAGTTTATCCGGACACGATTGCCGCCGACGTTTCGGAAGAGCGACTGCGTCGTTGGTTTCTAAAGGAAGCGCGTGGGTATCGAGTACGACGCGAGATCCGAGAGCTCGTGCTTTTCGCACTGCATGACGTGCTGAAGGACTCGCCGTTTTCACGGCTCGATCTGGTGTCGTGCAGAAACTTGCTGATTTATCTGACCAATGAAGCACAGTCGCGTGCGTTCGACATCTTTCATTTTGCGCTGCGTCCGGGCGGGCGCTTATTTCTGGGAACTTCCGAGTCCGTTGAGAATGACGGCGTCCTTTTCAATGTAGTCGACAAGAAATACCGCATCTACGCGCAAAGACCCAGCGCCCGTATGACGCTGCCGGTGCCGGTCGGCACAAGCGCTCTTGCCCGCGCGTTGGAGTTGAAAGAAAAGTTATCGGAACGGCCTGGCGCTGCCCAAAGAACACCGTACTAACGGTGATGCGCTGCCCGATAGTGGCGCGCTGCGTGCGTCGATTGACATCGGAGCACATGCCGACCAATTGCATTACAAGCTGATTGAGCGCTTTGCTCCGCCGTCGATTCTGGTTAACGGCAAGTACGACATCGTGCATATGTCCGACGAGGCCGGCAACTTCCTGCAATTCTCCGGAGGAGAGCCAACGCGAAATTTGCTGCAACTCGTACATCCGATGCTGCGGCTCGATCTGCGTGCGGCGTTATTCAGCGCCGCGGAATCGCAGAGGCCGGTGGACGCGTCAAACGTAGTCGTCGACTTGAACGGCGATCGCAAGGTGGTCGACCTCAGCGTTTTCCCTGCCGGCGACCTGGCTCCGGAGCACCTACTGGTCAAGTTCGATTTGCATCCGCTGACACCGGAGATGATTTCCGATCGGATGCGCAACTCGGAGCTGGACGAGGTTTCGCACCAGCTTGAGCTCGAGCTGGAGCGTACGAAGACGCAGCTACGCAACACCATCGAACAGTCAGAAGCATCCACCGAAGAGCTGAAAGCCAGCAACGAAGAGTTGCAGGCGATGAACGAAGAGCTGCGTTCGGCGACTGAAGAGCTTGAAACGAGCCGCGAAGAGCTGCAATCGATCAACGAGGAGCTGGCGACCGTCAACCTCGAGTTGAAGAACAAGGTCGAAGAGCTCGGCCATTCAAACTCGGACTTGCATGTCCTGATGGCGGCAACCGCGATCGCGACGATATTTCTTGATCGCGATCTGCGCATCCTGCGCTACACGCCGCCCGCGGTTGAGTTGTTCAATCTGATTCCGACCGACATGGGCCGGCCGCTGTCCGATCTGACGCATCGGCTCGACTACCCCGAGATCGAGCGTGACGCGCGCCGTGCGCTCGGTGAGCTGGTTCCGTCCGAGCGTGAAGTGCAGGCAGGCGGCCGTTGGTTCCTTGCGCGCACGTTGCCGTATCGAACGGCCGATGATCGTATCGGAGGTGTCGTCTTAACTTTTGTGGACATTACCGAGCGCCGCCAGGCGGTGGACACGCTGCGCGAGTTGCAGGAAGAGCAGGCGGCAGATCTTGCAGCGACACTGAAGCTGCAGGAAGTGAGCTCGAGGCTGCTGAGTGCCGTCGAGCTGCCGCCGTTACTGAGGCAGCTGCTGGACGCGACGATTGAAATGCAGCGCGCCGATTTTGGCTGCGTGCAGCTGTATAACCCGGCGCTCGCAAGCTTGAGATGGTTGCGCAGCGCGGCTTCGATGACGTCGCTGCTGCGGACGATTCGAAGCGCTTGGGTCAGGAGCGTTGGGTGCGAGCGGCCGCTCGATTTCGCAACGCGCGGCCGAATCGTCGTCAGCGACGTCAACGAGGAAGAAGTTACAAACCGATGCGCGCAGTTTGCGGCGGAAGCGGGATATCGCGCGGTGCATTCAACGCCGCTGTTTGACCGAAATGATCAGCCGCTTGGCGTGTTGACCACGCATTTTCGGCAGCCGCATCATGCCGTCAGCGCGCGAGCTCAGGACTGACCGATCTGTACGCACGCCAGTTCGCCGATGTGATTGCGTTCAAGCTGGCCGAGCAGGCCGTGCGCGCTTCCGAAGAGGCGTTCCGCGCGATGGTCGAGCAGACGACGCTGGGTGTCATGCGATGTGCGTTTTCCGGCCGCGTGCTGTTTGCCAACCAGCGCTTCTGTGAAATGGTCGGCGCATCGCGGAAGAGCTGTATCAGCTTCGTTTACAGGAGATCACGCATCCGGATGATCTGCCGGCAAAGGAGAGACTGTTCGCTCGCCTCGCACGCGATGGCACGCCGTTTCAGCTGGAACAGCGATTTATTCGCCAGACGACGGGAGCCTCGTGTGGGTAGGCGATCAGCTTTCGGTGTTGCGTGATCGTGATGGACGTCCGCAAACCGCGACGGCAATGGTGCTCGATTTAACGGAACGCAACCGGGCGTTGCAGGCTTCGCGAGAAAGCGAAGAGCGGCTTCGGTTGGTGATCGAAAACGCTCGCGAGTACGCAATTTTTGCCGCCGATCTGGACCGCCGGATAACCAGCTGGAACTCGGGTGCGCAGCGGCTGCTTGGTTATACTGAGAACGAAATCCTGGGCAATCGGCCGATATGATTTTCACGCCCGAGGATCGTGCGGCGGGGCGCCTGAGCACGAAGCCGAGGTCGCATTTGCCGAAGGCCGTTCCGCCGACGAGCGTTGGCATGTGCGCAAGGATGGCAGCCGGTTCTGGGGCAGCGGCTCGATGATGGCGATGCACGATGCCAACAACCAAACTTTCGGTCTGCTGAAAATCTTTCGGGATCAAACGGCGGCGCGCGCAGCCAACGAGGCGCTGGCCCGCAGCGAAGCGGAGCTCATCCGTGCGTTGAAAGACAATCGGACCTCGCGCGCGATGAGCTTGAAGCTGCAAGCCGCGCCAAGGATCGGTTTTTGGCCGTGCTTTCGCACGAATTGCGTACTCCGCTGACACCCGTGGTGATGGCGGTACAAACACTGGTGCGTCGCTCCGATATACCCGAACCCGCGAAAGAAGCGCTGGAGATGATCCGGCGCAACGTCAAGATCGAGTCGCATCTGATCGACGACCTGCTCGACCTGACGCGCGTCACGCGCGGCCAGTTTGAAGTCGTGGCGGAGCTGATGGATATCCATGCGGCAATTGCCGGGGCGATCGAAATTTGCGAGTCGGATTTTCGAGGTAAGGATCAAACGCTGACGGTCGCTCTTGGTGCAGAGACCCACGTCATATCAGGGCGACTTCACGCGTTTGCAGCAGGTCGCGTGGAATCTGCTGAAGAATGGGTCGAAATTTACGCGCCGAGGCGGGGAAATTCGTCTGTCGACTCGCAGCGAAGGTAAGAGGTTTTGTTACGGTGGTCTGACAACGGTATCGGGATCGATCCCACCCTCCTGCCAACGGTTTTTGACGCTTTCAGTCAGGGAGGCGAATGGGTTGCGCGTGAGTACGGCGGCCTGGGACTGGGACTTGCTATTTCGAAAGCTACGATCGAAGCACACGGCGGCAATATCAAAGTTGAAAGCGGCGGAGTCGGAAAGGGCTCCACTTTCACGGTTGAATTGCCGTTGGTTTGACCTCCGGCCACTCAGAAATGCTAACGAACGCAGTCCCCGCACCACGTGCCGCCACGGGTCTAAGGGTTTTTATTGTAGAAAATCATGCCGACACTCGGGAATTTCTGACGTTCATGTTGGAGGAACTCGGGCAACGGTGATGGTGGCGGACACGATGGCCCGCGCGCTGCGTGACCTGCCTGCCTCGCACTGCGACGTACTCATTTCCGACATCGGTCTGCCGGACGGTGATGGCTGGCAGCTGCTCGCACGCCTTGATCTTCAGAAACCGATCTATGCAATTGCGATGAGCGGATTTGGAATGGCATCCGATCGACTGCGGAGCAAGGCCGTAGGGTTCCGCCATCATTTGGTCAAGCCGATGGGACTCGAGCAGCTCGAAAGCATCTTGAGAGACGCCGCTGCGGAATTGGAGGAGCCGGAATCCGCCAAGTCGGTCGGTGCTGTGCCGTTGCGTCGCGCTCCGAGCGGCGGATAGTCAAACGGCGGCCTCAAGATACGGCCGATCATCATCGTCCAATAGATTCACCTCCACGCTGGCGGTGTAATCGCCGGCAAACGCATTCTGAGGTTGCCGACCGGCGATCACGCACGCGGCGGCGTAGCGTACGGCGTATCAATGAGCCCTCAGGCCGCGTTCACAACCTTCTCGGTGCGAGTCGGTAGCCTCCAGTTAGGCCGAACGAAATGGCAGGTGTAGCCGCCGGGAATTCGTTGCAGATAATCCTGGTGCTCCGGTTCGGCCTCCCAGAAGTCGCTTGCTGGAACCACTTCAGTCACAACCTTGCCCGGCCACAGGCCTGACGCATCCACGTCGGCGATCGTGTCTTCGGCAATCCGCTTTTGCTCGTCGCTGGTGTAGAAGATCGCCGATCGATAGCTGGTCCCCATGTCGTTGCCCTGTCGATTGCGCGTGCTGGGGTCGTGAATCTGGAAGAAGAACTCGAGGATCCGCCGATAGCTGATGCGCGCGGGATCGAAAATGATCTCAACTGCTTCGGCGTGTCCCGGATGATTGCGATACGTAGCGTGCGAGTTGCTGCCACCCGTGTAGCCGACGCGCGTCGACAGCACGCCGTCGTAACGGCGAATAAGATCCTGCACGCCCCAGAAGCAACCCCCCGCAAGAACTGCACGTTCCTCGCTCATTGCACCTCCTCCACTTGATTCAAGTAAGCGCCGTAACCCTCGGCTTCCATATCGTCGCGATGAATGAATCGCAGCGACGCTGAGTTGATGCAATAGCGCAACCCGCCGCGGTCTTCTGGACCGTCCGGAAACACGTGCCCGAGGTGGCTGTCCGCGTGCGCGGAGCGCACCTCGGTTCGAACCATCCCGTGCGTGGCGTCTGTCAATTCGTTGACATTGGCCGGTTCAATAGGCTTGGTGAAGCTCGGCCACCCGCAGCCCGATTCGAACTTGTCGGAAGAAGCGAACAGCGGCTCGCCCGACACAATGTCGACGTAGATTCCCGGTTCATGGTTATCCAGATACTCACCGGTTCCCGGCGCCTCAGTCCCGCTCTGCTGCGTTACGCGGTACTGCTCAGGCGATAGCTTGCGGATCGCCTCTTCGTCTCTGCTGAATTTCTGCATTGTTCCTCCTCGTTCCGAACTTACGTTCGCGTCAGGCGTGCAATCGTACGACGTTTGAATTACCGCCGCGGGATTACGGCTGCGAAGCCCGAAGCGGCAAGAACGCCGGAATAACGAGGTCCGTTTCAGCTGACACAATGTGCCGCCGAAGCGTCACATCGTGGAAGGCTTTGCGGTCGAGGATCGAATTGCTATGTCGACATTCGAACTGTCCACTCCGGTCAACGGCGTTGCCGACCATGTGCTCGGCGCCTCGCAAGCGGTCGTGACGCTGGTCGAATACGGCGATTTCGAATGTCCTAACTGCAAACAAGCTGCGCCAGCAGTGAGATTGTTGTTGGAGCGCTTCGCCCGGCACGCTCGACTTGTCTACCGCCATTTTCCACTCGAGGAAGTTCACCCTCACGCGCTCCATGCGGCGCTGGCTGCCGAAGCAGCAGGAGCACAGCACAAGTTCTGGCCGATGCACGATCTGCTATTCGAGCACCAGGGTCACCTGAAGCTCAGGCAATTGCGTGGATACGCAGAGCACCTCGAGCTCGACATGGTCCGCTACGACGCGGACATGGACGACGGACTGTATCTGCAGCGCATTCGCGAACACATGGAGAGCGGGCAGCGCAGCGGAGTTCGTGCCACTCCGACGTTCTTCATCAACAACGTGATACATGACGTCTCGTTTGGCTTCCAGTCGCTGTTCGACCGGGTGGAAGCAGAACTACGGATCAGCGAACGGCAGAAGACGCGTCGGTAAGTTGCAATCGCTTCGATGTGTCGCAGAGAGCCGCGCCATGAGGGTTGTAACGCGCGGTTTTTAAAAGGTTGCATCTGTCACCGCACTCCGTGGTTCTGAAATCTGCGAGTAACAGCTCGTCACGAGAATTCACGTGTACTCCCCGATCCCAATCAAACGAGGTACAGCGATGAAACCCTCAAAATCAGTCCATCAGCGCCTGCTGGGAGTCGCCCGCAACACTCAGACGCTTGAAACAGTTTCCTGAGATGCCGCACGAGCTGGTGGCTATGCCGTCTTTCGCTTGTGGCCGAACCCAGTTGATCTTGCGCTTCGAGCGCATTGCCATGCAACTGGCGCCGTGCCGTAAACAGCCGACGCAGCTTCATGCGCCCCTCGTCGGGCTTTTGGATATGCCGAGAAACAAGCTTCTGTTCCTCATCAGCTTGGTAGTCTCGTCTGCGCTTGTCGTCATCGTCGCTGGATCTCTTTTAGCCGATCCAGACGAAGTCTCAACGCGTGTGATTGCGTCCATGAGCCCTCATGCTCTCGCCACGCTGGTGCTGAGGGTGCCCCAATAAGGCTGTTCCAGGAAAACCTGGCGAGGAGCACCATCAGCACTGAGGACGGCAGCAGCAGGCGTCGAGCGCGAGACCGTCTGAGCCGCAATTCAACAGCTAACGACGGAATTAAATTTATCGAAGGAGATCGATATGGATGGAGCAACTGGTCTTACCGCAAAACACGTTGTACTTGTTCACGGTGGTTTTGTGGACGGCTCGGGTTGGCAGGGTGTTTACAAGATTCTGAAAGACGATGGCTACATCGTCAGCATCGTCCAGAATCCGACGATATCGCTGGCCGACGATGTCGCCGCAACCCAGCGCGTGCTTGCCGCGCAGAATGGCCCGGTGGTTCTCGTCGGTCATTCCTACGGTGGAGTCGTCATCACCGAGGCTGGCAACGATGCGAAGGTTGCGGCGCTTGTCTATATCGCGGCGTTTGCCCCGGACAAGGGCGAGTCAGTGTCCTCGCTGATCAAGGACCCACCGCCCGGAGCCCCGGTGCCGCCGATATTGCCGCCGCAGGACGGCTACCTTGCTCTCGACAATGCGAAGTTTCACGATTCATTCGCCGCTGACGTTGACGCAGAAACAGCACAGTTCATGGCCGACTCCCAAGTCCCATGGGGGGTGGGCGCACTCAGCGGAACGATCAGCGAGCCGGCGTGGAAGACCAAGCCGAGCTGGTACCTGGTCGCCACCGGCGACAAGATGATTCCGCCGCCCGCTCAGCGTTTAATGTCGCAGCGCGCGGGGGCGAAAGTCGTCGAAGTTGCAGGCAGCCACGCGATCTACGTCTCGCAGCCAAAGGCTGTGGCCGCGCTCATCGAGCAGGCCGCCAAAGGTCTGAAAGTGCCTGCACGTTAAAGCTGTTCGGGGGCCGGGCACTGTCCCGCCGCGGCTGACAGTCATCACGATGTTCCTTACTGAGCAGGGCTTGGCGACCGTTAGGTAGCCGCGCCTGCTGCACGCGACTTACCGTCTTGTCCGACATCATGCAGGCTCGATCAGTTCGCTGAACAGACCGACCACAGTCAATACGAACACCGCTAAAACGATAGATGCGTATAGAAAATCGTTCTTTGTTGCGAAACTAAGCCAACGATTCATGAGCGTCCCTTCATTAATGCCAAGACGGCTTTGCCGTTTGGCTGCGGACGAAATCGCGATCCAGTCCTATGTCGCGAAGCTGTCGCTCATTGAGCAAAATCACTTCGTGGCGCTCGTTCGAACGCCGCAGCCACTGTCGCATCGCATCCAAAATCGAAATTACTGTCACGTACCCACTCCTATGCGCCTTTGTGAACGGCATAGTCGCGGGTACGAGTTGCGCACCGGTTTCAACCGTGGGGCACAGCGATTTCAGATGCAATGGATCGAGCTTGCGAGCGTCAGACGAAAGCTTTAGCAGACCCCTGGTGCGTCGCGGTCACAGAACAACGGAGCCGCAACTGACAACTCATTGGCGTCGTGAGAGGGATTTCAAATGGAACCTGTGCAAGCACTCATGGAAATCGGCTCGCAACACCAACGTCAAATGATCGCCGGCGTGATTGTCACAATTCAGAGTCAAGGTCAATGCTGTTACCCAATGTACGACGGCGCTCGCTCGCGGAGAGAGCGCCAACCCGGCGTTTGCTGGCCGGGCACAAGGCGGACAGGATGTTCGCGGTCGAAACTGCTGTTCGCCGGAAACGCAGTGCGTATTTAGGCAAGCTGATCACTCGCGCCGTGCGCTCGCTCACGAGCGACTTCATGGCGATCGTTCGGCGCCTGTGGCGACCTCAAGATACGGCGGAGCAATACCTTGCCGCAGCGACCGATCTCGCAGACCTGGAGCGCCGCATACGCGCGCTCGAACGCGAGCGCGGCGCGTCGGTCGTTGTGACGTTTAATCATTGACTCTCATCCGCGCCGGCAGCGATAGCGCGGAGCAGATGGCCTGGAGTAACTAACCAAGACAGGAGGAAGCCATGAAAACCGAACCGCAAAAGGAGCACCTTTGGCTGCACAAGCTGCTGGGTGAATGGACCAGCGAGATGCCGGCACCGGATGACCCGAAAGACAAATGCTCGGGCACCGAGAGCGTGCGCAAGCTCGGTGACCTGTGGGTGTTGTGCGAGGGTCGCGGCGAGATGCCCGGTGGCGGCACCGCGCACATGTTGATGACATTGGGCTACGACTCGCAGAAGAAGCGCTACGTCGGCACATGGGTCGGGTCGATGATGACCTGGATGTGGACCTACGAGGGCTCGTTGGACGCGGCGCAAAAGGTGCTGACGCTCAATTCTGAAGGCCCGCAGTTCACTCCCGAAGGGACCTTAGTCGAAGGGAAGCTTGCGAAATATCGGGACGTCATCGAGTTCAAGAGTGATGACCACCGCGTGTTGACGTCGCACGTGCTCGGGGACGATGGCAAATGGAACCAGTTCATGGAAGCACACTACCGTCGAAAGGAGCACGTGGCTGACGAACCGAAAAAGAAATCAGACCATGCGATTCATGATCTTAGTTAGACCCCAGGAGCGCGCCTGGTAACGCCGGTTGTCCTTGGCAGCGGAGCGCCGATGTCAAGGACATCAAGAACAAGACTGCTCTAAAACTTGAGCGTAACTAAGTGAAGTTCGGGAACGGGGAGCTTTACCCAGCCAGCTTGAGATCGCGTTACAGATGAGCAAGGCGGGACGTCGAGAGTGGATCGGGTTGGGGGTGATTGCGCTCGCGTGCATGTTGTACTCGATGGACCTGACGGTGTTGAACCTTGCCGTCCCCTCACTCAGCGCCGATCTCAAGCCCAGCAGCACCGAGTTGCTGTGGATCGTCGATATCTACGGCTTCCTCGTCGCCGGATCATTGATCACGATGGGCACGCTCGGCGACCGCATCGGCCGCCGCAAGCTGCTGATGATCGGCGCAGCAGTGTTCGGCATCGCCTCGGCGTTAGCCGCGTTCTCGACGAGCGCGGCAATGCTGATCGCCACGCGAGCGCTGCTCGGCGTTGCTGCCGCCACTCTGGCGCCATCGACGCTATCTCTGATCCGCAACATGTTTCTTGATCCGCAACAGCGCACCGTCGCTATCAGCGTGTGGATCATGAGTTACTCCGCGGGCGCGGCGATCGGACCGTTGATCGGTGGTGTGCTGCTCGAACATTTTTGGTGGGGCTCGGTGTTCCTGATCAACGTGCCGGTAATGCTGCTACTGCTCGGGCTTGCACCGGTTCTGCTGCCGGAGTTCCGTGATCCCGACGCAGGTCGGCTGGACCCGCTAAGCGCCGCTCAATCGCTGGTTGCAGTGCTGGCCGTCATCTATGGCCTGAAGCGCATTGCCGAGGGCGGCCTTGGCTGGATCGCAGTCGTGTCGATCATTGCGGGGATCGCTATTGGCTACGCGTTCATGCGGCGGCAAAGCAGGCTGGCCGATCCACTAATTGACCTGAAGCTCTTCCGCATTCCGGCGTTCAGCGCCGCGCTTGTCGTGAACATCCTTGGCTTTTCGACGGCGTTCGCGGCCTTCCTTTTCATCGCGCAATACCTGCAGTCGGTGCTTGGGCTGTCGCCGCTGCGAGCGGGCTTGTGGAGTCTTCCCTCGGCGCTCGCATTCATCTTCGGATCTATGTTCACTCCGGCGATCGTGCGTCGCTTTCCACCGGCGTACGTGATCGCCGGTGGCATGGCGGTTTCTGCCGCCGGTTTCGTTCTCCTTGCGCTGGTCGCTGATGCCGCCTCTCCGCTCGCGATGCTGGTGGCGGGGTCAATCGTGTTCTCGCTCGGCCTCACCCCGGTCGTCACGTTGACAACCGACATCGTCCTAACCGCCGCTCCGCCCGAACGCGCGGGTGCCGCCTCGGCGCTGTCGGAAACGAGCTCCGAGTTCGGTGGAGCGTTAGGTATCGCAGTGCTGGGCAGCATCGTCACTGCGATTTATCGTGGCGAAATTGCCAGCACGTTTCCTTCAGGCGTACCGGCCGAAGCCGCTGAAGTCGCGCGAGGCACGATCGGCGGAGCGGTCTCGGTCGCAGGCGATCTACCCGGCGTACTCGGCGACGAACTGCTCGGCTCGGCGCGCGAAGCCTTCGCGCAAGCATTTGGAATTGCGTCAGCCATCAGCGCGGTGATCGCGATCGGCGTCGCGATGCTTGCGATAGCGATGCTCCGGCCCGCCCAGGTAAACGCATAAATTTCACGACCGAGGACAGATGCAGCAGACATGAAACAGGACAAATCCACGAGTACCAACAGCGGACCGGGCTACCGGAAGCACCCTGGGCATCGCATCGAAACGAAGCCCGCCGGCGTTCGCGTTCAGGTGATATCAAATGGGGCGGTCATCGCTGACAGCCGCGATGCGATCCAGCTGAAAGAAAGCGACTACCCGATCGTTTATTACATTCCGCGCAAGGACGTGAAAATGGAGCGTCTCAGTCGCACAAGCCACCAGACTTACTGCCCGTTCAAGGGGCAAGCGTCGTACTACTCGTTGGTGAACGGTCCCGAGAACGCCGTTTGGTCCTACGAGCAACCATACGATGAAGTGCTCGTGATCAGAGATCACCTCGCCTTCTATCCGAAGCGAGTCGACTCGATTACAACCGAGGCGTAAGCGACTTGGTCGCACCTAGATGCTTACGACGGATCATCGTGGCCCCGGCGTCAACGCGCCACGCACAGGGTCGGTGGCGCTAGCGGTGAGTTTTGTTTACGCGTTTGCTCACGGCGCGACGCTTTCCGGTGCTGCCCGGTCTTCGGTGACGCTTGCATTCGTTTGCCGTCATTTCTCGAATGATTTCCGCTAACCGCTGCGCGCCGGGCCCGGCGTGTTCGCGGTCTGCGAAAACGAGATACAGCTCCGCAAAACGCTCCGAGCCATCCGAGGGCAGCGCCTTCAAGGTTCCGGCACGAAGCTCATCGCGGATCTTGTCTTCGGGCAGAAATACAAATCCGTAGCCTGAGCGTGCGGCTTCGATCGCGGTTGACATATCGGTGACCGTCCAGCGCTGCATGGTTTCAGTCCAGGACGTCGTCGTCCGCTCAGGGCTCGTTTCGCGGATGGTGAGCTGCCGATACGGACGCAAGTCGCGCATCGAGAGTTTGCGATTGAGCTTGTGCAGTGGATGGTTCGGATGCGCCACCAGGATGAAGCGCATCCGCATTAACGGTTCGCCGCTGAATCCGGCGGGTATGCCTGCAAAAATGGCCAAATCGGCCTGGCGTTTCAGCAGCGCGTCACTGCTGTGACCAATCACCGATTCGATCACTTCGACGCGCGTGTTCGGACTTTCTTCTCCGAACCGATCGAGGCATGCCAGCAGCAGCCACGTAGGAAACAATACCTCGACAGCCAGGCGTAGCTCGGCCTCCCATCCGGCCGACAGGCGCTGCGCCGAGCGCTCGATCTGCGCTGCTTCGTCGAGCAGATAGCGCGCACGGCGATAGAGCAGCTGCCCGGTACGTGTCAGTACTGCCTTGCGGCCTTCGATCGTGAAAGCCTTGACTCCGAGCTGGGACTCGAGCTGTTGCAATGCATAGGTGATCGATGACTGGCTCTTGTGTAGTGCATCGGCGGCTTTCGAATAGCTGCCGGCATCGACGACCGCAGTCAGCGCGCGCCATTGGTCGAGTGAAATCCGCAGGTCTGCCATCTATTCAGTATTTCGATCGTTTCGCGCCAAATTTTGAGCTTTTTTATCTAAATCAGCAATGATCCAATGGCGTCAATTCAACTTGAGATCGCAAACCGAAATGAAAACGTTATTGCAGATCACATCGAGCATTCACGCCGACGCGGGGCAGTCGACACGGCTGGCCAATCGCTATGTCGCCGCGTGGCGCGAAGCGAATCGCGGCGGCAAGGTGCTGCTGCGCGATTTCGCCAAAGACCCGGTGCCGCATATCGACGCGGCGCGGTTCGGCGCGTTTCTATCGAAACCGGGTGAACGCACCGCTGAGCAGCAACAAGTCGTCGACTACTCCGACGCGCTGATCGACGAGCTTCGCCAGGCTGATGTCGTAGTGCTCGGCTTGCCGATGTACAACTTCGCGATCCCGTCAACATTGAAGGCGTACTTCGATCACATCGCACGGGCGGGCGTCACATTCACGTACACCGACAAGGGTGCGGTCGGTCTACTGAAGGGTAAAGAGGTCGTCGTGTTTGCCGCACGCGGCGGCGCTTATGTCGGCACGCCGCTCGATACACAAACTGCCTACGTCGTGGACTTCCTTGCATTCCTTGGCATGGACACGATCGAGTTCGTGTACGCCGAAGGTCTTGCGATGGGCGACGAAAGCAAACAAGACGCGTTGGCTAAGGCACACGCAGCGATCGACCGCCTTGTGACGCCCGAACTGGCTGCAGCGTGAACAATGGATGGAGGATTGACATGAACATGCACGAAACCACTGCGTTCAGAACGCCCACGCGCATCCAGCGCACGTCACGTCGCGTACCGCACGCGCGGACGGACGCACGGGCCGATCACCCGCCTCGTCAGTCCGTCCGACGTGGGCGAGCTGATCAAGCCGTTTGTGTTTCTCG
Organism: uncultured beta proteobacterium; assembly: GCA_963729165.1. Lineage (GTDB taxonomy): Bacteria > Pseudomonadota > Gammaproteobacteria > Burkholderiales > Burkholderiaceae_F > JACCZX01. The sequence continues at coordinate 171,347 of CAVSMM010000015.1, forward strand.
ATTACTTCGAGATGGACCCGAAGCGCACGCCTGCGCTCGGCTTTCATCCGCACTCCGGTATCGCAACGCTGACGCTGCTTCTCGAAGGGCAGGTCTCCTACGAAGAAACATCCGGAACGAGAGGTGTCATCGAACCGCGCGGCGTTGAATGGATGCGTGCCGCCGGCGGCGTCTGGCATACCGGAGGTGTCGTCGGAATCGCACGCGCCAAGGGCTATCAGCTATGGGTCGCGCTGCCTCCGGAGATGGAAAGCATCGAATCCGCAGCACAGTATCTCGGGGGCGAGCAATTCCAGTCGCACGGTCCGGCACGCGTGATTCTGGGTCGTCATGGCGCAGCGGCCAGCAAAGTTGCTGCACCGCCGACAATCAACTACCTGGACGTCGCGCTGAAAGAGGGCCAGAAATGGCGCTATGAGCCGCCGGTCAATCACACCGTTGCCTGGATCGCCGTGCATCGGGGAAAGCTTGCGACGCCCGAACTGGTGGAGGAGGGCGAGTTGGCAGTGTTCGAGGAAGCGAACAGCGCCCTCGAATTTGAAGCGCTTGCAGACACCGGCTTCATCCTGGGCTCGGCAGTCAAGCATCCGCACGACCTCGTTCTCGGCAACTACTCGGTTCATACGAGCGGAGACGCACTTAAACGAGGCGAAGCCAGAATCGCGGAAATCGGCAAGCGCTTGCGGGAAGAGGGCCGTCTCTAGGTCGGGATTATTGCTGCGCATGACTTTGTGTCAGTTGAACCCAGAGCGATCGGGCCCAGACATAAAGTCGGCGCGCCCGCGTTGTACAGTTGGCACAGAACTCAAACCGGGGAGGGTGAGATGCTGGGACTGACACCGCTGGGCACGATTCACACCGCAATCAGCTTGATTGCGCTGATTGCGGGATTCATCGCGTTGTGGCGCTATAAGGAGATCTCGACGAAGACCACATCGGGCCAGTGGTTCGTCGGCGGCACCATCCTGTCCTGCCTCACCGGCTTCGGAATCTTCCAGCACGGTGGATTCGGCAATCCCCACATCCTGGCGATCGTCACGCTGATCGTGCTCGCGGTCGCGTTCCTGGCGGAGCGTCGCGAAGTGTTTGGCCGTCTGTCTCGCTACATCGCGACCGTCAGCTATTCGCTCACGCTGTTCTTCCACTTCATTCCCGGCACGGTCGAGACCTTGCAGCGATTGCCTGTAGCTGCCCCGTTCTTGTCCCACCCCGATGACCCCAAGGCGCAGCCGATCGTCGCCGTGTTCTTCGTGCTGTTTCTGATCGGCGCGACGCTGCAAGTCATCCGCATGCGCGCAACCCCGAACCTCTTTCGCCGTGCGGCGGCCGCCGAGTAGCGTGGCAAAAGACATGCAGCCGGTGAGCGAATGACGGTCAAATCAGCGGCGACGGTGCGTAACGGTCCGCTCAACGTGGCAACAATCAGACTCGCCCGCGAGCGGGGGCATGCGAATCACGGCTGGCTCGATTCGTATCACAGCTTCTCGTTCGCCGATTACTACGATCCGAAGCACATGGGCTATGGACCGTTGCGCGTCATCAACGAGGATCGCGTGCAGCAGGGATCCGGATTCGGCACGCACTCGCACCGTGACATGGAGATCATCAGCTACGTGCTTACGGGCGCGCTGGCTCACAAGGACTCGATCGGCAACGCGTCGACCATCGTGCCGGGAGACGTGCAGCGCATGAGCGCCGGCACCGGCGTGCGTCACAGCGAATACAACGACAACCCCGCTGGCATCACTCACTTTCTGCAAATCTGGATCGAACCGAACGTCGTCGGTATAGCGCCCGGCTACGAACAGAAACATTTTGCAGCGGAGGAAAAACGCGGCCGTCTGCGACTGATCGTATCGCCGGATGGCCGCGACAGTTCCGTCTCGATGCACCAGGACGCCTTTCTTTACGCCGGTCTGTTCGACGGAAATGAAACGGCGCGCTACGAGGTAGGTGCCGAACGCAAGGGCTACGTCCACATCGCACGAGGCAGCGTCACGGTGAATGAAGTGTTGCTGAGCGCCGGCGATGCCATGATGACGGATGCCGGTGCCGTGCAGGTACAACGCGGCGCAGGCGCCGAAGTTCTGCTCTTCGATCTGCCGCGGGATGCCCGGTAATTGCACGTCCGCCGACTACTTAGGTGGGCGCGGGAGCCGCGCCGTAAGTAATTGAATTTTGGTGGCCAAGGACGGAATTGAACCGCCGACACAAGGATTTTCAGTCCTCTGCTCTACCAACTGAGCTACTTGGCCTTTTGTACGCGACTTACGGGATGGCGTTTGAGGCTTGCGAGTTCTCGCCATCGCGAAGGGCGCGAAGTATAGCCGGACGCTAGAGCCGCAGCGGCATAATCGGCGGCTACATGGTCGCGTCATCATTCGACATTGCGGTTGTCGGTTCCGGTATTCCGGGACTCGCTGCCGCTCTCGGTTTTGCTCAGCAGGGGCTCGCCGTTGCGTTAGTCGGACCGCGGTCGAAACCGCATGCGCCGACACGTTCTGCACCATTTGATCCACGCATCTATGCGGTGGCGCCTTCGAGCGTGGCGTTGCTCGAAGGTCTTGGCGTCTGGGGCAGTGTCGATCAGCACCGTGTGTGTGCGGTCGAGCACATGCGCGTGTTCGGCGATGACGGCCCGCAGCTGGCGTTCGATGCCTATGGCGCGACGGTCGAGCGCCTTGCGACGATTGTCGAAGAAGGCGAGCTGTTGCGCGTTCTTGATGCTGCATGCAGTTTTCAGCCGTCGATCAAGAGAATTGCAGCGCCGTTTGTTTCACTCGCTGCGAAACCCGATGCGATCGCGGTTGCACTCGAAGGCGCATCGATTGCAGTGAACCTGCTGATCGGTGCCGATGGTGCGAACTCGTCGGTGCGCGCTGCTGCCGGCATTAGTGCAACGGTGAAGTCGTACGATCAAACGGCGATCGTTGCGAACTTCGAATGCGAACGCCCGCACCTGAACACCGCCTGGCAATGGTTTACGAATGAGGGCGTGGTGGCGTTGCTGCCGCTGCCGGGTGATCGCGTGTCGCTGGTGTGGTCCGCGCCGCAGGAACTCGCTTCCGAGTTGATGGCGCTGAGCCCCGATCAGTTGGCTACGCGTGTTACCGAGCGCTGCTCGTCGGCAGCGGGAGAACCGGCTGCCATCGGCTCGTTGACCGCGATGGGCGCTCGCGCACACTTTTCCATTGCGACAGGTCGCCGTGTCGCGTTTGATTGGATCGCGCGTTGCCTTGGTTGGTGATGCCGCGCACGTCATTCATCCGCTCGCGGGTCAAGGGCTCAATCTTGGCTTGCAGGACGTCGCTCTGCTGCACGAAGTCATTCGTGCGCGTGAGCCATTTCGCGATATCGGCGACGCCACAATATTGAGACGCTACGAACGGGGACGTGCCGAGGCGCTTGGCTTGATGCGGTTTACGACCGATTCGCTGGCGCGGCTGTTTGCGTTTGATGACCCGCTGGTGCGCCGCCTGCGCAACGCCGGTCTAGCGGCCGTAAACCGTCTGAGTCCACTGAAAAACGCCTTAATTCGCCGGGCGCTCGGTTGAACTGGATCAACGGCGGGTGGTCTACCCTGACTGTTGGCCCGCTCTCATTACACTCGCGGCTCGCCGCTGGATGCCGGAGATCAAAAAGATGAAACGCCCGATTCGATTCGCTGCTGCCACGGCCGTGTGGTCGACGACGACACTGCTGGCTTGCTCGCTGGCGTTGGCACAGATGCCGGCGAAGCCGATCGAGAACAAGAACGCTCCGGCGGCCGGCAGCCCCGAAGCGCAGGTTGCGGCGCGCTTTACCGAAAAATCCGGCGGGCAAAAACCGGATCAGGTTTTCAAGGGCCGCGGTGGTTTGTACGAAGTTCTGATTGGCGGCCAGATTTACTACGTCGATTCCGATGTGTCCTTTGTGCTGGCCGGGCGAATGTTTGATCCGCGTACGCGCGAAGACCTGACGCAAAAGCGGCTCGACGTCGCGCTGAAGGTTGATTTCAAGTCGTTGCCGCTCGATCGCGCGGTGAAGACGGTGCGCGGCGACGGATCGCGCGTGATGGTGACGTTTGAGGATCCGAATTGCGGCTACTGCAAGCGTCTTTGGCAGAACATGGCCGAGTTGAAGAACGTGACGATCTACACGTTCCTGTATCCGATTTTGTCTCCCGATTCGATGGAAAAATCCAAGGCGATCTGGTGCTCGAAGGATCGCGCTGCCAGCTGGGATGAGCACATGGTGCAGAACAAGACGAGCGCAGCAGCTCCAGCCGATTGCAAGACTCCACTTGAGCAGAACGTCGCGTTGGGTCAGCAGTTGGGAATCAACGGCACGCCGACGATCGTGTTTGCCGACGGTACGCGTAGCGCCGGCGCGATGCCGGTGCCGGCCATTGAACAGCGCCTGGCCGCGGTCAAGAAATAATTAACGCTTAGGCAGCAGCGATTCCGGCGTGGTGCCCTTCGGCACCAGCAGCCACGCCTGGCCTTCGTACTTTTGACGGCCCGCGCGCTCACCTGCCGCGGCCCCAAATCCCCAGAAAAAATCGAACCGCAGCGGGCCGCGAATCGCGCCGCCCGTGTCCTGCGCCATCATCGGTCGCACGAGCCGAGCTCTTGAATCACCCGCCTGTGAATTCGGATCGGTCGTTGCCAACACAACCGGCGCGCCGAGTGGAATGAAGCGCGCATCAGCGGCGAGCGAATAGCCGGGCGTCAGCGCGACGCCCAGCGCACCCAGCGGACCGGCGTCCGCATTGCCCAGCGGCAGCTCGCGAAAGAAAACGAAGCTTGAGTTGTGGTTGAGCGCTTCTTTCAATCGCGCCGGATTGCGCTGCGCCCATGCCTTGATGCCCTGCATCGACGCCTGATCGATCGTCAACTGGCCCTGGTCGACCAGCCAGCGACCGAGCGATCGGTACGGATGGCCGTTTTGATCGCCGTATCCAACACGCACGGTCGTGCCGTCGTCAAACTGCACGCGCCCCGATCCCTGGATCTGCAGAAAAAACGCTTCGATCGAATCGTCCACCCACAGCAGCTCTTGCCCTGCCAATGCGTTCGAGCCGGTGATGTCCGCGCGGGTGGCGTACGGAACGATGCGGCGGCCTTGCAGCTTGCCGCGCAGGCGCATGTTCGAAAGCTCCGGATAAACCGACGCGAGGTCGACGACAACCAAGTCGTCGGGCACGCGATAAATCGGCACCGCATACTTGTCGGTACGCACGCGGCTTCCGCGCAGCAGCGGTTCGTAGTACCCGGTGACGAGACCGCTTGTGCTGGGCTCGGCTTCGACGTTGTTGTCTACCTGCCGTGACGACACACGATAGGCATCGAAGCGCGTGGCGAAAAACTCGCGCACGGAAGAGCCATCGCGAGCATCGACCGCAAGCGTTTGTGCGCATACCTCCCGCCATGCATCGCGCCGCGCCAGTGCGCTGCACGAGTTCAGAAAGGCTGGCCACGCCGCCGCCCAATCGCTTGGCGCGAATTGCGGGCAGCGCGTCGAACGCTGATCCGCTCGTAGCTGGCGCGTGTTTCGGACTGGACGGCAGGCGCTGCTGCGCGCGGTGGCGTGACATAGGCGGACTCGGCGTAACAGCGGTCGGAGGCAACGGAGTCCTTGGCGGAGCGGGCGTTGCAACCTGAGGCGCGGGCGCTAACCGCGCAACCCACAAGCGACAGCAAGACCATCGCAAAACTACAATGGCGCAACCGGTATCGATATCCAACCATGTGGCTAATTTTGCTTGAAGCAGCGCTGGCCGTTGCGCTGCTTGTCTTCATCGTCTGGTGGACGATGTTCGACAAGCCGAAGAAAAAGGACTAGTGCAGGGTTTGCGGCATCGACAGTACGAATTCCGGAATGCTCGCTTCGAACTGCGTGCCGTCGGCACCGACGCAGTGATAGGTCCCGCGCATCGAGCCCACCGGTGTCGGTAGCGGGCAGCCGCTGGTGTACTCGAATGCTTCGCCGGGCTGCAGGATCGGTTGTTCGCCAACGACGCCATCGCCCTCGACTTCCTCAATCTTGTTATTGGCGTCCGTGATGATCCAGTGGCGCGAGATCAATTGGGCGGTCGCCTCGCCGGTGTTCTTGATCGTGACCGTGTACGCGAACATGAACGTGTCTTCCGACGGGTTCGAGTAGTCGGGGAGGAACTGCGGGCGCACGGTAATCGCGAACTGATACTTGGCCATGTGGTGTAAGTCGGATTATCGAGGAAGCTGACCCTTAGAATAAACGCAGCCGCCGAGGTTCCGATGACTACAACAAACCACCGAATCGCCCCCAGCATTTTGTCTGCCGATTTCGCGCGGCTGGGCGAGGAGGTAAAGGCCGTGGTCGCAGCCGGCGCCGACTGGATCCACTTTGACGTTATGGATAACCACTATGTGCCCAATCTGACGATCGGGCCGCTGGTGTGCGAAGCGATACGTCCGCTGGTCAGCGTACCGATCGATGTGCACCTGATGGTGAAGCCGGTTGATCGCATCGTGCCGGATTTTGCCAAGGCCGGCGCCAATGTGATCACGTTTCACCCGGAAGCGTCCGACCATATCGATCGCACGCTATCGCTGATTCGCGAATCGGGATGCAAGGCGGGGCTGGTGTTCAATCCTGCGACGCCGTTGGCGTACATGGATCACGTAATGGACAAGCTTGATGTCGTGCTGCTGATGTCGGTTAACCCCGGCTTCGGCGGGCAGGCGTTCATTGCAGAGACGCTGCGCAAAGTGACGCCAGCGCGCGCGAAGGTCGACGCCTACAGCAAGGCTACGGGGCGCGAGATCCTGGTCGAGATTGACGGCGGCGTGAAGGTCGACAACATCGCGGAGATCGCACGCGCCGGCGCCGATACGTTCGTCGCCGGCAGCGCGATCTTCGGTGCGCGCGATGACAACGGTGGCTATGTCGGAGTCATGCGCCGGCTGCGTGACGCGCTCGCGGCTGCATGAGTGCGCGCTTTACAGCGCGCGCGGTTCTGATCGATCTGGACGGCACACTGGTCGATTCGTTGCCGGACATTGGCTGCGCTGTCAATTCGATGCGCGCCGAGCTCGGTTTGCCTGAGTTGTCCCTTATGCGCATTGCGTCGTACGTCGGCAAGGGCGTCGACGTACTCGTGCATCGGGCGCTGACCGAGACGATGGACGAGTTAGCACCGATTGAAGCCTTTCAAGCGTGGCAAGAGCTCGTTCGATCGGCGTTACAGCGAGGTCAACGGCAATGAGTCGCGTGTTTATGCTGGTGTTCAACAGGCGCTGGACGAACTGCGGGCCAAAGGAATGCCGCTTGCGTGCGTCACCAACAAGCCGCGCTCCTTCACGCTGCAATTGCTGGAGCGCACGAAATTGAAAACGGCGTTCACTGCCATCGTCAGCGGGGACGACACGCAGCGAAAGAAGCCGGACGGCGAGCCCATGCTGCATGCATGCAAGCTGCTCAACACTGAGCCGTCTGACGCGGCGGTCATCGGCGATTCGGCAAACGACGTACTCTCCGCGCGCGCCGCCGGCTGCCGCGTGATCGTTGTCGAGACCGGATACAACGAGGGTAAATCGCTGGCCGATCTGGATGCCGATGCTATAGTGCCTACGCTGTTGCACGCGGCTCGCTTGATCGAGCCGCATCCTCTTTAAGTCACGACCGATGGCACTTTTTGACGAGATCAGCCGGCTTTTCTTCCAGGGCTACGCCCGGGGAGCCTGGCTTTGGCGTAGCTGCACGCGCAGCTAACGCCGCCGTGTACGCACGGCACTCGTTCATTGGCTCACAAGATTGCCGCTCCAGCGGCACTTCGTTGCAATCGGTTTGATGGAATGACTGAACTCGAATTCAAGGCACTTGCGGCGCATGGGTACAACCGCATTCCGTTGATCGCGGAAAGCTTCGCGGACCTTGAAACGCCGTTATCGCTTTATCTCAAGCTTGCCAACGAGCCCAATACATTCTTGCTCGAATCGGTTGTTGGCGGCGAGCGTTTTGGTCGCTATTCGTTTATAGGGCTTGCCGCACGCACGTCGATTCGATCCTTTATTCGCGGCGATGGGGCGACGACTGAAGTTGTCGAAGCCGGCGTAGTGACGCAAACCTTCGACGGGGACCCGCTGTCTGCGGTGCAGCGCTACTCCGACCAGTTCAAGGTGGCGGTGCGCCCGGGGTTGCCACGCTTCGCCGGCGGATTGGCGGGCTATTTTGGTTACGACACAGTGCGTGTGATCGAGAAGAAGCTCGCGCGGCCAAAGCCCGACGACATCGGCGTGCCTGACATCCTGCTGTTGCTTGCCGAAGAAGTCGCGGTGATCGATAACCTGGCGGGCCGCATCTATCTAATCGTCTATGCGGATCCGGGAAAGAGCGAGGCGTATGCAAAGGCGCGGCAACGCCTGCGCGAATTAAAGACCCGGCTGTCTCGCCCGATTGAACCGCCGCACGCGCGCGCCAGTGTGCGACGCGAGGAGTATCGCGAGCTCGCGAAGAAGGATTACCTGCAGGCAGTCGGAAAGGCCAAGGAATACATCGAGGCCGGCGATGTGATGCAGGTGCAATTAGGACAGCGCATTCGCAAGCCCTATGCCGACGCGCCTCTGTCGCTGTATCGCGCATTGCGCACGCTGAATCCGTCGCCTTACATGTACTTCTATAACTTCGGCGACTTTCATGTGGTCGGTGCGTCGCCGGAAATTTTGGTGCGCAGCGAAGACCGACAGGGCAAGCGCTACGTCGCGATTCGTCCGATCGCCGGTACGCGACCGCGCGGTGCAACGCCCGAGCAGGACGAAGCGCTCGGTGCCGAGCTGTTGGCCGACCCGAAAGAGCGCGCCGAGCACTTGATGCTGATCGACCTTGCGCGCAACGACATTGGCCGTATTGTCGAAACCGGCAGCGTCAAGGTGACCGAGCAATACGTGATTGAAAAGTACTCGCACGTACAGCATCTGGTCAGTCACGTCGAAGGCGCGCTCAAGCCCGGGATGAACAATTTCGACGTACTGCGCGCGACGTTTCCCGCGGGAACCTTGACCGGCGCTCCGAAAGTTCGCGCGATGGAAATCATCGACGAGCTCGAGCCCGTCAAGCGCGGCATCTACGGCGGCGCAGTGGGTTACCTGAGCTTCGCGGGTGATATGGATCTGGCGATTGCCATCCGTACCGCTGTCGTCAAGGGCAATATGCTGTTCGTGCAAGCAGCCGCCGGTATTGTTGCCGACTCCATTGCCGAAAACGAATGGAAGGAAACCGAAGTCAAGGCGCGCGCGGTTCTGCGCGCAGCCGAGCAGGTCGAGGATGGATTCGAGGTTGAGTGATCATGTTATTGATGATCGATAACTACGACAGCTTCACCTACAACCTCGTGCAGTATTTCGGCGAGCTTGGCGAAGATGTGCGGGTCGCGCGCAACGACGAGATCACACTTGATCAGATCGAAGAGCTTGCACCCCAGAGGATCTGTATTTCTCCCGGCCCGTGTTCTCCGAACGAAGCGGGCATTTCGCTGGCATTGCTGCAGCGTTTTGCCGAGCGAATACCGATTCTCGGCGTATGCCTGGGTCACCAGGCGATTGGCCAGGCCTTCGGCGGAAAGGTCGTTCGTGCCCAAACCCTGATGCACGGCAAGGTCTCGCCGGTAGAGCACAGCGCGTCCGGCGTGTTCGCAAACGTGCCAAATCGCTTTAGCGCCGCGCGTTACCACTCGTTGGCGGTAGAGCGAGCCTCACTGCCCGAAAGTCTTGAAGTCACCGCCTGGACCGATGATGGCGAAATCATGGGCTTGCGTCATCGTACGTTGCCGGTCGAAGGCGTTCAGTTTCATCCGGAGTCGATCGCAACCGAGCATGGTCATCTGATGCTAAGAAACTTTCTGCAGATGTCGGAGGCACGCGTATGTCGATAGCACCTACCGAGGCGCTGGTTCGATGCATCGAGCATCGCGAAATCTTTCCGGATGAAATGCTTTCACTTTGGCGGCGGCTGATGAGCGGCGAGTTGACGCCGGTGCAGATTGCGGCGCTGACGATGGGTCTGCGCGTCAAGAAAGAAACGATCGGCGAAATTGCCGCCGCGGCGCAGATCATGCGCGAGTTCGCAACCAAGGTTGAGCTGGCCGATCGCACTCATCTGGTCGATCTCTGCGGAACCGGCGGCGATTCGGCCGGCACGTTCAACATTTCGACCGCGTCGATGTTCGTTGCCGCTGCCGCCGGCGCACGCGTCGCCAAGCACGGTGGCCGCAGCGTGTCGTCGGGATCGGGCAGTGCTGACGTGCTGGAAGCGCTCGGGGCGAACATCACGCTGACGACCCGAGCAGGTGGCAAAGTGCATCGACGAGACTGGCATCGGCTTTATGTTTGCGCCGAACCATCACGCGGCGATGAAGCATGCGGCGCCGGTCCGCAAGGAGCTGGGAGTGCGCACGATTTTCAACTTGCTCGGTCCGCTGACCAATCCTGCTGGCGCGCCGAATCAGATGATGGGCGTGTTTCACCCCGACTTGGTGGGTATTCAGGTGCGTGTGCTGCAGCAACTAGGCTCGCACCATGTGCTGACCGTCTATGGCAAAGACGGCATGGATGAAGTGTCACTCGGCGCAGCAACAATGGTGGGTGAGCTGAAAGATGGCGTGGTGCGCGAATACGAAATTCATCCCGAAGACTTTGGCCTCGACATGATCTCGAATCGTGGCCTAAAGGTCGGTAATGCGGCCGAGTCGAAGGCGATGGTGCTCGCAGCGCTCGATAACGTCGAAGGCACGCCGCGCGAAATCGTGATTTTGAACGCCGGCGTTGCGCTCTACGCAGCAAACGTGGCCGACTCGATCGGCGACGGCATTTCCCGCGCACGCTCGGCGATTGCGAGCGGGGCCGCGAAGAAGGTCCTCGGCCATTTCGTGGCGACTACGCAAAAATTGGCATCGTGAGATTCGGAGTTGGAAAACATTCTTGATCGCATCCTGGCGACGAAGCGGGATGAGGTCGCGCATGCTCAGAAGCAGCGCCCACTGACAGTGATGCGGAGCGATGCCGAGCATCGACGCGACGTGCGGGATTTTGTCGCCGCGATTCGCGGCAAGCTGGACCACGATCGTCCGGCGGTGATTGCCGAGATCAAGAGGGCAAGCCCGTCGAAGGGCGTGCTGCGCGAGCACTTTGACCCGGCAGCCATTGCCGCCGCTTATGCTGAAAATGGCGCGGCGTGTCTTTCGGTGCTAACCGATGCTCAGTACTTTCAAGGCTCTTTGCACGATCTTGCAGCGGCACGCTCATCAAGCGGATTGGCGGCGCTGCGCAAGGACTTCGTTGTCGATGCTTATCAGATCTTTCAGGCGCGCGCGTCGGGTGCCGATGCAATCCTGCTGATAGTCGCTGCGCTGTCGGATGCCGAGCTGATTGATTATGAGGCGATCGCAGCAGCGCTCGGAATGGCGGTGTTGGTGGAAGTTCACGACGCGATGGAGTTGAAACGGGGACTGAGCCTTAAGACGCCGCTGATCGGCATCAACAATCGCAACTTGCGCTCGTTCGAGACTTCGCTGCAGACGACGCTCGACTTATTGCCGCAAATGCCATCCGATCGAATCGTCGTCACAGAAAGCGGCATTCTTGCTGCGCAAGACGTCGCGCGCATGCGAGCGGCGGGCGTACAGGTGTTTTTGGTCGGCGAAGTGTTTATGAGATCTCCGAACCCTGGCATCGAACTCGCGCGGCTTTTCGCGTGATTGGCGATTTGCAGCTCGCGCCGGGTTGGCCGGCGCTGGTTAAGGCGTTCTTTCAAACGCCCGAAGGTAAGAAGCTGCGAGCGTTCGTCGAAGAGCGGCGGTTGGCGGGGGCAGACATTTTTCCTCCGCAGCCGTTGCGCGCGCTGTCGCTTACACCGTTCGATCAAGTGCGCGTGGTGATTCTCGGGCAGGATCCTTATCACGGCGAGGGTCAGGCGCACGGGCTGGCATTCTCGGTGCCGCAGGGCACGAGAGTGCCACCGAGTCTGCGCAATATCTTTGCCGAACTGCAGCGCGATCTGGGCTGTTCGCCTCCGATTGATGGCACGCTCGATCGATGGGCGCTGCAAGGTGTGCTGCTTCTAAACGTCGTTTTTACCGTTGAACGTGGCGCACCCGGCTCGCACGCGCGCAAAGGGTGGGAAACACTGACCTCGATGCTGCTGGGTGCGCTAGCCGACGATCAACGCCCGAAAGTTTTCATGCTTTGGGGAGCGCTCGCGCAAGCCTGGCGGGCGAGCATCACCGAGCCGCATCTGGTACTGCAAGCAAATCATCCGTCGCCGCTCTCAGCGCGACGCCCGCCAGTTCCGTTTTTGGGATGTGGGCATTTCTCGCAAGCGAATGCTTTTTTGCAGCAGCACGGCCGCGGGCAAATCGATTGGTGCTAAGCGCGCCGGGTTGTTGAGCGCGCTCTGCCGAGCCAGCCGCGGCGTAGCTGCTGCGCAGCGCGCGCGCTTTTTGGATTGATCTCGAGCGCAAATTTCAAGGGAGGCTGTGTCGCAAGCTTAAGGTCGAAACGCATCAGCTCGTCGCGTCGAAAAGCAACGACCTCGACCGCCTCGCCGGTTGCATAACGCGACAGCAATGTATCCAAGTTGCCCGGCGTTACGCGCAAGCCGTCCAGCGCCACCAACACGTCATTGGCTGACAATCCTGCAGCTTGCGCCGGCGAGCCGTCGAACACGTGTGTGATCTTGCATTCAAAATGGGTGTTCGCGGTTTTTACTCCCAGTAACGCGAAATGCGCGGCATCGACATCAGGCCGGCGATTGCATGTCACGCCGAATGGAGCGAGCAATGCTTCGAAATCCGGGTCGCCCGTTCCTTCGGTCCACTCGGCAATCTCGCGCGCCAGTGACAATCCGGTCGCGCGCTCTACCACTGACGCGATCTGGTCTTCCGTGACGCCGGTGTACGCGGCGCCGGCCGCCTTCCACTGCTTCCAAAGCAGCCGCATTACGTCGTCGAGTGAACGTTTGCCCTCCGTCTGCGCGCGGATCGTCAGGTCGAGCGCGAGTCCGACCAATGAGCCCTTCTGGTAGTAGCTGACGACGCTGTTCGGCGCGTTTTCATCCTGGCGGTAGTACTTGATCCATGCGTCATATGAGCTATCGGCCACGCTTTGCTTAAGCCGGCTCGATCGCTGCGTCACCGTCGTCAGTGTTTTCGCCAGGCCGCTCAGGTATTGGAGCTCGCTCAGCAAGCCGGCACGCGTTAGCAACAAGTCGTCGTAGTAGGAAGTGAACCCTTCGAACGCCCAGAGCAGTCGCGTGTGATTCTCGCGACCGAGGTCATACGGCACGAACGCCGCAGGTCTGATTCGTTTGATGTTCCACGCATGAAAATATTCGTGGCTGGCCAGCCCGAGAAAGTTGCGATAAGCCTCGGTGGTTTCGGTCATGCCGACAAACGGCAGCCCTTCGCGCTTGGTGACCAGCGCTGTTGAGCTGCGATGTTCAAGGCCACCGTAGCTGTCGCCCAGCGCCATCGTCAGGAATGTGTAGCGGTCAAACGGCGCCTTGCGCGAGCGCGGTTCGAACATCTTGACTTGTGTTTCACACACCGCAGCCAGATCGGCGGTGAGTCTCGGCATGTCGAGCTTCGGCACTCGTCCGGTGACGACGATCTCGTGCGGAGTGTCGAGCACGCTAAAGCGGCCCAGCTCGAAGTCGCCCATTTCAACCGGGCAATCGATCAGCTCGTCGTAGCTAGAGGCTTCGTAGGTGCCAAAGGAATGGCGACGAGTGCCACGTGCCGGCGCGAGTGCGGTAGCGACTCGCCACTTGCGATATCGCGCGCCGGCGGGCGGCAATATATCGACCGTGCACTGCTCTCTTTCAAGGCCGATCGGAAGTAGAAACACCGATGTTCCATTAAAAAATCCATGCGTTTCATCTAAATGCGCCGCACGTACCGACAGGTCCCACGCATACACCTCATACGCCAGCTCTATTTGCGTTGCGGGTGGTGCGCGCCAGGTGTGTTTGTCAATTTTGTCGAGCGCGACGCGACGATTGCCAGCGAGCGCGCTGATGCGCACGATGTTGCGAGCGAACTCCCGGATCATGTAGCTGCCGGGAATCCATGCCGGAAGCATGAAATGCTGCCCTTCGGGATCGGGCCGCTCGACGCGGCACGTCACATGAAACAAATGGGCGGCGGGTGATGCGGGCCGAATGGCGTAGAAAATCGGCATGTGACGCTTAGTGGAAGTCTATGTCGACCAACACCGCCGTCATTCACATCTCACGCAGATTTCTTCAGCCGAGCGGCAATCCACACGACGAACCCGGCCAGCATCACGTAGATTGCAACCTGTATCGCTTGATTCTCGAAGGTGAAAATCAGGCTTCGATAAAGCAGGAACAGACAAGTGCAGACGAACACGATTGGCAGAATGGGATAGAGCGGCACTTTGAACGGCCGCGTTACGTGCGGGTAACGAAAGCGCAGGACGAACAAGCCAATCCCGGTCAGCAGAATAAACAACCAGAACACGGGTGCCGTGAAATCCACCATGAATTTGACGCCGCCTTGATTTACGGCCGCGATAAACACGATCAGCAGCGTGATGACACTGGTCGTCACCAGCGCAACGATCGGCGTGTCGCGGCGCGCGTTCCAGCGACCCATAAAACGAAAGATTGGCCAATCCTGGCCGAGTGAGTAATTCACCCGCGCAGCGACGAGCATCGTCGCGTTGATTGAAGTCAGCGCCGCCAGCGCGACGATCGCTCCGATCAGTTTCTCCCCGAAGCTGCCGAATGCTCTTTGCGCCACATCCGCGGCAACCTGCTTGCTCGCCTTCAGACCGTCAAATCCCAATCCGGAAAGCAGAGCCGCAACAAAAAGCAGATAAACAACCGTGATCAGCAGCAGCGATATCACGAGAACTTTGACGATTGAACGGCTGCCACCCTTGACCTCTGCCGAGATATACGCGGCGTCGTTCCAGCCGCCATAGGTGAACAGCACAAACAGCAATGCGGTACCAAAGAGAGCAGGTATGCCGTCGCCTGTCGGCGCCGCGGGCGCCGCGCCTGTGGCTGCCGGCGCGACAAAGCCGGCGACGACAACAAACAGCAGGCCGAGCACTTCGAGCACCGACATCACATTCTGTGTTCTAGCCGATGCGCGCAGGCCGACGATGTTGACGGCGGTTAATGCAAGGACGATCAAGACCGCATAGATAACCGAGGAGTTTTCACCGAGTGACAACACGCGGCTCATGTAGTCCCCGAAGATGAACGCCAGCAGCGCGATCGCGCCCGTAGTAATCACGGTGACGCGTGCCCAAGCAAAGAAGAAACTCACGTCGCGTCCATAGGCGCGAGTCAGAAAGTGATAGTCACCGCCGGCATTCGGAAAGGTCGTTGCCAATTCCGCGTAACACAACGCTCCAACAAGGGCCAGCACGGCTCCGAAGATCCACGCGCCGAACATCCACTCGACGGAACCTGTCATGCCGGCAACAAGCGGAGGAAAAGAGAAGATGCCACCGCCGATAACAATGCCGGTAATGATCATCACCGCGTCGAAGACGGACAACACCTTGCGCGGCGCTGCTGTCGTCGAGGTAGCCGATACAGGTGTGCTTGGTCCGACGGTCATGGATGTCCCGAGAGATAACAAAAAGCCCCGCATGCGCGGGGCTCAACTTCAATATCGGTAGAGCTTACTTGCGGGTTCCGGTTACTTTGGTTTCCGTCCCGTTGGCGCCTTTCAGCGTGCCCGTTAGCTCGTTGCCGCGCACGGTGCCGGTCAACGTGCGGGTAACGCCCTTGTCGTCGTTAAATGCGAAGCGAATCTCTTCGCCACGAACGGTCGCTCCGACCAATGGTTGCTTCGCCGAGCCTGCCGCGACGTCGCCGGTGATCTTTTGATACTTCTGGCTCAGGTTGACGGTGTACTGCGCATTGCTACCTTGTTCGCGCAGCGACCAGGCACCTTCGACCTTCGCCGGCACGATCCAGAGATATGCCGTGCGGTAATCCACCTCCGCCGTTTCATCGGGCTCCCAATCGCCCATCGTGAATTGGTGCGACGTCACGCGCGTGCCCGGCTTCATGTTCAGGATGGTCGGGCGCAGACGCAAGTTCAACTCCGGCAGCAGGTACATCGTCACCACTGAGGCCTTACTAAAGTCCTCCTTGAAAACGTCGCCCTGGATGATGCGCGTCTTGCCAGTCAGGTTCTCCGCCTGCACGTAACATTGTGCAAGCTTCGCCATATCGGGGTTGTATTCGATGCCGACTGCCGTTGCCCCCATCTTCCCGGCGGCGATTGCAATTTTTCCGTCGCCGGCACCTAGGTCGTACACGGTATCTTGCGGCGTGACCTTGGCCATGCGCAGCATGCGCTGCACGATCTCGTCGGGTGTCGGCACCCAGACGACGTCTTTGCCGGATTGACCGACCTGCGGCTTGTAATCGCGATCGCACTCTCGGCGATCTTTCGCATCCGCACTGACGGTCGCGGCGGCGAGCACGCTGGCAAGTGCGATGGCGGTACTGCTACGGATGAAACGGGACATGGCTTCTCCTTGTGCTCAAATTTGCGTGGCTCGATTATGCATTGACGTTGACGACGACTCGGCCCCGGATCTCGCCCGCCAGGATCGCGCGGCCGGCTTCGAAGGCGTCGGCCAACACAATCTCGCTCGTGATTGCATCCAAGTCAGCGCGATGCAGTTCTTGTGCCAAATGCTGCCACGCCAGCGTACGTCGAGCTATCGGGCACATCACCGAGTCGACCCCAATGAGGCGTGCGCTTCGCAAAATGAATGGCGCCACGGTGGCCGGAAAATCCATGCCCTGTGCCAATCCGCACGCGACAGCGACACCGCCGTAGCGCAGTTGGGCACACGCGTTGGCGAGAGTCTGACTGCCGACCGAATCGATGACACCGGCCCAGCGCTCCTTCTGCAGCGGCTTGCCAGGGCTGGACAGCTCGGCGCGATCGATTACTTCAGCCGCACCTAGCCTGCGTAGATAGTCAGCCTCGGCGAGCTTTCCCGTGCTGGCGACGACCCGAAAGCCGCGCCGGGCAAGGATCGCCACCGCAAAGGAACCGACGCCGCCGCTGGCACCCGTTACGAGCACTTCACCGCTCGTCACGCCATTGTCGGCAAGCGCCATCGCTGCCAGCATGGCGGTGTACCCGGCGGTGCCGATCGACATGGTGTCACGCGTCGTCAGCGGCGCCGGTATGCGCACTAGGTGTTCGCCCTTGTAGCGACCGCGCTGAGCGAGGCCGCCCCAAAGTGTCTCGCCGGCGCCCCAGCCATTCAATACAACATGATCGCCGGCGCGCACGTGGACCGATGTGGGACTGGCCTGAACCGTGCCCGCACAATCGATACCCGGAACCATCGGCCACTTGCGAACGACCGGTGACTTGTTGGTCAGCGCGAGCCCATCCTTGTAATTGACCGTCGAGTAGTCGATCGCGACTGTCGCATCGGCTTCGGGCGTATTCGCTAAGAGCTCGGCGTCGTCGAGGTCGCGCAGCTCCGCTCGAAAGTCATCAGCCTTGGTCAGATAAATTGCTTTGAACATCATGCGGAGTGAAAACGGCAGGTTCGGCGGAAGATACTACGGACCACAGTGGAATCTTGGTTACGCTAGCGTGACTCGTGCCCGCGACAGATGTAATCGGTCGACAGCTTCACAGGCTCTTTTTCTGCCTTTTCTCTGGCGGAATGCGTGCATCGTGGCAGAATCGAAATACTGACGATGACGTTTTAAGGGCCCGTTGGCATCAACCGTCATTCCGCTGCGACAAGCAGCTGTTGAAAGTTCGCTGAAGCGCGCGGCATTCGAGTATGCCGGTGTGGCAATGCTGTGTGTTAACAGCGCCGGCCAGATTCTCGCGCTAAATACTGAAGCTTCATTATTGGTGGGTGGCGATTCGCCGATCGGCCGCAGCGTCGCCGAAATCGTCCCATTCCCGAGTCATCGAGCATTCGCGCGTCGCTGGAATCGGTTGTGGGCGATGGCTGCCAGTGGTACTCACGCGAGCGTCGAAACAAAACTTCCTTTGCGCGGTGGCGGGCGGTTGACGGCGCGCATCGCCGTGCGCCTGTTTCGATTCGAGCAGGAAGAATTCGCGTCGATTGCGATTACCGAAACCGCGCAGGCGCGCGCTGACGCGAAGCGCGTTCAACTCGACGAAATGCGCGCGCGGGCACTCGCGCAGCATCAGTCCGAGTTGACGGTCGTGCTGAACGAAGACAGGCGCGTCGTCTATGCGAGCGCCGCACTCGAGCCAATCACCGGCGAGCAGGCATTCGACGTTCTGGGATCGCCGTTCGAATTCATTCTCGATCAGCCTTCGCGTATCGAGTTTCGGCGCGCTGTCGATCGCATCTTGCGCGAGCAGCCGGGCGACCGGCAGATTCCGTCGCTGCTGCTGCGCACGCGCGCAGCGCTTGCCGGGACCGGCCGCAGCATTTCTTGCGTTATCGCCAATCGGCTCGACGATCCGCGTGTGCGCGGTCTGGTGCTTACGGCGCGCGATCTGGGTCCCGCCGAGCGCGCGCAGGCGAGGAGGCTGCGTTTTCGCGAGCGGCTGCTGGAGCTGGCGATCCAGCCCAAGTCCGACTTCACGCATGCGCTGTCGGCCATTTTGCGCACTGCGACCGAGGTGCTCGATGTCAGCGCCGTGAGTTTCTGGCGCTTGTCGCCCGATGGCGAATCGCTGCGCTGCGAGTCCCTGTTCGATCGTGCCAGCGATCGTTTCAAGCGCGATTGGGTCGGCCGTGAACTCAGCGCGACGCGCTTTCCCGCTTACTTTGCGCAGCTGATGAATCGGCAGCCGATCGTGGTCAATGACACGCACACGTCCCGGCTGACCACTTCATTTGCGGGCGATCGGAACTGGTCGCGCGTGCGCGCCATGCTCGACGTGCCGGTGCTCGTCGAAGGCGAAGTCAGTGGCGTGCTCAGCTTGCAGCACCACGAGTCACGCTTGTGGGATGACGACGACGTCAGCTTTGCCAACACGACGTCGCTGATGCTCGCGTTGGCGCTCGAAGCGGCGCAGCGGCAGGAAGCCGAAACGCGGATCGAGCATCTTGCGTGGTACGACGGCCTGACCGGCTTGCCGAACCGCAATCTGCTGCGCGAAACGATGCGCGATCTGATCATGACGGCCGCGAATCGCAAGCGGCGCATGGCGGTGATGCTGATCGATCTCGATCGCTTCAAGGACGTCAACGACACGCTCGGCCACCTGGTGGGCGATGCGCTGATCAAGTCCGCGGCCGAGCTGCTCGGACAAACCGTCGGTGATGCGGGCACGGTGGCCCGGCTCGGCGGCGACGAGTTCGTCGTGTTGATCAACGAGTTCGTTCACCGGCAGGAAGTCGCGCTACTCGCGGCGCGGATTGCGCAAACCTTGAATCGCACCGATCTTGTGCCGACCATCGACACGCAGGTATCCGCATCGATCGGCGTTGCGCTGTTTCCGGAGCACGGACGCGACATGAGCACGCTGCTGAAAAACGCCGATGCCGCGATGTACCAGGCAAAGCGCGACGGCCGCAATCAGTTCAGCTTTTTCAATCCGATCCGCTACGAGCGAGCCGCGCGCGAAGTTCAGCTGGGTATCGAGCTCGTCAAGGCGGTTCAAAGCGAAGCGCCGCAATTCATTTGCGAGTACCAGCCGCAGGTCGAGATGGTGAGCGGCCGCGTCGTCGGGCTCGAAGCGCTGATCCGGTGGCAGCACCCGGTGCACGGTGTATTGACGCCTGATCGCTTCATCGGCGTAGCCGAATTGAGTGGCCTTTCGGAGCGGATCACGCGCTGGGTGTTGAATGACGTGTGTTCGCAAATCAATCGCTGGCGCCAGGTGCGTCCCGACTTCGATGTGCCGGTATCGATCAACGTTGCCGGGCGCGAGATGGGTTCGACCGCGCTGCCGGCGCTGGTGCGTGCCGCGCTCGCACAGCACGGGATTGCTCCACAGCTGATCGTCCTCGAGATTACCGAGCGCACTCTGGTCAGGGAAAGTGAAATCAACAACGATGTGCTGGCCGAGCTCGCGTCACTCGGAGTTGGGCTGGTGCTCGATGACTTCGGCACCGGCTATTCGATGCTGGGCTATTTGAAGCGCATGCCATTTACTGCGCTGAAGATCGATCAGTCGTTCATCGAAGGCATTCCGGGCGACGCCGATAGCCGCGCGATCGTTCATGCAATGCTCGCCGTGGCGCGCCATTTCAAATTGAAGGTCGTCGCAGAGGGCGTGGAGTCGATCGAGCAGGTCGAATACATGCGCGATATCGGCTGCGAATTCGCGCAGGGCTTCTTCTACGCCCGCGCACTTTCTTCGGACACGATTCTCGACTATCTCGCGCGCGCCGGCAGCTAGCGACGTCCGGTCTTCGTTTGCATCGCTAAGATTGCGGTGCAAATCACGGAGACGCCGCAATGAATCACGAGCACATCATCGTCGAGACGCGCGATCGCGTCGGTTTGATCCGGCTGAATCGACCCAAGGCGCTTAACGCGCTCAATGACAAGTTAATGGATGAGCTCGGTGCCGCGCTGCTCGGTTTCGATTCGGACGACGCGATCGGTGCGATCGTCATCACCGGTAACGACAAGGCGTTTGCGGCGGGCGCCGACATCGGTGCGATGAGCACGTGGTCGTACATGGACGTATTCAAGACCGACTACATCACGCGCAACTGGGAAACGATCCGACGCGTTCGCAAGCCGGTGATTGCCGCGGTCGGCGGCTTCGCGCTCGGCGGCGGGTGCGAACTGGCGATGATGTGCGACATCATCATTGCGGCCGACTCGGCAAAGTTCGGTCAACCCGAGATCAAACTTGGGATCATTCCGGGCGCTGGCGGAACGCAGCGTTTGCCGCGCGCGGTCGGCAAGGCGAAGGCAATGGATCTCATCCTGTCGGCGCGCATGATGGACGCAGCGGAAGCGGAGCGCGCAGGACTTGTGTCGCGCGTCGTGCCCGCGGCCGATCTCCTCGCCGAAGCCTTGAAAATCGGCGCGACAATTGCAAGCTTTTCGCTGCCGGCGGTGCTGATGGCGAAGGAGTCGATTAATCGCGCCTACGAGTTGCCTCTGGCCGAAGGAGTTCTTTTCGAGCGGCGGCTCTTCCACTCGCTGTTCGCGACGACCGACCAGAAGGAAGGCATGGCCGCGTTCGTCGAGAAGCGCGCGCCGCGGTTTACTCACCGATAGCCGCCGCTGGCGCCGCTCAGACGCTTGAAATTTGCGTTCGAGCCGCCATATTCGAGTCTGCGCAGGTTTTGAAGAGGCGCTCTAGCGTCACGCCGGCCTTGTTGCTTGACAGCATTTTTGCTGGCCTTCATAATCGCGCCTCTTTACGACTCCCGCTACGCAGCGCTGTCAAAAGTGCATGCGACGGGTGTCTTGTTCTTTAAAAATGAAACAGCCGATAAGTGTGGGCGCTTAATGAACGGCGCAACCAGGTCGAAAAGTCTCACGGCTATTGACCTGGCTGAACTCAAATCATTAGTGCTCACGCAATGGAATAAGGAAATCGAAAGATCTCCAAATTCCAGCGAGAGTAATCAAGCACACAGTATCGAACTGAAGAGTTTGATCCTGGCTCAGATTGAACGCTGGCGGCATGCCTTACACATGCAAGTCGAACGGCAGCACGGGGGCAACCCTGGTGGCGAGTGGCGAACGGGTGAGTAATGCATCGGAACGTGCCCAGTAGTGGGGGATAACTAGTCGAAAGATTAGCTAATACCGCATACGACCTATGGGTGAAAGCGGGGGACCTTTACCGGCCTCGCGCTATCGGAGCGGCCGATGTCTGATTAGCTAGTTGGCGGGGTAAAAGCCCACCAAGGCGACGATCAGTAGCTGGTCTGAGAGGACGACCAGCCACACTGGGACTGAGACACGGCCCAGACTCCTACGGGAGGCAGCAGTGGGGAATTTTGGACAATGGGCGCAAGCCTGATCCAGCCATGCCGCGTGCGGGAAGAAGGCCTTCGGGTTGTAAACCGCTTTTGGCAGGAACGAAACGGCGCGAGCGAATATCTCGCGTTAATGACGGTACCTGCAGAATAAGCACCGGCTAACTACGTGCCAGCAGCCGCGGTAATACGTAGGGTGCAAGCGTTAATCGGAATTACTGGGCGTAAAGCGTACGCAGGCGGCTTTGCAAGACAGGTGTGAAATCCCCGGGCCTAACCTGGGAACTGCATTTGTGACTGCATGGCTAGAGTTTGTCAGAGGGGGGTGGAATTCCACGTGTAGCAGTGAAATGCGTAGATATGTGGAGGAACACCGATGGCGAAGGCAGCCCCCTGGGATGTGACTGACGCTCATGTACGAAAGCGTGGGGAGCAAACAGGATTAGATACCCTGGTAGTCCACGCCCTAAACGATGTCGACTAGTTGTCGGAGGGTAACTCCTTCGGTAACGCAGCTAACGCGTGAAGTCGACCGCCTGGGGAGTACGGTCGCAAGATTAAAACTCAAAGGAATTGACGGGGACCCGCACAAGCGGTGGATGATGTGGATTAATTCGATGCAACGCGAAAAACCTTACCTACCCTTGACATGTCAGGAAGTTGCCAGAGATGGCTTCGTGCTCGAAAGAGAACCTGAACACAGGTGCTGCATGGCTGTCGTCAGCTCGTGTCGTGAGATGTTGGGTTAAGTCCCGCAACGAGCGCAACCCTTATCATTAGTTGCTACGCAAGGGCACTCTAATGAGACTGCCGGTGACAAACCGGAGGAAGGTGGGGATGACGTCAAGTCCTCATGGCCCTTATGGGTAGGGCTTCACACGTCATACAATGGCCGGTACAAAGGGCAGCCAACCCGCGAGGGGGAGCTAATCCCGGAAAACCGATCGTAGTCCGGATTGGAGTCTGCAACTCGACTCCATGAAGTCGGAATCGCTAGTAATCGCGGATCAGCATGTCGCGGTGAATACGTTCCCGGGTCTTGTACACACCGCCCGTCACACCATGGGAGTGGGTTTCACCAGAAGCCGTTTGCCTAACCGCAAGGAGGGCGGCGACCACGGTGAGATTCATGACTGGGGTGAAGTCGTAACAAGGTAGCCGTACCGGAAGGTGCGGCTGGATCACCTCCTTTCTCGAGTACGCGCTTCGATTTAAGCGTTCACACTTATCGGTTGGTTTCTTGCGGCAGCGAGTGGCCAGAAGGTTGCAAGGCGGGGTCTGTAGCTCAGCTGGTTAGAGCACCGTCTTGATAAGGCGGGGGTCGATGGTTCGAGTCCATCCAGACCCACCACGCTCGGGCAGGAGGCTTAAGCGGGGGCTTATGACCAGGAACCGGGGGTGTAGCTCAATTGGGAGAGCGCCTGCTTTGCAAGCAGGAGGTCATCGGTTCGATCCCGTTCACCTCCACCATCTTGTCTCAAACATCAAACGAAAGTGCGTGATAACTGTCAAAAGCGCGCATTTCCGTTTGGTCTTTGACCAAAATCGCTGTTTCGATCTTTAACAATTCGGAAGAAGCAAAGCGTTTCAATCCTGCGCCTGGTAATGAGTCAGGAGAGGATTGATAACGGGTTGTAATTGCATTCGAGTCTCAAGCATTAAATCTGAGATTAGCAACATGGTCGCCCAATGACCGTGTCGTCCTGTGAAACTGCAGGCCGCACCGTTATAGGATCAAGCGACTAAGTGCATGTGGTGGATGCCTTGGCGATTACAGGCGATGAAGGACGTGGCAGCCTGCGTAAAGCTGCGGTCAGCTGGCAACGAGCGTTAACAGCCGCAGATGTCCGAATGGGGAAACCCTCCCGCAAGGGAATCCCTCGCTGAATAAATAGGCGAGTGGAAGCGAACCTGCTGAACTGAAACATCTAAGTAGGCAGAGGAAAAGAAATCAACCGAGATTCCGAGAGTAGTGGCGAGCGAAATCGGACCAGCCTGTGCGTTTTAGCTGTTGTTCAAACGGAACGTTCTGGAAAGTACGGCCATAGCGGGTGATAGCCCCGTATGTGAAAGAACGGCAGTGGAACTAAGCGCACGACAAGTAGGGCGGGACACGTGAAATCCTGTCTGAAGATGGGGGGACCATCCTCCAAGGCTAAATACTCGTAATCGACCGATAGTGAACCAGTACTGTGAAGGAAAGGTAAAAAGAACCCCGGAAGGGGAGTGAAATAGATCCTGAAACCGCATGCATACAAACAGTAGGAGCTCCAGCTTCAATGGCCTTCGGTGGACCCTTTGACGACGCGGCACGCGTCGTCCAAAGGTCACCCACTACGAAGGGGAATGCCCCGGTGTGCTCTCGACATTACAGTTCGGGAGTCGAGGGCTCATTGAAGCTGGAGTGACTGCGTACCTTTTGCATAATGGGTCAGCGACTTACATTCTGTGGCAAGCTTAACCGTATAGGGAAGGCGTAGCGAAAGCGAGTCCGAATAGGGCGTTCAGTCGCAGGGTGTAGACCCGAAACCAGATGATCTATCCATGGCCAGGTTGAAGGTGGGGTAACACTCACTGGAGGACCGAACCGACTACTGTTGCAAAAGTAGCGGATGAGCTGTGGATAGGGGTGAAAGGCCAAACAAATCTGGAAATAGCTGGTTCTCCCCGAAAACTATTGAGGTAGTGCCTCGCGTATCACTCCAGGGGGTAGAGCACTGTTATGGCTAGGGGGGCATGGCGCCTTACCAAACCATGGCAAACTCCGAATACTTGGAAGTGCAAGCGCGGGAGACAGTGCACCGGGTGCTAACGTCCGGACACGAAAGGGAAACAACCCAGACCGCCAGCTAAGGTCCCCAATATCGGCTAAGTGGGAAACGAAGTGGAAAGGCTAAGACAGTCAGGAAGTTGGCTTAGAAGCAGCCATCCTTCAAAGAAAGCGTAATAGCTCACTGATCGAGTCTTTCTGCGCGGAAGATGTAACGGGGCTAAGCCGATAACCGAAGCTGCGGATGTAAACGCTTCACTTGATGTTCGCTCAACTCGCTCGATCGAGCACGACGAGCACAAGCAAGCCGTCTTGAGTTGATGCAAGCCACCTCTCTTTTTTAGGTTTGGCGACGCGGCTTCACCGCGTCGCCACCTGAGCGAACTCAAGCGAAGCGTTTACGTGGTAGGGGAGCGTTCTGTAAGCCTGCGAAGGTGGCTCGAGAGGGCTGCTGGAGGTATCAGAAGTGCGAATGCTGACATGAGTAGCGTTAAAGGGGGTGAAAAGCCCCCTCGCCGTAAGCCCAAGGTTTCCTGCTCTACGTTCATCGGAGCAGGGTGAGTCGGCCCCTAAGACGAGGACGAAAGTCGTAGTCGATGGGAAGCAGGTCAATATTCCTGCACCGATGTCTAATGCGATGGGGGGACGGACTGTTGAAGATCATCCGGGTGTTGGATGTCCCGGTTTCTGATCGTAGGTGGCCAGTAGGTAAATCCGCTGGCGTATCACCAAGGAAAAGGATCGAGTGGCGTAAGCCGCGAAGTGATTGGAAGTGGTTCCAGGAAAAGCCTCTAAGCTTCAGTTAGACACGACCGTACCGAAAACCGACACTGGTGGGCGAGCTGAATATGCTCAGGCGCTTGAGAGAACTCGGGAGAAGGAACTCGGCAAATTGACACCGTAACTTCGGAAGAAGGTGTGCCTTGTTAGCGTGACGGGAGAAACGCCCGAAGCGTGAGAAGGTCTCAGAGAATCGGTGGCTGCGACTGTTTATTAAAAACACAGCACTCTGCAAACACGAAAGTGGACGTATAGGGTGTGACGCCTGCCCGGTGCTGGAAGGTTAATTGATGGGGTGCAAGCCCTTGATCGAAGCCCCAGTAAACGGCGGCCGTAACTATAACGGTCCTAAGGTAGCGAAATTCCTTGTCGGGTAAGTTCCGACCTGCACGAATGGCGTAACGATGGCCACACTGTCTCCTCCCGAGACTCAGCGAAGTTGAAATGTTTGTGATGATGCAATCTACCCGCGGCTAGACGGAAAGACCCCATGAACCTTTACTGTAGCTTTGCATTGGACTGTGAACCGATCTGTGTAGGATAGGTGGGAGGCTTTGAAGCGGGGGCGCTAGCTCTCGTGGAGCCAACCTTGAAATACCACCCTGATTTGTTTGCGGCTCTAACCTACGCCCGTTATCCGGGCGGGGAACAGTGCATGGTAGGCAGTTTGACTGGGGCGGTCTCCTCCCAAAGAGTAACGGAGGAGTACGAAGGTACGCTAGGTACGGTCGGAAATCGTACTGATAGTGCATAGGCATAAGCGTGCTTGACTGCGAGACTGACAAGTCGAGCAGGTGCGAAAGCAGGTCTAAGTGATCCGGTGGTTCTGTATGGAAGGGCCATCGCTCAACGGATAAAAGGTACTCTGGGGATAACAGGCTGATACTGCCCAAGAGTTCATATCGACGGCAGTGTTTGGCACCTCGATGTCGGCTCATCTCATCCTGGGGCTGTAGCCGGTCCCAAGGGTATGGCTGTTCGCCATTTAAAGAGGTACGTGAGCTGGGTTTAAAACGTCGTGAGACAGTTTGGTCCCTATCTGCCGTGGGCGCTGGAAGATTGACGGGGGCTGCTCCTAGTACGAGAGGACCGGAGTGGACGCACCTCTGGTGTACCGGTTGTCACGCCAGTGGCATCGCCGGGTAGCTACGTGCGGAAAAGATAACCGCTGAAAGCATCTAAGCGGGAAACTTGCCTGAAGATTAATCTTCCCGGAGGCTTGACCTCCCTTAAGGGTCGTCCTAGACCAGGACGTTGATAGGCTGGGTGTGGAAGCGCTGTAAGGCGTTGAGCTAACCAGTACTAATTGCCCGTGAGGCTTGATCCTATAACCGTGCTGCCTGTCTCAGAATGCTGAGACTCGACACGCAACACAACCACTTTGCTTCTTTCCGAATCAGATCTCTTGTGAGCTGCTGCTCAGCAGTGGCGAATCAAGAGGTCGTCCGAATTGCCTGACGACCATAGCGAGTTGGAACCACTCCTTCCCATCCCGAACAGGACCGTGAAACGATTCAGCGCCGATGATAGTTAGATGTATTTCTAGCGAAAGTAGGACATTGTCAGGCTAGCTATTCCAAACGCCCCGGCACGCAAGTGTCCGGGGCGTTTGTTTTTCAGGCTTGAGTTTGCTGCCCCGGCCGCTGCATCAGTCGCAATGTAAAGAGCCCCGCGAGTAGCAACATAAGAGCGCTCGGCTCTGGGACTGGTGTCGCCCGCTCGAAGGACACGCTGATGAAAGTACCCACGATATTGGAGTTCGGGTAAGGACCCGGCGGATTACCCAGAAAGCTCGGGTCGCTGATATCGCTAAACAAGTGCGCGGACCCCGTGCCATTCATCGCCGCCTCCAGCATCAGGTCGTAGCTAATAGTGAGTTGATCAAAGCGTGAGAACGAACTGCGCTCGCCAATGATGTAGTAGTAGCCACTTTCATTCTCGCCATTCTGCACAAGGGGGCTTGTGAACGCCTGGTGGTTTGTGAAAAAGAACTCAGCATTCGGCGCTGCGACGTCAACGAACGAACCGTCGACACTGACCGTCCCCGACCCCGACGTTGTCCACTGTCCGCTTTGAGCGAAGTTAGCGTGGTACAGCCCCCAACCCGGCTTCGCATTCAGCGTAATTTCACCCGAAATTGACAACTCCGGCGGACCCGCTGATCCGTCGCTGGACACACTAAGGTTTGGATCGAAGAACCATCGCCCGAATCCGAATCGAGAGACCGGCAAGGTCTGCGAGAACGAATCTGCCTCGTGCGGAAATTTGATGTTTCCCCACAACGCATTGTCATAGGTGACGGAGAAGGCGGCGAATGTTGTCGAGTCGGTTATCAGAGCCGCCCGCGAGGGAGCAACGCAAATGGCTGCTCCAAGGAGAAGCAAGGCCAGAAAGAAAGATCGCACTGACATTTTCATGTTGGCCGGCCTCTTAAATCATCGGGACAATACGCGTCCTAGCCGTCGGCGAGCACAAATCTGTTTTGGTCATTCGAGAAGCCTGCAGGAATCCGGGAGCCCGATCCATGGCAGTTTCTTGGAACTGGTCCCTGAGATTGTAGGTACGCCGAAGCTGTCGTCCGAAAAGCAGCCGGCTGCAATGCCGATCAGATGCGGTCGTGCCGACGCGTACCAGAACAGCGTTGTCCCACAACCGCTGCAGAAATGACGCTCTTCGTCGTAATTTCCTGCCGCGTGATGAAATGCGTAGACGTGCATCTTGCCGCGGATTTCATTGACGTCCGATCGCAAAAAGTACGCTGACACGCCAAGTGCACTGCCTGTTCGGCGTTTACAGTTCGTGCAATGGCAAACGGCGTGCAATCGAGGCTCGCCGTTGACGGAGATGGATGCCAACCCGCAGGCGCAATTCGCAATGCGTGTCATGTCACAGCCTTAGTCGCGCGAAGTATTGCCTTTGAGGGTCCGTATATTCATGGCTTCCCGCTTCCGATTCTGTTCGCCGAGCCATTGCTCATAACGGTTCAACATCAGCGGCGGCCGTAGGCAGGCGAAGCCTACCGGAGGACGTCCGCTCGATGGAGGGGTTAGACCTCATGCCGCGCGGCGCCTGCGGACGCACGAGGTGACCGGCCGCGTGTGGTTGCATCACTTTCGGTTCTCCTCGTACTGCACGGCCCCGTCGACCGGCCGTAGCCACGGCTCGCGGCGCTTGACCCAGAGCTCGTAGCTCGGTACGAGAGGAGTGGGAGCTTCTGAAAGGGCGCCGAGCTTAACCTCCGCTTCGCGATCATCGAGCGAGAACAGGTGCGACCCGCAGCGAGGACAGAAGTGCTGGCCGTGGAACTCGGATGTTTCGCCTGTGCTTTCGAACTGATGGGCAGGCCAGACCGCGTAGAACGTAAAGGCCGACCCGCTTTCTCGTCGGCAGTTTGTGCAGTGGCAGATGCCGATGCGCAGTGGCTCCCCGCGCGCGCAAATCTGCACACGCCCGCAAAGGCATTCACCCGAGAACGACTTCATGCCCGAGGGGAAAGCAGGTTGCATGGGGTCTAACGTTTGAGCTCAGCCACCTGCGCAGGCTGGCGAAGCCAGCCGTAGCAGGTCGGCAGCGGCGAAGGATTAGGCGGCATTTTTCTTGGTGAGTTCAACTCGAGTGACCAGGTAAGTCGATACCCACCACGTGTTGCCACCAACATCCACAAAGCCGGCCTGGCGCTCGTTGTACGGCTTGTCGTTTGGCTCGGAAATGCTTCGCGCTCCCAACTCCAAGGCACGAGCGTAGACGCTATAACGTTGGGCACATAGACGTAGACTAAGCCGACCCAAGCTTTGATGTGCGGCGGCAACTCGCCTGCCTCGACCCATAGCAGTGAGTCGCCGATTTTCAGGAGCGTGGGCCCACCCTCGTTTGACTCGATGAACCCGGCGTCAAATGCACCTTGGATGAATGCGGTCAGGCTGGTGGGCCCGCACAGGTAGGGCCGAACACTGCCAAACCCAACGATGAACATGCTTCATGGAATGACTCATAGATTTCTCGACAGGTGGTGTGACGCTACTACTTGTAGCGCCAACTCTCCGACTAGACGATCGAGAAACCGATCATGCCAGCGTCTGAAGTACGACCGACACCAAACGTCTAGCTTTTGGCGGCACGGAGCCCGCGTGAATATGCAGCGCAGCCCGCTTAGGCAGGCTAGTGAGCGGGATGGATCTGGTTCCCAAGACAGGCAAGGAGTCTTTGAGTAGATCGAACTGAACTTCGATCGCCTCCTTTGAGTCGTGATGCCACTTGACGACAGACGCCTGTTTGCCCTTGCCGTCAGTGGCGCAGTAGCCGGCCCCGCTTTCTGAGAGTCCCAAGACAGCTTTGCTCGCGGCCGCGACTTGACATTACGAGCACGTGTTCGGCGCCTGCGAACTCGCGCTTCAGGAGACGTTGAACTCGCCTGCCGCGAATGCTGGTCATGCCCCTCGCATAAGTCGGTGGCAAGAGACGACAAAGCATCTGCGTCGATAGGCATATTCAGCAACCTCGGACTTAGGCACTCCTCTCGCGGGCAAGCAACCAGCCCATCAGAAGAAGCAGCAGCGCCAACGAGAAGACCACGATGTTCGCATCCATGCCCAGAACCGGTGGAACTCCGTCCTTGTCGCTCAGCGCGCCGCCATAGAGGGAGATTGTGGAGGCGCTAAGCCAGAAGCCACCAAAGACGCATAGTCCCAGTATTCCCGCAAGACGTACGCCGAACGCGCTATTCGCCCTGTGAAGCCAGAGGAAATACAGGGCCAGAATAGCGATGGCGGAAGTCTCGTCCCGAGGAGCCACACCATGTGCATACGCGAGTGAGGGGTCCACTCAGCATGAAAGACGTGCGTCTCCGTCAGATCGACGAATGGCGGGAGGACTCCGTAAGATAAGTGTCGCTAAAGTCATCAAGACACGAATCCAACTAGGATGGATTTCGCAATGCTCGTCCACAGTGACATGTCCATGTCCGGATGTGAACTGATCCGATGTGAGCGCCTACAACGCTTGGAGATAAGCCGGACCGCTGAAGCGGTAATCGGCTTGAACGAATTGTTAGGCCGACGCCTCTCGCGAGCGAATCCGTTCTGAACTTTTGTTCTCTGAGAACAACTTATGATGGTGGGTGCTTCCAATACCCTTCCGAGACAACCTTGACGGCGCCGTCGACCACTTTGATTGCCGTCTGGTCGTCAATCGCGTATGCCGGACCGCGATGCCGCTCGCCCATCCTCTGCGTCGGCCATGGTGTTCTCTGGCAGATCTGGGTGGTCAAGTGCGGGAAGATCAAGAAATCAGTCGAGCCCTAACGTGATGTCGTCGCCGGTGACTGGAGGGCTACGACTCAACGAAGGCCTCTCCGACACGAGGGCTCATCACCATGCTTCGCGGCGCTCAGTCCCACCCAGACGGTCGCTTCCAGCGAACGCTAGATCTCTGCTACAGAACGCGGACTGCCGCATCCAGTGACACAGGTACAGGGCGTCACCGCCATTCAAACAAGTATCGGACGTCGCGCTAGCGGACCCAAGTTCCCCAGCGTTCTCTACCTATGACTGCGGCAGAGCGGTCAGTATCGACGAGCACTCCCAAAGGACTTCCAACCTAAATCGCACATCGAGGCATTGCGCGTTCTCGTCCACTGATGAACCGCCATGTCCCGGCAGGACTTCCGTGGGGATGCCCTGTACAACGCGGTGGGGATGCAGAGGACGTTGAGAGTCGGCAATCAGTTTGCCCAGCAGCATCGCACACCAGACGCGTCGCGAATGCTCGCGATCTTGATACCTGCGGATGTGAGAAGAAGTTCACGATGGCTCGGGTGCCTACGTAGATGTCCGAAGCGCAGCAGGCTTTGATTGCGTGGCATACTCGCCAGCATCAGCGGCGGTCTCGGAGCCCGGCGATGGAAGCCTGACGACGCGAAGCCTGCTATCTGCCAAAGAGCCAGAAGAAAGACCCATTCCGGACTAGCAGCGGCACGAGCACTGCGCCTTGCTTAATCAGTTGCTCGGCGACTGCTGGCGGTACGCGCAGCGTCACGCCGGACATACCCTTCCGCAAATCCGAAAGCTTGGCTGCCTATGTACGTAACGACGTATCCGAAGTATTTGCCTATCGGAGCAGTGCCGTATCGAGCGTTCAAGGCAAGCTTTTTAACAGCCTGCGAAAGAGAGCGTTGCAATGTCTGAATGCGCAGACCTCTCGGCTGCAGACGGCCAATACCTCTTGGTTGGGACCTTGCTTCAGAAGCTCTCTGGGAGACTTGCGATCATTTGCCTCTCCGCTAGGCGCCTAACGGCGGCTCAGCCGCGAGCGCAGCGAGTCCGCTGCAGCGTGTGGTTAGGCGTCGCCACGCGCCGTGCCTTGCAACGGCAATTCGCTCACAGGTGCGTCAGCAACAACGCGCCACTGCTTGTCGTTGTCTTGGCGCCAGTGAACGAGGTAGTTGCCGCGATCTTGGAACGAGCTCATCCCCGGCGGGGAACTGGCGCCCGCTGTGAACCGAAGGGTGTACTTTCCTCGTTCCACTGCTATCAAACCGCTAGCATCAACGGTTTGAGTTTTCAGCGTGAATTCCCGCTTCCCCCACGTGACTGCGTTGCGCCAGAAGTCGCGAATGGCGGTCCGGCCAACGAGCGGCGGGCTATTTGGCGGCATCTGCCACGCGTCTTCCGCAAAGATGGAAACAAGCGAATCGACGTCACCAGCAGCGTACCAACGGACTGCGTTTGCGTTGTGCCTTTCAATCGTCTGGCGCACGTCATCGAAGTTCGTCATGGTGTCTCCGCGGAGGGGGTAATGCGACGCTCTAACGTTTGACATTAACGGCCTGCCGAAGGCAGGTCCGCTTGAAGGAAGGGTTAGAGCGCAACACCTTCAGTTCGCGACTGTCAGATCTCTATGGTGACGATGTGCGCCTGAATCTTGGCGTCCACAGCCCCTCGCCCGAACCGTTGGGCCACCGCTCGGCCGCGATGTCGGTGGCTTCGCCGAGCAGCGAGGCGTTGCGCGCCTCGATCTCGTTTCGTAGTGGTGTCCCCTGGCAGTACGCGATCGCTGGGACCCGGGCAGATTCTGCGCGACTGCGCGCTGCAACCGTGGTGATTTGAGGTGACCCAGTGAGCCCGCCGTCTGCAAGATCTCGCTTGATGGTCAGAGGGTCCCAATAGCCGTGGGGTGTGCGCCGAGGAAGCGAGGCGGATCATTAGGAAACAGGGATTCGAGTGTCGTCGTGACGGTGTCCGCGAATTCGTTTTCCTTGATCCGATCCCACGTGTTGAAAATGAAAACGCCCCCCGCCCTGAGCACTCGACGTGCCTCCGAAAACGCTTTCGGCCTTTCGGGGAAGAACATGACTCCGAACTGGCACACAACCGCGTCAAACGTTTCGTCTTGGAAAGGCAGTTGCATGGCATCCGCCTGACGCCACTCCACAGGGCGCTTCGTCCCGAGCGCGGAGGCATGATCTAACATCGGCTGATTCAGATCCGTCGCGACGATGGACACGCCTTGAGGTAACACGGATGCCAAAGCACGAGTCACGACACCTGTGCCGGCTGCAATTTCGAGCACGCGAGTAAGAGACCTCGAAGCTAGCCGATTCACCAGGTCCGCAGCGTAGGGCTCGAAGATCAGCGGAACGAGATACATTTCGTAAAGCTTGGCAATTGAGCCACTGAAGACTTTATCGGTATCAGGACTACTCACAGTGTTTGCCGCTCCTGCGATGCCGTTGCACTCCTAACGTTGGAGCTCAGCCGCGTGCGAAGGCCGCAGGCCGTAGCACGTCGGCTGGAGCGAAGGGTTGGGCGGCTGTCTACTTTGTGAAACGGTGTCCGTCAGATGTCGCGATTCCGCAAATGAGGTCGGAGACCAATCGGAGACCGCAAGACTCGACCATTCTTCGCGATGGATCGTTATCTGAAGCGACGAGCTCGTAGATTGCATTGGCCCCCTGCGTCTGTATCGCCAGACAGATCGCTCTTGCATTGATGCGACTACCGAGTCGGCGCCCGCGTTGTTGCTCCGCGACTGCAACGAGGCCAACCCATGCGGTTTTCTCATGCGCGCTGTACCGATTGTGAGGCATGTACGCGTGAGCACACGCGACAATTCGGCCGGCAGAATCGCGTATGTACGGCGTCGCAGCTGAGCCCAGATCGCCCCTCAGCATGCGTGCTGAGAACGGGGCAATTGAGTTGTCAGCCATGAACTTCTGAATCTCACGGGCGCACTCGTTCGAGTCGTCGGGTGCAAGGACGTGCTCGTTAAGATCAGCTGGGAGCGGTTCCTCAACGAACGCCCGTGATGGTGCCAGCGCGTCTTGCGCGTCAGCGAGAAACACGTTCCAAGTGTGTAGTTGATATCCGAGAGCCTCAAGTCGATCGGAGATCGCCTTGCGCTCCGCAGCTGGGCGCAATCGAAAGCCGAATACCTTGTCTCGGCGAAGTGCCGCCTCGATTGCTTGCCAACCCAACAAATTCTGATCGTCTGTTCCACAGAATCTTCCGGGATGACAACATCCGGCGGTGGTGTACAGCCAGTCGTACAGCTCCTCCGCTCGTCGTTGCAACGCGACTTGAATTTCGGTTCCGAAGTACGTCACGATTCCCTCCGTCATTAAGAGCAACGGCCACGTCGCTGCCTAGCCGCGCTAAAGCCGCCCAACGTGTTTTAGGTCGCACGATTCTGCTCCTAAATGCGGCAACTGCGGCATAACACGGACGGCCGTTCGTCGCCAGACCCGCACCACGCCTTGCTTTCGAGGCCAATACTGTATAAAAATACAGTATTAACAAATCCGATGAAAAGCGCAGCTCCACGTCCCGCATTGCAATCAGCGCGTCTGCTGGATCAGGTGCGGGAACGGATTCGCTATTGCCACTACAGCTTGCGGACGGAGCAAAGCTACATTTATTGGATTCGCTTCTACGTCCGCTTTTCCGGTTTGCGGCATCCGCGGGCGATGGGTGTGCGGGAGGTTGAGGCGTTTCTGACGCATCTTGCCAGTGAGCGCAAGGTTTCGCCGGCCACGCATCGGCAGGCACTTTCGGCGCTGCTTTTTCTTTACCGTCAGGTACTGGACCAGCAGTTGCCATGGATGCAGGAGATCGGGCGGCCGCAAGCCCGCCAACGGCTGCCGGTCGTTTTGTCGCGTGAAGAAGTCGCGCGTTTATTGCCGCAGGTCGATTCGAGTTACCAGCTGATGGCTCGGCTGCTGTACGGCAGCGGGTTGCGATTGATGGAGTGCCTTCGCCTGCGTATCAAGGATCTCGATTTCGATCGGCGCGTGATCGTGGTGCGCGATGGCAAGGGCGGCAAGGATCGTGTAGTGATGCTGCCGGATGCGTTGCACGATGCATTGCGCAGTCAACTGGCCACGGCCCGCGCGGTGTGGGCGCAGGATCATGCGGCCAAATGTGCGGGGGTTCAGCTTCCATATGCGCTCAGTCGCAAATTTCCGCGCGCAGGCGAATCGTGGTCGTGGTTCTGGTTGTGGCCGGCGGAGGGGCTGTCGGTTGATCCGCGCTCGGATATTGAGCGGCGCCATCATGTTCACGAAGACGGAGTCGGCCGGGCTTTGGCACGCGCAGTCACTCGCGCGGGGATCGCAAAAAAGGTGACGGCACATACGCTGCGCCATTCGTTCGCTACACATCTTCTCGAATCGGGCGTCGACATCCGGCGTGTGCAGGAGTTGCTCGGTCATGTGGATGTATCGACCACGATGATCTACACGCATGTGATGAAAGGTGCTGCAGCCGGCGTGTCTTCTCCGCTGGATTCGCTCGGGCCCTCGATCGGCCCGCTGCATTGCTCGGAGCAATTGAGTGATTCGCTATGCATGCCCTGGATACATCGCTTAGCTACAGCAGCGCCGGTGGCGGTTTACCGCTAATGCCCGGCGCTCCCGCATGCCGCTCTCTTCCAAAAGTTTTCTATCTGCGTTGGGTGCACGGGTGTGGCGCGCCAACTCGGACGCGGGTGAGTCCAACGTTCGAGCAGTGCCGACGCGCTTTGTCGCGCTGGACAAGCTGCTGCCGAACGGAGGTTGGCCGCAGCGCACATTGATCGAGTTGCTGGTGCCGTGCGGTGTTGGAGAGATGCGCGTGCTGATGCCGGTGCTGGCACCGCTAATGCGCGCGCGCCAGACGGTGCTGTGGGTCGAGCCGCCGCACATTCCTTATCCGCGAGCGCTGATCGCGCATGGCGCGACGCTCAAACAATTGCTGGTGGTGCGCGCGCGTGATCGGGGAGAGCGGCTGTGGACGATCGAGCAGGCGCTTAAGAGCGGTGCCGCTGCAGCGGTCGTCGCGTGGCTGCCTGAAGACAATGCACGCCTGACGTCGTTTCAAACGCTGCGCCGCTTGCAGCTGGCGGCGCAAAGCATGAAGCGCGATCCGGGCCTGGTGTTTTTGCTGCGCTCGCCGGCGGCGCGCACCGCTGCGTCACCGGCGCCGCTGCGTATCGAGCTCACTGCCTGCGAGCGCGGAGTTGCGCTCGATATTTTCAAACGGCGCGGCATGCCGGTGCATGCGATGGCGCAGCTTGCGCTGCCGGGCCCTGCAGCACGCTGCTTCGAAGCGCTGCTCGAAGAAGATCACGCTACAGACACTGCAACCGATGCTGTGGATTGCCGTTTGTCTGCCTGAGCTGCCGCTCGAAGTGGCGGTAGTCGACGCAGTGCCGCTGGCGGTGTGCGACTCATCGCATGTGCTGCTTGCCAACCGCAGCGCACGTGAGGTCGGAGTGCAGCTGCAGATGAGGCGTGCGACCGCGCTGGCGATCTGTCCGCATCTGCAGATCAAGGCGCGCGCGCTCGTGCAGGAAAATCATTCGCTGCAAGCGATCGCCGCATGGGCACAGCGCTTTAC
This sequence comes from uncultured beta proteobacterium, assembly GCA_963729165.1. Classification (GTDB taxonomy): domain Bacteria; phylum Pseudomonadota; class Gammaproteobacteria; order Burkholderiales; family Burkholderiaceae_F; genus JACCZX01. Next base: position 207,679 of record CAVSMM010000015.1, read on the forward strand.
ACCGAACGTCGCGTTGGTGCCGCCGTGTGAGGAATCCGACGCCGATCTTGCATCGGGACTGCTGCTCGAAATTTCCGGCAGCGTGAAGCTCTTCAACGGCCATCCGAACATTGTCAGAAATTTGCGCGTGGGCCTGGTGCGCCAGGGGCACACGGTGCAGATGGCGCTGGCGCCGGTGCCGCAGGCGGCATGGATGCTGGCGCGCGCAGCACGTGATGGCCAGGTACCGCAGGTCAATGAAGTGAGCGAGCTGCCGGCGGCGCTCGCCGATCTGCCGGTGTGGCTGCTCGGGCCGGGCCGGCCGCATTGGGATGCGCTGCGCGGCATCGGCGTGACGCGCATTGCCGATCTGCGACAGCTTCCGCGCAGCGGGATCGCACGGCGCTTTTCTGCGCGTCTGCTTGATGAGCTGGATCGCGCGTTGGGGCGCAAGCCCGATCCGCGCGTGTGGTTCGTCGCGCCGCCGGTATTCGAAGCCAAGCTCGAGCTGTTGGCGCGTGTCGATCATGCCGAGGCACTGCTGTTCGCGGCGCGCCGGATGATCGTGCAGATGACCGGCTGGCTGGCGGCGCGTCATGCGGCAACGCGCACGATCGAATTCACGCTGGTGCACGAAGACCGCGATCCGTCGCCGCTGGTGGTGCATCTGGCCGATGCCTCCAATGACGAAGAGCGGATGACGGCGCTGCTGCGTGAGCTGCTCGGCCGCACGCAACTCGCTGCACCGGTGTACGAGCTGCATCTGCGCTGCGCGCAGATCGTGCCGTCGCAGTATTCGCATGGAGAATTGTTTGCGACCGCGCGCGGCGAGCAGGAAGGGTTGCTGCGTCTGATCGAACGCTTGCAGGCGCGCCTTGGGCCGACCGCAGTGGTACAGCTCGAGCCGCGCGATGATCACCGCCCCGAGCATGCATTTCGCGAAGTGCCGATCGACCGCGCGAGTGCATCACGTTCGTCCGATGTTGATGGGTTCGATAACAACAGCGCACCGCGTCCACTCTGGCTGTTGCCCGAGCCGATACCGCTATTGGAACATCAGCATCGTCCGGTCTACGGCACACCGCTGACATTGATCAGCGGGCCGGAGCGGATCGAAAGCGGCTGGTGGGATGGGCAATGGGCCGAGCGCGATTACTTCATCGCGCGCGACGAGCAGCATGCGTGGCTATGGATTTTTCGGCCGCGCGCGCCTGATCCTGCGAGCCGCGACCGCTGGTATCTGCACGGAAAGTTCGGATGATCGGCAACCTCCCAGGCTATGCCGAGCTGCACTGCGTAACGAACTTCAGTTTTCTGCGCGGCGCTTCGCACGGCGAAGAACTGGTCGAGCGCGCCGCAGCGCTCGGCTACGCGGCATTGGCGATCACAGACGAATGCTCGCTTGCCGGCGTTGTGCGCGCGCACGTCGAAGCCAAGGAACATGGGCTGCATCTGATCATCGGAGCCGAAATCAATCTGCTGACTGCAGGCGGCGATCCGTACGCAAAACTGGTGCTGCTGGCGACCGATCGTGCTGCTTACGGCAACCTGTCTGAATTGATCACGCTGGCGCGCACGCGCGCCGACAAGGGAAGCTATCGCGCGTACGCCTCCGATCTCGAAGGCAAAGCAGCAGGGCATCCGCATCTGCAGCATCTGCCCGGTTGCCTGGCTTTGCTGATTCCAGCGAGCGACGCTTCGTTTGAACAGCTGTTCGGGCAGGCGATGTGGCTGAAGACCTGGTTTCCAGAGCGCGCGCTGGATCGCGGTGGAAAATCTTTTGCGCGCCACCGATGGTCCGCTGATCGAGCGCATCGAGCGCGTGGGCCATCTGACCGGCGTGCCGCTGGTCGCCGCCGGTGATGTGCACATGCATCTGCGCTCGCGCAAGCCGGTGCTCGATGTGGCTGCCGCGATCAGGCTCGGAAAAACAGTGGCCGAATGCGGCTTCGCGCTGGCATCGAACGCCGAGCAGTATCTGCGGCCGCGCGTGCGGCTGGCGCAGCTGTACGCGCCCGAATGGCTCGATGAGACGCTGAAGATCGCGGCGCGTTGCCAGTTTTCGCTGAACGAGTTGCGCTACGAGTATCCGGAAGAGATCGTGCCGCCCGGCGCGACCGCGACCAGCCATCTGCGTGCGCTGACCGAAGCCGGCGCTTCGCTATCGGTTTCCGGAAGGTGTGCCGCCCGCGGTGCGCGCGCAAATCGAAAAAGAGCTCGCGCTGGTTGCCGAGCTGAAGTACGAAGCGTTCTTTCTGACGATCGAGGACGTGGTGCGCTTTGCGCGCTCGCAAGGCATTTTGTGCCAGGGCCGCGGCTCGGCTGCCAACTCGGTGGTCTGTTATTGCCTGCGCATCACCGAGGTCGATCCGCGCCGCTGCAATGTTCTGTTCGAGCGCTTCATCAGCCGCGAGCGTAACGAGCCGCCGGATATCGATGTCGACTTCGAGCATCAGCGGCGCGAAGAGGTCATTCAATATATCTACGGCAAATACGGCCGCGATCGCGCGGCCCTGGCCGCCACCGTCATCTGCTATCGCTCGCGCAGCGTGCTGCGCGATGTGGGCAAGGCGCTCGGATTCGATCCGCAGCGTATCGACCAGGTCGCCAAAAACCACCAGTGGTGGGATAGCGGCCAACGCCACAGCAAGGGAATGATCGAGGCGGGCTTCGATCCCGACAGCTTTTCGATTCGCCAGTGGTTAACGATCGCCGACGAGCTGCGCGGCTTTCCGCGGCATCTGTCGCAGCATGTCGGCGGCTTCGTGATTGCGCGCACCAAGCTGTCGCGCCTGGTGCCGATCGAAAACGCCGCGATGGAAGATCGTTGCGTCATCCAATGGGACAAGGACGATCTCGAATCGCTCGGCCTGTTGAAGGTCGACGTGCTGGCGCTCGGCATGCTGTCGGCTACGCGCCGTTCGCTCGAATTCATCGCGCAAAAGCTCGGCCGGCCGTTTGCGATGGGCGATATCGAGGATGACGACACGCCCACCTACGACATGATCTGCGCGGCCGACACGATCGGCACGTTCCAGATCGAATCGCGCGCGCAGATGACGATGCTGCCGCGCCTGAAGCCGCGCTGCTATTACGACCTGGTGGTCGAAGTCGCGATCGTGCGGCCGGGGCCGATTCAGGGCGGCATGGTGCATCCGTATCTGCGCCGGCGCGACGGCAAGGAAGCCGGTCGAATATCCGAGCAAGGAAATCGAATCGGTGCTCGAACGAACGCTCGGCGTTCCGATCTTTCAGGAGCAGGTGATGCAGCTCGCGATCGTCGCCGCCGATTACACGCCGGGCGAAGCCGATCAGCTGCGCCGCTCGATGGCGGCATGGAAACGCAAGGGCGGGCTCGGGCCGCATAAAGAACGACTGATTTCGCGCATGACGGCCAAGGGATACGCGCTCGAATATGCCGAGCGCATCTTCAAGCAGATCGAAGGATTCGGCGAGTACGGATTTCCGGAAAGTCACGCGGCGAGCTTTGCGTTGCTGGCGTATGTGTCGTGCTGGATCAAGCGTCATCACCCCGATGCATTTCTGGCCGGGCTGCTGAACAGCCAGCCGATGGGTTTTTATGCGCCCGCGCAACTGGTGCAGGACGCGCGCCGGCATGGAGTCGAAGTGCGTGCCGTCGACGTGACGATCAGTCAGGTCGAATCGACGCTCGAGCCGCCTGCAGAATGCAGCAGAAACACAGGCGGTGCGGCTGGGATTGAATCGCATCAGCGGGCTTAAGGAAACGTCGATCAAGCGCATCGTCGAGGCCCGCATCGAACGCGAATTCGACAATGTCGAAGATCTGGCGATGCGCGCGCAGCTGAATTCATTCGAGCTCGAAGCGCTCGCCGCCAGTGGAGCGTTGGCCACGCTCGCCGGCCACCGCCATCAGGCCGGCTGGGAAGCGCTCGGCGTCGAGACGCGGCGTACGCAGATGCTGAAGCCGGCGCGCTTTCCGGAGCCGCGGATCGAGCTGGCGCCACCCACCGAAGGAGCCGATATCGTCGCCGATTACGAGCGGCTCGGCCTGACGCTCGGCCGTCATCCGCTGGCTCTGCTGCGGCCGCGGCTGGCGAAAATGAAAATGCGAACTTCGATCGAGCTGCAAACAACGCCGAGCGGCCGGATCGCACGTGCGTGCGGCATCGTCACGCATCGGCAGCGGCCGCAGACCGCCAAGGGCTCGGTGTTCGTGACGATCGAAGACGAAACGGGGCCGGTCAATATCATTTTCTGGAACGACATCTTCGAGCGCGAACGCAAGGTCGTCGTCGGCTCGACGCTGCTCGGCGTGCAGGGCGTATGGCAATCCGAAGCCGGCGTCATGCATCTGCTGGCTAAGCGCGCGACCGATTACTCGCGCTTGCTCGGAAGGCTTGCCACTTCGTCGCGCGACTTTCACTGAGCTGCCATACAATCGCCGCTCAATCGAGTGGGAGACACTTCGTGCGCATTGCCGGCTTCTTAGCCTTGCTGGTCGCTGTCACGCTGCTGGCACTCGGTCTCTGGTACCGACAGGCCAGTCTGCCGATCCATGAAGGAACGTTCATGGTCTCCGGATTGCAGCAGGCGGTGCGCATCGATCGTGATGATGATCACGGCATTCCGAACATCGTCGCGGCGAACGAACGAGATGCGACGTTTGCATTGGGTTATGTGCATGCGCAGGACCGCCTATGGCAGATGGAGATGAATCGCCGTATCGCCGCGGGGCGTCTGGCTGAAGTGCTTGGTGAGCCGGCGCTCGATACCGACAAGTTTCTGCGCACGATCGGCATCGCACGTACTGCGCAAAGCATTTATCAGAATCTGGATGCCGAGCATCGTGACTTGCTCGATGCGTATGCGGCGGGTGTCAACGCGTATCTGAGCAAGCGACGGTGGGCCATTGCCGCCGGAGTTTTATCTGACGCGCGCGCCGAAGCCCGAGCCGTGGACGCCGGCGGATTCGATCGGCTGGTCGCTGATGATGGCGTGGGATCTCGGCGCGCTATTCGTATTCGCGCGAGCTGCGGCGCCTGCAATTGGCGCAGCGGTTTTCGGTGGCGGAGATCAATGATTTTTATCCGCCGTATCCGGGCGACTCTGCGCCGGCGACGGCGGACTATGCCGAGATGTATCGATTGCTCGGCATCAAGGCAACGTCGTTGTCCGCGTTGGACGCGCCCGCGTTCGGTTTCGGTGACGGTGAAGGACTCGGCTCGAACAACTGGGTCGTATCGGGCAAGCGCACTGTCAGCGGCAAGCCGATGCTGGCCAACGATCCGCATCTCGGACTGACCACGCCTTCGGTTTGGTATTTCGCTGGCCTTCAGGCACCGGGCCTGAAAGTGATGGGCGCGACGTTGCCCGGAGTTCCCGGTGTTGTTCTCGGCCGCAACGATCGCATCGCGTGGGCGTTCACCAATACCGGCGTCGATCAGCAGGATCTTTATCTGGAGCGCATCAATCCCGAAGCAGCCCGACGAATATCAAACGCCGGAAGGCTGGGCGCGCTTTGTGACCCGCATCGAGCGCATCCGCGTCAAGAGGCGGTGACGATGTCGAATTGACGGTGCGCGAGACGCGGCACGGCCCGGTGATCAGCGGACTTGCCAGCGTTGAAAAAGGGTTCAAGCAGCCGCAGTTTGCGCTCGCATTGCGCTGGTCTGCGCTTGAGCCCAACGACACGACGATCGCGGCGATTCGCGCGCTGAACAAAGCACGCAATATCGACCAGGCGGAGCGAGCGCTGGCGGAGTTTCAGATCGTCACTCAGTCGGCGTTGATCGCGGATGTCGACGGCAAGATCGGGATGGTCGTGACCGGACGCATACCGATGCGTGATCGAGCCAACGATTTGCATGGACTCGTCCCCGCACCAGGATGGGAGGCGCGCTACGACTGGCGCGGCTACCTGTCCACCGAGCAAGCACCGAGGATGCGCGATCCTGCCAACGGATTGATCGTCACGGCAAATCACAAGGTGGTGTCGTCGAAGTATGCGCACCATCTGACTTACGACTGGTTCCTGCCGTATCGCGCGCAGCGTGTCGAACAACTGCTTGAAGCGCGCGGCAAGCACGACGTCAGCACGTTCAAGACGATCCAGGCCGACGTCACTTCGTTCGCGGCGCGCGACATGTTTGCAATGTTGAAGGACGTACAGCCGCAGACCGAAGCCGGGCGTCACGCGCTCGCGCGACTGGCCGCGTGGGACTTCCAGATGAAGCGCGATACGCCCGAGCCGTTGATCTATCACGCATGGATGCGCGAGCTCAAGCATCGGATTTTTGCCGATGACCTCGGCGCGTTGACCGACGATTTCGTCGACCAGGCCGAGCTCACTTCGACGTTGCTGTACGTGTTGTCCGGCCGCGCGCAGGCGCGCGACTGGTGCGACGACCGATCGACGGAGCAGCGCTTCGAGACATGTCGCTTGCTGGCGGGCGAAGCGCTCGACGCATCGGTCACGCAGCTGACCCAGGCTTCGGGCCGCGACGTGGCCGGGTCTGCGATGGGGCGACATGCATCGCGCGGCTGCCGAACATCGGCCGATGTCGAGCGTGCCCGTGCTTCGCCGCCTGTTCGAACTGCGCATCGCGTACCCCGGAGATACGCACACGATTAACGTCGGTGCGCTGTCACACCGCGCCGAAGCTCCGTTCTCTACGCGGCATACCGCCACCTTGCGCGCGATATACGACCTCGCTGCGCTCGAATCGAATTCCGTATGGGTGGGTTCAAGCGGGCAGGTCGGCAATCCTTTTTCCGACCTTTACGGATCGATGCAGCCGCTGTGGCGCGATGTGTCTGTATCTGCCGATGCGTCCGCCACCGGCGCGCGATGCGATGACGCTGGAACTGAAGCCGCGACGCTAATCGCATCGGATTGCGCCGCAGCGGGTTAACCCGTTGCTCGCGGCGTTTGACGCTGCATGCCGGATGTAGGCATCATGTCCGGCTTTCCGCACACCTCTCTAGGAGAACGCCGATGCGTCTCGCCATCGCCGCATTTGTCGCAGCACTTTCTATTGCACCGGTTGTCGATGCCAAGACCTTGCGCTGGGCTAGCCAGGGCGACATCCTGACGATGGACCCGCACGCGCAAAACGAAGGGCTGAATAACACCGCCAATTCTTATATCTACGAGCCACTCGTCACCTACAACGAGAAGTTCGAAGTCGTGCCGGCGCTTTCAACCGACTGGAAGCAGGAGACGCCGCTGATCTGGCGCTTCAACCTGCGCCAGGGCGTCAAGTTTCACGACGGCTCGCCTTTGACCGCGTCCGATGTCGTGTTCTCGATCGATCGCGCGATGCAGCCGACGTCGAACTTCCGTCAGTACACCGTCGGCGTTCAACGCGCCCACGCGGTTGATGACAATACGGTGATCATCTACACGACGGTGCCGAATCCGGTGTTGCTGCGGCAATTGACCGAGCTGCGGATCGTCAACAAGGGGTGGGCCGAGAAGAACAAAGTCGTTGCGCCTCAGAACTTCGTGCAGAAGGAAGAAACCTACGCTGCGCGCAATGCCAACGGCACCGGCCCGTTCATGCTGAAGTCGCGCGAGGTCGATATCAAGACGGTGTTCGTCGTCAATCCGAACTGGTGGGGAGCAAAGACGAAGAAGGGCAACGTTACCGAAGTGATTTACACGCCGATCAAATCGGACTCGACGCGCACCGCGGCATTGCTGTCCGGAGAGATCGATTTTCTGCTCGATCCAGTTCCGCAGGACATCGCGCGCCTGAAGCAGACACCTTCGATCAAGGTCGATCGAAGGTGCGGAAAACCGCACGATCTTCATCGGCATGGACCAGTTTCGCGACGAGCTGCAGTACAGCGACGTCAAGGGCAAGAATCCGTTCAAGGACTTGCGCGTTCGTCAGGCGCTGTATCACGCGATCGACATCGAGGCGATCAAGAAGGCGGTGATGCGCGGCTCGTCGGATCCGACCGGCGCGATCATTCAGCGTGCAGTGAATGGCTGGATACCGGCGGCGCACGAGCGCCTGCCGTACGACGAGAAAAAGGCGAAGGAGCTGCTGACCGCGGCCGGCTATCCGAACGGCTTTTCGGTGACGCTCGACTGCCCGAACAACCGCTACATCAACGACGAAGAGATCTGCAAGGCACTGGTTTCGATGTGGGCGAAGCTCGGGATCAAGGTGTCATTGAACGCAATGCCGCGCGCAACTTACTTTCCGAAGATTCAGAAGCACGACACGTCGCTTTATTTGCTCGGCTGGGGTGTGCCGACGTTCGATGCGCTGTACTCGCTGCAATCGCTGCCGATGACGGTCGGCAAGGGCGGAGACGGCAACTTCAATCTGGGACGCGTCAGCAATGCCGAGTTCGACAAGCTCGTCGAAGTCAATCAAGGGCGAGGTCGACACCAAGAAGCGCAATCAGATGATCGCCGATGCGTTGATGCTGCACAACAAGCAGGTGATGCATATTCCGTTGCATAACCAGGTTATTCCGTGGGCGATGCGCAAGAACGTGACCGTAGTGCATCGGGCCGATAACCGACTCGAGGTGCAGTGGGTCGAATCGACTAGCGGGATGAAGCAGTGCAAAGGGTCGGACACTGAAGAGCGTCCGGCCTTTTTTTTGCCCTGCTCTAATATCGGTCCATGGCTGCCTTTATCGTTCGCCGCCTGTTGCAAGCGATTCTCGTCATGTTGGTGGTGGCGCTGATCGCCTTTCTGCTGTTTCAGTATGTCGGTGATCCGGTCTCGCAGATGCTCGGCCAGGACGCGACGCCCGAGGACCGCACTCGGCTGCGCGGGGATCTCGGCCTCGACCAGCCGTTCTACATGCAATTCGCGCACTTCATCGGCAACGCGATACAGGGCGATTTCGGCATCAGCCTGCGTCAGGGCCGAGCCGTGTCAACATTGATCAAGGAACGTTTACCGGCAACGCTCGAACTTGCCTTCGCGGCGGCGTTGATCGCGATCGTGGTTGGTATTCCGATGGGCGTTTACACAGCGCTGCGGAAAGATTCGTGGTTCTCGCATTTTCTGCTCGCGGTGTCGCTGGTGGGAATCTCGCTTGCCGACTTTCCTGATCGGGATCCTGCTGATCCTCGTATTCGCGGTGATGCTTGGTGTGCTGCCGTCCTACGGGCGCGGCGATACCGTGCAGCTTGGCTGGTGGAGTACCGGCTTGCTGACGACGACCGGCTGGAAACACCTGGTCCTGCCCGCAATCACGCTGTGCCTGTTCCAGCTGACGCTGATCATGCGTCTGGTTCGGTCGGAGATGATGGAGGTGCTGCGCACCGACTACATCAAGTTTGCCCGCGCTCGCGGCTTGACGGATCGTGCGGTGCACTTTGGTCACGCACTGAAGAACACGCTGGTTCCGGTCATCACGATCACCGGGTTGCAGCTGGGCGGAATCATTGCGTTCGCGATCGTCACCGAGACGGTATTCCAGTGGCCCGGCATGGGATTGCTGTTCATTCAGTCGGTGCAGTTCGCCGACATCCCGGTGATGGCGGCATATTTGTGCCTGATCGCATTGGTGTTCGTGCTGATCAATCTAATCGTCGATTTGCTGTACTTTGCTGTTGACCCGCGGCTGCGCATCGACCGCACCGCCGCGGCACATTGAACACCGATGGCGCCCTCCCGCTGCCCACTGATCAGCACCTCGCCCCGCGTGAGCACTATCTGGGACTGGCGCTGCGCGGCCCGCTGGCCGCGATTTTTCCGCACCACGAAGGGCTGACCGCCCTGCGGCGCGATCTGCACGCGAATCCCGAGATCGGTTTCGAAGAGCACCGCACGTCTGCCTTGGTAGCAGAGCGGATGCGCGAGCTCGGCATCGAAGTGCATACCGGGATCGGCAAGACCGGCGTCGTCGGTGTACTCCATGGTGCAAAAAACAGCTCGGGACGCTCGATCGCGCTGCGTGCCGACATGGACGCGTTGCCGATGGTCGAAGAAAACGAATTTGCGCACGTCTCGACCAAACCGGGGTTGATGCACGGCTGTGGCCACGACGGGCACACGACGATGCTGGTCGGCGCGGCGCAGTATCTGTCGCGCACGCGGAGGTTCGACGGCACCGTGTATTTGATCTTCCAGCCCGGCGAAGAAGGGTACGCGGGCGCGAAGGCAATGATCGACGACGGACTTTTCGAGCGCTTTCCTGCCGACGAGATCTATGCGATGCACAACTGGCCGCCGTTGCCGGCCGGTCAGATCGGGCTGAATTACGGGCCGATGATGTCGTCGGCGGATCGCGTCGAAATCACGATCTGCGGCAAGGGCGGGCACGGTGCGCACCCGCACTTGACGGTCGATCCGGTGTTGGTTGCCGCGCACATCATCACCGCCGCGCAGACGATCGTCTCGCGCAACGTTGCGCCGCTCGACAATGCCGTGCTGAGTCTGTGTTCGCTGCAGGCGGGCAGTCCCGGCGGCGTTCTCGGTCGTGCCGCGCGAAGCCAAGCTGACCGGTACCGTGCGCACGTCGAAGATCGACACGCAGGAGCTGGTCGAGCGCCGTATTACCGAGCTGGTCGAATCGACCGCGCGCGCCTTCGGCGCCGAAGCGCACGTCGTCTACGAGCGCATCTATCCGGCGACGATCAACCATCCGTTGCAGGCCCGATTTGCCGGCGACGTAGCCGCCGAGCTGGTCGGCGAGGACAACGTCGTCCGCAACCTCGCGCCGAGCATGGGCGCCGAGGATTTTTCTTTCATGCTGCAGGCCAAGCCCGGGTGCTATCTGCGCCTGGGTCAGGGCGGCGGCCCGTCCAACTGTTTCCTGCACAACAGCTCGATACGACTTCAACGACGCCGTCATTCCGCTGGGCGCCGCTTTTTTTTCGGCACTGGCTGAGCGCAGAATGCCGCTTTCAGAGCATTGACCATCCAAGGAAGCTCCATGAAGACACGCTTGCCATCCGCACATTCAAGATTGCCGCCGTCGGCGCGGTCGCTCGCGCTCGCAACGTTCGTGGCGCACGGCGCAAACATTCAAGTTTGCGAATCAGGGCGATGCGCTGTCGATGGATCCGCATTCGCTGAACGAGTCGTTCCAGCTGGCATTCACCGGCAACATTTACGAGCCGCTGATCGGGCGCGGCAAGAAGCTGGAATTGGTTCCTGCGCTCGCCACCGACTGGAAGCAGACGGCGCCGACCGTGTGGCGCTTCAATCTGCGCAAGGGCGTTTTGTTTCACGATGGCACGCCTTTTACCGCGGACGACGTGATCTTTTCGTACAACCGCGCCAAGGGCGATGGCTCCGACGTCAAGACCTTTGTCGGTTCGATCAAGGAGATCCGCAAGATCGACGATCACACGATCGACATGATTACGATCGAGCCGTTTCCGATCCTGCCGGACGTAATTACGCAGTGGTCCATGATGTCCAAGAGCTGGTGCGAGAAAAACAAGGCCGTACAGCCGGTCGATAAACGGAAAGGTACCGAGAACACGGCATCGTTCCAGGCCAATGGCACCGGACCGTATCGTCTCCGCTCGCGCGACCCCAATATACGCACGACCTTGCAGCGAAATGCGGGCTACTGGGGCAAGATCGAAGGCAATGTGCAGGAAGTGATTTTCACCCCGATCGGCAACAACGCGACGCGGGTAGCTGCGCTGCTGTCGGGTGAGGTCGACATGATGGAGCCGGTGCCGGTGCAGGACATCGCCCGCATCTCGGCTGACAAGAATCTGAAGGTCGTGCAGGCGCCCGAGCTGCGCACGATCTTTCTGGGTATGGATCAGTCGCGCAACGAACTGCTGCAGTCGAACGTCAAGGGCAAGAACCCTTTTAAGGACAAGCGAGTTCGGCAGGCGTTTTATCAGGCGATCGACGTCAACGCCATCCAGAAGGTGGTGATGCGCGGCGCGTCAGCGCCAACCGGGCTGATGATCGCGCCCGGAATCAACGGCTTTCCGTCAGACATGAACAAGCGCATGCCGTTCGATGTCGGAAGCGTCGAAGAAGCTGCTGGCCGAAGCCGGCTATCCGCAGGGCTTCGAGGTCGGCATGAACTGCCCGAATGATCGCTATGTCAACGACGAAGAGATCTGCAAAGCTGCGGCGGCGATGCTCGCAAAGACCGGCATCAAAGTGAATCTGACCGCCGAGACCAAGGGTAGCTATTTCCCGAAGATCCTGTCGCGCAACACTTCTTTTTATCTACTCGGCTGGACGCCTGGCAGCTATGACTCGCACAACCCGCTGTTTGCATTGATGGCGACGCCGGGTGACGGCGGCCAGGGTCAGTTCAACCTGGGCAGCTACAGCAATCCCAAGGTCGACCAGCTGACGAAAGCAATCGCGACCGAGACGGACATTAAGAAGCGCACGGCGATGATCGCCGAGGCGATGAAGATTCATCAGGACGATATTGGCCATATTCCGTTGCACCAGCAGGCGTTGGCGTGGGGGATGAAGCGCAATATTGACCTTGTCCAGTTGGCGGACAACGCTATGTTCATCAAGTGGGTCTCGATCAAGCAACCGTAGGGCGGTGATCACTGATCAGCGATCGGTAGTCAGGTATGGACACTCAGGCGGTACCGGCTGACCAAGGCGTTCCGGCGATCACTGATCAAGGATCGGTGATCCCGGTGAACGTCGCCGGCCGCGTTTGGGACAGCGACGTCGCCTACAGCTTCCGCAATTCGCCGGTCGCGATCACGGCGGCGGTAGTGGCGTTCGTTCTGATCTTTTCAGCGGTGTTTGCCAGGTGGGTCGCGCCGCACAATCCGTTTGATCTGGCCACGCTGAATCTGCTCGATGCGTCGCTGCCGCCGATGTGGGAAGCGGGCAGCAACCCGAATTTCTGGCTTGGTACCGACGATCAGGGCCGCGATATTTTCTCTGCGATCCTGTTCGGCATGCAGGTATCGCTGGCGATCGGGTTGGCATCGGTCGCGTTGTCGGTCGTTCTGGGCGTCGGCCTGGGACTGCTGTCGGGCTACGTCGGCGGCCGGCTCGATGCATTCATCATGCGCGTGTGCGATGTGATGCTGTCGTTTCCAGCGATCCTCACGGCGCTGCTGATCGACGGCGTCGCGCGCGCGGCGCTGCCGCGCGACGCGCATAGCGAGCTTGCGTTCGGCGTGCTGATTCTCGCGATCGCCTTGTCGGGCTGGGTGCAGTACGCGCGCACCGTGCGCGGCTCGACGCTGGTGGAGAAGAACAAGGAGTACGTGCAGGCGGCGCGCGTGATCGGCGTGTCGCCGCTGGCGATCATGGCGCGGCATGTGTTGCCGAACGTGATGGGCCCGGTGCTGGTGTTGGCCACGGTGCATATCGCCACTGCGATCATCACCGAGGCGACGCTGTCCTTTCTGGGCGTTGGCGTGCCGCCCACGACGCCATCGTTCGGCACCTTGATTCGCATCGGCAATGAGTTTTTGTTTTCCGGCGAATGGTGGATCACAATATTTCCCGGATTGGCTCTCGTATTGCTCGTACTTTCCGTCAATCTGCTGGGTGATTGGTTGCGCGACGCACTCAATCCAAAGCTGAGATAGAAAGTTTTTCTGGAGGTGCTTATGAAAACGAAGCTGGCAAGTGCAATTGCAGTATTTGCGATTGGTCGGGTTGTGCAACGACCCCGTTCTCTTACATCGACGGCAACCGCTATTTCAAGGCCGAGATGAATACGCTATTCGGTGATCGTGCTTGACGTTGATGGGCGCAGCGATACACGTAATCCGGTGATGGTCGATCCGGGCCTCAGAGTCATCCGGGTGCAGGGGCCTGCGGCGACGGGGTTTCTCGTACGGCGAAACGCGCACGTTGACGCTCGACGTGAAGCCGTGCACCCGCTACTACCTGAAGGCGGTGAAGAAAAACTCGGTTGAGCAGGACTTCGTGCCGCAAGTCGACTACGTAGAGCCGATAGCCGGCTGTACTGCCTAGTCAGGCGATTGCCCACAGCGGCCGTGCGATGACAATGACCGCGGCCGCACTGACTTCGATCGCGTCATCGCCGGCGCCGCTGCTCGAGGTGCGCAATCTGCGCATCGAGTTTCCAACGCGGCGCGGGACGCTGGTGGCGGTTGACGACATTTCGTTTTCGATCGCGCCGGGCGAGGTACTGGGCGTCGTCGGCGAATCCGGCGCCGGCAAGTCGCTGACCGGCGCCGCCATCATTGGGCTGCTGGAGCCGCCGGGTCGCGTCGCGGCCGGCGAAGTGCGACTGGCCGGCCGCCGTATCGACGCTCTGCCGTACGACGAGATGCGCAAGATCCGCGGCCGCGAGATCGGTGCGATCTTTCAAGACCCGCTGACTTCGTTGAATCCGCTCTACACGGTCGGCGACCAGTTGATCGAGACGATCACGACGCACCTCGACTTGTCTTCGAGCAAGGCGCGTGTGCGCGCGATCGAGTTGCTCGCATCCACCGGCATTCCCGCACCCGAGCGCCGCATCGACGCCTACCCGCACCAGTTCTCGGGCGGAATGCGGCAGCGCGTAGTGATCGCGCTGGCACTCGCTGCGGAACCCAAGCTGATCATTGCCGACGAGCCGACCACCGCACTGGATGTTTCGATTCAGGCGCAAATCATTTCGTTGCTTAAGAAACTGTGTCGCGATCACGGCACTGCGGTGATGCTGGTAACGCACGACATGGGCGTCATCGCCGAAACCGCGGACCGCGTCGCGGTGATGTACGCCGGCCGCATCGCCGAGATCGGGCCAGTGTCCGATGTGATTCATCGGCCGCAGCATCCCTACACGGTGGGCCTGATGGGATCGATTCCGACATTCGGTCATGAGACGGAACGTCTGACGCAGATCAACGGCTCGATGCCGCGGCTGACGGCGATTCCGAGCGGCTGCGCCTTCCATCCGCGCTGCGTGCACGCGTTCGAGCGTTGCCCACGCGAGCGGCCGGACCTGTTGCCTGCCGGAACATCGTTGGCGGCGTGCTGGTTGCACGACGTCGACGCGGGGCAGGGTGGCCGCATGAGCGCAGTCTTGCGCGAAGAGGTCACGACGCCGAAATCACTTGGTTCCAACGTCATCGTGCACGCGGTGGGACTGGCCAAATATTTCGACGTCTCGCCGCCGTGGCTCAATCGCGTGCTCGAAAACAAGAAGCGCGCGATCCTGCATGCGGTCGATGGCGTCAGCTTCGACATCAAGCGCGGCGAAACCCTGTCGCTGGTCGGCGAATCGGGCTGCGGCAAGTCGACGGTTGCGCGCCTGCTGGTGGGTCTGTACGTCCCGACCAAGGGCCATGTTGAATTTTTCGGCCGTGATCTGCGTGAGATGAATTCGCAGCGTGGACGTCCGCTGCGGCAGAAGCTGCAGATGATCTTTCAAGACCCGTACGCGAGCCTGAACCCGCGATGGCGCGTCGCCGACATCATTGCCGAGCCTCTGAAGGCGCATGGCCTGATGAACGACAAGGCACAGATTCGCGCGCGCGTCGACGAGCTGTTGCAGCAGGTTCGCCTGGCGCCGGCCGACAAGGAGAAGTATCCACACCAGTTTTCCGGTGGCCAGCGGCAGCGTTTGTCGATCGCCCGCGCTTTGGCGACGAAGCCCGAGTTTCTGGTGTGCGATGAACCGACGTCGGCGCTTGACGTGTCGGTGCAGGCGCAGGTTCTCAACTTGATGAAGGAACTGCAGCGCGAGATGGGGCTGACGTACCTTTTCATCTCGCACAATCTGGCCGTCGTGCATCACATTTCGGATCGGGTCGGTGTGATGTACCTGGGCAAAATCGTTGAGCTTGCTTCACGCACGACGTTGTTCAACACGCCGCGCCATCCCTACACGCGCATGTTGCTCGATGCAATCCCTGATCTGGAAATGAGCGGCCGCGCGCGAACGCCGGTGGCGGGCGAGGTTCCTAATCCGTTGAATCCGCCATCGGGTTGTACGTTTCACCCGCGCTGCCCGCACGCGAACGAGCGCTGCCGCGTCGAGGTGCCGCTACTGAAGCTGTACCGGCACGCAGGCGGCGAGACGCACGCTGCCTGTCATGGCGTCGAGGAAAATCGAATTTAGCTGCAGGTCGCGAGCGGCAACTGCAAGGCTTGCAGGACGCCGGTATCGTCTTCGACGAACGCGACCACGCCAGATCGCGCGCCGCGGTCGCGGGTACTTCAAGAGAAACAGTCCTTGTCCCGAGCGGCAAAGGTCCGGACCACGCGCGCGTAACGCGATCGTTCGCCAGCGTTTCGCCTCGGTTCTCGCCCGCCGTCACCTTGGTCGAGATTCCGTTTTGCACGAGCGCAACGAACATGCGCGGATTTTTAGCCGAGCCGGGTGTTGCAAGCTCCGCGTGAGCACGTACGCCCACCTTTCCGCCCTGCGTATCGATGTTGTCGAGCTTTATCGTCGCCACGGCGGGCCGTTGATTGACCGCGCGCAGTTGCGCGTCGAACGCGCCCGATGACCAATTGGTTTCCCGTCCCTGAACGAATACACCCGGTGTGTAGCGAGTCCGGCTGCCGTTCAACGCGGCGAGTTGAGTTTGTCGATCGTTGAACTCGCGCTTCGCGAAGGGATCCTTCCAGCCGATGTAATCCCAATAGCCGACATGCAGAGCCAGCGCGATTGCGCGGTTGGCGTCAACCCGCGAGGGCAGTTGAGACAGCCAGCGATCGGCGGGAGGACAACTCGAGCATCCCTGAGACGTATAGAGCTCGACCAGAGCCACGGTGTTCTTAGGACTGGTGGCCTGGCAGGTGGCGGCGTTAGCGGCGGGCATCGTGGCAACAAGGAGGGCAACAGCAAGGAATCGGCGCATTGGATCTCCGGTGGGTACGCCTTGGTCGCGCCAACGCACTGCTTCTTACGGAGCGCCACCGAATGCGTCCTCCGCGATGAACCCCGATGTAGATGACCCGTGGCTGTCACCTCATCCAATAAGCCTCGTCATCCGTACCGACCTGATCAGCTCACCACAAGTGCGTACGCGCGGGATCGGCTATTGCTGGCGGGCGCGCTACTTTTGCTGGGACTCACTCCGGCACTGCCGCCGGGACTCGACCTAGGAGACGCTCGCAATGAAGATTTCAGTCAAAGCTGCGCTGGCCGCCGCCCCTTTTGCACTCATCGGGTGCTCGTATATGCCGACGATGTCGAGTGCTCCGGACGTTCCGGCGCCGATCGCCGTGCCGGCGGGAAGCAAGATGTCGATGCGTACCGTCGGAGTCGGCGAGCTGACATACGAGTGCCGCGAGAAACAGGGCGCTGCCGGCACGTTCGAGTGGACGTTCGTTGCGCCGACCGCCACCTTGTGGGACGCAAATCGCACTAAGGCGGTCGGCAAGTATTACGCAGGCCCGACATGGGAGTCCAACGACGGTAGCAAGGTGACCGGCAAGCAGCTAGCAACAGCTCCGGCCACAAACGCCGGTGCCATCCCGCTGCAGCTGGTACAGGCCGCCCCTGCGACGGGTACCGGTTCGATGCAAGGAGTGACTTATATACAGCGCCTGAATACAGTCGGCGGCGTCGCGCCGAAGGAACCGTGCTCAGCGTCGGGCGCCGGCCAGCGTCGGCAGGTTAAATACGAAGCCGATTACGTCTTCTTTAAGTAAGCGGCTCGCTGTAAGACATAGCGGCGGCGTGAGAGGAGACGCCGCCGCGTTTTTATTTCTCGGTCAATGCAACCGCGCAAACGACGCGGGCGAATCCAAGGCGGCGATCTTATTTCTTCGCTGGCGTGTCGCGCGTCCCCTTCAGTAACTCCTGCGCTTCTTTCAAGCCACGCACAGCCGCGCGTTGCACCCACAATGCGCCTTCACTCTTGTTGGCCGCAATGCCATCGACACCCGACAGTTGTGCGATACCAAGCTGATACGCCGCGCCCGCGTTGCCGCGCTCGGCAGCACGCCTGAGTAACGCTTCCGCGAGGGCGGGGTCCTTTGACACGCCCGGTGCTCCGCGCAGATACAGCGTGCCGAGCGACCATTGCGCATCAGCCAAGCCTTTTTCTGCAGCCGGCTCGAGCAGCGACTTGATTCGCACGCCGGCATTTTCAGGCGCAGGCCGCGCGCGCTCGACAATCTGCGCCAGAAAGTAACGCGCCCACGCAGCATCGGCATCGATATACGGCTTCAGCACCGCCTCTGCATCAGCCAACCCGCTCGTACGTGCGGCTTCAGCAGACTTTTGCAGTGCCTGCTCGTTGAATCGATGAAACGAGAGGCTCGCGATCGCCTGCTCCGCATCGCGCGCCACCGTCGGTGAGCCTGCGGTTATCCGCCCCCGCTCCGATACGCCGACTTCGACCAGCATTGTCGAGTCGGTCGGATGCACGCACGAGATGCCGATTACGAACATCGAATTGCGCTGTTCGTTCGCTTTCGCAGCGCTCTTGCGCGGGGAAGTGTCCTCGTTCTGAATGGCTGCGAGTGTGTGCCGCGCACAGCGTGTGCCGGCATGCCGCACGATGGTTTCGTCGTGCTTGCCGATCTGCCAGCGCTCGGACAGCTTGGCATGCCTGGAACGCGCGAGTTCCAATAGCGCCGCGTCGGTGTCGATCGGCTTTTCAAGGATGTCACTCGACAGCACGAGGACGGCTGTATGGTCGGCCCCGCCGGACAGATGCCGTCCCATCGAGCCGCCACGGGGCGTGCTGGTCGCGACGAACCAGCTGGAATCGGTCGGTGTTGTCACCGCGTAGCCGATGAACGCCCACGGCGCTCCAAGCGCGGTCTGCGGAATCTGGGCGACGCGCTCGTCGATGCGCGGCGGTTGATCGGCTGGCGTGCGTTGCGCGTGCGCGGTACCGGCGGCCAGCGCGGCGAATAGAAGAGGGAACCAGGAACGCATCGATAATCCTTTGCAATTTGCCGGATCATAGTGAGCGGCGTGGCGCATCGATCCAGCGAGAAGCGCGGTAAGACACAGTGCAAGTTCGGGCCGATCGGCGGCATGCTCTCCGAGGAGACGATCATGATTCGCGAATGCACGCCTGTTCTACCGTCGCGAGCGGAGGAGATGCGCGAACGATCCTTGCTTGTCCTGAAACTTCTGAATCTCTTGAGGAGAAGTAATGGCCAAGTACGGAGACAAGGCGTCGGATAAAGTGGAGAAAGCGATGCATGAGCGCAAACGCGGGTCGCTGAAGAGCGGCTCGGGCAAGAAGGTCACGAGCAAGAAGCAGGCAATTGCCATCGGACTGTCGCAGGCGCGCAAAGCCGGCGGCAAAGTGCCTAAGAAAAAATCATCGAGCAAGAAATCGCCGGCCAAGAAATCATCAAGCAAGAAGTCGTCTGCCAAAAAGTCTTGATCTACTGATGCCAGTGCCTGCCCTGTGGCCGTAGCGCCGCGTCTTGTACAGCTGCGTGAGTTGCGGTTGGCAAGTGCGGCGACCGCAGGACGTCCGCGGCATCTAAGCGCTGCCAGCGGACTGGTTCGCGTTGGCAACTTCATCTATGTGATCGCGGATGACGAGCACCATCTGGCCGTGTTTCCAACCGATGATCATCGGCGCGCCGGCAGGCTGCTGCGGATACGCCGCGGCGCGCTGCCGCTCGAAAAGTCGGCGCGCAAGCGGCGCAAGCCGGATTTCGAAGCGCTAGTCGCGTTGCCGCCGCTCGAAGCATTCCCGTACGGGGCGTTGTTCGCGCTCGGTTCGGGCTCGAAGCCGAATCGGCGCTCGGCTGTGTTGCTCGGGCTACATGCCGACGGATCCACGCACGGTCCAGCGCGCGCAGTCAGCCTGCAAAACTGGTTCGAGCGGCTGCAGCGCGAGTTTGGCGAAGTCAACCTTGAAGGCGCATTTATCGAGCGCGACAGTCTGTCGCTGCTGCAGCGGGGTAACAAGGGCAATCCCCGCAACGCCTGCATTCGGATCGCGCTGGCACCGGTGCTCGATGCCCTCTCTGAAGAAGCGAGCGCTGTCCGAACCGAAGCTATTGGACGTCACCGACTTCAATCTCGGCGCATTCGCCGATGCGCCGCTGTGTTTTACCGATGGCGCGGCACTGCCCACTGGTGGATTCGTATTCACAGCGGTGGCCGAAGCCACGGACGATAGCTATGCCGACGGCGCGTGCGTCGGTGCTGCGATCGGAATCATCGATGTAAAGGATCGACTGCGCGCGCTGTGGCAACTCGAGCCCGCCCTGAAGGTCGAGGGGATCGAAGCGCGCGTCAGCCCCAACGGGTTGGAGTTAACCGTCGTCACAGATGCTGACCGGGCATCGGTGCCGGCGAAATTGTTGACGGTCACGCTGCGCTAGCGCACTCGGCGGCAGCTGATCGCTTTGCGTGCGCGGTATCGCGCTGTGGGTGGCGTTGATTGAATTCCTGTAAGGCCATGCCGGTCGGCGTGGCTTTTTTGGCGAGGTCTTCGGGCGTGCATTGCGCGACGATGCGTCCGCCGCCCGCGCCTCCCTCGGGGCCTAGATCGAAAATCCAGTCGGCTTCGGCGATCACATCGAGGTTGTGCTCGATGACGACAACGGTATTTCCGCCGTCGACCAGGCGGTGCAGCACACGAATCAGCTTGTCGACGTCGGCCATGTGAAGCCCCACGGTCGGCTCGTCAAGCACGTAAAGCGTCCTCGGCGCGCGTTGGCCGCGGCGGGTCAAGTCATCGCGCACCTTTGCAAGCTCGGCGACCAATTTGATGCGTTGCGCTTCACCGCCTGACAGCGTCGGCGATGGCTGGCCGAGTGTCAGGTAGCCGAGCCCGACGTCGCGCAGCAGCCGAAGGCAGTGTGAGATCGAACGATGAACCGCGAAGAACTCGACAGCCTCGTCGATTTCCATTCTCAGCACGTCGCCGATCGATTTGTCGCGCCATTTGATCGCCAGGGTCTCTTCGTTGAAGCGCGCCCCGCCACATACATCGCACAACACTTTGACGTCGGGCAGGAAGCTCATTTCGATCGTGCGCACGCCCTGACCGTCGCACGCATCGCATCGACCGCCCTTGGTGTTGAACGAAAAGCGGCTCGCGCCATAGCCGCGCGTACGCGCCTCGAGCGTTTCGGCGTACAGCCGGCGAATGGCGTCCCAGAAGCCGACGTAGGTCGCCGGACACGAGCGCGGCGTCTTGCCGATCGGCGTTTGATCGACTTCGAGTACGCGATCGAGCTCGCGCCAACCTTCGATCGCGGCGCAACCGATCCACGCTTCTTTCGGATTGCGCTGACCGACGACCGTCTGCAGGTTCGCTAGCAGCACGTCACGCGCCAGAGTCGACTTGCCGCTACCCGACACTCCCGTCACCACCGTCAACCGTTCGAGCGGGAACGCAGCATCGACCGCGCGCAGGTTATGCAAGCGCGCACCTTGCACAGTCAGTTTCGCTGTCGTTGACTCGACCCGCCGGCGAAGATGCAACGGATGAATCAACGGCGATTGCAGCCACTTTCCGGTCGTTGATTCGGGTGCGGCCATCAGATCAGCGACAGAACCCTGCGCGACGACGCGACCGCCGCGCACGCCGGCCGCCGGTCCGATGTCGATCAGATGCTTCGCGCGGCGGATCGTGTCTTCATCGTGTTCGACGACGACCAGCGTGTTGCCCTTCGCTTCGAGTTTTTCGAGCGCATTGAGCAAGATGCGGTTGTCGCGCGGATGCAAGCCGATCGTCGGCTCGTCGAGAATGTAGGCAACGCCTTGCAAGTTCGATCCGAGCTGCGCCGCCAGGCGGATGCGCTGCGCTTCGCCGCCCGATAGCGTCGGTGCGGCGCGGTCGAGCGCCAGATAACCGAGGCCCACTTCTTCGAGGAACGACAAGCGAGATCTGATTTCCGCCAGCGCGTCACGCGCGATTTCGGCTTCGCGACCGCTTAACGTCAAGCGATTGAACAGTCCGCCGGCTTCGGTGACGGGCAGCTCCGCGAGTTCTGCGATCGACTTGCCCGCAAACGTCACCGCGAGCGCGGTCGGATTCAGGCGCTTGCCGTGGCAGCTCTCGCAGGGCGCGGTTTCGCCTTCGTACCAGGCGTTCCACCAGACTTCTTCGCCGCTCTGTTCGGAATCGAACCCGGTCAGCTTCAATCCTGTGCCGAAGCAACCGGGACACCAGCCATGCTTCGAGTTGTAGGAGAACAGCCGCGGATCAGCCTCAGGAAATGATGTGCCGCACGAAGAGCAGGCGCGTTTCGTCGAAAAACTTTTCTGTTGGAGCGAGCGCAGTCCAGGTGCCGCCGTCGATCGCGTCTTTCAGCTTGCCGAGTGGCCATGCGATCGTAACGACACCATGCCCGTGTTCGAGTGCCGTGGCGATGGCGCCCCGTAAACGATCTTCGTTTTCCGGCTGCACGACAAAATCCGCGACCGGTAATTCGATCGTGTGCTCCTTGAAGCGCTCGATACGCGGAAACTTCGCGGTCGGCAGAAAGTGTCCGTCGACTCTTAAGTGTGAGTGGCCCCGAGCCGCAGCCCACTTGGCGAGGTCGGTGTAAACACCTTTGCGGTTGACGACCAGAGGCGCAAACACGCCAATGTGCAGTCCCTTCGACTCACGCATCACTTGCGCGACGATCGTATCGAACGACTGTGGCGTCACCGGCACCTTGCAGTTTGGGCAATGCTGCACGCCGAGCTTGACGTACAGCAGGCGCAGGAAGTGGTAGATCTCGGTCAGCGTGGCGACGGTCGACTTGCGACCGCCACGAGAAGTGCGTTGCTCGATCGCGACCGTCGGCGGAATGCCGTAGATCGCGTCGACGTCGGGCCGGCCTGCGGGTTGCACGATCGACCGTGCGTACGCATTCAGCGATTCGAGATAGCGGCGCTGGCCCTCATTGAAGAGGATGTCGAATGCCAGCGTGGACTTGCCGGAGCCGGATACGCCGGTGATGACGGTGAACGTGTCGCGCGGGATCTCGACATCGATCGACTTCAGGTTGTGTTCGCGCGCATTAATGTATGCGGATATAGCCAACGTCTGACCCCGACTTCGTGGAGTGTCTTTCTGTTCTGCACGCACGGGGTCAGACCCCAACGATAGGCTTCTCGATGGTTCTCTTACACGCGGTGCTTTATCGGCCAACGCGGTCCGATACGCGTGCAGCTCACGGCCCGTGTGCGAGCGTGCGTTTGCAATCACGTCGTCGGGTGTGCCGGCCGCGACAATCTCCCCGCCGCCATCGCCGCCGTCGGGGCCGAGGTCAATCAACCAGTCAGCCGCGGAGATCACGTCGAGGTTGTGTTCGATCACGATCAGCGAGTGGCCGGCGGCCAGCAGCTTGCGGAACGCGCGCATCAGCTTGGAGACGTCGTCGAAATGGAGGCCGGTGGTCGGCTCGTCGAACATGAACAGCGTCCCGCGCGTCGGCGGCTTGCCCTTCGTTGCCTCGGCAAGAAAACCGGCGAGCTTCAGCCGCTGCGCTTCGCCGCCTGATAGCGTCGGCACCGGTTGACCGAGCTTGACGTACTCGAGCCCGACGTCGGCGAGAGGCGCGAGCACGCGCGCGACCTCGCTATCGTCTTTAAAGAAGCTCAGCGCTTCATTGACGGTCATCGCCAACACGTCGGCGATGTTCGCAGCACGCCCGTGACGCTCGACGGTCACTTCAAGTGTCTCGGGGCGAAACCGCGTGCCATCGCAATCGGGGCAACGCAAATACACATCGGACAGAAATTGCATCTCGACGTGCTCGAACCCGTTGCCGCCGCACGTGGCGCAGCGGCCTTCGCCCGAGTTAAATGAGAACGTCCCTGCCGTGTACTTGCGTTCCTTTGCAACGCGTGCCTTGGCAAAAATGGCCCGGATGCAATCGAATGCGCCGACATAACTCGCAGGATTCGAGCGGGTCGTGCGCCCGATCGGTGATTGATCGACGAACGCGACATCATCGAGCCAGTCTTCGTTGAGCAGGCGATCGAAGGCGCCCGGGCGTCTCGGTCGACTTCCCTTTGGCTTTCGCCAGCGCGGGATACAGCACGTCCTGTATCAGCGTTGACTTGCCGCTGCCTGACACTCCCGTCACACACACCAGACGCTTCAGCGGAATTTCAACGTCGATCGCCTTCAGATTGTGTTCGCGCGCGCCCTGCAGAATCAGCTTCTTCGAGTTGGCGGCGATCGCGAGGGGCTGTGCCGCATCGACGTGCAGGCGGCCGCCGAGATACCGACCGGTCAGCGTTGACGAGTTACGCAGCTCATCCGGAGTGCCGTTGAATACGATGTCACCACCGCGCTCGCCCGGTCCCGGTCCCATGTCAATCACTCGATCGGCCGCCAGCATCACCTGTGGATCGTGCTCGACGACGACCAGCGAGTTGCCCGCGCTGCGCAGACGATGCATCACTTCGACCACGCGATGCATGTCGCGCGGATGTAGTCCTATAGAGGGCTCATCGAGCACGAATAGCGTGTTGACCAGCGAAGTACCGAGTGCGGTGGTCAGATTGATTCGCTGTACCTCGCCGCCCGATAGGGTGCGGCTCTGCCGATCGAGCGTCAGATAACCGACCCCGACATCGACCAGAAATCTCAAGCGCGCACGCAGCTCGTCGAGCAGCATCTCACTGGCCTGATCAAGTGGTGCCGGTAACTGCACGTGATCGAAGAACGTCTTGACGCGCTCGATCGGCAGCAGCATCAGATCGTGCATCGACAGGCCCGGCAGCGCCGTAAGCTGCGCCTCGCTCCAGTGCGCAGCAGCTGGCTTGTAACGGAGATACTTGCCTTCGCTGGCTAACGCGGAATCCGCCTCATCACGACCGCCCACTCTCCACAACAACGCGTCGGGCTTCAGCCGTGCGCCCTGACATACCGGACATGGCGTGTACGAGCGATAGCGCGACAGCAGCACCCGAATGTGCATCTTGTACGCCTTGCTCTCGAGCCAGGCATAAAAGCGCTTGATGCCGTACCAGACGCCCGGCCACGACTTGTTCCAGCTCTTCCAGCCCTGGCCGCCGTCGATGACCCACTGCTGCTGGGCGGCGGTTAGCTCTCGATACGGAACGTCGAGCGGAATGCCATCCTTGGTGGCCGATTTTTCGAGATCGTGCTGGCTCTCAATAAAAGACTTCGATTGAAACGGCCGGATCGCGCCGCCGCGCAGTGTCTTGCGCTCGTCGGGAATCACCATTCCATAGTCGACGCCGATCACGCGCCCAAAGCCGCGGCACGTATCGCAAGCTCCCAGCGGCGAGTTGAACGAGAACGTGCTGGCGTGCGGCGTTTCGTAATGAATGTCGCAGCGGGCGCAGTGCAAGCCGTTGCTGTAGCTCAGCACCTCAGAGTCAGACCCCGATGCCTGCACATGGAGATCGACACAGCCCGCACCGACGCGCAGTGCGCGCTCCAGCACTTCGATGACGCGCGAGCGCTCGACACTCAGAATGCGAAAGCGGTCGGCCAGCACATCGAGCACTTTGACACCCGCCGCGATGCGCTCGCGATGGATGCGCGTGTAGCCCTGTGCCTGCAGGTTGGCGCGGACTTCTTCTTCGCTGAAATTTTTGGGTACGGGGACTGGAAACGTGGCGATCATCGGCGGATCGCCGGCACGCTGTGCATGCTCGAGCAACTCGGCGTAAATGCTATCGGCGGTGTCGCGCCGTACCAGCCGGGCGCACCCGCGGCAGAAAAGCGAGGCTGCGCGAGCGAACAGCAGCTTCAGGTGATCGTTCAGCTCGGTCATCGTGCCGACCGTGCTGCGCGACGTGCGCACCGGATTGGTCTGGTCGATCGCGATCGCCGGTGGAACGCCGTCGATGCGGTCGACCGCAGGACGGTCCATCCGATCGAGAAACTGGCGCGCGTACGGCGAAAACGTTTCTACGTAGCGCCGCTGGCCCTCCGCGTACAGCGTGTCGAACACCAGCGAGCTCTTGCCCGAGCCCGAAACGCCCGTCACGACGACCAGTTCGCCGGTCGGAATGTCGAGATCGAGATTGCGAAGATTGTTCTGGCGGGCGCCGCGAATGCGAATCGCTTTGCCCGCCGTTGCAGACGTTGCAGACATCGTTTAGTGGGGAAAGCCGCGGGAGCCGCGGCAAAGGACAGTCGAAGTTTAGGCGAAGTGGGCGCAAAATGCCGGGCACTGGCGGGTGAGCCGCTCGGTGTGCGCATGCGGCGAGTGGTCGCTGTGCAATGTCGCCGCGGCGCGAAGCGTGCCCAAATGAAGCCGCTGCCGTTGGGGAACAAAACAAGAGGAGATCACATGAAACCTGTATCGAGCTTGAGGCGGCACGTTCAGCGTGTTGCCATTGCAGCGCTGGTGGCCACATCGTTCGCCGGCGTCGCTCGCGCGGACGAAACGTGCAACTCGCCGTACATGTCAGGCCTGATCAAGGGCCAGGAAGACTATGTGCACGTCTGGACGCTCGGTGTTGCAGGCATGGGGGACGGCTTCGACAAGCTGGTGACGATCGACGCCAATCCGAGTTCGAAGACTTACGGCAAGGTCGTGCACAAGGTATCGGTTGGCGGCCGCGGCGAAGCGCACCACATGGGATTCACCGATGATCGCCGTTACCTGTGGGCCGGGGGCCTGAACGACAGCAAGATCTACGTGTTCGATGTCGGCACTAACCCAGCCAAGCCCAAGCTGACCAAGACGATCACCGATCTGCCGGCAAAGACCGGATATGTCGGACCGCACACGTTTTATGCGATGCCCGGTCGCATGCTGATCGGCACGCTGTCGAACACAAAAGACAACGGTGGCGTCACCGGGATTGCGGTTTACAACAACAAGGGCGGATTTGTCGCCAAGTACGACATACCCACCGGCAAGGTCGGTGGCGTTCAAGGCGATGGCTACGGCTACGACATTGCGGTGAATCCCGCCAAGAACGTGATGCTGACATCGAGCTTCACCGGCCGCGACAACTACATGCGGGATATCGGCGGGCTGATCAAAGACGAAGCCGCGATGAAGAAGTTCGGCAACACGATGGTGTTGTGGGATCTGAAAGCGATGCAGCCACGCCAGGTCTTCAGCGTGCCGGGCGCGCCGCTCGAGATCCGGTGGTCGCTGAATCCGGGCGACAACTGGGCGATTACCGCGGCTGCGTTGACGTCGAAGCTATGGCTGGTCAAGCAGGATGGCGACAAATGGGTGGCAAAGGAGGTCGGCACGATCGCCGATCCGAGCAAGATTCCACTCCCGGTCGACATCTCGATCACCGCGGATGGAAAGGGACTGTGGGTCAATACTTTCATGGACGGCATGACGCGCTACTTCGACCTCACCAACCCGGAGGCGCCGAAGCAGACGTATGAGAAGCAGACCGGGCGCCAGGTCAACATGATCAGCCAATCGTGGGACGGCAAGCGCGTCTACATCACGTCGAGCCTGCTCGAGAAGTGGGACAAGGGCGGCGCCGACAATGAGCAATTCGTGCGTGCATTTCACTGGGACGGCAAGGAACTAAAGCCGGCGTTCGAAGTGGACTTCGCCAAGGAGCAACTCGGGCGCGCGCACCACATGAAGTTCAGCGCCAAAGGCGCGGCGCGTTGACCGGCTAAGCTGCTAGACATGTTTGGCGCGCGGGGCGCCAGCGTCTTGCTGGCGTCGATTTTGTTGCTTCCCGACTTGGCATGGTCAGCGCCCGATCCCGGGCCAGCAGTCGCGCGCGCACATGGATTTTGTGCCGACGTCGGCGGGCACCTATCAACTGCAGCGCATCCAGCAGTCTCCTGACGCGGTATTGCTCAACGCGTCGGGAGGTGTGCGCCGTCTTTCTGCCTACACACGCGGCAAAGTTACCCTGCTGACTTTTTTCTACACATACTGCACCGACCCCTGGGGCTGTCCGTTTGCGTATCAAACGATGACAACGCTGCGGGACCGCATCGCCGCCGATACGTCTTCGCGCTCGCGCGTTCGCTTTGTCAGCATCAGCTTTGATCCGTCGCATGACACACCGGACGCGCTGCGCGGCTACGCGCAGAGCGCTGGGCGCCGCGCCCGGCTTCGAGTGGCAGTTTTTTACGGCCCGATCGATGACGGAATTGAGTCCGCTGCTCGACGGGTTCGGGCAGGACGTCAGGTGGAAACAGACGCGGTCAGGTCGCCCGACGCGCGCGATCAATCACATGCTGAAGTTGTTCCTGATCGATGCCACGGGTGTAGTGCGCGAGATCTACTCGCTTGCGTTCGTGCATCCCGAAGTGATGCTGAACGACATTCAGACGCTGCTGATGGAGGCCGATCGGACCGCCGCGCGCAATTAGCGCGCGCGCACTTGCTGATCAGTCGACCCGTGCGTCCTGCACGCCGCTGGCGTAGCGCACGTGTGCGTCAAACTGCCGCGTGACCAAGCCGGGCGTGGGGTCGCGACCCTTCTCGTCTCTGCGGTCGAAGATCATGTCGGCGCCTACCTGCGGCCGTATCCAGCGCGGGTACTGATACATGAAGCCGGAAATGTGATCGATGACCAGCATCGAGCTGCCGCCGGGCAACAGCAACTGCGCGGTCGAGCCGGAGGCTAGGTCCGCACGCGAAATGATCAGCGCTCGCGCCATAGCGTAGCCATGGCGCTTGCATTCGACGATCAACGGAGTCGGCGACTTGCGTACTCTTAGACCGAACATCGGCGTGTCGCCCATGTACTCAGCCGAGCCGTTCACGACGCGGCACGCCATGCCGTCCACCGGCTTGCCGTTGGCATCGACGGTCTGAATGTTGACCGCCTGCGTTGCTTCGCCGGTGATGGTCGCGCAACCGCCCACCCCGAGCAAGGCGGCGGCGGCTAAAAAAACGCGAGCAAGTGGCCAATGCATCAGGGGCAAGATACCGCCGGAGAGCTGCAGCGATACACAGTAACCGCCGGCGAAAACCACCGCATTCCGGCGTATGGACTAGCGGAAAGAACTAAAGATCAGCGCGCCAGGAAATTCTGGGCCAGCCGGACCCAGTAAGTGGCCCCTAACGGGATCAATTCGTCGTTGAAGTCATACGATGGGTTGTGCAGCATGCACGGCCCCAGCCCGTGACCGGAGGCGCGATGCGTCCCATCGCCGTTGCCGATGAACACGTACGCCCCGGCTTTCACCTTCAGCATGAAAGCGAAATCCTCGGCGCCCATGGTCGGCTCGATATTGCGCACGACATTGCCGGCGCCGACGATGTCGTCCATTACGGTGGCTGCAAATTCGGCTTCGGTGGGGTCGTTGACTGTGGGCGGATAGTTCCATTTGAAAGTGAATTTGCCCTCGGCGCCGTGCGCTGCGCACGTCATCTCGACGATGCGCTTCATCTCCTTTTCGACCAACGCGGTCACGTCATCACTGAACGTGCGGACGGTCCCGGAAATCTTCGCGCTTTCAGGAATGACATTGGTTGCTTCGCCCGCCTGAATCATCGTCACCGACAACACCGCCGAATCGATCGGCTTTTTGACGCGCGTGATGATGCCTTGCAGGCCGTTGACGATCTGAACCGCGATGAACACGGGATCGATTCCAAGATGCGGCATCGCAGCGTGTGCGCCTTTGCCGAGCACCTTGATCTCGAATTCGTTGCTCGACGCCATCGCCGGGCCGCCAGTCACACCAAACTCGCCAACCTTGAGCCCGGGCCAGTTGTGCATGCCAAAGACCGCATCGCAGGCGAAGCGCTCGAACAATCCGTCGTCGATCATTCTCTGTGCGCCGGCGCCGCCTTCTTCGGCCGGCTGGAAGATAAAGTGGACCGTGCCGTCGAGCGGTTTTTCTTCGGCGAGGTACCTGGCGGCCGCCAGCAGCATCGCCATGTGGCCGTCGTGGCCGCACGCGTGCATCTTGCCGGCGTGCGTCGAACGGTGCGCAAACGCATTCGTCTCCTGAATCGGTAACGCGTCCATGTCGGCGCGCAAACCGACAGCGCGCTTCGACTTTCCGTGCTTCAGCGTGCCAACGACGCCGGTGCCACCCAACCCACGGGTGACCTCCAGGCCCCATTCGGCGAGCTTCGCCGCAACGATCTCACTGGTACGCGTTTCTTCGAAGCGAAGCTCAGGATGGGCGTGAAGATCGCGCCGGATTTCCTGAATTTCGGCACGGAATTGGACGACTCGGTCGATCAGTTGCATGAATTTTGCGGGTTGAAGCGAACAGAAAGTGAATCGTACGCGCACTAGAATTCGCACATGAACAAGCCCGCTGACTTACCACTCGTCGATCTGCCAGCGTCTACGGCGCCTTCGCACTCCGTGCCTTCGCATGCGTCGCTCGCGATGATCGACCGGCTGATCGGGTTCCCGACGGTCAGCCGCGATTCCAATCTGGGCCTGATCGAGTACGCACGCGATGAGCTTGCGCGGCTGGGCGTCCGCTCGAACCTGATCTACGACGCAGCGCACAACAAGGCCAATTTGTTTGCCACGCTGTCGGCCGAGCCCGACCGGATCAAGACCGGCGGACTGGTGATTTCGGGTCACACCGACACAGTTCCAGTTGACGGCCAGGATTGGTCGAGCGATCCATTTACTGCGGATCACCGCGCTCGCCGCATCCATGGACGCGGCACAGCGGACATGAAAGGGTTCATTGCCATCGCACTGGCGGCGGTCCCGAAGTTTCTGGCGGCGCAGGAAAGATTGCCGTTGCACCTGTCGCTGACGTACGACGAGGAAACTACGTTCTTCGGTGTGCGCGATTTGCTGGCCGATCTTGCAGACCGCGGCATTCGCCCCGCCGGTTGCATCATTGGCGAACCGACCGATATGCGCGCCATTGTTGCGCACAAGGGCAAGCGCGACATGTGTTGTCGCGTGCGAGGTCACGAGGCACATTCGTCGTTGACGCCTGATGGTGTAAACGCGATCGAGTTCGCTGCGCGTTTGGTGGCGTTCATTCGTCAGACGGCCGATCGTCTGTCGCGCGAGGAAAAGAGCGATGCACGCTTTTCCGTGCCCTATACGACATTGCAAACCGGATTGATCAAGGGTGGCATTGCCGTCAACGTCGTTCCCCTCGACTGCGAGTTCATCTTCGAGATGCGCAATTTGCCGGCAACGTCGACCGATGAGGTGACGCGGACGATCGTCGAATACGCCGAGCGCGATCTGGTGCCTGAAATGCGTCGCGTCACCAGCGATGCCGGCATTGCGTTCGAGATCGGCATGGACTTACCGGCGTTTGGCATCGAACCCGACCATCCGCTCGTACGTTGGGCGCAGCAGGTTGCAAACACGACGCATCTAAGCGCCGGTGCAGTGGGCTTCGCAACCGAGGCCAGCATGTTTGCGAAAGCCGGCATTCCGACGGTGGTCATCGGACCCGGCAGCATCGACCAGGCGCACAAGCCTGACGAGTACATCAGTTATGACCAAGTCGCTGCATGCGAAGCGTTTTTTGATCGCATCGTTGCCCAGCCGATGCCGAGTGAAGTCCATCGAAGCTGATATTTGGCAATGAACATCGCATGGGGCGAGTAGCCGACGCGATGGGACATGCCGAAACCGTCGTGCGTGCGGCGTGCCCGCACGACTGCCCCGACACGTGCGCGATGCTGATCACGGTGCGCGAAGAGCGAGGGCCTAGCGATGAGAGCACGGCCGCCCGAAGCTCATCGCGTGCCCCCTCGGGGGGCGGGCGCGCAGCGACCGGGGGCGCACCGATCCGCGTGGCGGTGAAAATCGCCGGCGACCCGACGCATCCGACCACCGCCGGCACGCTGTGCACCAAGGTGTCGCGCTATCTGGAGCGCACCTATCACCCTGACCGTGTGCTGCATCCGCTGAAGCGTGTCGGCGCGAAAGGCGAGCGCCGCTTTGTTCGCGTGACCTGGGACGAAGCGCTGCGGGATATCGCACAACGCCTGGCTGAGATCGCTGCACGCGACCCGCAGCGCATCGTGCCCTACAGCTACGCCGGCACGATGGGCCTGGTGCAGGGCGAGGCAATGGCCGCGCGCTTCTTTCACAAGCTTGGTGCGAGCTTGTTGGATCGCACGATCTGCGCTACCGCAGGCGGCGAGGCGCTGGCGTACACGATCGGCACAAAGACCGGAACCGATATTGAGCAATTTCAGAACAGCAAGCTGATCGTTTTCTGGGGCTGCAACGCGATCGCATCGAACCTTCATCTATGGAGCCGCGCTCAGGAAGCCAAGCGGCGTGGCGCGAAGCTGATTGCGATCGACCCTTATCGCTCACTGACGGCGGAGAAATGCCATCATCACATTGCGCTGATGCCCGGTACCGACGCCGCGTTTGCGCTCGGTGTCATGCATGTATTGATGCGCGAGGGCTGGCTCGATCGCGATTACATTGAGCGCTACACGCTGGGTTATGACGGGCTCGCAGAGCGCGCACAAGAATTCGATCCGCAGCGCGTCGCGTCGATCTGCGGCATCAGCGCCACCGAGGTCGAAGATTTCGCGCGCGACTACTGGCAGATCCGTCCGGCGGTGATTCGAGTTAACTACGGCATGCAGCGTGCACGCGGCGGCGGCAACGCGGTACGCGCGGTGGCGTGTCTGCCGGCGCTTGCCGGGCATTGGCGAGACGCTGCGGGTGGCGTTCTGCTTTCGACCAGCGGCATGTATCCGGTGGATTCGGAGAGGCTGTACCGGCCGGAACTGCTTGCCGGAAAAACGCCGCGCACGATCAATATGTCAACGATCGGCCATGACTTGCATCATGCCGATCCGGCAATCGAGGCGCTGATCGTCTACAACAGCAATCCGGTCGCAGTTGCGCCGCACTCGCGCGAAGTGGCACGCGGCTTCGAGCGCGAAGACCTCTTCACGGTCGTGCTCGAACACTTCATGACGGACACGGCCGACCTGGCGGATTACGTGTTGCCGGCCACGACGCAACTCGAGCATGTCGATGTCCACAAGTCCTACGGGCACCTGTACATGCTCGCGAACAATGCCGCGATCGAACCGTTGGGCGAAGCTTTGCCGAACACCGAGATCTTTCGACGGCTTGCGGCCAAGATGGG
This sequence comes from uncultured beta proteobacterium, assembly GCA_963729165.1. Lineage (GTDB taxonomy): Bacteria > Pseudomonadota > Gammaproteobacteria > Burkholderiales > Burkholderiaceae_F > JACCZX01. The sequence continues at coordinate 240,458 of CAVSMM010000015.1, forward strand.
ATTCAACGATCCCTGTTTCTCGGAGAGCGACGATCAATTGGCAACGCAGGCGTTCAAGCGCGAAGGGCCGACCGCGGACTTCGATTGGTCCCGCTTGAAACAAACCGGCTGGCAGCGACTGGATGTTCCAGAGAAGTACGCGCCATTTGCGGAAGGAGGCTTTGCGACGCCGTCAGGACGGTGCGAGTTCCACTCGGAGCAGGTCGCCACGCTTGGCTTGGATCCGCTGCCTTCGTACATCGCGCCTTACGAAGCCCTCGACGGTGGCGCGCTCGCTCAACGTTATCCGCTCGCGATGATCTCGCCGCCGGCGCGCAACTTCCTGAACTCGACGTTCGTCAACGTCACGAGCTTGCGCTCGACCGACGGCGAACCAACCGTCGAGATTCACCCGCACGACGCGCACGCGCGCGGCGTTGTTGACGGCGCTCGCGTTCGTGTCTTCAACGATCGTGGCAACATTGATGTGCTTGCGCGAGTGACCGATCGAGCGCGACCAGGATGTGTCGTCGCGTTGTCAATCTGGTGGAAAAAGCTAGCGCGCGACGGTAAAAACGCAAATGAGCTGACCAGCGGTCGGTTGACCGACATCGGACGCGCGCCGACGTTCTACGACTGCCTGGTAGACATTGCGCCGCAATGACGTAAAGGTCCCCGGTTCGGGGCATGGGGCGTGCGCCGAGGGCGGCGGATAATACGGTTTGCTTTCGGTTTCACTCCATACGTTGCGATGGCTGCGGTTCCATCTTCGCTGTTCGATCTACCGCTTTCCGCTGTTTACGACTCGGCGCGCTGGAGCAAGGCCGCGCTCGACGTGTGGACCGGATCGCTCGCGTCATCGGCTGCGATTGCGCATCAGCGCGAGCAGCGGCTGGTCGCGCTCGTTGCACATGCGTTCGAGTGCTCTCCGTACTACTCGCGTTTGTATCGGAAGTTGCCGGTCAGTTCGAGTTCGCGTTTGCGGTTGACTGATCTGCCGCCGGTGGCCAAGCAGTCACTGATGGCGGAATTCGACGATGTGATGACGGAGCCGACGGTGACTCGCCGTGCGGTTGATGAATTTGTCGCCCAGCCTGATCGGTTGCGGCGGTGCATTGCTCGGCCGCTATTCGGTGTGGACTAGTTCGGGCACCACCGGCAAGCCTGGTTACTTTGTGCACGACCCTGATGCCATCGCGGTGTACGACGCGCTCGAATGGCAGCGTTTTCGCGGAGTACGCTCGGCATCTGACCTGACGCGACAATTGATTGCCGGCGATCGCTATGCGATGGTCGCTGCGACCGGCGGTCATTTTGCGGGCATCTCGACCGTCGAGCGCATGCGGCGCTCGATGCCGTGGCTGACCGCATCGCTGAAAGGGTTTTCGCTGCTGCAACCACTCGATCAGCTGGTGGCCGAACTGAACGAGTTTCGCCCAACCCTGCTGGCCTCGTATCCCACCGCGGCGCAGATGCTCGCCGACGAGCAGCACGCAGGCCGACTTAAGCTGCGCCTGCGCGAAGTGTGGACAGGCGGCGAAACGCTGGCGAAGCCGGCCCGCGCGCAGGTGCAGCGTGCCTTCGGGTGTCCCGTGCGCAATTCGTATGGCGCATCGGAGTTTCTGCCTATCGCGTGGGAGTGTCCGTACCGACGCCTGCACCTGAACAGTGACTGGATCATCCTGGAACCCATCGACCAGCATGGTCGGCCTGTCGCTGCCGGCACACGCTCGCATTCGGTGCTGTTGACCAATCTGGCGAATCGGATTCAACCGCTGATTCGTTATGACTTGGGCGATGCCATCACGCTCGCCGATACGCCGTGCGGCTGCGGCAGCCGGTTTCCAGTGATGTCGGTCGAGGGTCGCACCGATGAGGCGTTGGTGTTCCCGCTGACCCGCGGCGGCACTGCGACTGTCGTTCCGCTGGCGTTGACGACCGTGATGGAAGACGACGCGCGTGTTCACGACTTTCAGGTGACGCAGACGGCGCCGCGCAAGCTGCAAGTTCGACTCGGCGGCGAGGAGCAAGGGTCGGCGAGCGAGGTTCGCCGTGCGCTTGGCAGCTACTTCGATACGCTTGGCATCGGAGAGGTGTCGATCGATATCGCGCGCCGTCCCCCGGCGCGAGACCAAGTCAGCGGCAAGCTGCGCCGCGTGATCTGTCAGTTGCCCGATCATTGATCGTCGCGGAAATCAGCGGGCACAATTGCGCCCGATGATTTCCTCCACTTCGATCAAACGCCTGCTGCTGGCCGGTGCGATCGCGCTCGCGATAGCGGTCGCCGGCTGCTCGACACTCGGGTACTACGCGCAGTCCATCGACGGACACTTTGCGATGCTGCGTGCGGCACGGCCGATTCCGGACATCGTCGCCGATCCCGGCACCGCCGAGTTGTTGAAGCAACGGCTGCAGCGCGCGCAGCAGATTCGAGCGTTCGCGTCGCAAGAGCTCGGCTTGCCCGAAAACGGAAGCTACCGATCGTATGCAGACCTGCAGCGCCCGTACGTCGTGTGGAATGTGTTCGCGGCGCCCGAGTTGTCCCTCGAGCTGAAGCAGTGGTGTTATCCGGTGGTCGGATGCGCCGCGTATCGCGGCTACTTTGATCGCGACTCAGCCGATCGCGCCGCCGCGGAGTTGCGCGCAGAAGGCTATGAGGTCAACGTGGCGGGCGTGCCGGCGTATTCCACGCTCGGATGGTTTTCCGATCCGCTTTTGAACACATTCATCGGCGGCACCGAAGGGCAGCTCGCCGGCCTGGTCTTTCACGAGCTGGCACACCAGGTGGTGTTTGTCGGCGGCGATACGACGTTCAATGAGTCGTTTGCCACGGCGGTGGAGCGTGAAGGTGTGCGCCGTTGGCTGGCCGTGCATGGCGACGATGCGTCGCGCCAAGCGTACGCCGAGTTTGCGCAGCGCCGCAGCGAGTTTCTGAATCTGCTGTTGCAATATCGCGGGCTGCTTCATGAAAACTATCAGAGTCGGCAGCCGGACGACGTCAAGCGCGTACGCAAACAGCAGCTCTTTGCGTCGCTGAGAGAGGACTATGGCCGGTTGAAGGCGAGCTGGGATGGATTTGCCGGTTACGACCGTTTTTTTGCGCAGGACCCCACGAATGCGCATCTGGCATCGATAGGCGCCTACAACGATCTGGTGCCGGCGTTCGATGCGCTGCTGGCGCAGGTCGGCGGCGAGTTTCCGCGCTTCTACGAGGAGGTCAAACGTCTGGCTGCATTGCCGCAAGCCCGACGCGACGCCTCGCTGCGCAGCATGCTGGCGCAGCGTTAGCCGCGTCTATGATGGCGGTCGCAGGCACTAAAACGACAAGATACGGGAGACCATGATGGACCGCTTCTGGCTGAAGAACTATCCGCAGGGCGTACCGGCGGACATCGATGCAGGTCGATACAAGTCGCTGATCCAACTTTTCGACGAAGCGTTCAAGAAGTACAGCGGCCAGGGCGCCTACAGCTTCATGGGTGCGGAGATGACGTTCGGGCAGCTCGACCAGCACTCGGCGGCGATCGGCGCGTGGCTGCAGAGCAAGGGCTTTGCCAAGGGCTCGCGGGTGGCGATCATGATGCCCAATGTGCTGCAGTATCCGGTCGCGATGGCCGGCGTGCTGCGCGCCGGCTGCACGGTGGTCAACGTCAATCCGCTGTATACGCCGCGCGAGCTCGAGCATCAGTTAAAGGACTCTGGCGCCGAGGCGATTTTCATTCTCGAAAACTTCGCCACCACCTTGCAGCAGGTGATCGACAAGGTGCCGACCAAGACTGTCGTCGTGTGCGCGATGGGCGACATGCTGCCGTTTCCGAAGAGCCTTATCGTCAACTTCGTGGTGCGCAACGTTAAGAAAATGGTGCCTGCGTTTTCGTTGCCGAACGCGCTGCGCTGGAACGACGTCCTGGCTGCCGGCCAGAAACTGACGCTTAAGCAGGTCGAATGCAGCCACAGCGATGTCGCGTTCCTGCAGTACACCGGAGGTACCACCGGCGTCAGCAAGGGCGCGACGCTGACGCACAAGAATGTGATCGCCAATATGCTGCAGGCCGAGGCGTGGTACCAACCTGCACTCGCCAAACTGAAGCCCGGCGAGCAGATGATCACCGTGACCGCGCTGCCGCTGTATCACATCTTTGCGCTGACCTGCTGCGCGCTGTTGTCGATGCGCACCGGCGGCAAGAATCTGCTGATTCCGAACCCGCGCGATATTCCGGCGTTCGTCAAGGAACTCGGCAAGCACAAGTTCGGCGTGTTCCCGGCGGTCAACACACTGTTCAACGGTCTGCTGAACAACGAAGACTTCAAGAAGCTCGATTTCAAGTCATTGATACTTTCGCTGGGCGGTGGCATGGCGGTGCAACAGGCGGTAGCCGAGAAATGGCTAAAGGTCACCGGCAGCCCGATCTGCGAGGCGTATGGTTTGTCGGAGACGTCCCCGGGCGCGACCTGCAATCCAACCAATACGACGAAGTACACCGGCTCCATTGGGCTGCCGATGCCGTCGACCGACATCGCGATTTTGGATGACGATGGCAAGCAATTGCCGGTAGGTGAAGTCGGCGAGATCGCGATTCGCGGCCCGCAGGTGATGGCCGGCTATTGGCAGCGCCCGGACGAAACGGCGAAGGTGATGACGCCGGATGGATTTTTCCGCAGCGGTGACATCGGCGTGATGGACGCGCAGGGCTACACCAAGATCGTCGATCGCAAGAAAGACATGATTCTGGTGTCAGGCTTCAACGTGTATCCGAACGAAGTCGAAGGCGTGGTTGCGATGCATCCGGGCGTGCTTGAGTGCGCGGCGATCGGCGTGCCCGACGAAAGCGCGGGCGAAGCGGTGAAACTGTTCGTCGTCAAGAAAGACGCGGCGCTGACCGAAAAAGATATATCCGAGTTCTGCAAAGAGCATTTGACCGGCTACAAGAAGCCGAAGTACATCGAGTTCCGTTCGGATTTGCCGAAGACGAATGTCGGCAAGATCCTGCGGCGTGAATTGCGCGACCAGAAGAAAGCGGCATAAGGTTTTTGATGAAACGGTTCGAAGATAAAAATCGCGGTAAGGATCGTGACGCCCCCGCCGGCACACGCAGCGGGCCGCGCGCACGCGCAACGCTGGACCGCAAATTTGGCGCCGCGAGAGCGAAACCTCGCGAATTCAATCGAGCCGATCCGTACCAGCGTGCCGAGCGGCCGGCACCTGCGCGCGACGCGACTTTTGGCGAGCGCCTGCGAGCGCCCGCGCGAGACGGCGCCATCGCGCTTGACCCGGATGTGGCGCGTGTGTTCCGTGACTCCGAGGCGGTGAACGAGGCGCTCAGGATGGTGATTCGGCTGGCGCGAATCGCGGGAGGCGGCGCCCGCCCTCCAGCGCGCAGTTTTGATCGCGCTCGCACGGGCGCGCCGACCGGGTCACGCTCTGGACCGCCATCGAGCGCGCGTCCAAGACCGCCGTCAGACCGCTTTACCCGGGACGAGCGGCCACGCCGCGGCTCGGCACCACCGACACGGCGCGAGCCGAGGTTCGAGCCCGAATAGCGGCAAGCGGTGCCCGGACCCGCCTCGCGAAATTGCGACAGCCGCTGTCGTCGGGCATCGCGCGTTCCGGCGGTTGCAACCGTTTACATGGACGAAGGTCTAACTACTGCGGTCCGAATTACGCAAGAATTGCGTGACTGACTGCGCAATTCAGCCTAGTGTTCATACGGGTGATCCGCGGGGGTTCATCGGGAACTGGCGTGCAAGCAATTCGCAAATCTATCGGATCGTTGCTGCTCGCCGCTGTGTGCCTGACGGCGACTACTGCTTCCGCTCAAGAGGTGGGCGGCGGGCTGCGCTTTGGTACTCCGGGTATCGGGCTCTCTCTTGAGTCCATCTTCTTGACCGAGCATTTCGGGATTCGCGGCCTGATCGACAGCGGCTCGGTGCCGTATGACTACGATGAAAGTCGCACACGCTACGACGGGCAATCCCGCCTCGGTACTGGCGTCTTGCTGGCTGATTGGCATCCGTACGCCTCGGGCTTCAGACTGTCCGGTGGGCTGCTCTATAACAATCAGCGCTTCACCGGAACCGCTCAGCCGAGCGGCAGAACGAGCATCAACGGCCTGTCCTATTCGTCGGTCGGTCTGCTCGATGGACGGCTGACGGTTTCACGAACCACTCCCTATTTCGGCGTTGGCTGGGGATTAGCCCCGCGCGCGGGATCGCGCCTTTACTTCAGCGCCGATTTCGGTGTGATGTATCAGCGGCCGAGCGCCATGTTGCTAGGCGCATGCGGTCCTGCTTTGTCGACGAGCGTGTGCACCCAATTGCAGCACGATGAAACTGAATTCCGCGAGGGTGCGGATGAACTGCGCCTGTATCCCGTGATATCGGTTGGTTTCGGTCTTCGCTTTTAGACCAGCGCTTTAGACAAAGCGTCGCCAGGCTTCTGCGGGTCGATCTGCCGGTGCTCAACCTAGCGCCGTGACGCTTGCGCTCCTCGACGCAAACGCATCGCGCTCGCTGCGCTTTTCCGGGGTTTGTCAGCCGGCTGCTCGAGGGACGAGCACCGTGCGCGCGCGCTCGATCAGCGCGCGCCGCAGGCAACGGTAAATCTCCTGAACGTCGAGCTGCTCGCCATCGGATGGACGCAAGCGAACCTGCATGCCGTCGGCTCGCGCGCGCACCCTGACCGACGCGGGAGTTGAACTGCCGCCGGTGATGCAACGCTGGCATGCGTCAAGAGCGGCCAGTACTGATTCTTGTCGGCCGGCAACACCGGACAACTCGATCTGTACTTCGTTGGCTCGCTCACGCACTCGCATCAACATCGCCATCTCCAGGCGTTAGTTTCATTCAACTTTGTGACAGTGCGATTGTTATAGAGAACCCGCAATCCGCTGAATGGCCGATTACGCACGCACCCTGCGGACTATTCGACAATGGGCGACGAATGGCCCGCAGTTAACGGTTTAACGCGGCAAGTTGCCGATCGTGTACCGCTGAGAGTGTGAACAAAGCAAACACTGCGCCAAGGCCGGCGCAGAACATGTCGGACTGCGTATCCCACGGGTCGCCCTGTGTGCCGAGGAATTCTTCGGCGCCCTGGCCAAGCGCTAGGGCCGCCCACCACTCGACAAGCTCGTACACAGCGCTGATTGCGAGTGCAATGCAGACGCACAGGAAGGCAATCATGCGGCGTCCGTTCGCATACTTGCCGCGGATCAAGATTTCGCGCGCCACCATGGCTGGTACAAACCCTTGCATGAAGTGGCCGAGCTTGTCGTATGGATTACGCGACAGCTCAAACGCCTGCTGTACCCAAGCGCCGAGCGGTACGCGCGCATAGGTATAGGCGCCGCCGAGGATCAGCACCAGTGCGTGCGCAAAGATCAGCACGTAAAGCAGGGTAGTCAGCGGAAAGTGGCGGCGAGTCGCAATCAGGATCGGTAGCGCGATGATGACCGGCGCAACTTCCATCAGCCACGTGATGCGGTCATACGGTTGGAGCCCAGAGACGATCATCGCGATCAGCGTGATCACCAATAGAAACGCCAGCAGCCGATTTTCGTGTTCAGCGGCCACAGTGGATTCTCATGTCATTCAAACCGGCGCTCAGTTCTTCACCAAGTTCGTTGCTCAATCGCCGCATGTGCGCGCCCTGCTACACGCGGTAGCGGAATACACGCATCTTTTCCTGTGTCATCTCGCGCATGCTGAACGGAATGCCGCCGACCCCGTAACCAGACTCGCGGCGGCCCGCGAACGGCATCCAGTCGGTGCGAAACGCGGTGTGGTCATTGATCATCACCGCCGATGCATCAAGGCGATCGGCGGCATACAGCGCAACGCCGATATCGTTGGCAAAGACACTCGCCTGGAACGCCACCGGCAGCGAATTTGCGCGGTCGATGGCGTCGTCCAGTTGATCAAAGCCGTACACGCAGGTCACGGGGCCGAATACTTCTTCTCGCGACACTCGTGCGTTCGGCGGCGGCTCGAGCAGAACCGTTGGCTCCAGGATCGTCGCCGATAGCGCGCTTGCCTCCCGCAAGGACCTTCGCTCCGGCAGTGACCGCTTCGGTCACCCACGACTCGACGCGGTCGGCTTCACGCGCGGTGATCAGCGGGCCGACTTCGGTTTCCGGCGACAGCGGATCTCCGACACGCAGCGCTCGCACGCGCGTCACGAAGCGATCGAGGAACGCGGCCATCAGCGTCGAGTGCACGTAGATGCGCTGCGTCGAAACGCACACCTGCCCGGCGTGGTAGTAGCCGCCCTTGACCATCGGCTCGATCAGCGCATCGAGATTGGCGCTGCGGTCGACGATGGCCGGCGCGACGCCGCCGTGCTCCAACGCCGAGCGCGTGCCGGGCGCGAGCTTGCTGTGCAGATGCCAGCCGACGCGCGCCGAGCCGATGAAGCTCAGGAACGCGACGCGCGGATCGGTTGCGAGCCGCTCGGCCAGCGCATTGTCCGGGGTGATGAATGTCTGGCACCACGGCTCGGCGAGGCCGGCCTCGCGCACCAGCGAGACGAACTCGATGCAGCACAGCGGTGTCGCCGTCGCCGGCTTCACGATCACCGGACAGCCGACGGCAATCGCCGGTGCTACCTGATGCACGATCAGGTTCAGCGGATGGTTGAAGGCGGAGATCGCCGCCACGACGCCGATCGGCTCGCGGGTCGTGAACGCCAGCCGCCCTGTGCTGGCGGGCGTCAGGCCCATCGGAATCTCGCGGCCGGCGAAGTTGCGCAACTCGTCGGCGGCGTTGCGCACGCCGTCGATCGCGCGCGTGGTTTCGACGATGGCGTCGGTCAGCGGCTTGCCGCCTTCTTGCGCGATGAGCCGGCTGAAGTGGTCGCGGCGCGCTCTCGATCAGGCGCGGCCAACTTCCGCAGCACATCGACGCGTTGGTGCACCGGCAGCCAGCCCTTGCGATCGCGGAAAACCTTCGTCGCGGCTGCGAGCTTCTTCTCCAGCGCGGCAGCGTCATCGGTGTCGATCTCGGCGATCGGCGCGCGATCGTAGGCTTGCACGACCTGCAGCTTCGCTGGAGTCGGCATCGTTCTTAACGCGAGCTCGATCTCGTTGACGCGTTGCTTGAGCTCGTCGCCCAGCACGCGAACGTTCTCGCTGTAGTCGATCGGCACGTCGATCAGATGCACGCCGCCGCCCTTGAATGCCGCCTCGATGCGTCGGCACGAGATCCTTGCAGGCCGTCACGCGCGATCCCTTGGCGCCATATGCCTCGCGCGTACTTCACGAAGTCGGGATTGCCGAACGTCAGGCCGAAGTCCGGGAACTTGTCGACCGCCTGCTTCCAACGGATCATCCCGTAGGCGGAATCGTTGAGCACGATGACCACGAGATTCAGCTTCAGGCGCACGGCAGTTTCCATCTCCTGCGAATTCATCATGAAGCCGCCGTCGCCGCACACCGCGAGCACGCGGCGTTCGGGATACAGCATCGCCGCCATCATCGCGGACGGCAGCCCGGCGCCCATCGTCGCGAGCGCGTTGTCGAGCAACAGCGTGTTCGCCACATGCGTGCGGTAGTTGCGCGCGAACCAGATCTTGTACATGCCGTTGTCGAGGCAGACGATGCCATCCTCCGGCATCGCCTTGCGCACGTCGGCGACCAGCCGCTGCGGAATCACCGGAAAGCGGTCGTCGTCGGCGCCTTCGGTGACGCGGCCCAGGATCTCTTCGCGCAGCGCGAGAAACGCGGGATCGAGCTTGAGCTTGCCTTCGAGCTGGTCGGCCAGCAGCGTGAGCGACGGCCCGATATCGCCGATGACCTCGGCGTGCGGGAAGAACACTTCCTCGACGTTCGCCGACGTGTAGCCGATGTGAATCACCTGCATGCCGTCGGTGCTCATCAGAAACGGCGGCTTCTCGATCGTGTCATGGCCGATCGAGACGATCAGATCGGCATGGTCCACCGCCACGTGCACGTAGTCGCCCGCCGAAAGCGCGGCGGTGCCCATGTAGTGCTCGGAGCAGCCGGTGACGGCGCCCTTGCCCATCTGCGTATTGAAGAACGGAATGCCGGTGCGCTGCACGAAGCTCGATAGCTCCGCGACCAGGCGCGGGCGATTGCCGGCCGCGCCGATCATGATCAGCGGCCGCTTCGCCTTCTGGATCATTCGGCGGCGCGCGCGATGGCCTGCGGATGGGCGACCGGCCAATCGACCGGATGCCGCGGCACGACCGGCACGTCGTCCACTTCATAGCCGGCGACGTCTTCCGGCAATTCCAGCAGCACGGGCCCGGGCCGCTCTTCCTGCGCGACGCGAAACGCATCGCGCACGAGGGTCGCGATGCTGCGCGGGCTGACGATCTGCCGCGCCATCTTGGTCAGCGGCTTCATCGACGCGACCACGTCGACGATCTGGAACTTGGCCTGCTTGCCGGACATGATCGCCTTCTGCCCCGTCAGCAGGATCATCGGCATCGCGCCGAGGTGCGCGTAGGCGGCGCCGGTCGAGAAATTGAGCGCGCCCGGTCCGAGCGTCGAGATGCAGACGCCGGCACGCCCGGTGAGCCGGCCATGCGTGGCTGCCATGAACGCCGCCGCCTGCTCGTGCCGGGTCAAGACCAGCTCAATGCTCGACTGCCGCAGCGACTCGACGACGTCGAGATTCTCTTCGCCGGGGACGCCGAAGACGCGGTCGACGCCTTCGTTCGCAAGCGCTGCCACCAGAAGATCCGAACCTTTGCTCATGGGATACCCTTGTTCGATTGTCGGATCAGGTGATCCGTCAATGCAGTGTCATTGCGGAGATGAGTTGTGTCAATGGACCGTGGGCGATCACCGCGTAAAGTCACATCTTTGACAATATCCAAGCCGCAGTTCATGCATCGGCTTCATCGCGTCTTGGTCTGCATGTTGGTCAGCATACGTCGCGGCGTGCGCGGAGCTTCAGCCGCGCCCTGAGTTGCCATTCGAAACTGCGATTCCGCTCAGCGAAAGCGGTCCGCTCGATCGTGCGATCGCACCTGCCGAAGCGCAGCATCCCGGTCAGTCCGCGTTCCGTCTTGTGATCGAAGGGCCGGAAGCGCTTCGCGATCCGCGTGTATAGCGCACGCTCGGCCGTGCGTAGCCTGGATGTGCAGACCTACATCTGGCATGCCGATCTCACTGGAATGTACCTTGCGCAGCAGCTGATCGAAGCCGCCGATCGCGGCGTCAGGGTCAGGCTGTTGGTCGATGACATGGATGCGCGCGCCAAGAACGCCGGCTTCGCCGCACTGGCGGCGCATCCGAACATCGACGTGCGGCTGTTCAATCCGTTCGCGTCGCGCACGGGAATGCTTCGCCTGGTCGGCGAAGGGCTGACCGATTTCGAGCGCATCAACCGCCGCATGCACAACAAGAGCTGGATCGCCGATAACCGAGTCGCGCTCGTCGGCGGCCGCAATATCGGCGATGAGTACTACGGCGCCAGCGATGGAGTGAACTTCGTCGATCTCGACTTCGCAATGATCGGCCCGGTCGTGCGCGATGCTTCGGCGTCGTTCGACAAGTACTGGAACTCTGCGCTGGTGTACCCGATCGAGTCGCTGGATGCGGCGAGCGTCAACGCCGCAGAGCTTGACCGACTGCGTACGCTGCTCAGCTCGAGCGCGCGCGACGCCGAGAACAGCCGCTACGCCGCCGAGCTGCGCGCGGGCGACGCAGTCAAGCGCCTTGTCGCGGGTGATCTGCCGGTGCAGTGGTCGTCCACGTACAAGTTCGTCTCGGACGATCCGCTGAAGGTGACGATGACGCGAGCAGGACGCGCAGCGTACGGTGGTCGGCGCCGCGCTGCTGCCGTGGGTCGAAGTCAGCGCAGACCGACCTCACCATCATTTCGCCTTACTTCGTGCCCGGAGAGGTGATCACCGATGTGCTGGTGTCGGCTGCGGGGACAGGCAAGCGCGTGCGTGTACTGACCAACTCGCTCGTCGCCAGCGATGTCGCTGCGGTACACGGCGGCTATTCGCGGCATCGCAAGCCGCTGCTCGCCGGGGGCGTGAGTCTGTACGAACTGAAGCCGAACACGGCGACGAAAGTGGACTCAAGCCTGTTCGGATCGTCGGGTGCGAGCCTGCACACCAAGGCGCTGGCGGTCGACAAACGGACTCTGTTCGTCGGCAGCTACAACCTCGACCCGCGATCGACCTGGTTCAATTGCGAGCAAGGCGTACTGGTCGAAAACGATGTGCTCGCATCGCAACTTGAAACAATTTTCGCTACTCAGACTTCGGGCAGCACGCCTGGCAGGTGACGCTGAAGAATGGCGAGCTCAACTGGAGCGATGGCACCGAAAGCTTCGATTCCGATCCCAAGGCTTCCATAGGAAAGCGATTCAGCGCATGGCTCACCCGTGTGCTGGGCCTCGAATCGATGTTGTAAGACGCGGCTCGCCGGTGACACTCATGTGCGCTGACCCGCGCTTTCGCTTTCGAGTTGCAAGTGGATCGAACCTGCGCGAACATGAGCGCGTCTCAAGCGTGCACGACACCGATGTCACCTCCGGTAACGTCCGCGTCGGCACGAAAATTTCAGGGAGAAAACAATGAGCCTTCGATATGTTTTTGGTCTGGCGCTATGCGCCGCACTCACACCGGCGTACGCCGCCGATGCGGCCACACAGAAGAAAGAGGCGAGAGCGATGTGCGACGAAGCGCTCGCGACGCTTTACAAGGCAAAGCCGGAGATGAAAGCGCAGATTGGCAAGGCACCGGGCTACGGATGCTTTTCCAGCTTTGGCGTCTCATTCATCCTAGGCGGTGCCGGTGGCCGCGGACTGGTGCACGACAACGCGACCAAGAAAGACACCTACATGAACATGGGTCAGGCTACAGCGGGCCTGGACATCGGCGTCAAGGACTATCGCGAAGTGCTGGTGTTCAACGACAGGGCCGCGATGCAGAAATTTGTTGACTCGGGTTGGGAAATCGCGGGCGGTGCAGGGGCCGCGGCGGCGGTTCAGGGCAAAGGCGCGAAGAAGGAGGGTGGCGAAGCATCCACGGCACAGATCGACGTTTTTCCAATGACCCGCACCGGACTTGCAGCCGGCGTCGCAGCGGGCGGGCGCAAATATTGGAAGGACAAGGATCTCAATTAGCGATCGTGATCATCGCTTCCCGTCCGGTTTTTGCGCCGTGAGAGCCTGGATCGTCAAGGGTGATCGCGGCGAGCGCCTCCACACTGCGCTTCAGGCGCGCCAGCGTTAGGCCCAGGGTGTGATTAGCACGGCGGCATCCGGTGCGTGCCGCAACCCATCGTGCAGGAGCTTTCCGCTTCGACACCACGATCTTGCACGCGCAGAAGGGCGGCTAGGTTCCGATACGCAGGTGGGAAGGCGGGATCGAGCGCCAGGCCGTGTCGTGAAAGGTGAAGCGCAGCGGATCAGTCCGACCGATCATTCTCCTGAGCCCGCATAGAGCCTCAGGCGCTTTGGTAGCGGGTGGCCCTGCGGACCGAACACGAGGTAACGTTGGGCTGTAGCTAGGCATTGCCCGCCGTTAGTAGAGCGAAGGCTAGGGTTTTGGCCGACATTCGTCGGCTCTCTCGTTATGCAGACGAAACAGTTAACACTAGCCTGCTTGATTTGCGCTCTTGGCTTGACGACCGCAGCCGCGCAGGAGGCGTCCAGCACCGCGAGTACGCGCGCCGCAGACGGACAGCGGCCGAAGATCGGCCTCGTGTTATCCGGTGGCGGTGCGCGCGGCGCTGCTCATATCGGAGTTCTGAAAGTTCTCGAAGAGCTACAGGTGCCGATCGATCTGATCGTCGGCACGAGCATGGGCTCGATCGTCGGCGCCGCGTATGCGACCGGCCTCTCGGTGGAGGAAATGGAAAAGGTGATCAAGACGATCACCACGGACCGTCTGTTCACTGATAACCCGCCGCGGCAGGACCAGACGATGCGGCGCAAGGACGACGATCTGCGGCCGTACTTTGTGCCCGAGCTGGCAGTGTCGGCGGACGGCGTGCTGCTTCCGAAAGGTCTGGTGACCGGCGTTGCGCTTGAAGGCGAGTTGCGACGGTTGGTGCACGTGACCAGTGCGCGCAGTTTTGATGAGCTGCCGATTCCGTTTCGCGCGATCGCCACCGACATCGGCACCGGCGAAATGGTGGTGCTGAAGGAAGGCAGCGTCGTCCAGGCGATTCGTGCGTCGATGTCGGTGCCCGGTGCGGTGGCTCCCGTTGAAATGGGGCGCCGTCAGCTGGTCGACGGTGGCCTTGTGCGCAACCTGCCGATCGACATTGCGCGCTCAATGGGCGCCGAAGTCATCATCGCAGTCAACCTTGGCACGCCGCTGCTGAAGCCCGAGCAGATCACGTCGGCGCTCACCGTGTCAGTGCAGATGCTGAACATTCTGACCGAGCAGAACGTCGGTCGCTCTTTGGCCGAACTAACACCGCGCGACATTCTGATCCTGCCCGAGCTCGGCGACTATTCGGCAGCGGACTTCGACAACCTCGTGAAGACGGTGCCGATCGGCGAAGCCGCGGCGCGCAAAGTGTCCGATCGCCTGCGTGCGCTTTCGCTTCCGGCTGCACAGTATGCGGCGGTGCGTGCGAAGCAGGTGGTACCGGCCGTCGCTCAAGCGCGGACCATCGATGCGATCCGAGTCGAAGGCACACGCGGTGTCAATGAGGCGGTTGTTCTGCAGGCGATGCAGACGCGCATCGGCCAGCCGCTCGATTCGGAAACAATCGATCTCGACATGCGGCGCATCTTCGGCCGTGGCGATTTCGAGACCGTCAACTACGCCCTCGACGAAACCGACGGCAAACGAACGCTGGTCGTGCTAGTCAAGGAAAAGCCACATCGCAATTACGTGCGGTTTGGACTCGAGCTCGAAGCTGCGCTGGGGCGGCAGGCTGATTTCAACTTGCTCGCGTCGCATCGTATGAAGTGGCTCAATTCGTTCGGTGGCGAGTGGCGCAATGATTTGATCCTGGGTCGCGATGTTCTGGTGCAAACCGAGCTGTATCAACCGCTATCGACACAGCAGTACTTTTTCGTGTCACCCAAGCTGCGGTACACGATCGATCGATTTGATTTGTATGCGGGTGATCTGCGCATCGCCGAGTACGGTCAGGAGACCGCCGATTGTTGGCGCTCGATCTGGGAGTGAACTTTCTGCAGCATGGCGAAGCGCGTTCGGCGCGCTGGTGGGCCGGCGGTCGCTTACGCTTCGTAGCGGTGGACTGGTCGTGTTCCCTGGCGACGGGCAGACTGTCTCGTTGCCGCCCAGCGGTGGCTTCGACGACGGTGCGTTCACGTTTTCTGCCACCCTGGATCGGCTCGACAGCATCAGCTTCCCCGCCGTGGCTATTACGCACGCGCGAATGTCTACGACTCCAACTCGCTGCTCGGTGCCGAGGAAACGTATACGCGCTGGAATGCGGTACTCAGTGCTCCAGTGACGATCGGCCGTCACACAGTTGAAGGGTTAATCGCTGGCGGCAACCGGATCGGCAGCAATGAGGTGCCGATCTACGATCAATTCGAGCTCGGCGGGTTTCTGAACTTGTCAGGATTGTCGCGCGCGCAGTTGCGTGCCGATCGTTTCGCGTTCGCCCGGCTGATCTATCGCAGTCGAGTCGCAAACCTGCCGGTGGTTCAGGATGTTCACGTTGGCGTGTCGCTTGAGGGTGCGAGATTGAACCCGCGATCCCGATCTGGCGCGAAAAGGTCATATCCGGTGATCTGAACGTGTATGCCGGTTCAGTCTTCATGGGCATCGATTCGCCGCTCGGTCCGCTCTACCTCGGCTTCGGTTATGCCAACAGTGATAACAAGGCGGTCTATCTTTATTTGGGGCGGCCTTAGCGCGTACGCTACTTAGCCTTTGTTCAAACTATGCGAGGGAATCCAATGACATATCGAAAAGTCCTCTTTCAAGCTAGTGCGGCCTTGATCGCCGTCTCTTTTTCGTCCCATGTCTTCGCCATCAACGAACTTTTTCTTGGGCGAGGGCCGCTGGCGCACCTGAAAAAGGAGGACATCGCGATTGCGCGCGCTGAGATCATGAAGACGCTCGACAACGGCGCGGATGGTCAAACGCAAACGTGGAGTAATCCAACAACCAAAGCCTCTGGAACTATCAAACCGGTCAAGACCTTTACTAAGGACGGCATGCGTTGCCGCTCAGCAGAGTTCACGACGTCGGCGGGTGGAGAGCGTGGGGCCAGTACATGGAATGTGTGCCACACCAAGGACGGGTGGAAGGTCGCGCAATAACACACCGGCCTCACGCCGCCGCCACGTCTTTCATTGCGAGTTCGCGCAATCGAAAGCGCTGCAGCTTGCCAGTCTCCGTGCGCGGCAAAGCGTCGACGAACTCTATCGTTCGCGGGTATTTGTAGGGTGCGATTGTCTGTTTGACGAAGGCCTGCAGCTCAGCGCAAAGATCGGCGCTGCGCGAGCGGGCGTCCTTTAGGACGACGTAAGCGGTGACGCGCTGGCCGCGCTCATCGTCCGCGACGCCGACGACGCCGCACTCGGCAACGGCCGGATGCAGCAGCAACGCACCTTCGACCTCGGGTCCGGCGACGTTGTATCCCGACGTCACGATCATGTCGTCCGAGCGCGCCTGGTATCGGAAGTAACCTTCGTCGTCCTGAACGAAGGTGTCGCCGGTCACATTCCAGCCATCGCGCACGTAGTTGCGCTGACGATGCATCGGCGAGATAGCGGCAGCCGGTCGGACCTTTGACCGCAAGCTTGCCCGCCGTGCCACGCGGCAATTCGTTCATCGAATCATCAACGACGATCGCGCGATAACCGGGTATGGCTTTTCCAATCGCGCCAGCTCGAACATCGGCACCCGCAGCTGCGATGAAGATGTGAATCATCTCAGTGGCGCCGATGCCGTCGATCATCTCGATACCGGTCGCTTGCTTCCACAGCTGCCGCGTTGCATCCGGCAGCACTTCACCGGCGGATACCGTTTTCTTCAGGCTGCGGACATCGAACGCGCGGGCCGAGTCGGCAAGCAAGAGCGCCATCTGACGATACATCGTCGGTGCGGTGAAACAGATCGTTGCGCGTGTTGCTTCGATCGCCGCAAGCAGCGTTTCAGGCGTCGGCTTCTCGATCAAAACTGTGGACGCGCCGAAGCGCAGCGGCATCGCCAGCAGCCCGCCAAGGCCAAACGTAAATGCGAGCGGTGGTGTGCCGCAGAAAACATCGTTGCGAGTCGGCTTCAGGATGTGCGTCGTGAAGGCATCGGCCATCACCAGAATATCGCGATGAAAGTGCACCGTGCCTTTTGGTTGTCCGGTCGTGCCGGAGGTGAACGCAATCAGGCAGACATCGTCGCGATGACTCGGGTGCGCGGCGAATTCAATTGGCTTGCGGGCGGCGCGTGCTTCGAGCGCATCTGGCGATGAATCGTTGAAGTAAAGGACTGTCTTCAAATCGGGCGCGTAGTGCTCGCCGCGCCGATCGCGCGTCGCTTCAAGTTCCCGTTTGAGCCGAACGTCGCACAGCGCCGCGCCCACTCTGGCCTTGTCGATCATCTGCTTCAGCTCACGCGCGCGCAGCAGCGGCATCGATCCGACCGCGATCAGCCCGGCCTTGACGACCGCCAGCCAGCACGCAGCCAGCATCGGCGTGTTCGGTGCGCGCAGCAGAACGCGATTGCCTGGAACCAGCTTCAGATCATCGATCAGCACATGTGCGATGCGATTGACCTGCGCCTGCAACTGCGCGTAGGTGCACGACACCGGCCGCGAATCGACCAGCGCGGTGATCGCGCGGCGCGCACCATTGCCCGCATCGATCTGTCGATCGAGCAGCTCGGTCACGCAATTGACTTGCGGCGGATATCGGTACTCGGGCCGGTCGAATAAGAACTCGGGCCACTCGCTTTGTGGCGGCAGGTGGTCGCGAGCAAAAGTATCAGCGACCGTCATGCGTCGCTAACTGCGTCTAGTCAACCTTTGCGTTCGAAATCTTGACGACCTTCGTCCACTTCTCGGTTTCGTTGCGAATGAACGTTGCAAATTGATCGGGCGTCATGCCGCCAGGCTGTGCACCCTGCGAAACGAAACGCTCGCGCACCTCGGGAACGGCGAGCGCTTTCGTAACGTCGGACTGGATCTTGTCGACGATCGCGCGTGACGTCCCGGCCGGCGCAAACAGCCCAAACCACGAGCTCGCGTCGAATCCTTTCAGGTTGGCCGCCTCCTCGATCGTCGGCGTGTCGGGCAGCGCGGGCGAGCGTTCACGCGACGTCACTGCGAGCGCTTTCAGTCGACCACTCTTTATGTGCGGCAGTGCTGACGGCAGGTTATCGAACATAACGTTCGTATTACCCGCGAGCAGATCGGTGAGCGCGGGTGCTGAGCCGCGATAAGGCAAGTGCACCATGTATGTGCCCGTCATCGTCTTGAACAATTCGCCGGTCAAATGAATCGACGTGCCGTTGCCGCTCGATGCCATGTTCAGTTGCCCAGGCCGCGCTTTTGAATACGCAATGAATTCATTGACACTGTTGACCGGCAATTTGCTGTTGATCACCATCACGTTCGGCACGCCTGCCGCGAGCGTAATTGGTACGAAATCCTTGACGGCGTCAAAGGGCATCTTGTTGCCGCTCTGCGCGAACAGCGCCGCATTGATCGCGTGCGTACCGACAGTGCCCATCAGCAGCGTGTAGCCATCGTTCTGACTCTTCGCTACCGCTTCCGCGCCGACGTTGCCGCCTGCTCCCGCGCGATTCTCGACAACCACCGGCTGTCTCCACATCTTCTGCAGCTCGGCCCCGAGGGAGCGCGCCACGATGTCGGTCGTGCCTCCGGGCGGAAACGGCACGATCATGCGCACCGGCTTCGACGGCCAGCTTTGCGTTTGTGCCAATGCCGAAGACGCGGAAGCGAACGCGAATATCGCCGCCGCCAACAAGCGCCATATCGAAACATGCTGCATCTTCATCGCTCCCGGAAGGTCGTGGGCGAAGTCTGCCTTCACCGTGATCGTTCGTCTATGCTGGTCGCAGCATGGCGAAGTTCGTACTGGCGCTGGACCAGGGAACGACAAGCTCGCGTGCGATCGTGTTCGATCGGCGCGGGCGGATCATCGGCAGCGCACAGCAGGAGTTCCGGCAGATTTTTCCGCAACCCGGATGGGTCGAGCACGACGCCGCCGAAATTTGGTCGACCCAGCTGCAATGCGCGCAGTCCGCGTTGCGTCAGGCAGGCGCGAGAGCACGCGACGTCGCCGCGATCGGCGTCACCAACCAGCGCGAAACAACGGTGGTCTGGGATCGCGCCACCGGCACTCCGATTGCGAACGCGATCGTCTGGCAGGATCGCCGCACGGCCGACCGATGTCGAGCGTTGCGCGAGCGCGGTGCCGAGCCTCGGGTCACCGAGCGAACCGGGCTGCTGCTCGATCCGTATTTCTCAGCGACCAAGGTCGAATGGCTGCTCGACCATGTGCCCGGAGCGCGCGCACGCGCCGCGCGTGGCGAGCTGGCGTTCGGCACGATCGATACGTGGCTGATCTGGAATCTCACTGGCGGCGCCGAGCACGTCACCGACGTCAGCAACGCGTCGCGCACGTTGCTGCTCGATCTTCATTCGCTTGAATGGAGCGACGAACTGCTCGAAGTGTTCGACGTTCCGCGCGGGTTGCTGCCGCGCGTAAGCGCATCGAGCGAGGTGATCGGCACGACGCTGCCGGGCCTTTTTGGTGAGCCGATTTCGATTGCGGGTAATGCCGGCGATCAGCAAGCCGCCACGTTCGGCCAAGCGTGCTTCACGGTTGGGATGGCGAAGAACACGATGGGTACCGGCGCCTTCATGCTGATGAATGTGGGCGCGCGGCCGCAGGTGTCGGAGAACCGGCTGTTGGCGACGGTAGGGTGGAAACTGGTCCGGCCGGAAAGCACCTCGTACATGCTCGAAGGAAGTGTCTTTGTCGCGGGTGCGGTCGTGCAGTGGCTGCGTGATGGACTCGGGCTGTTCGCGCGCTCGGACGATGTCGAAGCACTGGCGCGGCAGGTCGATGATCATGGCGACGTGTTTCTGGTGCCCGGGTTTGCCGGACTCGGCGCGCCGCACTGGGACGCAGAGGCGCGCGGCGCCATCATTGGACTGACGCGCGGAACAACCAAGGCGCATATCGCGCGCGCCGCTCTGCAATCGATCGCGTTCCAGTCGGCCGATGTATTGGCAGCGATGCAACGCGATGCGCACCAGCCGCTGACCGAGCTGAGAGTCGACGGCGGCGCTGCCAGGAACGATCTGCTGATGCAGTTTCAGGCCGACATCACCGGCGTGCCGGTCGTGCGCCCTGAAGTGACCGAAACGACCGCGCTCGGGGCCGCGTATCTGGCCGGATTGGCGACGGGTTTCTGGAGCGGGCTCGAGGAAATCTCGGAACTGTGGCGCGCTGAACGCCGCTTCGAGCCGGCGATGCAAGTTTCGCAGCGCGATGAGCTGATCGCACGCTGGCACAAGGCAGTGGAGCGCTCCCGATCTTGGGCATGACACCTCCGGCGGTGATCGAGCGTGGACGGTTGCTTGCCCAGTTGCGGGAATCGCGCGAGTGGGATGTCGTCGTTATCGGCGGCGGAGCAACGGGCCTTGGCATCGCAGTCGATGCGGCGGCACGCGGCTTTCGCACGGCGCTGATCGAAGCGCGCGACTTCGCCAGCGGAACATCGAGCCGCAGCACCAAGCTGATTCATGGCGGCGTGCGATATCTCGCGCAAGGCAATTTGAATCTGGTGCGAGAGGCGTTGTCTGAGCGAGCGCTGCTGCTCGCGAATGCGCCGGCGCTGGTGCGGCCGCTGAAGTTCATTGTTCCGTGCTACCGGCCATTCGAGCGCGAGGTGATGCGCGTCGGACTCGGTGTTTACGACGCGCTTGCGGGCAGGCAGGGCATCGGCGATACGCACTGGCTGTCGCGTGCAGAAACGATCGCGCAGCTGCCGGGCGTCAAACGCGACAGTTGCGCGGTGGCGTTGCCTACTGGGACGCGCAATTCGACGATGCGCGCGCTTGCGATCGCTCTGATGCGCACTGCGGTGCGGCTCGGTGCGGTCGCAATCAATTACGTCGAAGCTGATCAGATCGAGACGAGCACGGGCGTCTGAGTGCGATCGTGCCAGCGATGTCTCCACCGAGTGAGCGTTTTGAATTGCGCGCCAAAGTCGTCTTCAACGCGACCGGTGTGTGGGCAGACGAGCTGCGTCGGCGGGCTGATCGTGCAGCGAGCTGCGCTGACCACGACAAGCCGTGGCTCACACATCGTGTTGCCCGGATCGTTTTTGCCTGGCCAGCACCGGCGATGATGATTCCGAGAACCGCCGATGGCCGTGTGCTGTTCGCCATTCCATGGCACGGAGCACGTGATGGTCGGCACCACCGACGTCGCTGCGGATGGCGCGTCGTGGGAGCCGGAAGCGTCGGATGCTGAAGTCGAGTTCATCCTCGACACCGCGCGTGGCTATCTGCAGATCACCGCCTGCGGCGAGCGACGTTCTGGCGACGTTTGCCGGACTGCGGCCGTTGTTCTCGCCGCGCGCCGCGAACGAAGCGAAAGCAACCAAGAACAATCTCGCGCGAACACGCAATCGTGATCGAGCACGAAAAACTGTTCACCGTCATCGGCGGCAAGTGGACGACGTATCGAAAAATGGCGCTCGATGCGATTGATCATGCGGCGACAATGGCGGATTGCTGGACTGAGCGGCCGTGCATAACTGCTGACGATGAAGCTCGACGTTGACGATCGATCGAGGCTGCATGTCGGACGCGCTCAGACGAGGCTGCACTGGCGAGCAGCGCGACGATCGCGAGGTCGAAGCTTCGTCACCACTGCTGCGCGCTATGAACAGGCGCTTCATGCCGAAGACGTCATTGCGCGTCGGCTTAGCGTGTCGGCGCTCTGGATCGCAAGGCCGCCGCGGTGCGAATACAGCCGCTTGTCGAACGCTGCGCTATCGACGCTGATCTGCATGAAGCACCGAAAAAAAAGCCACTCGATCGAGTGGCCTTAATGGTAAGAATTGCTATGACTCTAGAACAGGTGACGAAGACCGATCGTGTATTGCTTGTCCCGCTTGGGTGGCGATGCGCACGCGCTGTTGAATAGACAGTCGCTCGCTGATCAATATCGGCATCCGCGAGCGTTAATGTATAGGTTGGTACGGCGTGACAGCGGATACGTGATAGCCAACCGCCCACACTTCGACATCGCGCTCCCGATTCAGAAAGGCGACCGTGCAGGCATTCGTCGCCGTGCGAATGTGCCACGGCACACGTCAACCGCATCACCGCTGCGCTCCTGATACGAGCCGAACAGCGTGCCGCCAACAGCGGGATTGAAACTGACACCGGCCATCCACGCATCGGAGTCAGCACCCATGTCAGCGGCGGTAGTAAACGCAGTGCCGACGGTCTGAAGAAGGCGTCGTCTTCCTTGGCATACGCTGCATGCAGCTTCACGAACTTCAGATCGAACGTTGCACCAACCTGCAGCATCTTTTGTCACGGACATTGGGAGGCACTGCGGCGTCGCTCCGATGCACCGGGCCCCCATTCGCCGGTCAATCTGGTCATACGTAATCGCTGCGAAGAACGGGCCTGCCGCAAAGCTTGGCGCCGTAGAACACAGACCTCGATGTTGTTCCCGCTGCCCGCGACTTCTGCGCCAGCGCCGTTGAACGAATAACCGGCGCCGAATTTGAAGCCACCCGAACGTCGGCGATTGGTACAGGACCGAGTTGTCCAGACGCAGGGCATTCGCCGACGTGAAAGTCGAACCCAGCGCTCGAATCGCCAAAGCCGGTCCCGAACGGGTCGATGTGGCCGAACATGTCGAATGAGCCAGTGCCTGACGAAAACGTTGCGACGCGGCCGGCAACCAACGTTCCCCAACCGCCCGACAAGCCCACCCCAGGCCTGGCGACCGAACAGAGCGGCCGGCTGCCGGCGGGCGATCGACTTGAGCTGTATGGCCCGTGTCAATCGAGTCAAGCCGCCTTCAAGGGTGAACACCGCGTTCAGATTGGGCGACAGCGCTTCGGAACCACGAATACCCCAGCGGCTTCCGGACTGATGCCCCGAGTTGAATGCCGCTGGTCGAGACTGTCCGAGCCGTCCGAGATCGTTGTATTGATAGTTGACATCGATGATGCCGTACAGCGTCACGTTCGACTGTGCGAGCGCAGCGCCTGAGAAAGCACCGAGTACTGCCAGTGCTATCAGATTCTTTTTCATGTAAAGCTCTCCTAGCTGGTGATTGGAATTCTTTTACGCCACGGCCCCGCACGAAGCCGCCACGCGAATGAATGACTCCCCGAAGGAAGTTGAACGGATTCTTTCAGAGGAGCCATGACAAGGCAAAGAAACCCGGCCAAAACTCCCGAATTTAGGTAATTCATGTTGCAGTCAGACAACAACAAAACGGCTCCGTAAGAATTGCCTGTCCAGACGGACCGAAGCGATACGCTGTGACACTCAATCAGAAGCTATGGCGAATGCCCAACTGAAGGGAACGCGCGTCCTCGCCGGCTGCCGTGGTCCAACCCGTCGCGTACCCGGCCGCCGACGGGCTCATCCGCGCTTGGTCACTGTTGTCCACGAAAGCAGCCGCTGCATACAGCTGCGTGCGGCGCGAGAAGTCGTAGAAGTACGCAACGCCATAGTGGCTGGCTTTGGCATCATCCGTGGCCCATGCCGAGCGCCCGTCATCTTTGCCGTAGTTGTAGACGCCGTACAGCGTGCTGTTGCCGAAGCGCCATGAAATACCGCCGTGGTAGGCGACCGAGTCGGTCGGGCCGGCCAGGCCGCGCATCGTGTCCATGTCGAAGCTGTTGATTTGCAGCCCGCCCAAAATGCCCTGATGGCGGCCAGACTGCCACCCGTGGACACCACGATGTTCTGAATGTCCGCCGGCTGCAGGATGGGATTGTCGTTCTCGCGCTTAACGATACTGCGCATACAGCCTGACCGGTCCAAAGCCGACGTAACCGCCGGCGTTGAACATCTCCAGGCCGTGTGCGCTTCTGCGGATTGGTACCGGTGTTGAACGGGACAACGTTGTTGCGGTTGTAGCCAACGCCCACGCCCCAGTTGGTGGCGATGTATTGCAGATTGCGCCCATGAAAGTCGTCGCCGTCAGTCGGCGCCGTTGCGCGTTCGTTTCTGTAGGTTTCGGATCCGCCAAAGCCATACATCAGTGCAGCAATAAAGCCACTGAGCTCAATTCGGTACTGGAGGGCGTTGTTGGCGCGAATTGCAGGGTTGGTGAATCCCTGGCCGAACTGCAGCGCGGTCTGATCACCGATCACATTGAATTTGTTCAAGATCTCATAGCCCGGCGTGTATTGCCGGCCAAGGAAAAAACCGCCTACCGGGGTCACCAGGCCGCCCCATGCCTGCCGGTCAAAAAGTGCTCCGACCGCATTGACCGTCGTAATGGCCTGCAGCAAGCGCGTTATTAACCGCATTCGATCCACCGACGACGGTGGGCTGGCAGCCGCCGGCACTTGCACTGCCGGCGGCGTCGTCACGAAGGTCGACGCCCGGGCACACGGTGGGCGCGGTCGCGGGCGCGTTATTGGCGCGGCACCAGTAGAGCGACCCGTTATTGGTGACTGACCGGTATCGACTTCGAACCGACTTTCAAGCGTGAACAGCGCGCGCCAGCCATTGCCAAGGTCTTCTGAGCCACGAATGCCCCAGCGTGAGCCTGCCGAGATTCCGCTCTGCACGCGGGTGGCGCTGACGGCGCCGACATCGAGATTTTCGATGCCGACGTCCACAATGCCGTACAGCGTGACCGAGCTTTGCGCGTACGCAACCGGGAAGCGCGAACGCGAGCGCGATCCCTAACAGACTCTTCCGCATTGAATGTCTCCTGGCTCTTTTAGTGTTTTTGGGGCTCATCGCGAATGAACCCCGCGTGAACCGGTGCGAGAATAGCGCCGTGCCTACGTCGAATTCGACACTGCGACTCCGACGCACCTTCGATTTCGTGCGATTTACGCAACACTGATGAAACGCACCCCGATTGAGCCCGTCATTGAATCAGTTCGACCGTTGCTTGCTCGCTGATCGCGCGCTGCGGACTCTGGCCTCCGAGCCGCAGGCCAGCCGCGCGTATCCGGCTAGCGTGCCTGGCTGCGCAAGGCGCTGCGACCGACTGTCGGAGCGCGAGCGACGTGAGGCCGCGGCCTTGATGCGCGTGAACCACGTGGGCGAAGTGTGCGCGCAGGCGATGTATGACGCGCAGGCGCTGGCGGCACCGAGCCCGAGTTGCGCGAGGCATTCGTCCGCGCTGCCCAGGAGGAGGCCGACCATCTGGCGTGGACGCAGCAGCGAATCGCGAGCTGGGCGGCCGCACCAGCCTTCTGAATCCGCTGTGGTACGCGGGCGCGTTTGCGATCGGGACTTGCGGCGGCAGGATGGGCGATCGTGCGAGTCTTGGATTCTGGCGGAAACCGAGCGCCAGGTGGAGCGGCACTTGGAAGGCCACCTCGAGCGGCTGCCCGCGTCCGATCACGTTTCGCGCGCAATCGTCGAGCAGATGAGACACGAAGAAGCGCAGCATGCTGAAGCCGCGGTTCTCAATGGTGGCGCGACCTTGCCGTTTCCGGCGCGCTGGGCGATGCGGCTCGCGCGCGCGATGATGACCAAGACCGCGCACCACATCTAGGTCGATTCGCGCCTGCGGCACCCTCTGCAACGTGCTGAGGCGGCTGGCAAGTTGCGACCTTCGTTACACGGCGTCGAGAATTCGTACCGAGTGCGTGATCAGCGCGGTTTTGCGAGCATCGCCGTGGCCGAACAGTATTTTTCGTGCGAAAGCTGAACCGCACGTAGACTGCGTCGCGGTTGAGGCCCGCCCTCGGACGGTGAACCGCATGTCGATCCTTGTGAAAACTTTCGGATCGCGTTCTGCCCGATCAGCAACCAGCTCGACAGTGCAGCTTATGAACCGCATGGCGGCCTCGCTGCAGGATCAAAACGACGTCGTAAGCGGCGCACCCGCCGGTACCGGCCAAAACCAGTTCCATCGGGCGCGGCGCCAAATTGCGCCCGCCGCCCTCTGGAGCGCCATCCATGGTCGCCAAGATGCCCGCTTTCGGTCTCGGCGACGAAGCTCATCCCTGTCCCTGTCCCACCCAACGTACGGAACACTTCAACTCGGCCTCCTAGTGCAATTGCTGCGGCAATGCAACAGTCAGCACGTATGCGCGTCGATCTTCGTCACGCCGCCTTATCCCATTGAATCAGAATAAATATTCGTTATCAAGACAGTCGCGAATTCAAACTTATTATGAAATTCTTTCTTGCGCTGCACCAATTCGGTCGAGCAAACTTCGGCTACTTGTCTCCTCCACCCTATAGGTGGCTTCGGCCCGGACCTTCCCGTCTGGGCCGTTTTTTTCGGCGCCTTGCACCTACCGCACCAGAGCGGATAGAATTTCGGGTTCCGTGCGGCGACCGAATCCTATAAGCAACTCTCAATGAAAACCTTTTCTGCAAAGCATCTCGAAGTAAAACGCGACTGGTTGCTCGTTGACGGTAACGAAAAGGTCGTTGGCCGCCTCGCTAGCCAGATCGCGCTTCGCCTGCGCGGCAAACATAAGCCAGAGTACACGCCGCATGTCGATACCGGCGATTACATCGTGGTGATCAACTCCGCCAAACTTCGCATGACCGGCAACAAGGCCGAAGACAAGACGTATTACCGGCACAGCGGTTATCCGGGCGGTGTGTACGAAACGAATTTCAAGAAAATGCAGGAGCGTTTCCCTGGGCGGGCATTGCATCTGGCCGTGCGTGGAATGCTTCCAAAGGGCCCGCTCGGGTATGCGATGATGAAGAAGTTGAAGGTTTACGCTGCCGATGAGCATCCGCACACGGCACAACAGCCCAAGACGCTAGAAATCTAGTACGACAATGCGAGCGTCTATGTGACGAGCGATCACGAACATGGTAAAGACATGATCGGCAATTACAACTATGGAACCGGCCGCCGCAAGAGTTCGGTGGCACGCGTATTCCTCAAGCGCGGTACGGGCGCGATCGTCATCAACGGTCGTTCGATCGATGATTATTTTCAGCGCGAAACTGGCCGAATGATCGCGCAGGCAGCCGCTTGCACTGACCAACCACACGAGCACGTTTGACATTCAGGTGAACGTGCAGGGTGGTGGCGAGTCGGGGCAGGCGGGCGCAGTGCGCCATGGCATCACGCGTGCGCTGATCGATTACGACGAAACGCTGAAACCTGCGCTTTCGGGTGCAGGACTCGTGACGCGCGATGCGCGCGAAGTCGAGCGCAAGAAGGTCGGATTTCCGCAAAGCACGACGCCGCAAGCAGTTCTCGAAGCGATAGCATCGGCACGTATCGGCGCGCCTCAGTCACTCTTAAACGCGGCCCCGTTTTGGGGATGCGCGTTTGCGATACGACCAATCGCGGCATGATCTCATCATCGTGCGCACCTATACTGGTGCAGAACGGGAGAGGCTCGCCGCTGCGACTTGGCAGTTACGAGGCGCTTCTCCTCACCGGACGCTTTTTAGCGTGGGCCGGGTGCACCGGAGGCCGGCTTTGCATCAATCTGCCTGCTGGATCGAATGAGACGAAAGCGTTGGTTGCGCAGTAACTCGGCAGCACGCAATGCGGGTCGCCGTTCGCAGCGAGATACCCTGGCGCGCCGAAGGTGGTGCTCCTGCTGGCGGCGATGTTAGATCATGGGGCTGATCGTCGCCGACTGCGCTTGATTGCCTTCGGCAATCGCCCTTCGATACCGCTGGAGGCCGGTGCGCTGTCGGCGGAGATCGAGCGGATGAGGGCCGACGCAAAGCAAGCAGTCGCGGAACGGGACAGCAAGCTCGCGCTAGTGGCTCAGTTGGAAAATCAGCAGAAATTGATCGCGCGGCAACAGAACAGGTGCAGGCGCAGCTAAAAGCGCTCGAAAACGAGAACGCGCGTTTGAAGGAAGACCTGGCGTTTTTCGAAAGCTTGCTTCCTACCCCGGCAAATGCAAAGGGCGTGGTGATTCGTAGCTTTCGGCTGCAGGCGCTGACGACTCCGAGAAACAGCAAGGAGCCGGTACGAAAAGCGAATCGCAAACCAGGAGATGAACCGCAGGCGTTGCGATATCGGCTATTGGTCCAGCAAAGCGGCCGGCCCGAGCGCGATTTCGTGGGTGCTGTGTCACTAACGGTCAGCTTGCAGCAGGGCGGCCGGCCATGGGTATTGCAGTTGCCCGATGCCACGATTCCGGATGCCGGGCCCACCGCCGTTGGCGTTTCGTCACTATCAGCGCGTTGAGGGAACGTTTTAACTTCCCGAGGGCGCGGTGGTGCGATCGGTGCTCGTGAAGATCCAATCAAACGGAGAAGTCCGCGCGCAGCAAACTTTCACGATGTGAGGTAACGATGTTCGGCAACAAATCGGTAGCACCCCAAACCGATCGGCACATTGATCGGCAATGGCACGACTGTCGAAGGTGATGTTGTCGTACTCGCGGCGGACTGCGCATCGATGGCATGGTAAAGGGTGACGTCCGGTGCGCGACCGGCGACGCTTGCATGGTCGTCGTTAGCGAACTGGGCCACGTAGAAGGCGAAGTGCACGCCGGCACACCTGGTGGTGTCGGGCGTATCACCGGGCCGGTGCACGTGACTGAGTTGCTCGAGCTTGCAGCCGAAGGCGCGCGTCACAGGCGACGTTCACTATCGGGCGATCGAGATCCACCAGGGGGCTGTTGTCGAAGGCCGATTGATCTATCAGGCTCTGAACGGTCAAATAAGGGGCCAGCGACGTTGAAATTGGCCGCTGGCGGCGCCATTTCAGAGAACTGAGACGGTGCTCGAGCGCCTATAATTGCCGAGCACTGCGTACAGAGTGGAGCGAGCAAGACAAAGACTGGAGTTTCGCAATGAACGCTATGGTCGAAATGCCGGCACCGTTGGTTTTCACCGACGCTGCGGCGGCAAAGGTCAAAAACCTGATCGAAGAGGAAGGCAATGCCGACCTGAAGCTGCGCGTGTTCGTGCAGGGCGGCGGATGCTCCGGATTTCAGTACGGTTTTACGTTCGATGAAGTCGTCAACGAAGACGATGCGTCGATGGAAAAAAACGGCGTTACGTTGCTGATCGACTCGATGAGCTATCAGTACCTGGTGGGCGCCGAGATCGATTACAAGGAAGACTTGGAGGGCGCGCAGTTCGTGATCAAGAATCCGAACGCCACCACGACATGCGGTTGCGGTTCATCGTTTTCTGCGTAGCTAGTTGCATGAACACCGGAAGGCGCCTTCGGGCGCCTTTTTGTTGGCATCAATCGCTGCGGGAATGCGCTGGATAGAGCGCCCCGAGAACCCTGTGTCCGCGCGCGCCGGTCACCGTTGGCACATTGCCGGCTTGACCGTTGACATGCGCGTGCGCGAGCCAGGCAAACGCCAGCGCCTCCACCTGATCGGGCTCTACACCTAGCGCTGAACTTGCGATCACGGTGCGCGGTGCGCACTCGGTCTCCAGCATGCGAAGCAAAGTTGCATTGCGCGCACCGCCCCCGCAGATGACGACATCGTTTGCTTGCGGAAACCAGGTCGTCAATGGCGCTTCCGATTGCAACGGCGCTCAAGCACGTCAACGTGGTTAGCACGGTGGCAGGGTCGGGACCCTGATGTCGCAGCACTTGCTCGAGCCACGCGGGTGAAAACAGCTCGCGTCCACTGCTCTTCGGCGGCGGCTGAGCGAAAAACGGTTCTGCTAGCAACGCAGTCAGCAGGTCTTGATCGACTTGGGCGGACGCCGCTATTGCCCCATCGCGATCAAACGGCAATCCAAAGTGTTTCTGAGCCCAGTGGTCGAGCAGCAAGTTGCCGGGACCGATGTCAAAGCCGATCACGGATCCTTCTTCTCCGCGCTTCGGCAGGCCTGTCAGATTGCTGATACCGCCGACATTGACCACCGCGCGCGGCAACGGGCCGCTGAATGCGGCAATGTGAAATAGCGAGGCGAGCGGAGCGCCATGGCCTCCGGCAGCGATGTCACGGCTTCTGAAGTCGGCGACGACGTCAATAGACGACAGCTCGGCCAACAGTGACGGCGAGTTCAGTTGCACGCTAAAGCCGAGCTGCGGCCTGTGCCGTACCGTCTGGCCATGTGCGCCGATCGCGCGCACCTCCGAGGGTGCCAGTCCGGCGCCATGCAGCACGTCATCGACAATGGCGGCATACAGATGCGCCAGATCACGAGCCGCGATGCTGCCCCGCTCTATCTCGTCAGTCCCGGGACTGCAGAGCGACGTTAGCGATTTGCGCAGCTCCACCGGGAAAGCGCGATACGCGTGGGCCAGTGATTTTGGCGGCGTATGCGCACAGTCCGCGAGAACAGCGTCGACGCCGTCCAGGCTCGTGCCCGACATTAATCCAATAAAAAGCACGTTCGCTACGCGCGATCAGCGCGGGCGGTCAAGGGCGATGCTTACGCGTTCCATCAGTGCCAGCTGAGCGCGCAGTGGGGTCGTCGTCCGCGTGAAGTTTTGCAGTTGCGATGCGGCCAGCGGCTCGGCGGCAGGAAGTTCGGCAGTCAATGGATTGACGTGCTGGTCATGCACTTTCAATTCGAAATGCAGATGCGGACCCGTGGCCCAACCCGTCATGCCCACTGTGCCGACGGAGTCGCCCTGACCAATTCGAAGACCCTGTCGCAGGCCGGGTGCGACGGTCTGCAGATGCGCATACAACGTCGCGTGCTTGCCGTCGTGGCGAATCTCAACCACATTGCCATAGCCGCGTTGCCAACCGGCAAATGTGACGACGCCTTCGCCAATCGAGCGTACGTTGGTGCCGGCCGTGGCGGAATAGTCGACTCCGCGATGCGCAGCGTCATAACCAAAGATAGGATGCGTGCGGCTGCTGCTGAAGCCGGAACTGACGCGGGTGTACTCGAGCGGCGAGCGCAGAAATGCCTGCTTCAAACTGCGTCCGTCGGCCCCATAGAAGCCGCCGTGCTTGCTGCCGTTGGCGAACCAGTACGCCGCGAAGTGCTTGCCGCCATTTTCGAGCTCGACGGCCAACAGGCGGCCCGCACGCAGAAACTCGCCGGACGCGTACAGCGATTCGTAGATCACGCGAAACCGGGCGCCACGCCGCAGGTCGCGATGAAAATCAATTTCGCTTTCGAGCGCATCGATCATCTGCTGCGCAACGGCATCGGGGATTTCGGCTTCATCGGTCGCGCCAAAAAGCGAAACGCGCACATCGCCGCTCTTGAACTCGGTGCGGCGCTCGAGCGCGACGTCCGCCTCAACAGCGCGAAACCCGGCTGCGCTTTCATCGCTGCGATCGATCGTCAGAATGCGAGTCGTGGCCAGCGCACCGTCAAGATCGCCGGCGCCGTAAACCTTCAGCCAGCGCAGTGCACCCTCAGACGTGATGCTGCATTGAACGAAGCGGCCGGGTGCCAGCCTTAACAGAGGCCGCGCTGACGCGTCGGTCTGCGCAAAGCGCAACGCGACAGCATCCGCAATACCGAGCCGGCCGAACAAGGCGGCGAGCGTCTCGCCACGCTGTACGCGAGCTTCCCGCAAATGAGCGTCTTCTTGAGCGAGCAGCTGTGTGACCTGGTCTGTGATTGAAGGCGTCGTGACGCTTTCAATTACCGGCAGCGTTTGCGATTGATCAAGCTCCAAAGCTGCAGGTACTGCGGCCAAGCCCGCGAGTGCCGCAGACAGAGGCAGCAGCGAAAACACCGCCGCCAGCTCTATGCGCTTACGCTTGACCCGCTCTACCTGTTTCCACCGCCGCGACACCAACCGAAAACCGAGTCGCGTGTCATCTGCAAAAAGTGCAAGTCGTTTGGATAGAATCGACAATGGCATTTACCGAGAAGAAATTTACCGGCACAAAAAAGCGCACGTATGGGTGCGCTTTTTTATCGTGGGCGCGAGTATAGCCCGACAAATCGGGCTTGCGCAGGCGACGCCCAATCGCATTCGAAACCGCATGCAATCGAAGAGCAAAATTTACACAGTTAGTCCCAAAATCGAACGCGAGCTAGCGCTGGTTAAGCGCGGCAGCGACGAATTGCTGATCGAATCGGAGTTTGAGCAGAAGCTCGCGCGGTCCGAAGCGACGGGCAAGCCATTGCGCTGCAAGCTCGGCCTCGACGCGACTGCGCCGGACCTTCATCTCGGACACACGGTCGTTCTGAACAAGCTGCGACAACTACAAGATCTCGGTCACACCGTCATTTTCCTGATCGGAGATTTCACTGCGTTGATCGGAGATCCGTCCGGCCGAAATACGACACGCCCGCCGCTATCGCGTGAGCAGATTCAGCAGAACGCCAAGACTTACTTCGATCAGGCCGGACTCGTGCTTCGGCGCGACAAGACCGAGATTCGATACAACTCGGAATGGTCCGAGCCGCTGGGCGCAGCAGGCATGATCAAGCTCGCGGCGCACTACACGCTCGCCCGGTTGCTCGAGCGCGACGATTTTGCGACGCGCTATCGAGACAACACACCGATTGCGATGCATGAGCTCCTGTACCCGCTGATGCAGGGCTACGACTCGGTCGCGCTCGAGTCCGACATCGAACTCGGTGGCACCGATCAGCGATTCAACTTACTGGTGGGCCGAGAGCTGCAACGGCACTACGGCCAGGAGCCGCAATGCATCCTGACGATGCCGTTGCTCGAAGGGCTCGACGGCGTCGAAAAAATGTCGAAGAGCAAGAACAACTACATCGGCATTACCGAGCCTGCGTTCGATATGTTTTCGAAGACGATGTCGATCTCGGACGAGCTGATGTGGCGCTGGTACGACCTGCTGTCGCTGCGCTCCAACGAGGAGATCGAACAACTTAAAAAGCAGACTCTCGAAGGACGCAATCCGCGCGACGTCAAACGCTTGCTGGCAAGCGAGATCGTGGCGCGGTTTCACTCGGAGCAGGCGGCCGAGATGGCGGCGTTTGAGTTCATGGCGCGCTTCAAGGCAGGCGCGATCCCGAACGATATGCCGGAGGTTACGGTGGCGGGAGGCGACGGCGGCGTAGCGATCGCCGCGCTGCTAAAGCAGGCCGGGCTCGCATCATCAACGAGCGAAGCGATTCGCAGCATCGAGCAGGGTGGTGTGAAAATCGATGGCGAGAAAGTCAGCGATCGCACGTTGATAATCAAACGCGGGACATACGTGATGCAGATCGGCAAGCGCAAGTGGGCACGCGTTACCGTGAGTTAACCGCGCCCCGTGATGCAGCAGCGGCCGACGCAGCTGCGCCGCCTACGTCGTCGGGCACTAAAGTGCCAACCACTGCGGTACTCGCGCCAGCGGCGGGCCTGCAACTCGCTGCGCTCAAACAGGCAGGCCCTCAACATGCCCCGCTGGCGCTCCGCTCCTCGGGCGACGACTCAAAGGCGGCGCATCTGCGCCAGCCGCTGCTGTTGCGACATGGCCTCGATCTGAGATGTTCTTTTCTTTCCCCACTTAAAGTGAGGGTGTCTCACGCGCAAGCGTTGGGCGGAGATGACCTGCCTTCGGGGCGTCGCCCGAGGAGCGGAGCAACGCCGGGGCTGTTGAGCAAAAAAACGCTTTAGCCTTTTTTCGCGCCGGCGTTGTGAGTACCGCAGTCGCGGCGGCCTGCCGCCGCTCTAAGAATCGCCGCAAGCGAAGCGGCGAAGCCGCTCGCACTTCAGTGCCCGACGCCCAGGCAGGCCAGCTCCGCCTAACGCTTGCGCGCCGCGACGACGTAAAGCGCAACTACGTTATGCGCTGTCGCTCCGCGAACACACGCTTGAAGGTCTCGCGCAACGGTCTTACTTCAGCATTCTCAAAGACTCCGCGCTGCGCCAGCTCCGCATGCAGTCGAGACAGGCGGTAGTGTGGGACCGCGGGAAACAGGTGATGCTCGACGTGATAGTTCACGTGGTGCGGGAACATCACGAAGCGCGCTAGTGGGCCCACCAAGTTCGTACGTGCCGCTGTCAGCGGCGTTGAAAGATCGGTGACCGCCCCGTGTTCGCATACTGCGCGCAAGCGCAGAATTGGCGGGATAACGGTGGCGAGCGGAAGCGTCCACAGGACCAGATACTTGAAGAGGGCGAGTGGTCCGCCCACGGTTAGCGCGATGATCGGCGCGCCAACATGAAAAGCGACCACCCCCCAGCGGTCGCGGCGCGCCGCCGTGCGTAGCGCTGCGGACGTGTCATCGAGCGGACGTTGCGCCTGTTGCGTGTTGGCGTTGATCGCGGGATTGCCGAAGAAGTATGCGTAGGTCTTCAATGCGGTCAACCCGCAGATGTCTTTGGCCAGTTTTTTCAGCAGATACACCTTGCCTCTTGGGTAACCGCCGTGCAATGCGATGTCAGGATCGACTTCGCCATAAAGGTTGTTGTGATGCAGCCGGTGGATAACCCGGTAGCTCATCATCGACACACCGCCCACCGTCCCGACGAAGCGGCCAATCGCATCGTTGAGCCAGCGAGTTCCGTAAAGCCGGTAGTGCGCCGAGTCGTGTGCCAGCACGAACAACGCGTGCTGCTGAATACCAATCAGGAACACCGCGGGCAGCACGATCCACCATGTGAAGTGCGTCCAGGCGATCCCCAGCACGAGCGCGATGGTGCCAAGAGTCGTCGCTATTGCGAAGGTGGAGCGCAACGGGGACAGTCGCGTCAGTTCGGCCAGCGTTTCCGCTGGCAGCAGTCGGCGCACTTGGGCCGCGTCGGCGCGCGGTGTGCCCGCCGCTGTGCCGCGCAAGTCGTCACGGAACTCTTCGCCCCGTTCTGCGGTTGCCTCGCGTGTCATGCCCTTGCAACGTTTCTGTCGCCTATGATGACCAGCAATATAAGCTCCAGCAGCGCGCAGGAAAACCGATGAAACTCTCTAGCGATTCACTCGAAGACGGTAAGCCCATTCCGGCTGAGTTCGCGTTTTGCAAGACCGATCCGGGCAAGCATGCAACGTTGTCGGAAAATCGCAATCCACACCTGGCCTGGGACGACGTTCCGGCGGGAACAAAGTCGTTCGTGCTGATCTGTCACGACGTCGATGTTCCGAGCAAGCCGGACGATCTTTTCAAGGAAGACCGGGAGATCCCAGCGTCGTTACCGCGCGTCGATTTCTATCATTGGGTGCTGGTCGATATTCCGCCGACGCAGCGCTTGATCGAGGCGGGCAGTTATTCGAAAGAGGTGAAACCGCGCGGCAAGAACGGGCCGGTGGCGCCAAACAACACACGACATGGGCTGAACGGGTACACCGACTGGTTCGCCAACGATCACGACATGAACGGCGACTATTTTGGCTACGACGGTCCATGCCCGCCGTGGAACGACTCGATCCAGCATCGCTACGTGTTCACGCTGTATGCGCTCGATGTTCCGCGCGTGCCGCTCGAAGGGAAGTTCACCGGCCCGGAAGTGTTGAAGGCGATTGAGGGCCACGTTATCGCGAAGGCGCAGCTGACGGGCACCTACACGCTCAATCCGCGTCTGGCGTAGATCAGATGAAAACAAAGCTGCTGCTGATCCGGCACGGCGAGACCGCGTGGAACGCCGAGCACCGGATTCAGGGTCAGCTCGATATTCCGCTATCGCCTCTCGGCATCCTGCAGGCCGCGCGCCTGGCCGAATGCCTTGCCAATGAGCCGATAGAAGCGGTGTATTCGAGTGGCCAGTCGCGTGCCTGGCTGACGGCGGCGCCGCTGGCAGCACGGCTCGGTTTGGAAGTCATTGCCGAGCCGCGACTTCGCGAACGTTCGTTCGGTATTTTTGAAGGGCTGACGTTGGACGAGATTGCAGCGCGCTATCCGGCCGAGTTCACGAAGTGGCGCGAGCGCGATCCGCAGTGGCGGCCTGAAGGCGGCGAATGCGGGCAGCAGCTGATCGATCGCGTGATGTCCGCGGTGACTGAGATTGGCGCGCGCCACACCAATCAAACCGTTGCGCTTGTCTCGCACGGCGGTGTGCTTGACGTTGTCTATCGCGCTGCACGTGTGCTGCAGTGGCACGCGCCGCGCGAACATCAGATGCTCAATGCAGCCGTCAATCGACTGACGGCGTCCGCATCCGACTCAGCTCCGCTGGCACTTTCGATCGACCTTTGGGGCGATGTCGCACATCTGCAGGAGGCGGCCGACGAGTTGCCGGTCTAGTGCGATTTCGGCGACTGGCATAATTTCACCGCCATCCGGGATCCACTGATCCAATTCCGCGTGACTGGCGCCAGGGTGAGAACACCCGGGAAGCGCGGAACGATTTCGCCGTACGCCTGGGCACGATGGCAAGTGATCGACGAAGTAATCGATATGGGGTGAACGGGCCCCAACTTGCTGCCTGCGCGAGGACGTCATGTTTAATCGAAGCACACATACTCTGGAACGCATCGACCCCGACATCCTGTCGGCGATCGCAAACGAACACCGGAGGCAAGAGCAACACATTGAGCTGATTGCGTCGGAGAACTACGCGAGTCCTGCCGTGCTTGCAGCACAGGGAAGTCAGCTGACCAATAAGTACGCCGAGGGCTATCCCGGGAAGCGTTATTACGGCGGCTGTGAATACGTTGACGTTGCCGAAAGTCTTGCGATCGAGCGCCTGAAGCAATTATTCGCAGTGCCGGGTGTGGAGATGTCGGCCAACGTACAGCCGCATTCCGGGGCGCAGGCCAACGAAGCCGTGTTCCTTGCGCTACTCACGCCCGGCGACACGATCATGGGGATGAGTCTGGCCGAAGGCGGCCACCTGACTCACGGCATGCCCTTGAACATCAGCGGCAAGTGGTTCAAGGTCGTCAGCTACGGGCTCAACGAGCGCGAGGAAATCGATTACGACGCGCTGCGCGCACTGGCGCAGCAGCACAAACCCAAGTTGATCATCGCCGGTGCTTCCGCCTATTCGCTGCGAATCGACTTCGAGCGCTTTGCGAACGTTGCACGCGAAGTCGGCGCCTACCTGATGGTCGACATGGCGCACTACGCGGGCCTGATTGCTGCGGGCGAGTACCCGAGTCCGATACCGCACGCCGATGTGATTACGTCGACGACGCATAAGACGCTACGCGGGCCGCGCGGCGGCTTGATACTGATGAAGCCAACATTGGAAAAGGCGATCAACTCGGCGGTGTTCCCAGGCTTGCAAGGGGGTCCACTGATGCACGTGATTGCAGCCAAAGCGGTGGCGTTCAAGGAGGCGCTATCGCCGGACTTCAGGTCATATCAGAAACAGGTGATGACCAACGCTCGTGTGATGGCTGAAACACTCGTCAAGCGCGGTATGCGGATTGTGTCGGGCCGCACCGAAAGTCATTTGATGCTGGTCGATCTGCGGGCGAAGAACATCACCGGCAAGGATGCCGAAGCGCTGCTCGGTGACGTGCACATCACCATCAACAAAAATGCGATTCCGAAGGATCCGCAAAAACCAATGGTCACGAGCGGCGTTCGGCTCGGCTCGCCTGCGATCACGACGCGCGGGTTCGGCGACGCCGAAGCAGCAAAGACGGCGAATCTGATTGCGGACATCCTGGAGAAGCCCGGCGACCCTGTGACGATCGACCGTGTCAAGCGGGAAGTTGCAGACCTGACGCAGCGGTTTCCCGTTTATGGCTAACCGGTGAAGTGTCCGTTTTGCCAGTACGCCGACACGCAGGTGATCGATTCGCGCGCGTCGGACGAAGGTGCGACGATCCGTCGACGCCGCAAATGCCTGTCGTGCGAAAAGCGCTTTACAACGTATGAGCGAGTCGAGCTGGCCATGCCGACTATCATCAAGCGCGGTGGGGGGCGCGCCGACTACGACCGTGAAAAGCTTCGCGCTTCGATGCAATTGTCGATGCGCAAGCGGCCTGTGCCGCGCGAGGCCGTCGATGAAGCGATCGCACGTATCGAAGACAAGCTTCTGTCGTCAGCGCAGCGCGAGCTGAAAAGCGAGAAGATCGGAGAGCTGGTAATGCGCGAACTAAGGCGGCTCGACAAGGTAGCCTACATACGTTTCGCGTCGGTATATCGCAGCTTCGAGGATGTCGACGAATTTGCCGAGGTCGTGCGCGAAGTACGGCCCGTGAAGACAGCAAAACGGGCCAAGCGACGTTAGAAGGTGCCTTGAAACCCGGTCGCGAATCCCTAGATTGGGGTTATCGGCGCAAACAGCGCCCACACCACTCCGGAGAATTCGATGTACCAACTTTCAACGCGCCGCGGCGATTCGTTCAATTCGCTGATCGACGAACTGTTCACGGACTTTTTTCACCGCGCCAATGTTCCGGTAGCGCGTAATTCAAACACGCAGGCCGTCTCCCGCGCACGGATGGACGTGCTCGACAAGGGCAGCAACTTCGAAATCAAGGTCGACCTGCCGGGGATTCGCAAGGACGATATCAACGTTGGTATAGAAGGTACGCGTGTGTCGATCAACGCCGAGTCGAAAGACTCGTCGGAAACGAAGGATCGCAACGGCAATGGGGCCAAACTTCTGTACAGCGAGCGCTATTCGACCAGCTACGCGCGCAGCTTCGAGCTGCCGGCTGAGGTCACTGAGGACGGTGCTGACGCCCGCTTTGAAGACGGTGTGCTGACGCTGTTGCTACCGAAGCGCGCAGCGACGGTAAGCAAGCGCCTCGAAATCAAGTAATCGCGAGCTAACACACACCTGGCCGCCGCAAATAGCGGCCCGGCAGTTTGTCTGCAAGGCGCACGCAGCGGCGCTCGTTTGCTGAGCGCCGCTGCGTACACTTTGCGCGATGTACTCGGAGTCTGACCGCGAATTCATGCTGCGCGCGCTCGCGCTTGCGCAGCGGTCGGCATTTCACGCCACGCCAAATCCGCGCGTCGGATGCGTCATCGTGCGCGACGGACGCGTGCTGGGTGAAGGTTTTACGCAGCCCGCGGGCTCGAACCACGCCGAGGTCGAAGCTATCTTGGATTCTCGGCGTAATGGCCACGACGTCCGCGGCTCGACCGTTTACGTTTCGCTCGAGCCTTGCAGCCACTTTGGCCGAACACCGCCATGCGCCACGGCGTTATCCGAAGCGAAAGTGGCCAGAGTCATCGCGGCAGTCGAAGACCCCAACCCGGCGGTGTCTGGACGCGGACTCGAGATGTTGCGCAATGGTGGCGTCGACGTACGGTGCGGCCTCTTGGAGCAGGAGGCGGCCGACGTCAACGCCGGATTTTTTTCGCGCATGACGCGCGGGCGGCCGTGGGTGCGCTTAAAGGTTGCTGCCAGTCTGGACGGCAAGACCGCGCTGTTAAATGGGGCTTCACAATGGATCACGTCCGAGGATGCGCGCCGCGATGGACATGCATGGCGCGCCCGAGCGTGTGCAGTATTGACTGGCATAGGCACCGTTCAGGCGGATAACCCGCAGCTGAACGTCAGACTGGTGGAAACGTCGCGTCAGCCGCTGCGAGTCCTGATCGACAGTCGGCTCGACGTCGATCCTGACGCGCACATCTTCGACGGTGAGGGCTCGGTGCTGGTCGCGTGCGCCGTCCAGAAACCGGCGGTTGAGGCAGCGCTCGTTAAGCGCGGTGCCGAACTGATTCATTTGCCGGGCGAGCGCAACAAGGTGGACCTGAAAGCACTGCTGAAGGCCCTGGCGGCGCGCAGCATCAATGAAGTGCACGTGGAAGCCGGATTCAAGCTCAACGGGTCGATCATGAGTGCAGGGCTGGCCGACGAACTGCTGGTGTACTTTGCGCCGAGTTTGCTAGGTGAAGCTCAGGGCATGGTGCACTTGCCGGCGCTGTCCGACCTCGCACAAGCGCAACGACTTAAATTTATCGAAGTGGCGCAGGTTGGTGACGACGTTCGCATTTTGGCGCGCGTGATAGGAGCTATCTCGTGACCCCGCTTGAGCCGCGTTGTCACCAAAACGGGATGGATGCTAGGCGTCGCGACGCTGCCAAGGCTGGACGCCTTGGCAAGGAGCGCAACGACGCAGACGCCCGTTTTGGTGACAACCCCTCGGGCTGCGCGCGGTCATGCGGGGTTGCGAGATAGCTCCTATGTTCACAGGAATTGTCGCGGGTGTTGGCCGTATCGTAGAAGTCGAGCGCCTGTCTGTTGATGGAGGGGTTCGACTCACCATCGATGCGCGCGAGGTACCGGCGTTCGCGGCCGACATTGGAGACAGTGTTGCGATCGCCGGCGCCTGCATGACGGCGATTCATGTTGACGACGGCGTGTTTGCCGTCGACACCTCGAGGGAAAGCTTGGAACGAACCTCAGGCCTCGATGCGCCGGGTGAGGTGAATATTGAAACATCGGTTCGGATCGGAGATCCACTTGGCGGCCATCTGGTGGCTGGACATGTTGATGGCGTCGGCGAGGTGGTGTCCATGACGCAAGTGCACGAGTCGTGGCAGTTGATCGTGCGAGCACCCGCGGAGTTGTCGAAATATTTCGCGTACAAAGGTTCGGTGGCGATTGACGGCGTCAGTCTGACTGTCAATCGTGTGGTCGATAGCCCGCAAGGGTGCGAGATTTCGGTCAACGTCATTCCCCACACGCATCGAGTCACCACGTTGCGCTCGTTGCGCGCGGGAAGTCGCGTCAATATCGAAGTCGACCCGATCGCGCGATACGTCGAGCGGATGCTGTCGCTTCGCGGCGGAAACGCATAAACTCCGCAGCCCGATCTGCGCAGAACACGAAACGCGAAAATCATGCTGTCTGCCGTCCCCAGCCCCTCCAAACCGCCGGCACGCCTTGCAACAACCGCTGAACTGATTGAAGAGATTCGGCGCGGCCATATCGTGGTGCTGGTCGACGACGAGGATCGCGAAAACGAGGGCGATCTCATTTTTGCGGCTGACTTCGTCACGCCCGAGAAGATCAACTTCCTCGCGAAGAACGGGCGCGGGCTGATTTGCATGCCCATCACCGCAGAGCACGCGGCGCAACTGCAACTGACGCCGATGACCGTCAACAACCGCACCGTGCACGGAACCAACTTCACCGTGGCGATCGAGGCCGCTGATGGCATCAGCACTGGCATCTCCGCTGCAGATCGCGCGCACACGATCCACGTAGCGACGCGTCCGCACGCCAAGCCGTCAGACCTGGTGCAGCCGGGGCACGTCTTTCCGCTGGTTGCCGCGCCCGGAGGTGTCCTAATGCGAGCCGGGCATACCGAAGCATGCTGCGATCTGGCGCGACTGGCCGGTCTGAATCCGGCGGCGGTGCTGTGCGAGGTGATGAACGACGACGGCACGATGGCACGCCTGCCCGATTTGCTGCCATTTGCAGCCTCCCATGGGTTGCGCATCGGCACGATCGCCGATCTGATTCGTTATCGCGCCGCCAACGAGTCGTTGGTTGAGCGCGTTTGCACGCGGCGTGTGATGACGCCGGCCGGCGAGTTCGAACTGATTGCGTACCGCGATCAGCCGAGCGGTGGTGCACACCTCGCGCTGGTGCATGGCAAGTTGACGCCGGATCGTGAAGCGCTGGTGCGTGTTCACGAGCCGCTGTCGGTCCTCGATCTGCTCGATGTGCAGGCTTCGACACATGCCTGGCCGCTGCAGAAGGCGCTTGAGCGGATCACGCACAGCGATGGCGGCGTACTGGTCATGCTCAACTGCGGTGAGGCATCCGAGCAATTGTTCGCAAGGCTCGATGCCATCACAAGCGGGGCGGCCGAGACGACGCGCTCCACGACGCTGGATCTGCGCACTTATGGGGTTGGCGCGCAGATTCTGCGTGATCTTGGTGTGCGTCGCATGAAACTTCTCGCCAAGCCGCGCAAGATGCCTTCAATGGCCGGCTTCGGGCTGCAGGTTAGCGGGTATCTCGAAGACTGACGCCGAGCATTGCGGCGGGAAAAACAAAACGCATGGCCAAAGACTTCATTGCCCCCGATTTTGACGGCGCGGACCTGCGTATCGGTCTGGTGCAGGCGCGCTTCAACGAATGGGCGGGCCGTGCATTGACGGAGGCGTGCATCAACGAGCTGATCACGCTCGGCGTCGACGAAGACGACATCACGCACATCACCGTGCCCGGCTCCCTCGAGATTCCGCTTGCGCTTGGAAAGCTGGCGGCGACCGACGATTTCGATGCGCTGATTGCGCTCGGCTGCGTGATTCGAGGCGACACGTATCACTTCGAGGTAGTCGCCAATGAGTCGGCGCGCGGCGTCGCAAGCGTTGCGATGGAGTATGGCGTGCCGGTCGCCAATGCCATTTTGACGACCGATACTGACGAGCAAGCGCGCGCGCGTTTGAGTGAAAAAGGGCGCGACGCG
This sequence comes from uncultured beta proteobacterium, assembly GCA_963729165.1. Lineage (GTDB taxonomy): Bacteria > Pseudomonadota > Gammaproteobacteria > Burkholderiales > Burkholderiaceae_F > JACCZX01. Next base: position 282,666 of record CAVSMM010000015.1, read on the forward strand.
GCACGTACTGCGGTCGAAATGGCCAATTTGCTGTGGGCGCTCGATGAAGACGGCGCCTCCGCAGCGACCGGCGAAGAGTAGGTTCACTTGCAGCCGTCAGGCCCGCCCGGCGGCTTAGCGCGGGCAAGAGGAAGCAGCCGAAGCGCACGTCGTCGAGCGCGAGAGCTTGCGCTCCAAGGGTTGTATCAATGGCTCATCGCAGGCCGAGATGCCGCGACGATCGAAGCGCAGCCGCTAGACGACGGCGAAGCCCAAGCGGGAGCCGATGTCGCGCACTATCGGGAGCTACTCAACGGCGCGATCGAGCACGCTGCAGACTTGCGCGCGCGATTCGGTCCGCATCTCGACCGGGCTGTGCAAACTCTTTCGCCGGTCGAGCATGCGATTCTGCTGATCGCAACCTACGAACTGCAGCATCGACTCGAAATTCCCTACCGCGTCGTGATCAACGAAGCCGTGGAGCTCGCAAAGAATTTCGGCGGTACCGACGGCTTTCGCTACGTCAATGGAGTGCTCGACAAGGTGGCGGCAGCACTACGTCAAACCGAGGTCGCCGCACGAGGCTGATCTCGAGGTTGACTTGATCCAGCGCGGACACGCTCCGGACGATTCGCTCGGCGAATTCGAGTTGATCGAGCGTTTCTTCGCGCGTCCGGCTTCGGCCGATGGATACGTCGCCCTTGGCGTCGGCGACGACTGTGCATTGCTTACGGCCGGTTCCGGCGAGCAGTGGGCAGTGTCGACCGATACTCTGATCGAAGGAGTCCACTTCCTTTCGGACGTCAATCCGGCCGCGCTCGGGCACAAATCACTTGCCGTCAATCTCTCGGATCTCGCGGCGTGTGGCGCGACACCGCGCTGCTTCCTGCTGGCGATCGCACTACCGCGTGTCGATCCATCGTGGCTCGAGGACTTCAGTCGCGGGCTATATGCGCTGGCCGATGCGCACCGCTGCGTGCTGGCGGGCGGTGACACGACCCGCTCGGCGCATGGCGTGGCGATCACGATCACCGCGATGGGTACCGTGCCCTTGGGCCGAGCGCTGCTGCGATCGGGCGCGCGCGTGGGCGACGACATCTGGGTGTCGGGCCAGCTCGGTGACGCTGCTCTGGGCTTGGCGTTTCGCCGTAACGAAATCGACCTCCAACCGCCGGACGCGGAACGAGTGGTCGATCGTCTCGAGCGGCCAGCACCGCGCGTCCACCTTGGAGCGCGACTCGTCGGCATCGCCAGCAGCGCGATCGACGTTTCTGATGGACTCGTTGGCGATCTTCGTCATGTTCTGCGCGGCTCAGGCGTCGGGGCGATCATCGATTGGACGCAGGTGCCGCGCTCTCCGGTACTGCAGCAGCAGCCCATGCATATCCAATACCGATGTGCGCTTATCGGTGGCGACGATTACGAGCTCGTTTTTACAGCGGCGTTGAACCGGCGGGCAGAGGTCATTGCGGCGGCGGAAACCACGCCCGTTACCCGCATCGGCACGGTGACAGCGACCGCCGATCTAGCCGTGCTGGACGGCCAGGGAGCGCCGGTAGACACTGGCAGCGGTGCTTACGATCATTTCGGAAGCGGATGGCGACGCCAGGATGGACGTGTCGGATGACACGTTCGCACATCGGTTAGCTGAATTTGGGGACTTGCGCGAAAGCACGTTCAAAGAGGCAATGCTTTTCGTATGAACGACGTATCGCAAACGATCGAGCAGCTCGCACACCGGCTCGGCTCAGCGCTTCGCGCGCAGCATCTGACGCTGGCGACAGCCGAATCGTGCACTGCCGGCGGCGTCGCCTACGCAGTCACAATCGTGCCCGGCTCGAGCGGCTGGTTCGACCGTGGGTTTATCACCTACTCGAACGAAGCAAAGATGCAGATGCTCGGCGTGCCATCTGCGTATTTGCGCGACTTTGGCGCGGTCAGCGAGCCGGTCGCGCGCGCGATGGCGCTCGGAGCGTTATCGCACGGTGCGCACGTGTCGCTCGCGGTGACAGGAATTGCCGGGCCCGAGGGTGGTTCCAACAACAAGCCGGTGGGGACCGTATGTTTCGCGTGGGCGATTCGGCGTGATTCGTCGAGCGCGCCCTGGGTTAAAACGCGCACCGTCCACATCACCGGCGATCGCAATGCCGTGCGCACGCGAAGCATCATTGTTGCCCTCGAAACACTGATCGGGTTGCTCGAGCAGCGAGAGGACATTTGAGCGTAGGACTGTTTCCCGGATTCACGCAGCAAACGCGACGCGCCAACGGGATTGATCTGCAGTTACGGTTTGGCGGTACCGGGCCGCCGTTGCTGCTGTTGCACGGTTTTCCGCAGACGCACGTCATCTGGCACAAGGTCGCGCCGCAGCTGGCATCTGGCTACACCTTGGTGATGCCGGATCTGCGTGGCTACGGCGACTCCGACAAGCCGCCCAGCGAGGCGGATCATGCGCCGTATTCGAAGCGCACGATGGCGCTCGACGTGCTGGAACTGATGCGCACGCTGGGATTCACACGCTTCTTCGTGTGCGGTCACGATCGTGGCGGGCGCGTCGCGCACCGTCTCGCGCTCGATCATCCGCAATGCGTCTCGCGTTTGATGGTGCTCGACATCTCGCCGACGCTTGCGATGTATGAGCGCACGACGATGGATTTTGCGACGCTGTACTACCACTGGTTCTTTCTGACTCAACCCGAACCGCTGCCTGAAACGTTGATTGGCGCCAATCCGAGCTTCTATCTGCGAAACAAGCTCGGCGGCTGGGGATCCGTCGGTACCGGATTGTTCGATCCGCGAGCTTTGGCTGAATACGAACGTTGCTTTACCCCGGCGGCGATCCACGCGATGTGTGAGGACTATCGTGCCGCCGCGTCGATCGACCTCGAGCACGACCGCGCCGACGTGAAAGCAAACAAGCGCCTTGAGTGCCCACTTCACGTTTTATGGGGCGAGCGCGGCGTCGTGAACAAGCTTTTCACTCCAATCGAGGACTGGCAGAGCCGGTCGAGAAACACGGTAGCCGGTCGCACAACGCCGACCGGGCACTACATTCCGGAGGAAGCGCCCGATTTGTTGAGCGCGGAGATGCAGGCGTTCTTTGTGGACTGATTTTGTAGACTTGCTGATGAGTCGCTTTGTGCCGCCATGCGCCGCCGGCGTTATCGTCATCGGGGCGGTGTTGGCAACGCTTCCTGCCGCAGCGGTTGAAGGACCCAACAACCCAGTGCGGGGCGCGGTTTGCAGCGCCGATACCGGAAACCTGCCGATTTCGAAAGCGCGCCTGCTCGACTTTGGTGACTACCGCGGCCCGCCCGCTTCTCCCAATGCCGAGGCTCAGCGATTCTTTGACCAGGGACTCGTGTTTGGCTGGGGATTCAGCTTTGCTGAGGCAGTGCGCTCCTTTCGTGCGGCTTCGCAGCTCGATCCGCAGTGCGCGTTGTGCCGCTGGGGCATAGCGTGGGCGCTCGGTCCCAGCATCAATCACGATATGAACGCCGCCGACGTGCCCGTCGCGCTTGACGCGATCGTTCAGGCGCGCGGCCTGTCAGCGCCCGGTTCGCTCGAGCGCGCGCTGATCGATGCGCTGGCACTGCGCTATTCAACGAGTAACGCTGCCGATGCCGGCCGGCTCGCCGCTTCCTATGCTGCCGCGATGCAGGTCGTTGCAGACCGGTATGCAGGCGACGCCGATATCGCGGTGTTGGCAGCCGAGGCTGAGATGAACGCACACGCCTACGACTACTGGCGCGCCAACGGCCGGCCGCAAGCATGGACGCCGAAGATCGCTGCACGGCTCGATCGAGCGATTCACTTGGCGCCCATGCACCCGGGTGCGCATCACTATCGAATCCATCTGTTCGAAGATTCACCGCAGCGCGAACAGGCGCTGGCGTCGGCAGAACAACTTGGCACGCTCGCTCCGATGGTGGGTCATCTGGTGCATATGCCGTCGCATATTTTTTTCAGGGTCGGACGCTATCGCGATGCGGTGGCGTCGAACGCTGCGGCTGTCAAAGCGGATCGCGAATACGCGAAGGCGACGGGTGCGGACACCGGCTATGCCATTCACAATCTGCATTACCTGTGGGTCTCCGCGCTGTGGAGCGGAGATGCCGACATCGCAATGCAGGCTGCGGAACAGCTTGCCGTAGCGGCAGCCGCGGATGTTGAGCCGCAAGGCACGCGGCAACACCTTTTAGCGGCGCCGGCGCTGACGAAAGTACGGTTGCATCGGTGGGACTCGCTGCCCAACGATGCCGATGAAGGTTCCGCGACTGATCCCTACTTGCGCGGGTTGATGCAATTCGCGCGGGGTATGGCGCACGCCGCGCGCGGTAACGTAACGGCGGCTCGCACCGAGCTCGAGCGGCTGCAACGTTCGCGAGCGGGCCGCTCAGGCGGCGGGCTTGACTATAAAAAACATCAATCGATCGTCCGATGTGCTTGCGGTGGCGCGCTGGCAACTGCAATCGACCATCGCCACAGCGCGTCAGATGCACGGTGACGCGGTGCGTTTCGCGAGCGCCGCCGTTGCTGCTGAAGATCGACTGGTGACTGACGATCCACCTGTATGGCCCGTTCCTGCGCGCCACACATTGGGCGACGCACTCCTTAGCGCCGGTCGTGCCGCCGAAGCGCAAAAGGTTTTCAACGAAGATTTAAAGAAATATCCACAGAACTGCGCCGCGTTGGCCGGCTTGGCTGCCGCTGAACGCGCGCAGCGCTCTTCAACGCGTGCTTCGTCTCGAGTCTGCGCACGTGTCTGCGCATCTTCCACATTGTCCTAAGTGACCGCCATGCCCATCGAAGCCTTGATTCTGCTCGGCCTGATTGCACTGAACGGCGTCTTCGCGATGTCCGAGATCGCGCTGGTGACCGCGCGCCGTGCGCGGCTTCAAGTGCTGGTGGAAGAAGGCGATCGAGGCGCCGCCGCGGCGATGGCGCTCAATACCGAGCCGACGCGGTTCCTATCCACGATTCAGGTCGGCATCACGTCGATCGGCATCACGAGCGGCATTGTGGGCGAGGCTGCATTCGCGCAGCCGCTCAGCCACTGGTTGATCGAGCTGGGTGTGAAGCCCGGCAACGCCAGTCTTGGCGCAACGGTGTTGGTGGTGGTCGTCATTACGTACGTATCGATCGTGATCGGCGAGCTGGTGCCCAAGCGCCTCGGGCAAATATGGCCGGAAGCGATCGCACGCACTGTCGCACGGCCGATCAGCTGGTTGGCGGCTGCAGCACGGCCGTTCGTGCGGTTGTTGTCGTCATCGACCGACCTCTTGTTGAAGCTCTTCGGTACGCATGGACGGCGTGCCACGTCGGTAACCGAAGAAGAGATTCATGCGCTGATCCAGGAAGGTTCCGACCACGGCGTGATCGATGAGCAAGAGCGCGCGATGGTGCGTAACGTGTTCCGTCTCGATGACCGGCAGATTGCATCGCTAATGACGCCGCGGTCCGACATCGTCTACATCGACCTTGAAGATTCGCCCGCCGACAATCTGAACAAAGTATTGGAGTCGCAACGCTCGCGCTTTCCGGTGTGTCGCGGTGGCCTGCGCGACGTGGTCGGCATCATCAGCTCGAGCAGCTTGTTGCAGCAAACGATTCGCGGCCAGGCGCCGGATTTCTCCAAAGGTCTGGCGGCAGCGGCGTACGTGCCCGAATCATTGACCGGCATGGAATTGCTTGAGACGTTCCGCTCGTCGACGTCGCATATGGCGCTGGTCGTTGATGAGTACGGCGAGATCCAAGGTCTGGTCACTCTGCAGGACCTGCTCGAGGCGATCACCGGTGAGTTCAAACCGCCCAGCGTTGACGACGCGTGGGCAGTGTTGCGGCAGGACGGTTCGTGGCTGCTGGATGGACTGATTCCGCTGCCCGAATTGAAAGATCGGCTTGGGTTTGCCGCGGCGCCGGAAGAAGAACTTGGCCGCTACAACACGTTGAGCGGCATGGTGATGCTGCTGCTGGGCCGCGTGCCGCATACCGCCGATGTCGCCGAATGGCAAGGCTGGCGATTTGAGATCGTCGACATGGACAAGCATCGCATCGACAAAGTGCTGGCGTCGCGCTTGCCCGAGAAGCGCAACCGAACAAGACGAAAGGCAAGGATGCGGCGACCAATCCGCCGCGTTGATCCGGGCTACGCGGTAGCGAGCCGGTAGCGATTGATTTCATCACGCGCGGTCTGCGCAGCGCGGCGCGCCGCCGCTGCGAAATCTTCGCCGCTCGACGCATAAATGATCGCGCGTGAAGAGTTGACGACGATGCCGGTGCCGTCGGATGTCTGGCCTGCTTTGACGCTTGCCTCCACGTTGCCGCCCTGCGCGCCTATGCCCGGCACCAGCAGCGGCATTTCGCCCACGAGCGCGCGCACGCGCGCCAGTTCGCGAGGATAAGTGGCGCCAACCACCAGACCGATCTGGCCACTGCGATTCCAGTCGCTGGCGAGCCGTGCCACGCGCTCGTACAAGCCGCTCGCCTTCCACCGTCAGCATCTGCAGGTCATCGCCGCCGGCGTTGCTGGTTCGGCACAGAAGAAATACGCCGCGATCGGCGTAAGCGAGATACGGCTCGATCGAATCGAATCCAAGATACGGTGACAGCGTCACCGCATGTGCGTTGTAGCGGTCGAAAACTTCGCGCGCGTAATGCTGTGCAGTCGACGCCATATCGCCGCGCTTGGCGTCAAGAATGACCGGGACAGTCGGGTTGGCTTGTGCGAATGTAAGTGATCAGGCGTTGCAACGCGTCTTCGGCGGCCGCCGATGCGAAGTAGGCGATTTGCGGCTTAAACGCGCAAGCGAAATCGGCCGTCGCGTCGACGATAGATTTGCAGAACTCGAAGATCGAATCGTCGCTGCGGCGCAGATGCTCGGGAAAGCGCGCCGGGTCGGGATCGAGTCCCACGCACAGCAGCGTGTCGGCGGCACTCCATCGCGCCTGCAGCATCTCGACGAACTTCATGCGCCCTCCGCAGGCGATTTTACAGAGCGGCTGGGACGCGGGATGTTAGCCTCGAGCGATGCCTGCAATAAAACTTTCCGCCCGTGACTTAACGCTGCTGGTGCTGTTAACCCTCTTCTGGGGTCTCAATTGGCCGGTGATGAAAATCGGCGTGTCAGAGTTACCGCCCCTTTACTTCCGCACGCTCTGCATCGCCGGCGGGCTTGTTGTCATTTGGTGCTGGGCGCGCGTGATGCGCGTGCCGATGGCGGTTCCGGCAGGGGCGTGGCCTTTGGTGGTAAAGCTGGCGCTACCGAACCTGATCATGTGGCACCTGCTTGCGATCATCGCAATCAAGATGCTGCCCTCGGGCCGCGCAGCAATCCTCGGCTACACGATGCCGGTATGGGCGGTCGTCATCGGTTGATCGCTTTCAATGAGAAGCCGTTGCGTCGACACTGGTGGGGCGTGCTGGCAGCTTTGGTGGGTACGCTATTGTTGCTGTCGTCCGAGTTCACGGCGCTGGCCGGCGCGCCCTTGGGTACGGTGCTCATGCTGGTCGCTGCGGCATCGTGGGGCTACGGGACGCATCTGTTGCGGCGGAACCTGACCGACATGCCGATCATTGCGCTGACGTTCTGGATGCTGACGATGACTCTGGTTGTCATGTTCGTTGGGTCGATCTTGTTCGAGATGCCGCGCTGGCGAATGCCAGGGGCCACCGAATGGGCGTCGATTGTCTACAACATGGTGTTGGCGATCGCGTTCTGCCATGTCGTGTGGTCGATGCTCGCACGCAAGCTGCCGCCTGCTGCGAGCGGACTATCGGTAATGATGATTCCCGTGATCGGCGTTTTCTCTGGCATGGTGCTGCTTGGAGAGCGGCCGTTCTGGCAGGACTATGCAGCGCTCATTTTGATTCTGGTCGCACTGTCGTCGGTTTTCCTGACGCCTCGCGCCGACGGCGCGCTAATCGATCGTTGACGGTTCAGTTCGCCGGCGTTCGAAACAATTCAACACGCTCGGGCGTTGGCGGATGCGTCGACAAATAGGTCGGCCAGTCGCTCTTTGGCGCCGCGTTTGTCTTGAGCGCTCTTGCATGCGCTCGAACAGCGTTGCCAACGATCCTGTCGATATACCGTTCGCGCGCAGCAGGTCGATCGCGTACAGATCGGCTTCGCGCTCCATTTCGCGTGAATAGTCGAGGTCGATCAGTAGCGCGGGCAAGCGCGCCAATACCGTGCTGACATCGCCAAATAGCACCGCCGCTGCTGCTCCGACTGCTGCACTGGCAAACAGCCGGCGCATCAGGTGCCGTTGTTCGATGTGCCCGAGCTCGTGCGCGAGCACACCGATTACCGCGTCGTCGTCGGGCGCAAGCTCGACCAGCTCGTCGGTGACGTAGATCACCCCTCCCGGCAACGCGAGCGCGTTGGGCCCGATCTTCGACGCGCGAAAGCGGATCGCATAGTCTCGTCCGTCCTGCGGCGCGATCGCATCAAAGCGATCCGTCAATGCGTCGCGCTTTTCCTGCGACAGCTGGGTCTCCGAGAAAACGCGTTTTTCGAGAAATGCGGTCGCTTCGCGGCCAAGCCTTTCTTCCCAGGCAAGCGGCACCCTGACCGCGGCGTACTCGGCAGCAACAGGCAATACCCATCGATACACAACGAACAGAAACGCTATCAGCGCAAACACCGCAATGAAGGCGCCGCGCCACCGGTTTTGCCACGCGACCACCAATGAATCGCGATGGCCGGAGGCGGCCAGGATCTGCGAGAACGCCGCGTTATCCGCAATCTCGCAAAACGCTCCGTCGGCGAAAGTAACGATCCTTGGCGCGTGCGCCAGTGGTTCCGAAACGCGAAGCTCGGACAAGGGCTCGCGCCGTGCTACTTGATCGCCGGCGACGTCGAGATCGTCGCCGTTGACCGACAGCCGCACCGAGTGCGGACGTGAGCTTCGCCCGTCAAAGTAACGCGCATCGACAGCGTTCACAAACCAATATCAAAATCGAACAGATCGGCCGCGCCTTCGCCTGTGGCGGCAACGTCTCCGACCGCTGCGCCGCTCAGGAACTGATCCATGCCGCTGACAGTGACAGCGGTGACTGACTCAAGCCGATACCTAAGACTGCGAATCACAGCGAATGGCGTGAACAGTCCGAGCGTGAGCGATCAAGCAGGATGATGTTGACCAGATAAATCCACGCCATCGGCAGCACGCGCGCTTTGCTGACGAAGCTGACTTCTCCACCGTCGTGTGGTTCCAGATGCGGTTTTGTATCAACACGACGAAAGCGGAAAAATCAAGAAGTACGCAACGTACGAGCCGATAATCAGCACCAATATTCCGACGCCAAAGACGCCTGCCCCTTTGCTGAAGCTGAAAAGGCCTGCGCCAGCGATAAATCCGACTGCTGCGAAGACGAGCCCGATGGCGAGCAATATTCCGAACAGGATCCCATAGACAGCATAAAAATGTCCTGCGGTTGCGGTAAACCGCGCTTCAGCCGACCCCAGCAAAGCGTTGTTGTGCTGATATCGCTTGAATCGGTAGTGCAAGTACGGCAGCACCAAGAGATAGATCACCATCGCCAGTCCGAGAAACGCTAAAAGCCAGATGCGGCGGCTCGCCGCCCTCGTTTTCGGCGTAAAAGCCGAGCAATGCAAGCGGCACGATGAAAAATATCAGCGGCGCCGCAATCACATAGATCTCGGCCAGCCCGCCGACAAACTGAAAGTGGATGCCACGATAACTCGAATAGCGCGCCCTGAAATCGCAGCGATTGCCGGATCAGCCAGGGAAATATCGCGGCCAGGAGCCGCTAGCGTGATCGACGCCTGCAATCAACGACAACTGGAAGCTGAAGTTGTAGGCGATCAGCAGCACTAAAGCGATCAGTCGACCTTTCAGAATCGCGATCGGCGAGCCGTGGTAGTCAAAGGACGAATCGGCGATCTGCGTGTTGCGGTACATGTACTTCAGCCGCCGAACTTTCGCCCACGCCGAGTAGATGCCTAGCGTCACGATCGTCAGCAACAAATTAACGATCCAGATTCGAAAGTATTCGCTGCCGCTGCCGACAAAGCGCACGGGTAGTCGGTCGAAGCGGCGACCGAAGCCGACGCCGGCCACGGTGATGCGGGCAATTCGTGCATGACCAATCCCCCTCGTTTCTTATGACTGCTTTGTAGCCCAGCTGCGACCACGCGGCAATCGCGGGCAAAAAAAGCCCGCCGAAGCGGGCTTTGTCGCGTCCTACGAGTGCGACGAGCAAGCAAAACGCGTCAGAGCTAGGCGGCGGGGCGCAGACAGTACATAACTGGTACGGCAAGCCCCGCCAACAACGCCCTGTGCGCTCTTCGCGCCCGATTACATGTCCATACCGCCCATGCCGCCCATGCCGCCCATGCCACCGGGCATTCCGCCACCGCCGCCTTGTTTTTCTTCAACCAGCTCTGCCACCATTGCGTCGGTGGTCAGCATCAGGCCGGCGATCGAAGCGGCGTTTTGCAACGCCATGCGCGTGACCTTGGTCGGATCCAGCACGCCCATTGCGACCAAGTCGCCGTACTCGTGCGTCTGAGCATTGAAGCCGAAATTGCCCTTGCCATCGGCAACCTTGTTGACGACAACGCTCGGTTCTTCACCGGCGTTCTCGACGATCTGGCGCAGCGGCTCTTCCATTGCGCGCAGCACGATCTTGATACCGGCGTCTTGGTCCGCGTTGTCGCCCTTGACCTTCGCCACCGCCTGCTTGGCGCGGAGAAATGCGACTCCACCGCCTGCGACCACGCCTTCTTCGACGGCGGCACGCGTCGCGTGCAGCGCATCTTCAACGCGCGCTTTCTTTTCTTTCATCTCGACTTCGGTGGCGGCGCCGACTTTGATCAACGCAACACCGCCCGCGAGCTTGGCGACACGCTCTTGCAGTTTTTCTTTGTCGTAGTCGCTGGTCGCTTCTTCGATCTGCGCACGGATGGCCTTGACGCGGCCTTCGATTGTCTTCGGAGTCGCCAGCACCGTCGATGATCGTGGTGTTTTCTTTCGCCGCTTCGACGCGCTTGGCCTGGCCAAGGTCGGTCAACGTAGCCTTCTCGAGCGTCAGGCCGACTTCCTCGGCGATCACGGTGCCGCCGGTCAGAATGGCGATGTCTTCGAGCATTGCCTTGCGACGATCGCCAAAGCCCGGCGCCTTGACGGCAACGGTTTTCAGGATGCCGCGGATGCTGTTGACCACCAACGTTGCGAGCGCTTCGCCTTCGACTTCTTCGGCGACGATCAGCAGCGGACGTCCGGCTTTTGCCACTTGCTCAAGAATCGGCAGCAACTCACGAATGTTGCTGATCTTCTTGTCGTGCAACAGCACGTACGGATTCTCGAGAACCGCGTTCTGCTTGTCGGGCTGGTTGATGAAGTAGGGCGACAGGTAGCCGCGATCGAACTGCATGCCTTCGACGACTTCGAGTTCGTTGTTCAGCGACTTGCCGTCTTCGACGGTGATCACGCCTTCCTTGCCAACCTTGTCCATCGCGTCGGCGATGATCTTGCCGATTTCTTCATCGGCGTTGGCCGAGATTGCGCCGACCTGTGCGATTTCCTTGCTGGTGGTCGTTGGCTTCGAGAGTTTCTTCAGCTCATCGATGGCCGCGACGACCGCCTTGTCGATGCCGCGCTTCAGGTCCATCGGATTCATTCCGGCGGCGACGTACTTCATGCCCTCGGAGATGATCGATTGCGCCAGTACGGTGGCAGTCGTCGTGCCGTCACCGGCGTTGTCCGAAGTCTTCGACGCGACTTCCTTGACCATCTGCGCGCCCATGTTCTCGAACTTGTCCTTCAGTTCGATTTCCTTGGCGACCGACACGCCGTCCTTGGTGACGGTCGGCGCACCGAAGCTGCGCTCGAGAACGACGTTGCGGCCCTTCGGGCCCAACGTCACCTTCACTGCGTTGGCGAGAATGTTTACGCCACGCACCATCCGATGGCGCGCGTCATCGCCGAAAATGAACTTGCTTGCTTGCCATGAGCTAATACTCCAAAAAGTTTGTGTCGCCGGTCGCGAAGCGATCCGGCTCTCCATGTTTGGGCGTCAGGCAATGACGCCCATCAGATCTTCTTCGCGCATGACCAGCAGCTCTTCGCCTTCGACCTTGACGGTCTGGCCCGAGTACTTGCCGAACAGCACGCGGTCGCCGACTTTGACGTCGAGCGTGTTGACCTTGCCGTTGTCGTCGCGCTTGCCGGGGCCGACGGCGACGATTTCGCCTTGATCGGGTTTCTCGGCGGCGTTATCGGGAATGACGATGCCGGAAGCGGTCTTACGCTCGTTGTCCAGGCGTTTGACGATCACTCGATCGTGCAAAGGACGGATCTTCATAAGTTCTCCAGGTTGTTTGAAATCTCTCGAAAATCGAGAAGGGCCAAAAGTAGGAAGCCGCAGATCATGCCACTTATCAGCACTCTCTGCCTGCGAGTGCTAATTGTAGGGCCATCGTCGCTAATCTTCAAGGCCTGCCGTCCAAGTCTCAAAGCAGCGTCGCCCGTCGCACGGAAGTGACCACTAACATTGAATGTGAGAGGGTGCGGCTTGTGCGCAGCGCAGCGCCACGGCGTCCCACCGGCGACGGACGCGAATGCGCTACACGGTTGCGGTGTAACTTGCCGTAGATAAGCAGATAACTGGAATGGGGTATTAAGTGGCGATCGATCTTCCGCTTCGGCTTCCGCAGCACTGGCTGAGCGCTGCCGCGCCCAAAGGCAAAGGCCCGAACAACTCGATTCGCGCCTTCGTCAACAGCGTGATGAGTTACACCAAGATGGATGTGCCGACGGTCGAGCTTTTCGAAACGGCGGTCACGTTTGACGAGAAGCACAGAGATCCGCTGTCAGCGCATCAATGTCTGTCCAAGACATTCGGAAAGAAAGCAGGTGTCAGCTTTGTGTTTCGTGCCGACACCGCCAGCGAAGGCCGCTACTGGGTCTACTCCGCCGACCCTTGGCTGGAACCTCCGGCCGAGGCGATCAGCGCACTGGCCCCAAAGAGAATCGTTCATCAGCTGTGTGAAGGGCTGCCGTATCGCTTCGCGCTCGACGCATGCGTTGGCCGAGAGAAGCTCGTCAACGGCGAAAAAGAGGTCGAGCCATTTCGTACGCCACAGGAAGTCGAGGCATGGATCAAGGCGGCCGGTCCCAAGTTCGGTTTCAAGCCCGACTTCTTCAATGCGACGATCAAGGAATTGCAGTTTCCCTACGGAGACCGCACCGTCAAGTTACCCTATGCGTCGATCGAAGGGGTGCTGCAGATCACCGATGCGGACCTGATCAAGCGGCCGCTTCTGCGTGGCATCGGTTCGTATCGCAGAGTCGGCTTAGGTTTGTTGCAGCTATCGAACTAGTCGCGCAACATTCAGTGAAACGGCGCCGCAGGCGCCGTTTTTCATGTGCCAGCCAAATTAGACTGCGACAGCGTTGGTGAAAAGAACGGAATATGAAGCTATTGCTCGCTGTTAAATGCGGCGTGCTGGTGCTGATGATCGTTGCGTCACACGCGGCGGGCGCGCAGTCGGCTCAAGGATCGGCTTTGCCGGACGCAGTAGTCGCCGCGTTGAAAACGGCCAATGTGCCGGCCTCAGCGGTTGGCATCACGGTCACTCCGTTGTCAGGCTCCGGCTTGACGTTGACGGCTAACGAAAACCAGCTGATGAATCCGGCGTCGACGATGAAGCTCGTGACGACGCTGGCGGGGCTCGAGCTGCTCGGCCCGCAATATCAATGGCGCACCGATCTGATGTCGGCGGCGCCGCTGAAAAATGGCGTTCTCGAAGGCGATTTGTGGCTGCGCGGCAGCGGCGATCCGCAATTGGTCATCGAAGACCTGTGGCTGCTTGTGCAGCGATTGCGCGGCGTCGGCGTGCGCGAAATTCGCGGCAACCTGATGCTGGATCGCAGCGCATTCGAAGCGGCGCAGCACGACCCTGGCGCTTTCGATGGCGAGGCGCTGCGACCATATAACGCCGGGCCTGATGCGCTGCTGCTGAACTACAAGGCCGTCAGTTTTCATTTCATTGCGGACCACGAAAACAAACTTGCGCGCGTTTACGCATTACCGGCGCTCGCCGGCCTGCTCACGCCGGCGACGGTGCGGGGTGTCGAGGGAGCATGTAACGACTGGCGTGCGCGCTTCGGTGGCGACTTTACCGACCCGCTGCGGCCGACGTTTCGCGGCGCATATCCGCTGTCGTGCGGCGACAAAGTCTGGCATGTCAGCATGCTGGACAGCGGTCAGTACGCCGAGGCGATATTTCGTTCGCTGTGGGAGTCGAGTGGCGGCGTATGGCGAGGGCGCGTTCGTGAGGGCACGGTGCCGACCGACGCCAGGCGGCTTGCCCAACATGAATCACGTCCGTTAGCGGAGTTGATTCGCGACATCAACAAGTACAGCAACAACGTGATGGCGCGGCAGTTATTCCTGACAATCGGCAGTGAGGTGAGCCGCCGGCCGGCAAACAAGGAGCGCGCGCAGCGTGCGGTGGGCGACTGGCTTGTCAGCTAAAGGCCTGGATCGACGCGAGTTCGTGCTCGAAAACGGAGCCGGTTTGTCGCGCGTGGAACGCCTGACGCCGGCGGCGCTTGCACGACTGCTGCAAAGTGCGTTCGCCTCGCCACTGATGCCGGAGTTCGTATCGTCGCTGCCGATTCTCGGCATTGACGGCACGATGCGGCGCCGAAGCGGCGCATCGGGCTCGGCTCATATCAAGACGGGTTTGCTGGCCGACACCCGCGCGATCGCAGGCTACGTGCTATCGGCGAGCGGAAGGCGCTACGCGGTGGTCGCTTTTATCAATCATCCCAACGCCGGTGCAGGGCAGCCGGCGCTGGATGCGCTACTCAACTGGGTGTACGTGCAGGGTTAGAGCGCCGAGCTGTACTTGATCGTGCAGCCGTAAGCCTGGCTGTTCGCCTTCGATACCGGCTTGCCCGATTTGGCGTCGGTCAGAGCGGCGACAACGTAGTTAGTCGCAGTCTTCACGTCGGCCACATTTGCGCTGCGCTTGTCGTCGATTGCTCCGGCATAAACCAGCGTTCCATTCGGATCGATCACATACATGTGCGGGGTCACCCTAGCGCCGAATGCACGGCCCACTGCCCCCGTAGTGTCCATCAACACCGCCGCGGGCGCGGCGTTGTGCTGCTTGAACCACGCAGCCAACTTTGCAGGAGGCATGTAGTCGGAGCTTCCTTCGTTGGTGGAATTGACCGATAGCCACGCTACGTTCTCGGCACCGAAGCGCTTCTGCAGAGATTGCATGTTGCCGCTGTCGTAATGCTTCTGCACGAACGGGCAACCCGGGTTGTTCCACTCGAGCACCACGTATTTGCCTTTGAAATCGGCCAGCGACACCTGTTTGCCTGCCACGTCCGTTGCACGGAAAGTCGGCGCGGGCTGTCCGACCGTGGCCGAAGCGTTCGCGACCGATGCCATCGAAGACGCCAGCAAGCCAGCGGCAAACCAATGAATCATTTTCATGCTCATCCTCACTTTGACGCCTCCTTGACCTTGTCGAGCGCAGCTAGGACGATGCCTTCGGTCAAAAGTTCAGGCAACACGGCCGCTTCGCCCTTGCGATCGTAGACGACATACAGCGGTACGCCGTTGCGGCCGAATTGCGCGAGCGCCTGCGTAATTTTTTCGTCTCGATTGGTCCAGTCGGCGCGCATCAACACGACATTGTCGGCAGCAAACCGTGATTTCACGCTATCGGCGCGCAGAGCAACACGCTTGTTGAGTTGACACGTGACACACCAGGCTGCGGTGAAATCGACGAATACCGCCTTGCCTTCACCGCGCAGCTGCGCCAGTTTTTCCGGCGAGTATTCGATCCAGCCGGCGTCGGCGGTGGAGCGAGTGCCGGGTGCCAGTGCCTCGCTGGTAGCGATCGGGGTGAAAGTCAACGCGGCCAGCATGCCGCCGCCTACCGCAACCCAGCGGAATACGCGCGCACCGCGCTGCGATAGTCCGAGCGCCCACAGTGTGAAGCCCACGGCGACCAGAACGCCCAGCGCGAGCGCGATACCACCCGCGTCGACCTGTTGCGCCAGGACCCACAGCAACCAGACGCACGTGGCGAACATCGGAAACGCCATGAACTGCTTGAACATTTCCATCCAGCGTCCGGGCCGCGGCAACTTGGCGAGCAAGCTGGGAAACAGTGTCAGCAAGACATAGGGCGCAGCCATGCCGACTCCGAGGGCGGCGAACACCGACAAAGCAATCACCGCGGGCTGCGTGATCGCATAACCCAGTGCTGCGCCCATGAACGGAGCGGTGCACGGCGAAGCGACGATCACGGCCAGAACGCCGGTGCCGAAGCTTCCGCGCCAATCTGATTTGCTCGCGAGGTTATCGGCCGCGCGCATATTGGCGACGCCGGTGCCCATCGTCATTTCAAAAACGCCGAGCAGGTTCAGCCCGATGGCGAAAAACAGTACGGTCAAAGCGGCAACCACCCAGGGCGTCTGCAGCTGAAATCCCCATCCGAGTGCGCTGCCCGCCTGCTGCAATCCGATCAGCAACGCGGCAAGCAATACAAACGACAGCACGACGCCGACCGCAAACGCGATCCCATGCGCGGCCATCGGCCCCGAGTGAGTGCGATGCTGCGCAAGACCGATCAGCTTCAGCGACAACACCGGGAATACGCATGGCATCAGATTCAATATCAATCCGCCGAGAAGCGCGGTGCCCAATGCTGCCCATAGCGACATCGACGACCCGGCATCCTCCGCGGCGCCGGTCGCGCCGGCCGCGGCACCTGCTACTGCGGCCGACATCGGCGCCTGCACGACATGCGCCCAGCCATTCGCGTACGCGGGTCCGCCGTTGGCCACCACGACGCCCTTCAAAGCCTTGAAGTCGGATGCGATCGGTTTAGCTGCCGTCAGATAAATCGCTGCCTGTCCGCTTTCGCTTTTCAAAAGCTGCGGCGCAGCCGGCTCGATACGACCTTCCTCGAGCGGAAAGAATTCGAACTTGTCGAGAGTCTTGCCTGCCGGTAGCGCCAGTGCCAGGCGAATTCGATTCGCATCGATGCTAGCGGTCGAAGTCAACACAGCCCCCGGCACGAGCGCTTGCGTTGATTTGAACAGTGCAGCCGACGACGAAGCCGCTGCCTGCGCCTTGACCGGCAACGTCAACTTCACCTGTGCGTCGCCAGGGATGCAAACGTCCTTGCACTCGAGCCACGATGCCTTGGCGTTCAACGTCACCGGTGTTCCCACCGGGAGATCGGCAGGAACTTGCACGGTCGTCAGCAACAGCGTTTCGCCTTCGTAACCGAAATTCATCAACGGCCCGACGGGGAGACGCTTTGGGTGCGGCCATGCAATCGCGCCGGCACTGAAGCCAGCGGGCAGCTGCCATTTGATTTGCGTGGGCAGGCCGGAATCGCCCGGGACCTGCCAGTACGTATGCCATTCGTGTTCGTGTTTCAGGCGCAGGCCGACGGTCAGCGGCTGGCCCGGAACGATCGCGTCGGTGGCAGCGATCAGTTCAGCGTCGACGTGCTTTTCGGGGGCGCCGAAACGCGGAAGCGATTGAGCTGCAGCGGACGTTGCAACGACGGCGGCAAGCGTGAACGTAAGGATGGGTAAAAGCGGCATGGTCTTTCGTCTAACAATTGACTATCAAGTTCCCGTCTTTAGCGACTCGTTGCATCGTCCAATCAGCGGACTTCCGCAAACGCTTGCTCCGCTGTAGCGACAGTCGCATTGATCACTGCGTCATCATGCGCCATTGAAACGAAGCCTGCTTCGTAAGCCGACGGCGCCAGGTAAATGCCGCGCTCCAGCATTGCATGAAAGAAGCGCTTGAATCGCTCGATATCGCACGCGATTACATCGGCGTAACGGACCGGTACCGCGGCGGCGAAGTAAAGGCCGAACATGCCACCGACGCTATCGCCGGAAAACGCTAAGCCGGGCGCAGTGCTTTTCGCAGCCGCTATCAGACGATCGACCAGGGACTTCGTGCGCTTGCCCAGCTCGTCGTAAAAACCGGGGCGGGCAATTTCATTCAACGTGGCAAGCCCGCAGGCAACGGCGACCGGATTGCCCGACAACGTGCCCGCCTGGTACACATTGCCGAGGGGCGCCAGGCGCTGCATCACTGCGCGCTTTCCACCGAAAGCCGCGAGTGGCATGCCGCCCCCGATGACTTTGCCGAGCACCGTGATGTCGGGATCGATGCCGTAAAGCGCTTGCGCGCCTCCCGGTCCGACGCGAAATCCAGACATCACTTCGTCAAAGATCAATAACGCACCGTGCGCGGTGCACTGCTCGCGCATCGTGCTTAAGAACTCCGGCGTTGCGCGCACCAGATTCATGTTGCCAGCGATCGGCTCGACGATGACGCATGCGATGTCATCGCCGTGCTGCTTGAAGGCATCCCGCACCTGCTGCGCGTCGTTGTAGTCGAGCACCAGCGTGTGCTGCGTGATGTCGGCCGGAACGCCGGCGCTGCTTGGGTGGCCGAACGTCAGCAATCCCGAACCGGCCTTGACCAGCAAACTATCGGCATGGCCGTGGTAGCAGCCTTCGAATTTGATGATCTTGCGTCGGGTGCCGTCGCCCGCCGCGCCCCGGGCGAGACGGATCGCGCTCATCGCCGCCTCAGTGCCTGAGGACACCAGCCGCACCTGTTGCATCGATGGAACGCGTGCGATCAGCGTTTCGGCCATCTCGATCTCGGCCTCGGTCGGCGCACCGAACGAGATGCCGCGTGACAGCGCCTCCTGAATCGCGCGGATTACGGCAGCGTGCGAGTGGCCCAGGATCATCGGCCCCCACGACCCGATGTAATCGATGTAGCGACTGCCTTCCGCATCCCAGAAATAAGGACCCGCGGCGCGCTCGATAAAGCGCGGAGTGCCGCCGACCGAGCGGAACGCGCGCACGGGTGAGTTCACGCCGCCGGGAATCGAGCGCTGCGCGCGTTCAAACAGTTGTTCGTTGCTTGTCATGTCTGCAACCTGCTTCGTCCTTCATCGAATTGCCGTACGAGTTCCCGAGCCGCAGTCGCCGGATTTGCGGCGCCAAAGATCGCGTCGAGCACGGCAGCCGCGTCGGCGCCTGCAGCCGCGACGGTTGCGACGTTGCTCGGTATTGATGCCGCCGATCGCAATGATGCGCTGTTGCGGCCAAGCGGCGCGCGCATCAGACAGCAATGACAGCGGTGCACGGACAGCGGTTGGTTTGGTCAGCGACGGGTACACAGATCCGAAGGCAATCGCATCGGACCCGGCCGCGACCGCGGCGCGTGCACGGCTCAGCTCGTTGTAGCAGGACACACCGAGCAGCCGGTCCGGCAGCCTGCGGCGCGCATCGGCCAAATCACCATCGTCGCGTCCGACATGCACGCCATCGGCGCCCGAGCTCGATGCAATTTCGACGCTGTCGTTAACGATGAGTAGCGCATCTGCTGCGTGGGCCATTGCGACGAGCTGGCACGCTCGGTCGAGGCGTTGTGTCGCGCCGGCTGTCTTGTCTCGATACTGAATGGCGCGCACTCCCGCTTCCAGTGATTGTTGAACGACGTTCAACATGCTTTCGAAGGTGCGTGCCCCAACATCCGGCGTCAGTAGGTAAATGCCCGCGAGGGGCGGTGCTTCACGCGCCATCGACGTAGATCAAAGAGAGCGCAGACGACCGCATGGGATCGCCGAGAACGCTCCGCCGGATAAGACTGAAGGTGTAACGCAAAGTGGGTAGCGGTAAGTGGGTAGCGGATATCTGTTATGCCACGTTATGATCGCTCGCTAACTTGTTGATTTTAGCCGTCGAGTTCGCGTTTTGAAGTTGAACCCAGAGTTGCACTCAGCGCCGGCTTCTTTTGCTTGAAACGATGGCGACCGACGCGGCGATGAAATCCTGGATGTGTCTCATCTGTGGCTGGATCTATGACGAGGCAGCGGGAGTTCCGGACGCAGGAATCGCGGCGGGGACGCGATGGGAAGACATTCCTCCGAATTGGACGTGTCCGGAGTGCGGGGCGCGTAAAGAAGATTTCGAAATGGTTGAAATCTGACCTCGGAACCGCGGTATTCGGCGCTGAGCGCGAGCCATTGTCGCGTACAACGCAGGCTCGGTTACAAGCGTGAAATGGGTAGCAACACATGGCGGCTCAGGACCTGTCGGAAATCCGGGGAAAGAAAGTGATGGTGATCGACGACTCGAACACCATCCGTCGCAGCGCGGAGATTTTTCTTTCGCAAGCCGGCTGTCAGGTCATCCTGGCGCAGGACGGCTTCGAGGCGCTGTCCAAGATCAACGATCACCAGCCCAACATCATTTTCTGCGACATCCTGATGCCGCGTCTTGATGGCTACCAGACGTGCGCGCTAATCAAGCGCAGCCCGCGCTTCCACAAGACGCCGGTCGTGATGTTGTCCTCGAAAGACGGGCTGTTCGATCGGGCGCGTGGGCGCATGGTTGGCTCCAGTGAGTATCTAACAAAGCCGTTTACGAAGGACAGCCTGCTGACTGCCGTACGACAGCATTCGATGCAGTAGCACGGACAAAGTGCAAACCTCCTTTCGTCAGATAGTTTTCAGAAAATCGCTGGCAAAGCCAGCCAGTTTTTCGAGTACAGCTGCTTGCAGAGGCAGTGAAGTTCGGGGAGAGCCATGCCGATCAAGAAAGTTTTAATCGTCGACGATTCACCGACGGAGCGCCACGTTTTGACTGAGATGCTGACCAAGCAAGGGTATGCCGTGTCGACCGCGGAAAACGCAGATGAGGCAATGATCAAGGTGAAGACATTGATCCCGGATCTGATCCTGATGGACGTCGTGATGCCTGGGCAGAACGGCTTTCAGCTGACGCGTGCGCTATCAAAGGATCCGGTGACTCAAAACATTCCGATCATCATGTGCACCAGCAAGAATCAGCAGACCGATCGTATTTGGGGTCTGCGGCAGGGCGCGCGCGACTACGTCGTAAAGCCGGTCAAGGCGGACGAGTTGCTCGAGAAGATCGCTGCCTTCAACTAGTCGATGTTCTAAGCACAGCGACCCTGACAATGGCTACCGGCGGCGAAGCTACCAACAGGCAACTCGTCAAGCTGCGCGAATTTTCGACGCAGCTCGCGCAACGCCTGAAGGAAGCGCCTAACAAGCCCGTCGAGCCGACGCGTCTTGCGGTACGCATCGGCGGCGAGAACTATCTGATCGAAATGGCGCTGGCAGGCGAAATTGTCAGCCTGCCCGATATAGCGCCCGTGCCCTGGACGCGGCCCTGGTATCGCGGGCTTGCCAACGTGCGTGGAAGATTGATCGGTGTGGTTGACCTTCTGCACCTGATGGGCCGTGAGCCGCTCGCGCCGGACCAAACGCAGCAGTTGCTTGTGTTCGGCGAAGTACTTGGTGTGAATGCAGGGATTCTGGTAACGCGCGCGTTCGGAATTCGAAATTTGAAAGATCTCACGTCGCTCGACGGCGCGCCTCCAGCGGGCCGCGCCAGTTGGGAGCATGCGCGGTACCGGGATAACGACGGATTGACGATGACTGCGCTCGAATTGCGCGAGCTCGCGACATCGTCTCATTTCGCGGCGATTGCAGTGTGAGTGATGCACCGGCAGCAACAGGGCACCAAGAACAGGACCGCTGACTAGAAAAAGGCGGCGATAAGGATGCGGCTCGATGTCGAGCTGCACATGGTGTAACGGCGGAGTAGTAGCGGCGGAGGGTTTAAATGGCACTCGACATGGCACCGGTAGCAGTCAAGAAAAGGCCGAAGGAACGATCGAGCCGCAGTCGCGGTGATCCGTTTCGTCCGTCGACGACGTTAAACACGATGTCGCCGCGTACCACGATCTCGGAGCCGGCTCCGAAGACCGTCATGCTCGAGCGCGCGGGCAGTAGCGGCCGCGCAATGCGCTTCATGGACCGTCTGATCGAAATGCGGCTGCCGGTGATCGGCGACAAGCCGGTCAATTCGCAAGTGCAGATGTTATTGGCGTTGCTGGTGACGTGTCTGCTGCTGTTCGTTCTCGTGCTCCTGCTCGACAACCGAGCGGCCACTAACGGTTCGATGCAGATCGAGATCGTCGGCGACACGCTGATGCATACCCAGCGGCTGGCGAAGGCAGCGCCAAATGCCGTTGCCGGCAACCGTGCGGCGTTCGCTGAAGTGCAGGAAAGCCGCGACGCCATCGCAAGCAATTTAAACGCCTTGATGAAGGGCGACAGGGAGCGTGACCTGTCGGCGACATCTAGCGATGCGATCACACCCGAGCTCGACAAGCTGCAGGGGAATTGGCGGGCGAGCGAGTCCGCCGCGTCAGTCATTCTCACCAACGAAAAAATCCTGCTGGCGTTCGGCGACGTCATCAAGAAGATCAATGACGCCAGCCCGCGCCTGCAGCAGCTGACCGAAGAAATCATGGCGCTAAAGCTGCAGGTGGGCGCCTCTTCGCGCGAAGTGGCAACCGCCGGTCAGCTGGTTACGCTGACGCAGCGGCTTGGCAAGAGTGCGAATTCGCTGGTAGCGGGCAACGTGGCGAATGCTGAAGTTGCACTGACGCTGGGCCGAGACATCAATCAGTTCCGCGATTTAACGCAAGCGCTTTTGTCGGGAAGTGATGCACTGCGCATCAGCGCGGCGACCGACTCCGAAGCGCGCACCCGGTTGCAGGAACTGTTGAAGGTCTACGGTGAGTTTCAGAAATCAATTGAGGGCGCGCTTGGCAGCCTGCAGGCGATCGTGCAAGCGAAGGAAGCCGAGCTTGGCATCCTGCGCGATTCTGAAATGTTGCGCCAACAGGTTGGCCAGCTAGGCGGGCTTTACTCGGCCGAGCAGCGCACGCGTGTAGTGAACTTCCTGTTGATGGTGTTGTTCGGCAGCGGCTTGTTGCTCGCGGGCCTCGCAATTTTCAAGGTGTTGCTTGAAGACACGCGCCACCGCGCGTCAGAAGCCAACGTCCAGCGGATGCAGGCTGAGCGGCTCGAGCAGGATGCGAAGAAAACGAATGACGTCAATCAGGCTGCGATTTTGCGGCTGATGAACGAATTGCAGGAGGTTGCCGACGGCAATCTGACCGTGCAAGCCACGGTGTCTGAAGACATCACCGGCGCCATTGCGGACTCCGTGAATTACACGGTTGAAGAATTGCGCGGGCTGGTGGGCCGCATCAACAACACCGCCGAACAGGTGAACACGGCGTCAACCCAGGCGCGCGATATCGCGACCCGACTGCTGACGGCGTCCGAAGCGCAGTCGCAGGAGATCAAGGACACCGGCGACAAGGTGTTGAAGATGGCGTCGCAGATCAACGACGTCTCGAAGAACGCGGGTGAGTCCGCGAAAGTCGCGCGCGCTTCGCTGGAAGCGGCTGAGCGCGGTCAGCGCGCGGTGTTTAACCAGATCAGCGGCATGAACGAGATTCGCGAGCAGATTCAGGAGACCGCCAAGCGCATCAAGCGGCTCGGCGAGTCGTCGCAGGAGATTGGCGAGATCGTCGAGCTGATTACCGACATTACCGAGCAGACGAACGTGCTGGCGTTGAATGCCGCAATTCAAGCCGCTTCCGCCGGCGAAGCGGGACGAGGATTCTCGGTCGTCGCCGAAGAGGTGCAGCGTCTGGCCGATCGCTCCGCAGAAGCCGCCAAGCAGATCGGCGCGCTCGTGCGCACGATTCAGACCGATACGCAGGACGCGGTCGCCGCCATGGAAAAGAGCACGCAGGGCGTGGTCGAAGGCGCCAAGTTGTCTGATGCGGCAGGTAATGCACTTTCCGATATCGGCCGCGTGTCACGCCAATTGACGGATCAGGTCGAGAAGATCGCTTCTGCGACCAACGATCAGGCGCAATCTGCAGGCGGTGTCGCGCATTCGATCGAGCGCATCTTGACGGTGACCGAGCAAACATCGCAGGGCACGCGGCAGGCAGCGCAGTCGATCGGTCAACTCGCAACACTCGCACGTGAATTGAAGGCGTCGGTCGCTCGCTTCCGAGTCGGATAAAACACATGGCTGAAAAACACGATCCAAATCAGTTGGTGGGCGCCGCTCCCGACATCGCACCGCTGGCCTGGGTCATCGATGAAATTCGCAATTCATTGACCGAGGCGGTCAATGGTCTGAAGGGGTTCGTCGCCAACAAGCAGGACGTCGATCAGATACGCAACGCGCGCAATCAGATCCATCAGGCCAACGGCGCGTTGCAGTTGCTTGACCTGCGCGGCGTCGCGCTGGTGACCGAGGCCATCGAACATCTGACGCGCCGCTTCGAGACCGATCCGAAGGAGTGTTCGCCGGCGCCGATCCGCACGATCGAAACTGCGCTGTCGGCGGTGATGGCGTATTTGGAAGGCCTGTTATCCGGGCGGCCGAATCAGCCGATCAAGCTGTATCCGTACTACCGCGATGTATTGCTGTTGAACCAGGCGAGCCGTGTTCATCCTGCAGACCTGGTATTTCCGGACTTGTCGCGGCGGCCGGCGTTCCATCAGATCGAAGCGCGTAACTTCACACCGCGTCAGTTGCGCGATCGGCGCGCGCGATTCGAGTTGGGCCTGCTCGGCTTTCTGCGCAACTCGGACGACGCTGCGCCACGCAAACGGATGCGCGAGGCGCTGTCCGATCTCGAACACATGCCGCAGCGTGGGCTGGCGCGCAGTTTCTGGTGGATCGCGCGCGGACTGTTGGAAGCGCTCGAAGCGGGCGCAGTTGCTGTCGATGTCGATCTGAAGCGCGTGCTCGCGCGGCTCAATTTGCAACTGCGGCGCATGATCGAAGGCGGCGGCGCTGTGGCCGAGCGCCTGATGGTCGATACGCTGTATTACGTCGGGCGCGCTGAGGGTTCACTGCCGCGCGTGGCCGAGGTCAAGCGTCTGTATGGGCTCGATGCGCTGATTCCGGTCGATTTCGAGCGCGCGAGCCTGACTGCGCTTGACGCCGACGCGTTACGTGCGCTGAAGGAAGCGTTAGTACAGGCGAAACAGCTGTGGGGCCAGGTCGTTGCGGGCGCCGGCGACACGTCAAAGTTCGAGCACGAAATCCTGCTCGCGCGGGAAACATCGCACAAGCTGCACGCGCGGCCTTTGGTCGCGACGATCGAGGCGATAGGCCGAGTGACAAAAGAGTTTCCCAAGCTCGCGCCGAATGTGCGCGAAGTCGTGGGGCTCGAAGTTGCCTCGGCTCTGCTGTTTCTAGATCTCGGCGTTGATGAGCTGCCGCAGATCGAATCCGAATACGAGGGGCGTGCGCTGCAGGTGATCGACCGGCTCGCGAAGGCGCGCAACGGTCAGGCGCTGCCGCAAGCGGGCCCGTGGATGTCCGAGCTGGCGCGCCGTGCGCAGGATCGCTTGACGATGGGCACCGTGGTGGCGGAAACGCAGGCCACGTTACGCGATATCGAACAGCGGCTCGACCGCTTCTTCCGCAACCCGCTCGAGCGCACCGATCTGCCGGCGACGACTGCGATGTTCGACCAGGTGTGCGGTGTGTTGTCATTGCTCGGCTACGACGAGCCCGTTGCAGCCTTGCGCAACGTGCAGGCATCGATCGCGCGCTTTTCGGACGCCACCGTCGCACCCGAACCTGATGCATTCGGCCGCATCGCGCAGAACCTCGGTGCGATCGGCTTCTTCGTCGAAAGCGTCGGCCAGGATGCGGACCGCCCGCGCGGCATGTTCCGCTACGACCCTGCCACCGGGATCTTTAGTGCCGATCTCGGCCAGTTGCAGGGGACCGATACCGTCACTGCGCCGGCGGATGACGATTTCATTGCGCCGCGAACGGTCGACATTCGCTTGCCCTCCAGACGTGGCGATAACGTCGAGTCGGCGGCGCTGAAGACACTCGGAGCGGCGCATGCTCAAGCAACGAGGCTGCTGCTGGTCGCCGGGGACGCGCGCGCGATCGAAGAGCTCGAGCGCTTGTTGCCGACACTTGCCAACGAAGCGGACTTGCTCGACAACGACTCACTGAAGCAAAACGCGGCGCGTGCGTCGCAGCTATTGGAGCAGTTGAAAGAAACGCACCGGCGCGAAGACGCCGCCGAGCTCGAACAGCTGCTGGCGCCCGCGCGTGCGCCCGAAACACCGAAGCCAACAGCACCGATGCCGGTTTCCGAAGCCGCGGCCGACAATGAACTGCGTCAGATTTTTGTCGAGGAAGCGCGCGACGTGCTCGACAGCATCAGCGAACAGCTCGAGATGCTGCGTACGACGCGCGACGATCAGGCAACTCTGACGACGGTCCGCCGCGCTTTTCACACGCTCAAAGGCTCGAGCCGCATGGTCGGCTTCAAGACGGTGGGCGAAGGAGCATGGGCTGTCGAGCAGTGTTTCAACCTGTGGCTCGCTCAGGAGCGCGCCGCAAGCGACGATCTGCTTGATTTAGCAGAGGGCGCACAGCGCGTGATCCGCGACTGGATCGGCCAGATTGCCCGCAATCCCGCGGCGGAGCCCGACCCGATACCTTTGGTGCGTTCGGCGCAGGCCGTGCGCGAGGGCGGTGTATTCGAATACGCCCACGCATTGCCGGGGAGTCCAGTCGTCCCAAAGTCTGACGGCAGCGCGCCGGCAGTGGTCATTGACGCGCTGCCTGCAAAAGACGACACCGAAGAGATTGAACTGACGCTCGCCGACGTGAGCTTTGACGAAGTGCCGAGCGTCTCGACAGGCTGACGAAGCTGCGCCTGAAGAGTCGTTGACCGAGGCGCCTGCCGCTGTGCAAGCGCCTGCAAGCCCGCGCGCGACCGACGAATCGGGTAGCGAGGACATCAAGAGAATTGGGCCGCTCGAAATCAGTCACGGGCTGTACTCGATCTTCCTGACCGAGGCCGACGAATGCATTCGCGTACTCGCCAACGATATCGCCGAGTGGCGCTATGAGCCGACGCGCAGCGTCACGCCGAACATCATGCGACGCGCCCACTCGCTGTCGGGAATTTCGAAGACGGTCGGTTTGGCGCCGGTGGTGTCGATCGCGGAGCCGCTGGATGATTTAATGCGCACGCTGACGATGCACAGTCCGCGCCACATGGCGTTGACGCCCGCCCAATTCGACACGCTGGAGCGTGTTACCGACCGTGTGCGCGGAATGCTGCACCAGTTTGCGGCGGGCATTTATCCCGACGAGGCGCCGCTCGACGCGGGCGCACTGCAGGATCTGATGTCGGTCGTGCGCGCCCACAGCGCATTGCACGACGATGCGCACGCCGGCTCCGCACTGCATCTGGTGCAAACGGATACGTCGTTGGACGAAGAGGTGCTCGAGCCGGCTACGTTCGAGATTGTCGAGGCTGCGGCGATTCCCGAAGACATCGAGGCAGCGGTGCCGGAGCCCGCGCAAAGTGACGAAGTCAACGCAAGGCCTGCCGACGAAAGTGGCAAGACGTTTATCGAGCGCAGGGCCGTCGCAAGAGACGACACGGACGCCGACGAAAAAGAGTCGGGTGCCGAACCCGAAGCGGAACAGCCTGCCGCCTCACGTTTGCGCGATGAGCTCGACGCTGAGTTGCTGGAGGTTTTCCTGACCGAAGCCGCCGAGCTGCTTCCTTCGGTCGCCACCAACCTGCGCGGGCTTGCGAGCAATCCCAACGACGGCGAATTCGCGCGCGACCTGATGCGCAAGCTGCATACGGTCAAGGGAAGTGCGAGGATGGCGGGGGCGATGCGCCTGGGTGAAGCCGTGCACGAGATGGAGACGAGGATTGAAGCGGCGATGCAGCTGGCCGACATTCCGCCGGTCATCATCGACGATCTGCACTCTGAATACGACCATGCAATGGCGCTGTACGACGAGCTGCAGAATCCTGCGGCGGCGAGCGCGCAGCCAACGGTTGCGGCGTCCGCTGCATCAACAGCGAGTGCGGACGAGCCTCATCGTGCGCCGGTGATCGATATCGCGGCAGCGCGCGCAGATAGCAAAGCCGATGCACGTGGCGAGCCGCAAAAGTCGGCGGTTGTTACTCCGCTTTCCGCCATCGGTGGTGAAGTCAGTGCCACGATGACGGCTGCAGCGCCCGGAGCGCAGCAGGCCGCGACGTTCATTCGCGTGCGCTCCGACGTGCTCGACAAGCTCGTCGATCAGGCGGGCGAAGTCTCGATCGCGCGCTCGAAGCTCGAGAACGAGGTTGGCACGATCAAAGGCTCGTTGACCGACTTGACCGAGAACATTTCCAGGCTTCGCGCGCAGCTGCGCGAAGTAGAGATCCAGGCCGACGCGCAGATCCAGGCACGTGGCGACAAGCTATCGCGCGAATCGGCGGATTTCGATCCGCTCGAATTCGATCGCTACACGCGCCTGCAGGAACTGACACGCATGCTCGCCGAGTCGGTCGAAGACGTCGCGATGGTCCAGAGCAACATGTTGAAAGGGCTGCAGAGCGCGGACACCGATCTGACTTCGCAGTCGCGCCTGACGCGTGATCTGCAACAGCAGCTGATGCGCGTGCGGCTGGTGCCGTTTTCCAACGTGTCGGAGCGTTTGTATCGCGTTGCGCGGCAGGTTGCGAAAGAGCTCGACAAGCGCGTCAACCTCGATATTCGCGGCGCTGCGACCGAACTTGACCGTGGCGTGCTTGAAAAAATGGCCGGGCCGTTTGAGCACCTGATTCGCAATGCGATCGTGCACGGCTTGGAAGTACCCGCCGAGCGCCGCGCCGCTGGCAAGCCCGAGACGGGCGAGCTCACGCTCGACGTGCGGCAGGAAGGCAACGAGATTATTGTCGTCATCAACGACGACGGCGGTGGACTGCATCTGGACCGAATTCAGGCGCGCGCCGTCGAGCGCGAGCTGATCACGCCCGATCAGATACTGAGCGACCGTGAGTTGATGGAGCTGATTTTCCAGCCGGGGTTCACGACG
This sequence comes from uncultured beta proteobacterium, assembly GCA_963729165.1. GTDB lineage: Bacteria > Pseudomonadota > Gammaproteobacteria > Burkholderiales > Burkholderiaceae_F > JACCZX01. Next base: position 311,469 of record CAVSMM010000015.1, read on the forward strand.
GCGACCGAAGTGACCGAGCTGGCGGGCCGTGGGGTCGGCATGGACGTCGTGCGCGCCGAGCTGGCGTCATTCGGCGGACGCATTTCGATCTCGAGCGAAAGCGGGCGCGGGACGCGCTTCACGCTTTATCTTGCCGATGACGTTGGCGGTCGCGCAGGTGGTGCTGGTCGGCATTGGCGGGCGGCGCTACGCGATTCCGGCCGGCATGGTCGAGCAGGTGCGTCGCTATCGGCCCGCGGTTCTGCTCGCTGCGCTCACCGATGGAATCATCGAAATTCCGCCGGTCGGCACGATCGTCCTGCGGCCGTTGACTCAGTTGCTCGGCGAAGAAACGACGCCACATCTGGCGCGGCAAACACCAGTCGTGCTGCTGCGCTCGGGCGATGACCGACTCGCGATTGCGGTCGACGAGGTGTCGAGCAATCAGGAAGTCGTGGTCAAGAACGTCGGCGTGCAGGTCGCGCGGATGGCCGGCATCCTGGGTGCAACGATTCTCGGTAACGGCGAAATCGTGTTGATCATCAACCCGGTGCAACTGATTACGCGCGCGCCGGAGCCGCCGGCAGTCTTCGACGTTGCGCCCGACGCGCGCGACGAGGCCAAGGCGGCGCAGAAGCGGATCGATCACGTGACGGAGCTGTCGACGTCGACGGTTCCGACGGTCATGGTGGTCGACGATTCGTTGACCGTGCGCAGAGTGACGCAGCGGCTACTCGAGCGGCAGGGCTACACGGTCCTGCTGGCGAAAGATGGAGTCGATGCGTTGCGACAACTGCAAGACGCAAAGCCCGACATCATGCTGGTCGATATCGAAATGCCGCGCATGGACGGCTACGACCTGACACGCAACGTGCGTGGCAACAAGAAAACGGCCGAAATTCCGATCATCATGATCACGTCGCGCACGGCAGAGAAACACCGGAGCATGGCGTTCGAGCTCGGCGTCAATGAGTATCTCGGCAAGCCTTATCAGGAAGACGAGTTACTGAAGTTCATCAAGCAGTATTTGGCGGAACGCGTTACGGCTTAGGCTTCGTAGCCCGACCTGCCTGCGTCATGCAGGTCGCTTGCCCTGCGTGCGTCAAGCCCTGTTCACAGCGCTACCGCGCAAAAGGTGCGCGAGGCAGTTTACAATCCGGCCTCATGCCGAGCGAACCGAAGGTCCATAGCCCAATGGACCTGAAGCATCAGTTCCTCATCGCCATGCCCGCGATGGCGGATACCAACTTTGAGCGCTCGGTCGTTTATGTGTGCGATCACAACGATCGCGGCGCACTTGGCCTCGTCATCAACCGGCCGACTGATTTAACGCTCGGCAAGCTGTTCGACCGCGTCGACCTGAAGCTTGAGATTGCCCCGCGCAAGGACGATCCCGTCTACTTCGGCGGGCCTGTGCAAACCGAGCGCGGTTTTGTGCTGCACGGCTCGAGCTCGAATTTCAGCTCGACGCTGGCAATTTCGGACGAGATCTCGCTGACGACATCGAAGGACGTACTCGAAGCGATTGCAGAAGGCAGCGGTCCGGACAAAGTGTTGGTCACGCTGGGTTATTCAGGCTGGGGTGCCGGTCAGCTCGAAAGCGAGATCGCGCAGAACGCTTGGCTGACGGTCCATGCGGCCCCGCAGATCATCTTCGACGTGCCGGCCGGCGACAAATACGATGCCGCGCTCAGGCTGCTCGGGGTCAACAGCTCGCAGCTGACGGGGCACGCGGGTCATGCGTGACCTTGCGGGTCATGCATCTTTCCGCTTCGATACCCGCCATTTCTCCGTTGCTTTACCCAGTTCGATGATCGACGGCGTCGTGCTGGGGTTTGACTTCGGCATGCGACGCGTCGGCGTGGCGATCGGCAACCGCCTGACCCGCCACGCGCGGCCGTTGACCACGATCGATGCGGTTGCTGCCGATGCTCGCTGGCAATCGTTGAGCGCGTTGATCGATGAGTGGGAGCCGGCGCAACTGGCGGTCGGAATTCCCCGTCACCCGGATGGCACGCCACACGCGATGACCGCGCGGTGCGAGCGATTCGCACGTCAGCTCGAGGGTCGTTATCGCCTGCCGGTTGCGCGCATCGATGAGCGCTACAGCTCTGCGGTGGTGGAAGGCGAGGCCGACGTCGATGCCGCCGCGGCTGCAGTCATCCTTCAACAGTGGCTCGATGACGGTTCGCACGATGCTTGATCTCGACGCCGAGACGATCTATCAGCAGCTCGCGCGGCGCGCGCGCGAGCACTTTCGTGACCAGCCGTTGAACCTGGTGGGAGTGCACACCGGCGGAGTCTGGCTCGCCGAGCGACTGAAGAGAGAACTCAATGTCGAAGCGCCGGTCGGCATTCTCGACGTCTCGTTTTATCGCGACGACTTTGATCAATCAGGATTGAAGTCCGCGGTGCGGCCCGTCCCAGATCGCGTTCGACGTGGCAGGCAGTCACATTTTGCTGGTGGACGATGTTCTGAATACCGGGCGCACCGTGCGCGCTGCAATGAACGAAATTTTTGACTACGGGCGACCCGCGAAGATCGATCTGGCAGTCTTGATCGACCGTGGCGGCCGCGACCTGCCGATAGCCGCCAGCATCGTCGGCGCGACGATCGAGTTGCCAGCGTCGGTCAGCGTGGTGCTGACGCGCGACGACGACGATCGCCTGCATCTGACGATCGAGGAGCGCGGTGCCGAATAGCAAGCCGCAATCCGCAGCTGAACCGCGAAGGCGAGCTGCATCATTTGCTCGCCATCGAAGGGTTGCCGCGCGAGGTCGTCGAGCGCATCCTGAGCACCGCCGACAGCTTCATCAACATCGCCGAGCGCGAAGTCAAAAGCGTGCCGCTGCTGCGTGGCAAGAGCGTGTTCAACCTTTTCTTCGAGAACAGCACGCGCACGCGCACGACGTTCGAGATCGCGGCGCGTCGACTGTCGGCCGATGTGTTCAATCTCGACATCGTGCGCTCGAGCGCCGCCAAAGGCGAGTCACTGCTCGATACGATCAACAATCTGACGGCGATGCAGGCCGACATGTTCGTCGTGCGGCATGCGACCAGCGGTGCGCCTTATTTGATCGCGCGTCATACCAGCGTCCACGCGCCGCACATTCACGTGATCAACGCCGGCGACGGCCGCCACGCGCATCCGACACAAGGCCTGCTCGATGCCTACACGATCCGGCATTACAAGAAGGACTTCAGCAATCTGATCGTCGCGGTCGTCGGCGACATTCTGCATTCGCGAGTCGCGCGCTCCGATATCCATGCGCTGACGACGCTCGGTGTTCCTGAAGTGCGGGCGGTGGGCCCGCTGACGTTGTTGCCGGCGGGTCTCGAGCAGATGGGCGTGCGCGTGTGCACCAAGTTCGAAGACGGAATTCGCGATGCCGATGTGATCATCATGTTGCGGCTGCAGAGCGAGCGCATGCGCGGTGCGTTACTGCCGTCTGCGGCAGAGTATTTCGCCAACTATGGATTGACGGCGGAAAAGCTGGCGTTGGCGAAGCCCGATGCGATCGTGATGCATCCCGGGCCGATGAATCGCGGCGTCGAGATCGACTCGCACGTTGCCGACGGCGCCGCCAGCGTGATCCTGCCGCAGGTGACGTTCGGGATTGCGATACGCATGGCGGTGTTGTCGATCGTGTCCTCATCGGCCAGCATGCAATGAACATTGCAATCGTCAACGGGCGCGTGATCGATCCGGCCACGTCATTCGACAAAGTGGCCGGCGTTTATGTCGAGGCAGGGCGGATCGCGGCGATCGGGCGGGCGCCCGAGCGCTTCAAGATCGATCGCACGCTCGATGCAAAGGGCTTGATCGTTGCGCCGGGCCTGGTCGACCTATGCGCGCGGCTGGGCGAACCCGGCCACGAAGGCGCGCTGAAAATCGAAATGAAGGCGGCACTTGCCGGCGGCGTGACCAGTGTGGTGTGCCCGCCGGACACCGATCCGCCGCTCGATGAGCCCGGCCTGGTGCGGATGCTGCGGCAGCGTTCGCGAGAATCGGCGGGCGCGCGCACGTATCCGTTGGGCGCGCTAACGGCAGCGTTGAAGGGCGAAGCGCTGGCCGAGATCAAGACATTGTCTGAAGCCGGATGCGTCGCGTTCATGCAAACGCGCAGCCTGCCGCATGACAACTCGGTGCTGCTGCAGGCGATGCGTTATGCAAAGACGTTCGAGCTTGCCGATCTGGTTGCGGCCCGTGGAAGACACGCTGGCAGGCAGTGGAGTGGCAGGCGCCGGCGCTGTCGCCGGCCGGCTGGGGTTGCCTTCGGTGCCCGTTGTCGCCGAAACGGTCGCGCTGCACACGATCTTCGAGTTGCAGCGCGCGACCGGTGCGCGGATTCATATCTGCCGCTTGTCGTCGAGCGAAGGTATCGATCTTGTGCGGCAGGCGAAACGCGAGGGTCTTGCCGGTCACCGCCGACGTCGCCATTCATCATGTGCATTTGATCGACGTCGATATCGGCTACTTCGATCCGAATTTCCGCCTCGATCCGCCGTTGCGCGGCACGCGCGATCGCGACGCGATCGTCGCGGGGCTCGCCGACGGCACGATCGACATCATCTGCTCTGACCACGCGCCGATCGGCGAAGACGACAAGCTGCTGCCGTTCGGTGAGGCCGAGCCCGGCGCGAGCGCGCTCGAGACGCTGCTTCCCTTGACGCTGAAGTGGGCGACCGAGAACAAGATACCGCTCGTGCAGGCGCTGGCCAAAGATCACCAGCGGGCCCGCCGCAATTCTGGGCAAAGGTTCGGCAAAGGGTCAGTTGACGGTTGGGGCAAAAGCAGACGTCGTCGTCTTCGATCCGTCTGCGCCGTGGGTAGTCAGCGCTGAAACACTGATCAGTGCCGGCAAGAACACGCCGTTTGCAGGCTACGAGCTCGAAGGACGTACTCGCTACACGCTGGTCGGCGGCGAAGTCCGCTATGTCGTCGTAGGCTGCCGACGATGCGATGGTTGCTGGCGCCATTCCGCGCGATCGTGTTTTCTGCTCACGTGCTGCTCGGCGTTGCGATCGTGCTCGTGATTTTCCCTTTCGCGGGTCAGATCGCGCGCAATCGAATTAATCGCAGGTGGTCGCGCGTTCTGATCGCGTTGTGCGGCGCGCGCGTCGTCTGCAGCGGCATCGCGATTCCGCACACAGCTGCAGCGCGATGGCATCGATCCTGACCAGCATCGGCCGTCTTGCATTGGCCAATCACGTCTCGTGGATGGATATTTTCGCGATCAATGCGGTTCTTCCGAGCCGCTTTATCGCGAAGGCTGAGATCGGGAAATGGCCGTTGCTTGGCATTTTGGTGTCGGGCGGTGGCACGTTGTACATCGAACGCGGGCGGCGCCACGCAGTCGCGGCGATGAACAAGACGGTGCGAGAACACTTGAAACTCGGCGAGACGATTGTCGTGTTCGCCGAAGGAACGACGACCGACGGCAGCGTGCTGCTGCCATTTCACTCGAACGTGATTGCGCCTGCGCTCGATGTCGACGCGCAGATATGGCCGATTGCGATTCGCTATACCGAGCGCGGCAAGCGCTCATCGGCGGCCGCGTTCATCGGTGAAATGGGGTTGTTTACTTCGCTGGCGCGGATACTGGTGGCCGATCAACTGGTCGTCGAAGTCGCGCTGCTGCCGCCTATTTTGCAGCAGTGATGAGGCGGACCGGCACGCGCATTGCACGCGCTGCGCGGGCGGCGATTGCGCAGCACTTAGGAATTATCGACAGAGACGCACGACTACACATCGCGATCACGCTTCGCTGGTTTGAGACACCGGGCAATCAAGCTGAAAGAGCGCGCGGTCGTGCAGTCGCAACGCGGTGAGCTTGCCGCCCCATACACAACCTGTATCGAGCCCGATCACGTTGGCGCGTGCGACAGGCCTTCAGCCGACCAATGGCCAAACACGACCAGCGTGTCGCGCGTGGCGCGTTGCGGATGATCGAACCACGGCATGCAGCCGTGCGGCGCTTTGGCTACATTGTCCTTGTGCTTCAGGTTCATCGTTCCATCGGACGACAACACGCGGAGGCGCGTGAGCGCATTGACCACGCAGCGAAGCCGATCATTGCCGGTGAGATCGTCGCTCCATCGGCGCGGCTCATCGCCGTACATCTGGCGCAAGAAATGCGTTGTCGTCGTCCGCCGCCAGACGATCGATGAACTTCGTCGGCCAGCGATAGCGTTTGCTCGACCGTCCACGACGGCAGCACGCCCGCGTGAACGAACAGCACGCCATCTTCAAAATGGGCCAGCGGCTGGCTGCGCACCCACGCAAGCAGCTCTTCGCGATCGGGGGCGTCGAGCACCTCCTGCAAAGTGTCGCCATCCTTCAGCGGCCTGACTCCGGCGGCGACGCCAGCAGGTGCAAATCGTGATTGCCAAGTAGCGTGACTGGCCTGACCGTGTTCGACTCGTGCCTTGACATGGCGCAGCGTCGCGAGCGATTCGAAACCGCGATTGACAAGGTCGCCGACGAAGATGTAGCGCTCCGCAGCCGGCAATTGCGCGGCGAGCTGCTTGAAGCTCGACAAGCAGCCTTGCACATCGCCGACCACATAAGTTGGCATCAGCGATTTGATTCGCTTGTTAGCATGCGCGTTGATGAAATGCATCAAGACCCCGGAGCAACAATGAAGCCCGTTCGCAAGGCAGTCTTTCCGGTCGCAGGGCTCGGCACACGGTTCTTGCCGGCGACCAAGGCGATGCCGAAGGAGATGCTGCCGATCGTCGACAAGCCGCTGATTCAGTATGCCGTCGAAGAGGCCGCCGCCGCCGGCATCACGCAGATGATATTCATCACCGGCCGCAGTAAACGTTCGATTGCAGACCATTTTGATCGTGCGCCGGAGCTCGAAGCCGAGCTTGCGGCGAAGGGCAAGTTCGAGCTGCTCGAAGTCGTGCGCAACATTTCGCCGGAGACCGAAAGCTTCGTCTACATCCGCCAACCCGAACCGCTCGGATTGGGGCACGCAGTACTGTGCGCAGAAGCGGTCGTCGGTGATGAGCCATTCGCCGTCATTCTTGCCGACGATCTGATCGACGCCGAGCAATCCGTGATCGGGCAGCTGGTCGACGCACGCAGCGCACGCGGCGGCGGCAACGTCGTCGCCGTAGAGGACGTGCCGCGCGCAGAAACCGAAAAGATACGGAATCGTCAGCAGCGATCCGATCGACAGCCGCACGTCGCGGATGTCGCACATCGTCGAGAAGCCGGCGCCTGATCAAGGCGCCATCAACGCTGGCGGTGGTCGGTCGCTACGTGCTCGAACCCGAAATATTCGAGCACCTGCGCTCGATTCCGCGCGGCGCCGGCGGCGAGATTCAGCTGACCGACGCAATCGCACGCATGTTGTCGTCCGAAGCGACATTTGCGTATCGCTACCAGGGCGGCGATTCGATTGCGGGTCGAAAGAGGGGTTCGTTGCTGCGACGGTGCACTTCGCGCAGAAAGGCGGGTTACGCCGTTTAGCCGGATCCATTTGGTTCGTCATCATCGTATCGCGCGCGCGCGCAATCGATACAGCCTGAACGGCATGAAAAAACACGGCGAAGTAGGCCGCGCACACCAGCGAGAAACGACCAGAAGATCCACCAATCGGGAACGTCTAGCTGCCATAAAGCCGTGCCGATCGCGGCCATCAGAGCGTTGGCTGCGACCAACAATGCCAAGCGTCGCGCGCGGCGAATAGCCGCGCCGCATCAGGATGTGATGAATGTGATCGCGATCTGGCGACATCGGACTGCGGCGCCGCGCCAGGCGCCGCACAGTCACCGTGAAGACGTCCATCAAGAGAAGTCCTAACACCCACAGCATCGTTGGCGTCGGAACATTGTTCATATTTTGCTGAGTCAGCGAAACCGAGAACCACGCGATAGCGAAGCCAAGCACCATGCTGCCGGCGTCGCCCATGAACGTGCGATGCTCCCCGCGCAAAGGCCACGGCAGATTGAAAAACAGAAAGCCGACCACTGCTCCGGCCAGCACGATAATGATCTTCGCCGCGTTGAGATCGCCGATGACAAGCGCAAACAGCGCGAAGAACGCCAGCATGACAAGCGCGAGGCTTCCTGCCAGACCATCCAGCCCATCGAACATATTGATGGCGTTGATGACCGCGACCGTCGCAAAGACCGTCAGCGGAATGCCCCACAGGCGCGTGTTGATCGGATCGGTGGCGAACAGGTTTCCGAGGTTGATCAGAAAATTGGCGCCGCCCGACGTCATCAGCACTGCGGCGAAAATCTGGACCAGCATTTTCGTGCCCGCTGATACTTCGCCGAGATCATCCAGCAATCCGGTCGTCGCGAGTATCACGGCGCCGACAAAGAACGCTGCGTATTGGCCGAATGCCGAAAACGATGCAGCAAGCGCAACCAGCATGGCTGACGTGATCGCTACTCCGCCCGTGACCGCTACCGGCGCCGCGTGCCGCTTGCGCCCTCCAGGTACATCGACCAATTGCCAGCGTTCCGCCGGCCGCCGCAGCATCAGGATCAGCAATGCAGTGACGAAGGCGGCGAATACGGCTTGCGCCAGATAGGTGAGTGGCAGGTGAGTGAACATGCTGAATTATCCCGCGCTGGGCGGTGGATGCGGGCCCATCAGCACGCGTTGATAGACATCGACCGTTTTCTGCACCATCTGCTCAACCGAAAATAATTCGCTCACGCGTCGGTTGCCGGCTGCTCCCAAGCGGGCGCGCAACGCGCTGTCAGCGATTAACGAGCGCAACGCGGTCGCCAGTGCATTCGCGTCGCCGGGCGGTACCAGTAATCCTGTTTCGCCATCGAGCGTGACGAACTCGACGCCGGTTCCGAGCCGCGTCGTAACGACGGGCTTACGGCAATACATCGCTTCAAGCTGCACTAATCCGAATTGCTCCGAGCGTGCGACCGACGGCATGCAAAAAACATCACAAGCTTCGTAATAGGCGCTCAGTAGATGGTCAGGAATAAAGCCGACGAATTTGACTCTATCGGCCAGCCCGAGGTCAACCGCAAGCTGCGTCAGTGACGCGGTGAGTGGTCCGCGTCCGCCGATCCATAGGCTGGCGTCGACGCCTTTCATGGCGCGAATGAGAACATCGAAACCCTTGTAGTAGACGTGGCGGCCCAGCGCGAAAATCACTGGTCGGCCTGCGCGCTCGGTCAGCAGCTCATCCAACTTGCGGCGCGAATCATCAGACGGGCCAAGCACGGCTGGGTCAAAGCCATATGGAATCACTTCGCGAATCTGACCCGGCTTGCCCACCGGAATCTGCAACGAAGTCGAGAAATGCTGTGGGGTCGCGCCGATCAACGCATCGGCGTCACGAACAAATGACTGCAAGAATGGCGAGTAAAGCGACAGCGCCCACTGTTGCTTGACGATATCGCTGTGCCAGGAAATCACCCGCCGCACACTGCGCGGCAATGCCAAAGCTGTCAAATGTCCGAGCGGATCGGGAAAGTGCAGATGAACAAGGTCGAATCCGTATTGCCGATGCAAGCGGCGAGCGACCGCCGGCATCGTCGGGGCCAACGCAACACTGGCGATCGATCCGTAGTTTGCCACCCGAGTCGTGCTGTAACCATTGCGTCGATGCTCATCTGTAAAGCCGCGATCATGGGCAACGAGATTGACAACCTCTATCTCGGAAGGCATGCCGCGTAACAACGTGCGCAAATACCGCTCGATGCCGCCGACATCGCCGTCATACTTGCCCAAGTGAAGGATCTTCAAGCGGCCAGGGTGTTCTTGTAAACGGTTAACGTTTCGCGTGCGCAACGATCCCATGAAAATTGCGCAGCTCGTTGCAGCGACGCCGCCGAGCGTTCGCGCCTGAACTGCGGATCTTCAATCAAGCGACGCATCGCGAGACTTAAAGCGTCGACGTTGTGCGGATCGTGCAGCACCGCCGCAGGGCCACCAACCTCCGGCAATGAGGATGCGTTCGACATGATGACCGGCGCGCCACAAGCCATCGCCTCCAGCGGAGGGAGCCCGAAACCTTCATAGATCGACGGATAGAGCAGCGCGCAGGCTCCGGAATAAAGATCGGCCAAGTCTTCGTCGGCGACGTAACCCGGCGTGATAACTTCGCCGCGAACCGCCGGCAACTTCATTTCGTGCTCAAGGCGCGAAGTAAGCCACCCATGCATTCCGACCAGCACCAGCGGGAAGCGACGCCGCAGCAGTTCTGGTAACAGCGCATGCGCACGCAGAGCACTTTCAACGTTCTTGCGCGGCTCTAATGTGCCGACACACAGAAAGTACGATCCATCGCGCACGCCGTTGCGTTCAAGCGTCGCCCGACGCTGCTCCAGCGTTCGAGGCCAAAAAATATCGCGAGAAGCCAATGGCGTTGTCGTCACCTTGGACGGCCGCACTCCGTAGTGGTCGATGACCTCCGATCGCACAAATTCGGAGTCAACCAGAATATGAGTCGCTCGCTCGATGGCAAGCGGCAATAGCTTGTTGATGATTCGAACGCGTGCCACTGGATGAGTATCAGGAAACCTCACCCACGATAGATCGTGCACCGTTATGACAGTCCGCCCCTCGAAGCGAAAGGGTAGAAAGCTCGGCTCGTGATACAGCTCAGGTCGAAATCGTTTGATTCCAAGCGTGAAATAGCGCTGCTGAACCGCCCGGCTGAGTTCATACGGAAACGGCAGCCATCGTTTGACCAGCGGCTTGAGAAACTCCATGCGTCTTGAGGGAGTCGCCTTCAAGTCTCGGCTCCACGCATTGGCGTAAAAAAATTCCAGATCGACTTCATTTAAGGCGCCCAGCGCACTACCGAGATTCAGCGTGTACTGGCCGATGCCGGTTAGCGGCGACAACAGCTGAGACGCGTTGAACGCTACCTTCACTGTCTATCGGGACGCCAGCATTTCGCGAATGCGCTGTAACTCGCTAGATAACGCATGGCTGGCGGCCGTTGGACTCATCTGGCTACGGACGAACTCCTGTCCGCGCGTTGCAATTTGCTCGCGAAAAACGGAATCACGAGCAATTTTCTGCATCGATTGCGCGGCGTGATCGACATCGGGCTCCGCCCACTGTTGACCATCCGCATGTGGATACGCGCCCGGTGGAATGTCAACCAGGCGGTAATTAACCAGACAGCTATTGCTCTCGTTCATGAACTGCAGATTGCCCGAATACCCGGTGCCGATCACCGGCTTGCCCAAGTACATCGACTCGGCAAGGCCCAAACCCAGGCCTTCGGCGCGATGCAGCGATACATAGCTATCGCACACGGATTGCAGGCCCCACATCGCGTCACGCGGCAAATTGGCATCGATCAGAACAATGCGAGGATCGTTTGCACACGCAGTGTGTAATGCAGCAAAGCGTTCGGGTGCGCGCTCGGCGCCGATCGACTTGAGAACCAGACTCACACTTCGGTCCGAACGAGATGGAAACGCGCGCTGAAATGCCTGCACCACGCTTTCCGGGTTTTTTCGATCGACGTAGGAAAAGAAATCGAAGCTGAACAGAAAAATGAACGGCTCAGCTGGAAGCCCAAACTCTGTGCGGTCAAAGCGTCGCGGCAACACGATCTGTATCGGATAAGGAACAATTTGCACCGGCTTGTCGACTGCTGCTTCTTTTACGGCGTCATGCACGTGGCGACTCGCTACCCATATCTCGTCGACCAGCGCCAGAGAACGTGCCCAGGCGTCGGGGAAACGCGCGAGCTCCCAGAACCAGTAGCCGACGTTGTAGTGGCCGCGCAGCACGGAAGAGCCGAATGTGTCGAACAAGATCGGAGTCTGATCTGCATTCACGAAACAGAGGTTGGCTTGGTAGTGCGGTCGCGCCGAGAGGTGCTGGTCAAAGCTGCGATCGGCGACTCGTTCAGCGACACCCGCGTCAAAGTTGAGCAGCGCGGTTGCCGGTCCATGCTCGCGCGCGGCGGTGGCAAAGGCCCGAGCGCACTCGCCAATGCTGAATTCCCCGCGAAAGTAGCCGATCAAATTGAACCCCGCATTGCGATCGGTCACTGAGATTGTGGCGGGCGCAGTTACGCTGAGCGAGCTCCACAACGAAAATCGACTGACCGATCTCAATACGGCTTTGTGCAAGGGCTCTTGCATCGAGGCCGGAATTCGATAGTAGAGACGGCGCATTCGGGTACTGCGGCGAACAGAATCGAATGCTCGAAGAGCGAAGCGCGATACCACTCCTATCAGCGCGTCGGTATAGCGACTTGAAATCTGAGCCGTCTGACGGCGCCGCTCGCCCAGTGCACCCAGGGCACCGGACGATCGGAAACTTTCCAATTCGTGTCTGGCCGCGTCGATATGGCTCTGTCCAACACCGACCACGCGCTGTCCAACAGCCACGAACCAAGCCAACAACGCTTCGCGTCCCGCTTCGTTCGACAGATCGAACGAATCACGAAGCAGGTCGCGGCGACGCCAAACTTCGTGCAGCAGCATCGAGATTCGGGGAGCCGCCTTCGATAATTGATCGGTCGGCTTATCGAACGCGGCAGCGTCGATTGCGAATGGATCGCGCGCGGGATGCGGCGTGCCGATGTCAAAGTGACGGCGAAAGACTTGCCGCATTTCAGGGACGATGGCGGTGCCATTTTTCATGGTGCCGAATGCATACGGCGCCTTTGCGAAACGGTCGTAACCGTTCGCAAGCAGTTCGTTGATGTAGCCGCGAAATACTGGCGCGAACGCGCCGAGGTCCGCTTCCGAAAAACGGGTCTGATGCTTCGAGAAAACCACCGGGTCGTGCGGATCGATTCCGGAGAAATGAAAGAACGCGATCGGCTCACCGCCGGCCGTGTATTGATCGCCGACCTTAGCGAGCGGCCGGTGCAACAAGTTCCAGTAGGCGACGTTGTAACCCGAATGCCGCAGCACCCGAACGTCAGGAAACAAGCCCGGCGCCAGGTCAATCCATTTCTGATCGGTGAACAGCCCCGCTTCGGGGTCGACAAACGCGCCGAACTCCAACCGCCGCGCCCACCAGTCGAGCATCTGCTTGCGAAACGGATGGTCGGCGATCGCCACAAAACCGCAGTTGTAGACGCCGGCGCGCATGATTGACAGCTCGGAGGGTGTCTTGTCGTCGTGCAGCGGCGCGGTCAGGTGAGGCGTGAGCACCGCGAGTGCGCCGCGCTCGAAGAGTTCTTCCACCGCGCTTAGGGGCCGAAAAAACTGGATGTCGGGGTCGATGTACATCACCCCGTCTTTTGCTGAAGGAATGTGCTCGAAAATCCACCGAAAGACATACGGTTTTACCGCAGTGTTCAATTCCATCACACCGTAGCGGAAGAAGAAGTGCTCGGCGTGAGGCAAAGCGAGCGATCGCACCGGCAACACCCGGCAACGGTTACCTAACTCCTCCTGCGCAACAGCCGGATCGTCGACGATGCACAGGACAAGCTCGGAGTCTGGATAGAACCTGCGTATCGACGCGAACAGAGTCTTCGCGTAAGCGAGGTAGTTGGTCGAGACGATCGAAAAGAAGACCGGCGTTCGGCCTTTGTGAATCATTAGGTAAACCGCTTAACCGAGGGGACGCTTACTTGATCGCACGCAGCGTGAAATCCACTTGCAGCATCGGGTACAAGAACGCGTATCGCTCTTCATATTTGTCTTTGTGCTTATTGGCCCACGCGGTTAGCCATCGAGCGATGCCGGTTCGATGCCCGAGCGCACCACGATCGTATTCGCACTCGACGAGTTCGAAAGCGGCCTTCGTGTAGCCGTAACGGTAAAACGGGCGATCGGGACAGAAGTAATCGAACGAACGAGACGTCAGAGCACGTTTGTGCGTTGGATCGGTATAAAAATGAACACTGCTCATGAAAGGGCCAGAAATCTCGATCGTTGCGCCGGGGCTGGCGATGCGCCAGATCTCTTCAACGGTCTTCACAAAATCCTCGACATGCTCAAGCACGTCGAGACAGATAATCCGATCCCAACTGTTATCGCTCAATGGATAGGGGTAAACATTCAGGTCATGGATCAAATCGGCTTGCGATCCGGCAATGATATCGACTCCGAATGCGCCGGGCCTCTTGTTGAATCCACAGCCGAGATCCAGCACGCGCTCCTGCTTGACGGAACTGACCGCGGACTCGTGCGCACGAGGCGGCAGAGCCGTGACCAGCGGAGGTTGTTCAGCAAGGCGGGCGATATCCATCGGGCTCATCGCTGGTGCGGCCCTTGGCGCATGTGCTGCATGCGTAGCCGCGAGGCTATTGAATGTATCAGACGTCGTTCTTCAGCAGTGACCGTCCGAGTGATCCAGCGCATAGCGATGAACATCGCCAGGCTGGCTGTTCCTGCTAGCACAAATGCTCCCCAATTCGTCACATACGGCACAGCGGACACTAACAGGAGTGCCTGCGCCGTCATGCCGCCCAATAATCCCATCCAGAAGCGCGCCCGGCCTGGCGTCTGGATCACTCGCAATTGCCGGCGCACTAGCAGAAGAAAAATCAGCGCGGTGGACATCGCGGTCATATTGGCGACACCTGCTCCGATTAGCCCGTATGACGGGACCAGCAGCGCCATGGTTCCAAGCAACGTCAGCGCAGTCACCCAGGCGAAAACCGCGGCGAGCCGAGACGTTCCGGTGCCGGTAATCACGTGCGTTGCCGGTGCACCGATGGCGGCAATGGCGTACCCGACCCACAACAGTTGCAGCAATTCGATCGTTCCGGGCTGCAATGTAGTCCTGAGCCAGAGAGAAAGAAACGGCGCGGACAGAAAGAGTGCCGGAACCAGAATCGCCGCCATGCTGATAATGGCAACGCGCTGCAACACCTGCAGCAGTGACGCCACGTCGGCGTTGCGTCCTTCAGCACGCAGGCTCGCCACTGCTGGGAAGGCGAAGCTGGTCAGCGAAGCGATTCCGAACAGCGTCTTGTTAGCGAGGCCGACGCACAATGCGTAGGTTCCTGCGGCAGCGGGAGAGGCGAGCGCTGAAACGATGACTCGATCCAGCTGAAACGCCAGGACGTTCGATAGCTGAAGCAACGACAATCCGAACGAAAACCGCGCGTCGGCGCGCACTGCGCGAAAGTCCGCCTTGAAGCGTAGCCCGGCAGGTAATTGCGACCGCGCCAGCCATGCACTGATAAAGCCAGTCAAAGCGGTGAGCAAGATAGCTGCTGCAACCATTTCGACGATGGGCCGATCATAGATTGCAAGCATCAGCAGCGTAAGCCAGAGTGCGATCGTGGTGGCCGTCTGCACGGCCGTAATGAGCGCGAAACGCTGTTGAGCGCGCAAAACGATTCCAGGCAGCGCAAGGACCAACGTAATCGTCGCCCACAGTGCACAAAAGCGAAGCAGTGTCGTTCCGTCCTGGCCGACGGTCTTTTCGAAGCCCAATAGCGATGCCAGGGTCGACGCGGTGAGCGCGAGCACGGCACCGAGCACCAGTCCGATAGTCGAGAGCGCGATCGAGTAGCCGCCGAGGGTCGCGCCCAGCGTCGGACTCTGAATCTGCAGATCGTCGGCAATGCGGCGGACTGCTGCATTCGACATTCCAAAGTCGAAGCTCATCGCGAACGTAGGCGTAATCAGCGCGATCGACAAGATGCCGAAAGCAGACGCGCCCATAGCGCGGTACAAGATCGGCATCGCAATCAGCGCGATCAACACCGGAATCGCGAAGCTTGCGAAGCTGGTGAGCGCCTTTCGGCGCAGACTTGGCTGCGAAGGTGCGGGTGCTACGACGTCCACGCCTGTATCTGCGCTGCGCAATCAGCCGCCGCGAACGCGTTGCAACAGGCGCGTAGTGGATCGGTCGTGAATGAAAGGAATAGCAATCGCGCGCCCGCCCAACGACCGCGCAAGCTCCGCCTCGGGAATGCGATCGATTGAGTAGTCGCCGCCCTTTACGTAGATGTCGGGTCGGACCGCCTCTATTGTCGCCAGCGGTACTTGCGCCGCGAAGATCGTTACCAGATCGACCGACTGCAGTGCAGCGATCACCGCGGCTCGATCGGACTCGGAATTGACCGGCCGGTCGTCGGCCTTGCCGAGCAGCCTGACCGATGCATCGCTGTTAATCGCAACGATCAACGATCCGCCGAGTGCGCGTGCCTGCGCGAGATAGGTGACGTGGCCTCTGTGCAGGATGTCAAAGACGCCGTTGGTCAATACGATCGGCCGTGCAAGCTGCTTGATCGCGTCGGCGAGGCGAGATTCGGCGACGATTTTTCGCTCGAAATCGATCGATGTCATTGCGCTCTTGCAAGTGCACTGACTGCATCTGCGACCTCAAGGCTGGCCGCCGCTTCCTTGAGATTGATGAACTGTGCCGTCGACAAGCCTGGCGGCTCGGCTGGCGCGGGGCGGCTTAAGCCGTCGGTTCCCAGCAGATAGCGAAGCGGCACACCGGCGTTGGCTGCGGCTTGCAGATCAGACGCGCGATCGCCGAAGAGCACGCTGCGCTGCAAGTCGAGATTCAGTTCGCGCGCCGCGCGTAACAACATGCCGGGAGCGGGCTTGCGGCAGTCGCATTCGAGCCGATAGTGCCCGATCGCTTCGGTCGGATGGTGCGGGCAATGAAACACGCCTTCGATACGGATCGAACGTTGTTCGAATTGGCGCATCATCCAACGGTTAAGGACGTCAAGGTCGGCCTCCGAATAGAGCCCACGTCCGATCCCCGATTGGTTGCTGACGATGACTAGCACAAGGCCCAGCCGCTGCAGAGTCGATACTCCTTCGAACACGCCGTCGACGAACTCGAATTCCTCTGGCCGGTATACATAACCACGATCGATATTGATGACACCGTCGCGATCGAGAAAGGCGGCGCGGCGCAAAGTCATACAGGTTGTTGAGCCAGCAGCCACCTGACGTAGTTCGCGGTGCCTTGCTCGACCGCCTGAAACGAGATATTGCAGCCCGCCGCGCGCAGCTGGGTCAGATCAGCCATCGTATGAGCTTGGTACTTCGCCTTTAACGCTTCGGGTACTGGTATGTATTCGATCGCGTGTTGGCGCACCAGCTCTTGCAAACCGAAGCCCGAATCGCCCTTGGCTGCACGCAAAGCGTTGATCACCGCAACCGCAACATCGTTAAACGTTTGTGCCCGACCGGTACCGACGTTGAAAACACCGGAGACGGGCCTTTCGGAGAAGTGCAGGTTGACTGCTACGACGTCGTCTACATAAATGAAGTCACGCTGTTGTTCTCCGTTTGCGTATCCGTGGCTGGCTTCGAACAGTTTCACCCGACCGTGTTCGCGATACTGGTTAAACGCGTGAAAGGCGACTGATGCCATGCGCCC
This sequence comes from uncultured beta proteobacterium, assembly GCA_963729165.1. Classification (GTDB taxonomy): domain Bacteria; phylum Pseudomonadota; class Gammaproteobacteria; order Burkholderiales; family Burkholderiaceae_F; genus JACCZX01. The sequence continues at coordinate 328,721 of CAVSMM010000015.1, forward strand.
TTTGTGCGATTCACGCGGCCCGTACACGTTGAAATAGCGCAAACCAGTCACGGGTGCCGAAAGCTGATTCAGGTGTCGACGCACAAAAGCGTCGAACAAAAACTTGGAATAACCGTAGATGTTGAGCGGCTTCTCATACGCGCGCTCCTCCACGAACCGGGGACCAAGGCCGTATACCGCTGCCGAAGACGCATACACAAGCGGCGCTTTCGTGTCCTGACACCAGCCAAACATCTCGACCGAAAAACGGTAGTTGTTTTCCATCATGTAACGACCGTCGGTTTGCATCGTGTCCGAACAGGCGCCCTGGTGAAATACAACATCGGCACGGGGCAATGCGCGACGCCGAATCAGGTCCAGAAACTCGCGCTTGTCGAGATAGTCTCCGACATCGCAGTCGGCAAGATTTGAAAACTTTTCAGCGCTTGAAAGGTTGTCAACAGCCAAGATGTCGCGTTCGCCAAGCGCATTCAGAGCCTTAACGTTGTTGGCGCCAATAAAACCGGCTGCGCCGGTCACAATGATCATTAATGCATTGTTCCGAAAAGCTCGTCGTACGACACGGTAGACGAGCCAAACTTGCCCACAGCAATTCCGCCAGCTCGATTTGCTGCGAGCGCCGCTTCGCGTAAGGAAGCGCCTGCGGCCAACATTGTGGCGAGCGCTGCGATCACTGTGTCGCCCGCTCCACTGACGTCATAAACCTCGCGCGCTTGTGCGGCGATCGACGATGCGCCATCCTCCGTGTACAGCGTCATTCCCTCTTCGCTGCGCGTGAGCAGCAGGGCTTCCAGTCGAAGTCTTGTCTGAGTTTCTGAGCGCGCGATTCCAGATCAGCTTCGCTTTTCCACCGCCCAACCACTTCACGCAGCTCGGCACGGTTCGGCGTCAGGATGGTTGCGCCGGCATAGCTTGATAATCGTCGCCCTTTGGATCGACCAGGACCCGCTTGCCGGCGGCACGCGAGGCTTCGATCATGCGGGCGATGTGCGCCAGCCCGCCCTTTCCGTAGTCGGACAGAACGACAAGTTGATATTGCGGCAGAAGCGAGCCAAACGCACCCAGCTGCT
>CAVSMM010000016.1:0-152531 GCA_963729165.1 uncultured beta proteobacterium
TTCGCATATCCACCTGACGAACTATTGCCAGGAAGGGCCGGATATCCGCGACTTCCTGAAGATGATGGGCGACACCATCAAGCGCTCGGTGCTATTCGGATTGCCGCTGCAGCAGCACTGGTCATATGCGGAAATGGGCGATGTCCCGCCTACCTACTACATGCAGGCGGATGCGCCGCTCTACTACTACTCGTTCACCGACGCGTACATCGCAATGCAGTACAAGTCACTGGACCCCACCGGAGCAGGCCCGGTTCGATCCGCTGATCTCCGGATTCAACCCCGCGGACATGTTCGGGGTAGACCACATCCGGCGCGTACTGAAAACATTCCCTGGAGTGTTCTGCGGGATCGGTGAATTCTCGATCTACAAAGAGTTCGTTTCAAGCAAGATAGCCGGAGAGAAAGCGACTCTCACGAATCCGGCGCTGGGCCGCATTCTGGATTTTGCCGGTGAGGTGGGGCTGGTCGCGCTAATTCACACCGATATCGACCGACCATTTCCCAAACAGGATCAAGCACCCGTTATGGCGTTGCAGACAAAAGGAAATGTTCAAGCGCCACCCGAAGACGAAGATCATTTGGGCCCACGTCGGATTAGGTCGAGTGGTTCGCCCGGTAGAGAAGCAGGCGGAAATTATTGGACGCGCCCTCGAAGATCCGGAGCTCGATCACGTGTACTTCGACATTTCGTGGGACGAAGTCGCGAAGTACGCCATCGAGTCGGATGAGAGCGCTAAACGGGTAGCCGACTTGATCAACCGCCATCCCCATCGTGTCCTGTTCGGCACGGATTGCGTGGCGCAAAAAAGCCCGAGCGCCATGACAAAGGTATTCCACGGCTACGATCCTGTTTGGAAGCTGCTGACGCCGGAGGCCAGACGCCTGGTTCAATTCGAAAATCATGAGCGCCTGTTTGACCAGGCTAAGAGAGATGTAAGAGCGTGGGAAAATCAGAATCAACGCAAGGCAGCATGAACGCGTACCTACTACTGGCGGTCATCGCGTGAGCGCGTACAGACCGCCGTCGTGGTCTGTCCGCCGATGACACGCGCTTAATGAGGCGTTCCGCGAGTAAAGTTAGGTGAGGACGGCACCCCAAGCGACTGACTCCATCCAGCCGTCCGTGACGATGAACGGTCCGTCAATCTCTTAACAAGGCCATGTAAGCGGAAGGGCAAATTCGACGGAGTGGGTGTCCAAGATTCAACAGCCACAGCAGCCAAAAAGTTCCAACCGTGAGTGTTAATGAGCGTTGGGTAGTCGAGCCTACGTCGGTGACCGGCAACTTGCTCGCATCGACCCGCGCCGAGACACCGGTCGGTGCAACATCAAACCCGGCCGATGCGCTACGTTCTGTTTCCACGCGATGGATCAAGAGCCCGGCCTGGGATCTTGTTTGGATCCTGAATGCGCTGTGGTTGGCCCCCCTGCTCCTTCTGCTGGCGCGGGGTTATGACGATGTACGCGCCAGTCCAGTGGACTGGCTCTTCTTCGCGCTCGCGGTGCCTTTGTGGTTTGGCCACCGCGTCTCGTCGGCCTGGCTGGCCTATGCGACTCCTGCATACCGCCCGCTGCTTTCGAAGCAACCGCTGCGCTTCGTAGTGGCCCCGTTGGCCATCGCCATGGCTTGCTTCGCCGTGCTGTTGGCTCCGGAGAACGTGCTGCCAGTACCGCTAACCGAACGCGTGATTTGGCTCGCCGTCTTGAACTATCTGCTGTTGAGTTACCACTTTGCCGCGCAGCACTTCGGGCTACTCAGCCTCTATCGTGCGCGCGCGGGACGATCTTTGGACGCAACCACGCGCCGGCTCGATCGGTGGTTCGCGCTAGTCGTTGGCGGCGGTTTCGTTGTAATGGCAGAGGCGTTGGCCGGGTCGATCGTTTTCCAGGACCGCTGGATCGACCCGCTCCTGGGAGCAGTTGGCGCGGATCTGTTCGCGCGCACGCTACGCGATGGCGGCATTGTCCTTGTCGTGGTCCTGACCGCCATGATGCTGTGCGTCGAAGTGCGGTCGCAGCGCGCATCACTGCCACGCGTCGCTTACGTCCTCGGCGTTTCGGCTATGGTGCTCTTTGCCCTCGTGGCGCGGGACCCCTTCCTATTCATAGTGTTGTGGAGCGTGCAGCATTGGAGTGCCGCGATGGGACTCGCCTCGCTCGCCGCTTCCGGCGGAATCCAGGAGCCTGCGACGCGCTGGCAGCGGCTGCTGGCACCTATCAATCGGCGCGGCTGGGCCGTGCTGCTCTTGCTTGCCGTCGTCTCCACGTTGCTGCTGCCGGTGCTGGAGGTAGAGGCCGTGACTGACGAATTCGTCTACGCGGACCGCATCTTCGGCGATGCGGCGTGGTGGCTGCGCTCGTCGCCGTTCGTGCCGGCGCTGCTAGCCCTGGGCTTCGCAACCGGCTTCATCCACTACCTGCTGGATCGCGCTGCCTTCCGGTTCTCCTCGCCCGATGTGAGGCGGGCCGCGCGCGGCCTGCTGCAGTCATGACTCTGTCACCGATGGCGCCTCGGTGCGATATGAGCGCCATCATGCAGTCGCGGCCTTGGTTGATCCTGATTCCGGGACGCGTCAGTTACTTAACTAATGTCGGAAGTGTCGTTCGACCCGCAATCGCAATGTCGTTGCCGTCTACTCATGCCCGGGCGCGCGCGAGGTGATCGTCTTCGTTAGTGCGCCGCGATGGACCGTGCTTGCTGCGTCGGCGCACCTGCGCGCGACTGCCCGAAGGCAGCAAGAAGTGCGATAGCGCCGGAATCAGCACGATGGCGCCGATCATGTTCCAGATGAACATGAATGCGAGCAGGATGCCCATGTCGGCCTGGAACTTGATCGGCGACAGCGCCCATGTAATGACGCCGGCCGCTAGTGTGACGCCCACCAACACGACGACCTTGCCGGTGAACTGCAGCGTGCGACGGTAGGCCTCGGCCAGCGGTACGCCGAGCCGCTGCTGCGCAAGCTGCACCGACAGCAGATAAAGCGCGTAGTCGATACCGATTCCCACGCCGAGCGCGATCACCGGAAGGGTGGCTACCTTGACGCCGATGCCCAACGCCACCATCAGCGCCTCGCACAGAATCGAAGTGATAACCAGCGGAACGACCGCGACGACCACGGCGCGCCAGCTGCGGAAGGTAATGAAGCACAGCACGATGACCGCGGCGTAGACCAGGATCAGCATCTGGATCCACGCTTTCCTGACGACGATGTTGGTTGCCGCCTCGATGCCTGCGCTGCCTGCGGCAAGCAGGAACTTGCGCTCCGGCGTGCTGTGGTTGGCAGCGAATTCCTCGCTCGCTTTGACGACGCGGTCGAGCGTCTCGGCGCGGTGATCGGCGAGATATGCGATCACCGGCATCACCGAGCACTCGGTGTTAAACAGATCAGGGTTGTTGACGCTCGCCTGCTGCGCGCCGTAGTTCAGCACGTCCTGATTGCGCGCGATCGTCAGCCACTTTGGACTGCCTTCGTAAGTACCGGCGGTAATTTGACGCACGGCGTTGGTCAGCGCCACCGTGGTCTGCACACCCGGCACCTGCTGCAGCGACCAGGTCAGTCGGTCCGCCTCGATCAGCGTCGCGTACTTCAGGCAGCCTTCTTTTTCGGTCTTGACGATGACTGCGAACTGGTCGCTCGACAGAGAGTAGTTGCCGGTGATGTAGGCGTTGTCTCGGTTGTAGCGTGAGTCCGGTCGCAACTCGGGTGCGCCTGGATCGAGATCGCCGATCTTCAGATTCAGGCTGACGACGAAACCGATCAGCGCGAGCGCGGTCGCGGTCGCAATCGCGCCGACCGCCCAGCGGCGCTCGACAAAGCGCTCGAGCCACAGCCAAATTTTGTTGAAGCCTTTGCCGCGCATCGCATCGCTGTCCGCTCGCAAGCTGCGCTGCGCCGCGGCCGCGCTGACGCCGACATACGACAGCAATACCGGCAACAGGATCAGGTTGGTCAGAATCAGCACGGCCACACCGATGCTTGCGGTGAGCGCGAGATCCTTGATTACCGGGATGTCGATCACCATCAGCACCGCGAAGCCCACCGCGTCCGCGAGCAGCGCTGTCAGCCCGGCGAGGAACAGCCGGCGGAACGTGAGACGCGCGGCAATCAGTCGATGCGCGCCACGGCCGATGTCCTGCATGATGCCGTTCATCTTCTGCGCGCCGTGCGAAACGCCGATCGCGAAGACCAGAAACGGCACCAGGATCGAGTACGGATCGAGCTCGAATCCAAGCGCGGCGATCAACCCGAGCTGCCATAGCACCGCGACCAGCGAGCAGCTGATCACGAGCGCCGTGCTGCGCAAACAACGCGTGTAGAAGAAGATGATGATCGCTGCGATCAGCGCGGCAACACCAAAGTAAAGCGCGACTTGAAACAGGCCGTCGATCAAATCACCGACCAGCTTGGCAAAACCGATCGCGTGAATGCGAATCGCCGGCTGCTCGCCAGCCTGGCTCGCACTTTCGTATTTGGCGCGGATGGCCTCGATGTTGTCGGACAGTGCGCGGTAGTCGATGCGCTGGTCGCTCGCCTGGTCGAGCAGCGGCACCACGATCATGCTCGACTTGAAGTTATTGCCGACCAGATTTCCGACCAGGCCCGAGCGGGCGATATTCGCGCGTAACTGCTCGGTCGATTTCGGCGAGCCGTCGTAGTTGTCCGGCATCACGGGGCCGCCGCGAAAACCCTCCTCGGTCACCTCGGTCCAGCGCACTCCCGGCGCCCACAACGACTTCATCCACGCGCGATCAACACCCGGCGTCAGGAACAGTTCGTCGTTGATCTGCTTCAGCGTGTTCAGGTACTTCGGATCGTAGATATCGCCTTGCTTGTTTTCGACAACGATGCGCAGTGAATTGCCGAGCGCGCGCAAGTCAGTACGGTGCTCCAGATAGTTTTGAATGTACGGATGACTCTGCGGGATCATCTTCTCGAAGCTCGCGCCAAGCGAGAGCTTGATCACCGCAACAGCGCCAAGCAGCAGCGTCAGCAGTGCGCATACAACGATCACCGCGCGCCGGTTATTGAAGACCAGCCGCTCCAGGCGGGAGCCGGCATTCGGATCGAAGTGCTCGAGCGTGTCTGCTACGGGCAGATCGCCAGGAATAGGTGCACCGTGCATTTTCGGACTATCTCAATGACTGTGAATGGACGCCGCGCGGGCCGGCGACGACGATCGAATCTTTAGCGGCGCTGATCACCGCTGCGGCCGGTATCGGTCGCTCGATCTGGACTGCTTTGAAGGTCGCGCCATCGTCGCGGCTTGCGAGAACGTGGCCTGCTTGGCTCGTGATGATGATGCGGCCGTCGTTGTCGACGGTGCCGGAAGTCAGTCCGACCTGTAAGCCGGTTTCGATGCGCTGCCAGCTGCGTCCGCTGTCGGTGCTGCGCAAGACGGTGCCACGCAGGCCAAACACGAGCACTGCACGTGCATTGCCGATCACTCCAAACAGCGTTCCTTTGTATGGCAGCTCAACGGCGCGGAAGCGTCCAGCAGTTCGATCGAGCTTCAGCACCAGGCCTTGTTCGCCGACGATGTAGACATCGCCTGCCACGCCGCGAACTGAATACAGATGCAGCGCTTTCGGGTTATCGACCGCGTGCAGCCATGGTTCCCAGTTGGCGCCGCCGTCGGTAGTACGCAGGATCAGGCCGAATGCACCGACGACGAAGCCAGTCGTTTCGTTCTCGAACCAAACATCAAGGAATGGATTCTCGGCACCTTGCGCTGCGAAGCGCTCGGCTTCCTGCAACAATGCAGCGCGCTGTGAGTCGGCGGTCGCTTCACGTGAGTAGTAATCCACCATCACGCTGCCTGCGCGATGGCCGTCGAGCTGACGTGTCCAGCTGTCGCCGGCGTTGGTCGAGTGCAGCACGACTCCATCGTGTCCAACGGCCCAGCCCGTACTAGCGCTCGGGAACGACACCGCGACCAGATCCGAACTCACCGGTACTTCCGCCTGCTGCCAGCTTTTGCCGGCGTCATCGGACAGCAGCACATGTCCACGCTGTCCGACTGCGACGATGCGAGTGCCGGCGGTTGCGAGCCCGTTGACCAGCGCGCGCACCGCAAGCGGACTCTTGACGGCGGGCGTGTCGAGCACGTCACGCAATCGGGTGTCCGCGACCGCCACCGTAATGAGTGCGCCGGTAGCGGCCAGTGTTATCAGTGCGCGCCTAAGCATCGAGGCTGGATCCGTTCGGGTGGACGATGAAGTTGTTATCGGATGCCTGCACCGGCCAGTGAGTCGGCGGTCCATTCGCGATCGGCCAGAGGCTTGGTGAACGTTACGCCACCGGTCTCCGCGATAAATCCCGTCAACGAGTAGAGGCGCGAGACGAAGTCGTAATGGCCAAACATGTCCGAATAGGGCGCTGGCTGGTCATAGCTCGGCGCCATGTACGCGAAGCCGGCGCGATACAGCTGGCCGCGTGCGTCGTACTGATCGGACGCGAGCGCTGCCCAGGAGTCCTCGTCGAGGTAGAACACGCGCTTGCTGTACACATGCCGCTTGCCTTCGCGCAGCGTGGCTTCGACGACCCAGACGCGATGCAACTCCCAACGCACCAGGTCGGGGTTCAGATGATTGGGCTTCAGCAGATCGTCCTGCTTGGCCTGGTAGACAGCTCCATACGCGTTGTATGGAACGTAGATTTCCTTCTTGCCAATCAGCTTGAAGTCAAACCGATCCATCGAACCGATGAAGATGAAGGTGTCGTCGAACGTCGTGGCGCCGGCGGTTCCAGGCTGCGGCGTATCGTGCGCGAGATCGGGAGCCACCTTTACGCGGCGCTGTCCCGGCAGATACGTCCATGCGCGGCGGTCTTTGGTGCCGATGTCAAGCGGATCGACAATCAGCAGAGCTTCTCCGGCGCGACGTGCTGGATTGGTGTAGGTGATCTTGATGCGCCAAAAAGTTTCGGCCGAGGTCTTCGATGTGTCCCAGAACGGATAGTCCTGCACGCTGACGCCCTCGGTCGACAGCGTCGGCCGGCCAGTGGAATCCACGCTGAAGTTGCGGTACTTGGCTTCGTAGCTCTGGCCGTTGTAGCGCACCAGGTGATTCCACATCGCCTCGTAGCCGGTCTTCGGCATCGGGAATGGAAAGCCGGCGTGCGCTCCTTCGAGCGAGCGCCCTTCATTAGTCGTCTTTGCGCGTACAGCATTCTTGACTGTGTTGTCGCCGACGAATTTAGGAAACGCTACGGTCCGGTGCGTCGGATAGACATCGACGCGGAAGCTCGGAAACTTCTGCAGCAGCGCCTTGGTGCCATCAGTCAGCTTGTCGGCATGCTGACTCATGTTCTTGCCGTCGATAACCAGCCGAGGCTTCTCGCCGGCGAACGGATCGGGCCGCACGCCGGAGCCCGCCTTGAAAGCGGCAGGTGCTGTTGTGTTTCCGCCTTTGTATTCGGGAATCGTGCCGTCCTTGTTGCCGGCTTTTTCGGCGCCGATCTGCGTGAGGTTCGTGCCCAGCGCTTTGGCTTCGTCAGGCCGTGATCGCGGAGTGCGCATTGGCGGCGAATGTCGCGGCCAGCGCGGTGATCAGAAGTTTGCGGGAGAGTTTCATTGTCATGTCCTAGAAAGTGGCCTTGAGTGTCAGGCTGATGAAGCCGCGGTCTTCCAGCAGCGTCGTGAAGCCGTTCATGCGCGGTCCACGCGGTGCCGTTGTCTTTATATTTGCCGTAGTAATCGATGTACTTCAGATCGACGCGATACTTTTGAAAGATGTCGGCCGCTACGCCAATAGCTGTAGTTGCCGTTAGTCCTGGTTGCCGCCGAAGATGGTCGGCGCGTTACCGCTCAGGCCACGCGAGTAGGTGACCGGAGCCGACAGATCAACGCCGGGGAACACCTGGAACCACGTCGGCGTGAACGCCAGGCCGATGCCCGACGTAGTCTCTTGTCGTGCAGCCATTCCGATTTGTCACGAGGGACCAGCGACGCTTTGCAAGGTGCAAAGCCCTCCGCCGAAGAACAAATTCGCGCCGCTGTTGACGCTGGTCCAATGGGCCCATACCAACTCAGCAGCGTAAGTCGCGGTGTCGAACACCGGCGTGCGCGGGATCAGAGCCGAGGCCGTTGACGAGCCCGTGCAACGTGTTGCCGCGCGGCCCTTTGGTTTCGCCTTCGTTCGGCAGCCCGGGCGAGACACCGAGTAGCTGGCTGTTCAGCGGCGTGTTGTGGCGGTAAGAAAACTCGGCTCCGACGCTGACGCCGTAGACATTCTTCGCGAAGCTGATGCCCCACAGATCGATGTCGTCGGCGTAGATCAGGTTGTAGCGGCTGTTATTGGGCGCGACCTGCGTCAGAAAAGTCTGCGGCAGCTTGTCGGCGAAGTTGCGGTAGTAAAGACCCAGCGTGCCGTCAAGCCATTTGGGGCTCCAGCGCGCCGCAAGACCGAATTCGCCGCTTTGATCAGGCTCGACCGGGTTTCCGCGTTGCGCGAAACCGAGCCCAGGGCTGAGGCAGGAACTGGCGGTTCGGGCCGTTGAACGCGAAGTCGACGGGACCGAGATACGTGCCACCCTCGGGATAGCGGAACGATTCCCATTCGAGCAAGTACTGCGCTGCGATCGACAGATCATCGGTGACCTGCGCCTGCCCTGAGAGCTGGTTCAGCGGTCTGAACAACTCCTTGGCTTCGACGCCCGGTGTAGCGAATCCCTTTTGCAGATCGAGCGGGTTCTGCGCGTAGGCGATGCCGTTCAAGTTACCGTTGAGGAACAGCGATTCGCCCCAGTACAGCGAATGGCGGCCGGCCTTGACGGCGGCCGGCACGGTGCCGACATCGAATCCACTGAAAACGAAAGCATCCAGGATCTCGCCCGATGGGCCCCGGTAGAAGCGCTTCGTGTAGTCACTGTACTGATTGTTTACGTAGCTCGGGATATTGCGCAACGGCAGGTTTGGATTGCTGTGGCTCGTGCTGTCATAGGCGGCGTCGTACCAACCGGCCGCGCTCAGCCGCAAGCCGTGCCGCTTGCGGAACACAACGTCGAGCTCCGACAACACGTCGAAGCGAGCTGCGACAAGGTCGCCCTTATCGAAGCTGTAGGTCCCTTCGTCGGATATCGCTGAATTGCCGATCTTGTCGTCCCGGCTTTCGACGCGCACCCCGAGGTTGAAGCGCACGGTGTTATCCCAGCGGATTGTTAGATCCGGGTTGCCGGTATCGATTTCAAAAGCTAGTGCGCCTCCGGCAGCGAATGTCGCTGCCAGCGCAGCAGCTACCGATGTGGCGATACGACGTTTCGTCAGCGCCGGCACTTGCGCGCCGCGATGGTATGTACTCACGAGATCTCCCTTGCTTGTTGTCGCTCGACACATTGCATGCCAAACGGAGCGGGCCGCGTTCAAGCAGGCCCTGACTCGGCGTGATTCTCTGGTTTGTGGCACCGCTCTACCCCCCCTTTGTCTGGGGGGAGGGATGCGGGCGACGCGGCCGACGTGGATGGCGATTAGGCTTGCTGTTCTAGCCGGAGTGCCATGTCCACCCGAGGTTCAATGTGCACTCCGATTTGCTCGTGCCCCGGCGTCATCGCGTTCCAGATTGAGTGCAAGCGTGTGGATATCGTCGTCTAGAAATGTGAAGACGCCACCGTGGTAGCCCGCGCACGATAAGCGCCGTGACAGAGCTGCCGATCCAACTTCGGCCCATGAACCCAGTCGAGGCGGGCGGTCAGACATTCGATCTGATTGTGCTTGGCGGCGGGCCGGCGGGCGTCAGCGGCGCCATCGCTGGAGGTCTGCTCGGCCGTACGGTCGCGCTAGTCGAGCAGGCCGCAGCCGTCGGAGGCGCCGGCATCAACACCGGCACGATTCCCAGCAAGACGCTGCGCGAAACTTCGCTGATGTTGTCGGGCTGGCGCTCGCGTCGGCTCTTTGGTGTGGATCTGTCGCTGCGCCGCGAAGCCACCGTGTCCGACTTCATGCGGCATCAGAAACATGTCAGTGACTCGGAGCGGCAGCGCGCGGAGTCGCGTCTCGATCAGCATGGCGTCACGCGGTTTCGCGGCTCGGCTTCGTTCGAGGATCCGCATACGGTGCGCATCGTCAACAGCAGCGGAGCTGACGTCATGATTCGCGGCGAGAAAATCCTGATTGCGACCGGCTCCTCTCCGTTGCGTCCGCCCGTGTTTCCATTCGACGATGACCGCGTCCACGACTCGAACGAGATTCTCGAGCTGAAAGCGCTGCCGAAGAAGCTGGCGGTGATCGGCGGCGGTGTGATCGGCAGCGAGTACGCGGGGACGTTCTCAGCCTTGGGTGCGGAAGTGCACCTGATCGACGGCCGCGATGTGCTGATGCCGTTTCTCGACCCTGAAATTTCGCGCGCGCTCACCGACGCGATGACCGCGAATGGCGTGCGCTTTCACTGGAACCAGAAAGTCGTTCGGTGCGATGCCTCGCGGCCTGGCGATGTCGTGCTGACGATGGACTCCGGTGCCGAGCTCGCGTGCGACGGCGTGCTGGTGTGCGCAGGGCGCAGCAGCAACACCGAGACGTTGAATCTCGCCGCCGCCGGCCTGACACCCGGCAAGCGCGGATTGGTGCAAGTCGGACCACAGTATCAATCCACCGAGGTCTCGCACATCTATGCTGCGGGCGATGTGATTGGCCCGCCGGCACTGGCGGCAACCGGCATCGAACAGGCGCGCGTGGCCGTGTGCCACGCATTCGGTGAATCCTTCAAGAGCGATCTCAGTCCGTTGTTGCCGACCGGCATCTACACGATTCCCGAAGCAAGCATGGTCGGCGACACTGAGGCAGCACTGCAGCAGAAAAACATTCCATACGTGATCGGGCGTGCCCGTTACGCCGATAGTCCGCGCGGCGGGATCATCGGCGACGAAACAGGTTTCCTGAAGCTGCTGTTTCACCGGGACGATCTTCGTCTGCTGGGTGTGCACGTGTTGGGTGAACACGCCACCGAAGTTGTTCACATCGGACTCTTCGCCATGATGGCCGACGCCACTGCCGAACTGTTCAGCCGCGGCTGCTTCAACTATCCAACACTGGGCGACTTGTACAAGTACGCTGCGTACGACGCGATGATTCAACACCGCCGACTCCACACTCGCGAGGGCGCGAGCTCCACTGAAGTTCGATAGCGCAAACGGCGCGATGCGAGCCGTTCGGTTTGGCCACGCTTGGTTAAGACCGTGACAGCGCAAAAGGTAAATGCGGGCGGCGCCCGCTTCTCTGAAGCCGACATCACCTTGCGGGATGGACGTGTCGTTCATCTGCGCGCAATCCTTCCCACGGATGAGAACGAGCTTCTGCAGGCATTTGAGCGAATGCCCGACGAAGCCCGCTACATGCGATTCATGCGATCCGTTCGTGAGCCAAACTTGCAGCGCTTGCGCGAGGCGCTTGTCTCGTTTCCGGAAGGTGGCAGCGGAATCGTCGCCACGGTGCCGGCCGACGATGGAACCGACATCGTGGCCAGCGCTGTGTTTTTCGTCGGCAACGATCTGACATCCTGCGAGTTCGCGATCACGGTGCAGTCGACCTTCGGTGGTGTTGGTCTTGCCACTACGCTGCTGACTGCGCTGATCGATGCGGCGCGAAAGCGGAGCCTCAAAACAATGGAGGGATTTGTGCTGGCAATGAACCAACCCATGCTGCGCCTCGCCAAGCGCGTCGGCTTCAGTATTGGTTCCCATCCTGACGATCCATCGCTACGTGTTTGCCGATTGGATCTGACGGCGAATTAGGTTAAGACGGACGCTCCGTCCGGCAGTCGTCAGAATGTCACGCCGATCGACGTTACGACGACCTGATCGCTCGATCCTGGATTGAACCAATAGCCACCGATGGTGACGCGACGCCATGTCAGCTGTGCGAATGGCCCGCGCTGGATGTCACGATCGCCACCGTATGCGCGCGTGCGTTGACCGACGACTCCGATGCGCAGCCATTCGACCGGCCGAAATCCCAACTCGCTCCACGCGTACCAGTAGCTGCTGGTGTGTTCGTCGTTATCGTGGACGTATTCGCCTTCGAGGTAGAAGTCGAACTGACGCCAGCCGAGGCTCGCCTCCAGCGCCGGCACGAAGGCATGGAGGTTTCGCCATGCTCCGCCCAGCAGCGGCGTCAACTCCCATGTGATGGTGTCTCCGCCGGAAAACGTCCAACCGATAAACGCCGAACGCGCACCGTACGATTCATAGTTGTAGCGCGCTTCGAGATGAAGCGGTCCGCGATCCGCGACTGCGATCGCCGACGTGTAGTTATCGCCGCCTCGCACGAACGTCGGATATGCGGTGATACCGAATTCCCACGACGGTTTCGAAGCATCCGACGCACGCCGACCGCTGGACTTGTCCTCGTCGGCGTGTGCCGCCGTTACTGCAACGGCCGCGAGCACAGCAATGCAGCGCAACGCGATTTTCATCCGCCGAGCGCGATAACCGCAGCGACGACCGCCGCGCCGAGTCCCGCCATCATCAATCCGGTTTTCCAACTGCCATAGCCCGCGTATCGACCGAGCGCGAGGCCACCGAAGAACAACATCGCTAGCGCGACTACGCGCGATACTGTCTTTGCCAATCCGATGTCGTCGATGATCAGGAAGGGTATGGCGACAGGAAAGGTCGCAGCGACGACGAGCAGGAACACGGCAAGCGCGGCAATCAGATCCTCGGATTTCAGTTTCGGTCGCTCCGGAGGGGAGGGCAGCGCCACAACCCGCTGACGAATTGACTCGACCTCTGTGTCCGTCATCACGCCCGCGAGCGGCTTTGACAGAGATCCCTTGATCAGTGCCCGCGCTGTTTCGGGGTCGGTGGCAGCTCGTACCGAGCGGACCAGCGTCAGCGACTTGCCTCGATCGGTGATCGTGCGAACCAGGTACATCACTGCGTCGACGAGACCCCATGCGAGGTTGCAGCCCAGCGCAGCAGCGAGCAGCTCCCGCACTTCTGTGCGTCCTGAGTCTGCTACCGACACCGCGCCGACGAAGGTAAGCGCCATATACAGACCGAACAGCATTTCCGATACGCGGTCCACCGGGTTCAGTACCGGCTCGCGGTGCGATTCCGCTAGCTACGTTGTTTTCGTTCATTTTCGATCGCGCTCAGCTCCGCCGCATCAGGCAGGAAGTCAATCTTCAGCCGAAGTCGTTACGGTAACGGAGAAAGACTCAGATGACGTCTACTCGGGCAAGCCACCTCGCCAAGTGTTGCAGCAAACCACCTGTGTCGCGAAAGGTGAAGCGCTACTTCGTCAGTCGGCCCGATGATTCGCTTCCGGGTCCTGACAGGGTCTGTTAAGCGCACTTGGATCCCGAATTGCGTCGGAGCCATGCATGCGCATTAATCGCGTGATCGCCTGCTGTCTCGCCTTGGCGCTCGCAGGCTGCGCTAGCCGGCCGATCAACGAGCCGATCACCCACGTCGATCCCAAGGGCGGCTACCGCCCGTATCTCCTGATACCGAAGATCCCGAACAACGACCCGCATACGCTGTTCGTGCTGTCGTTCTCCGGTGGCGGCACGCGGGCTGCGGCTTTCTCGTATGGCGTTCTGGAGGAGCTTCGCCGCACCGAGATCGTGGTCAACGGGCAGCGCCGCCGGCTGATCGACGAGGTGGACCTGATCACTGGCGTGTCGGGGGGAAGCTTCACGGCGCTGGCGTACGCCCTTTACGGAGAGCGTCTGTTTTCCGAGTACGAGGCGCGGTTCCTCAAGCGCGATGTGCAGGGCGCGCTGCTCGCCCGTTCGCTCAATCCGTTCAACTGGTGGAAGTTCATCGGCGGGACCGCCGGTCGCTCGGAGTTCGCTGCCGACTACTACGACGAGATTCTGTTCGAGAACGCCACCTTCGGCGACCTGCTCGCGAAGCCGGGGCCGGTCGCGGTCGCGACCGGGACCGATCTCTCGACCGGATCGCGACTTGCATTTTTCCAGAACGACTTCGACCTTCTTTGTTCAGACTTGAACAAGGTGCGCCTGTCGCGCGCGGCGGCCACCTCGTCTGCGGTTCCGGTCGTGCTGTCGCCGGTGACGTTCAACAACTACGGCGGGAACTGCGGCTTTCAGGTTCCGGTCTGGTTGAAGGACGTCGAGAACCCCGAAGCGCAAGCCAGGCCCGCGGCACGCGCGCTGCAGCGCTACCGTGAGATGCAGGACTTCCAGAACAGTAAGGACCGCCCGTACATCCACTTGGTCGACGGCGGCGTCGCGGACAACATCGGGGTCCGCGGCGTGCTCGAAAGCCTCGAGGAGCTCGATGTGAGCGCGGCGTATCGCCGCGAGCTAGGCTTCAGCGTCATTCAGAGGATCGTCCTTATCGTCGTGAACGCCCGCTCGGCGCCGCGCACCGACTGGGATCGCAACGAGTCACCTCCCAACTTCGTCGTGCAGTTGCTGCAGTCCTCGGGCGTGCCGATCGACCGGTACTCGTTCGAGACGGTCGAGCTGATGAAGGATTGGGTCGAGATCGCGTCGTGGCGGCACGAGCTACTGGTCGCGCGGGCCCGCCTCGCGGGCGCTACCGAGGCGCAGGCCAGAGCAAGCGTGCCGACGCTCGCCCTGAACGTGCTCGACGTCAGTTTCGATGCGATTCGCGACCCGAAGGAACGCGCTCACTTTCTGAACCTGCCAACGAGCTTTGCGCTGCCGGCCGAGGATGTCGACCGACTGCGCGAGATTGCGGGCCAACTGCTGCGACAGTCCGCCGAGTACGACTCGCTCGTACGCGGTTTCGGCGGGACGCCAGCAAAATCTGTTTCAGACCGTCTGCAATGAATCCCCGAGCTCGAACTGAGCGAGAGGGACAACTCGCCGACGCGCAGGAAGCTACCCGCAAGCGAGCTTGTGTTATTTCTGCGCAGCGTCGCCCTTCTTCTTTCCGCCGAACAGGCCACCGATTCCCTTGACGACTTCTTCGACCACCGGCACACCGACACGCCAACGCCCCTCGCGTCAGCGCGTCGGTCGCCACAGCAGCCCAGTCGACTCGATAACTCAGTGAATCGAGCGGACCAGCGATCTGTATCGGCACCGTGTAGCCAAGCAACGCATTGACGACGCGTCGATCCGCACCCAGCGGGCTCGCCGTCATTTGGGCGCGCAGCACGTAATCGAGCTCCTCTTTGACGAGATCCAATCGCCCACTTCCGGCGATCTTCAGCGCGGGCGAAGTCGCCTGCAGATCCTTGCTGTTGGCGATCCCATTATCGATCTGCGCGCTCGCGGTCAGACTCGAGAAGCGCGTCAGCTTCTCTGCGTCGAGCGCGCCCGTCTGTGTCTTTCGTGCAGTGATGAAACTGAGCGCGCCCGTAATGGTCTGGATCACGTCGATACCGCGGATCGCGCCGTCCTGCACCGCGATCGACAGCGAACCGTCGAGGTTTCTCTTCAGCGCAGCGGTCGTTGCACCGGAAGTGGACAGATCGAACTTCAAATTTGCCTTGCCCTCGACCTTCGAAGATCCTCCGAGGTCGGCCACGAACGGCTTCAGCGCTATGCCGGACATCGAACCTGCTCCGCTGATGCGATTACCGTCGGCGCGTGCAGCAAGCTTCGCATTCGCCGTGCCCTCGTAGAGTCGTGCGGTTAGCGGCGCGACGTCGAGCTTGCCGTCGTTTGCTTGCAGAGTGAATCGCACATCGCTCGCGTTGATCCCGCGCACGCGCAACTTGCCGATCCGTGCCTTGCCCGAGGCGTGAACTTCGCGCAGCGCTGACAGATCGACCGTGGAATCGGCAGGAGGGCTCTTGCTCTGCGACGTGGCAGCAGTTCCGACGCTCTTTGGTGCGGGCGGAAAGTGCCGATCAAGGTCCAGTTGATCGGCAGAGACATCGAACGCAATACGCGGCTGCTTGAAGCCCTTGATATCAAGGCTGCCTGCCAGGTTGATGTCGTCGAGTCCGCTCTTGAGTTTCAGCGCAACCAGCTCGCGCTTGACATCGATCGACGCGCTGCCGTTGAGCAACAGTTTGACCGTTTTCTGCGGCAAGTTCGGATGCGTCGAGACGATATCGGCGACCAGGCGCGGTAACTCGAAGGTCATTGCATCGAGACTGCCTCGCAACGGGCTCGTCAGTTTTCCTTCGATGTGGTCCGAACCGACATCTCGCTTGAACGTCGCTGCAATCGTGGCTTCGAAGGCTGCCGCCGTTCCTTTAATCCCTTCGCCGGTGGCGCGCAGCTCGACACGCTGCGCGCCCTTGGATGTCACAACCAGCTCGATCGGATCAGAAACGGCGCGCGATTCGCTTACGGCAAATCGCGGCGCCGTGAACTTCAGCTCGAATGCATCGGCCCCGCGTTTGCCCGAGCCGCTGAGCGCAAGCTTTTCAACTTCGACGGTCAGCGGCTGCCAGGCCGCACGCGCAGCGGCGAAACTGAATTCCATCGGCTGCTGGTCGAAAGTGCCCTTCACCGACCCCGCCAGATCACGCACGCCGTAGCGGCTGCTGGCCGCATCCACCTGCATCTCAGCAGCCAACTGCAGGTCGGCAACCAGCGCCGGCTTGGTCGACGTCACCGATGTAGACACTCGAACCGGCTTGTAGTCGGCGGCGCCGAGGTCGTCGACTATCAGATCCAACTTCGATAGCGTGATCGTGCTGCCGTCGGCAGAACGTAATGTCAGATTGCGCGTCGTTCAAAGCAATGCCGCGAATTGAAACGCTGGTCGCCTTCGATTCGGAGGTGTCGCCCTTCGCCTCAGGCACATCCTGTCGGCGCCGCAGCAGATCGTCGATGCTGGTGCGGCCGTCTGCTTTGCGCTCGACCGTTGCTTGCAAGCCGTTGATACTGACTTGATCGATGACGATCCCGCCGCGCAGTAGCGGCAGCCAGGCAACCACAACGCTGGCCGACGAGAACGACGCAAATGCACGGTCGCTACCTTGCTCCGACAGCGTGCTTTTCGGCAGCGCGACCCCGAGGCGTGGAAAGAGCCGCAGCGACAACGGGCCATCGATCGTGAGCTTGCGGCCGGTCGCGTCGCTGACCATGCGCTCTATCGTCGGCTTGTAGCTGTTGACATCGACCAGCAAAGCCGTGGCCACACCCGCGAGCAGCAACAGCGCAGCGACAATTCCAACACCGATCGCTACCTTCTTTAGCATCGCTGCGGGCCCTGCGAGCTATCTGTTGACGGCATCATAAACTCGGGATTTGCAGCACTTGGCGTGCGCCGCGCTCAACCGTGTCAGGAAAAGTGAAGCACCGCTGATCTGGCAGGCGGATCACGGCGGCGTCGCGAGATCCTCCTCCAAGAAGCGCAGGAGCGCTTCCAATAGCGCCTCGCGTGGATAGGCGTTCTGGGTCACGAACATGGACGCGATCGTGGAGTGCGTGCGGGAAATTGGCACCGCGACTGCCCAGTGGTCCGCATTGAGATAGCCGACAAGGGTGCTGCCGGGCACGAGCTGATCGTAGAAGATGACCTGGCTGTCGTTGCGCGCGTCGACTCGCGCCAGCTTGTCGTAGCTCGTTTTCAGAATCGACGAGATGCGCTCCGGCTGCGGGAAGGTCGCGAGCGAGTAGTAGCGAACGTCACTCGGCAGCGGGTTCTGCGCGAGCCACGCCTGGCGCGTTGCGGGCCGCAGGCTCTCCACTGCGCGGCCGTCGCCCGAGCCGCAGGTTGCGCCCGGAAAGTATCGCAGCATATCGGCCTGGTATTGCTCGGCATCGTTGGCGAGCGCTGAGCCACCGACCGAGCCCGCAGCGCTTACCACCGCCGCCACGCGGCTCCGGATCTCTGGATACTTGACCACTGCCTCGAGGATGTCGGGTGCGCCCTTCGAATAGCCGATCAGCACGAGGCGCGGCGCTCCCGCATCGCGCGGCATCGCCATGATCGCGTCGCGGATCTGGCGCGCATTGTTCTCGGTGCCCGACAGCGCATCGACCTTGAGGAGGATCGCGTCATACCCGTATTGGCGTACATGCTGCGCGACGGTGCCGGGCGGCTGGAGCCACTGTTCGAAGCATTCGTACCCGATGCCGGGTACCACCGCTGCGACGAGGCGCCGTTTCGACGGACCGAGATCGACGCGCTTGCCGGTGCCGGCAGGTTCGGTACCGACGCGGGCCAGTGCTTCGTCGCAGGGCCGGTAGTCGGGAAGCCCGCGTCCGTGCGCCTCCAACACGGCGCAGTAGGTCTCGCGGAAGCGCGCCCGCTTGTCCTGCACGCCCGTTTGGAAGGCCAGCGCGAGAACGAGCGGCGGCGTGTCGGCCGAGTACGGCATGAGGGGCTTCGTCGCGCATGCGCCGAGCGCGAGGCATGCCACGACAACCATCGCGTGAACAGTCCCGCCGTTCGCCGCACCGATCGTGCGGGCGCGTCGCGACGCTACAGACGCTTGCGATTCAATGGCCGAGTCACTTGCGTACATCGTTGCTTTGCTCGCGTGCTGCAGCGTCGCGTCGCTCCAAGAAAGGCACCCAGTCGAGAATCTCCACGTCGGAAAGGTCGAGCGGCCGCGTCGCGAAGAAAAGGACCGCGCGCAGGCCGTCAGTGTGGTAGCGCGCGCCGTTGAGTGCGGTTCGGGGCAGAGTATCGGCGGCCGCGCCGACGCCGGTGACGAACCCGAGCTTTTCCAATCCGCCCGAATACATCATGTCCTGAATCAGGAGGTTCCTCGCCTCGTCCACATCGTCGTGCAGGATGATGCTTGCCGCGTCGCGGGGTGCGAAGCGCCCGCCGACCGGCCGTCCGACCTGCACCACGAAAACTGGCTTACCGTCGAAGCGCATCGGTGCCACCCATAGGCGTATCCAGGTCGCCGGTGCGCCCGCTTGCGCTTGTTTCCGCGCGACGAAGTAGGGCTCGCGGCCGAAGACCCGTTGCGCCATATCGGACTCGTAGAAACCACGCCGATAGCTGCGCCGAATGCCCGCAGCGCCGATGTCTGCGATGGTGCCGATGAAGACAACGTTTAGCGGGTCGCCTTGCGCCGACCCGCCGGCATCGGTCGCGCAGCAGGGCAACCGCTCGAGCGCCGCACGAAGCGCGGCGAGGTCCTTGTAGTCTGTGACTTGCGCATCGGGATACTGGAACGAGAGCTGCGACAGGCGCTCATCCGCGGGGTCGTCCGGCACCGGCAGGAACAGGGAGAACGGAATCAGCACCTTGTCTCCGAGCAGATCGACATTGACGAGCTTCGTGCTGCGCTGTGGGTTGGTGAAGAGGATCCCCGTGCGCGTCGCCCCCGGCGGGATCGGATTCTTGAACCCCAATCTGTCGAAGTGGTCGTCGATGCTCGCGTTCGTGTTTCTCGCGAGCGGCGTGTGCATGGACCACGCGACTTCGAGCGGCGAGAAGTAATCCGGGTCGGTACCAGAGCGCAGCAGCCACAACGGTTGCGACGTCCGGTTCTGGACTTCGACCCAAACGGGCTGCACTTGTGTTTTGTTGACGTCGGCACCGAACATGCGCCGGCTGTCTTCTGCGCTTAGCACCGCCGCGGCCACGCGCACATCGCGCACGGTATCGCTCACGGCGCGGGCGCGCAGCGCGGCGTCGCTGACCTCGGCAGGGGCTTGCCACGTCGCACAGCCAACGAGGGCGAGCGATACGCTCACCGCACACGCCGCATTGCGGAGGACACGATGAATCAGCGGCAACGTGCTCATTGCGTGCCTCCTTGCGTCGCGTCCTTGAGTCTGTCGACCGCACTCCACGGAAGGAACTCGATCTCGTCCAGCGAGGTCGGCTTGCGGTCGAACACGAGCACGTGACGCAACCCGTCGGTGTAGTAGGGGTCGGTGGTGAGGTTGCCGCGCGGGGCGTCTCTCGGGGCGGCACCCACCCCCTTCACGAGCCCGACCTTCGCGAGGTTCTGAGAATAGGCCATGTCCTCTGCAAGCGCGACGCGCGCCTCGTCCACGTCCGGGTCGATCTTGTGCGTCGTGAATGTCGGGGAATGGATGGTAAGACGGCTCCCGATGTCGCGGCTGATCTGGCCCACCCATACCTGCTTGCCGTGGTAGCGCATCGGGCTCAGCCAGAGCCGCAGGTGGTTGCGCTGGTGGATGTTGTCGCGCGCCTTCTGCAGCGCGAGGTCCTGCGCGCGTCCGTAGAGGTAGAGATCGCTCACGGGCGCATAGGCGTAACGCTCGCCACTGAGCGCGGAGGTCACCATCTTCGTGATCGAGCCCGTCCACTTTTCCTCAGTCGGACGCCAACCGCGCCGCGCAAGCGCCGGAAACGCATCGTCGAGGCCGCCCACGACCACCAGATTGAGGGGATCGCCGTTCTTGGAACCGTCCTTGTTGGTCACACAGCAGGGCAGGGCCTCGAGCGCCGCACGGAAAGCGGCGTCATCCGTGTAGTCCACGATCTTCGCGGGCGGGTAGATCTCGCGCCTGAACACTTCGCTGATGTGGTAATCGGCGCGAAAGCCGGGCACGATCGTGACGATCGAGAATGTCCTCGTGCGCCCGCTCGCAACCAAGTCGACCTGGACCGCCTTTACGCCCTCGTCGAGGTTGGTCAGGACGAACCCCGATGTCGTCGTGCCGGGCAGGACTGGATTGCGGAACGCGAGCTGTCGAAAGCGCCGGTCGAGCGCAGCGCGTTGCTCACGCGAGTCGTCCGTCGCGAGCGCTTCGGCCGCTTCGGAAGCCGGGAAGAAATTCGGGTCGAGGCCCGGCGACAGCAGGAAATAAGCGCGATCGTCGCGGTTCTCGACCTCGATCCAGACAGGCTGAATCGCCCGCTTTCGCGAGCGGCACGCCGTACACGGCGGCGCTCTCCTCGGCCGACAAAACCGCGGTCGACACCCGGACGCCGCCCTCGGCGCGCGTCACAGCCCGGCTCTTGTAGTCGGGTCCTGCCGCGGGCGACGGCGGCGGGCTCGAGGCGCAGCCGACGAGCGTGCCGGCGACGACCGCGGCTGTAAGCCTTCGCCTCACCATGCTATTCATATCGAGTGGCTTACTGAGGCAAATCGGCGGCAGGTCTTCTGGTTCGTTGTTGAAGGGCTGAATCGAGAACGCGAGACATCACGCCTCGATACTTGTCTTATCCTAGCCTTAACAAGGCACATGATGATTTCCTCGATGTTCCGTTGTTCGAGGGTGCCGGTGAACAGAGCCGCTGCTTGTTGACGTCATGATGAGCTCGGGAGTTGCAGCACCGGGCGTGCATCGCGCTCAACGGTGTCAGGAAAAGTGAAGCGCCGCTGGTCAGGCAGGGCGATCATTCCGACCCAAGTCCAGTTTCGGGCGAGTGACACGCGCCTGAATCACGGCAGTCGGACAAATCAGATAGTTCATGTAGCGATCTTGACCGGAGAAAACGGATGACGACAGCAGCGGCTAAGGCCTCGCTATGGGACACCTTTGAGCACACGCCCTCGTTCAAACAAAGGGTGTTCATGCGGTACTTCACCGCAATCCTGGTGGACCTGGCCGTGCTCATGCTGTTCGCCGAATATTGGGAGCACGTTTACGTCAGCTCATTCACGATCGCGCTGCTCGCTGCCGTGCTGTTGCAGATCCTGCTGAAGGTGACGATCATCTGCGAACATAAAGTCGCTGCCTTCTTCAACGCCAGACCGGGAGGCTTCAATAAATTCATGCGGTACTTCGGTGCCTGGGTGGTGCTCTTCGGCTCCAAGTTCGTGATTCTCGAAGCGGTCGCTCTCGCATTCGGCGACCGCCTGCGCTTCGGCGGATGGTTCCACGGGATCGTCGCGCTGATCGTGGTCGTGGTCGTGATGCTGGTGGCGGAAGCGGCCATCGTGTGGGTCTATCGCCGCATGGGCAACGCCTAACTAGGCGATCCGGAAACCGCAGACTGTTTTCGAGCGCGGGCGATCTGGTGCTGACACCCGCATCAGTTGGGTGAAGAGCAACGCGGAAGAGGGAAGCTGATCGATGAATACGTCCTACACGCCTGATCCTGATCTCGAAATGCGCTTGTCCAGGAGATTGCTCGACGTCTTCATCCGCGCCGGGTTGATCTTGGCGCTGGCAGTGCTGTGCTATCAGATTTTTTCGCCCTTCCTCGCTCTGATGGTGTGGGCGCTGATCCTGGCGGTGACGCTTTATCCGGCGCATCAAAAGCTCGCGCGCAAGTTCGGTGGCAAGCAGGGGCTCGCGGCGACAGTGCTGGTGCTGATCGGCCTCGTGCTGATCGGAGTGCCGACGAGTTTGCTGATGTTCGAGCTGGGCGACTCGGTCCACCAATTCGTCGGCAGCGTGCGCGATCACACGCTGAAAGTTCCCGCGCCTTCGCCGGGCGTTGCCGAGTGGCCGATCGTCGGCAAGAAGGTCTTTGGTTTTTGGTCGCAGGCTCATACGGATCTGCCGGCACTGGTGCAGAGCCTGCAGCCGAAGCTCGGTGAGTTGGCTAAGACCGCGCTGGGAATGGTTGCGAGCATCGGCGGCGCGCTGCTGCTGTTTCTGGTCGCCTTCATCATTGCCGGAATCATCATGGCCTTCGGCGAATCGGGCGCCAGAAGCACGCGTGCGATTTTCGATCGCATTGTTGGCACTGGCCGCGGCGAAGAATTTGCCAAGCTGTCCACAGCGACCATTCGCGCCGTCGCATTAGGCGTGCTCGGGGTGGCCTTTATTCAGGCGATGGTCGTCGGCTTGTTCTTGCTGATTGCCGGCGTTCCGTTTGCGGGAGTGTTGGCGTTGGTCGTGCTGGTACTCGGAATCGCGCAGGTTCCCGCGCTGCTGGTCACGTTGCCTGTCATCGTTTATATCTGGATGAGCGGTGAGTACGGCACCGGCGCTGCCGTTACTCACAGCGTGCTGCTGTTCGTTGCCGGCATGCTCGACAACGTACTGAAGCCGCTGCTGCTCGGTCGAGGTGTCGATGCGCCGATGGTCGTCATTCTGCTGGGCGCGTTGGGCGGCTTGGCAAGCCACGGGCTGCTGGGAATGTTTGTCGGCGCGACGTTGCTCGCGCTCGGCTATCAGATCTTCATGTGGTGGGTCGCTACCAATCCTGATAAGGCACCGGCGCGCAAGCCGCAGGCGGTTAGCTGAGTCGCATGCCCGTTACCAAGCTGCGAACGCGGGCGGCAGCACTCGCAGGGACAGTTCTTCTAAGCGCCTGCACGACGGTCGGGCCCGACTTCCAGCGACCGCAAGTGCCTGCTTGGTTGGCCGAGTGGATGGGCGGCTCTCTCGAGCCGCTGGCCACCGATCTGCGAGTCCCACGCGTCGGACAGCTGCAGGAGTGGTGGCGCACGTTTAATGATCCTGTGCTCGAAGCTCTGGTTGCCGAGGCGCAGCGTGTGAATCCCAACGTGCGCACCGCAGGTCTTCGCATCATGGAAGCACGCGCTCAACTTGGAATTGCCGGCAGCGCGCTTTACCCGCAGGTTCAGCAGGCCACAAGCGATCTGCTGTGGGCGGGAGAACACAGGACGGGCGCACGCGACACCAGCGCAGTGAATTTGAGCGTCGGGTTTCAGGTTGGCTGGGAGCTCGACTTCTGGGGCAAGTTCAGACGCGGCATCGAGGCCGCGGACGCCAACTACTTCGCCAGCATTGCGCAATACGATGACGTGCAGGTGCTGATGGCCGCGCAGGTGGCGGCCTTCTACACCTCGATTCGCACTTTAGAGGCGCGGCTGGTGATCGCTCGCCAAAACGCGGTGTTGCAAAAACGCAGTCTCGACATCGCCGAGCGGTTGTTCAAGGGAGGCAACGACTCCGAATTGGATGTGCAACAGGCAAGAGCCCAATATCTCGGGACGCTGGCCACTATTCCTCCACTCGAAAGCGCGCTACGGCAGACACAGAATGCGCTAAGCACGTTGCTGGTACGAGCGCCCGGCCCGTTGCCCGAAATGACCCTGGGCAAGAATGTGATCCCGCAGGCGGAACTCGCGGTCATCGTCGACATGCCGGCCGAGCTGCTGCGGCGTCGCCCCGACGTGAGGTCTGCTGAGTTGCAGTTGGCCGCGCAATCCGCGCTGATCGGCGTGAGCGTGGCGGATCTCTATCCGTCAATCTCGCTGTTGGGGTCGGTAGGGCTGTCGGCTACATCCTTGAGCGGATCGTCGCGAGCGCTGACCTGGGCCGTCGGGCCGAGCCTGGTCTGGAATGTCTTCGACTATGGGCGGCTCTCCAACGCCGTGCTCGTGCAGGATGCGCGATTCCAGCAGCTCTACGAGCAATACCAAGACGCGGTGCTACGGGCAGCTCGCGAGGTCGATGATGCAGCAGTGGGCTTCGCAAAAACTGGAGAACAGATTGTGCTGCTCGCCGACGCAGTGGCGGCTGCGCAGCGATCGCTCGACATTGCCAATATTCAATATCGCGAAGGGCTCACCGACTTCGAGCGGGTGCTCGATTCGCAGCGAGTGCTTTTCGCTCAACAGGACTTTTTGGTCAGCTCGCGCGGCAGCCTGACGCAGAATTTGATTGCGTTGTACAAAGCGATGGGTGGTGGCTGGGAACAAGGGCGAAGCCGGCCGGTACTGGATGATGTGACGCGCGAAACGATGAATCAACGCAGCGATTGGAAAGGTGTGCTCGAGGCTCCGCTGCCAGTGCCCGACGCTGACGTTCTGCCAAACTCTTCCGGAACGGCAAAACCATGAGTCAACGAATCCACAAAGCCGAACAAGACTCCGGCGCCGACAGCGAGAAAATCGCCGCCGCCGCCGAATCGAAACCACCGGTCGCGGTCGCCGAGACGCGCCGCCGGCCTGCGGCCAAGTCGGGCAAGGGAAGCCGCATCGGCGCGATCATCGTGCTGCTACTGATCGTCTTCAGTCTCGCTCTGGTATTTCGTTTCGGATCGCCTGACACCGTATACCTCGCAGGCCAGGGTGCAGGCGTTCGTCGTACCGATAGCGGCCGAAGTCGCGGGCACGGTGCTGAAGGTGCACGTCAAGAACAACGACGAGGTGCAGCGCGGGCAGCCGCTATTGGACATCGATCCAACGCAGTACAAGATCGCGCTTCAGCGCAGCCGTTCTGACTATGAGGCGACGCGCCTTTCGGTCGGGGCGTCGACGGCGTCAGTGGAGTCAGCCAAAGCGGCGGTGCAGGCGGCTATTGCGAATAATGTTTTCGCGCAACAGGATGCAACGCGACTCGAACAGATCTACAAGGAAGATCCGGGCGCGATCTCTTTGCGCCGCGTCGAAAGTGCGCAGTCCAACCGGATCAAGGCCCGCAGTCAGGTTGAAGCTGCGAAAGCGGATCTGATTCGTGCGCAAGAAACAGCAGGCGAACGCGGTGAAAACAACGCGCAGCTGCTCAGTGCCCGCGCGGCGATCGAAAAGGCCGAGCTTGATCTGAAGCGCACAGCTGTAGTGGCTCCCACCCGCGGTTCGGTCACCGACCTGCGCATCGATGCTGGGCAATATGCACAGACCGGCGCGCCGTCTGATGACACTGATCGCCACTCACGACCTGTGGATCAACGCCGACATGACCGAGAACAATCTCGGCAACGTCAAGCCTGGTGACGAGGCGGCAATAGTGCTCGACGTGATGCCAGGAGAAATATTGAAGGGACGCGTACGCAGCGTCGGCACCGGCATCGGTCCTGATAAACCACCTCAACCCGGCACGTTGCCTGCGGTCGAGAACAGCCGCGACTGGTTGCGGCAGGCGCAGCGTTTCCCGGTAGCCGTCGAGTTCGACCCGTCCGAACGCGAGCGACTGCAAGGAGTGCGCATCGGCGGCCAGGCCGACGTGCTGGTCTACACCGGAGATTACCCCGTGATGAATTGGCTAGCCGGCGTCTTCATCAAGGTGATGAGCTACTTCTCGTATCTCTACTGAGCATGTCATTGCACCGCGCTGACAAAGCGGTACTGCGGCTGGCGATCGGCCTTGGTTTCGCGGTCCTGATCGCTTACGGACTGGCGCTGCCTGCGCCGTTCATCGTGTGCCTGCTAACCGTCGTGATGCTGTGCAAGCCCGGTCCGCCGATCCCACTGCTGAAAGGCGTGGTAATCGTGGGCGTCGTCGCCGCGTTGTTGGTAGCCGGCGTGCTGATGGTGCCGCTGCTCGAAAACTACGCTGTGGCGGGTGTCATCTTGACCGGCGTAATTCTCTATGCCGTGTTCTTTGCTGGCGCGCGCAAAGCGAGTCCGCTGACATTCATTCTGGTGATCGCCTTCACGATAATTCCGGCAGTCGGAGTGGCCGATCAGGCGCTGGTCACCGCGCTCAGCGAAGCGTTTGCGGTCGGGTTAGGAATCGGTGTCCTAGTCGGCGGGTTCTCGCATGCGCTGTTTCCGGATGTGCCTGCTGCAGCCAACATCGCACCTGCACCTGCCTCAGTCAGTACAGAAGCAGCAAAGTGGCAAGCCTTAAAGGCCACGTTGGTCGTGATGCCCGCATTTGTGCTGACGCTGACGAACCCGGCCTTCTATCTGCCGACCATCATGAAATCGGTGACGCTAGGCCAGCAAGCCACCGCCACCAATGCGGGCTCGGCCGGCCGCGAGCTCGTAGGATCTACGTTAATGGGCGCATGGATGGCGGTGTTGGTTTGGTGTGGCCTATCGTTGCAGCCGAACCTGTGGATGCTGATGTTATGGATGGTGGCTGCAGCGCTGTGGGCTGGAGCCAAACTATTCGGAGTCTGGCGCACGTCCTTCACTCCATCGTTCTGGAGCAACGCGCTGATCACGATGCTGATCTTGCTCGGGCCGGCGATTGAAGACGCTAACGTCGGCAAAGATGTCTACCGCGCCTCTGCTATCCGTGTCGCGCTGTTTGTCGCCGTGGCTATTTACGCGTGGGCGACAGTGTGGGTGTTGGAGCGCTGGCGCGCGTCGAAACCCAAAGCGCTGGCCCTCACGCACACCTGAACAGGGGAATCGCACAATGCTGAGAAACCTGATGATCGGGCTGCCGGTCATGCTGCTGTGCCTGGCGTTACAGGCGGGTGTCAGTTTCTGGAGCGTCCGCTACTACGTGGGGCGAGTCAAATCGATGCACGCTGGTCGCGCACTGTTCCCGCACCTCCGCCCGCTAATGGTCGTGATGATTGCCATGGTGCTGGGCACCTTTGTCCAGATCGTGATCTGGGGAGTGTTGTTCCTTTGGCTGGGCGAATTCAACGAGTTGTATGAGGCCGTCTACCATTCAGCAGTGAACTTCACCTCGCTGGGTTACGGCGACGTGGTAATGAGTGCGCGATGGAAGCTGCTGGGACCTCTCGAAGCGGCGAATGGGGTTCTGATGTTTGGCATGACGAGCGCTGGCCTGATGGCGATCCTGCAGCAGATGATCAAGGTGCACTTGGGGTCCGACTAATGGCGCGCAACCCGTGTCGCGAAAGGTGAAGCGCCGCTGATCAGTCGGCGCCATCATTCAAGAGTTTCTCAAGGCGGAGCTTGGGTCAGATGCAAGCTAAGTTAATCGCTGAGTTCATGGGCACGTTGTGGCTGGTGCTGGGGGGTTGCGGGAGCGCCGTGTTGGCCGCAGCGTTTCCGCAAGTGGGCATTGGATTGCTCGGGGTATCACTTGCGTTTGGATTGACCGTACTGACGGCCGCGTACGCACTGGCCCGATTTCAGGCGGGCACTTCAATCCGGCTGTATCGATCGGCCTCTGGGCCGGCGGTCGCTTTCCTGCTGGTCAACTACTGCCTTACATCGTTGCGCAAGTACTCGGCGCAATTGCAGGCGCGGCCATTCTCTACGCGATTGCCAGCGGCACCTCCTCATTCAGTTTGGCATCCGGATTTGCAGCGAACGGTTTCGGTGCCCATTCGCCCGGTAAGTACTCGTTGTTCGCAGGTGCAGTAACAGAAGTTGTGATGACTCTGATGTTCCTGGTTGTGATTCTTGGATCGACGCACCAGCGCGCACCCGTCGGCTTTGCTGGGCTGTCCATCGGACTAGCGCTCACGCTGATTCACCTGATCAGCATTCCGGTCACAAATACCTCAGTGAATCCGGCGCGCAGCACCGGGCCGGCAGTGTTCGTAGGCGACTGGGCGATGGGACAGCTTTGGTTGTTCTGGGTGGCACCGATTGTCGGTGCTTTAATCGGCGGTTGGTTGTACCGAGCTGTTCTGGAAGGTTGGCGCGAAGAGCCGCCGATCAGTGGCAGACGTTGAGTAGTTCATCGGGGTGATTGGATAAGGAGAAATAATGAAGCGATCCCATGGTTTGACTGGCGCGCTCATCGCGGTGTTTTTAGCGATGCCGTTGCACGCTACCGCGCAGGCACCGACTGATCGATGGACATTTTCGTTGCAGCCGTACGTTTGGCTTCCGGGCCTCGATGCGGAGCTGCGCTACGGTCCGCCGCCGGCGGGTGGCTCGGGCGCAAATGTCTCGGTAGATACGGACGGCGTTCTCGACGCACTCAACTTCCTTGCGATGGTGCAGGGCGAAGCACGCAAGGGTCGATGGTCGATTGTTGGGGACTTCGTTTATGTGGACTTCGGAAAGCAGGACAGCGCGGTGCGCAGCGTGGACTTCAACCCTGGTCCGGGGCCGGTGAATGTGACGACGTCGCAGTTGAACTCGGGAACGCAGTCAGAGCTTGACGCAACGGTATTCACATTGGCTGGGGGGTATAGCGTGGTGCAGGATCCCACCACCACTTTGGATCTGATCGCAGGCATTCGCTATGCGAATGTCACGGCACGCACGGATTGGAATCTGACGGCAGTTGTGACGGGACCAGCCGGCGCGTCGCCCTTTGCGCGCACAGGCACCATCGAACGGTCGGACGATCTCTTCGACGGCATCATCGGTGCGCGCGGCCGCCTGGGATTCGGTAACAGCCCGTGGTTCGTCCCGTACTACATCGACGTCGGCGCCGGGACCTCCGAACTTACTTGGCAGGGAGTGGTCGGTGTCGGATACGGATTCAGGTGGGGCGACATTGTCTTTTCGTACAAGTACCTTTACTACGATGTCGGCGACGATAAGTTCGTACAAGAGCTGAAATTGGGCGGCTTCGCGATTGGGGCAAATTTCAGGTTCTGAGATTTCTGCAAACGGGGGATGGCAGTGTCGAGGGCGCATCGTCCGAATTAGAGAAGCGCGGTTGTATTGTACATCCTGGGAGGGATGGGCGCGACGACCTTAGCTTGCGTCGCGCGATGGTGGAGGGATCTATGAAACGTTTTCTTGCTCGCCCTTTTTCTATTACCGACCCTATCGCATGCGCAGACCTTGGTTGCAAGGGCATCGGACGGAGCGACGTGGCTGATATACGCCGACACGCTTCAAGTCGGAGATGCTCTTCAAAATCGAGACCGACTCGTAAGTGCGCTGGTCGAGAAGCGGGATGAACGTGGCCGATCGAAGGGGCGGGCTCGCCAATACACGACCGGTTGTTACACGCACGGCGACGGGCATACCCGGTGGGGAGAAGATGGCCGTGCGGAGGAGTGGACTTGGGCCGGCCCACTCGTCCTCGACATCCTTGCTACTCGTAGCTGTCAGCATGCGTGGGATCGCATTGAGCCAGATGCCGGCATCGAATCTCCTCTGAAGCATGCGGTCAGTCACCACCGCTGAACGCGGCAAGCGCCAAGCGGCTGAACCGCGCCAGGTAACAAATCCCCTGAACAGAGGTCTTGTCTGCGGTACTGGGGCCAGTGAAGATGCCGGACGCACTCAGGATTTCTCATGGCCCAGCGCAAGCTGAAGAAGAAGCCCCGTAAAGCAGTTAAGACAGCCGGTAAATCAAGGACGCCGAAATCGAGCGCGCCGCTCGACATGCCGGGCGATCCCGGGTGGGACCGTATTGAAAATGCGCTGGCGTCCACCGCGCCGCGCGGCAAGAGCCGAACCGCGGCGCAAACCGAAGTCGATCGGCTGTTCGACGAGACCGAGCAGCAGCACCTAAAGCGGCTTGCGCGTCGTGCCAAGCTGGTTCGCTCGCGTCAAGCGCCGCTCGGCAACGTCGTGTTTCTACCAGGCATCACCGGATCCAACCTCGATGTCACCGACGCCGGCGGCGATAAGGATCACATCTGGGTCAATCTGTGGCGCATTATTCGCGGACGCCTGACTGAGCTGCAGCTGTCCGCAAGCGGCAACACAGAAGCCGATCCCAGCCTGCGCGTGCTCGCATCGGGCATCAACAAGACTTTCTATGCGCGTGCGGTGATGGCGCTGCGCGCGCGCTGGAACGTCGAGCCGCTCGCGTACGACTGGCGGCGCGATATCGACCAGGCGTCCGACCTCCTTGCGGATTTCATTCGCGCGCGATTCGCAGATCGGCCATGCCATCTGGTCGTGCATTCGCTCGGCGGATTGGTCGCACGCAACTTCATTCGCCGTCACCCACAGGTGTGGGAGGGCATGAAGGATTCTGATCTGGTCGCGGGCGGCCGCTTGATCATGCTTGGCACGCCGAACTACGGATCGTTCGCGATCCCGCCCGTGTTAACCGGTGCGGACGAGATGATCGAGATGCTTGCGCGCGTCGACCTTGCACACAGCCTGCACGAGTTGCTGGAGATCAGCAACACGTTTGTCGGCTCTTACATGCTGCTTCCCGCACCCACCAAGCTGAAACCGCATCTGCACGCGATCTATCAGAAAGATACGTGGGGCGCGGCACCCGGTGTGTCGCAACTGCATCTGAGTCGCACGTTTCAGTTTCACACCGATCTCGAACAAGTGGCGATCGATCCTGCGCGCATGGTGTATGTGGCGGGATGCAAGCAGGTGACGCCGGCCGGAATGTCGATCGTCGCTCCCGGCGAGTTCGAATACGAGCTGACAAGCGATGGTGATGGCCGCGTATCGCACGAGCTCGGCTTGCTGCCGGGGGTGCCGACCTTTTTCGTCGAAGAGGCGCATGGCGACCTGGCGCGCAACGAGATGGTGTTGAGCGCGGTCGATGAGCTGCTTCAAACGGGCACGACCGATGTGCTCGGCACAACCGTGCTGCGCGGCACGCAGCGCGTGATGCATTCGATGCGCGCGTACCGCACTGCGGCCGACAAGCGCTTGCTGGAAGACCTCGGACGCATTGCAAGTCGCAACGTGACCAGCGAGTCGCAACTGAGCGACGAAGAAAAACGTTTTGCCGAAGAAGCGATCATCAAGGCGGCGCTCGGCTCGAGCACGCGATCGATGCCGAGGCCGCCAGCTGCGCACCCGCCTTCTCGTACAAAGACCGGCACGCCGAGCCAGCTTCCGCGGCTGCAGGTGGCGATCAAATTCGGTGACGTCGTCGAGGTCGCCGCACCAGTGGTGGTCGTCGGACATTACCGCGGCGTTGTTCCGACCAATGCGATCGGCGCCATCGACAAGAAGCTGGGCGGTTGGATAACACGCGCTGTGCGGCAAGGCATGATCGCCGGAACTCTCGGTGAAACGTTCTACATCCCAACCGCCGGCCGGCTCGGCGCGCAGTCCGTGGTTGTCGCGGGGATGGGCGAGTTCGGCCGCTTTGGCGCGACCGACTTGCGACTCGTGATGTCAAATGTTGCGCAGGGCGCGAGCGCGCTCGGCTATTCGACGATTGCCACCGTGCTGGTCGGTGCGGGCAACGGCAATCTGGATCGCGAGACCGCGCTGCGCGAGATTCTGGAAGGGCTGGGCAACGGGCTCGCGCAGTTGCGCAGCGGCGCAGACAAGGGACCGCCTGAGCAGCTGCAAGTCATCATCGTTGAGCGGTCCGCGGCGCGTTACTTCGAGCTCAGCGAAAAACTGGTGGAGCTCGGTGCGACGCCATCGTTATCGTCGGCGCAGATCATCGTCAAAAAGGCGAGTCCGCAGGAAGTGAAGCGAGCTCGCGCGGCCGAGCGTAATGAACGAAAACCCAAGCCGGCGAAGCACGGTGCAAGCGAGACGCGGACCGATGAGGTGCGTATCACCGTCGAATGCAAAGCCGACGACGCCGGCGTTTATCGGTTCTCTGCGCTCAGCCAACAGGCGGTTGTTCCGGTGCGCGAAGTCAGAGTGAATCAGCATTTCGCGTCCGAGGCCGCGCGCGCGCTGCGCGAAGCGAACACGCGTGAAGAGCAGGAGAAATACGGGCGCCTGCTCCATGACTATCTGGTGCCGCACGACTTCGCCGACGTACTTGACGGCGATCAGCCGCTGCGTCTGATCGTCGATCGCGCCACTGCGGCGTTTCCGTGGGAGATGGCGTGCTTCCCATCGCGCAGCGGAGCGGCGCCGCTGCGATGGCTCGGGACCGATCTGCAACTGTCGCGGCAGTTTCGAACGTTGCTATCGCAGGCGCCCGGTCTGAGTCCGCCCGTCAACAATCAATTGAACGTTCTGGTCATCGCCGATCCGGCTCCCGAACGCGAGCTTCAGTTAAAAGGTGCGCGCATCGAGGGTCGGCGCGTCGCCGACATTCTGAAAAGTGCAAACGGCCGAGACTTCGGCAGCGGCAAGCTGAAAATCGAAGTAGTCGAACGCATCGGCGCCGGCGAGTGTGATCCGATAGAAATTCTTGCGCTGCTGCTGACCGGCAACTTCGATATCGTTCATTACGCCGGCCATGGCGATTACAACGCGAAATCGCCCGAGGCCAGTGGATGGATATTCGGCGCGGAAACGGTTCTCACCGCGCAGGATATTTTCCGCGCACGCGCTGTGCCGCGAATGGTGTTTGCGAACGCGTGCTTCTCGGGCGTGTTGCACGCAGGGCAGGCTTTTGCCGCGGATGAACTCTCGCGCGGGCTGGCGACGATTGCGCAGGCGTTCTTCGAGCGCGGCGTGCCGAATTACATTGGAACCGGCTGGCCGGTCGACGACGCACAAGCGCTGACGATCGCGGGCACGTTCTATCAGACGCTGCTGCAGCGGGCTTCGATCGGCTCCGCGTTGAACGTCGCGCGCCGTGCCGTGTTTGACGAAGGCGTTGAATCAACCTGGGGTGCCTATCAGCACTATGGCAATCCGCAGGATCACTTGCTGCGGGCGGAAAGCATTTAGACCGGCTCGCTTATCGTCTCTATCCGATCGGCGATCAACGTGTACGAAATGACAATGCCGTCGCATTCAACGTTGCAACCGACGAGCTCGCGCAGCGTTGGGTCGGCATACGTGGGCCCGTCGCGGCGCCGCAAGACATAGCGCGCTGCACGCGTCTCAAGGAATACGGCGATGTGCTCGCTCTTGCTGCCGCGCGCGAACGGGCCTTCAGCGACGCGCCCGCGTAGCGCATGGACGCGCGTCGGCTCGCTCGTCACGTTGCGCTGAGTTTTGCGCGTTGCCATCAGCGCTGGTAGTAGACGCGGTAAGCAACGATGCGCTCGCCTGCCTCGCGTGCGATGACTGCGACGCGCGATCCGACATCCGTCTTGCTCAGATGATCCGCGGTGCTCACGAGCAGGTGATACTTGGACGCCACACCCTCCGAGCCGCGCACGGCACGCTTCGCACCCTGCAGCCGGCCAGCGCATTCGACAGCGAAGGTTGTGAATTTCGCGGCGGGTACAACGCCGATCTGGCGGGCGATCTGATTTAACTGACGACGAACGTTCGCCGATGGTTTCGTTGAGACCGGATGCGCCGCTGTCGGTTTGCTTTCGCGCAGCAACTCTCCAATGCGTTTCGTGTTCGCTCTGCGCGCTGCGCGCACACTGCGCTTGGCAACCGCAACCGTCCCCTCGGTCGGGATGTGCGTCGCGGAAGCAATCTTCACTGGCTGCACGCTCGGATCGCCGAGCAGATAGAACTGCGCCAGCGTCTTTAAATCGATCGGGTCGAGTTCGTCGGCCTGCTCCACGTACCTTTGCTGTGCCTTCAGCGCCGCCAGCCCAATTGAATGTCCGGCCTGAACCTCAAGCAAGAAATATTGGGTGATTAGATCCGCAGCGCCGTTGCCCTCGGCGGGCCCGTAGGCGATTGTCGTGCTGCCGAAATAGCCGTATGCCTTCTGCCTCATATACGTCTGGCAAATGGACGTTGGGAGCTCAAGCCCTACCGAGTCGTAAAGCTCAGCGCCATAACAGCACTCGACAGCGGCAACCGTGCCTTCGCGAATACGGCTGCCTATGTCCTTCGCATCCAGCGCGACCGGCATGCCGCTCTTGTCTTCACCGTAGAAGCGCGAATCGGCCAGCGCGCCGTGGCAGTTGATGAAATGGCTACGGGCTCCAAGCTTGCGGCTTGCGCCCCGGCTGGTGGTGGGCGGTGCGAGCAGCAGCTTGCTCGCGCTACCGAAAGTGTTCGTCAGCGATAGCGCGGTCGATTTTTCCCATACCTTCGCCGATAGCGCAAAGTAGTTCAGATACTGCGCCAGTGGTCGCGTTTTGTAGGTCGCCGCCGCGCTGAGGCATGTCAGCAAATGTGACGGCTCGCTTGCGCCCGTCATATCCGGCAAGCGTCCAATCACTCGTGTCGGGCCGATGAACTTCGCGATGTCGCGCGAATACGGCGCATCGCATGCGTACGGCAGATCGCCCCACGCGACCGGATCGTCTTCCTGATCGTCGACGAACACGGGATTCTTCGGATCCTGATGCGGAATGACGTCGATCGAGCCGAGAATCATCAGGTAGTGCGGGCGTAAAGCGCGATAGAGCGAGTCGACCGCGCGCTTGTTCTGTCGTGCGCTCGACGCATCGGTCACCGCAGGCCCGTATCGCTTCATCGCTGCGCTGTCGATCGCGATCAGGCGCGTTACCAAACCTCGCTTGCGATCGGCAGCAATCAGCGCCTTGACGCCCGCAGTCACTTTCGCCAGCCCGCGCGCGCCATACTTTCTTCGCAGCGCCGCGCGGTTGGTGACGATCAGTTTGTCGACCATGGTTGCAAGTTACCATGCATGATGAGCGAAGATGAGCGAAGTCAGGACCCGAATTGCTCCGAGCCCGACCGGCATGTTGCACCTCGGCACCGCTCGTACGGCGCTATTTTGCTGGGCGTTCGCGCGCCATCACGGCGGCAAGTTCATTTTGCGCATCGAAGATACGGACGTCGAGCGCTCGACCGAGCAAGCGGTGCAGGTCATTCTGCAGAGCATGCGCTGGCTCGAGCTCGATTACGACGAGGGGCCGGTACGGCAGACCGAGCGCCTGACTCGATATCAGGGAAGTGCTCGAACAAATGCTGGCCGACGGCCGCGCCTATCGCTGCTACGCGAGCAAAGATGAGCTTGAGGCGCTGCGCGAAGCGCAGATCGCACGCAACGAGAAACCCCGCTACGACGGCCGTTGGCGGCCCGAGAACGCGCGCGGCAAGACACCGCCCGCAGGCGTGCAGCCGGTGTTTCGATTTCGCAATCCCGACGACGGGGACGTCGAGTGGAATGATCTGGTCAAGGGGCCGATCAGCATCTCGAATCGCGAGCTGGACGACCTGGTGATCGCCCGCAGCGACTGGATGCCGACGTACAACTTCGCGGTGGTCGTCGATGATGCGGATATGCGAATCTCGCACGTGCTGCGTGGAGAAGAGCACATCAATAACACTCCGCGGCAAATCAATTTGTACCGCGCGCTGGGCTGGACCGCGCCGCTGTTCGGGCATCTGCCGCTGATTCTCGCGCCCGACGGCGGCAAACTTTCAAAGCGGCACGGCGCAGTCAGCGTGCTGCAGTACGACGAAGACGGCTTTCTGCCGGAGGCGCTGTTCAATTATCTTGCACGCCTTGGCTGGAGCCATGGCGACGAAGAGAAATTCACGCGTGAGCGAGCTGACCCAGTGGTTCGATTTGCAGCACGTGAATCGAGCGCCTGCGCAATACAACCTCGACAAGTTGATGTGGCTCAATGGCGAGTACATCAAGGAAGCCGACGACGATCGGCTCGCGAGCCTTGTCGCGCCACGCGTCGAAGCGCGCGGCGGTCGACTTGCAAGCGGTCCAGCCCTGCAAAACGTGGTCGCGCTGTTGAAGGATCGATCACGCACGCTGAACGAACTGGCGGATGCGGCGTTGCTGTTTTACGTTGAGCCCGAAATCGACCGCGGCTTGCTGATCGAGCATCTGAACGAATCGGGCCAACAAGCCGTGCACGCGTTCCGAAAGCGTGCGTCGGCGCTCTCGTGGGAACGCAGTGCGTTGCATGGCGCGATCAAACAGATCGTCAGCGAACTGAAGCTCAAGATGCCGCAAGTTGCGGTCCCGCTACGAGTCGCGGTCACCGGGCGGACCCAAACGCCTTCCATCGATGCGGTGCTCGAACTGATCGGCCGTGACAAAGTGCTCGAACGAATCGACCGCGCGCTCGAGATCCGATAGTGGTCCGCTGATAGTCCCATCGAGTCTCCCGCGCACGTAGCCGATGGGTCCCGCCGCGTCGCGGCGTCTACCGCTATTGCAGCGCAGCGGCGACTTCGCTGATTGCTGCTACGCCAACTGTTGACTTTCTACCAATTGGTAAGTAACTTATTGACTAGTAGGTAAGCAGATAATGTATTCAGGCTGCGAGTAGGGAGACATCGTGGTTAGAGCAGACACTTCGCAGCGGATTCTGGATACGGCTGAGCGCCTGGTGCAGACGCGCGGCTTTAACGGCTTCAGCTACGCCGACATTGCGACCACGCTTGGCGTCACCAAAGCCAGCTTGCACTATCACTTTCCCGCCAAGGCCGAGCTTGGCCATCGCCTGATCGAGCGCTATGAAAAAAACTTTCTGGCTGCGCTTGAGGCGATCGACCAGACCAGTACGACTGCGCGCGAGAAACTGAAGCGATACGCCCAGATTTATGCGGACGTATTGCGCAATAACCGCATGTGTCTATGCGGGATGCTGGCTGCCGAATACGCAACACTGCCGAAGCCGATGAAGGATGAGATGAAACACTTCTTCGACGAGAATGAACGCTGGCTGACCGCGGTGCTGAAGCAAGGCCAGAAAGCGCGTGAGCTGAAGTTCTCCGGACCGGCGCATGAAGTCGCCCGCGCATTGGTCGGCTCGCTTGAAGGCGCGATGATGCTGGCGCGCTCGTTCGGCGAGGTATCGCGCTTTGAAGCTGCGGCTAACCGATCGTTGGCGGAGTTGTTCAAGTGAGTACGCAATCCTGCCCATAGCCGGCACGCTGCCGGTACTTCATCGTAGTTTCCACGAGGAGGATCCATGCTTTCGCAATCGCAAGTCACGTGCATGTTGCCGGTCAAGGATCTATCTCGCGCTCGCCGCTTCTACGAGGAAGGGCTTGGCCTCGAGCCGGACGGATTGCGGCCCGACGGCAAGTTCATCTATCGCTGCGGCGGCACCGAGGTCGCGTTGTTTCCGAAGGCCGAAGGAACGAAAGCCGAGCACACGGCGCTGAGCTTCAAGGTCGACAGCATCAGCGACGCCATCACCAAACTGAAGACGCGCGGCATCAAGTTTGCCGACTACGACTTTCCGGGATTCAAAACGATCGACCACGTGTGCGTGCTGGGCTCGGAGAAAGCGGCATGGTTCGAGGACACCGAGGGCAACATCCTCTGTCTGCACGAGGACGTTGGCTGAGATGATTTCGCCAAGCGACGCATATCACGCCGGCATGCGCCGGCTGCAGGATCGATTCGATACGCGCCGGCTTGCCGATCGTCTGGTCGACAAGCTGTCGCGAACCGAGTTCACCGCCGAGGATCGTGCGTTCGTCGAGAGTCGAACGTTGTTCTTCGTTGCCACCGCCGATGGCGATGGCCGGCCCGACTGTTCGTACAAGGGCGGCGCGGCGGGTTTCGTACGGGTCACCGACGTTAACGAGATCGCGTTTCCGAGTTACGACGGCAACGGCATGTTCCGGAGCCTCGGCAACGTGCTCGTAAATCCGGCGATTGCGCTGCTGTTTATCGATTTCGAGCAGCCACGCCGTCTGCGCGTGAACGGAGCCAGTTTTATCCAGCTCGACGATCCGTTGCTCGAGCAATTTGCCGGCGCACAGTTGATCGTGCGCGTGCGTGCCACACAAATTTTTCCGAATTGCCCGCGCTACATCCATCGAATGCAGACGGTGGAAGCATCGGCCTACGTGCCACGTGCCGGTTACGTTCCGCCAGTGCCTGCGTGGAAGCGCTTCGAGGCATTCGCCGACGTATTGCCAAAGGGCGATTCCCCGCATGCCACCTCACCCAAGGCGGACGACTCATGAACCAGCCGCTTGCACTGATCGCCCAATTCGGCGGCTTCCCGGCGGTATGCGAGGCGTGGCTATAATCCGCGCCTCGCGTGTGGGGGTATAGCTCAGCTGGGAGAGCGCTTGCATGGCATGCAAGAGGTCAGCGGTTCGATCCCGCTTACCTCCACCAACTAGTTCTAAGTCCCCATCGTCTAGAGGCCTAGGACATCACCCTTTCACGGTGAGTACAGGGGTTCGAATCCCCTTGGGGACGCCACCGTTTTCTCAGGTCGCCAGGTTCTCCGATGTTCGCGTGAGTCATGCTGTCGGGTTCCGCCCAGGTGCGCCGAGCTTATCAAGCACTGCAACGTGGCAGGTCAGCCGCCAGCCACGCGTGCGCACTGGACATCGCCATACGCCCGCCAGCATTTTTCACGACGCTAAACGTATCAAACAAGACAACGGCGGACTGCGAAGCTCTGGATGCGCAGTAGTATCTTCAGTGCATGTCACTGGCTACGCCCGCTCCGTGCGATGGAGCCATTGCCGCAGCAAGCCGGCACGACGCGTCTTCAAATGGGCCAGCAACACTCGCCGCCACGATTCTCGGCTCGAGCGTCGCCTTCATCGATGGTTCAGTTGTCAACGTTGCGCTGCCCGCGCTTGCGGCCGATCTCAGCACCAGCCCGGCCGAGCTGGCATGGTCGATCAACGCTTACCTACTGCCGCTCGGCGCGCTGACATTGTTCGGTGGCGCGGTCGGCGATCATTATGGCCGGCGCCGACTGTTCCTCTTGGGACTCGCGGTGTTTCTTGCAGCATCCGTGTTGTGCACGATCGCGCCGTCAGTGTCAACGCTGCTCATTGGACGTGCGCTGCAAGGCGTTGGCGCAGCGTGTTTGTTGCCGAACAGTCTCGCCATTCTTGGAGCGGCCTTCGAGGGTGAGGCACGCGGCCGTGCAATCGGCACGTGGGCGGCGGCTGGAGCCGTTGCTGGCGCTGTTGGGCCGCTGCTCGGAGGCTGGCTGGTCGACTCGGTCAGCTGGCGCGCAATTTTTCTGCTGAATGTCCCCGTCGGAGCGGCTGCTGCTTGGTTAGCCTGGCGCCATGTCAGTGAAAGCAGTGACCGCGACGCATCTGCACCCCTTGACTGGATCGGAGCCACGACCGCAACGGTGGGCCTTGGATTCTTGACGTGGTCATTGACGGCGGCAGCAGAGACTTCGTTTGGTGCACCGATCCTGACCGCGGCCATCGTAGGACTCGCCGCGCTTACGCTCTTCGTGTTTTGGAAGCGCGCCGAGGCGCGCACGCAATGATGCCGCTGACGTTATTCGCTACGGGCACATTCAGCGGTCTGACCTTACTGACTTTTTTCTTGTATGCCGCGCTTGGCGGTCTGTTTGTTCTGCTCCCTTTTACGCTGATCGAAGTAGCGAAGTTCAGTGCGATCGAAGCCGGTGCTGCGCTGCTGCCGCTTCCGTTGTTAATCGGGTTGGGTTCTCGCGCCACTGGCAAGCTCGCCGCGAAGATCGGCAGCGGTCTGCTCCTCGCCATCGGCGCTGCGACCGTTGCTGGCGGCTTTCTATTATTCCTCACAGTGAGCGGCGATTCGATCGACTACTGGACTGACATACTGCCGGCCACCTTGGTCGTGTCGATCGGAATGGCGCTCTGTGTCGCGCCTTTAACGACCGCGGTGTTGTCTTCGGTCGATGCCGGACACATCGGAACCGCTTCGGGCTTCAACAGTGCGATTGCGCGGATCGGCGGGTTGTTTGCCACTGCCGCGCTCGGCTTCGTATTTGTGGAGCAGTCAGCTCACGAGTTGATCGCGGGCTTTCGTGCAGCAGCTTGGATTGGAGCCGCTGCTGCCGGCGTCGCCGCTCTCTCCGCGTTGTTGATGATCAAAAAGGGTGGGTGAAAGACTACGAACAATTTGCCGTCTGACTCTCTGCCTTCTTCGGGGCGCCCGGGATTCGATTTGAAATGCCGCTTTGATTACTGCTCGGCTGTGCCAAAGGAACAGCAAAGGGCCTCGCGGCCCTTTGCTTCTTAGTGTCTACTTTCTTAGCTGCGCTTCTCGGCCGACGCAGTAGATGCTGTCGAGGATGAGGCGTCGCTGATCTCCAGTCGACGGCCGCGGCCTTCGGTTTGTTTCGGTGCATCGAAGGTGATGTCGAGCACGCCATCGCGAAACGTCGCTTGTGCGTTCTCCGCGTTGACGCCTTCAGGCAGCGGGATGGCGCGGTAAAAGCTGCCGTAACTGCGCTCCGAGCGATAAAAGCCACGCTGTTCGTCGCGATCTTCGTTCTGTGACTGGCGCTCGCCCCGAATCGTTACCATGTCGTTTTCTATGTTCACCTCGATGTCATCTTTATTCAGTCCCGGTAGATCAGCGCAAACGTGCAGCTTGCCGTCCCGCTCATATATTTCTATTTGAGGTGACCACAGCGACGACATACCGCCCGCGCCGCGCTGTTGCAGCTGCCCTCCGCGCGTGAAACCGCCCATGCCGAACTGTTCGAACATGCGATCCATCTCCTGCTCCATTCGACGCAGTAGCGAAAACGGTCCGCTGCCAGTGAACAGGGCTGGAAGTCCGTAGTCCGCACTGCGCGGGGCGAGCGCACCGCCTTGTCGTTGACCCCTGGTTGCTTTGTTGGCCGGCTTGTCGCGATTCGCCGCGCATGGCCGGGGCTTGGCCCGGGCTCGATGCCTCGCGGCTCGATGGACCGGCGCCTTTGCTGCGCGAAGGGACGTCTTCGCGTTGCTGTGAATTCTGTTCCGATGATCGACGATCGTCCTGTTGCATAGTGTTCTCCTTCAATGGTGTTGCCAGACAAGCTGTATATCGAGCCCGGCGCTAGCGATGCGTTGACTGCCACGTCTGAAGATCGCTGCGATGAAGTGTCCCCGGGGCAAGTTCGCAGCATCTTTCGTGCCGCGAATGCTTCCTCAGTGCCTCAGTCCCGCCAGTCGCGCCGCTCGAGGGAGCGAGAACACGGCACGCCGCATGCTGCATGGAGCTGTGAAGGCTAATTCCTAACTAACACCAGTTCCTCGCCTTCCAGGCCCGAGTGACCGGAGCCGTGAAGCACGGCCAACTCCTGTGTCGTGGCCCGCTTCACTATCGACAATCCGAGGCTTTGAAGGTAGGACTCCAAGGTCGGCAGAACGAATCGACCAGGTAAACGTCTCCTCGCGTGACGCTAACCACCGTTCGACCCAGCGGCTGCGCGGGCGAAAGCCGCAACTGCCGTCGTCCCACTGCGTCATGAAGCTGAACACCACCTGGACTTGCGATCCGAACGCACCCAGTGCAGCAAATAGTTGGTCTACGGTCTTCGGCGCGAGGTACATGAGCAGGCCTTCCATGATCAGCAGCGTTCTTTTCCCATCATCGAAGCTGCTGACTGGTAAAGGCTCGATGCCGAAGTCTGCCGAAATGAAACTCAAATTTCCGCTTGCAACGAGGCCGTCACTACATCTCGCTATTGCTGCGCGCTTCTCGCGCTGGGTTGCCGGATGATCGATCTCGACAAATTCGACTTGTGGAAATTGCGGAGCGAGGCGCAAAGCCAAAGTGTCGAAGCCGGCGCCGGCCACAACAACGCGTTGGCTGCCTTCAGCGAGCGCTTCGCGGCAGCACTTTTCGATCCAATGCTTGCGGTGCCAGTAGTGCGCCATGATGCCTGGCTGCACGAGTCGTTCTAAGCTTCTCCACAACCAACGCGTCAGCGGCCAAGCGGCGCTGGCAGCGAGCAGACGATCGTTGGCACTGGTTGACAGCAAGATCCGGCACCACTGCGCCGCGCCCGGGGCGACAAGGGCCGCTGTCCGCGGATCGCTGGCGAGCAGGATGGTGCTTGCCGCAATAAGCTTCGAGGTGCTGCTCGAGCGATCGGCCTTCAGCGTGAACTCTCGCTGGCGAATTCATCTCGGTAGTGTGTATACCAAGTGCTCGTAAATTGCTCATCAGGGTCGTACACCAGCTTCTTCGCAAGCCACTGGGAGAAGTTTGGGTAACAGGCGGCGACCTGGGCGGACGTGGCGGCGCGATGGTAGGTAAGGAAGAAGCTGCCGCGCAGCTCGATCGACACATCGATCAGCGCGCGAAATGTGTTCGCCGTCCGTAAAAGTCCTGCGGCGTCGTGCGGCGTCCTCAAGTTGAAGATCACGCACGCAAAGTCTTCTTTGGCCCACGGAAGAAACGACGTCGTGTCGCGCATGATCGAGCGGATAGTTCCGTAAATGACTTCAGTCCCGAAAGCACGCAAGATGCGACCGGCGTGCTGCATGAACAGCGGAAGGTTTTCGCGCGGAACGTAGTGTTCGCCGATAACCAGCGTCTCACGTAGCGTGCCCTCAGCCGCATCGTCAGATCCGTCTGCGATCGCCTCGGCATAACTTGGCACATAGGTGCTGAGTTGCATCGTGTCCGACCAGTAACAGTTGCCATCTGTGTTCAGGTAGTGGCTGGCGTACAGCCGAAACGCTGCTCGCTTATCTTCGTGTGCGAGTCGCAGCAGCTTGAGCCATTGATCTGCATCGAGATCCGACGCCGTCTCCGGGGGAGCACTCCCACTGCTCGCCGGCTTGTAGCAGGCAAAAACTCCACGTCGCAGGAATCGATCGTCCGTGGCGTCGATCACGAACTGGAAGTCGCCGTAAAGACATCCTTCGTCGACACGGCGAAACACGGCGTTCATCGCATCGTCAAGGTCTATCACGTCGACCTCCCGTTGCAGCAGCACGCGCGGTGCAAGACGCAACGTCGCTGAGTACACGATGCCGAAAAGACCATAGCCACCGATGACGAGTGAAAACAACTCGGCGTTCTGCGAACGATTGCAAACGACGATGCTGCCGCGTGCATCGACCAGCGTTAATTCTTCGATGTCATCGCCGAGCGGCTGCATGGCGAGGCCACGGCCGTGAGCGTTTGCCGCGATAGACCCGCCAAGCGTTACGGCGTCTACCCCGGTTTGCTTCTGCCGAATCGCCCACATCGGCTGCCCATCGTTCGACATTGCATGACTAGCGGCGATAATCGCCGGCCACATGGCGCCGGCTTCGATCGTTAGTAGGCCACGCTCGGCATCGGAAGTAAGAACGCGATCCATTCGCGTCGTGTCGATGTGCAAGCTGTCGGCCGCAAACTGCTGTCCTCCCATCGCGTGCCGACCGCCCGCGGTCGAGATGCGCTGCTGATTCTGGCGGGCAGTTACAACGATCGCCTGTAGCTCCGCAAGCGTCCTCGGCCGCTCGACTCGCGCGACCCGCGTGAGGTTCAGCTGTGAGTGAACATCGTTGAGAAGATGGTCAGGAACGTGCATCAAGCGCCAATGTAAGGGGAACGCCCGATATCCGTACAGCACCGTGATGTCGCCGCGTTAGCGACGGTGAAGCGATAGGCATGCGCTTCGAGCGTCATAAGCAGCCAACCGTTGGCTAAGAGGGTAGCGCTGTGCGCCATTCGCTAAACGGTGTGGACTCAGCTCACCGCATAGCACGCTGCGGCGCGTTGAGAGTGCTCCTTCGCAACGAGCGTTCAGATCGAACGGTCGGCCGCGTCGCCGTTTGTTAATGCTGTCGAGTTAAGGATTCGTTCGAGCGCCAACAGGTCCACTGGTTTAACCAGATGATGATGGAAGCCCGCCTCCTGTGAGCGCCGTCGGTCTTCGTCCTGACCCCATCCGGTCACCGCCACCAGCACCGGGCTGTGGTCATGCGACCGAATCTGCCGGGCCGCGTCGTATCCATTGAGTTTCGGCAATCCTATATCGAGCAAGACAACGTCAGGCCGATGCGACCGGGCAGAATCGACCGCCGCAATTCCGTCGTACTCGGTTTGCACGCCATGGCCCGCGGCGCGCAGTATTTCGGCAAGCGAATCGGCCGCGTCGACGTTGTCATCGACGACCAGAATGCTGAGGCGTCCGCCATTGGGGTCTGCCGCCTTGTCGTCGATCGGGCGGGGATTTTCCGGCTATGCACGAACGCGGGCAAGCGAACAGTGAACG
The DNA here is from genome assembly GCA_963729165.1 of uncultured beta proteobacterium. GTDB lineage: Bacteria > Pseudomonadota > Gammaproteobacteria > Burkholderiales > Burkholderiaceae_F > JACCZX01. The sequence goes on from CAVSMM010000016.1 coordinate 43,926, forward strand.
TCACTGCCTTTACCCAGTCCATCGCTGTGCGCCTCGACCTTGCCGCCATGCATTTCGACAAGTCGCTGCACCAAGGTCAAACCGATGCCCAAGCCGCCGGTTTGCCACTCGATCGAACGGCCGACCTGAGTGAACAGATCAAACACGTGCGACAGCATCTCAGGCGGAATGCCGATGCCGGTGTCAGTGATGCGAATCGTTACGTGCTGGCCGTCGAAGGCGGCGTGGAGCCCGATCCTGCCACCGGGCGGCGTGTACTTGGCTGCGTTGTTCAACAGGTTCTGCAGCACCTGCGCCATACGAGTGAGGTCTGCGTCAAGGTATAACGGGTGGTCGGGAGGGTCACCGTCAGCTGATGCTGTTCGGTTTCGATCAACGGACGCGATGCTTCAACTGCATTGGTCACGATCAACGTCAGGCTCACCCGCTCCTTCTGCAAACTGATTTTTCCGCTGCTGATCCGCGAAACATCAAGCAGGTCGTCGACGAGCCGTACCAGGTGCTTGACCTGACGATCGATGATGTCGCGCGCATTCTGCAGGGCGGCGTCGGCCGGTGCCTTTAACTGCAGGAACTGGGTTGCATTGCGTATGGGGGCAAGCGGGTTGCGCAGCTCATGCGCGAGCACTGCCAGGAACTCGTCCTTGCGCCGATCGGTTTCGGACAACTGTGCATTCAGACGCTCGAGTTCGTCACGACTTTCACTGAGCAGAACGCTAGCGCGTGCGCTCTCGACCGCAAAAAAAGTACGCTCTGCGACCTGCGATAGCAGCCATGCATCGTTGGATAGCCATTGACGTGGGTGGCGATCGGCCACGACCAGCAAAGCGACCATTTTTCCGGCTTTGACGATGGGCGCGCACATCATCGAGCGGATTTCCATCGCCGCATAGGTCTGCCGAGCAGCAGGTTCACTGGTTCGATCGTCCTTGAGAACATCGGTAATCAACGCGGTGCGGCCGCTTTTGATCTCGTCCACCAGCCCGATACCGAACGCTTCAAGCCGATGAAGTCCGGCAACGGTCGGAACACCTTTCGTGTACCCGCGCGTGATCAGCAAGTGCTGTCCATCGCTTTGCACTTCGCCGTAAGCGCAGCGGATCACATCGAAATGCGAACCGAGCATCGTTACGATCTGCAGCATCACTTCGGCGGGGTCATGCAGTACGCGCGTCGCATCATGCAGCGCGACCAGGAAGCGCTGCGCGTCCTCCGCTCGCCGGCGTTCATCCACGTCATGCACCAGCACCGCAAACCCTTTTACCGTGCCGTCGTTAGCGACGTCGGGGATGTAGTTGGCGTTTATCCATCGCGTGCCGGCATGGCGATAAGGAATCTGGTCGTCATAAGAGACCATCTGCCCGGCAAGAGCGGCGTCCATGTGTGGCTTCAGTTTCTCGAAGGCCGCAGCTCCAACAACTTCGCTTACGAGTTTGCCGGCAATATTTTGGTATGCCTCGCCAAACCAGGTCTCATAGGCTCGGTTGTTGAGCTGGTAGCGATAGTCGCGATCGATGTACGAGATGAGCGCTGGCGCGTTGTCTACAATCAATCGCAGCAACTGTTGTGCAGATTGTGTTTCTTCAACTGCGCGCTTGCGATCGGAAATGTCGCGGCTGACTTTGGAAGCACCAATTACGCGCCCTTGGCGATCATGAACCGGCGAAATCGTCAACGAAACGTGAAGTTCGCGGCCGCTTTTGGCGACTCGAATTGTTTCAAAGTGTTCGACTCTTTGGCCGGCTCTGATGCGCCGCAGAATCTCGTTTTCTTCGTTGCGGCGCTCGAGCGGAATGATCAGGGTCATCGGCTGCCCGATCGCCTCGTCGGCGGTATAACCGAATAGCCGTTCAGCGCTGGCGTTCCAGGAGGTAATGACCCCGTCCAGCGTCTTGCTGATTATCGCGTCGTCGGATGACGAAACGATGGCGGCCAGTAAAGCCGAGGCGCGGTACCCATCGTCATCATTCGGCGTCAAGGAGTTCATACGAGGACGGAGTGCTCAGGCACGCGCGAGGCGACATGGCAGCCCCTTTCCTGCGGCGCCCGCTACCGTTTCTCGTACGCGCTCTTTAGCTTCACTTCGATTGTGGAGATATCGCGCTCCAGCCCCGCGATGCGTGCCTCGTACTCCGGCGTTAGCCGGCTACCCCCGCCGGCGAGTCCACGCCTTTCACCTGGCAACGGCTCACGGCCGAGTTCGAGTTTTCGTTTCGCTAGCGCGAGTTCACGCTCCAACGCGGCAATGTTGTCCACCGGCGCCGCGCCCTTCGACGCCCCTGGTGGACGCATGATGGGGTCCGAGGCGGTGGCCGGACGTGATGCGCCCGGTGGTGGAGCGATCCTCGGCACAGTGTTGACGCGAGGCGTGCTTTTCACTTCGCGCTCCTCGAGCACCTTGCCGCCCGAAGGCACACTGTCGCTGTACAGCACGCTGCCGTCGGGCATCTGCACCTTGTAGATCATTGACTGGGCAGACGTCAGCAACGGCGCGCCGGCCACACAAACGGCGAAAATTAAGCGGCGCATGCGGTCTCCTAGGGAATGTTGTATCGCCATTGGGATAACGATAGCGGTTCGTGGCGGCTGACAAAAGGGCTGGGCATGCGGTATTTCGGGGGCGTTCCAAATGTTTGGCAGAAGATTGCACCGTAATTGGCGCCATCGGTCGGTTATCCACAGTTCCTTCGCGGTCGCGATGGCAAAATCGTATCAATGAGCGTTACGCAGTTTGTCCATCTTCGCCTGCACTCGGAGTTTTCGGTGGTCGACGGCATCGTGCGTGTCGACGATGCGATCGCCAAGGCAGCAGCAGACGGGCAGGGCGCGCTGGCGCTGACCGACAGCGCCAACATGTTCGGCGCGGTGCGCTTTTATCTGGCGTCGCGCAAGCGCGGTATCAAGCCGATCATCGGCTGCGATCTGTGGATCACCAACGATCTCGACCGCGATAACCCGACCCGCATGGTGGTGTTGGTGCAAAACCGCACTGGCTATCTGAATCTGTGCGAACTCATTACGCGCGGCTATCTTGAAAACCCGCATCGCAACCGCGCGGAAGTTCGGATCGAGTGGTTCGAGGAGAATGAGGGTCGATCCGCACAGGGGCTCATTGCGCTGTCTGGCGCTCGCTACGGTGCCGTCGGTGCCTGCTTGCTTTCCGGCAAGCCCGAGGCTGCAGCACTCGTGGCGCAGAGGGTGGCCGCGACGTTTGACGGCAGGTTCTACCTGGAATTGCAGCGCACGGGTGACGCGCGCGATGCGGTGCAGACGAAGGCCGCGTTGTCGCTCGCCACGCGCCTTCAGTTGCCCGTCGTCGCAACCCATCCGATCCAATTTCTGGAGCGCGCAGATTTTCGCGCGCACGAAGCGCGCGTGTGCATCGCCGAAGGCCATACGTTGAACGACACGCGCCGCCCTCGGCGCTACACGCCGGAGCAGTACCTGAAAACGCAGGCTGAAATGGCCGAGCTGTTTGCCGATGTACCGGTAGCGCTGGCGAATTCGGTGCAGATCGCCAAGCGCTGCAATCTGACGCTCGAGCTCGGCACGGCACGGCTTCCGAAGTTTCCGACGCCGGAGGGCGTCACGCTCGACGATCACTGCCGCGCGCTGGCGTCAGACGGGCTCGAGCAGCGGCTGACGAAGCTGTACGCAGACGAAACGGTGCGTAATGCACAGCGGCCGGAGTACGTCGCGCGACTCGATCTCGAGCTGTCGACCATCGCGAAGATGGGTTACTCGGGTTACTTCCTGATCGTCGCGGACTTCATCAACTGGGCCAAAAGCAATGGGATTCCGGTCGGTCCCGGACGCGGATCGGGCGCGGGGTCGCTGGTGGCTTATTCGCTTCGCATCACCGATCTGGACCCGCTGCACTATGGCTTGCTGTTCGAGCGCTTTCTGAATCCCGAGCGCGTGTCGATGCCGGATTTCGATATCGATTTCTGCCAGGACAATCGCGACCGCGTGATCGACTACGTGAAGCGCAAGTACGGTCACGAGGCTGTGTCGCAAATTGCGACCTTCGGCACGCTGGGCGCAAAGGCGGTTGTGCGTGACGCCGGTCGCGTGCTCGATATGCCGTATACGAAATGCGATCAACTATCGAAGCTGATACCGCACAACCCCACTGATCCATGGACGCTCGAGCGCGCGCTTGCGCAAGAGCCTGCATTTGCCGACGCAGTGGCAAGCGATGAGGAAAACCAGGCGCTGATCGCTCTGGCGAAACCGCTCGAGGGATTGACCCGCAACGTCGGCATGCATGCAGGCGGCGTGCTGATCGCGCCGGGCAAGCTGACCGACTTCACGCCGCTGTATTGCACGCAGGGTACCGAAGGAGTGATCAGTCAATACGACAAGGACGACGTCGAGGCGATCGGACTCGTCAAGTTCGACTTCCTCGGGCTGACGACGCTGACGATCATGGACCTGACGCTGAAGTACGTGCGGCAGCTCGATCCGTCATTTGCATTGGAGCTCGACCGACTGCCGCTCGACGATGCAGCGACCTATGAAATCTTCAAGCGCGGCGAGACGACCGCGATCTTCCAGTTTGAATCGCGCGGCATGCGCGAGCTGCTGAAGCGCGCCAAGCCTGATCGATTGGAAGACCTGATTGCATTGAACGCGCTTTACCGACCGGGACCGATGGACCTGATCCCGGAATACGTCGATCGCAAGCAGGGCCGGCAGAAGGTCGAATACGTGCATCGATCGATCGAGCCGATCCTGTCCGAAACCTACGGCGTGATGGTCTACCAGGAGCAGGTGATGCGCATCGCGCAAGTCACCGGAGGCTATTCGCTTGGCGGCGCCGATCTTCTGCGGCGTGCGATGAGCAAGAAAAAGCCCGAAGAGATGGCGACCCATCGATCGATCTTCGTCGACGGCGCAGCCGGCAAGGGTGTCGACGAGCGTACTGCGACCGAGCTCTTCAACCATATCGAGAAGTTTGCCGGCTACGGTTTCAACAAGAGTCACAGCGCGGCGTATGCGCTCATCGCTTATCAAACCGCTTACTTCAAGGTGCATTACCCGGCCGCGTTCATGGCGGCCAACTTGTCGACGCTGATGGACGACACCGATAAGGTGAAAGATCTGATCGAGGACAGCAAGGCGATCGGGCTGAAGGTGTTGCCGCCGGATATCAATGTGAGCGCGTATCGATTCGAACCGGTCGATGCAAAGACCATCCGTTACGGGCTCGGCGCCATCAAGGGAACCGGTCGTGGGGCGATCGAGGCGATCATTGCGGCGCGCACCGCGGGCGGGCCATTTACTGACTTGTTCGATCTGACTGCGCGGGTTGATAAACAATTCGTCAGTCGTCGCGTGTTCGAGGCGCTGGTACGCGCGGGCGCGTTCGACCGCCTGAACGACGACCGGGCAGTATTACTCGCGAGCGTCGGCAGAGCGATCGACGCGGCCGACCACACCGCCGCCGCGGCCGGGCAGGCAAGTCTGTTCGGTGCGTTCGAAAGTGCGCGCCACGTCGAGTATGTAGCAGCGGCACGCTGGAACGAGCGTGAGAAGCTTTCGAACGAGAAGCTCGCGCTGGGCTACTACTTCTCGGGTCACTTGTTCACTGAATTTGCAGCCGAGGCACGGCGGCTCGCGCCAACACGGCTGGCCGAAGTGCACCAGGCGCCGATGGGGCGCAGCGAACAGGTCAAGCTAGCGGGCGTTATCGTGTCCGCGCGCAGTCAGAACACGCGACGCGGTCGCATGGGAGTCGTCGTTCTCGAAGACGGCACTGCGCAGCTCGAGCTGATGGTCTTTTCCGAGCTCTATGACCGCAAGCGCGCGTTGTTAAAAGAGGATCAACTGCTCTTTGTTATTGGCAGGGTGCGCAATGACGAATTCGCGCAGCGATTGTCGGTGTCTGCCGACGAGCTGATGGATCTGACCGAAGCACGCGCGCGCGCCGCGGCAAGGCTGCGTATCGAGGTGGAAGGAGTCGGCGATGTACTACGGCTGCGTGACGCGCTCGATCCGTACCGAGTGACGAACGGACACGCCGGCCAGGGTTGCCGCATCGTCATCAGCTACCGCAACGGTGCGGGCAGCGTCGATGTCGCGCTGCCCGAGGAGTGGCGCGTGAGGCCGGAAGATCGCCTGGCGGCCGACCTGGCAATGCAGCCGAGGGTGCGCCGCGCGTATTACAACTACGCGTGAAACATCACCGGTACTGATCGAGTCCCAGTTGCGCGCGGGACTCGTGCGCATTGAGACGTTCCTGCAAGCGCTGCCAATTTTGGCCCTCCGCTTTGCGGTCGTTTTCAGGATGCCAGAGGTGATACACGTTGGTCGCTAGGCGCCCGTTCTTCAATCGCACTCCAGATTCGATCAGCCGCGCGGCGAAATCGGAGTCCTCGAAGCCCCACCCCTGAAAACACTCGTCGAAACCGTTGACTCGTTCGATGGCGCTTCGAAATGCGCTGAAATTGCAGCCTCGGAGCCGCTGCCAGCGGCGAGCACCCAGTTTGCGTAAGGGTCCGAGTGGCAGTCGAGGCAATGACATCGCACGATTGATCTTGCCTTGAAACGCAGCTACGGCGGCATCGGCGACGCTCCAATCTTCGATAGCGATGTCGCTTGCCAACGCTTCCTGCGTAAACGCCTGGCTCAGCAACACCCGCCCGCCGGTCACACACCAGCCGGGTTCGGCCAGATCGCGGTGAGCGCGCACGAAATGCTGCCGCACCACGCAGTCGCCATCGAGATAGATTAGATAGTCACCGCGCGCACGCGCGGTGGCGCGATTTCGAGCTGCAGCCAGGCGAAAGCCCGTGTCTTCCTGCCAGACGTGGGTGAGCGGCACCGGCAGCGATTTCTGTGCGCGGTTGACTACGTCTTCTGTCTCGCTTCGCGAACCATCGTCGGCGACGACCACTTCAAATTGACGGTCGTTCTGCCTTCCCAGACTGCGAAGTACCGCGGCGAGCGCATCGGGCCGGTTGTAGGTGGCGACGACGACCGAGATCAGCATCCCATCAGTCCCGGGACTGCTGGTGCAACAACATCGCCTTTATATAGCGGTAATACGAGCCTTCGGCGTTGCTGACGGCGAGCATGAAGCCGTGCGCGCCATCGAGGAAGCCGCGCTTCAGCAGATAGGTGCGAAGAAACGCCGAGGCGCCGTGCAGAACCGCGGTCGTCACGGTGGGCCGGTGTCCGCGCTGTAACACGATCGGCGCCGACAGCGACGAGTAGTGGTTCACTTTGTGCAGCACCTGCTCCATCGTCCGAAAACTCCAATGCTCGAGCGGGTTCTTCAGCCGGCCGATGCTTGCGTCCGTCTGCAAAGACTCATGCACAGGCGCCGAAGAAAATCGTGCGGTGCCGCGCCGAAACAGCCTCCGAACGTAGTCCGGCCACCAGCCGGAATGGCGCATGAAGCGGCCGCAGTAGTAGGAGCTGCGAGGCATCTCGTACGTATCGAACGACGGATTGGAAAGCGTCCTCTGAATTTCATCGCGCAAGTCCTGCGGCACTCGCTCGTCCGCGTCGATCGAAAGCACCCAATCGCCCGAGCATGCGTCGATCGCACGATTCTTCTGGATTCCGAAACCGAGCCAATCGGGCGCGTCGACGACACGGGCACCCGCCGCTCGTGCAATCTCGCATGTGCGATCCTGACTACCGCCGTCGACGACGACGATTTCATCCGCGAATGCCACGCTCGCGAGACACTCCGCCAGGTTGCGCTCCTCGTTCAGCGTGATGATGGCGACGCTCAGGCGGGTTTTCATGTTTGGCACGGTGTAGGCGAGCGGCATCTTACGGGGGCTTGTGAGCCCGATGGTTCTCTACAATCACGCTTTGCAGGCCGCTCAACGGCGGCCGGCTTCAGCCCGTCGTGGCTCTCGCCTCCTTCATCCACTGCCGGACAATCGATTGCACGCCCCCGTAAACGAGCAGGTCGACGCGGTTTTTGTATTGTCCGTGCGGTCGTTTCACGATCGGATTGCGCATATCGAAGCCGAGCTACGAAGTCACGGCATCGCGTTCGAGTGGATTTTTGAGCACGACGCCGCGGAGCTGAGCGCCGAGTTGATCGAAGCGACGTTTGCTCCGAGCGACATGGGGCCGCCGCAGCAGTCGCTGGTACTGAAACACATCGAAACCTGGAAGCGCTGCGTTTCGCGTGGCTACCGGCGAGTGCTCGTGTTCGAAGACGACGCAATGCTGGCAGCCGGTTTTTCCGAAGTCTTCGGCGCTGCAATGCGCGGCGCAGAACTGATCGACCAGCCCTACATGATTTATCTCGGCTGCGGTGACAACAAGTACGTTACGCCAGCGCAGCACGCGGATTCTGTGCTGGTGAAAACGAACCTGGCGTTGCCTGCGACCGATGCAACGGTGTTTGATCAGCGCGCCGCTCGGCTGCGGCTCGAGTACGTGGCGCGTCAAAAGATCACGCGACCGGCTGACTGGCTGATGCGTGAGGCCGACGCGGCGATGGGCGTTGCCCACTACTGGCTTCGCGATCCGATCGTCGAGCAAGGCAGCATGAACGGACGCTTCGCGAGCGTTCTGGACAGGAAGCGCATCGGCCGCAGCAGGGTGACGACATGGCTGCGCTTCCGATGGGATCGCTGGTGGCGGCGGACCCTTAAGCGTGACGGAGGCAACGAGTTCGTCACGCCCGCTTCATTGAGCGCGAGCGAGCTGCGTCGAGATCAGGTGTCGCTGGCAATCGCCCGCATCGCCGCCGCGCTGGTCGCGATCGGAGCCTTTACGGGGGCTGCGGTTGCCAACATCGCTGCGGTGGTGATGCTGCTCGCGTTTACCGCGGCGCCATCGTGCGTGCGGCGTGTCCACTGGGCTTGGAATCAGCCACTAGGCAAAGCAAGCATCGTGTTCGTGTCCGTGCTTTTGCTGTCGGTGGCATGGAGTGAGGTGCCGTTCATCACGGCGCTAAAAGCATGGATTGGCTGGCGGCATTTTCTGCTGCTCTTTATCGCACTCGCGATTTTCGACACGCGCTTTTCGAAGCTCGCCTTTGCTTCCATCTTCGTCGTTGTTGCAACCGCAGCGGCTGTTGCCTCTTTCTTGGAGTTCGATTTCGGCTCAGCGCAGGCGACGTCCGATGTGGCACATGGAATCATCCTGCGCAATCACGTCACCCAAGGCTTGGCGCTGACGAGCGGCGCATTGCTCGCACTCGCTCTCGTCGCGCATGCCCGGCGCGGTTCGTGGCAGCAATGGGCGTGGGGTGCCGCGGCTTTGGTGATGGTCGCCAATGTCATATTTGTTGCGTACGCGCGGAGCGCATATCTGGCATTAGCGGTGACTTCCATTGTCGCGACCATTGGAATCACGCGGCGCCGCGCGCGAATCGCTGCGATTGGAACGCTCATTCTGTTGATGTGCGGTGCGATCTGGCTCTCACCGCTTATTAGCCAGCGGATCGAGCTGGCGCTGCAGGAGATACGGGAGACGCACAGTTCTCCGGTGATTACTCCGATGGGTATCCGACCCGTGATGTGGGAAACCACGGCTTCGATCGTGCGCGATTCTCCACTCATTGGGCATGGACTAGGTTCGTTTCCAGAGCATTATCGGAGCGTAGTGACTCAGCGTTACACCGGTTGGAAGGCAACGCTGACGGCCGATCCTCACAATCAGTATCTGCTGATTCTCGCGGAAACAGGTCTGCTCGGATTAGCCGCGTTCGCGTGGTTCTTGCTTTGTGCCCCGAGACAGCAAGTGCGCGGAGTGTTTGGGGTAGTCGGTGTCGCTCTCCTTCTCGCGTGGAGCCTGACCAGTTTTTTCAGTTCCCACTTTCACACGTTCAATGAAGGCCACTTGATCGCAATCTTGCTCGGTGTGTGCTTGGCTCGGGAAAATCAAACTACTACTCAGTCGCGCAGCGCCGAGTCGACCGCAGTTCGAACTGCCTGATAACTCGGCCAGCCACTGCTCGAACCGATCAGCGTTGCTCTTGTGCTCCATGGCCGTGTTTTTTCGGGGTCGGTGACGCCAAAGACGCTGATCAGTCGCGCTCCGGCGGCTGCCGCCAGATGTCCGGCGCCACTGTCATTAGCGACAACCAGGCGTGCGGCTGCAAGGACTGCTGAAAAAGTGGCGACATCCGATTCGGGCAACACGATCGCGCCCGGCAACGCCTGGCGCACCGTATCGGATTCGTTGGGCCCGGGCATCGCAACGACTTGTATGCCGTCGGCCAGCAGCTCGCCGTTCAGCCGCGTAAAACCGTCCCATGCCTTTAGTTTGCCGCGGTGGAAGCCGATAGCGACCGGGCAGAGTACGACGTAGTGTGTGCCGACATCGTGCGTCGCGAGCAACTGCTGCGCACGATGTTGGGATGGCTCACCAATGCGTAGTTGCAGGTCGCGCGGAACATCGGTCGAAGTGCCGACCAGTAGTCGGGCGAGCCGGTAGTAGTACTCGACCATGTGATCGCTGGCATTCACGGCGACGGCCTTGTGCAGGAGCCACGAACGCGCATCTCGCGCGTAACCGACAGCCGCAATGCCGGCCAGCCTGAATTCGAGTGCGGTGCTGAATGAATTGGTCAGCAGCAATCCTGTATCGATTCCGGTATTGCGCAACGCCTGAATACGCGAGCCGGCAAACGAAACCACCTTCCATGAATAGGCGGAAAACAGATCCCGTGCCCACGGACGGCCGGCGAGCGTCAGGGTAAAGCCATGATCGGCCAGCAAATCGAGCGCCGGCAGTGCCATGCAGGCGTCTCCAAGGTGGTTCGGCACTCGAACGAGCAGCGGCTTCACGATCGACGCGAAGCACGACACGGAGGCTTCGCATCGAGGTGCTTCGCATACACTAAGCGCGGCCGTCGAAGAACGAGGGCCTGTTCACACCAAAACATGAGTGCGAAAGGCCGGTTGCGGGATGTAGTGCTAGGCGTCGCGAGCGCCGTTGGCTGATGCCAATCAGCGAGCGACAACGACGCAATACGCCCGCAAGCGGCCTTTCCCTCCGGGTTGGGTCGAAATGCGGCGTCTGCTTTGGCGAGCGGCTTGCGAATGGAACCACCATTCGGCAGCGCCGCTCTTCGCGCATCCATCCGCATTTGCGACCCAACGCATCTCATGTTTTAGTGTGAACAGGCCCTCATCGCACAACAGAATTCTGGCACGCGACACCATGACGAGTTCGTCCCCGCCGCAACCGCGGTTGCTCGACGATCCGAACCTGCGCCGGCTGTTCGGAATGGTGCTCGGGCATCGGAAGGTGCTGGCGTTTGCGTTGCTGGCGACGATGATCGCCGCTGCGACCGATCCTATTCTCGCGAAGCTCACCGGCGTGCTGACAGACCGTGCGTTGCTCGAGCGCGATTCGCGCAGCCTGATGTGGCTGCCGCTCGCGTTTGTCGGGCTGTTCATCGTGCGAGGGTTTGCAACCTTTGCGAGCTCGTACCTGCTGAACCGTATCTCCCAGTCGGTCCTGATGAATCTGCGTATGACGATGTTCGATCGCATGCTGCGCTGGCCGGCTGCGACGTTTGAGCAGATGCCGTCGAGCGTCGTGATCTCGAAGTTCGTCAATGAGGCGACCAACGCGCTGAATCTGGCGGCCGAGGTATTGAGCACCGCGGTGCGCGATTCACTGATCGTGGTCTTTCTGCTGTTGCTGCTGCTGTATTACAACTGGCAGTTGACGCTTGTGGCATTGGCGATCGCTCCGGTGATCGCGCTGACGCTGCGAGCATTCAATCGACGTTTGCGCCGCCTCAATGTCGAGAATCAGGTGATGCTGGGCGAAATGACGCGCTCGGTGCAGGAAGTGCATGAAGGAAGGCGAGTCGTCAAGATCCACGACGGTGAAGGCTACGAAAACGAGCGCTTTCGCCACATCAACGCCAGGCTGCGCGGCTTCGCGATGCGGATGCAGGTCGCGTGGTCTGCAGCGACGCCGCTGACGCAGATCGCGGGTGCGTTCGGTGTGGCGATCCTGATGATGGTTGCACTGTGGCAGGCCCGCGATTCGCAGCTCACCGCCGGCGATTTCGTGACTTTCCTGGCGGCAGCTTTGCTGCTGTTGCCGGCGTTGCGGCACCTGGCCTCGCTGAACGGTCCGCTCGCTCGCATGGCGGCGGCCGCGCAGAGCGTGTTCGGCATGATGGATCTGCCCACCGAGGAGGACAACGGTACCGGGACGATCGAGAAGGCTAGCGGAAAGGTCGAGTTCAGGCGCGTGTCGTTTCGCTACCCGGACACAGCCGCCGACGCATTGACGGGCGTTGAGCTTAGCGTCGCACCCGGCGAAATGATTGCGCTGGTCGGTCCGTCAGGCAGTGGCAAGACCACGCTGATCAATTTGATACCTCGCTTCATCAGCCCAACGTCGGGCCAGATCGTGCTGGATGGCGTGCCGATTCATCAGTTGACTCTTGCAAGCTTGCGAAGGCAGATCGCACTCGTGTCGCAGGACATCGTGTTGTTCGATGACACTGTCGCAGCGAACATTGCCTACGGCGGGCAGCGAGGTGCGTCGAAGGAGCGTGTGCGAGAAGTTGCGGAGGCTGCGTTCCTGCTACCGCTGATCGAGTCGCTGCCACAGGGTTTCGATACGCCCATCGGCGAAAGCGCGGTCAGACTGTCGGGTGGACAGCGCCAGCGAATCTCTATCGCGCGTGCATTACTCAAGGACGCGCCCATTTTGTTGCTCGACGAAGCCACTTCGGCGCTCGACTCCGAGTCCGAGCGCTACATTCAAACATCACTCGAACGTCTGATGCAGGGTCGCACCACGTTTGTCGTTGCACACCGGCTGTCGACGATCGAGCGCGCCGACCGCATCGTCGTGCTCGAACACGGACGCATCGTCGAAGTCGGAAGCCATCGCGAGTTGCTTGCGCGCGAGGGACTGTACGCGCACCTGTATCAGATTCAGTTTGCGACGCATTCGCCCGAGCCGCGGACGGAACTCTCGGAGCAGATCAAATGAAAGAGAGCAGCACCACCAAGAAACCGATCAGCCGCTATCCGGTGCCGGCGATCGACGACGTGCCCGAGGATTTGCGAGCGCGCATGCTCGAAGTGCAGGAAAAGGCGGGCTTCGTGCCCAACGTCTTCCTGACACTGGCCCACAGGCCCGACGAATGCCGCGCATTCTTCGCGTATCACGACGCGCTGATGCTGCGCGATTCGGGGCTGACGAAAGGTGAGAAGGAGATGATCGTCGTCGCCACCAGCGGCGCCAACGATTGCCTGTACTGCATCGTTGCGCACGGTGCGATCCTCCGGGTGTACGAGAAGCAAACGCTGATCGCCGATCAGATCGCGGTGAATTATCGGAAGGCGGACATCACCGAGCGCCAGAAGGCGATGCTGGCGTTTGCGATGAAGGTCGCAACCGCGTCGTCAACGGTTGACGATGCCGACTTTGTTACGTTGCGAAAGCATGGCTTCAGCGATGAGGACATCTGGGATATCGGCGCCATTGCGGCATTCTTTGCGCTGTCGAATCGAATGGCCAACATGATCGGCATGCGGCCTAACGACGAGTTTTACTTGTTGGGAAGAGTGCCTAGGAAAAAAGAAGTGGGCAGCTGAGTGGTCCGTGCAGCAGCGGCTGGCGCAGCGGCGCCGCCTACGTCGTCGGGCACTAAAGTGCCAACCACTGCGGTACTCACGCCAGCGGCGGGCCTGCAACTCGCTCGCGCTCAAACAGGCAGGCCCTTAAGTGCCCCGCTGGCGCTCCGCTCCTCGGGCGACGACTCGAAGGCGGTGCCGCTACGCCAGCCGCTGCTGTCGCGACATTACCTCGCATGAGGTGTTTTTCTTTCCCCACTTAAAGTGAGACTGTCTCACGCGCAAGCGTTGGGCGGAGATGACCTGCCTTCGGGGCGTCGCCCGAGGAGCGGAGCAACGCCGGGGCTTTTAAGCGAAATAACGCTTTAGCCTTATTTCGCGCCGGCGTTGTGAGTACCGCAGTGGTTGGCACTTCAGTGCCCGACGCCCAGGCAGGCCAGCTTCGCCCAACGCTTGCGGGCTGCGATGCACCTACACCCGACGCTTGCGCGCAGCGATGCGGCTATGCCAAACGCCTGCGCTCCGCGAAGTAGCCATCGTGACCGACCCCGCACAATCGCGCAGTCGAGATCATCACCAACGCGTCAAGCGCGCAGTAGAAGGCGCCTGCAGCGACTGGAGGGTTAGTCGTCACCATGGATAGGCCGGGGACTTCGCGCGCCCAGCTCCAGTTGCCAAGCCATGTTCCCAGCAGTTCGAGTGCGAGCGCCAGCACGAACGTGCTTGCATATAGACGGCGGTGTCGCGGCATCACTACCGACGCTGTCAACAGAATGCCGAAGAGCAGAATGCCAAGCGTGTCGATTCCAGCGGCGGCGGCCAGCAGGGAATAAATGCCGGCGCTGCCGATGATGGCGAGCGCGGCACTTTCGGACATCTTGCGCGCGAGCGACAGTCCAAGTAACAACAACAGCACATGCCCCGGCGGGACGAACAGCGGAATGTTGTCGAGCCGATACTGGTACAGGCCCCAGCCTAGCGACAACACGATCTCACCCGCGGTGGCGATCACAAGACATGCCATCAGCATGAATCGCGTGTCCCGGTCGATATCTGAAAGTAACGAGAACAGCGTCAGCCAGACGACGAGGCCAATCATCGTTTGCCCGACAATGTTGGTGTACACATCGGCGGCGAGTCCGCCGACGAGAGTCGCGACGATCAGCAGAACGCGGGCGGTCGAGTTCACCGCTACATCAGCACCACGTCATACTGCTCCTGCGAATACACCGTCTCGACCTGCATCGATACCGGCTTGCCTATGAAATCCGACAGCATCGCAAGCGACTGCGATTCGTCCTCGAGGAACAGATCGATCACCTGTTGCGAGGCGAGTATTCGGAACTCGCGCGTCTCGTCGAACAGGCGAGATTCACGCAAGATCTCACGCAGGATTTCGAAGCACATCGTGCGCGACGTCTTGACCTGCCCGCGCGCCTGACACATCGGGCATGGCTCGCACAGGATGTGTGCCAGCGATTCGCGCGTGCGCTTGCGCGTCATTTCGACCAAGCCCAGCTGCGTGAACCCGCTCACCGTCATACGGGTACGGTCGCGCGCCAGCGCTTTCTTGAACTCGGCCAGTACGGCCTCTTGATGTTCGGCGCTCATCATGTCGATGAAGTCGACGATGATGATGCCGCCGAGGTTGCGCAGTCTCAATTGGCGCGCGATCGCCTGCGCCGCCTCGAGATTTGTTTTGTAGATCGTGTCGTCGAAATTTCGCGTTCCGACAAACCCGCCGGTGTTCACGTCCACCGTCGTCATGGCCTCGGTTTGATCGATGATCAGATAGCCGCCGGACTTTAGCTCCACTCTGCGCGCCAGCGCCCGCTCGATCTCCGCATCTATCGAATGCAGATCGAACAGAGGCCGCTCACCCGTGTAGTGGCTCAGTTTGGATTCCACGCGCGGCACGAACTGCAGCGCGAACTGTTGCAGCTTGACGAAGTTCTCTCGCGAATCGATCTGGATAGAGGTGGTGGCCTCGGTCGTCACATCGCGCAATATGCGTTGCGCCAGCCATAGCTCCTGATACAGAACCGCGGGCGCAACACTTGCGGCGCGACGCTCCTGAATGCGACGCCAAAGCACGCGCAAGTACTCCAGATCGTTTGCCAGGTCCGCCTCGGTGGCGTCTTCCGCGCTGGTGCGAATGATGTAGCCGCCGCGCTCGTCGGGTGGCACCAGGCGTTGCAGCATCTCGCGTAACTGAGTGCGCTCCTCTTCGTTCTCGATGCGCTGCGAGATGCCGATGTGCGGGTCCTGCGGCAAATAGACCAGCATCCGGCCGGCGATACTGATCTGCGTCGACAGGCGTGCCCCCTTGCTGCCGATCGGATCCTTGACGACCTGAACCAGTAGTGTTTCGCCCTCGTGAATCAAACGCTCGATCGGCAACGGCTTTTCAGGCGCAACCTGACGGAACTCCCAGATATCGGCCACATGCAAAAAGGCCGCGCGCTCAAGTCCGATGTCGACGAACGCGGATTGCATTCCCGGCAGCACACGCACGACTTTTCCAAGGTAGATGTTGCCGACGATGCCACGCGCCGCACTGCGCTCGATGTGCAACTCCTGGACGACGCCGGCGAGCAAGACAGCCACTCGGGTCTCTTGAGGAGTGATGTTGATCAGAATGTCTTCCATGGACGAGCGTCGATGGTATCGCAGGCACTTGGGGTCGATACCTACTGCGGCCGAGCTTGAACTAAGCCAGCGCCTGAGGTTATGCTTGGGCTGCATGTAACGACCCGGCGCTCGCGTTCGGGCGCCAACTGCAACCAACCACTAACAGGGGACACAACCAATGAAGACGCTAGCTTCCGTATCAATCGCCTGCTGCCTGGGTCTCGCCGCAGCCACCGTCGGTGCGCAGATGAAGGATGCGCCGAAACCTAAGGAGATGACCGCAGCGGATTGCAAGACCTACATGGACGCGGCCGCGAAAGACGCCAAGATGAAAGACGCGGCAAAGGACACTCAGTGCAAGGCATTGGCGGATAAAGAAAAAGCGAAGAAGTAGCTTGTCCGCTTAACGCAGGACGGCTCGCCGCTAACACGGCGAGCCGTTTTCATTCATTTACAGCACTTTCAACCCCGCTCTGGAAAGCAACTGCGCCGTTTCAAAGAGCGGCAATCCCATGACGCCCGAGTAACTGCCTTCCAGACGTTCGATGAAGATCGAGGCAAGCCCCTGAATGGCATAGCCACCGGCCTTGTCGTACGGCTCGGTGGTCGCGCAATAACGCTGGATCTCGTCTGTAGTCAGCGCGCGCAGACTCACCTGTGAAACCGAAGTTGCGGTGGTCAGTGAACCTTCCATTGCAAGCGCGACCGCCGTACGGACTTCATGGGTGCGCCCTGAGAGCTTGCGCATGAACTCGCGTGCCTGTTCGACGTTTGTGGGCTTGGCAAGAACTCCGCCATCGACGATCACGACGGTGTCGGCTGACAGCACCGGCCGATAAAGCATCGATCGCATTCGCAGGACGTTGAGGCCGAACGCGGCTTTATCGCGCGCAGTACGCTCAACGTAATCGACGCATGACTCGCCAGCATGCTGTGACTCTTCGACATCGGGTCCGCGTGGGTTCGCAAGGCGCAACAGCAGCGGATCGAACTTGATGCCGATCTGTTTTAACAGCTCGCGACGGCGCGGGCTGCGTGATGCGAGATAAAGGACACCGGGCATTCGCTACGCTCGGTGGTACGGATGACCAGCAAGCATCGAAGATGCGCGATACAGCTGCTCGGCCAGCATCACTCGGGCAAGCGCGTGCGGCAGCGTCATGCTGGAGAGACGGAGCAGCGTGCGAGCTTCTTTCTTCAGATCGGCATCGAGACCGTCCGCGCCGCCGATCGCGAACACAACGTCATCCGAGGAGTCACGCCAGCGCTGAAGCTGATCGGCCAATTGCCGTGTCGTCCAATCCTTGCCGCGCTCGTCGAGCGCAACTAGCCACGCGTCACGGGGTAACGCTGCGCGAACGCGCGCGGCCTCGGCGCCCAGCACGCGCGCGAGGGGAACATTGCCGTTCCGCGGCTCGGCCTTGATCAATTTGCACTCCACTTTGAACTCGGCGGGAAGACGCGAGAGGTACTCGTCGACCGCTGCAGCGGCCCACGGCGGCTGCCGCTGGCCGACCGCAACCACGGTGATCTTCATTCAGCTACCCGGCAGATCCCGCTCTTTTCGCCTTGCCTGAGGACTTTTTCGTCGCTACCGCGGCAGACTTGAGGCGAACCGGCTTGCCACCCCATATTTCTTCCAGGTTGTAGTAGGCGCGATAGGCCGGTTGCATGATGTGCACGATCACTTCGTTGCAGTCGACCAGGACCCACTCACCTGCGTCGGCACCCTCGACGCTGACGATGTCGCCACCGGCTTCCTTGACCTTCTCAACCACGGAGGAAGCGAGAGCGCGGGTCTGGCGGTTCGACGTGCCGCTGGCGATCACGACGCGCTCGAACATGTCCGATAGCCCCGCGGTGTTGAACACCTCGATGTTCTGCGCCTTAACGTCTTCGAGCGCGTCGACCACTAGGCGCTGCAGCTTTCTGATATCCAAATCAAGTCCGATAAAGGTGATGCGAATCAATATAGTCGAGCACGGCGGTAGGGACCATAGCGGACAGGCGCTGCGCCCTTTTGGTCGATGGGAGCTGACGAAGCAAATCCCGAACCTCGGTAGCGGAAGCGTCGACCGGCGTCATTGCAAACTCGACAATGCTGCCGCCGCGTTGTCGTGCAAGCGACGCGGCTCGCCCAACGCGCGTGGCGAGCGCTGCTTGCATGCTCGCACTTGACGGAACATGCGCTCCCGCGCGCTGCGCCACCGCAATGTGCGCCAGCTCGACGATTTGCTGCCAGTCGCGCCACGTATCGAATCGCGCGAACTGGTCCGAACCCATGATCAATACCAGCGGATGATCAGGCAACGCTAAACGGAGGCCATGCAGCGTGTCGATCGTGTACGTGATTCCCCCGCGCTCGATCTCGTGCATGTCGAGTGCGAAGCGTGGCTCATCGGCGATTGCCAGTTGCACCATCGTTGCTCGATGCGCGGCGGAAGTCATCGGTCCCTTTTGCCACGGCTGGCCGGCGGGAATAAAGCGGACTTCTTGCAGCGAGAGTTGCTTCAACGCGTCGCGCGCCAGTTGTAGATGACCGTTGTGAATCGGATCGAAGCTTCCGCCGAACAGTCCGATCGGCTCTCCTGCGACTGTCTCTACACCCATTCGCGAGGACGCAGAAAATCGGAATACAACCGCGCCTCAGGGCGTGCCGGGCTCAGGCCGCCAGTCGTATTTCCACTGTACGACCGGCGGCAGCGACATCAGGATCGACTCGGTGCGGCCTCCCGATTGCAGGCCGAACAATGTTCCGCGATCGAACACCAGATTGAATTCGACATAGCGTCCGCGCCGATACTCCTGAAATTCGCGCTCGCGCTCTCCATACGGCATGTCGCGCCGACGCTCGACGATGGGCACGTAGGCATCAAGAAACGCATCGCCGACGGCCCGCAGCATCGCGAAGCTCTGCGCAAAGCCAGGCTCGTGAAAATCATCGAAAAACACGCCGCCGATGCCGCGCGGCTCGTCGCGATGCTTCAAATAGAAATATTCGTCGCACCACTTCTTGAAGCGCGGGTATTTGTCGGCGCCGAAGGGCTCCAGAGCGCGCTTGCATGTCGCGTGGAAGTGATGCGCATCCTCCTCGTAGCCGTAGTACGGTGTCAGATCTGTTCCGCCACCAAACCAGAAAATATCCGGCTGATCCTTCGCCTTGGCGATGAAGAACCGAACGTTCATGTGCACGGTGGGTACGTGCGGGTTGCGCGGATGAAAAACAAGCGAGACACCGAGCGCCTCGAAACGTCGGCCCGCGAGCTCGGGGCGCTGCGCGCTGGCCGACGGCGGTAGCGCCTTGCCGATGACATGCGAAAAGCCGACTCCGCCGCGTTCGAGCAGAGTGCCGTTTTCGATAACGCGCGTCAGTCCGCCACCGCCGAGCTGCGCGTCGGCCGGTTTTTCCCACACGTCATAACCGAAAGGCTTGGCGTCGAGCCGTTCCAGCGCCTCGACGATGCGCTGCTGCAGGCCGAGCAAATACTCGCGAACCGATTGGCTATCTACGAATTCTGCAGTCACGACAAGTGACGCTTGATGAAGCTCAACACCGTGTCGTACCACGCGACGATATTGCGCGGCTTCATGATCCAGTGGTTCTCGTCGGGGAACACCAGCAGCTCCGACGGCACACCGTGATACTGCAGCGCCTCGAACAGGTTCAGTCCTTCACCAATCGGACAGCGGTAATCCTTTTCGCCGTGAATGATCAGCGCCGGTGTCTTCCACTGCTTGATATGGCGGATCGGCGCGTAACGATCGTACGCAGCCGGGTCGGCGTACGGATCCTCGCCGCCCATTTCCAGATACCACCAGGCGGGATGATCCGTTGTTCCGGTGAACTGCGCCATCGTCGTCACGCACGCGTGCGTGATCAGGCATTTAAAGCGCTGCGTCTGTGTGCCGATCCAGTTGGTCATGTAGCCGCCGAAGCTGCCACCCATCGCCATCATGCGGTTCGGATCGACGTCGGGGCGGGCAGCAAGCGTATCCGTCACCGCCATCAGATCCTTGTAGCACTGATCGCCCCATACGTTGCCCCAGATGCCTTGCACGAACTGCTGGCCGAATCCGGTCGAGCCGCGCGGATTGGGTTGCACCACCGCATAACCCTGCGCGACCGCAAGCAATGGATTCCAGCGCCAGTGCCACGCATCAGCGGTCATGCCGATCGGGCCTCCGTGAATCCAAAGCAGTGTCGGTAACCGCCCCTGCGTGTTCTTCGGCTTCACGACAAAGTACTGAATATCGACGCCGTCGGTTGATTTGGTCGCGAGGTTTTCGACCTCGACCCAATCGGGATACTCGAAACCCGACAGCCGCGCCAGCGTCTGAGGCGGCGAGTTGACTTTCGGCGTGACGACAAATGCTTCGGGAGGTTCGAGAAAGGTCGAGCGAATACCGGCGATGCGCCCATCAGATAAAACATGTAGATCGCTGTGAGCGCCGCCTTCGCGCTCAGCGACGATGCGCTCGCTCTTGCCGGTCGCAACTTCAACCGCATAAACGGGCACATGGCCTGCGACGTCGGCGCTGACGATCAAATGCTTGCCATCGGCGGACCAGTCGCCGATATGCGGCCACGCGTCGACATCACTAGCGATCTCACGCAACGAGCCGGTTGCCACGTTGATCAATGTCAGCGTCGGTCGAAACACGATGCTTGGCGAACGCGTCATGCGAAGCACGGCGAGTGTCTTTCCGTCCGGTGCGAAGCGCGGGGATTCGGTATTGCTGTTCGTTGCTGCACCGACGATGCGTACGCTCTTTGAATCGACATCGATCAGCGCAATCGCGGTGTCCGTTTCGCGATCTTCACCGGTGCTCTGCCACGTCACTGCCACTTGCTGCCCATCGGGCGCAACGTCGAATCCGGGCTCGACCGACATTTCACGCCTGGCATCCGGCGTCAGATCAACCCGGTTCTTTCCGTCTGACGAATAGGCAATCGACGTGCGTGTTCGCCATGTTGTCGTTCTCGTGCAGCCACTGGTCCCAGTGGCGCACCGGCTGACTGCGAAAGTGACGCGCGCTTGAACCTTTCTTCTCGCGGTCCTTCGCGGTTTCGCGTTGCTTGTGGTGTTCGACGCCATCCAGCACCGACGCCAGCACGATCAAGCGATCGGCCTTCTTCGCGAACTTGAACTCGCTGATGCCGAGCGGTTCGTCGGTCAACTGCAGAGCTTCACCGCCCGCGGCTGGCAACAGCCAGACCTGCATGCGCTTGTCGGCGTCATCGTCCGTTTTGATTTCATTCGGTTGGCGGTTCGACAGAAATCCGAGTGCACCGTCGCGGCGGAAACACAGTGCCGCATCTTTGCTGTCGCCGCGTGTCAGTTGGGTTGCATCGCTGCCGTCGGTGGGCACCTTCCAGATGTCCGATACGTACTTGACGCCTTCGCGGTCGAGCCGCTGCACAGCAACCGCAAGCCACGTGCCGTCCGGCGACGGGGCGATCGTAGAGACACGCTTGAGCGCGATGTGTTGCTCTACGGTGTACGGCGTATCTGGCATCGACAAGTCCTAACGTTTGTGATCGACGCGATCCAAGGGCACGATGCCCGATGTCGCGGCGAAATTGCATTCCATCGAACTCGACCTCGTCGACCGCGTCGTAGGCGCGCTTGTGCGCGGCGCGCACGGTTTCGCCCAACGCGGTAACGCATAGCACTCGTCCTCCGCGCGTTACCAGCTGCTGATCTTCGAATTCCGTACCCGCGTGAAACGTGATGCAGTCTTCATCGTCGACGGGTAAGCGCGTGATGGCGTCGCCGCTGCGCGGACTGTCAGGGTAACCCGCGGCTGCGATCACGACGCCGAGCGCGGTGCGTCGATCCCATTCGGCCTCGACCTGATCGAGCCGACCATTGATCGCGGCATCGATCAGCTGCGCAAGACTGGACTTCAATCTCAGCATGATCGGCTGAGTTTCCGGGTCCCCCAGGCGGCAGTTAAATTCGAGCGTCTTGATGCTGCTGTCGGGTTCGATCATCAAGCCGGCGTACAAAAACCCTTGGTACGGAATTCCATCGGAGGCCATTCCGTTCACCGCCGGCATGATGATCTCGCGCAGCACACGTGCGTAAATGGTCGGAGTGATAACAGGCGCCGGTGAGTAGGCGCCCATGCCGCCGGTGTTCGGCCCGCGGTCGCCATCGAGCAAGCGCTTGTGATCCTGGCTCGTCGCGAGCGCCAGCACATTTTTGCCGTCCGACATCACGATGAAACTCGCTTCCTCGCCCGTCAAAAACTGCTCGATCACTACACGCGCACCGCCGGCGCCGACGCGGTTGTCGATCAGCATCGAATCAATCGCCGCATTGGCCTCGTCCGTTGTCATCGCGACGACCACGCCTTTGCCGGCAGCCAACCCATCCGCCTTGATGACGATCGGTGCGCCGTGCTCGTGCACGTAAGCGCGTGCGAGCGCGGCGTCTGTAAAGGTCTGATGCTGCGCGGTCGGAATTCGATGGCGTTGCATGAACGCCTTGGCAAAGTCCTTTGAACTTTCGAGCTGCGCTGCCGCGCGCGTGGGGCCGAAGATTCTCAGTTGACGCGAGCGAAACACGTCGACCACGCCGGAGGCGAGCGGAGCTTCGGGTCCGACGACGGTAAACGCCACATCTTCACGCTGCGCAAAGTCGGCCAGCGCCTCGTTGCTCTGATAGGGAATATTCTGGAAGCGCCTGTCCCGCGCGGTTCCGCCGTTACCCGGTGCGATGAAAATGGTTTGTACGCGCGCCGAACGAGCCAGCTTCCACGCGAGCGCATGCTCGCGACCCCCGCCGCCGATCACCAGCAGCTTCATCTAGGGGCTTTCGCACTCATGTTTCAGAGTGAATAGGCCCTACGATCGCGGCGGTCGTGTAAACCTGCTGCACATCATCGAGGTCTTCGAGGATGTCCAGCAGCTTCTGCATCCTGTCGGCATCGTCGCCGGTTAGCACCGTCTCTGCCAGAGGCTTCATCGTTACTTCGGCAAGCTCTGGTTTCAGCCCCGCACTATCGAGCGCAGTGCGAACTCTTTCGAAGTCGGTAGGGGCCGAGATGACTTCCACGGTGCCGTCATCGTTGGCGATCACATCCTCTGCGCCTGCTTCCAGCGCGACGTCCATTACTTTCTCTTCCGATGTGCCGGGCGCGAACAGCAACTGGCCACAGTGCTTGAAGTTGAACGCCACCGAACCGTCAGTGCCCAGATTGCCGCCGTGCTTGGCCAACGCATGACGCACCTCGGCCACGGTGCGCACACGGTTATCGGTCATCGCGTCAATCATCAGGGCCGCGCCGCCGATGCCGTAGCCTTCGTAACGAATCTCTTCGTAGGTCACGCCTTCCATCTTGCCGGCGCCACGCTGAATCGCTCCCGTCAATTTGTCTTTGGGAACGTTACCCAAGCGAGCTTTCTCGAGCGCGAGGCGCAGCCGTGGGTTCATGCCAGGATCGGCCCCGCCATCACGCGCCGCGACCGTCACTTCACGAATAATCTTGGTCCATAGCGAACCGCGCTTTGCATCCTGGCGGTTTTTGCGATGCTGAATGTTGGCCCACTTTGAATGGCCGGCCATATGAAATCTGCTGCGACTCGGAAAAGGGGCGCGAGTGTAACAAGCGGACCTTGTCGAGGCATGCGCTCCGAAGCGTCGGTTCGGCTACGCTTTGCAAAACAACCAGTCGAGGCGTGCATGGCGGAACCTCTTGTGATTGCAATGTCGGGTAAGACCGAACTCGCCCTGTTGCCGGCGCTGTCGAATCGACATGGCTGCATAACCGGTGCCACCGGTACTGGCAAGACGGTGACGATGCAAAAGATGGCCGAGAGCTTTTCGAATATCGGAGTGCCGGTGTTCATGGCCGATATCAAGGGCGACTTTTCAGGCATCGCCGCCGCGGGCAAGCCGGACGACAAGATGAAGTCGCGGCTTGCCGAGCGCTCGTTGCCTGAACCAAAGTGGCAAGCGTGTCCGGTCACGCTATGGGACATCTGGGGCGAGCAGGGTCATCCGGTGCGAGCAACGGTCTCGGATATGGGGCCGCTGCTGTTCGCACGTCTGCTCGCGCTCAACGAGACGCAGGAAGGCGTGCTGGCGCTGGTATTCAAGGTGGCCGACGACAATGGCCTGTTGCTGCTCGATCTGAAGGATCTGCGCGCGATCCTTCAATACGTCGGCGACAACGCCGCTCAATTCAAGACGCAGTACGGCAACGTCTCTTCGGCGTCGATCGGAGCGATTCAGCGCGGCCTGCTGCAGTTGGAAGAGCAGGGCGGTGAACGCTTTTTCGGCGAGCCGATGCTCGACATCGCCGATCTGATGCAGACCACCGATGGCAAAGGCGTCGTCAACGTTCTCGCCGCCGACAAGATGATGAACAACCCGCGGCTTTATGCGAGTTTCTTGCTGTGGCTGCTCGCGGAGCTCTTCGAGAACCTGCCGGAGGTCGGCGATCGGGACAAACCAAAGCTCGTGTTCTTCTTCGACGAGGCGCATCTGCTGTTCAGCGATGCACCGCCCGCGCTGCTTGAAAAGGTCGAACAGGTCGTGCGATTGATCCGCTCGAAGGGTGTCGGAGTGTTCTTCGTCACGCAAAACCCGCTCGACATTCCGGACAAGGTGCTCGCCCAGCTCGGTAATCGGGTCCAGCACGCGCTGCGCGCGTTCACGCCGCGCGATCAGAAGGCGGTGAAGTCGGTTGCCGAGACGATGCGCGCCAATCCGAAAATCGATGCGACCAAGGCGATTCTTGAACTCGCCGTCGGCGAAGCGCTGATCAGCTTCCTCGATGCGAAAGGCACGCCCGGCATCACGGAACGCGCTTGGGTGCTGCCGCCTGGATCGCAGCTTGGCCCGATTACGCCGGATCAGCGCGCGCAACTGATCAAGAATTCAATCGTCGCAGGAACATACGACAAGACGGTCGATCGTGAGTCCGCTCACGAGATGCTGAAAAAGCGCGCGGAAAGCGCAGCGCCACCGGCAGCGGGCCAAGCTCGCGGCAAGCCCGGCGCGCCGTCACCCGCGCAGACGTCGAACGGCGGCATCATGGGCGGACTTGGCGACATCCTGTTTGGGTCGACCGGCCCGCGCGGTGGCCGGCGCGAAGGAATGGTTGAAGCGATGGGCAAGAGCGCCGCGCGTTCGGTCGGATCGTCGATCGCGCGCGAAATCACACGTGGAGTACTCGGATCAATACTGGGTGGGACGAGGCGTCGTTAGGTAAGGCGCGGCACAGTGTCTGCGATCAGTACCGCTCTTACCGCGATCGAGACATGGCCGCTGTCGGAAGCGATACGCCGCTCGATTTGGGCGTATCCAGCGCTCGAGACGATTCACATCGCCGCGTTTGCGTCCGTATTCGGATCCCTGATGGTGCTGGAGCTGCGTGTCTTTGGTGCGGCTCCGACGGTTCCGCTCTCGCCACTCGCGCGTCTATCTGTCCCGATCGCGCTGGTGTCGTTTGCAGTGGCCGCCGCTGCAGGGTTGTTGATGTTGATCTCCAGCGCATCCGAGATTGTTACCAACCCGGCATTTCAGATAAAGCTTGGTTTGATCGTGATTGCAGGTGGCAACGCCTGGTGGTTTCATCGGCGCGGTAGCCTTGTCCTGCATGACGGCGTCGCAAAGGCGCAGTCTTTGCTCTCGATCGTGCTTTGGATAGGGGTTATCGCCTGCGGCCGTTTGATAGCCTACGTTTAGTCATCTGTGTTTAGGAGGTCTGTATGAAGCGTCGCCATTTCGTTTATCTGACGGTCGGTGCGCTGTTCGCTGCGCCGGTGCTGGCACATCATGGCTGGTCGAGTTTCGATCAGGACAAACCGCTTTATCTGAGCGGTACTTTGACGCAGGTGCGATGGCAAAATCCACATGCGGAAGTGATGTTGCGCGTCGACGCGACGAAGCTTCCGGACGGGATCGCCTCGCGCACCGTTCCCGCGCAACAGCAGTCGGTCGACGGGCCCGGCATCCTCAAGAAGGTGCAGGTTCCGGCAAATGCTGCCGGCATATGGGAAGTCGAATTCGCGCCGCTGTCGCGCATGCAAGCCTGGGGTTTGTCTCAGCCGCCCAAGGTGGGCGACCGTATCGAAGTGATCGGCTATGGGCTGGCCGATGACAACAAGCGGTTGATGCGCGCCGAGTATCTATTCATCAACGGCAAGGCGTACGCGTTCAGATCGTCGCCCGTGAATTAGCACGCTTTCACACCGTGTTTAGCACTCGCGACGCGCGAGTGCTTTGTTGCATTCTTGCTTTAGTAGTCTTTTTGGCTTCTACCCGTCAGGGTTTTACATGTATACCGTTTACGTGCTTCCGCGTTTATTGAATGCAGCGTAAACGGAGGTGTTGATGAGCGTACCTGCAGTCATTCCCGATCGGGAAAATCCGATTGCGATCGCAGGGTTCAAGGACGTCTACCAGGTGTTGCGCGTTGAAGACGCGCTGACCGGTCTGCAGGAGCTCGGCGCCAGCGCCAGCGAAGCGTTGCGAGCGACCTACGTCAAGATGATTCGCAGCGGTGGCCAGCGCTTCGTGACCAAGCCGGCGGCGCTGCCCGACATCGATGCGCTGATCAACGAGCTGCCCAACTTCGAAGCGCCGCTGCAGGATATTCGCAAACAACTCGCGCTGTGCTTGTCATCGGACGACCCGCTTGAGCTCGAGCCGATTTTGCTGCTGGGCGAACCGGGCATCGGCAAGACACACTTCGCTCGCCGTCTCGCAAAATTGCTCGGTACCGGCTACAACTTTATTGGCATGAGCTCGCTGACTGCCGGCTGGATTCTTTCCGGCGCATCGGCCCAGTGGAAAAACGCGAAACCCGGCAAGGTGTTCGACGCACTGGTCAATGGCGACTACGCCAACCCGGTGATCGTGGTCGATGAAATCGACAAGGCCGGCAGCGACACGCAATACGACCCGCTGGGAAGCCTGTACACGTTGCTCGAGCACGACACCGCCACCGAATTCGTCGACGAATTTGTCGAGGTGCCGATCGATGCGTCCGACGTCGTGTGGATCGCTACCGCGAATGACGCGCACTCGATTCCGTCGCCGATCTTGAATCGGATGAACGTGTATGCGATCGATCCGCCCGATCACGAAGGGTCGCGCCGCATCGCGCGCTGCATCTACGACGAGCTGCGCAGTGAGCACGCCTGGGGCCAGGCATTTCCTGTGGAGCTTTCCGATGAAAGCCTCGACCGGCTTGCGCGCTTAAAGCCGCGCGAGATGCGACGCGTGTTGCTGGCTGCGTTCGGCACAGCCAAGCTGGCGGGGCGCAATGAAGTGCGGCCCGACGACATCACCGAAGAGCGCGCCGCCAAGAAATCGCGGATCGGGTTTTAGCAAACCGCTCCTCTGTACGCGACCGTCGCTGCACCTCATTACGATGACGTTTTCTTAGCTGCCTTCGCTTGCTCGGCAGCGACTCGCGTGTAGACCGGTCCCCACAGTGGATGGCCGACTTCGGCATCGGTCAACTTGAAGTTCGGGTCGGCGGTGAATGCAGCGCGGAATGCTGACTCGCATTCCTGCCGGGCGGCTATAGGCGCACGCGATGAACGCCAGGTGCTTGTTGGCGGCTGCCACGTCGTTGCGGTCGCGTAGTCCTTCGGCAAGTGCGCGCTTGAACATCACTTCGGCACGTTCGTACTGGCCGTCTTCGTAAAAACGCATGCCGTTGATGAACGCACGCTCGGCGGGCTGCTCGTACAGGCGGGCGATGCTGATCGACGGCGGTGGCGGCGGCGGCGGCGCAGGCGGCGGCTCGAGCAACGCGCAGCCGCTACCGACGACGCCAAGCACCGTCGACAGCGGCCAGCCGGCGACAGCGTACGCAACTGTCGAGCTCATGCAGGGTGGCTCATTGAAACAGATGGCTGATTCGCAGCGGACGTCCGGGCTCAACGTCAACTTCGGTGACGTACGGCTGCCGCTGCCCATTGCGCAGTTCGATCGTGTGCCGTCCCGTGGGCAAATGGAGTTGCGCCAACGGCGGCGTGGTGCCCGTTCTCGCTCCGTTGACGAACACCTCCGCCCACGGCGCTACTGCGAAAACCACAACGCCCTTTGCGTTCGCGGGCGCCGCGGCCTTCGAAGGGCGGTAGCATGTTTCCGCGCGGACTTGCAGATGGAGGCGACGGCTCGGTTCGCGCAGACGGGTGCTCGGTGACGACTCCGCGGCTGCTGGGCGCATCTTCTGCCGATGACTCGGGCTGGGAAGCAAGACTGGCAGGCGACGCGCCGGCCACCGGCCGAGCCGGCTGGCGGCCAGTCTCCCGCCACGCCGCACCGAAAGCGGCGATCAACGCGATCGCGCACGCGGCCGCACCGAGCGCCACATGGTTGCTCGAGCGCGGAGGCGGCTGGTTGATCCGCAGGGTCGATTGCAGGCCGACCGTGGCGGCACGACGCTTGCGCAGGCGGCACGATCTCGACGCGCGCCGGCATGCCGGTGATCGTCAAAGCACTTGGCGGTTGGTTCCCGCGATTGCCCCACAAAAATGTCGTCAGCGCATTGCGGAATTGAGCGGCGGTGCCGAAAGCCCGCGCGCCGTGCAGCTCAAGTGCGTTCTCGGCGATCTCAGCCAGCGCCAACGGGGCGGCCGGCCGAATCTCGATGATCGGGCTCTCGCCGCCCTTGCGCGCGCGCAGCGCATTCAGATCCGGCCGCGTGCCGGTCAGCAGCAGGAACAGCAGCGCGCCGAGCGCACGAATGTCCTTGCGACGAGCTTCCGGCCCCGAGCTCGTTCTGAAAGTACGGCAGCATTGCCTGCGTTCCGGCCAGCTCGAAATCGCCGGTCGCGCCGCTGTCGATCCATCCACCGAAGCCCATCACCTTCGGCAGCTTGTCGGGCTCTTGCAGATAGATGCGCGACGGCGCCAGGTGTCCGTGCGGCACGCCGCGCGCGTGAGCGTGCTCAACCGCATCGGCCACGCGTGCGGCGATATCGGCGGCCTGCAGCACGCCAGGGTGAAATCCGTCTTGCATCGCCTCGTCGAGCAGCTTGCCGTCGACTCGCTCAAGTGCCAGGTAGCCGATGTTGTGGACGCGGCCGGCATCGAACACGGTCACGATGTGCGGATGATGCAAACGCCCGGCGGCCTGCGCTTGACGCATGAACGCCTGCTCGATGCGCTCATGGCCCGCTGACTCTTCGCCTCGCCGCGGCTGCAGCTGAACCGCCTTCAACACCAGCTCGCGGTTAAGCACCGGATCCATCGCCAGATACGCGACCGTGTGCCGATCGCGCCGCAACTCGCGCAGGATCGAATAGCGGCCGATCAGCTTGAGATTCTGGGTAAGCGCTTCTGGCATAGGGATGGGCGAGCGTTGCCTCAGGCTAACAGCATACGCACGCACAACCAATCGGCGCTAACAGACAAAAAGCACGCCGAAAGGAGCGCTAGAAGCGATGCTGCAGGCCGAGTGTCTCACCCGATTTAACCTCGACGCGCGCGATGAACGGCGCGGCGGAGCCGTTGCGGATCTCGATCGTATGCACGCCTGGCGGCAACGTCAGCTGCGTCAGCGGCGGTGACACGCCGCGCGAGCTGCCATCGACGCTGATCTCGCCCCACGGCGAAACGGCTAACGTCACGGTGCCGTCGCGCGGCGGCGCGACCGGTGCCGGCGGCGGCTCGACCTTGCGGCGGGTCGCGGCTTTCGCTTCCGCTGCTTGCGCTTCGAGCAGTGCGGCGGCGGCGAGCGGCTTCGGGCGATGGCGTGCGGTTGCGGCTCGACGGGCGGCGCGGCAGTGACCGGTTGCACTGCGATCACCGGCGCGGAAGCTTCCACTGGCGGTGGCGGCGGCGCGCGCTCCGCGCAACGCTGCAGCCAGCACGATGATCGCTACCGCTGCCGGTCACGATTGCCACCATCGCGCGTCCACTCAGCGCAGGCTTACGCAGCGGCACTGTGGCCGCGGCGGGACTCGCTTCCACGCGTCCAATCGCGGCGTCGGCCGGCTGGTGCGCGCGAGCCGTCGACGAAATCGGCGAGCGCATTGCGCAACTCGGCAGCCTTCTGATAGCGCGCCGCAGGCTCCTTGGCCATCGCCTTGCGCACGATCTCGACGAGCGCCGGCGGTGTTTCGGAACGAATGCGATCGACCGACTTGGGATTTGCGGCAAGCACCTGGTCGAGCGTTTCATCGACGGTGCGACCGTCGAACGCACGGCGGCCGCACAGCAGCTCATACAAGATCGTGCCGAGCGAAAAGATGTCGCTGCGTGCATCGAGCGTCGCGCCATCGGCCTGCTCGGGCGACATGTAGTTCGGCGTGCCGACCAGCTGGCGCGTGCCGCGCAGCTTTGTCTCGGGTACCGGCGCGAGCGCGGTGCCGAAGTCGAGCAGCTTCGGCTTCAGATCTCGCGACAGAAAAATATTGCTGGGCTTGATGTCCCGATGAACGAGTCCGCGCTTGTTCGCGTAGTGGATCGCATCGGCTACTCGCATCATCATCGCCGCCGACTGGCGCGGACTCATGCGGTTGCCGCTCGCCAGATATTCGTGCAAATCCTGGCCGTGCAGCCGCTCCATCGCGATGTATGCAAACGAGTCGGTTTTGCCGGCATCGTAGATCGTGACGATGCTCGGATGGCTCATGCCGCCGGCCGATTTGGCTTCGTGCAGAAAGCTTGCTTCGATCTGCGTGCGGAACTGATCCTCGCGCGCCAGCGGAATGATCTTGATCGCGACTTCACGCGCCAGAACAGGATCGTGTGCGGCGTAGACCACGCCATACGAGCCGCGGCCGATCTCGTTCAGGATCGTGAAGCGGCCGATCGTCTTCGGAGGCGCAGGCACCGGTGCGTCGAGCGGGTCGAGCGGAACAGTGGCGGTGAAAGGTTCAGACATCGGCGCGGCGCATTATCGCACTGCATGAGGGGTGTGATGCCGCGAATAAGTGGTAATCATTGCGGGAAGATGCTCGCAGCGCGCAAGCGTTGGCGTCGCATCGCTGCCCGAGTCGTCGGGGTCTTCGGCGGTGCACCGCCACCTGCACGGTCTACCGCGAAAATATGATTCGCTCGTTTCGAAGCAACGAGCCTTGCGCGAACAGTGCAGCCGCCGTGATGCGCGATCGCCATGCCGCCAGGCAGCAGGATGTCGATTGCCGTGATGGTTTCGCCGCGTAAAGCGCGCATCATCACCGCTTGCTGCGCCATCGCGGGCACGAAAAGCTGCCATGCAGCGTCGCGAATCGAGATGAACAGCGGCACGATCGGCGTGAAGTTGACCAGCATCGCGAGATAGGTCGCGTAGGTTTGCGCCTCTTTGTGGCTGCGGCCGTACGTGGCGGCGAGCATGTTCAGCGACGCGATCATCGCGGAAAACGGCAGCAGCATCACGATGAACAACGCGAATTCGCTGAGGCCGAACTGCATCAGCGCCGACAGGTTCTCGCTGCGTATGAATTGCATGGCGGTCTTGAAGCCGATCAGCGTCAGGACGACGACCGCGGCCGAGCACAGCGCGACGACTGCCCATTTTCCGAGCACGACAGCGCCTGCTTCGATCGGGTTCATCAGCAGCGGCTCAAGCGAGCCGCGCTCGCGCTCGCCGGCGGTGACGTCGATCGCTACGCTGATCGCGCCCGCGACTGAGCCCAGCAGCGCCAGCCAGGGGATCAGAAACAACAACTGCGCACCGCGCGCCTGGCTGCTTGCGACATTGATTTCCTCGATCTCGACCGCCGCCAATCACTTGCGGACTGACACCGCGCGACAGCAGCCGCTGAACACCCAGCTCGCGCGCAAAGCCGCGCACAGCGTTGAGCGTCGCGCGAGTTGCCGGCTGCGCCCGTGTTGCGGTTTCATCGAACATGACCGGCAGCCGAACCGTCTCGCCGGCCGCGAGCCGTGTTCGAAGTGATCCGGGCACCACGATCACGGCGTTCTGCAAGTCGTCCTGACTTGATCTGCGCCGCGTAGTCGTCGGGCGCATCTTTAACGGTCGCGCCTGCTCGTTGCAGAAAATTGATCAACGTCGGCGCCGCCGCTGCATTGGCAACGTAGATCTCGCGCTTTGCTGCGTCTTCCTCGACGCTCGCGATGAAGATCGACAGCAGAAACAGCGTCAGCGGGCCGGCGAGGATCGATGTCACCAGCACGATCAGCCACGTGCGCCGGTCGCGCAGCGCGTCCTTGAGCTCCTTGCGAAAGACCGTCCACGTCGGTGTTCATTGCGTCCGGCTCCGGCATTCGTACGCGAGCTTGACAAACGCGTCTTCGAGCGATTCGGTGCCCGCTTCGGCGCGGATTTGTTGCGCCGTGCCGTGCGCAACGGTGCGGCCGCGCGCAACGATCACGATTTCGTCGGCCAGTTGCTCGACCTCCTGCATGATGTGCGACGAGATGACGATGCACTTGCCGTGCATCGCGCAGATGCAGCAACAGCCGGCGCAGCGCGCGCGTCGAGACAACGTCGAGTCCGTTGGTCGGCTCGTCGAGAATCAGGTGATGCGGGTCATGGATCAGCGCGCGTGCGAGCGCGACCTTCAATCGCTCGCCGGTCGAGAAGCCTTCGATGCGACGTTCCAGCAGCGAGCCCATGTCGAGCAGCTCGGCCATTTTCGCAAGCCGCTCGCTGCTGAGCCGCGGTCGGTACGTTGCGCAGCTGCGCGTAGTACTCGACGTTTTCGCGCGCGGTCAGCCGCGTGTACAGCCCGCGCGCGTCGGACAGCACGCCGAGCTGCGCGCGCACAGCGCGCGTATCAGCTTGCACGTCGATGTCCACCGACCCGCGCTTGTCCGCGGTCCGCCTTCACCAGCGTGCCGATGATGCGCAGCGTGGTTGTCTTACCGGCGCCGTTCGGCCCAAGCATCGCGGTGATGCGGCCGTCAGTCGGCGACGAACGACACATCTTCGACCGCGACCACGCGCGCGCGCTTGCCGTCGACCTTCGCGTCGAAAGACTTGGCAAGCTGATGACTTCAATCATGGACTTCGATCACGGTTTCGTTTTCGGCGCCGCGGCCGGGTCGATTGCTGCAAAGAAACTCGGCGCCGGAATTCGTGCCAGACAGTCGCCGTCGACGCGATCGAACGATGCATCGCGCACGAAGCGCGAGATCAGCATCGGTGCGCAGCCCTGAGCGCTGATGCCGTGCCCGAGGTTCGGCGCGACGATGTGCTTGGCGTTGCCAAGCCGTTGCGCGACTGAATCGCCATGGCGCGGCGGCGTTGCGGGATCGAGCCCACCCGAAAAAATCAGCACCGGTACCTTCGACGCCGGCACCGAATAGAACTCCGGCGGCACCGCGCGCGATGGCACGAGACGGCACGCCTGCCGATACAGCTCGGCAAACGCGGAGCCGAAGCGCGTCGCCACCGATCGGCGAGGCTGACGCCGCGTCGATGCGTGGCACGTCTTCGGCGCAGATCACCGCGAAGTGCATGCCGACCGCAAAATTTTCGCTGACGCCGCCGCTGATCGCAGCACTCAACGCGACGAGCGCCGTGAAGTCTCCACGGCCCGCTTCGGCCAGCGCGTAAGGCAGCACCGACGACAGCTGCGGCACGTACAACGGCGCGCGCAACAGCGATGCCAGCATCTTGCGATCGAGGCGTAACGATTCGGTCGCTCCGGTAACGGATGCGGAATGCGAATGTCGATCCCGCTTTCGGCGCGCTTCAGCAGCGCCGCAATCGCGCTGATCGAAATCGGGATATCGCGTGCGGCATCGCTCATCGCGCGCGCAGACGTCGGCGAGCGACTTCAACGCGGCTTCGGCATCGAGAGCGAACGACACCGGCAGTGCCATGTCGGGCGGCGCTACGCCATCGAGCACGGCGGTTCGCACGCGATCCGGGTACTGCCGCATGTATTCGAGCGCGGCACGCGTGCCGTACGACGCACCCCACAGGTTCACCTTCTCGGCGCCCAGTTGTGCGCGAATCGCTTCGAAGTCACGCACTGCGATCCACGTCGCGTATTGACGCAAGTCCGCAGGAAGCGCTTTCAGACAGGGTCCCAGCCGTGCAAGCTGTTGCTCGGGCTCGAGCGCCGATGCCAGTGAGCCTTCGTCGACGTCGCACTCAAGCGCGTTCGAGCGGCCAGTGCCGCGCTGATCGATAAACACGATGTCGCGCCGTGCGTTCAGTTCGGCAAGCACCGGCATCACCTGGCGCGCGACCTTCGTTGCTGCTTGCCCTGGGCCGCCCGCGAATACGAAGACGGGATCGGGTTGCTTGTTGCGCGCAACGGCCGGCACGACGGCGAAGCGCACTTCGATCGTAGCGGCTGCTCGGAGAATCCGGATCTTCGGGCATGCGCACTACGCCGCATTTGACCTCGCGCTCGACGCCCGGAATGCGGCACGCTTCAAGCTCGGCGTCAGTTCGATGTCGACGAGCGACACGACGCCAGGGCGAGCGTCGCGATGAACAAGCAGGATAGTCGATGTATGCGTCTTCATTGAGATTGCTCGCTCGATGTTCGTTTGGCTCTGACCGGATGCAGCGAGCGCGGCGAAGAATAACAATCCGTTGCGCGACGTGATCGAGGCAAGGCGCGAAGCGTCGGTTTCAGAGTCGCGAATCGCAGCAGGTTAGGGTCGAACCGTAGAATCGTTCCGTGCAATCCGATGTGCAGTCAGCTCAACGAAGAGCGTTTGCGGCCGGCCTGGCGCTGGCCATCGGCGGCAGCATTCTGTTTTCGGCCAAGGCGGTTGTTATCAAGCTCGCCTACCGATACGGCGTCGACGCGACGACATTGATTGCGTTGCGAATGGGCTTTTCACTGCCGTTTTTTGTTGCTGCGCTGATATGGTCGTCGCGGGGCGCGCAGCCTTTGTCGCGAGCCGACCATGCTCGCCTGATCGTCATCGGGCTGCTGGGCTACTACGCCGCCAGTTATCTTGATTTCCTCGGCCTGCAAGTACGTCACGGCGGCGCTCGAGCGTCTGATCCTGTATTTGAGCCCGACTCTGGTCGTCATAATGTCGGCGCTGTTCCTGCGCAAACGGTTCGGCCGCTACGAATGGAGCGCGCTCGCGCTTTGTTACGGCGGCATTTTGCTGGTCTTCTGGCACGACGTCAGTCTGGAAGGTGGGCAGGTGCTGCTGGGTTCGGCACTCGTGTTCGGCGCCGCGGTTTGTTATGCCGTTTATCTGATCATTTCGGGTGAACTGGTGCGCAGGCTGGGAGCGATACGTCTGACGGCGTACGCGATGTGCGTGTCCAGCTTTGCGGTGTTCGCGCAGTTCGCGGTGCTGAATCCGGTTTCGGCGCTTCGTCAGCCGCACGAGGTGTACTGGCTATCGTTGTTAAATGCCGTGCTTTGTACGGTGCTGCCGGTGTTTGCAACGATGCTCGCGGTCGAGCGCATCGGCGCAAGCCGTGCGTCGATGGCTTCGATGATCGGCCCTGTGTCGACCATCGCACTGGCGTATCTTTTCCTTGATGAGCGCATAACGATCTGGCAATTGGCTGGGACGGCACTCGTACTGGTTGGCATCTACGTCTTGACGCGCGCCGGCAAGATTCCGGCACCAAAGGAGGAAGTCACATGAAGTCAAAGTCGATCGTGATCCGCTCGCACGGTGGTCCCGAAGTCATCGAAGTGGTCGAAGCCGATGTGCCCGATCCGGGACCGGGCGAAGTGCGGATCCGGCAACGCGCGGTCGGGCTTGAACTTCATCGACATCTACTACCGGACCGGGCTGTATCCGAACACGTTGCCGCACGGCCTCGGCTTCGAAGGCGCGGGCGTCGTCGAGGCAGTCGGCGCGGACGTGCAAGGGATTGAAGGAGGGTGACCGCGTCGCCTATCCGCAGGGCCCGATCGGCGCTTACGCTGAGTCGCGCACGATGCCGGCCGCCACCGTCGTCAAGCTTCCGAAGCGCGATCAGCTTCGAGCAGGCCGCGGCGGTGATGCTGAAGGGGCTGACAGTCCAATATCTGTTCCGTCAGACGTATCGGCTGCAGGGCAACGAGACAATCCTGTTTCATGCTGCCGCGGGCGGAGTCGGTTTGATTGCGTGCCAGTGGGCGCGTGCGCTGGGCGTGCGGTTGATCGGCACCGTCAGCTCGCCGGAAAAAGCCGCGCTCGCGAAGAAGAACGGTGCCTGGCAGACGATCGATTATTCGAAGGAAAATTTCGCTGAGCGCGTTGCTGGCGCTGACCAATGGCGCCAAGGTTCCGGTCGTCTACGACGGCGTCGGCAAAACGACGTGGGAAGGCTCGCTCGATTGTTTGCAGCCGCGTGGATTGATGGTGAGCTTCGGCAACGCTTCGGGCGCGGTGACCGGAGTCAGTCTCGGCATTCTCGCTGCGAAGGGGTCGCTGTTCGTCACCCGGCCGACACTCGCGACGCACGTCGTGCCGCGCGCGCGGCTCGAAGAATCAGCGGCCGAGCTGTTCGATCTGATGCAGCGAGGCAAGATCAAGGTCGACATCGAGCAGCGTTATCCGTTGGCCGATGCGGCGCGTGCGCATGAAGATCTCGCAGCGCGCAAGACGGTGGGATCGACGGTGCTGGTGCCGGGTTAGCGCCGCGACGACTCGAATTGCAGCTTCGACGCCTTGATGTCGACCAGCGGCGCGAGCTCATAGATATTGCGATAGCCGTAGCTGTAAAGCGCAACGTAGGTCGAGAGGTTCAGCGACGCCGCCGGCAGCTTGGTCGGAAACGCGTCGTAGGGCGCCGGAGAAGTTGTTGTTGCAATAAATCAGGATGCGAGTGGACTTGTCCGGAATCGCCGCGTTCAGGCTGTCGACGGCGATGTCGGGGAAGCTGAGATTGATCGCTCCCTTGACGTGCAGCTCGTCGAACCGCTCGCGGCTGCGTGCGTCAAGGATGATCGTTTTCGGCTCGCGACTCATGCGGATGAAGTCGGCTTCGGAGACCCTGCGGCTCTCGCGCGCGTCGGCGGCTTCAATGGAGACACGCAAGAATCCCGGCATGTCGATCGCCGGATTGTCGGTGACCGGCTGTGTCTGTGCGTCGGCAGTCATGCATCCGAACGACGCTGCGACAACGATGGCGTGCATCAGCAGTTTCAAGGCGCTCCGATCCGCGAGTTGCTGAAAGGTGTCCAACGCCAAGAAACGAGCGCTGTTGACCCATCGGCGAGCGGATTCGTAGCTAATCGTTACCGCGAGTGCAAGGAAGCGGAATTGATGAAAACATCGACGCGCGAGCGCGACTCTATCGTGCTCGGTGGTAGTTCGTCACCCGTTCGACCTCGTTTCTCGATCCGAGAAATACTGCAACGCGCTCGTGAAGCTTCGTAGGTTCAATTTCGAGGATGCGCTGCTGGCCGTTGGTCGCCGCGCCGCCGGCCTGCTCGATCAAGAAGGCCATCGGATTGCCTTCGTACATCAGGCGCAATCGACCCGATAGGTAGCCGGGGCGCGCGTCGCGCGGATACATGAAGATGCCGCCACGCGACATGATCCGGTGTACATCGGCAACCATCGACGCGACCCAGCGCATATTGAAGTCGGCGCCACGCGGGCCGGCCTTTCCGGCCAGCAATTCGTCAACGTAACGTTTGACCGGTGCGTCCCAATGCCGCATGTTCGACATGTTGACCGCGAACTCGCGCGTTTCCGGTGGCACCTGCACGTTCGCTTGTGTCAACAGAAACGAGCCCGTGTCGCGATCGAGGGTGAACACCTGGACGCCGTACCCGACGGAGAGCACCAGCAGCGTCTGCGGACCGTAGACCGTGTAACCGGCGCACACCTGCCGCGCGCCCGGCTGCAGGAAGGCGGCTTCACCGGCATCGCCGTTACCTACAGGGCTGGGAAGTACGGAAAAGATCGTTCCGATCGACACGTTGACGTCGATATTGCTCGAGCCATCGAGCGGGTCGAACAGCAATAAATACTTGCCGCGTGGATACGCAAGAGGAATTCCCATCGGCGCGTCCATCTCTTCGGACGCCATTCCGGCCAGATGCCCGCCCCAGCAACTTGCCTCGAACAGAATTTCGTTCGACAGCACATCCAGCCTCTTTTGCGCTTCGCCCTGAACGTTGGTTGAATTCGCGTCGCCGAGGACGTTACCCAATGCGCCTTTGCCTACGGCATGGCTGATCGTCTTGCACGCACGCGCAACGGTTTCGAGCAGCAGCCGCAGATCCGGATCGATCCCATGCTCGCGCTCGCAGCGAATCAGATAGTGCGTAAGCGAGAGCTTCAAATCAATCTGCGAGCGATTTGTTGACGATCTCGCAGACGTCGCGCGAAAGGCCGCGCTGCGCGGCGACTTGCTTCAATGCCTCTCGCATCGCGGCCTGTCGGTCGGCAGTGAACTTGCGCCAGCGATCGAGCGCACGCGCGATGCGCGCGGCAATCGTCGGATTGATTTTGTCGAGCGCCAGGACTTGATCGACCCAGAACGCATAGCCGCTGGCATCGCGACGGTGGAATTCAGCCTCGTTCAGCATGCAGAACGATCGAATGAGAGCGTTCACATTGTTCGGGTTCGACAGCGAGAAACCAGGGTGACGCATCAGCAATCGCACACGATCAACGACCGGCGGTTCGCCGGGGTGCGCCATTGCAGTTGCTTGCAGCTGGAACCATTTGTTCATCAGCAGCGGCTGGTCACTCCATACGCGTGCCAGTTGAATCAGCGCTTCAGCTTTCAACGGTGACGCGCTGTTGACGATGACCGCCAGTGCGCCTTGCGCATCGGTCATGTTGGTCGAGGCAACCAACTGCTCGCGTGCGAGTTCGAGCACCGCGT
The DNA here is from genome assembly GCA_963729165.1 of uncultured beta proteobacterium. Lineage (GTDB taxonomy): Bacteria > Pseudomonadota > Gammaproteobacteria > Burkholderiales > Burkholderiaceae_F > JACCZX01. The sequence goes on from CAVSMM010000016.1 coordinate 82,793, forward strand.
CTGCGTTGCCCTCGGCCAGGTACGCGAGCGAAAGATTGCGCAGCGCGCGCCGCCCGGCCGATTCGATGTCGGGCGAATACGGGGCGCTCGATTGCAGCAAACCCTGCAGCGATGAATAGGTCGCCTGCCAGTCGGCTGCGAGCCGCTTCCCAAGCTCGTGCATCGCATAGCGCCTCGCCTCGCGGATCGCCTCGGGATCGACGACGTTACGCTGCTCGCCGATGAAGCTTTCGGCTGGGCAGCATCAGCGCCTGCGCCTTGAATGCCGGCGATAGCGCCTGATCGAGCAGCGTCGCGCGCAGCATCGCCACGAACGGACGTCGTCGACCACCAGAGGGCGGCCAGCCTCCACCGCATCGGTTAGCGACATCAGCATGGCAATGGCCAAGCGCTGCCCAGCTTCCCACCGATTGAACCCATCGGAATCGTGGCCCGATAAAAACACAAGCTCGGCATCGCTATACCGATGCTCGACGATGACGGGCGCCGAAAAGTTGCGCAGCAACGACGGCACCGGCCGCTCGCCGACGTTGATGAATCGAAACGTCTGCTTCGCCTGCGTCAGCTCCAGCACCTTGGTAGTTGCCGCATCCGCTCCTATGCTGCTGCTTGGCTCGCCTTCGAGTTGCAGCGGCATGTCACGACCGTCCCCGGCGATCAGTCCGACCGCAAATGGGATATGAAACGGCTGCTTCCCGGATTGTCCCGCTGTCGCCGGAGTCGACTGCGAAAGAGTCAGCTCGAAAGCGTAAGCATCCGCGTCGTAGCGCGCTTCGACGCGGACGCGCGGCGTGCCCGGCTTGCGAGTACCAGCGCTTGAACTGCGTTAGGTCGCGTCCGTTCGCATCTGCAATCGCAGCCACGAAGTCGTCGCAGGTGACCGCCTGGCCGTCGTGTCGCTTGAAATACAGATCCATGCCGCGCCGAAAGCCGTCGACGCCGACCAGCGTTTGCAGCATGCGAACCACTTCGGCACCTTTTTCGTAGACGGTCGCCGTATAAAAGTTGCTGATCTCCTGATAGCTGTCGGGCCGTATCGGATGCGCCATCGGCCCGCTATCTTCCGGAAACTGGGTCGCGCGCAGAGTGCGAACGTCCTCGATGCGTTTGATCGCGCGGCCGGTCGCGTCTCCCAGCATGTCAGCGGAAAACTCCTGATCGCGAAAAACGGTCAGCCCTTCCTTCAGGCTCAATTGAAACCAGTCGCGGCAGGTCACGCGATTGCCGGTCCAGTTATGAAAATACTCGTGACCGACAATCGATTCGACGTTCATGTGATCGTCGTCGGTCGCCACCGTCGGATTCGCCAGTATGTACTTCGCGTTGAAAATATTGAGACCCTTGTTCTCCATCGCTCCCATGTTGAAATCGTTTGAGGCGACGATCATGAAACGATCGAGGTCGAGCTCGAGTCCGTAACGGCGTTCATCCCACGCGATGGCGCGCTTGAGACTCGCCATCGCGTGCTGGGTCTTGTCCTCGTTGCCGTGCTCGACGTAGATCTGCAACGTTGCGTCACGGCCGCTTGCGCGAGTGAAGCGCTCTTCATGCACGGCAACGTTTCCGGCCACCAGAGCGAACAGGTAACTCGGCTTCGCAAACGGATCGTCCCAGACGGCGAAGTGCCTGCCTTCGGACAAATCGCCTTGCTCGATCAGATTGCCGTTGGCGAGCAGCACCGGATAGCGCGACTTGTCGGCACGGATCGTCACGCGATAAGTCGTCATCACGTCGGGCCGATCGGGAAAGAACGTGATTCGACGAAAGCCTTCGGCTTCGCATTGAGTGAAAAAATTGCCGTTGGAAACGAAGAGTCCCATCAGCTCGGTGTTCTTCGACGGATGGATGCGCACAACGGTCTTAAGCCGGAATCGATCCGACTGCGTACGAAGTCGAAGAGTCAAGCCGTCATCGCGCACCTGATAGGCGCTGGCAGGCAACGCGTGGCCGTCGACTGCAATCAGCGCAAGATCGAGATCTTCGCCATCCAGTCGCAATGGCGCGGCGCCACCGACCACCGGATTACGCCGTACGTCGAGCGTCGCCGTGACGTAAGTTAATGCAGGATCCAGATCGAATTCGAGCGCGACATGATCGAGCAAAAAATCCGGCGGCCGATAGTCGGCACGGCGAATGGTGACAGCCTGATCGTTTCGCATCGGGTGGCGATTGTAGCTAGCCGATCTTCTCCGCGGCCAGATAGATCCCCGCGAGAATCAATGCGCCCCCGACAAGGTGATAGACACCGATCGGATCATCGAGCAACGCCCATGACAAGCACGCTGCAAAAACCGGCGTTAGGTTGACGAAGTACATCGGCAACACCGCGCCGACACGCGCCACGCTGCGGTCCCAGCAGTAATACGCGGCGAGCGACGGCAGCAGGACCACGTAGACGAGTGCCGCAAAGTTGGTCGGCGTGGGCGCCGGTGTCTGCCGCGTGATGATCCACTCAAGCAGGTAGAACGGCAGAATCATCAACGCGCCCAGCGCGATTTGCACAGTCAGAAATGCAGTGAGGGGTAGCGGAGGGCGCTGCGTTCTCACCAGCCACGTATAGATGCTCCACGCGAGACCCGCCGCCAGCATGATCAAGTCGCCCGCTGCAACACGCAGCTGCAGTAGATTTTCAGGCTCGCCGCGTGCGATGACCCACAACACGCCGAGCAGCGAGACGGCCGCGCCGATCCATTGGCGACTTACCACCGGTGATGAAAAAAAAGCCGCTCCGACGAGCAGCGTAATGATCGGTCCCGAAGCGCCGATCAGGGTCGTGTTGACGGCGGTCGAAGTTTGCAGCGCCAGGTATTGCAGCGAGTTGTAGCAACCCACCCCGAGCAGGCTAGTCCAGGCGAGAAGCGGCCAGTGGGAGCGAATCGCCGCGCGGTGGCGCCACACTGATGTAGCAGCGAATGGTGCGATCACAACGAGCGCCAACGTCCAGCGCCAGAACGACAGCGCCAGCGGCGGAAACTCGCCGACCAATGCCCGTGCAAGAACCGCATTGCCCGCCCAGAACAGCGGTGGCGCGACAAGCAGTGCGGTGGTGGTGGGAGAAAGCCGCGTGGAGGCCAATGCGGGCTTAAAAATCGATATCGTCGCGGATCGCTGCAATGCCGGCCTTGGCGCAAGCGTCATCAGCTTCGCCGCTGGGCGCGCCCGATACGCCGATGGCAGCGAGCGTCGCGCCACCCGCCTGAATCAGCACACCGCCGCCCACCGCGACAACATTCGCAATCTCTCGCACACCGGAACTGGGGAGGCCTGATTGCGTCTGCTTTGCAAGCTCCAGCGTATCAATGCGAAAGCTAATCGCGGTGTAACCCTTGTTGATCGCCGTGCTCACCGTATGCGGACCGGCAAAACGGTCGCGCACCATGGCTTGTGCGACGCCGGATCGATCCACCACTGCGACCGCAACCTGTGAGCCACGTTTGCGGCAATCTTCCAACGCAGCAAGCGTGGCCTTCAGCGCGGTTTCCGGCGTCAGCAAGCGCGTGCTGAAGGTTCCGCTCTGTGCGGCTGGCAGCGTCGAGACGAAAGGCAGCAACGCGGCCAACATGAACTTATTCATCGCGGTTCCCGGTCGGGCAATTTGAGGTCAGAGGCTAGCAGCCATACACTTTCTCTTTCGCGCCAAGTCCAGAGCCGCCATGAACCTCGCCGATCTGCATGAATTCGTCGCCGCCAAATGGGATGAAGACCTGGTCCCTCAACTGGTCGATTACGTGCGCGTGCCCGCGAAGTCGCCCGCGTTCGATGCAAGCTGGGACGGCCCACGGTCATTTGCGGTCGGTAGTCAAAAGCGCTGAACAATGGTGCCGCCAGCAATCGATTGACGGCCTGACGATCGAAATCGTCGCGATCGAAGGCAAAACTCCGTGTTTGCTGTTCGACGTGCCTGCGACGCATGGGCTGGGCAACGATCGCACCGTTTTGTTCTACGGCCATTTGGACAAGCAGCCTGAAATGGTCGGATGGCGCGAAGACCTGGGCCCGTGGAAGCCGGTGATCGAAGACGGCAAGCTCTACGGCCGTGGCAGCGCCGACGATGGTTACGCGATCTACGCTGCACTGACAACGATTGCCGCGCTCGATGCGCAAGGTGTTGCGCGGCCGCGCTGCGTTGGCATCATCGAAACGTGCGAAGAAAGCGGCAGCCCCGATCTGCCGGACTATCTGACGCTGCTTGCACCGCGATTTGGCGACGTTCAACTTGTCGTCGGGCTCGATTCGGGGTGCCGTAACTACGATCAACTGTGGGTCACGACTTCACTGCGCGGGCTGGTCGGCGGGACGCTAACGGTTGAAATTCTGTCGGAAGGCGTGCACTCGGGTCATGCGAGCGGCATCGTGCCTTCGTCGTTTCGCATTGCTCGTCAATTGCTGAACCGGCTTGACGATCCGATGACCGGCCAGGTGCTGCTCCCGGAGTTGCACGCCGAGATTCCCGCGGAACGCATCAAGCAAGCGCAAACGGCCGGCGACATCCTCGGCGATCAGGTCTGGAAGGAATTTCCGTGGGTCAGTTGCACGCACGGTGTTGGCGGCCATCTGCATGCGATGCCGGTCACGACCGATCCGGTCGAAGGAATATTGAATCGCACGTGGCGTCCGGCCCTGGCGGTCACCGGTGCTGCCGGTTTTCCGAGCATTGACTCGGCGGGTAACGTGCTCCGTCCGAAAACGACGTTCAAGTTGAGCATGCGGATTCCACCGACTGTCGACGGCGAGAAAGCAACGTGGGCGATGCGGAAAGCATTGACCGAGAACGCGCCATACGACGCCAAGGTAACGTTCGAAGCCGACTGGGGCGCAACGGGATGGAATGCGCCCGAGACCGCAAACTGGCTGAAGGAAGCGCTGGCCAAGGCGTCAATGCAGTCGTACGGCCGCGAGGTCGCCTGGATCGGTGAGGGTGGCACGATCCCGTTCATGAACATGCTCGGCGAACGCTTCCCGCGCGCCCAGTTTTTTATCACGGGTGTGCTGGGTCCGCATTCGAATGCACACGGCCCCAATGAATTTCTGCATGTTGCCTTACGCGAAAAAGTTGACGGCGGCAGTTGCGAGCGTGGTGGCATCGGTTCGCTGAGTACTACGGGATTTGATCTGGCAACCTGCTCCTAGCCATCTGGTCGGCTATCGGCCAGTTGCGGGCGTTCCTGCTCACATCTCAATTGCCAGGAAGCGGCCATTGCTGAGAGGCGAGCGGCGCTTAGCGATCCCCCGCCGGAGCCACAGAACTAACCGTTAGTCACGCCTATCCTCACGTCGCGCCACGCCAGCTACGCTCACTGGCGTGAGTGGGCGCCCGACCACGGCTTCGGCCGTCGGGATCACACTGTGAACCCCGGGGATCGCCGACCGCTCGCCGATCTCGGATCCGCTAACGACGATGATTCCGACAATTGCGAAGAAAGCGAGTCGTTTCAACATGATCATTTGGTTTCTCCAATCTTAAAATGCGCGGGCAAGTCACCTGTGCCCTCAAGCTTCCCTAGCTCGACCTTTTTCGCCTTGGTTCTGTTCTTGAAGCTGAAATCAGTGGCTGCAACCTCATTTCCAGTTTTCCAATCCCTGATCTGAACGATGTATTGAGGTTGGCCGGCAAGGTCCTTCGTGGCGATGCTATACCGACAAGGATAGGGACGTTTTCCTTGTGCGATCCAGATCTGCCAATCAACTTCCTTTTTTCGAAGAGCCAGGTAATCGCACTCAACGCCGCCGATGACGCCACTGCCAAGGTCCTTTACGTCGATGACATCACGCATCAGCGCGTCGTAGGAATTCGACAACAGCAGGTTCGCGGCAGGGAGGTGCCGGTGATATGTCGTCCGCCACACTTCGATCAGGTTATCAATCGTGCCCGGTATATCCTGTTGTGCGTACATGTTCAGGTTCTTGCCCAGCACGGTCAGTGTTTTCCCGTCAAAAGAAGTCTCGACATCGGCAAACCCGCCGGCACGCACGGCACGGATCTTGTCAGGCCGGTTAAGTGTCACGGCCCCTGAACTCACCAGTGCGAGTTTTTGTTCATCTTTGGTGACGACCTCGAGGGTGGCGTCGTATTTGAACGAGATCGCCTTCTGCGCCGCCAGATAATCGGACATGGCCTTGAGCAACTTCTTGGCATCTGCCTCATCGGCTCTCGCGTCCACGGACGTCCCCAACATAACCGTCAAGGACAATGCCAACGCGGACATGCCGCGCAAAGCATTTTTCACTGCTTTTCCTGCCGTCTTCTTCATCTAGGCGTACCCCCGTGAAATGGAGCGCCGAACTCGGCCCTCCGGAATGCTTGAACTTGGCGCAACATCCACTGACGTAGCTTGGACAGTGGCGTGCGGAACCGAGCGACGAACTCTCGCTCCCCTGGAAGAGGACTCCAAATTGTCATGGGCAATTCGTCTAGTTCGCTATTAACTTTCCATCACATAACAACCCAATCCAAGCATAGGCCCTTCAAACGCCCCCGGCAAGGCTCAGGACTGGGCCCCGGACCGCTCGCGGCGGCCTGAAGTCCTTGGACTTGGCGCCCTCAATCGATGCGCAAACGCTGCCGCAGGTGAAGGTGCCGAACAAGGACGGCTTCATCGATTATTCGGGAAAGTAGATCACTCTGCATTCATGCTGAATTTTTGAAAAGTAGGCAATGGCCGACCCAGCGCTGCAGCGCCAGCGCGTTCAACTCTTATGAAGGTCCGCTTTAGAGCGACCCGACTGTCCGCAATGGGTCGTGAGCCGTCGTTGCATCGTGGTCCGGCAACGTTAAATCCATTGGCTTACTTCAATTTTCTTATTGCGCCAAAGGTCGACTGCTTGACTTAGGAGCCTATCGACCGACGATGCTTTGATCGTCCCGAGCCCGAGGTGCTGCGCGGCGGTTTGCAGTTCCTGTAGCGGGCGTGTGCCATCAACCGCCGCAGCTCCCGTTTGTTTCGACAGCTTTTCGCCGGTCGCACTGAGCACCAGCGGTACGTGCAGATAGCGCGGCGTCGGCAACCCAAGCGCACGCTGCAGGAAAATCTGGCGTGGTGTGTTGTCGAGCAAATCGGCTCCTCGAACGACGTCGGTGATACCTTGCTCTGCATCGTCGACGACGACTGCAAGCTGGTACGCCCATAACCCATCGGCGCGTCGAATGACGAAGTCCCCTACGCTGGATCTCAAATTGTGCGAGTAAGCGACCGTTGCCGCGGTCCACGAAGCTGAATTGCTCGTCGGTTACGCGAATTCGATGCGCGCGTATCGGCTTTGCCGGGCGTCGCGCCCGTAGAGCACGTTCCCGGGTAAATGCCGGCCGGCCCGCTCGACTGTGCTTCGATCGCATCCTCGACATCCTTGCGCGAACACGCACAGCCGTAGACCAATCCCGCCGACTGCAGTCGGGAGAACGCCGCTTCGTATAGCGCGCCCGCGTGCTTTGAAACGCGACCGGCTCGTCCGACTCAAGTCCGCATCGCGCCAGCGTTTCGACGATATGTTCGGCGGCGCCCGCAACACTGCGCGGCGGATCGAGATCCTCGATTCGGATGATCCATGCGCCGCCCGCCGCGCGCGCATCGAGCCAGCTGGCAAGTGCCGTGGCGAGCGATCCGGCGTGCAGCGGACCGGTCGGTGAAGGCGCGAAACGTCCGCGATATGGCGTCACGCGAAATGCAACCCTTGACGTTGTCCGATTTGGTTGATCCGGATTCCGGCTGATCTGCCCCGCTTTTGTGGCTTCAAGCGAAGCGCTCGGTGGACCGATTATCCAGTTATCCCTCCAACCGCTGCACTTCGGTGCGGCTGAACGTCGCTTCGACGAACCCGCAACGTGGCCAAGAGCAACCGTCACCTCCGAGCTTTTCAAGTTGTCGCTCGATCTTGGTCGTACGACTTGGTTCGGAAATCTCGCGTTCGGCTTGCTGGTGGTGCTGATTCTGTGGCGCGAAAATCAGCTTCCGCCGGCGGCTGTCTGGTGGTCGGTCGCTGGCGACGATCGTCGTGACGCGCGCCTGGTACTGCCAGCGGATGTCGCGTTGGATGTCGGCCAATTCGAACCGCTTGCCGCGCTCGGCTCAGGCGTATTCGGCGCTGGCTGCGCTCGAAGGCACCGCGTGGGCTCTTTCGCTGGTGCTGCTGCCGGCGGCCAACGAGTCGGCCGCAGTGTTGCAACTCGTGCTGACGATCGCCGTCTTGCTTGGGACGTTGCTGGCGTTCGCACCGGCGGGAATGCCGTGGGTCGCGTTTGCGGTGCCTCTGGGGTTCGCGCAGCTGACGTTCCTGTTATCGCGCGACCTGCCCTTGAGCGAGATCACGCTGGTGGCATGGGCGATGACATTGATCGGCGCCGCGCACCGGCTTCTTGTTGCTGCGGAGGGCGCTGTCGAACAACGTTGCGATGCGCACGCGTGCCAACAGCTCGGCACGTGCGCAGGAACAGGCGCAACGCCGAAATGAATCGCAGCCGCGAGCAATTGCGGATGGCGCTCGACGCGATCGATGCCGGCGTGGCGGACACCAATGTTCTGACCGGCGAGCGATCGTTCTCTGCGCGCTACATCCAGATCCTCGGCTACTCCGACAGCGACTCGTTCATGCAGTCGTACAAGTTCACCGAGTCGCTGCATCCGGACGATCGCGACCGGGTGCGCATCGCCCGCCGCCGGCACATCGATCACGGAGCGGCGCTGCGCGAGGAATGCCGGATGCAGCGCGCCGACGGCAGCTACGTCTGGGTGGTTCTGCGCGGCGAATCGGTACGGGGCAGCAGTGGCCGTACGACCCGACTGGTGTTCTCGATCGTCGACGATACCGAGCGTCGCGCTGCACAGTATCGGCTGTCCGAAAGCGAGCGCCGCTATCGCGCGCTGGTGGAAGCATCGCCTTCACTGATCTGGATTTGCGACCGGTATGCGCGCGCTGACGTTCGTGTCGGATCGCGCATGCCGCGATCTGTACGGCTATGAGCCGCGCGAGATGCTCGGGCGCTACGTATGGGACTTCAACGCGCCCGAGTTCACGCGCCGCGAATTTCTGCGCCGATTCTCGCCGGTGATGCACGGCCGGCCTGTGTTCGACATGGAAGCGGTGCAGCGCACCAAGCGCGCCGAGCCGCTGTACGTCAACATCAGCGCGTTGCCGATGTTGAACGATGCGGGAGAAATCGAGTCGGTCACCGGGATCTGCAGCGACATCACCGGACTGAAGCAGCGCGAGCGCGAGCTCAACATCGCGCTGCGCAACCAACAGGCGGTGTTCGACGCGGCCGGCGAAGGAATCGCGTTCGTTCGCCGCGGCCAGATCGAAGGGCCGAACGGTGCGCTCGCGCGCATGCTGGGTGTGCCGCGCGAATCTCTAGTCGGATTGCCGGTCGCCGACATTCTTGCCAATCGTGGCGATTGGGAGACGATCGAGCATGGCACCAGTGCGGCCGGCGTCAAAGGCGACGCGGCGATCCACGAAGTGATGCTGCGTGCGCAGGATGGACGCACGATCTGGTGCCAGCTGACTTCGCGCCAGGCCGGCGAGGCGAACTCGCGCATTCTGGTGCTGACGGACATCTCGGCGCTGAAGAAGCGCGAAGAGCTCGCATGGCACCACGCCAATCACGACGAATTCACTGGGTTGCCGAATCGCCGTCTGCTGGTCGAGCATGCGCGCCGACTGTTATCGGTGGCATTGCGGCAAAGGCGACTGGCAGCGGTGCTGGTGGTCGACCTCGATGGGTTCAAGGAATTCAACGACCTGTTCGGACATGCCTATGGCGATACGCTGTTGCGGCGTGTGGCGCAGCGCCTGTCGAACGTTTTGCGCGACTATGACGTCGTCGCACGCACCGGTGGCGACGAATTTGTCGTGCTGCTGCCCGAGATCGATGAACCGTCGATCGCAGTCGTGGTGGCTGAGAAGCTGATTGCCGCCGCCAGCGAAAATGTCGATGTGCCGGGACGAACGGTACACATGCACGCCAGCGTAGGCATTGCGCTGTTTCCCGGCCGATGGCCACGACTTCGACTCTTTGTTGTCTGCGGCAGACAACGCCATGTACGCGGCCAAGGCGGCCGGCAAGAATTGCTATCAGTTCGCCAGCGAGATCAATCCAGGCGCACCCAAGTCCGCGGCTTCCAAAGACAGCGTGCGCTTGCAATAGCGCGCAGACCCGGCTGCAGCAGGCCACGGGAGCCTGCAGTTCAGCTGTCTGGCTTACCTTTTCCGGCCTAAGGGGCGCCCGAAAGGCGCTATCCGCCGACAGTCGGCGATTGCCGATTTTGTCGGCGGACGGCTAGGATAGTCGGTCCATCCCGATTGGCGGTTGCGCGGCGCAGTCCTATGTATACAAGCGGAGGACCCACCGAATCGCGTAGCGCTGCCGCGCAGGTCCGCCCACGTCGACTTTGATCTGCGCGTCGCGTTTGCCGCCGAGCGGCGGCTGCTTCCAGCACTCCTGTTGATTGGTCTTGTCGCGGCGTTTGCCGCGATGCGAGCCGGTGCCAACGCGCTTGCGCTGGCCTGGCTTGCACTCTATGGCGTCAACGCAGCGATCCGGTTTCTGATCGCCACCGAATACGCGACCGCGCCGCGCGAAGTGTCGGCGGAAACGAGCGGCGGAAAAATTTATCTGGCCACCGCGGCAGCCGATGTGTGCTGTGGGCCCTGATGCTTGCGCTCGTTCCGAACCCGACGGCATTCGTCGCCGGCCCGGGCGCCTACGCCGCCGCCGGTGCCGTCTTGCTTGCTGCGCTGAGTTACGGCGGTTGGCCACGAGTGTGGACCGTTTACGTTCTGGCGTGGATCGGTGTCTTTGCGATTGGCGCGCTGCGCGCGCAAGGCGAGATGCCGTCGTTCGTGATGGGCTTTCCGCTGTGGCTGCTTGCAGCCTGGTGGATCGGCCGGCAGCAGCCGATGGCGCGCCACGTTGCGCGCACGGCGCACCAGACGATGGCCAACAACATGACGCGCTTCGGCTGGCAGGCTGCGATTCACGCGATTCCGACACCAGTGATCGTGGTGCGCAACGATCGTCTGATTGAAGTCAATCGCTCCGCGTGCGAGTTCATCGGCCGAAGCGAGCGCGCAATCGTCGGCAGCCTCGTTGCCGAATGCCTGATCGCCGATCCACCCGATGCGCTCGATCCGGTCAAGCATCCATCGAAGTCCGAGCATCGCGGTCGAGATCAGGTCGGTCGGACGCACGTTCGACGGCGCGCTTTGGAATGGTCGCGTGCGATTCATGGAGCCAGGCCGCGAGTCGTCGGTGATCGTCATTGCGCTGACCAAGGCAGCGCACGAGCCGTTTGGCCCGAATCGCTTGCTGGAGGACGCGCGGCGCTTCGCCGAGTGGATGGGTGGCATGCAGGGGCTGCCGTGGTATCGCGACGAGCGCGGCGTTCTCGTGCTGCCGCGCGAGTTTCCGCCGCCGACCGATCGTTTGGTGACGAGCGACTCAACGGCGTTTCCGCTGGGCTATTTGTTGACCGAGGCAGAGCGCGCTCGCATCAACGGCATCTACAAGGAGTTTCTGCGCGCCGGTGCGGTGTTCGACGAGTCGCATGAGCCTGCGTGATACGACTGGCGTCGCACGCGCGGTGCGCGTGATCTGCGTGACGCGTCCGCCGATCGGCAACGCGGTAGCGCCGGTGGTGGGCACGATCGCGGCGGCGAAGAGTGCGCCGCAGCGACCGGTCGAAGCAACGGCCGATCTGCTTGCGCGTTTGCCGGTGCTGGTGTGGCTGGTCGACTCGCAAGGGCAGGGTCGTCCACGCGCAAAGCCCGGATCCGCGGCGCTGGGGTTTGCGCACCGAAACCCGGCTGCGCCCGCAGTGGGACGAGGCATTCGAGTTCAAGAGCGAATCGCGTGCAGCGATGTTGAGCGCGTTGCAGAAATCGTTGAGCGGGACGCCGGTGTTCGACGTCGTCAACGCCCGCACCAGCCGCTCGGGTGGGCGCCTGGCGTTGCGCAGCCACTTCGTGCCGTACACGCAGCCCCGATCCGAGCAAGAAGCTGCAGGCGGTGCTTGTGCTCGACACGATTGCGTCGCACGCTGAATTGATCGAGCTCGATCGCCTGAAGCGCAGCAAGTCGCAATACAAGTCGCTGGTCGAGGCGTCGGCCAATCTGATATGGGCGTGCAACCACGAATTCATCATCACGTTCGTCAGCCGCCGCGCGACGCGTGAAATTTATGGCTACGAAACGCGCGAGCTGATCGGTCGCTCGATCGAGGTGCTGTTGCCCACCGATGTCGATCAGCCTGCCGTCGGCGCCGCTTTCGAGGCGCTGCGCGAAGGAAAGCCGATTCGCGACCTGGAAGCGGTGCACATGACGCAGGGCGGCCGTCGGCTGATCATGTCGATCAGCGCCGCACCGCTGAAGCGTCCGGATGGTACGTTCGCAGGCGTGATCGGCATGAACGCGGACTTGACAGCGTTGAAGTCGCGCGAGCGGCAGGCTGTCGGAAGCGCTGCGTGTCGAGCGCACCGTGCTCGATTCGGCAGGCCAGGCGATTGCGGTCGTCAAGTCGGGAACCGTGCAGCGCTGCAACGACGCCTTCCTTCGACTGGTCGGTCTGCCGCCGGACGAGCTTGCGCATACGCAGGTGTCCGATTGTTTGCTCGAGCCCGAGGACTGGCGCGACGTCACCGAAGCCGCCGAAGAGGCCAGCGCGCACGATCAAGCCGTCGTACGCGAGCTGCGCGTGCAGCGGGGCGCCCATCTGAAGCGCGCGATGGGCTCGGGTAACGGCTCAGCGTGGTGTCAGGTCACTGCACGCTCGATCGCGCCGGGCGAATTCGTCTTGGTGATCGCGGACATCGACACGTTGAAGCAGCGCGAAGCCAACGCATTGCACGAAGCGCAGCACGACGAGCTCACCGGGCTTCCGAATCGCCGCCTGCTGGCCGAGCGCGCCGCTTCCGCGCTAGCGACGTCCGAGTTGCGCCAGGTAAGTTGCGCGGTTCTGGCGATCGATCTAGATGGCTTCAAAGACATCAACGATCAATACGGCCACGAAGTTGGCGATTTGATGCTGCGCGAAATCGCGGTGCGTCTGGCGCGCGTGATGCGGCCGCAGGATACGGTGGCGCGCCGTGGCGGAGACGAGTTTGCGGTGCTCGCACCCGATGTGGGCGCGCGGCTCGAAGTCGAGAAAATTTCGCTGCGGCTGTTGCAGGCGATCGCTCAGCCGGTGGTACTCGCCGGCGAAGCGCCAGACAGTCTGCCGCCACTGACTGTGTCGGCCAGCATCGGGGTTGCGCTGGCACCCGAACAGGGGCGTGATCTCGAGCGCCTGTTGCAGCTCGCCGATCTCGCGATGTACGAAGCAAAGCTCAAAGGCAAGAATCGGTTCGCGTTCGCGCACAACGCGGGCTTGCCGAACAACGTCACGCCGCTGGTGCCGCGCGCAACGCGTATCGGCTAAGAGCCTGCGCTGCTCGTGTACGCGACCAGATGGCGCGGTCGATACAATCCGCGATCTTCGCTAAACGTCTAGAGAGCGGGAGCAACAATGAGCGGTACGTCGGACGCGCTGAGTTTGATCGGCAGGATTTTTCTGTCAGTTGTTTTTGTGGTGTCTGGTTTCGGAAAGATCGCCGGGTTTGCAGGGTTGGTGGGTGCGATCACGTCGAAAGGTCTTCCCGCAGCGCAGGTGTTCGCTGTCGCGACGATAGTGATCGAGGTCGGTGTCGGTCTGATGCTTGGTCGCGGGTTGGAAAGCGCGTTGGGCCGCATTTGTGCTGGCCGTGTTCACCGCCATCGTGACTTTCTTCTTCCACGATTTCTGGGCGGTGCCCGAAGCGCAGAAAATGATGGAGCAGATTAACTTCATGAAGAATCTGGCGCTGATCGGCGGCTTGATGATGGTCATGGCATATGGCCCCGGGCGCCTGAGTATCGACAAGCGCTAGGCCAGAACTCGCTTTAGAAACGCGGCGATATCGCGGATCTCCTGTTCGTTCACCGAGTGCGGCATCGGGTACTGATGCCACTCGACGACATGGCCGGCGGCTACCAGTGCGTCGCGCGAAGCGACTCCACGCGCAAGCGGCACGATTGGATCTGACGTTCCATGCGCCATGAAGATCGGCACGCTGCGCACTGGCTGCCAAACGCTCGCGATCGAAGGTCTCTGCAAGCGGGAGATAGCACGACAACGCAATGATCGCTGCCAGCGGCTGCGCCTGGCGCAGCCCAGTCTGCAGCGCGATCGCACCGCCCTGCGAAAAGCCCGCAAGGACGATGCGTGATCTCGGCACACCGCGCTCGGCTTCGCGCTCGATGAGCGCTTCGACCTGCTGCTGCGACGCGCGTATTCCCTTTTCGTCCTCGCGACGAAGAAGATCGACGTTGACGATGTCGTACCACGCGCGCATGACCGCACCGCCATTGATCGTGACCGGCATTGTTGCGGCATGAGGAAAAACATACCGCGCTGCTGGTGCGCCGAGCGTCTGCAGCTCGCGCACGACAGGGACGAAGTCATAACCGTCGGCGCCCAACCCATGCAGCCAGATGACGGTTGCCGTGGGCGATGGGTGCGTCTGTAGCTCGACGCATTCGAGCAGCGCGTTCACGTTGAAGTCCTTAGCGCCGACTTGGGTCGAAATGTCTTGACCACCGCATCGTGTGTTTCGATATACGGCCCACCTATCAGGTCAATGCAGTATGGAACTGCGGAGAAGATGCCGTGCACACCCGACTCGCCGCTTGCTGATTTGAGCCCTTCGAGAGTTTCAGTAATCGCCTTCGGTTGGCCCGGCAAATTCAGAATCAGCGCCGCGTGATCGGCGGTCTCGCGCAGCACACCTACCTGGCGCGACAAGATCGCGGTGGGCACAAACTCAAGAGAGATGCGGCGCATTTGCTCACCGAAGCCTGGCATCACGCGGGTTGCCACTGCAAGCGTCGCTTCAGGAGTCACGTCGCGCCGTGCCGGGCCTGTGCCTCCGGTGGTCAGCACCAGGTCGCAGCCCACGTCATCGACCAGCTCGATGAGTGTCTGCTCGATCGTTGAGCGGACATCCGCAATCAGGCGCTGGTGCGTCTGCAGCGGTGTTTTGATCGCACGTGCGAGCCATTGCTGCAGCCCCGGCAATCCCTGATCGACGTAGACGCCTTGCGATGCGCGATCGGAGATCGATACCAGGCCGACAACGAGCTCGTCGGCGGATGCGCGTTTAGCCTTCATCGGCATGCGAGGTGCGATCGCGCAATTCATTTTTCAGGTGCCGACTCTCGACATGAAGATGCAAGCGACGGTAGAGCTCGCGCGCATGCTTTGGCGGCTGCTGCAGCTCTCGCTCGCGCCGTGCGGACCGAATTGCCGACCGAAACCACTGCGTCTCGGCGTCGGGATGCTCTTCAATAAAGGCGGTCAGCGCGTGATCGTCTTCGAGCAACCGGTCGCGCCATGTTTCGGCCTGATGCATCAGCGACACCGCAGCGCGTGACTCTCCAGTAACTCTTTGGACGGCCAACCGAATTGCTTCCGAGTCGGCACCGCGCATCAGCTTTCCAAGATACTGCATATGGCGGCGTCGTGCCTCATGCCCCTTGACCCGGTGCGCAAACTCGACCGCCTCGCGAAGCTCCTCGGGCAGATCGAGCCGTGCAAACTGATCGTGGCTCAACTCAACGAGCTGCTCGCCAAGTGTCTGCAGCGCGTGCATTTGCCGTTTCAGCTCGGTCTTGCTCGGTCGTTCGGCGTCGTCCGGCGTCGCTTCCATATCGTTAGTTATCATACCGACGTGACCCCGTTTGCCCTCTCTGACCATCGCCTGCGCGAACTCGCGCTCGACGCGATCGACCACGCCCGGTCGCTCGGCGCCAGCGATGCTTCTTGCGAAGTCAGCGAATCGACCGGGCTGTCCGTCTCGGTGCGAAAGAAGAAGGTAGAGACGATCGAGCGTACGCGCGATAAGGGGCTGGGGATCACGGTCTACATCGGCAAGCGGCGCGGCAACGCATCGACTTCCGACTTTGCTCGGCCGGCGCTGCAGCAGGCTGTAGAGGCGGCTTACAACATCGCTCGCTTCACGGCGGACGATGAGGCTGCGGGGCTGCCGGACGTCGACACATTACAGCGTTCGCCGCGCGATCTCGATTTGTTTCACCCGTGGTCGCTCGAGACCAGCGAAGCAATCAAGCTCGCGCAGCGTTGTGAAGCAGCGGCGTTCGCAGTGAGCCCGCAGATCGTGAATTCCGAAGGCGCCAACGTGTACACGTCGTCGGGCCACTTCGTGCTTGCGAACACACAGCAATTCGTCGGTGGCTATGCATATTCACGGCACTCGATCTCGGTCGCGCCGATCGCTCGCGACCAAAATGGCATGCAGCGCGACGATTGGTATACGTCGTCGCGTATTGCCGATGAGCTCGCTTCGCCCGAATCGGTCGGTGACTACGCCGCGCGCCGCGCGCTGGCGCGGCTGTCGGCCCGGCAACTAAAAACACGGCAGTGCCCGGTGCTGTTCGAGGCGCCGCTTTCGTGCGGCCTGCTTGGCAACTTTGTTCAGGCAGCGAGCGGAGGTGCGCTTTATCGCAACGCGTCGTTCCTCGTTGACTCTCTAGGGAAATCGGTCTTTTCCGATCACATCACGCTGCACGAAGACCCGTACTTGCCGCAAGGTCCCGGCTCGAGCCCGTTCGACGAAGAAGGCGTGCGCGGCATCAAGCGCGATGTTGTCGCTGGCGGCGTGCTGACCGGTTACTTTCTGACCAGTTACTCGGCGCGCAAGCTTGGAATGCAATCGACCGGCAACTCGGGCGGCTCGTATAACTTTGAAATCCGGTCGAGTGCAACACGCCGCAACGACGATCTGGCCGGGATGGTGCGACGTCTGGGCACCGGCCTGCTGGTGACGGACCTGATCGGCCAGGGCGTTAACTACGTAAGCGGCGATTACTCGCGCGGCGCAAGCGGCTTCTGGGTCGAAGGCGGCGAAATTCGCTACCCGGTCGAAGAGATCACCGTGGCAGGTAATTTGCGCGACATGTTTCGCAGCATCGTCGCCGTCGGCAACGATCAGGTTGTTCGCGGCAGCAAGATAAGCGGCTCGTTGCTGATCGACGGCATGACCGTCGGTGGCTCGTGAAAACCCTCGCGCCGCTCTGCTTGCGCCATCGATAGCCGCGACTACACTAGCGCGCACAGCGCGGGAGGAGTATCCGCCTCGCGTTAGAAAATTTCACAACAGGAGACAATAAATGCAACGTCGTTCGTTCATAAAGAACGCGACTGCCGGCGCGGCAGTAGCAGCAATTGCCGCACCGGCGATCGGCCAGGCGCAAGCACAGGTCAGGTGGCGGCTCGCTTCGAGCTTTCCCAAGGCGCTCGACACGATTTATGGCGCGGCCGAGGTATTTTCAAAGCAGGTCGGCGCCGCCACAGGCGGCCGCTTTCAGGTCAGCGTGCATGCGGCCGGAGAATTGATGCCGGCGTTTGGCGTGGTCGACGCGCGTGCAACAGGCCACTGTCGAGTGCGCGCACACGGCGCCGTACTACTTCTTCGGCAAGGACGAAACGTTCGCGATGGACTGCGCGATACCGTTTGGATTGAACTCGCGCCAGATGACGGCCTGGATGTTTGAAGGCAACGGGATGAAGCTGTTCCGCGAGTTCTATCGCAACTACAACATCGTCAATTTCCCGATGGGAAATACCGGCGCGCAGATGGGCGGCTGGTATCGCAAGGAAATCAAGTCGGTTGCCGATATGAAGGGCTTGAAGATGCGCATCGGCGGCTTCGGCGGCAAGGTGCTGGAACGCCTTGGCAGCGTCCCGCAGAACATTCCGGGTGGCGAGATCTATGCAGCGCTGGAAAAGGGCACGATCGATGCGACCGAATGGGTCGGGCCCGTACGACGATCTGAAGCTCGGCTTCAACAAGGTTGCGCCCAATTACTACTACCCAGGCTGGTGGGAGGGCGGCCCGCAGCTCGACCTGTACGTCAACACCAAGGCGTGGGATGCGCTCACGCCCGAGTACAAGGCAATCGTCGAAGCATGCGCGTCACACGCGCACGTTGTGATGCAGGCCTCCTACGATGCGAAGAACCCTGCCGCGCTGAAGCAACTGGTTTCGCAGGGTACGAAGCTGCACCGGTTTCCGCGTGACGTGATGGATGCTTCGTTCAAGGCGGCGATGGAGGTGTACAGCGAACTCAACGCCAAGAACGCCAACTGGAAGAAAATCTACGACGACTACAACTCGTTCAGGCGCGATCAGAACCTGTGGTTCCGATTCGCTGAAGCCGGATTCGACGACTTCATGCAGGCGCAAAAGCTCTAGCGCCTTTGTTGTAAGGGGCTCGGGGATAAATCCGCGAGCCCTTTTATTTTTTCTGCTCGTTTTTCAGCGCTCGCAACACTGCATCCATATCTTCATTCGCATCAGGCGCGGTGCCGCTCTTATCGGCGCCTTCACTGCTGTAGCTGCGTGTAGGCGCATCGATCTGAATTTTGTCCAGGTCGATCTTCTTGTTCTCACCGAGTCCGGTTGTGACTAGGCCCGGGAATGCAATCACCGCGACCACCATGATCAGTTGGATCGCGATAAATGCAATCGCCCCCTTATAGATCTGCCCAGTGCTGACGCCGGCGATGCGCTCGCGTGTGACGCGATCGGCGTAGTCGCTGCGCGGTGCGACGCTGCGCAGGTAGAACAGCGCAAAGCCAAACGGCGGCGTCAGAAAGGATGTCTGCAGGTTCATCGCGATGATCACGCCGAACCAGATCAGGTCAATGCCCATCTTTTCCGCTACCGGCGCCAGCAGCGGAATCACGATGAAAGCGATCTCGAAGAAGTCGATGAAGCAGCCCAGAACGAACACCAGAATGTTGACGACGATCAGGAAGCCGAGCGCGCCGCCCGGCACATTCTTGAACAGCGCCTCGACGAAGAAATGGCCTTCTGCAGCGTTAAAGGTAAAACTGAAAACGGTCGAGCCGATCAGGATGAACATCACGAAGCACGACAGCTTGGTCGTGTTGTCGAGCGCCTGTTTCAGCAGCGACCAAGTGAGCCGCCGCCGCGACACCGCCATGATCAGCGCACCGACCGCGCCCATCGCGCCGCCCTCGGTCGGTGTCGCAACGCCGAGAAAGATCGTGCCGAGCACGAGAAAAATCAGGATCAGCGGCGGAATCAGCACGAAGGTGACTTGCTCCGAAAGGCGCGATAGCAGTCCGAGCTTCAGCAGCCGGTTCGTCAGCGCCAGTCGCTAACGCAACAAACGATGCGACCGTCATCGACATGATCAGAATCTCGTCAGTCGGCGCTGGCAGCTCGCGCTCGACCATCGGGTTGATCACCGCTTGATGTACGCGGCTCCACAGCACGCCGGCCAAACCGCGATATTCCCAGCAGCACGAACAATGAGTTGTGGCCGCTCGAGCCGTTCGGCTCGCGATAGATGCGGGCTTCCGGGGGCAGCGCCGGCACCCACTTCGGCCGCACGAACGCGACAATGATCACGAAGATGGCGTACAGCGCGACCAGCATCAGCCCGGCAGGATCGCGCCGGCATACATGTCGCCGACCGAGCGTCCGAGCTGGTCGGCCAGCACGATCAGCACCAGCGACGGCGGGATTGCCTGCGCCAGCGTGCCCGATGCAGTGATCACGCCGGTTGCGATGGTGCGGTTGTAGCCGTAGCGCAGCATGATCGGTAGCGAAATCAGGCCCATCGAGATGACGGCAGCGGCCACCACGCCGGTGGTCGCGGCCAACAGCGCGCCGACAAAGATCACCGCAAGCGCCAGCCCGCCACGCAGCGGCCCGAACACTTGGCCGACGGTCTCCAGCAGGTCCTCGGCCATGCCGCTCTTCTCGAGGATGATTCCCATCAGCGTGAAGAACGGCACGGCGAGCAGCGTGTCGTTCTGCATGATGCCCGAACACGCGCAGCGGCAGCGCCTGGAACAAGGTGACTGGGAATAGTCCCGACTTCCATACCGATGAAAGCCGAACAGCGAGACCCAGTAGCCGCCAGCGAGAACGCGACCGGGAAGCCGGTCAGCAGAAAAACGAGCAGCCCCAGAAACAACAGCGGCACGAAATTTTGCGCGATGAAGGCTCATGTGCGCTTCGCGTCGCGGCGTGGCGACCAGCGACGCCGCGACCGGATCGTGCTCCTCCGGAATCGAATCAGGACCGAGTCCGCTCAGAAACGCGACGCGCTTGATCAGTTCGGAGAGCGGATTGCGCAAACAGCAGCGCCATGCCGACCGGCAACAGCGCGTAAACAGGCCAGCGAATCAGTCCGCCCGCGTTCTGCGACATCTCTCCGCTGACATACGCGTTGGCCACCAACGGCCACGACAGCCAGATCAGGAGCAGCGTAAGCGGCATCAAGAAAACGACGATGCCGACGATGTCGACCCAGTTGCGAACGCGCGGACTGAGACGCGTGGACACGAAGTCGATACGCACGTGCGCATTGCGCAGGAACGTGTAAGCCGCGCCGAGCAGGAACACCGCAGCGAACAGGTACCACTGCAGTTCGAGCTAGGCGTTGGAGCCGATGCTGAACAGCTTGCGCAGCACGGCGTTGCCGGCGCTGATCAGTACGGCCGCCAGCAGCGAACCAGATGACGATGGCGTCCGATCCAACGGTTGACCGTGTCGATTGCTCGCGACAGTGCTAGCAGCGGCTTCATCGACAATGGCGGTCGTGGCCTAGTTGTTGTTACGGGTGCGCGGCGGGCATTGCACGCTTCGGTGAAGCGACGCGAAGTCTATCCGCAAGTCGCTGCCGCCAGAGCGCAACCTGCGCACGCACTCGCTGCGGTGCAGTACCCCCTGGATGGTTGCGCGCCGGCGAGCGAGGTGTCGACAGACAGCGCGTCCGCGCGTCTTCGCCGATCTGCGGGCGAATATTTCTGCAGTTCCGTGAGCGGCAACTGCGTGAGCGCGACACTTCTTTCGGCGGCGAGCCTTTACCGCGCGCGCGACCGCTTCGTGCGCATCGCGAAATGCAACGCCTTTTCGGACCAGGTAATCGGCCAGGTCGGTTGCGGTCGAGTAGCCTTCCTCGGCGGCGCGGCGCATCGCTGCGGCGTCGACTTCAACGCCGGGCAGCATCTCAGAAAAGGCTCGCAACGTGTCGACAACAGTGTCAACGGTGTCGAACAGCGGTTCCTTGTCTTCCTGGTTGTCCTTGTTGTACGCGAGCGGCTGCGCCTTCATCAGCGTCAGCAATGCCATCAGATGGCCGGTCACGCGTCCGACCTTGCCGCGCGCGAGTTCCGGCACGTCCGGGTTTCTTTTCTGCGGCATGATCGACGACCCGGTCGTGTAACGATCGGGCAGTCGGATGAAGGCATATCGCGGGCTCAACCAGATCACGAATTCCTCAGCCAGCCGCGAGATATGCGTCATCACCAAGGCGGCCGCTGCGCAGAACTCGATCGCGAAGTCGCGATCGCTGACGGCGTCGAGCGAATTTTCCGCAATCGTTTCGAAGCCGAGTTTTTGCGCAACCCAGGCGCGATTGATTGGATAAGTCGTGCCTGCGAGCGCGGCGGCGCCGAGCGGCAGGCAATTGACCCTTTTGCGAGCGTCGAGCAAGCGGTCACGATCACGTTCGAACATCTCCGCGTACGCGAGCATGTGATGTCCGAATGTCACCGGCTGCGCGACCTGCATGTGCGTGAAACCCGGCATCACGGTCGCAGCATGATGATCGGCCACCTCGACCAGCGCATGCTGCAACGCATCAATGCGGCATACGATGTGGTCGATTTCGCCGCGTAGCCACAGCCGAATGTCGGTCGCGATCTGATCATTTCGCGAGCGGCCGGTGTGCAAACGCTTGCCGGCGTCGCCGACCAGCTCCGTCAGCCGCCTCTCGATGTTCAGATGAACATCTTCGAGTTCGATCCGCCATTCGAACTGATTGCGCTCGATCTCTTCGCGAATCTGCTGCAGTCCGCGTTCGATGTCGGCATGATCGACCGCACTGATGATGTCGCACTCATGCAGCATTCCCGCGTGCGCGAGCGACCCTTCGATGTCTGCTAACGCGAGCCTGCGATCGAAGCCGACCGAGGCCGTGTAGCGCAACACAAAATCCGCGACGGGTTCGTCGAATCGGCCTGACCATGCGGTGCTTTTCGACGCTAACGGATCGCCCGCTTTTGCGGATTGCTCTGACATAATCGTTCGAGGGGGAGCGCTCTCGAAGAACGCGTGAAATCGGCGCAGTGTGGTGTGTCGTAGCGGGATTTAGGTTTGACAGGTTCTCGAAGACATCCGCCTCCCTCGCTGAAAGGTCCGCTCGCCCGCGACGAAACCGCGGTGCCGACTCCTCGCCGCGTCATTCCAGATGGTTGCAACATGGGCGTGTTGTTGCGCGTGATTGGCACCATCGTCGTGTTGGCACTGATGGCGGCCGTTGGAGAATCGTCATCACCGGCCGACGCGTCTGACGGCGCTGCTACGGCTACATGTCGTTCATCGCGCCATCGACGCTGTTGACCCTGATGGGATGGTGCGTGGCGAGGCGCACGCTGTCAGCGCTGGACGTGTCGATTCAGCGCGGTATTTCGTGCCTAATTCCGGCGATCGTCGCGGTGGCGGTGGCCTTGCTGTTCGCAGGCTCCCGGCGGCGAATGGGCGGCGCTTGCTCATGGCGCCGTCGGCTTCGCTCTGGGCGCGGGATTTCAGCACTATTCAGAGCTTCGCGAGCGCGCCTTTTCGCCGGCGGTGATCGAAGCAAAGTATCAGGCGTTGCAGTCGCGCATTCGCCCGCATTTTCTGTTCAACAGCCTGAACGCGGTGCTATCGGTGGTTCGAACCGAGCCGTTAAAGGCCGAGCGGATGCTTGAATCGATCGCCGAACTATTTCGCGCGGTGATGGCAGATACGCGCAAATTGGTGCCCCTTGCGGACGAGATCGAGCTTTGCCGCAACTACGTAGAAATTGAGCAAACCCGGCTCGGGAATAGGTTGGCAGTTGACTGGCAAATCGGGGCATACCACCCCCGGGCAAAGATGCCACAGTTACTACTGCAACCGGTGATTGAAAACGCGATTCGTTACGGCGCCGAAAAAACGGCGGGCCGTGCCGACATCGTCGTCAGAGTTAAGCAGAACGGATTCGTGTTGGAGATTTTTGTCAGCAATCCGATTGCACGTGAGCGTCCCGAACGCGAAGGCAATCAGATCGGGTTGGCAAACATACGCGGCCGTCTGGCGCTGATCTACGACTTGAAGCGAAGGTCGAGACACAGACCACGCGCGAGCGGTTTGAGTTGACGATGACGATACCGGTGGAGCGGCGAGCCTAGTTGCAACAAGGCGGGCAAGTGATGGCGCAGGGCATTGGACAGGGTAAGGCGATGTTGAACGTGATGATCGTCGACGACGAACCACCGGCGCGGGCGCGCCTTGGACAAGTGCTGCGCGATTGCTCCGAGCAGGTTTCTCTGCAGCTGGTGGGTGAGGCCGATGGTGGAATTCAAGGCCTGGAGGAAGCCGACCGCCTGCAGCCCGACGTCATTCTGCTCGACGTGCACATGCCCGACATGAATGGGATCGAGGTGGCGCGTCACTTGGCGCAGCGGGATAACCCGCCGGCGGTGATCTTCGTTACCGCCTACGACGAGCACGCGCTCGACGCTTTCGAAGTGCAGGCGCTCGATTACCTGATGAAGCCGGTGCGCGCCGAGCGCCTGATGGCAGCCCTGTCGCGTGCTGAGCGCTTTCGCACGCACGAGCCGCGCATCGAAGAACTTGCGAAAACGATCGGCGCGGTGCGATCGCATCTCACGGTCTCCGAGCGCGGTCGCATGATGCTGGTGCCGATCGACGATGTCGTCTATCTGCGCGCCGAGTTGAAGTACGTAACGATCAAGACGCGCACGCGCGAGTTTCTGACCGAAGAATCGCTGACCGCACTCGAAGCCGAATTCGGCGATCGCTTCGTCCGGATACATCGCAACGCCCTGGTGGCACGCAACGGCATCCTCGGCTTTCAACGAGTGCGCGGCGCGGTCGATGAAGGCGGTGATTCCTCCGAAGGGCACTGGGAAGTGCTGCTCAAGGAAGCGACCGAGCGATTGCCTATCAGTCGCCGTCAATGGCCCACGGTGAAGGCCGCAGCCAAGAGCTGAAGCAGCGACGCACTGTTAGACTGGCTGCACCTGCTTTACCCATTCCCACGGAATATGGTTCGATGAACGCGCCGGCCCGCGTCGTCATCGCGACGCGCAAAAGCCCGCTCGCGTTATGGCAGGCCGAACACGTGCGCGAGCTGTTGTCGAAGCGGTATGCCAACCTGCAGATCGAGCTGCTCGGCATGACGACGTTGGGCGACCGCATCCTCGACCGGCCGCTTTCGCAGGAGGGCGGCAAAGGACTTTTCGTCAAGGAGCTGGAGCTCGCTTTGCTTGACGGCCGAGCACATCTGGCCGTGCATTCGCTCAAAGACGTGCCGATGCATCTCGACGCCGAGTTCGTACTGGCCGCCGTGCTAACGCGTGAGGATCCGCGTGACTGCATGGTGTCGAACCGCTACGCGACGCTCGAAGACATGCCTGCGGGAGCGCGCATCGGAACGTCGAGCTTGCGGCGCGAGCTGATGCTGCGCGCTCGCTTTCCGCAGCTTGCCATCGGTTCGATTCGCGGCAACGTGGGAACTCGGCTCGCGAAGCTCGACAACGGCGAATTCGACGCCCTGGTGCTGGCAGCGGCGGGACTGAAGCGCTTGGGGTTTACTGCGCGCATTCGGCAGATCATTTCGACTGAGGTGTCGTTGCCTGCGCCGGGTCAGGGCGCGCTGGGAATCGAAATCAAAAGCTCGGACTCGAAAACGGCGACGCTGCTATCTCCATTCGACGATGCCGCAACGCGCGCCGCTACGGCAGCCGAGCGCGGTGTGTCGCGCGGGCTTGGCGGGAGTTGCCAGGTGCCGCTGGCCGCGTACGCGGAAGTCGAACGCGACGCACTGCGGCTGCGCGCGCTGGTGGGCAACGCGAAGACCGGGTCCTACGTCGAAGCGGAAGCACGCGGACCGCTCGCCGATCCAGAGGCGCTGGCGTCAAACGTGGTCGAGCAGCTGACTGCGCTGGGCGCGCTGCGCCTGCTGGCTGCCTGATACATCGGCGCATCCATGCTGGTGATCGTCACGCGCCCGGCGAGTGCCGGCCGGCGACTGTTCGAGCGACTGCTGGGGCAGGGATATCGCGCTTGCTGGTGGCCGGCATTCGATATCGGTGAGGCGCCCGATCCGCTGCATGCGCGCGCAATACTCGCCAGACTGGGCGACTACGACCTCGCGATTTTTGTCAGTGCCACTGCAGTGCGCGCAGCACAGCCCCTTCTGAGCGGCGCGTGGCCGTCGGGCACGATGATCGGTGCCGTCGGCGCGTCTACGCGCGCTGCCGTCGAAGCAGAACTGAAGCCACCTCAGGGCGTCTTGGTCTCGGCAGCAGATGAAGACCAGCAATCGGGATCTGAAGCGTTTTGGCGTGCTTGGCTGGCGACTGACCGCCGCGCACATCGAGTGCTGCTGGTTCGGGCGCAAGACGGGCGCAACTGGCTCAACGAGCGTTTTGCGCAGCAGGGTGCGCAGGTCGAAACCGTCGCGGTGTATTCGCGCGTCCTGCACCGACCGTCTTCTGACGAGCTGCGTAACTTGCGGGAATCGATCGGGGCCGGCGAAAAACCAGCCGTCGTTTTCAGCAGCACCGAAGCCGTCACGGCGCTCGACCGGCAGGTCGATGCAGCGGCGCAGGCATGGCTGCGCAACGGAGTCGCGATCGCTTGCCATCCGCGAATTGCCGAGCAACTGTTGTCAAACGGCTATGCGCGTGTGTTCAACGCGACATTCGACGACGATTCGATCGTCGCCCAGCTAGAATCAATCGGCGTTGAGCCGCAGGCGCCGTAGCCTCGCGAGCTCACGAAACATACTGCTCGCGACACACGAGCGTTTGATTCGGCTACTGATTGATTCACCTAACTGCTCTGAACGCTGCCGTGGCAGACGAATCGCTGCAACCCTTGCCTACATCGGCGGAAAGCCCTGTCTCTCCCACGCCTCGCTTCGAGGTCAACCGGCAGGCGTTATTTTGGGTTGCGATCATTGCGCTCGGGGTCGCGCTATTCGCGGCCGGCTATTCATATCGCCAGTTGGGAAACGTCAGGCGAGAGTCAGCACACCGGCTCGCGGAACTGCAGCAAGCGGTGACAACGGCCAACGACACCGCCAACCGCGCCGACGCCGAGGCGCGCGCGGCTCGTCAGCAGGCGGCGGTTGTCGAAGCGCGTTTGGCCGAGGAACAGGGTCAACGCGAGGCGCTCGAGCAGTTGTATTCGGATTTGTCGCGCGGTCGCGACGATGCGGTGCTGGTGGAAGTCGAGCGCCTCGTCACGGTAGCCGCGCAGGAACTGCAACTGAGCGGAAACGTGGCCACCGCCCTGGCGGCGTTACAGACGGCGGACGTGCGGCTGTCTCGCTCCGATAACGCGCGGTTCGTCCCGTTGCGACGCGTGCTGGCGCGCGATATCGAGCGCCTGAAGGCGGCGCCCGCGGTTGACTTCACTGGCATTGCACTCAAGCTCGATCAACTCGCGTCGTCGGTCGACACGTTGTCGTTGCTGGCTGCGGTCACAACAACACCCACCTTGCCACCATCGACCACGGAGTCCTCGCCAGTGCCCACCGGTGGGAGCTGGTGGCAGCGCCATTGGCGTGCGCTGCAGAACGAGCTAGGTGAGTATCGCGATTTGATTCGCATCCGCCATGTCGATTCTCCGGAGTCGGTGTTGCTCGACGCTCAACAGCAGACATTGGTCCGGCAGCAATTGCGTCTGCGCCTGCTGAACGCCCGACAAGCGCTTCTTGCGCGCAACGACCGCTTGTTTCGGGCCGATCTGTCAGAAGCTCAGGCACTGCTGGCACGCTATTTCGATACGCGATCGCCACCGGTTGCTGCCGCCCAGTCGCTGATCAAGCAACTCGCGTCGACCGCGTTGTCGGTTGATGTGCCCACAATCGGCGACAGCATGGCCGCGATTCGCGCGGTGCGAGTCACCCCGCTTTCGCCGGGCCGTTAGCGCTGGAGCCCGCGTGCGTTGGTTGAGCTCGGCATTGCTCCTCGCGCTGCTTGCGGCGCTGACAGCATTGTTCTTGAGAACCAATCTCGGCAACGTCGCTGTCCTTGTTCCGCCCTATCGAGTCGATGTCTCCGTGAACCTGGCGCTTGTCGCGCTGGTGTTGCTGCTGAGCGCGGTTTACTGGATCGCGCGGGTTGTGCAGAAAATGGCGGACTTTCCGGAGCAAGTGCGGCTTTATCGCGCTCGGCGTGAAGAAATCGGCGGCAACCGTGCACTGATCGAATCGCTGAAGAATTTTCTCGAAGGGCGGTTTGCGCGCGCCGAGAAATCGGCACGCGCCGCGCAGTCAACGAGCTCGACGGCAGGCATAGCAGCATTGGTCGGTGCGCGCTCGGCACATCGGATGCAGGAGTACGCGCGCCGCGACGAGTGGCTCGAGCTCGCCGGTCTTGATGCCGACGTCGAGACGGCGCGCCTGGTCGCGAGCGCCGAGATGTTGACCGAGCAGCGTGAAAACGACGCTGCGTTGAGTGCGCTCAATCGGCTGCAGGGTGAGGGTCGCCGCCACATCCATGCAATGCGAATTGCGCTGAGTGCCAATTTGCAGTTGGAGCGCTGGGATGAAGCGCTGAAAGCATTGCGATTGCTGGAAAAGAGAAACGCTCTGCATCCGGTTTTGGCGCGCAGGCTGAAGTGCACGATCTACCGCGAGCTGCTGGCAGCGCACAGCGCAGATCCCGCGGCGCTCGAAGCGGTGTGGCGATCAGTGCCTGACGCCGATCGACAATCGCCCGATATTGCCCTCCAAGCCGCGCGGCTTTTGAACGATGCCGGGCTTGGCGGGCCCGCAGTCGAGGCGATTGAGAGTGCACTGCGCGATTCGCCGACCGAATGGGACGATTCCGCGCGTTCATTGCTCGAAGAGTATGGGCGGGCGAACGCATTGTCGCCGCGCGATCAACTGGAGCGCGTCGAAGCGTGGCTCGAGGCTGCGCCATCTGCGGTTTCCGTTCGCGCCGCGCTGCTGCACGCCGCAGGGATGGTTTGTCTGCGGCAGCAACTGTGGGGGAAGTCGAAAGCGTATTTGCTGGAGAGCTTGGCGACCGACAGAAATGCGACGACGCTGCTCGCACTTGCGCGCCTCGCCGACGCGATCGGCGATGAGCGTGAGGCTGCTGCCTACTTCAAGGAAGCGGCGACTGCTTTCGCTGCAGAGACGAAGTCAGCAGCGGATGCGCCGGCAGCGGTGTTGCGGGCGGCTCAACGCTGAGCGTTCTTATGGCGCTCGACACGCGCTAAGCGGCGGCGACAAACATCCGATAGGTTCAAGATTTCAAATAGACGATCTGCTAAAAGGGCAAGCCTGCCGTCATCAAGACCACGAAGGCGCCGGAGACGACCAGCGACACGGCGACATGCTCCGGGGCCTCGTTGAACGACAAGCCAAGCAACCTGCGGTTACCACTTGCCCACCATGCACAGCTGATCAGGAAGGCGATCGCAAAGAGCAAGATCCCGGGCAACAACACGAGCGTGAGGCCACCGATATACATCGGCACCGAGCCGACAACGGCAACCGCAATGCCGCGGAGCCAGCGCTGCGGCTTCGAGTAAACCTTTAGCAAGGCTGCGCCAACCAAGCCTTGTACGATTGTCGTAAGCGCGAATCCGACCCACAGCGCGAAAAAGGACTGCCAGCTTCGGTTGCGCTGCACGGCGTAGCCAAGGGTGTTGTCCCAGTCGGTATTGAAAATGCGGATGCCGACTTCACTCGCGGCCGTGACAATCAGAGAGCCTGCCAGCGCTAGCAGTACGAGCGGGATCGCAAAACGTCGGTCGCCTAGTAGCGGCTCGATTGCACTCCACCACGCTTCCGGGTCGGCGAGTTTCTTCATCTTGGTAGGACTGGCGCCCGCTGACGCAGTTCGTTGGCAAAAAAAAGCCCGCGACAACGCGGGCTTTTGGGTACATCGAACTCGTTCAGGTGGCGACCGTGTCAACCGTGTCGCCTCGCAGGTGTGGATAGCGTACGTGCTCAACCAACTCCTGTGTTTGGCGATCAGGCTCGGGAGTCAGCAAGCTGACGATGATGATCGTCAGCAAGCCCGCCGGTAGCCCAAATACCCCTGCCGAGATGGGATTCAATCCGAACCACAAATCCATCTTGGGCACACCCATGTTGGTAAAGAACGGATAAGTCCGAAGCATGTAGTAGATGCAAACGGTCAATCCGACGACCATTCCCGATGATCGCTCCCCACTTGGTCGCGCGCTTCCAGAACACCCCGGTAACGAGCGGCGGAAAGAACGCAGAGGCAGCCAACGAAAACGCCGCGCCGACCAGGAACAGAATGTCTCCCGGCTTCAGCGACGTGACCGTGGCTGCGGCGATCGCAACGACCACCAGCAGCACCTTGGAAAGCGTCACCCTGAACTTGGTCGATGCAGACGGATCGATCATCTTGTAGTACAGATCGTGCGACAGCGCGTTGGCGATCGTCAGAAGCAACCCGTCGGCAGTTGAGAGCGCCGCTGCAAGACCCCCGGCAGCCACCAGCCCAGATACTACGTAAGGCAGGCCTGCAATCTCCGGAGTGGCCAGCACGATTAGGTCACCGCCGATAGCGATCTCAGCGAGCTGCACGACCCCGTCGCGATTTACATCGGTGATATTCAACAGCGTCGGATCAACCTGCGCCCACAGCGACGCCCACGCCGGCAACGAAGCGAAGCTGCTGCCGACCAGATTGCTGTAGACGTCGTACTTCGCGAGCACCGCTAAACAAGGCGCCGTGAAGTACAGCAGGAAGATGAAGAACAGCGACCAGAACACCGAGTCGCGAGCCTGCTGCACGCTCGGCGTCGTGTAGTACCGCATCAGAATGTGCGGCAGCGCGGCGGTCCCGAACATCATGCAGAACACGATGCCCAGGAAGTTCAGCCGCGCGGTGTCGCGCGCCGCTTCGTCCTTACCGGGGTACGGGTCGGCGTGTGGGCGCGGTGGTGCAGCGCGTGCCGCCAGTCCGCGATCCTTGGTCGCTGCCGCTTTCCACTTCTCAACGTCAGTCGGATACTCGGTCAGCGCTTTCTGGACTGGATTTATTTCCGGTGCTGGTGCATTGCCGGCCCTAAGATCGGCCAGGCGCTTTTCAAGCGCGGCGCGACCTTCAGCGAAACCCTTGGCAGGATCTTTTAACCCTGCGGTGGCCGCGTCGGCTCGGCTCTTGAAGATCGCACGCACCTCGGCTTCCTTCGGATCGGCGAAGATCTTCTTCTCAACTTCCGCCAGCTTTTGCATCGTCTGCCCGTAGGCAATCTGCGGAATCGGAACGCCGGTATGTCGCACACCCAGCCAGACCACCGGTGTCAGATACGCGATGATCAGAATGATGTACTGCGCCACTTGCGTCCATGTGACCGCGCGCATACCGCCGAGCATCGAGCACACCAGGATGCCGCCGAGACCGACAAATACCCCGATTTCAAACGCCAGGCCGGTGAAGCGACTCGTGATCAGGCCGACGCCGTAGATCTGAGCGACCACATATACGAACGAGCAAATGATTGCCGCAATGATGCCGATTGAGCGAACAATGTTGCCGCCGTAGCGCGCTCCCAAGAAGTCGGGAATGGTGAACTGGCCGAACTTGCGCAGATAAGGCGCGAGCAAAAAGGCCACAAGGCAGTAGCCGCCGGTCCAGCCCATGACGAAAGAAAGCCCGTCGTAGCCGGCCAGATAAAGCGTGCCCGCCATGCCGATAAAAGATGCGGCGCTCATCCAGTCGGCGCCGGTCGCCATGCCATTGAACAGCGCGGGGACCCTTCGGCCGGCGACGTAGTACTCGGCGACATCCGCCGTGCGGCTCATGATGCCGATGCCCGCATACAGCGCGATCGTCGCGAACAAAAACGCATAGCCGATGTACTGGCGCGACAACCCAAGCTGTTCGGCGATTGCCAGCAAAACCAGGAACACGAGAAATCCACCCGTGTACCAGGTGTAGTACTTGCGCAGCTGATTGAAGAAGGCGCGGTTAGCGCCGGCGGTGGTCGCGGCCATTACTCGTCTCCCTCTTCTACGTTGAACTCCTGGTCAAGCTTGCGCATTCTCTTGGCGTAGACATAGATGAGAACGACATAAATGATCAGCGAACCTTGCGCCGCCATGTAAAACGACAGCGGCCATCCGAAGAAATTGATCTCAGCCAATGGTCGGGCATACCAGGCCATGACGTACGTAACCACGAACCAGATTGCGAGCAGAACTGCGGTGAGGCGTAGATTCCTACGCCAATACTCCTGATGCTGCGCGGTGAGCTGCATGCTTTCTCCTTAACGTTTTTAGTTGTTTCGCACTACAAGGCTTCGGCGGAAGTGTCCTCCGTCTTTTTCGAATCTCTGCTCACCGCCTGCGGCTGGGTCTGCTCCAGATCGCGCTTCAGCGTCGCTGCATACTTTGGCTCGAATTGAGTCAGCTTCTCGTAAGTTTTCCACGCTTCCTTGCTGCGACCCAGGTGATGGTAGGTCATGCCAAGCTGATAATAACCATAAGGGCTGAAGGGCTGAAGCTTTATGTTGCGCTGAAGCGTCACGATGGCCTCCTCCAGGCGGTTTTCCCGTATTAGGACCAGCCCAAGCCCGTACCACGCGCGGTCGAGTCCGGGCCGAAGTTCGACCGCTCGTCGGAAACAGCGCTCGGCATCGGCAAGTTCATCGCGCTGGTCGTGCAAGAAGCCCAGATTGAACCAGCTGTCGGCATGCTCCGGATGAAACGCCACTAGCTCAGTGAACTCGGTGATCGCCGCCGACGAATCACCTTGCTTTGCATACAAGTTGCCGAGGACAGAGCGGGCGTAAATATCAGCCGGATCGACTCGCAATATGTCGCGCAACGCCACGATGGCTTGCGGATTGCGGTTAATGAGCAGCGCGAAGTTGGCCCGGCGCTTGAACCACCATTTGACGACCCAGCGCGTGAGAACGGCTACTGGGCTGGTCGCTGGGTCCACGCCTCTGCCCATTTTTCGCAGCTAGGCTGGCTCAATTGCGCCTTGCACGAGTCACGATGCTCAAACCCCAGCCAAAAATAAACGATCAACAGCAGCACGAAGGCAGCAACCGGTACGTGACGGTCCAGTACGACCTTGGGCGAGACAAGGCGAACCAGTTTCACAACGGGCAATGCAACCAGCTCGAACAAGCGATACAGAAGGTTGTCACGGCGTTTGCCCCAGTTGAAGAGACCCACAATAGCTTGGCCCAGCAGCGCGAGCGCGGCTACCAATACGAGCGTTTGCGCCATCAGTAGATAAATTGCCATAGGTTGGGGCGGCATTCTTGCATAGCCTAATGTGCTTCTTCATCTAAGCGCTCGGAGCGATACGCTTGCTCGGACACTAAAATCTCCGTATGAGACTCGATGCCGTGTCCGCTGGCCGTGATATCCCGAACGACTTCAACGTCATCATCGAGATCCCCGCGCATGCGGATCCGATCAAGTACGAGGTCGACAAAGACACCGGCGCGCTGTTCGTCGACCGCTTCATCGCCACGTCGATGCACTATCCGTGCAATTACGGCTACGTTCCCAAGTCGCTCGCCGATGATGGTGACCCGCTTGACGTGCTGGTAATCACGCCGTTTGCGCTACAGCCCGGGGTGGTCGTGCGCTGCCGACCTCTGGGCGTGCTGAAGATGGAAGACGAGGCGGGCGGCGACTCGAAACTTCTGGCGGTGCCGATCGACAAGATTCTGCCGTGGTACCGGCACTGGCTGAAGTGGTCTGACATTGCGCCGGAGCGGCTCGCGCAGATTCAGCATTTTTTCGAGCACTACAAGGATCTGGAGCCCGGGAAATGGGTCAAGGTCATCGGATGGGAAGGTCCGGAGTCTGCGCGCCAGGGACATCCTCGATGCCGTAGCGGCGTACCAGAACGCTACCCCTAAGCCGGCAGCGTAGTCACTTCGTCGCGGCGTGCACGCGACGCAATCACATTGAGTGCAAGCCCGCCGAGCACTAATGCGATGGCCGTCAGCTTCCACCAAGTTATTTCTTCGCCGAGCAACCATACTGCGAGGCTCATGGCGACGATTGGCACCAGCAACGTGAATGGTGCGATCAGCGCCGCGGGATGCCGGCGCAACAGCCACGCCCAGATACCGAACGCGAGCAGAGTGGTCGGCCAGGCCTGAAACGCCAGCCCGAGCCACGCGAGCGCGTCCATCGCGCTCACTGCGCCCAACATCGTGGCCGGGCCTTCGACCACGAGCGCCACCGGCAGCATCATGATCGACGCGGCAGCGCTTGCCCATACCACCACGGCCAGCGGCTGTTCGCTGTGAATGCGCTTGACGATCACATTTGCGATAGCCCATGAAGCCGCGGCTGCGACGACGAGAAAGAAGCCGAGGAGAGTCGATGGCGGCAAATGAAACGCAACGAGCACGAGACCGGTTCCCGCGATCGTGGCGCCCACCAGCTGGATTGTCTTCGCACGCTCGTGTGTCATAAGGGCGACCAGCCCGATCGTGAAGAATGCCTGCACCTGAATGACCAATGAAGCGAGTCCGGTTGGCATGCCTGCCTGCATTCCGCCGAACAGCAGTCCGAACTGCAACGCAAACGCAAACAAGCCGTAGCCGGTCACCAGACGCCACGACGGCTGTGGCCGCCGTACGAACAGAACAGCGGGAAAAGCCGCCAATGCGAAGCGAAGAACCGTCAGCGTCATTGGCGGCACGTCGTTCAGCCCCCAGCGGATGACGATGAAGTTAAATCCCCAAATGGTCACCATCAGCAGAGCGGCGGCGAGATGCGAAAGACTCACGAGTGCCTCACCGCAGCGCCGAAGCGAGGGGGATTTGCTCGAACTCCCCAGAGGGGCCGGTGCGCAGCACCGCGCCCCAAATGGTCACCATGAGCAGAGCGGCGGCGAGATGCGTCAAACTCATTCGGCACTCGACGTCGCGCGCAGTGCGCTGCGCTCGTTCAGTTCGTCAACGTAAGCCTCGATGCCACCCGTTTCACGCTGCAAGTAGCGCTCGACTGCATCGGCAAACGCAGGGTGCGCGAGCCAGTGCGACGAGTACGTCGTAACCGGCTCGAATCCGCGCGCGAGCTTGTGTTCGCCCTGCGCGCCGCCTTCGAACACTTTCAGCTTGCGCTCGATGGCAAACTCGATCATCTGGTAGTAACTCGTTTCGAAGTGCAGGCAGGGAACGAACTCAATCGCTCCCCAATAGCGCCCGTAGAGATGCTCATCGCCGAACAGTGCAAGTGCGGCAGCGATCGACCGACCGTCGCGCTGCGCGGTCACCATCAACAGATTGTCCGGCATCGACTCCGCAATCCGCAGAAAGAAGCGGCGGTTCAGATAGGGCGTCGAGTAATGAGCCGCGTACGTTGTCGCGTAGCAGCGCATGAACAAATCCCAGTCGGCTTCCGCAATGTCGCGGCCGACCTTTCTCTCGAAAGCGATACCTGCGGCCGCCACCTTACGTTTTTCAGCGCGGACTTTCTTCCGCTTCGGCTGTGCGAGTGAAGCGAGATAATCGTCGAACGACGAGTAGTCGCGATTGAACCAGTGAAACTGCACCGCGCGCCGCGTCAGCATTCCCGCGTCCGCCAGCGGCTCGATCTCATCGGTCGGCGCGAACAACACGTGCAGTGACGACAACCCGGATTTGTGAGCGAGCGATAGGAGCGCATTGGCTAGCGCCAACCGCGTGGGTGAATCGGCTGCAATCAGGCGCGCGCCCGGCACAGGGGTAAACGGCACCGCCGCCAACCACTTCGGGTAGTACTCGATGCCGTGCTGCTGATACGCACTGGCCCAGGCCCAGTCAAATACATACTCGCCATAGGAGTGGTGCTTGCGATACAGCGGCACTGCGCCGGCCAGCTCTGCGCCGCGCCAAAGCGTGAGGTACTGCATCTCCCACCCGGAACGCGGTGCAGCGCACCCGGTAGCGTGCAACGCATGCAGAAATTCGTACCGCAGAAACGGGTTGCCGCATGCTGACGCTGCAACCAGCGCATTCCATGTGGTCTCACCGATCGCGCCCAGGTCGCTGACGACGCGCGTGCAATAATCGTCGCCACCTGCAGGGTTGTTCATCGAATGAGTTCTAACGTCAAAGTCGCGGTTGCACAGATCAATTGCACCGTCGGCGACTTCGAGGGCAACAGCAGAAGGATCATCGAAGCGGCATCGCGTGCCGCTGCAGCGGGAGCAGACCTGCTGCTGACGCCGGAACTGTCTCTGGCCGGCTATCCCCCTGAGGACTTACTTCTACGCCGTGCATTTTACGCAGCCAGCGACGATGCGTTGCCGAGGTTGACCGCGCAGTTGCTGCAGTTTCCGGACCTGACGGTCATCGTTGGCCACCCGCTCGCGCGCGAAGGCCATCGATTCAATGCGGCCTCGCTGTTGCAGGGCGGGGTCGTGCTGGGCACTTACTGCAAACACGACCTGCCGAACTACGACGTGTTCGACGAGCAGCGTTATTTCACGCCGGACAATCGCCCGCTTGTGTTCGAGCTCAATGGCACTTCATTTGGCGTAAATATCTGCGAGGACACCTGGTTCTCGTATGCACCGGAGTGCGCGAAATCGGCAGGTGCGCAGGTGTTGATGGTGCCCAATGGCTCGCCGTTTCATCTGGGCAAGCAGAAGCAGCGCTTCGACACGCTGCGCGCGAACGTTTCGCGCTACCGGATGCCAGTCGTGTATGCCAACCTGGTCGGAGGACAAGATGAGCTGGTCTTCGACGGCGGCTCGTTTGTGCTCGACGCCCACGGCAAGCTGGTGGCAAGCGCGCCACAGTTCGAGGAGAGCCTGCTACTGGTGGACTTCATCGACGGCGTCCCGCAGCCCTCTGCCGTTGCTGTCGAGCCGAAGGAAGAGGCGCTCGCGTACGCGGCACTGGTGCTCGGCGTCCGCGACTATCTGGGCAAGAACAATTTCCCCGGCGCGATCATCGGGTTATCGGGAGGAGTCGACTCTGCGTTGACGCTGGCGATCGCGGTCGATGCGCTGGGACCTGAACGCGTGCGCGCGGTAATGATGCCGTCGCAGTTCACGTTGCCGATGAGCCTGGAAGATGCAGAGCAGATGGCGCAGACGATGAAGGTGCGCTACGACGTGCTGCCGATCAAGCCTGCATTCGACGCGTACCTCTCCACTTTGGCACGCGAATTTCGCGGGCTGCCGTGGGATACCACCGAAGAAAACCTGCAGGCAAGGATCCGCGGGACACTGTTAATGGCGCTGTCCAACAAGTACGGCTCAATCGTGCTGACCACCGGCAACAAGTCGGAAACTGCGGTCGGTTACTCGACGCTCTACGGCGATCTCGCCGGCGGCTTCGCGGTGATCAAGGACATCCTGAAAAGCTTGGTGTACCGGCTGTGCGACTACCGGAACTCGATCGCGCCGGTAATTCCTGAGCGCATCCTCACGCGCGCGCCAAGCGCGGAATTGAAAGCCGATCAGACCGATCAGGATTCACTGCCGCCTTACGACGTCCTCGACGAGATCATCGATCTGTACATGCAGCAGGGGCGCTCCATCGCAGAAATCGTTGCGGCAGACCATGACGAGGCGATGGTGCGCAAGGTCGTTCGCATGATTCGCCTGTCGGAATACAAGCGGCGCCAATCGCCGGTCGGGATTCGCGTAACTCACAGGGGATTTGGCCGCGACTGGCGCTACCCCATCACGAATCGTTTCCGCGAAGAAAGCGTCACGCTCTAGGCCACTACAATCGGCCAAACAAAGCGAGAGCGACGATGAAACAGATCACTGCGATTATTAAGCCGTTCAAGCTCGACGAAGTGCGCGAGGCGCTGGCCGATGTCGGCGTTACGGGGCTGACGGTCACAGAAGTCAAGGGCTTCGGGCGCCAAAAAGGACACACCGAGCTGTATCGAGGCGCCGAGTACGTCGTCGACTTTCTGCCGAAGGTCAAGGTCGAAGCCGTCGTTCCCGATTCGTTGACGGAACGGGCGATCGAAGCGATCACGAAAGCCGCGCGCACCGGGAAAATCGGTGATGGAAAGATTTTCGTTCGCCCCGTTGAACAGGTGATTCGGATCCGGACTGGCGAAGAGGGTGAAGCCGCGGTTTAAAAACACAGGCAAGAGATGGCGCGGCGAGGTGACCTTAGCCGACTTTCCCACTGGTCGGCTTCAGCAACACGATCAGTGCGCCGCTTCCACCTTCGGTCGACCGCGCTTGGCAGAACGCGATGACGTCTTCTCGCTGCGCAAGCCATACTTTAGTTTTGCCCTTCAGTACCGGCTGACGCCCTTTCGACCCCAATCCCTTGCCGTGCACAACGCGAACGCAGCGCAGGCCGCGCTTGCCTGCGTCGCGGACGAAGCCAGCGAGCAGCTCGCGCGCTTCATCGGTCCGACACCCGTGCAGATCGATCTCGTCCTGAATCACCCATTCTCCGCGGCGTAACTTGCGCAGAACGTCCGCACCGACGCCGGGCCGGCGAAACGAGAGCTCGTCGTCGGTATGCAGAAGTGTGTCGATTTCAAATTCGTCCGATACCGACGCGACCAGCACAAGTTGATCGTCTTCGCGTCGCTTGTGCGCGATCGGCGGGTGTGGAGTGCGTTTGTGTTCTACGCGAGAGTGCCCATTGAGCGGCGTCACGTCGCCGACCGCGTCGCGAAACTCATCCACCGCTCTTACGGTTTGAACCTCGCGCGCACGGAGCTCGGTCGCGGCGCGCTCTTGCTCACGGGCCTTGGCGATGAGCGCATCGCGCAGTGATTCGAGCTGCGCAAGCTGAGTAAATTTCTCCGTCATACACCGTCAATCCTGCGGGTCGATCAGCAAACACTGTTAGGCGGCTAACGCTTCGGGCGCCGGAGCGACGGCTTCGAGGTTTTCCAGATACTTCTGTGCGTCTAGCGCGGCCATGCAGCCGGTGCCGGCGCTGGTAATCGCCTGACGGTATACGTGATCCTGCACGTCACCAGCGGCAAACACGCCCGGCACGCTGGTCGAGGTCGCCATGCCGGTCAGTCCGGTCTTGGTGATGATGTAGCCGTTCTGCATATCTAACTGGCCAGCGAAAATTTCGGTATTCGGCCGATGGCCAATGGCAATGAAAACGCCCTGTAGCGCGATTTTCTCGATCGCGCCGGTCTGCGTGTTCTTGATACGGACCGCATTCACACCGGAGTCGTTACCCAGTACCTCGTCCAGCACGTTGAACGTTTTCATTTCAACCTTGCCTTCTTTGACCTTCTGCATCAGGTGATCAACGTTGATCGGTTCGGCGCGAAACTTGTCGCGCCGGTGAATCAGCGTCACCTTCTTTGCGATGTTGGTCAAATAAAGCGCTTCTTCAATCGCGGTGTTGCCGCCGCCTACGACTGCCACGTCCTGATTCTTGTAAAAGAACCCGTCGCAGGTCGCGCAGCCCGATACGCCCTTGCCCATGAACGCCTGTTCCGATGGCAGGCCGAGGTACATCGCGCTGGCGCCGGTAGCAATGATCAACGCATCGCACGTGTATTCGGCCGAATCGCCGATCAGGCGCAACGGCCGCTCGTCGAGCTTGGCGGTATGGATGTGGTCGAAAATCACCTCGGTGTTGAAGCGCTCGGCGTGCGCCAGAAAGCGCGTCATCAGCTCCGGACCTTGCACGCCTTGCGCGTCGGCCGGCCAATTGTCGACATCGGTCGTCGTCATCAGCTGCCCGCCTTGCGCCAGGCCCGTCACCAATACCGGCTTCAAATTGGCGCGCGCGGCGTAAACGGCGGCGGTATACCCGGCCGGGCCCGAACCCAGAATCAGCACGCGGGCGTGTTTGGATTTCGTCATAGTGCTCAGCAGATTCCCCTTCGCCGTTTCGAGGCAATTATATTGGGACGCTTCGGCTGAAATGAAGACAGGATACGGACTAGCGGGCCTGCTGCTTGTTGCCGCTCACTTGACGCTCGTCCTGACTCGATGCCGACCTGGCAAGCCGATAGCTAATCGCGCGCTTGCGAGCTGCCGCAAAGTATTCGTCGTCGCTCATTTTGGCGCCAGAGCGAGAGCGCAGCGCTCGCAGGGCCGGGGTCATCACAACCATTGCGATGCCAAGGCCGCTGATGATCAGCGCGGCCTTCATTCGCCTGCGTCGTCGCGTTCTCGATAGCCCGCCTGCGGGCGGTTCACTTTGTAAACAGCCCCGGCAATTCCCACAGCGACCACACCGGCAAGAAAGAAAAGTATCGAAGGACCCACGGCTTGCTCCACCCTAATTCGAGCCGCAAACTCTAAGGTTCGGCGGCTCGGGTTGAAGGTGTTTGGAGCGCCCGATTTCCTCCGGGATTTGGGTTAACGGAACTGACCCAAGTCACATCTGCCGGAACAGGTGCGTGTAGCTGTCCGAAACGAGCAGAGTTTCGACGCGAGTCTTCAGCTTGACGAGCATCCGCCCGCGAAAATCGCGCGCTACGCCGGCGATCGACGTTGCGTTGACCAGCGTCGAGCGATGGATCTGCCAAAACTGGTTTGGATCGAGCTCGTCGACCAGCTCTTTCAACGGCTTGCGAATCAGTGCCTCGCCCTCGCCGGTGACCACGCGCGTGTACTTGTTGTCGGCCTGAAAGTAGCTGATCTCATCGACCGTGATCAGCTTCAGACTTTGTCCGACAGACGCATTGATCCAGCGTAGATATTGCTTGGATGAAGGCTGCGCGTTCGAGTTGATCTTCTCGAGCGCCTCATCGAGCAGTGCCGGAGGCGTTCCGAGCCGCGCCTTGACGCGCGAGACCGCTGTGAACAAGCGCGCTGCCGAAACAGGCTTGAGCACGTAGTCGACCGCGCCTTGATCAAACGCAGCCACGGCGTGCTGGTCGTATGCGGTCACGAAAACCACATGGCAGCGACCGCTGGCTTGCCGGGCGACTTCGAGACCGGTCGCGCCCGGCATCTGAATGTCGAGAAACAACACGTCGGGGCGGTGTTCGTCGAGCAGCCGCAGCGCCTGCACACCATCGGCGGCCTCGCCGACGATCGCGAGCTCCGGCCACAGCTGCCCGAGTTGCTCGACCAGCTGGTGGCGCAGCGTCGCTTCGTCCTCGGCGACGATCGCCGTTGGACTGCTCACGACTCCGAACCGGATGCCGCCGGCACGCGCATCGTCAGCTGTACCGTCGCGTCGTGCTCCTCGCAGTCGAGAGACGCAGCGCCGCCATACAAACCTGCCAGGCGCTCACGCACGCGCATGAGCTCGGCGTCCTCGGCACAGCCGGCAGGATGGTCGAATCGTAAAACGGTCACCACTTGATTGCCGATGTGGCTAATGCCGATTCTGATCGACGCCGGCGGCTCGCCCGACGGCTGCCTGACAGCACGTTGGACCAGCGGTAAGAACAGCATCGGATAGAAGCGTGCTGTGAGACAGTCGTCGGGCAGCGTTACAAAAAGCTGGGGACGCCCGCCATGCAACGAAGTCACTACTGCGAGGTACGCCTTAACCAGATCAATCTCGGCCTCGATTGTCGAGCCCGCCTCTCGCATGCGAGGCAACGCCACTCGCAGATAGGTGATCAATCGGTCGAGATCCTGTGCCGCCTGCGGTGCGTTCCTGCGATACAGCGTTTCGATATCGACCAGCGAATCGAACAGGAACTGCGGCTCGACCTGCGCCTGCATCGCAATCAGCCGCGCTTCCAGAACCTCACGCGCGATACTGGCTTGTGCGCGCTGCGCCGCCAGCACAGCGCGCTGTGTCGCCGAGCGCTGCCGCAAATTCTGCGCGGACGCAATAAACAGAAAGGCATAAATCGAAAGGTGCGTCGTGTTGCCGATGAACCGCAGCCAGTTAGGCGGCATCGGCTTCGTCTTCTCCATCAATGCCTGCCATACCTGATCAATGCCTATGGCGGCTGAAATCGGCATCGTGATGGCGGCGGTCAGTGCAGCGCTGACGACTGAGGCGACGACCAGCGCGCTCCAGCGGGTGCGCTCGTTGGGCTCCTTCGCGACGAACAGCCAAGCCAATAGCGCGAAGGTGAAAATCATCAGCGACACGATCGGCTCGAACGCGAGGGCCCGCCAAATGCCTGGCTTGCCCAGCTTATCGAACAAGTACGCTAAATCTAGAACCGACGTCACCAGTGTCGCCAACAACACCGCCACCACATGGCCCGAGGTCACGCGCATCGAGCGAAAGCGCGCAGCGCGTGCGACCGGAGCTGGAAGTGTCTGGCTCGTGCTGATCGGCACTGCGCTCATGCTGGCGCTGCCTCCCATTCAACCGGTAGACGAATCGATGCGGTAACGCCGCGCGGCGCTCCAGCCGTCAGCGTCATCCTGGCGCGAGCTCCATACAGTGCACTCAGCCGCGACCGGGTATTTGCCAAACCAACGCCCGCGCCCGTGCTACCGGTGAAGCCTGCGCCATTGTCACGCACCTCGACCAGCAAATCATCGCCTTCGCGCCGCGCATGGATATCGATCCGCCCGCCTTCGGGCAGCGGCGACAGCCCATGCTTGATTGCGTTTTCCACCAGTGTCGGCAACACCATCGGTGGCACCCGTGCGTTGGCAAGGGCGGGATCATGATCGATCGAAAAGTCCAATCGCTCGCGCATTCGCATCTTCAAGATCGTCAGGAACGAGCGAGCCAGCTCGAGTTCGCGCCCGAGCGTCGAGCCCGATTCGCGCATCGCCGGCAGCGCAGCACGCAGATAGTTGATCAGGCTGGCAAGCATTTCGCGGCCCTGGTCGGGTGCGGTTTCGTACAGGCGCTTGACGTTGGCCAAGGTGTTGAACAAGAAGTGCGGCTCGATCTGCGCTTGCAACGCAGTCAGTTGCGCCTCGCACATCTGCGCCTGCAGCGCTTGCTGCCGGCATTCGCTATCGACGAGACGGCACCGTGCCTCCTGATCAGCGCGCATCGAGCTGAAAAACCAATATCCCAGAGCGCCAAGCGCAGTCCACAAAGTGAACGTCGAGACGAAGAAACCCGGGTATTCGCTGAGGCGTCCAGCTATCGGGAACCCGGCCACGACCAGGCGCGCCGGCACGCTGAGCCCCGCGGCGACCGCCGAAGTCAGAACCCCCAATACGAGCGCGCGCCGCGCAGAAAGAAGCCTGGCGGCGGCAAACGCTTCTGTCAGCGCAATCGCGAGCAGCAATAACAGCCCGCTGATCAGGGTCTGCCGAACGCCGCGCGCAAGGTGGAACGCCCACTCGTCCAGCGGCTCGTAATACAACGCGGTGATAAACCGCGCGAGCATCAACAGCAGGCAGAAATAGAACACGATCGCGATCGATTTGAGATTCCACACGCGCGTGAAGGCATTGCGTGCAATCGTCAGTGAAGGATTACCGGGAGTGCCGACAGCGGAGGTCAAGAGCGGTGGTGTCATGGGCAGGATTTTGCTCGGTGCGGCGACCTATCGCAACGTCCGCCGATGAAGCGCGAACTGCGCGGTGCCAAACCCCGGTGGCGGCGACGAATTTTCGACGACCCGGAACCTATAATCGCCCGCATGGCGGGAAGGGCGAAAGT
Organism: uncultured beta proteobacterium; assembly: GCA_963729165.1. GTDB lineage: Bacteria > Pseudomonadota > Gammaproteobacteria > Burkholderiales > Burkholderiaceae_F > JACCZX01. The sequence continues at coordinate 125,372 of CAVSMM010000016.1, forward strand.
GGGTAGTGGCGCACAACGCGCGGACGACGGCGTATGGCTGCGTTCCCGCGACGCCGCGCCGCGGTCGGAAGGCGACGATCGCTTCGGGCGGCTGCTGTCCGAGGGTGGTTGGATCGTCGGTGCCGTCGCGGCGGTTGGATTGTTTGCAATGCTTGCCACTTTCAGCAGCGATGATCCTGCTTTTAGCCATGCGGCAGGCGCGGCTGGCGTGCAAAACATTGGTGGGCGGTTGGGGGCCTGGGTGGCCGACATCGCGTTGCTGTTGTTCGGGCTGTCGGCGTATCTGCTGGTGTTCGGCCTCGCGATCACCGTTGTGCGCGGGTTTCGCAAGCTGCACCGCGCTGCCAGCGGTGATCCGCTGAACGACGATCTGCCGGCGTATGCGCACGGCATCGGGTTCGTTCTGTTGCTCTTCGGCGCAGTGAGTCTTGAGTGGCTTCGGTTTCACACGCTCGGCGTGGCTTTACCAGGCTCGCCCGGAGGCGTTGTCGGCAGTTCGGTCGCGCAGTTTCTGCAGGGGGGCGTTGGCTTTACCGGCGCTACCGTGATCATGCTCGTCTCGATCGCGATCGGACTGTCGCTGTTTCTCGATTTCTCGTGGCTAGCGGTGGCCGAGCGGTTCGGCGGATTTCTGGAAGGGTTTTCGCGACGCGCGCGCCGCAAGCGCGAGGAGGCCGAAGACCGGGCGATCGGCGAAGCTGCGGCAAAAGTCCGCGAAGCGGCGTTGAGCGATGAACGCGAGCGCATCGACGAGGCGCCGCCGGTTCATATCGAGCGCACGCCGGCGCATGTCAAGCCGTCCGAGCGCAAGCAAAAGGAAAAGCAGGTGCCGCTGTTCGCCGAAATGGCTGACGCCCGGCTGCCGCCCTTGGACCTGCTCGACGAGCCGCCGCCGAATGTCGAAGCGATCTCGACCGAAACGCTGGAGTTCACCTCGCGTCTGATCGAAAAGAAGCTGCGCGATTTCAACGTCGAGGCTGCGGTCATCGCCGCCTACCCGGGACCGGTGATCACACGCTACGAGATCGAGCCCGCGGTCGGCGTCAAAGGCAGTCAAATCGTCAATCTTGCCAAGGACCTCGCGCGCGCGTTGTCACTGGTTTCGATTCGCGTCGTCGAGACGATTCCGGGCAAGAACCTGATGGGACTCGAGCTGCCGAATCCGCGCCGGCAGGTGGTCAAGCTGTCGGAGATTCTCGGTTCCGCGATCTACAACGAGAGCCATTCGCTGCTGACGCTCGGGCTCGGCAAGGACATCTCGGGCAAGCCGGTCGTGGTCGATCTGGCTCGAATGCCGCATTTGCTGGTGGCCGGCACGACTGGTTCCGGCAAGTCAGTCGGCATCAACGCGATGATTCTGTCGATCCTTTACAAGGCCGATCCATCGCAGGTGCGCATGATCCTGATCGACCCGAAGATGCTGGAGCTTTCGGTGTACGAAGGAATCCCGCATTTGCTTGCGCCGGTAGTGACCGACATGCGCGAGGCCGGCAATGCTTTGCAGTGGTGTGTCGCTGAGATGGACAAGCGCTATCGCCTGATGAGCAAGCTGGGCGTGCGCAGCCTGACGAGCTACAACCAGAAGATTGCCGACGCGCGCGGCAAGGGCGAATTCATCGCGCAATCCCGTTTTCGCTGACGCCGGCCGAGCCCGAGCCGCTCGACACGCTGCCGATGATCGTGGTCGTGATCGACGAGCTGGCCGATCTAATGATGGTGTCGAGCAAGAAGGTCGAAGAGCTGATCGCGCGCATTGCGCAGAAAGCGCGTGCGTCGGGCATGCACTTGATACTCGCCACGCAGCGGCCCTCGGTCGATGTCATCACCGGCCTGATCAAGGCCAATATTCCGGCGCGAATTTCGTATCAAGTCTCGAGCCGCGTCGATTCGCGCACGATCCTCGACCAGATGGGTTCTGAATCGCTGCTCGGGCAAGGCGACATGCTGTACCTGGCGCCGGGAACCGGTTTGCCAACGCGCGTGCACGGAGCGTTTGTGGCGGATGCCGAAGTGCACCGGGTGGTCGACGTATTGAAGTCGCGCGCCGCGCCGCAGTACGTCGAGGGTTTACTCGAAGCGGCCGAAGCGAACGGCGAGAACGGCGAAGCAGGCGCGAGCGGTGGTGTCTACGCAAACGAAGCCGATCCGTTATACGACCAGGCGGTAGAGATCGTGCTCAAGAATCGCCGCGCGTCGATCTCGCTGGTGCAACGGCATCTGCGAATTGGATACAACCGGGCGGCGCGTTTGCTGGAAGACATGGAGCGCGCAGGCATGGTGTCTGCAATGCAGAGCAACGGCAATCGCGAGATTCTGGTGCCCGCGCGGGAAGGTTAAGGATCCGATGTTGAACGCTTTGCGTGCGTTGTTGATTCTTTCGATGGTTGCTGCGACCGACGTGCATGCAGCGGCAATCGATCAGCTGCGAAGCTTTCTGACGCAGACCAATAGTGCGCGAGGAGACTTCGTGCAGCGGGTCAGTTCGGGCAGAAGTGCACGCCCGGGTGCCAAAGTGCCAACGGCCTCGAGTGGACAATTTGTCTTCCAGCGTCCGGGCAAATTTCGGTGGACTTACGAGAAACCGTACCAGCAGCTGATAGCTGCGGATGGCCAACGGCTGGTGTTGTTCGATAAGGATCTGAACCAGGTCACGATCAAGAAGCTGCAGGCGTCGCTGCCATCGAGCCCTGCATCGATTCTGTTCGGATCGAACGACTTCGAGAAAGAGTTCGAGGTGAGCGACGCTGGCTCGCGCGATGGACTCGAATGGATCGTCGCGAAGCCGCGCGCGAAGGACACGACGTTCGAGCGCATCGAGATTGGTTTTCGTGATGGCTTGCCGCAGGCGATGGTTCTTGCCGATGGATTCGGTCAGACCACGCAGCTGACGTTCAGCAATGTCGAGCGAAATCCGAAGCTCGACGCCGATGCGTTTCGCTTTACGCCACCGAAAGGCGCCGATGTATTGGAAGACAAGTGATTGCTGTTGAGAACTAGCGCGACGCGCTAGCGCTAGTGCGTCTTCTTCGGTCCAAAACTCAATGCCCACCAGTCTGCTCGCCCTGCTCGACGACATCGCCAGCATGCTGGATGACGTCGCCACCCTGACTAAAGTAGCGACCCGGAAAACGGCCGGTGTGCTCGGCGACGACCTGGCGCTGAACGCGCAGCAAGTAAGCGGCGTGCGTGCCGAGCGCGAGCTGCCAGTGGTATGGGCAGTCGCCAAGGGTTCACTGCGCAACAAGGCGATCCTGGTGCCGGCGGCACTCGCCATCAGCGCGTTGGCGCCTTGGGCTGTCATCCCGCTGCTGATGGTCGGTGGTCTGTTTCTTTGCTACGAAGGCGCGGAGAAGCTGGTGCACAAGTTCCTGCATTCCGAGCGGGAGAACGCGCATCGCGCAAAGCTCAGCCGCGCGCTGACCGACCCCAGCGTGGATCTCGTGGCGCTGGAACGCGACAGGATCAAAGGCGCGATTCGTACCGACTTCATCCTGTCCGCAGAAATTATCGTAATCACGCTGGGTACCGTGGCCGCCGCGTCACTGAGCACTCGGATTGGAGTGCTGGTTGGCATATCGCTGCTAATGACGGTGGGCGTCTACGGGCTGGTGGCAGGGATCGTCAAACTCGACGATGGCGGGCTTGCGCTGACGCGATCGGCGTCGACAGCATTGCAGTCCATTGGCCGGGCGATATTGTTCGCGGCACCGTGGCTGATGAAGGCTTTATCGATTGCCGGTACTGCGGCGATGTTCCTGGTCGGCGGCGGCATTCTCACGCACGGAGTCCCGGCGCTGCATCACTTCGTGGAGACGGCGTTGCACGGTGTCACGGGCACAACGGCGATGCTGGGCAGCTTGCTGTTCGATGGCCTCGTAGGAATTCTGGCCGGTCTGATCGTAATCGCCTTGGTGACTCTGTTGAAGAAGTGGCGAACCACGGCTGCCCAGTCAGCGCTTCCGGCTGACGAGCGAGGGAAAACGTGACGCGGTTCATCACGGCGCCAGGACTGGGCTACTAAGAAGCGTTGGTCCTGGTCGCTGACTGTCGGCCGGAACTCAACAGAATGCCGTTGAGGCTGCCGGCCTCATGTTCACCAGGCTGCTACGACTTGATTGAAATCAGCTCGACCTCAAACTGCAAAGTGGCGTTCGGTGGAATGACGCCGCCTGCGCCTTTTTCGCCATACGCAAGCGATGGCGGACATGTGAGCTTTGCCTTGCCTCCCACTTTCATCCGCTGCACGCCTTCGGTCCAGCACTTGATGACGCGGTTCAGTGGGAACTCGGTCGGCTGGCCGCGCTTGTAAGAGCTGTCGAACTCCTTTCCATCCGGAAACGTTCCCTTGTAATGCACCTGGACGATATCGGTTTCTTTCGGGCTCGCGCCTTTGCCTTCGGTCAGCGATCGATACACCATGCCTGAGTCTGTCTTGACCGCTCCTTTTTCTGCTGCTGCTTTGCTAATCACATCGTCCTGCGCCATCGCTGCTCCCATGCTTGTAGTCAATAAGATCGCCACGAACTTGTTGATCATTATTCCCTCGTGTGCCAATTGCAGAGGCGGATGCTAGCCTGTTGAGCGACATTCGATAAACCGATGCAAGACCTGTTCACTTCCACAGCCACCGGCGTTCCGCTCGCCGAGCGCATGCGTCCGCGCACGATCGACGATGTGGTCGGACAATCGCATCTGCTTGGATCCGGCAAGCCATTGCGCGTGGCGTTCGAATCCGGGCGGCCCCATTCGATGATCCTGTGGGGCCCGCCAGGTGTTGGCAAGACCACGCTGGCGCGCCTGATGGCCGATGCGTTCGGGCTTAACTTCATTGCGATTTCCGCCGTGCTTGGGCGGAGTCAAAGACATTCGCGATGCGGTCGAGCGCGCGCAGGTCACGCGCGCTCAGTCGGGCAAGCCGACCGTCGTGTTCGTCGACGAAGTGCACCGCTTCAACAAAGCACAGCAGGATGCGTTTCTGCCGCACGTCGAGTCCGGGTTGTTCGTGTTCGTTGGCGCCACCACCGAGAACCCGTCGTTCGAAGTGATCGGCGCGTTGTTGTCGCGCGCGGCGGTCTATGTGCTGCAGCCGCTGTCGCGCGACGAGCTCGAAATTCTTCTCGACCGTGCTCTGGCGCTTGAGCCCGAATCGCTGACGATCGAAGAGCAGGCGCGCGGCATGATGTTCGATCTCGCCGATGGCGACGCGCGGCGCCTGCTGAATGCGCTGGAAGTGGTAGCCAATGCGGCACGCGATCGCCAACTGTCATCGATCGATGCCGACTTTCTGCGCGACTCGCTGCCGGCAACGTTGCGCCGCTTCGACAAAGGCGGAGAAAATTTCTACGACCAGATTTCAGCGCTGCACAAGTCCGTTCGCGGCTCCGATCCCGACGCGTCGCTGTACTGGATGGTGCGCATGTTCGATGGCGGCGTCGATCCGCGCTATGTTGCGCGCCGCGCGATAAGAATGGCGGCTGAGGACATCGGCCTGGCCGATCCGCGCGCGCTCGAAGTCGCGCTTGCGGCGGCCGACACCTACGAGCGGCTCGGATCGCCCGAGGGCGAGCTCGCTTTGGCGCAGGCGATCGTGTACCTCGCGTGCGCGCCCAAATCCAATGCGGTGTATCGGGCGTACGGAGCGGTCCGTGCATTCGTCGAGCAGGACGGTTCGCGGCCGGTGCCGATGCATCTGCGCAATGCGCCGACGCGGCTGATGAAAGAGCTCGGCTACGGTGAAGGCTATCGATACGCGCACGATGAAGCTGGTGCGGTGGCTGCGGGTGAAACCTACTTGCCGGACGGCGTTGTCCCGCAGCGCTGGTATCAGCCGACGGACCGCGGCGTCGAGGCGCGCATCGCCGACCGTCTCGATGAACTGCGGCGTCTGAATCGCCGGCAAGTAGCATTCGGCCATGCTCGATATCAATGTGTTGCGTAAGGATGTTGCTGCCGTTGCGGCGCGGTTGAAAACTCGCGGGTACGAGTTCGACGTTAATCGATTCAATGCGCTCGAAGCCGAACGCAAGGCCGTGCAGACGAAGACAGAGGAGTTGCAGGCGCGGCGTAACGCGCTGTCGAAGCAGGTCGGCATGCTGAAAGCGAAGGGACAGGATGCGACGAGCTTGCTCCGTGAGGCGAGCGCGATTCCGGACGAAGTCAAGCAGTTGGAAACACAACTCGCGCGAGATTCAGCAGCAATTGCAGCAATGGATGCTCGAAGTTCCGAACCTGACGCATGAGTCGGTGCCGATCGGAGCGTCGGCGGTGGACAACGTCGAGGTGCGCCGCTGGGGGACACCTCGTACGTTCGATTTTCCCGTCAAGGATCACGTCGATCTCGGCACGCCGCTCGGACTGGACTTCGATACCGCAGCAAAGTTGTCGGGGTCGCGCTTCACGTTTCTACGCGGACCATTGGCGCGACTACAACGCGCGCTCGCGCAGTTCATGCTCGACATGCAGACGCGCGAGCACGGCTACATCGAGTGCTACACGCCGTACATCGTCAATGCAGATTGCCTGGTCGGCACGACACAACTGCCGAAGTTCCGCGACGACATGTTCTGGGTGACCAAGGGCGGCGGAGAAGATAAGGAAGAGATGTATCTGATCTCGACCTCTGAAATATCGCTGACGAACTCGGTGCGCGAAGAGATCTTGAGTGAGTCGGACTTGCCGTTGAAGTTGACTGCGCACACACCGTGCTTTCGCTCGGAATCGGGCAGTTACGGCAAGGACACACGCGGCATGATCCGCAATCACCAGTTCGAGAAGGTTGAGATTGTTCAGATCGTTCATCCCGGTACGTCATATCCTGCACACGAAGAATTGGTGGGCCACGCCGAAGCGGTGCTGCAGAAACTCGAGCTGCCGTATCGGGTGATGCTGCTGTGCGCGGGAGACACCGGGTTCGGCTCGGCGAAGACGTATGACCTGGAAGTCTGGCTGCCCGGGACAAAACGCCTATCGTGAGATTTCTTCGTGTTCGAACTTCGAAGCGTTCCAGGCGCGGCGCATGCAGACGCGCTTCAAGAATGCGCAAGGCAAGACCGAGTTCGTGCACACGCTGAACGGCTCGGGCCTCGCGGTCGGCCGCACATTGGTGGCCGTACTCGAAAACCATCAGCGCGCCGACGGCAGCGTTGATGTACCGGTCGCACTGCGGCCGTTCATCGACGGCAAGTCGGTTCTCCGGTCCAGCGACACTGCGCAGATATAATTCGGCGCTCGACGCGCATCGGAGAGGTGGCAGAGTGGTCGAATGCGCCAGACTCGAAATCTGGTTTACTCCTCTGGGGTAACGTGGGTTCGAATCCCACCCTCTCCGCCAAAACAAACTCAAACGAAGGAGGCAGTCATGACAGTCGCACGCATCAGCGAAATCAGCAGCGTCAGCAAAAAGAGCTTTGAAGACGCAATCCTGCAAGGCGTCGCACGCGCCAACAAGACGTTGAAGAACGTCCGCGGTGCGTGGGTCAAGGATCAGGAAGTCATGATCGAGAAAGGCAAGGTTACGGGCTTCAAAGTAATTTTGAAGGTGACGTTTGTCTTGACGGAGTAGCCGACTCGGCACAAGCGGTTCGCTGAAAAAGACCGCCGCTTGCACTTCCACCTCGACGAGGTAATACCAACCAAATGGGCAACATCGAATCGGTTTCGCACGAGCAGCGGATGTTTCCACCGAGCGCGGAGTTCGTGCGCCAGGCCAACGTCTCCGGCATGGAGGCTTTCAACGCGCTGTGGTCCGAAGCCAAGCAGGACTACGAAGGTTTCTGGGCCAGGCTGGCGCGCGAGAACCTGCAGTGGAGCAAGCCTTTCACGCAGAGGCTCGACGAATCAAGCGCGCCGTTTTACAAGTGGTTCGCCGATGGCGAGTTAAACGCGTCGTACAACTGCCTCGATGCGCAACCTCGAAAACGGCAATGCCGACAAGGTTGCGATCATCTTCGAGGCTGACGACGGCAAGGTCACGAAGATCACGTATCGCGAGTTGCACGCGAAAGTATGTCAGCTCGCCAATGGCATCAAGGCGCTGGGCCATGCGAAAGGCGAGCGCGCGATTATCTATATGCCGATGTCGATCGAGGCGGTGGCCGCAATGCAGGCTTGTGCGCGGCTCGGTATCACGCACTCGGTCGTGTTCGGCGGCTTCTCGGCGAAGAGCGTTCAGGAACGCGTCATCGACGCCGGCGCAACGCTGATCATCGCCGCCGATGAGCAGATGCGCGGCGGCAAGGCGATCGCGCTCAAAGCAGCGATCGATGAGGCATTCGCAATGGGCGGTTGCGAGAATGTGCGCAACGTGATCGTCTATCGGCGCACGGGCGGCAAAGTCGCGTGGAACGAAGGGCGCGACAAGTGGATGCACGATGTGGTGGCACCGCATCCCACAACGTGCGACGCGGTAGCCGTCAGCGCCGAACATCCGCTGTTCATTCTTTACACGTCGGGCTCGACCGGCAAACCAAAGGGCGTGCAGCACTCGACCGGCGGCTACCTGCTGTGGGCCGCGCTGACGATGAAATGGACGTTCGACATCAAGCCGTCGGACGTCTTCTGGTGCACGGCTGATGTCGGCTGGGTGACCGGCCATAGCTACGTCTGCTACGGCCCGCTGGCAGTCGGCGCCACCGAAGTAATTTTCGAAGGCGTTCCGACGTATCCCGATGCAGGGCGTTTCTGGAAGCTGTGCCAGGACCATGGCGTCACGATTTTCTATACCGCGCCGACGGCGATTCGTTCGTTGATCAAGGCGGGCGGCGAGCTGCCGAAGAAATACGATCTTTCCAGGCTGCGCCTGCTCGGTACGGTAGGCGAACCGATCAACCCCGAAGCATGGATGTGGTATCACGAGACCGTCGGCGGCGGGCGGTGCCCGATCGTTGATACCTGGTGGCAGACCGAAACCGGCGGACACATGATCACGCCGCTGCCGGGCGTAACGCCGACGGTGCCGGGCTCGGCCACACTGCCGCTGCCGGGCATCATGGCAGCGATTGTCGATGAAGCTGGGCATGACGTGCCGCATGGTCAAGGCGGATTGATCGTGATCAAACGCCCGTGGCCGTCAATGATCCGGACGATCTGGGGTGACCCGGAGCGTTTCAAGAAGTCGTATTACCCCGAGGAGCTTGGCGGCACGCTCTACCTTGCGGGCGACGCCTCCGTGCGCCACAAGGACACCGGCTATTTCACGTTCATGGGGCGCATCGATGACGTGCTCAACGTCTCGGGGCATCGGCTCGGAACGATGGAGATCGAATCAGCGCTGGTGGCAAACTCGCTGGTGGCCGAAGCGGCGGTCGTGGCGCGCCCCGATGACACCACCGGCGAGGCCATTTGCGCATTCGTCGTGTTGAAACAAGCGCGGCCAGACGGCGAAGAAGGGCAAAAAATCGCGAAGCTACTGCGCGATTGGGTCGGCAAAGAAATCGGTGCGATCGCGAAGCCGAAGGACATCCGCTTCGGTGACAATCTGCCGAAGACGCGCTCCGGAAAAATCATGCGTCGCCTGCTGCGGTCGATCGCGCGCGGTGAAGAGATCACGCAGGATGTTTCGACGCTGGAAAACCCGGCGATACTTGAGCAGCTAAAAGTTACGCTTTAGCTATTGAATCAATCGGAGAGATGGCCGAGCGGTCGAAGGCGCACGCCTGGAAAGTGTGTATAGGTCAAAAGCCTATCGTGGGTTCGAATCCCACTCTCTCCGCCAGTAGTATGTGCAGCACAGTGCGGGAGCAGTGCGACACACACTGGATCATGTTCGCGATCGTTTCGCATTCTTCCGCTTAGTCGGCACTGCGGTGTTCGGGTGTTCGGCGCGCGTGGCGAAACATCGAGATAACGACTCGCGGCGGCCAATGGGCTCGCCTTGTCCAAACTGGGGATTGAACTTACTGAATGGCACGGCGAGAATAAGTGCCGACAGACATCGGGGACTTCCGGCGGTTCTTCCGAATAGCCCCACGCATTGGCTTCAGCAAGTCTGACGCGTCCCGAGCACAGTTGGTTGGTGCTGGTGCACTGCCCTGAACCCCATGGAGGCGACATGGCCGCGCTCATTCTTCTGATTTTCACCCTTTTGTTTTCCCTCAGCACCGCGGCGCAGCCGACAAAGGCAACGATTCCGGCGGCCGACAAGAAAGGCACCAAGGACAGTCCGCTGCTGAAGCGCTACGAGGGCTCTTACATCGTCAGCCACGACGAGAAAAGTTTCGCCGAGTTCGAACTGCCATTGTCGAAACTCGAGGAAGTGCCCGGCAAGAAGGCTGGCAACAACAATCGCGCATATGAGCCCAAGAACAAGAAGTCGCTGCAGGGGAAGTACACGCGACTGGTCTACCTCCTCCCGGAGAACCGCTCACCGCTCGAGGTGTTGCGCAACTATCAGGACGAAATCAAGGCAAAGGGCGGCAAGATACTGTTCGAGTGCAAGGAAAGCGAGTGTGGCGGCGATACGCGCCGCGGCATTCAGAGTGGCGGTGGAAACGCCACTCTGGGTATGTATCTTTATCCTGGGGACAGGCTGACCGAGCCTCGATGGACCAACGGCTGGTGCGCGGTGACTGCCAACATCAACAGCCAGCGGTACACAGCTGCCGAAATTCCGGATAGCGGCGCCACGTCTCAGTGCTGACGTACACCATCGATGAGCCACAAAAAACCGATGCGTGCAATGCATTGAACGGACGGACGGTAGCCGTTGTCGATCTGGTCGAAGCCAAGGCGCGCGAACAGAAAATGGTTACGGTCCAGGCCGGCGAAATGGCCAAGGCGATTTCCAACGAAGGCCGGATTGCGCTCTACGGCATCTACTTCGATTTCAACAAGGCAGACGTGAAAAGCGAATCCGCGCCCACGCTGGATCAAATCACCAAGCTGCTGAAAGACAATCCGTCGCTCAAGCTGCTCGTGGCCGGCCATACCGACAACGTCGGCAACTTCCCTTTCAACATGGATTTGTCACAACGTCGCGCGGCAGCCGTTGTAGCTGCGCTCAATTCGCGCGGAGTTGCGAAAGAGCGGCTCACCTCGGTCGGAGTGTCGTTTGCGAGTCCGATTGCCACCAACAAGACCGAGGAAGGTCGGGCCAAGAATCGGCGTGTCGAATTGGTGGAGAACTAGTTCGTAGCATTTCTCGTTCGGTCCAACCCGCACATACTCGCGACTCAACCAGCCTTCAAGTCGCAGAGCTAGGGCATCTGCTCCGTCAAACGTTTCTCATCTGTTGATGCCCTTAACGTTCAGTGCATCCATCGATAGCAGCGCGACTCAGCGCAACTCCAGAGCCCTCGCATCTTCAATGCCGAGTTCCATTGCCGGCCAACGCACTGCGCAACTCGGCCGCATCGACGGGTTTCACCAAATGCACGTCGATTCCAGCGGCGCGCGATTTCTGCTTGTCTGCTTCCTGTCCCCAGCCCGTTACTGCAACGATCTTTATCCGCTGATTCGACTTCATCGCACGAAGCCGGCGCGCAACTTCATAGCCATCGATACCGGGCAGGCCGATATCAAGCAAGACCACGTTGGGCTTAAACGCACACACGCTCTCCAATGCTTCCACTCCGGTGCCGACCACGCATGTTTCATATCCGAGAGAGGTCATCAGCATATTCAGTGTTGTGGCGGCGTCGACATTGTCCTCGACGATCAGGATCCGCAGGTGTTCCGGCAGCTTCACGCGCGGCGCAACGTTGGGCGATGCAGCACTCACCTGCGCGGCCCTAGGCATGCGGAAAGTAAACGCACTGCCCTTACTTGGACCTTCGCTTTCAGCCACCAGCGCGCCACCGTGCATCTCCGCGATCTTGCGCGACAGCGCGAGACCGACCCCCAAGCCTGCACCGATCCGTTCGATAACCGGGCTTTGCTGCACGAACATCTCGAAAATCTCGTCCAAAGCAGCTCGTTCGATGCCACGACCGCTGTCCTTGACTTCGGCTTCGGCGTTTTTGCCAACTGCTCGCGTGCTGACTGAGATACGACCACCAGGCGGTGTGTACTTGCACGCGTTCGTCAAAAGATTGGAAAACAACTGCGACAGGCGATGAGCATCGCCTTCCACCAGTAATGTCTCAGCCGCAAGATTGAGCTCCAGCTGATGGTGCTTACACAGCTCATCGAGGGCGATTGTTTTCGTGGCTTGCTTGGCGATTTCAGATAGGTCTACGAGCTTCCGCTCAACCACCATTTCTCCACGCGTAAGGCGAGTTATGTCCAGCATGTCATCAGCGATGCGGCGCAGATGCGAGGTCTGCCGTCGAATGACCTCGTACATCTGGTCGCGCTCGGGCGCGCTCTTGGGTAAGCTCGCAATGACCTGTACGGCTGTCTGAATCGGCGCCAGCGGATTGCGAAATTTCGTGGGCGAGTACAGCGATGAACTCGTTGACGTTGCGGGCCGCCGCTTCCAGCGCCTGAATGTGCCGGCGATCAGACAAGTCCTGCGTGACTTTGGCAAAGCCACGCAATTGCCCGGCCGAGTCGAAAAGCGCCGTCACAATGGATCGAGCCCAGAAACGCGAGCCGTCCTTTTTTAGGCGCCATCCTTCACCCTCAAAGCGACCATGACTCCGCGCAGTCGCAAGTTCCTCCCACGGCTTATGCGCTTGCATGTCTTCGTCCGAAAAGAAACGGGAGAAGTGCCTTCCGATTACCTCGGCTGCGGTGTAGCCGATGATGCGTTGCGCGCCCGTGTTCCAACTTGAAATGAGCCCCTGCGAATCCAGCATGAAAATTGCGTAGTCTTGAACGCCTTCCACCAGCAGACGAAAGCGCTCTTCGCTCTGCTGAAGCGTCTCTTCATGCGCCTTGCGCTCGGTAAGGTCGCGTGTGACCTTCGAAAAGCCGACGAGCTTCCCGCCGTTGTCACGAACGGCGGTAATGACAACGTTGGCCCAAAAACGCGAGCCGTCTTTGCGTAGGCGCCATCCCTCGTCTTCGAAGCGCCCCTCGGCAGCCGCGATGGTCAACTCGTATGTCGGCCAACCGCGTTCGATGGCATCGTGCGTGTAAAAGACGGAAAAATGGCGGCCTAGGATCTCCTCCTGTCGGTAACCCTTTATGGTCTCGGCGCCGGTGTTCCAAGTGAGAACGTTTCCATTGGGGTCAAGCACAAACAGCGCGTAGTCGCGTGTCTGCTCGACTGCGAGCTCGATCAGCTTAGATCTGTCCACAAAGCTTGCGCCTCACTTCAGAGTACTGCGGCCTGCGCCGCCGACTGGACAAGTGGACGCCGGTTCGAGCAACTTCTTTGGACGGAAAGCAAATAGGAGGCCCGGTTTCACTGGCCGGCGGATTCTCACCAAGTAGGTCGCTGGGGATTCGCAGTGAATGGCCGCGAGCAAGATTTGGAAAACACATAACTGTTCTTTAGCGGCGCGGATTTTGCTGCTGTCCGATCATGAGTCTCCATCAGGAAAAAGTTAGTAACCCTTGGACAGGAGTTGAGGCATGAGCCATGGATCGCAGCACTATGCGTACGCATCCGAAGGAGCAGGTTCGATCGTAGGTCGGGGCGGCACGCCAGCGATGCGGCATGTCGCTTTCGCAAAGGAGGTAACGTTCGCCGGGCACGACAGCAATCCTGTGACCCTCGATGCCGGCCTTTATAAGGTCGAGGCGTCTGATGCCGAGCGGATCATGCTCGTATCGGATGCCGGAGCTTCCGTCGAAGTGCCGGCGGCCAGGGACTGGCACGATCAGCCTTTCGATCAACCCGTCGCGTTGGATCTCGAAGGGGAACAGGGCCACTCAATCGCTCTACTACTTCCGGGCGGACTGGCCCTTCACGCAACGGGCTCATATGGCCAGGTGCGGTCATCCCCCGCAGCGCGTCCCTTGAGGGACTTCCACGACAAGATCTTCAACTTTCACAAGTTGAAGATAGCCGACCGCTTAAGTGTGGCCCTTTGGTCACTGAACTGGGGCAAGATCGTTCCAGCTACGCCGGTAGCTCCCTTCGTTCCCGCAAGTTTTCCGCCGAACCTGGTGTCGACAAGAGTGGTTACCTGTCATGTACCCCCGGCAGGCAGCTACGGACCGGGCGGGCCGGGGACCGCTTCGGGGGTGCCGCCTTTTAACCCCGGCGACATCATCAACCGTGGCCCGTTCAAGGGCTACTACGTCTCGACCACGAACGTGACGGCAACATTCTCGGCCGGTGTGAACTTGCCGGGCAAGGCAGTCGAGTTGTTGGTCACGGCGCATGTTGCGAGCCTCGGCATACCCACGATCCTGTCGATGACGTGGCGGGACACCTATCGCCTCATCGCCGGCGCCAACGGTCCCATCACCTTCCCGGGCGTGATTCTCGCCACCGGTCGTACTCCCACCAGCGCGCCGCCTGGCGGGACGACTTGGGCGGCGAAGGTGCAGGAGGCTCTCTATTCCTCGTCCGGCCGTGGGGTGCCGACCGTCTTCGAGCTTCGCGTCGATGGAGTCACCCTAGCGGAGGAGACTTTCTATTACTTCGCAAGCTACGCAGGTGGCCCGCCGCCTGAAATTCGGCCCTGAGCCACCGACGGCGGCAATTGAACAGCGAATGCGCCCTGTTTAAGCAGAGTACCTGTCCAAATACTTTGCAAGTCGTCGTTTGCGCGCGGTGCTCTGCGAGCTGAGGTAACGAACGACTCCGAAAATCGGTCGCTCCGGTCCCCACGGCCGGTCATACCGGCCGAACGTCCACAGATAACCGGCATAAGAGTTGGGATTACGCCCGTCGACGGAGTACTTGTTCATCAAATGAGTCATCGTCTTCAGCGCATCGCGCGGATGAGCGGACCATTCAAGAATTTTCTTCGCCCACAGCATCCGCATGCTGTTATGGAACCATCCGTCGCGCACCAATTGCGTATGCGCAGCGTTCCATACTGCGTCATGCGTTTGCGCGTCCTCGAATTGCTGCAGTGAATAGGTATGTGGCCTCGCGTCGTTTGCGTGTTTTTCTAGCGACGCCTGTGCCCAGTTGGGAATAGCTTCGTAACTGTCGTAGCTGTCCGGGCACTTGGCGCACAGGTTGTAGCTCAGCTCCCGCCACGTGATGAGCTCGTCCAGAAATGCTTCGGAAGCTGCGCTCATTCCCCACCATCCGCTGCGCTTACCGTGCGATTTTGAAGCGACATTCGCCGGCGACCAATTTTCTTTGCGCCTGATGCGCGCGAAGATTTCGTGAACGGAGATGTGCCCGAAGTGCAGATAGGGCGACAAGCCGCTCGTACCTGCTAGATCAGGGTCGCCGCGGTCGTCTGGATAGGACGCTAGACCCTTGCGCATGAACCGAGTGAGTCGCAAGCGAGCGACGTCGGCACCGCCTTTGAATGCCGCCGGACCGACAGAGTGGTCGATCGGTAACGCCGCAAGCTGTGCAGAACCGCCCGACAGTATTCGGGGTGACGCTGGCGGCCATCGTTTGCGAATGTGAGTCGGCAATGCTCGTAGCTTCTTCAAAGACACCGCACGCAGTGGATCGGCCAGCGGTGTGTGGTTCAAATGTGCCGGTAACGTTTTCTGCAGGAAGCGACGGAAGTCAACTGCTCGACCGAATGCCTTGTCCGAAGCTCGCAGCGGGAGTAAGCCATTGGAGTCGACGACCTCAAAGCGTGACTCAATCTGCTTTTCAGCTGCGGCCACCATTTTCGGCAACATGAAGCAAGGAAAGTCGTCAGTCACAACGACACATGCACGCGCAGCAAGCGCAGCGAGCAATCCCTTGCCGGCTCCGAGCTCTGTCTCTACGTACGGGTAGTAAGTGACTGGCGCACCGGCGAATTCGCGCACGTTGGCTGCCATGCCTTGCAGCGCAAATGCGTGGATGCGGTCACTGGCCCAGCCATACCCGCATCGGAGTGCCTCGAGAATCAACAGCGGCCGGCCCAGTGTTTCGGCCCACTCGACCGCTCGCTGCAAACTGAAGTTGTAGCGGCGCCGACGGTGCATGATCATCCAGTAGAGAACGTACTCACCCGATGGATCAGCGACCCTATCGTTGCGCACATCGATGCGCAGATCTGGCACGCGTTGTTTGACACCGCCAGTTACGGCCATCTACTTCTTTGGCTTACAGCTTCCCTTTGCACCAGGTTTCTTGCCCGGGGTCGGTTCATAGCCAGGCCAACAGCGACTTGTCTTCTTGGTCGACGACTTGTTGGACTTCTTCTTTGTTGCCATTTTCACCGCTCCATCCTAAAACTGATTGGCGAAAAGCCGCTTCGCTTATAGGAAGCGGCTTGTCTTCGTGCGTAGGAACTAGCCGGCGGCCGATCGGTTGCCGATCGAGCGGGTCAACTTGGCAGACATGAACAAAATGCACAGCGCTGACAAACCCACCAATATGTAAACGATTCTTGAAAGCGGCGACATATCACCAAACACTGCGGCCACCAGATCGAAGTTAAAAGCGCCAACCAGCAACCAGTTGAGTCCACCAACAATTAAAAGAATTAATGCAATCCACGTAAGAGTTTTCATATGCACTCCGTAAATAAAAATTGTGCCGCCGGTGTCAGCAGAACCCGTGCTTGATTAATCCGCGGCAAGATTTCGAAAGTCACAACATTCAATGTGCTTTAGAAGAGCGTTTGGTGCGTTTACGAGCCCACACCAAAGCTCGAGGCGCGGCGATGAATGACATCGCGGCGCCTCGCATTCAAGTGATCACTTCGGCAAAATCACCGAGTCAATCACATGAATGACGCCGTTGTCGGCGCTGACGTCGGTCTTGATTACGGTCGCGTTATCGACCATGACCTTTCCGCCCTGCGTACGCACGGTAAAGGCACTGCCTTGTGCCGTCTTGACCGCGCCGGGCTTGACGTCGCTCGCCATCACTTTTCCTGGCACAACGTGATAAGTCAGCACGCTGGTGAGCTTGGCCTTGTCCTTCAGCAGCGCTTCAAGCTCCGCTGGCGGAATCTTTGCAAATGCTGCATCAGTAGGTGCAAAAACCGTGAATGGACCCGGTCCTTTTAGCGTCTCTACGAGTCCGGCTGCCTTTAATGCGGTGGCTAGCGTATTGAACTGCCCCGCGGACACCGCCGTGTCGACGATGTCGGCCGACAACGCCGTGGAAGCAGCCGTTGCGAAGGCCAGACCCGCAATTGCTCGACTTAGGTTCTTCATGACAATCCTTTTCGAAATGGTTAGAAAGGCGGTTACGACCGCTGCGATGTGTGACGCGTGCTTGCACGCCGTGTTGCGGTTTTCTTTCGCCGGCGATGCGAAAAAACATTGAACCGCTCGCTGTTCAGCGAGTCACGTTAAGGAGCAGTCGGCAGACGCCAGGCTTTATGCTCGCGTCATGATGCAAGCAGACTCGGAACTGGTACGTCTCGCTCAGTCCGGCGATCATCTGGCGTTCGAGGCGCTGGTGGTTAAGTATCAGCGGCGAATCGCGCGTCACGTCGCGCGCTATGTGCCGCTTGCGAGCGACGTAGAAGACGTGGTGCAGGAGGTTTTCATTCGCGCGTACCGCGGTTTGCGTTCTTTTCGAGGCGATAGTGCGTTTTACACATGGTTGTACCGAATCGCGACCAACGCCGCTCTCACTTTTCTCAGACGCGCGCCGCTTGAAGAGCAACTGGAGGAATCGGAAGACGAACGGTCGAACCTATTTGAACCCGGCGTATCGGACGGCGAGACGCCTGAGCGCACATTAATGGCGCGCCAGATCGCCGATGCTGTGCGGCAAGGCCTCGCTCGAATGCAACCGGAGCTGGTGGATGCGTTAACTTTGTTCGAGGTCGAAGGCAAATCGTATTCGGACATTGCGCAAATGTTTGATGTGCCGGTCGGAACAGTACGTTCGCGCATATTTCGCGCACGCGAAGCCCTTGCAAAACGCCTCGAGCCGATGCTCGCGCCGCAACGCGATAGGAGATGGTGAGATGTCGCAGAAAGTATCGCTGCTGCTCGATAGTCAACTCGATGGCGAAGACGTCGCGCGAGTGCTGAAGGACCTCGGCGCCGACGACGTACTTCGCGACCGCTTCACTATTTATGGGCTGGTCGGAGACGCGATGCGCGGCGTTAATGTGCCTGATGACGGATTCAGCAAGCGAATCTTTGCGCGGTTGCGCCGTGAAGGCGTGCAAATGGAAAACGGGTACGACCCGCTTGCGTAGGGTTCAATTCCGCCGTTATGCGCTTTGCTAGCTTCGTGATACTTGTCTTGTTGTCCCTTGCGGTTGCCGCGTACGCCGCCGGCGTCTATGGGTTCATGCCTCTAGGCACCCTCGTGCATCCAGACTTGCGTGCGACGTTTGAAGCGCATCCAATCGGCATCTACACGCACGTCTTCGCTTCATTGGTCGCGCTCACGCTAGGCCCGTTCCAGTTTTCTTCGCGTTTACGTGCTTCGCAGATCCAACTCCACCGGTGGGCTGGACGCGCCTATCTTGGTGTAGGTGTATTGCTCGGTGGACTAGCGGGCCTGTACATGTCGTTCCATGCTTTCGGTGGTGTCGCCGCGCGCGTTGGCTTTGGCTGTCTAGCACTTGCCTGGCTGTTTACTGGTCTTTGCGCTTTCTTGGCAATCCGTAGGCGTGACGTAGCGACCCATCGTCGCTGGATGGTGCGCAACTTCGCGCTCACGTTTGCGGCCGTAATGCTTCGGCTGTACCTACCAGCCTCCATGATCACCGGCGCAGATTTCGGACTGGCGTATGCGGTCATTGCTTGGCTTTGTTGGGTGCCAAACCTAGTCGTAGCTGAGGTGCTTTTCAACCGGACGCGTAACCCTTCGCTGCGGCCGGCGTTCGCCGGCAAGACGGCGCCTGCCAGTGGCGTCACTCGGTAACGCTACTTCCACGATTTGGACGTCCGCTTTAAGACTGCGTCGATGGCCGCAATGGTTCGTTAGCTGCATCGAGGTTGTCCGCTCTCGGCCACAAGCGGTCAGTCGCGGTTGGTGCTTGATTGATCTGAAAGCGGACGAGTACGGGATCTCGCGCGCGAAGCTTCCTTTTCCGAGCCGGTAACCTCGATACTGACGCGACCAAACGCGGCCTGCTGTATCGACACGCGCCGGCGCATCGCCGTCCGCGCCCATCCTCAGCCAGCCGCAACCATACTGCAATCTAGGGGCTTGGTCAGCGTCGCCGCTTGCGACTGCCCGCCTCAAGCGCACAATCGCCCGATCATTCCGCTCGAGAGTCGTGTTGCTTCCGAACGTTCGCGCACCAGTTGCTCGCAGAGTTGTCGACTATGCCGCGCGCGTGGTGCGCGCCCTTGGCGGAGGCAGGCTGGTTGCCGTGGCGCTCGTGACGCTGCTGTTGTCCATGGGGCCGTTGTTCAACTCGGATCTGTTCGGCTTCTTTTCGCCCGCCGAAATTGCGCTCAACTGGTTGGAGCACTTGGTGGAACTTGCAGTGCTCGCAGTGGTGCTCACGGTTGCCTATACGCTGCTCGATGAGGCACTACCCCAGCCCACGCCGCTGCGGCTCGCCATCCTTTGCGCAATGCTGTACGGTCTTTCGGTCGTGCTGACACTGCTGCTGTTCGGTTACTACGCGCACGGTTTCGAACATCTGCCGCCGCCACTGCGCTTGCTTGCCGATTCACTGCGCTTTGGCATGCCGGCCGTCTTCCTAGCGCTGATTGCTAATGTGCACCGGCGCGCGCTGCTAGCGGATTCCGCCGCACAAGCGGCGGAGAATTCGCGCGCGCACCTGGCTCTGGACGAGAGCGAACAGCAGCTCGCGCTATTGCAGGCAC
The DNA here is from genome assembly GCA_963729165.1 of uncultured beta proteobacterium. Classification (GTDB taxonomy): domain Bacteria; phylum Pseudomonadota; class Gammaproteobacteria; order Burkholderiales; family Burkholderiaceae_F; genus JACCZX01. Next base: position 145,085 of record CAVSMM010000016.1, read on the forward strand.
AGATCGAGCCACATTTCCTGTTCAACGTGCTCGGCAATGTTCGACGCCTGTATCACACCCGGCCGCAGGCGGGGTCCGAAGCGATCGCCAGCCTGATGCGTTATCTGCGCGCCGCGCTGCCGCAATTACGCAGCCAGAGTGGGTGTTTAGGGGATGAGTTCGAATTGGCACGCGCCTACCTGGATCTGTGCAAGGTGCGCATGGGCGCGCGACTGAGCGTCTCGCTCGAAGCCGATCCGGCCTTGCTCGCGGCCGAGTTTCCGCCGATGCTGCTCATCACACTGGTTGAAAACGCGATCAAGCACGGCGTCGAACCTGCCGCGCGAGGCCACGTATCGGTGAGCGCGCGCCGCCGCCGCAGAATGCTGGAAGTCTCCGTGCTCGACGATGGCGCGGGTTTTGGTGCCGCCGGCAGCGATGGCACGGGCGTCGGGCTCGCCAACGTGCAGCGTCAGCTGGCCGCCCGTTACAGAGGCAAGGCACAGCTGATACTTGAAGCACGTGAGCCGCGCGGTGCGATTGCCACGATCTGCATCCCGCTGCAAACGACCACGGCATTCTCGCCTGATCGGCGAGAAGCGATCGCCGCTTGAAGCCACATGGCAGCGACGTTCCTTTCACAGTTGCCTCGTATCAAACTGACGCCGATCGTCGCCGGTTTCACCCATTGGCTACGTATGCATCGCGGCGCAGTCACGATGGCGGCGCTGCTCTCCTTCTTCGTGCCAGTGACATTGTTCTCCGGTGCGTGGAGCGTGATGCGCGAGCCGACGCTCGGGTCCGTGACAGCGCTGGGGCTGTGGTACGTGCTGTACGGCGTTGAACTGTGGTGCTTGCTGCTCGTTATTGGTTATGCCTTGCAGCGCCTGAATCCAGGCAGTCGATATCTGCGCAGCGTCGGGCTCCTGCTCGGCGCGTGCGCCGCCGCAGGGTTGGTGGAAATTTCTACGACAGGCCGGGCAGCAATCGTCGTCGAGCAAGGCGTGGCGCTTAGTACCGGGGTGATGCACGTTTACGCGTTCAGTTCCGCCTTCGTTATGGCATTGCTCTTCTTTGCGCACCTGCAGCGCAGCCGCGCGCATGGAGAGGCGGCGGCGCGACTGGTCTCTGCGCAAACGGCGCAGCGTGCGGCACGGCACCGCCTGGTGCAAGCGCGGCTGCAGGCAGTACAAGCCCGCATCGACCCGCAACTACTGTTCGACATGCTCGAAACCGTGCGGCGCTGTTATGAAGATGATGCATCGCGTGCGGAGCAGTTGCTTGACGAATTGATCGCCTTCCTGCGCGCGGCACTTCCGCGGCTGCGCAGCGTTTCTTCGAGTGTGCCGCGCGAGGTCGAGCTGGCGCGCGCCTATGCGCGACTGCGTGCTCTGGCCGGAGCGTCCGACACAGGCATGACTCTCGATGTGCCGGCAGATCTGATGGACGTGCGCTTTCCGCCCGGTGTACTGCTGCCGCTGCTGGACGATGCGCTGCGTACCCACTCGGGACCATGCGAGCTTTCCGCGACGCGATCCTCTGAACACTGCCGGATCGTATTGAAGTTGCCCGCGTGTCCATCGAGTTCGGCTGTGGCCCGCGTTCGCGCGCTGCTGGTGGACCTGCACGGCGCGTCGGCCGAGCTGGCACTTGCCAATCTGAACGGCTCGGTCAGCGCCACCGTGAAGGTGCCCTATGAACTCGCGTGATTCACAGCTCTCTCCCAAACCCACAGCGGTTCTCGCTGAGGATGAGACGCTGCTGGCCGACGAGCTAGCCGACCTGCTGCAGACGTTATGGCCGCAACTGCAGATCATCTCGCGAGAGACCGATGGTGTGGCTGCGCTCAACGCTATCGACACGCATGCGCCCGACCTGGCGTTTCTCGATATCCATATGCCGCTGCTCACCGGGATCGAGGTCGCACGTCAGATCGCCGGACGCTGTCACGTTGCTTTCATCACGTCGTATGACCAGCATGCGCTGGAGGCTTTCGAGGCCGGCGCGATCGACTACGTACTCAAACCGCCAACCGCCGCACGGCTGGTGACCACAGTGCAGCGACTTAAGGCGCGTCTGCAGCAACCACCGACCGACTTGCGCCGCACGCTCAGAGACCTGGACCTGAATGCACCCGCGACACCGCGCTACCTGCAGTGGATCAACGCCTCGCGCGGCGCCGCGGTGCGGCTGATCACGGTCGAAGAGATCCTGTACTTCAAGTCCGACCAGAAATACACGATGGTGGCCACGCGCGACGCCGAATCGCTGATCAAGAAGACGATCAAGGAACTCACCGACAGTCTTGATCCGACGATGTTCTGGCAAGTGCATCGCTCAACCGTGGTCAACGTGCATGCGATCGACAGCGTAATTCGCGACGATCGCGGCAACCTGACCCTGCGACTGAAGCACCGTCCCGAAACGCTGTCTGTCAGCGAGGCCTATAACCACCTGTTTCGTCAAATGTGAACACTTTCTCGAGAGGAAGGAACGATGGAAAAACTTGACCGCAGTTGTGAGCATCCCCTGAACCGTCGGCAGGTCCTGGCGTTGCTTGCGTCGTTCGGCGTCACGCGCGAGGTGCTGGCGCAGGACGCGGTAACCGCCGACCCGCGTTCTTACCGCGTCGTCCTCGAAAACGAAAGCGTGCGCGTAATCGAGTACAAGAGCCGGCCGGGCCTCGGCGTGTGCGGCCATGGCATGCACTACCACCCGGCTCACGTTACGGTTTCGCTGACCGGTGCCAAGCTCAAGGTGACAACGCCCGACGGCCAGGTGAGCTTTCCTCAAATCCCGCCTGGCCACGTGTTTTTTGCCGAGGCCGAAACGCACTCAGCCGAGATCGTCGGTGGCTCGGGCACGCGCTCATACATCATCGAATTGAAGGGAAAGGGCTGGAAACCAAGCACCGGTTGAAAAAGCGCCTAGCGATCCCGCTTCAAGCGCAACCATGCCGCAGTCTTCCTTGTTCGTCGCCAGGCCGAACACCAACGTCGACGCGCTGCCTATCCTGTTTGTGTAGTCGCAGGCAAGAGTCCGAGGCGACGTAATGGCAAATAAAGGAGACTGATTATCGAAAGGAAGGTTCATTAGCTTTTTGTTCCACTACAACCATCTGGAGAAATCATGAAACGCAACGAAAGCAAATCTGTCTTTTCAATCATCGCCGCAGTTGTTGTCTCTTTGTTAGCGGGTTGTGCAAGCGTTCCGAGCGCTGACTTTCAAAACGACCTGTTCTCGGAAGCTAGGACCTATAACGGTGGTGAGTAACCGAGTTGGGGCACCGGTTCGTTAAAGACGCGTCGGTGTCCGCTTTCCCGAGAACCGCTAATGGCCACTAGCTGAAACAGTTGATGACAGCTATCGACCGAGGCCGTGTGGAAACACAACTCAGGAGACGAGCGTGATGATGCGATGAGCCTGGTTCGATGAAGCAATTGCGGTGCGCTCGGTTGCTAAGTTCTTATTGCATTGATCAATGCTCGCGTTCCCAGAATGTTCATCGCCCGCTTCAAGTTGTAGGCCAACACGTGCAAACTCATTTCTGTTCGCACTCTTCGGCTCACGTTACGGTTTCGCTGACCGGTGCCAAGCTCAAGGTGACAACGCCCGACGGCCAGGTGAGCTTTCCTCAAATCCCGCCTGGCCACGTGTTTTTTGCCGAGGCCGAAACGCACTCAGCCGAGATCGTCGGTGGCTCGGGCACGCGCTCATACATCATCGAATTGAAGGGAAAGGGCTGGAAACCAAGCACCGGTTGAAAAAGCGCCTAGCGATCCCGCTTCAAGCGCAACCATGCCGCAGTCTTCCTTGTTCGTCGCCAGGCCGAACACCAACGTCGACGCGCTGCCTATCCTGTTTGTGTAGTCGCAGGCAAGAGTCCGAGGCGACGTAATGGCAAATAAAGGAGACTGATTATGGATAGCAAGACAAAGCAGCCGCAGTGGGCGTCACTAGCTTTCGCCGCCTCGTTGTTCGCTAGCCCTATGGCGAGCGCCGACGTGGTAACGGACTGGAACATAAAGGCTGGAGAGATCATCGTTGATGCCCGGATCGCTCCACCACCAGCCAATCGTGTTTTCGCCATCGTGCAGACCGCTGTTTATGAAGCAGCCAACGCCATCACCAAGCGCTATCCAAGCAGCACGCTGAAGCTGGAGGTTGCACCAGGCGCCTCGGTGGATGCCGCGGTCGCGGCAGCGAACCGAGCGACGCTGGTGAAGCTCGTCCCCTCGCAACAGGCAAGCATCGAGACGGCGTATCAAGCTGCGTTGTCGAAAGTCTCCGACGGTGCGGCAAAGAGCGCGGGCATCGCCGTGGGCGAACAAGCCGCGGCAGCGATCCTCGCTCTGCGCGCCGACGACGGCGCCGCCGGCAGCGAAAGTTACCGGCCATACACCACCGCGGGGGTCTACGTGCCGACCACTACTCCGGCAGTTTCGCAGTGGCCTCAGCGCAAGCCGTGGGTGATGACGAGCCCCGCCCAGTTCCGTCCCGGTCCGCCGCCTGCACTCACGAGCGAAGTGTGGGCGCGCGATTACAACGAAATCAAGACACTCGGCGGCAAGAACAGCGCGCGCCGCACTGCAGAGCAAACCGAGAGCGCCCTCTTCTGGGAAGCTTCTCTGCCCCCGATCTATCATGGAATCGTGCGCTCGGTCGCCAACATCTCCGGTCGCAGCGTCACGCAGAACGCCCGCTTGTTGGCGGCGGTGACGCAGGCATCGGACGACGCACTGATTGCCGTATTCGACGCCAAGTACCACTACAACTTCTGGCGGCCGATCACCGCGATTCGCAATGCCGACATCGACGGCAACAATGCGACGGAGCGGGACCCGTCATGGACGCCGCTCATCGACACTTCCATGCATCCCGAGTATCCGTGCGCGCACTGCATTCTCGCCGCTGCTACGGGCGCCGTACTACGGGCCGAAATTGGCAATGGCCCGGTGCCCGTCTTGACGACCACCAGCTATGTTCCTAAAGGTGCTACGCGGAGTTGGAAGACGATCGACGACTGTATAAATGAGGTGGGCAATGCGCGCATTCACGAAGGAGTGCACTACCGCAACTCCACGGAAGTTGGCGCCGCAATGGGTAAGCAGGTCGGCGAGCTCGCGGCGGCGAAGTTTCTGCGTCAGCCAGAGTAGATTCCCTGCTTGATCCTCTGGTGCCGAGGCCATGAAGGCAATGTCCGCGTTGAAGAACGCGGACTTTGAGGCGGTTCAGTTTCCGCTGGAGCTCGACGAGCCAATCATCAGCAAGCAAATGGGTACGGTCGGAGTGCGGTCGAGTTCCACAGGATCGGCGCTCCATTGCAGGCTCACTGCCAGACTATGAGTCGGACGTCTGGACGATTTTGGAAATTTGGTTCGACATGATTTTGGCGACCCTTTCCATGAGGCCGTGGACTGTGGCAGGAATCGTCTCTTAAGACGTGGACCATGCCGCTGATCATTCTTTTTCACCTTCATTCCTGAGTGGACGCATGAGAAAAGAATCCGTCAACGCCAATCGGCGCTCTGCTTCTCCAGAACTGCGCACTAACAATCCCGGGCCTGTCGACCGTCGCGGTTTTCTCACGCGCGGCGTACAGGCCGCTGGAGCGCTCGCTGCCGGCGGTGTGGTGAGCACGGCGGGCGCGCAAACGCGCACATTCGAATCGATCGGTGTGCAATTTCCATCTTGGATGACCACTGAAGGCGCGTCCATGCGGGCATACGGCCAGCCGTCGAAATTCGAGGAGCCGGTCAAACGTGTGGTGGGGCAGCCTTATGGGAAGGTCGCTGAAGGCGTTGGCGCTTCATTCACGCCTCTACAGTCTCTTAAGGGGACCATCACGCCTAACGGGTTGCACTTTGAGCGTCACCACAATGGAGTGCCGGACATCGACCCCGCGCGGCACAAGCTTCTGATTCACGGGCTGGTGAGAAAGTCACTTGCATTCGACGTCGCTGCGCTGACGCGCTATCCGATGGTGAGCCGAATCTGTTTCATCGAATGTGCCGCGAACAGCTTTCGCAATACGTTGCCCAAAGCGCAGGATGTGGCGTGCGGCGCAATCCATGGTCAGGTTTCGTGCAGCGAGTGGACCGGCGTGCCGCTAGCAGTGCTGCTGAATGAAGCCGGCGTTGACGCCGACGCACGATGGCTGCTCGCCGAAGGCGCGGACTCCGCCTCGATGAGCCGCAGCATTCCGCTTACAAAAGCGCTGGACGACGCCTTGATCGCGCTCTATCAGAACGGGGAACGTCTCCGTCCGGAACAGGGCTATCCACTGCGGCTATTGTTGCCCGGGTGGGAAGGCAACACGAACGTGAAATGGCTGCACCGAATCAAGCTCACCGATGGTCCGACGCACACCAGAGATGAGACCGCGAGATACACCGACTTGATGCGCGACGGCAAAGCGCGTCAGTTCACCTTTGAAATCGGCGTGAAGTCGGTGATTACACAACCGTCCGGCGGCATGACGATGCAAGGGCCGGGGCCGTACGAGCTCTCCGGCCTGGCTTGGTCCGGCGCTGGCCGCGTCGCCAGGGTCGAGGTGTCCGCCGATGGCGGCGCAACTTGGCGAGACGCGATGCTGCAAGCGCCGGTGTTGCCGAAATCACTTACGCGATTCCATCTGCCTTGGAACTGGAACGGGGCGCCAGCGATGCTGCAAAGCCGCGCCACCGACGAGAAAGGCAACGTGCAGGAGTCGCGCCAGTCGTGGACCGCGCAATACTCACCCGCGAATCGCCTTCACAACACGATGATTCAGACTTGGGCGGTCAATGCCGACGGGAGCGTGAAAAATGTGTACGCATAAGCGCACGGTGATCGGCCTCACGGTCGCAGCATTGCTCGCAGCGTGCGCCACTCCGTTGATGGGGCCGCAAGCGCCGCCGCAGGGACTCAACCTCGGCCGCATCGTTACGGCCGACGAAATCAAAACATGGGACATCAGCATTCCACCAAGCGGTGCGGGGCTGCCGCCGGGGAGCGGCTCGGTGAAGCAGGGTGCGGCGGTGTACGCGGCGAAGTGCGAAGCCTGCCACGGCGCGAACGGCGCGGGTAAGCCTGTTGAGGCGTTGGTCGGTGGGCAGGGCACGCTTGCATCGGACAGTCCAGTCCGCACAGTCGGCAGTTACTGGCCGTACGCTACGACGCTGTTCGACTACGTGCGCCGCGCGATGCCGACGAATGCGCCGAAGTCGCTGACCGACAGTGAGGTGTATGCCGTGAGCGCATACGTGCTTCAGCTTAACGGCATCGTTGCCCAGGACGCGGTAATGAATGCGCAAACGCTGCCGCAGGTGAGGATGCCGAACAGGGATGGGTTCATCGATTACTCGGGAAAGTAGATCGCTCCGCAGTCACCCCTGAATTTGCAAAATAGGCGATGGCTAAGCTGCAGCGCTCTCTGAGGTAGCGGTCAACTCTGTGAAGGTCCGCTTTAGAGCGACCCGAATGTCCG
>CAVSMM010000017.1:0-15343 GCA_963729165.1 uncultured beta proteobacterium
CATTGCAAATGCCTGGGAATGTGGCTTGCCGCGTACCGTCGGTGCAGCAAGACACCGCTCCAGGCGCAGCGGCACAAGACGGCGTGGTGCTGATCACTGGCTATGCCGGTGCGATCGGCAGCGCGCTGGGGGCGCGCTTGCGGCCGCGTTATCGCGTGGTCGGGCTCGATATGGGCTGTAAGTCAGACGACTGTATCGAGGCCGACATCCACTTCCGATGAGGCGCTCGCGAAGGCATTGGCCACAGTCCGCGACCGCTATGGCTCACGCATCGCGTCGGTGATTCACCTAGCCGCGTTCTTCGACATGACCGGCGAGCCGAACAAACTTTACGACACGGTCAATGTGCAAGGCACCGAGCGGCTGCTGCGCTCGCTTCGCCGGCTTCGAAGTCGAACAGTTCATCTACGCCAGCACGATGCTCGTTCATGCACCGACCGAGCCGGGCCGTCCGATCAACGAGGCATCGCCGATCGAGCCGAAATGGGCGTACCCGAAATCTAAGGTCGACGCCGAGAATGTAGTGCGCACGCGTCACGGCAACATCCCGATCGTGATCGTGCGCATCGCCGGCATGTACACGGATCAAGGCGACTCGGCGACTCTGGCGCAGCAGATTCAGCGCATCGATCAGCGCACTTTACTGAGCCGCGTGTTTCCCGGTGATACGAGCCGGGGCCAGGCCTTCGTGCACATCGATGATCTGACGGACGCGATAGCGCGCGCCGTGGATCGTCGGCACGAACTGCCGCCTGACCTGACGCTGCTGATCGGCGAGCCGGGGAGACCGATGGGCTACGCGGAGCTGCAGAATGAATTTGGCCGACTGATTCACGGCGAGCCGTGGCCTACCGCCGAAATCCCCAAGAGCGTCGCGAAGACGGGTGCATGGCTACAGGACAAGGCCGAGGACGTCGTGCCCGATGCGATCGACCAGGGCGAAGAGCCGTTCATCAAGCCCTTCATGATTGATTTGGCCAACAACCATTTCGAGCTGGACATCACGCACGCCGAGCAGTCGCTGGGCTGGCGGCCGCAGCGCACGCTGAAGTCGACGCTGGCGAAGATGATCGACGCGTTGAAGGCCGACCGCGAGGCCTGGTATGCGCGCCACAAGCTCACCTCGCCGGCTGGCGTAACACCCGAGCAACGTGCCGGACTCGACGCCGATGAAAGGAAAGCACTGAGCGAGCACGAAAAGATGATGGAGCGCGTGCGCCGCGACACGCTATGGGCACACTTCGTCGTCATCCTGCTCGGCGTGTGGCTGATCTCGAGCCCGTTCGCGCTCGGCTTCCGCAGCGAGTGGGCGATGACGCTGAGCGATGTCGGCAGTGGCGTGCTGGCCATGCTATTCGGTGCGCTGTCGCTTTCCAAACGCTTCGGCTGGGCGCCGTGGGCCAACGTGTTCGTCGGCCTCTGGCTGTTGTTCGCGCCGCTGGTGTTCTGGACTGCGAGTCCAGCAGCGTACGTCAACGACACGTTGGTCGGCACGCTGATCATTTCGCTGGCAGTGCTGGTGCCGCACATGCCGGGCATGAGCACGGTTGGCATGGCGATCGGCCCCGACATTCCACCCGGCTGGGACTATTCGCCGTCGGACTGGACACAGCGGCTTCCGATCATCGTTCTCGCCTTCGTCGGTTTCTTCCTTTCGCGTTACATGGCCGCGTACCAGCTCGGCCATATTCCCGCCGCCTGGGATCCGTTCTTCGGCGACGGCACCGAGACAATCATCACCTCGGAAGTTTCTAAAGCCTGGCCGGTACCCGACGCCGGCCTCGGCGCGCTGAGCTACCTGCTCGAAGCGCTGTCGGGAATCATGGGTGACAAGCGGCGTTGGCGCACGATGCCGTGGATGGTCGCGTTGTTCGGCTTCATGGTCGTGCCGCTCGGCGGCGTCAGCATCTTCTTCATCATCATTCAACCGATCTGGATCGGCACCTGGTGCACCTTGTGCCTGATCGCTGCCGCGGCGATGGTGATCATGATTCCGTACTCGCTCGACGAGATCATTGCGAGTGCGCAGTTCCTGAAAGAACGCAGGCGCGCCGGCCGCCCGCTATGGGACGTGTTCTGGCATGGCGACACGATGGAAGGCGGCAAGGTCGATCGATCGTTCGAGTTCGATTTGTCGCCGCGTGAATTTTTCCGAAGGATGCTGACCGGCGGCGTCGGCGCGCCGTGGACGCTCGTCTTGTGTACCGCGATCGGCATCGGGTTGATGCTCACCCGGGTCATCTTTGGTACCGACGGCGCGATGGCGAATAGCGACCATTTGGTCGGCTCGCTGATCATCGTGATCGCGGTCACCGCTTGCGCCGAAGTCGCGCGCGCTTTGCGCTGGCTGATCGTGCCGTTCGGCGCCTGGCTGGTGCTCGCGCCGTGGCTACTAGGCGGCGCAAGCACTGCAGCTGCGATTGCGAGCGTCATCGCGGGCATTGCGCTGATCGTGTTAAGCCTGCCGCGCGGCGCGGTGCATAGCCACTACGGCGATTGGGACCGGCTTATCCGATAGCGCTGTTCACGCTTGCTGGCTTGTTCATCGTGGCGAGTGAGGCGCTCTAGGCGGATTTTCTTCCTGATGAAGTTCTTTGCTTCTGCTGTCGCGACATCATTGGCAACGCGCGCGTCTTTCGGATGGCCTCGCTAATCTGACCCACACGGCATGGTCCTTCTTCACATTCGATCGATGCCCCATCGCACTCAGCGCGCTATCCGGGCGCAGTCAGGTCGACCGCACGCTGTTCGCCGCTCTGTCTGGCTACCGAAGCGGGTTGCGTGGCATCGCGCGGCGCAACGCCGGTTTCGATGAAAGCTTTCATCCGCAACAGATCAGCGTCCAAATCGTGTTTTGGATCGCGTCTGAGCAGCGTGGCAATCGCATGGCCGAGTGCGCCGCCGGGAGGGTCGTAAGACATGCGCACTAGAACGCGGGTGCCGCCATTCGCCTCGTCAAAGCGCACGATTCCCACGTGTGGCACCGGCGAGTCGAGTTCGCTGCGCCAAGCGAGCACTTCCGGACGGATTCGCTCGGTGATCACGGAGACCCATTCGACATGCGTGCCGGCGGGGCCTTTGACGACCCAATGCGACCGTGTTTCGTCGATCCGACGAACTTCCTCGACGAGCGACATAAAGTGCGGGAAATTCTCGTAGTTCGACCAGAGATCGAAGACCTTCTCGCGCGGCGCGGCAATGTGAATCGACTTTTCGATGTTGACTACGCGTCGGCCACCGGAGATCCCGAGCATTCGCCCTACATTCTGATTAGTGGCTGCGCGCGTGGCCAGGCCAACTCCGGTGACGCCGAGCAATACGCCCGCTAGGTCGCGTCGTCCGATGCCATACGCGGCGAGCGCAACACCGGCGCCGAACGCCACCAGCCGCGGACCGGGCGCCCAGCTTTCCTGCATGAATTCGATGCGCGACAGCGGTCGACTGCTGCCGCCTTGTAAGCTGGGCACGTTACCGGCGGTCTCGTGCACTTCGAGTCGGTTTTCCACCTCCCATACGCCCGGAACTGACCGGACGTCGCGCAGCAGGGCTCGCTCCTCGCGCTTGAGAATCAGACCGGTCAACGTTACGCATCCGGACGCCGCCGAGACTTTGATGGCATGCGGATGCGACACCACACGTCCAAGCCGCGATCGGACGCGCTCGCCGAGCACACTGTCATTCGGCGAGTCATCGCGCAGAGCACCGCGCGCCTGCGCAAAGGACCCGGTGACGCGGTGCGCCAGGTCGCGCATCGCGGCATCGGCCATTTCGTACCCGGTGCGGGCCAGCCTGATCGCTCGGTCGCCAGCGAGCGCGATGCGCCGTCGCCCTTTGTCGGGATCGAACAAATACATCAGCAACGCACTGACGCCGGCGGCCGCTATTGCGGCGCCCCATTTCATGCTGCTTGGCTTGTTCATAGCCGCCTCCAGAAGAAGCGTGAGAGATCACACGCAGCAATGCATATGCCTCAACTTCTGATATTGGGCTGGCCTGCGAATAAATGCCGAGAATCGGGGCTAGCGCCCGGCTGCGCGGGCGCGAACGCCTGCTCAAGATCAGGCGACGCGCAGCCGCCAGGCGCTCCGCTCTATGCAACCAAAACGGCTCAGAGAGGCCGTGATACCTCTGCGAGCGCTTCTGTGACAGGCTCCATATCGGAGGCTTCAACGGCAAAATCACCAAGCGAAACGATGCCGACGAGCCGCTTGTCACGATTGACCACCGGTAAACGCCGCACTTGCCGCTCGCTCATCAGTCTCGCCGCCTCTTCGACCGACTCGTCCTCATAGGCCCAGAACACACCCTCCGACATCACTTCGCGTACCTTGGTGCTCGGCGCCTTGTTATCGGCGACCGCACGAATCACGATGTCGCGATCGGAAATTGCACCGATCAAGCGGTCATTTTCCCCCACGGGTAACAGTCCGAAATCACCGCTGCGCATCTTCTGCGCCGCTTGGTGGATCGATGCATCGGGGCTGATCACCGTAACGTCCCGACTCATGATGTCTGTAAGTTTTTGCATGTAGACCTCCTTGTTACGCGTGAATGAAGCTTCACGTCCGCATAACGAGTAGCAAACACTTCGCCCGCGGGGCGGCTATTCAACAAGCTGACCTGCAAATGCGTGATATTCGCGGCGCTTACGCAGTTGCGAGTTTGCGAGTCACCGCCAAAGCGGGTGGATTCGCCAGCGTCTGGTAGACGACGCAGTACCGCTCCGTCAGGCGCAACAGAGTGGCGAGTTGCTCCTCCGATGCGTCGGTGTCGAGCGTGAACTGCAGCCGTATGTTCTTGAAGCCGACCGGAGCGTCCTTGGCCACGCCTAGCGTTCCACGGAAGTCGAGATCGCCTTCCGCTTGCAGCGAGGCGTCTCGCAGTTCAATGCCGAGCGCCGTGGCCACCGCGTTCAGCGTTACGCCGGCGCAGGCAACCAAGGCTTCGAGCAGCATGTCGCCCGAGCACGCAGCCTGTCCGCTGCCACCGGTGGCCGGATGCAACCCGGCAACGACAAGTGCTTTGCCTGTTTCGATCTTGCAGCTGAGACCTTCGCCGATGCGACCTTGCGCACGCAAAGTGATCAGCGCCGCCTCTGGGTTTCACGATAGCGCTCCTTCAGCGGAGCCTGGACAGACCGCAAGTCTTCGGCATTCATGATGAGGAGTCTCCGCTTGATGGGGGTCGAGATTAGATTTACGCCATGTTCCCAGGCGGTGTGACGACAGCTCACGAAGCCTCCCATTCTCGAGTGCACCGACTGTCACGGACTGAAGACTTCCATCAATCCGAACACCCTTGCGGTTGAGGTCGTCGCACAGCGCTTTGGCGACATTCCAGTCCTTCATTGTGCCGATGGTGATATGTGGGATAAAGGGCACGCCTCGCTTCAAGTACGGTTGAAGTGCTCCCGTATACAGCCTGTCGTGCAGCAGAGAGATGGCGCTATAGCCTTCGTCTGGGACGAGAAAAACATAGGCAGTATCGTCCTGATGATCGGCACCCAACATCGCGTAGCGGCATGAAAAGTGCACGGGAGTGGCGGAGTCAGCGATGGTCTGGATGTGTGTCACGTACTCAGTCGCAGGTAGCGCTTGCATCCGAAGACCAATGTGAAGTGCGCAGCGACTACGTCTCGGTACGGCAGATCATGCGTACGTCGGAACTGTTCGATAAATGTGGCGTCACTGCTGGCAACTGAAGGGTAAGCGACTGTGTACAGCATTCTGATTGAAGTCTGACTTCGCTTGGCTACCGCGCCGGCACTTCGGATTGCGTAGTCTCAGTTGCTTCTTGCTCGACCGGGATTGACCGCACCGACAACACGCCATTGATCGCTGCGATCGCGTCGATCACGCTTTGCGCGACCGGGCTGTCGACGTCGACCATCGTGTACGCCATTTCGCCGCGCGATTTGTTCAGCATGTTGTGAATATTCAGTCCGGCTTTCGCCATCGTGGTCGAAATCTGGCCGAGCATGTTGGGCACATTGGCGTTGGCAATGCCGATGCGATACGCCGATTCGCGCGCCATTTCGACTTGCGGGAAATTGACGGCGTTGCTGATGCCGCCGTTCTCCAGAAATTCACGCAGCTGCTCGACGACCATTACCGCGCAGTTTTCCTCTGCCTCGGCGGTCGACGCGCCTAAGTGCGGCAGCGCGATCACACCGGGCACGCCGGAGAGTGCTGGCGATGGAAAATCGGTCAGATACGCCTTCAGTCGATCGGCTCGCAGTGCCTCGACGACTGCGGCTTCGTCGACGATCGCATCGCGCGCAAAGTTGAGCAGCACGGCGCCGGGCTTCATCATCGCCAGCCGCTTGGCATCGATCAGTCCGCGCGTGGCCGCCAGCAGCGGTACGTGCAGCGTGACGAAATCCGCCTGCTTCAGCACTTCGTCGATCGTCTGCGCCTTGCGCACGGCCGATTGCAGCCGCCACGCGGCATCGACCGTGATTTCCGGGTCGAATCCGACCACCTTCATGCCGAGCTTCAGCGCCGTGTCCGCCACCAGCGCGCCGATCGCGCCGAGACCGATGATCCCGAGCGTGCGGTGTGGCAGTTCGATGCCGGCGAATTGCTTCTTGCCTTCCTCGACGCGTGCCTCGAAGTCGGCCGCATCGCGCGGCAGCTCGCCGACAAACCGCAGCGCCGGAACCAGATTGCGCGCTCCGATCAGCAGCGCGGCGAGCACGAGTTCTCTGACTGCATTCGCGTTTGCGCCGGGCGCGTTGAACACCGGCACTCCGCGGTCGGACATCGCGGCCACCGGAATATTGTTGGTTCCCGCGCCGGCACGCCCGATCGCCTTCACCGTCGTGGGAATGGTCATCGCATGCATGTCGTGCGAGCGCACCAGGATCGCGTCGGGATGCTCGACGTGCTTTCCGACGGCGTAGCGGTCGGGCGTAAACCGCAGCAGCGCCTGATGCGAGATGTTGTTCAGCGTGAGAATTCGAAACGTCGTCATCGGGCTAGTGTCTCTGTTCCAACTTGATTGCGCTCGAACTCGCGCAGATAGTCAACCAGTGCCTGCACGCCTTCGATCGGCATCGCGTTGTAAATCGATGCGCGCATGCCGCCGACCGAGCGGTGGCCCTTCAACTGCAACAGGCCGCGCTGTTGCGCGCCCTTCAGGAATGCGGCGTCGAGCGACTCGTCACGCAGCTTGAACGGCACGTTCATGCGCGAGCGATCTTCTTTGCGTACCGGGTTAAAGTAGAGCTGGCTCGCATCGATCGCGTCATACAGCAGCTTCGCCTTGGCGATGTTTTTCTTTTCGATCGCATCTAACCCGCCCTGCGCGAGCAGCCATTCGAACACCATCCCTGCGATGTAAATGGCGTACGTCGGCGGCGTGTTCAGCATCGAATCGCTCGCCGCCTGTTCCTTCCAGTGGAATGCCGACGGCGTGATCGCGAGTGCGCGATCGAGCAGATCCTTGCGCACGATCACCAGCGTCAGACCCGCTGGGACCGACGTTCTTCTGCGCGCCGCCGTAGATCACGCCGTACTTCGACACGTCGATCGGGCGCGACAGAAAGTGCGACGACATGTCGGCCACCAGCGGGATCGCACCGACATCAGGTGCCCAGTGATACTCGACACCGCCGATCGTCTCGTTGGTGCACACGTGCACGTACGCGGCGTCGGGTGACAGCTTCCAGCTCGCCCGCGCCGGTACATAGGTGAAGTTTTCGTCTTCGCTCGATGCCGCAATGTTGACCTGCGCGTACTTCCTGGCTTCCTTGATCGACTTCTTCGACCATTCGCCGGTGTTGATGAAATCGATCGTCTTGCGATCGCCGAGCAGGTTCATCGGCACGATCGCGTTTTCGCCGATCGCGCCGCCCTGCAGGAACAGCACTTCGTAGTCGTCGCCGATCGACATCAGCTTGCGCAGATCGGCTTCGGCCTTGTCCGCGATCGAGATGAACTCGCTGCCGCGATGGCTCATCTCCATCACCGACATGCCGCTGCCGTGCCAGTCGAGCATTTCTGCTGCTGCGCGCTGCAGGACTTCTTTAGGGAGCACGGCTGGGCCGGCGCTGAAATTGAAGACGGTCATTTAACTGGTGGAATGCGGTTAATCAAGAAGCCTTGGCCCAACCGCGTGGAGCGGCGGGCGGTTATCCACTTTACTGGAGCACATCCTCGATGCTGGCATCAACATCGAAGCAATACGTCGCTGAAGCCGAATTGTCGCTCGAATCGAGTGGAGTCTGCTGTGAAACCAACAGTGCAGGCGAACGTTCAAAGATCGTGCGCCGCGGATCGCGACCGACCCATGCGTTCACGCGTGCGCAAGCGAACCGTTGCGGTGAAGTCAAGTACATCGCGGCGACCAGGTCGAACGGATAAAAGCCAGTTAGCCCGATCGCTTGCTGCCAAAGATCGAGCCACTCGCGGCTTCTCGTGGCTACCCAAGCGCCGCTCGCATCTTTGCTGGCGATACGGTTCAGATCGTGCTCGGTGAGGAGAACGTCGCGTGCGGCTTCGTACGGTATAAGCGTGAGACGGACTTCCCCGGCAACGAGCGCCGTGGCTGCATCTGGATCCAGAACAAAGTTGAGATCTGTAAATACTGGACCATGTCCGAACAGTATTGCCGCACTCGATCGGCCCTCAGTCGGGTGAAATCGATGCCCCGGACGCCGACCCATCACAGCGACCACGCTTAGCTGGTCGCGCAACTGTGGCGTCGATGCGAGTACTGCGGCGATGTTTGTCACCGGACCAAGCGCCAAGACGGTTAGCGGGCCTCTTTCCAACGCGGTGCGCAGCGCAGCTTCTGCAGGCTCACCTTTCGCACACGACGAAATAGCACTGCCACATCCGCGAAAAACTGAGACCTTCGGACCTCCAGCGGCAGCGATTTGATCGATCAACTCGCGTGTGACGCGATCCGTTATCTGTAGCGGCGCATTTCCGAAAACGGTCGATACGCCGACCACTTCCACGTCGGATCGATTCAGAAGCGTCAGTAGCGCCAAGCAATCATCCGGATCGCGCGAACGCCCTTCGCCGCAGGCGGCATCGGTATCGATCCAGACGCGCCGCGGCAATTTAGGATGATCGAGCTCGACTGTGAGTGCTCCCCAATCGTCTTGCCCGGTGCGCCAGCTTTGAATGGGAAGCGCAAACATGATCAGTACCAGCGTCAGCAGCAGTACCAGGCTTCCAACTGAAAGACGAAGCAGACGTCGCTTCATCAAGCTGATTGAAGACGAACGCTACATCAGGCGCGTTACAGCTCGAGCCGCCATAAATTTCAGCTGCAATGTCCGGTGTAGCCGCACGAATCAGGGCGCCACACGCACCGGGAGCAACGGCGCGCTCGAACCCTGAACGCCGACCAATCCGAGGACAGTCAACAGTAGCTTCTGCGGTCCCTGCCACGCGCTCGCCGGCTGATACCACTCGCCCGGCGAATGTGAGCCCGATCCCTGGCCGCCGCCGCCGAGCGTAGCCGCGGGGATACCGAGGGATATCGGCAAGTTCGAATCTGTGCTCGATGCCGCAATGCTCTTCGCCTCGAGGCCGAGCGCGGCCAGCGCCGCGCGCGCACTGTCAACCACGGGAGATTCGTAGGCCTGTGTACCGGCAGGCCGATCGCCGACCAGCTTCAGCTCGACCTTGATTTGCTGCTCTGGCTTCGCCTCCCAGCGGCGGTTTTCCTCGTCCGCCGCCTGTTGCATCAGCGGCAGGATGTTCGCCTCCAGCTTCTTCAATTCCTCGGCGCTGTCCGAGCGCATATCGAGTCCGAGTTCCGCTTGCGCCGCAATCGCGTTGACAGAGGTTCCTCCGGTCACCGTGCCGACCGTGAACGTTGTTTTCGGATTCGCTGGCGTGCGCACCTCACTTACCTTCGCGATCGCTCGTCCCATCGCGTGAGTCGCACTGGGCAGCCCGAACGCCGAGAAACTGTGACCTCCCGGCCCGACGAAGGCAATCTTGTAGCGGCGGCTGCCCGTGGCTGCGTAGACAACACGCCAGACCTGCACGCCGTCGACCGAGATAAATCCATCGATGCGACGATCGTCGCGGAACAGCGCCTTGACACCACGCAGATCGCCGAGCTCCTCTTCGCCGACTGTGCCGACAAACACGAGATCGCCGACCGTTTGGATCTTTGCTTCGTTCAACGTGCGCACGACTTGCAGCACCACGGCAAGGCCGCGCGCGTCGTCGTAGATGCCCGGTGCGTAGTACCGGCCGTCCTTCTGTTTCACTTTGACATCGGTGCCTTCCGGAAAGACGGTGTCCAAATGCGCGGACACTACAAGCCGCGGACCCTTGCCGCTGCCGCGCCGGATGGCGATCACGTTTCCTTCGCTGTCGATCCTCGCGTCGCTGATTCCCAGAGCGCGCAGACGTCGCAAGAAGTCCGCTGCGCGTTTCTGCTCCTTGAATGGCGGGGCTTCGATTTCGTTTAGCTCGATCTGCTCTTTCAGCGTGAGCTCGTCATCTCGCTGGATTGCTGCGAGCGCCGATTTGACCGGTGGGAGCGCGACGATTTGTCGCATCATGTCCGTCGTGCGCGCCGTCACCGGCGGTATCGACGTCTGCGCAGATGTGCCGGCGCACAACAACGCCAGCACGCAGCTAAGAACTGCTATTCGAATCCTCATCCTGGTGGCTCTCTGCTCGTTGTCAACACCAAGGCTTAGCTTTACCTCATGAGTTTAAGGCGATTAGCGGCACGCCATAGGATGCGCATGTACGTGAATGGGAAAGCGGCTAGTGGAATATTCAGCAGTTACACCATGGCATACATGACATGGGTGGTGGGTAGCCCGCTGGATGACAGCTAGCCGGAGAAAGCCGAAACTTGGTTGATGCCGCAGGAAGATGCCCCGCTCACGCAATTGCTGCAGCTTGCCGGACAGGGTGACCGGGAAGCATTGGATCGTGTGTTCGCGGTTTTGTATCCCGAACTGCGTCAGATCGCGCATCAGCGTTTGCGCAGGCAGGGCGGCATTGCAGATCTAGCAACGACAGCACTGGTTCACGAGAGTTTTCTGCGGCTGATTGCTTCGGATCAACTCAAGCTGGCCGACCGGCAACACTTTTTCGCCTATGCAGCGAAGACGATGCGCAGCATCATCATTGATTTCGCGCGCAAGGACATGGCGGAGCGACGCGGTGGCGGGTTGGAGCCGCTTGAGCTTGATACCGAACTCGCTGACGAGCTAGGAGGTAACGCAACCGGCAAGACGTTGATTGAAGTCAACGATTCACTGCTGGCGCTCGAAAAGGTCGACCCGGAGCTGGCGCAGGTGGTCGAGATGCGCTATTTCGCGGGCTATAGCGAGACTGAGGTGGCGGAATTGATGGGCACCTCGGAGCGGACGGTGCGCCGGCAATGGGACAAAGCGCGAGTATTTTTGCTCGTGTCGATGCAGCCGTAGACGATGCAGCGGTCGTTGTCCGGTTTAGCGAGTCGCTTACGTTAATTCATATGTCAGGCGTAAGACTTGAGTAGGCACGGCGTCCATGTTGAAGGTTTCAGCTGCCACTTGGAACGCACTGTCGCAACTTCTTGACGAAGCGTTCAATCTGGAGCCGGCCGCACGCGCAGTGTGGCTAGCTGAACTGGCGGAAAGCCAGCCTCAGCTCGCGCCTACTGTGCGCAAAATGTTAGCTGCGTACACGAGCAGCGAAACTGACGATTTCCTGGTGCGATCGCCCCGGCTGGCATCGCTATTGAACGAGTCGCGCCTAACGGCGCTTACTGCGGGCGCTCGCGTTGGACCGTATCGGCTGAAGCGTGAACTTGGCGCCGGTGGTATGGCCGATGTGTGGCTGGCCGAGCGTGCTGACGGCGCATTCACACGCGATGTAGCGCTGAAGCTGCCGATGACGAGCCGGCTGCGCCGCGACCTCGCAGAGCGGTTCGCACGAGAGCGTGACATTCTGGCGCGGCTGGAACACCCGCACATCGCCCGCTTGTACGACGCCGGGGTTAGCGAAGACGGCTTGCCCTATCTGGCGATGGAATATGTCGATGGCCTGCCGATCACGCAATACTGCGATGCGCACAAGCTGGACATCGCAGCGCGGCTAAGGTTGTTCGCTCAAGTGCTCGATGCGGTGCAGTTTGCCCATGCGAGCCTCATCATTCACCGCGATCTGAAGCCGTCGAACATCCTCGTCACGGCAAGCTGGCGAAGTGCGATTGCTTGACTTCGGCATCGCGAAGTTGCTCGCGGAAAACGAAACAGCGCTTGAGACGCAACTGACGCAGATGGCCGGCCGCGCCATGACTCCTGATTACGCCAGCCCGGAACAGATCAAAGGTGAGTCGCTGACGATTGCGACCGACGTGTATTCGTTGGGAGTCGTGCTCTACGAGCTGTTGGCAGGTTGCCGCCCTTATCGCTTAAAGGTGCAGTCACCCGCACAGCTTGAAAACGCAATCCTTGCCGCTGAGCCGAGTAAGCCGAGCAGCGCGTTGACCGATGAGGCCGGTCACGCGCGGGGCACGACGGTGTCGCGTCTGTCACGCATGTTGAGTGGCGATCTGGACACGATCACGCTGAAGGCGCTCGCCAAGGCACCGGCCGATCGCTATCTGACAATTGCAGCGTTCGCCGAGGACTTGCAGCGCCATCTGGTTGGTCGCCCAGTGCGTGCGCGGCCCACCTCATGGCCCTATCGCGCGAAAAAATTCGTCGCGCGCAACAAGCTGGTGGCCGGTGCCGCGACCGCGGCTGTGCTATCGCTAGTTATCGGCGCAGGAGTGGCGGGTTGGCAGGCACATCAAGCGCGTATCGATCAGCGACGCGCGGAACAAGTCAAAGCATTTCTCGCATCGATCTTCGTCGATATCGATCCGAATTACGGACAAGGTAGCCGAGTGCCGGCGTCTGCAATCTTGTTGAAAGCAAGCAGCCGCATCGATAACGAGTTCGGCGAGGATCCGCGACTCGCTCTTGAAGTCGCGACGCTCGTTGCTGGTGGATTGCTGGCAACGAGCGAGCATGAGGCAGCCCTCGAAATCATCGAGGCCGCACTGCAACGGTACGAAAGTCGCCTGTCCCCTTCGGATCCGCAAGTCCTGCGCGCTCTCCGCAAATCGTTTGAAGCACGTGGCGTGAAAGGCACTCTTACGCAGGTTGCAGCGAAGTTGCCCGACTATATTGAAAAGTTGAGAAATACCAACCCACCGTTAACTGAGGATCTGGTATTCGCGCTGATTTATCTCGGAGTCGCAGAGATCTTGGCGGCACGCTCAGAATCCGCTTTGGTCCCGATGGCCGAAGCAGCAGAAATCGCTCGTAGCCGCCTGGGCGAGCATCATAAAGCCAGCATCGAGGCGCTTTCGCATTGGTCTAACGCGCTTTTGGTCGCCGGTAAACCGTTCGAGGCCGCAAGTGTGGCGGAACGCGGAGTCGAAGCAGCGCACGCCGTATACAAGAGACCGCATCCGATGATTTCCGGCCTTGAGCGGCGTCTGGCCAACGCGCTGACGCGTACGGGCAAGCCAAGAGATGCCGCCACCCTGCTGGCACAGGTATTCGAAGACGAAAAAACGGTGCAGGGGGAGGGCTCGATGCCAGTCGTAAACGCCCAATTTTATCTCGGCCAAGCGCTCGCATTGAGCGGGCAACTAAACGCAGGTTTGCAACATCTAGAGGCAGCACAGCAGGCACTGTTGCGCCTCACGCCCGATGATCACAGAAACCATTGGGTCAGGCGCCGTATCGTCGCCGGCGCCTATCTTGCAGCGCGGTTGCCAATGCCGGCCTTGGATGGCTTAGATAGAGCTAGTCGCGATGCGAGCGCAAACGGACTAGTAGATCCGCAGGAATTTCTTTCTCAGCACCGACTGCGCTCCGAAGCGCTGGCGCGCATAGGCCGACTCAGCGAAGCTGCTGCAGCACACGACGCACTCGGCTCGATGCTCGCTCAGGTCTCTCCGCTTGAACGAGCGCGTAACGCGCGCTGTGGCGCCTTACTCGCCCGCTTGGGGGGGCGCGCAACAGACGCTGTAACCGCCGCCAGTTCTGCCGTCGCTGTACTAGAGGATCTACCGATAAGTATTTCCGAAAAAGCGGGCGCTCGGACCGAGTTGGGTTTGGCACTGCTTGAAGCAGAGAACACCGACAACGCCGAAATACAACTCACAAAGGCGCGCGCTGATTTCATAGCGGGACAAGTAGGGCTGTCTCCGGCCGTTATAGATGTTGAATTGGGGTTAGGACGTGTCGCGCTATCACGAGGCCAGAAAACTGAAGCCGTGTCACTCTTGGACGGTGCACTGAAATACTGGCGCGATGCCGACCCGGCAGGCTTGGATGCCGCTGCAGTTGATTACTGGCACGCTAGGGCCAGAGGCTCACCACCAGCAGCGGCGACGATGACAACTCTTCGTACCTCTCCTTATCCACTACACCGCAAGTGGATCGCGACAGCAGCGGCAGCGCGTTAAGCCCAACCGCGTGGCGCCGAAGGCGACAGCCACCGCGCTGACACTTACACGCTCCTACATCGATGTTGGATCCACCCGCCGCTTGCATTGGCGGCCGCGACCTGCTCCAACTCATCGTCGTCGAGCACGCGTAAAGCACCATCAACGATCTCATCTACCACGACTTCGGCGACTCGATCCATGCTTTCCTCCTTCATTTGCGAACACCTAGTTTCAAATTAGGCCCTAGCAACTCACCAACTAAGACTGGTGGGTGTTTGAAGACAGTAATCGCTAGGCGCGGAATTCTCAACGCTAGTCCGACGCGTTCGTCGCACTAGCGTGAATATTCGACAAATCAATGCCGCATGGCCGGATTCACTTCATTAGGACGTAAATCCCTATAAGTGAGGCAGCAAATGCCCGCGTACATCACCGGGAGAATGAAATGCGACTTGATATCAGAGACAAATCTTCGAAGACGCACATGGGCGATGACATCGCCATAACAGTCTGCCGATAGCACCAATCTGACACCGACAGATCTATCCGGTGGTTGGACCCGTGATGTCGCAAGAACTAATACTGCAATCGATCACCGCAATTTACGCAGTTTGCAATGCCGTGCGGTTGCTCATCTATGTGCCGCAAATCGTAGCGATCGCGCGCGAGCGCTCAGGCGCTCATGCTATCTCGATGTTCTCCTGGATTTTCTGGTCGTTCAGCCACGCGGTCACCGCCGTTTATTGCCACATCGTCGTCAACGATGTTGCTTGGCAGCATGATGTGGGGCAACGCATTTGGTTGCCTGGCGGTGGTCGTGCTCACGGCCGCCAAGCGCCGTCGCTACGGTTGCAGTTGCGAAAGGCGCTGCACTTAGGCCGCGGCGAATGGCGTCCAGACTGTCATGATCGATCGGTCAGGAACA
>CAVSMM010000018.1:0-17856 GCA_963729165.1 uncultured beta proteobacterium
GCTACCGGTTGACGGAGCAGAGCTCACGCGCTCGAGATAGCCGTATGAGGCCACTCGTCAAGCTTGCGCTCGCCGCGGTCGTGGTTGCGGCGACTGTCTTCATGGCTGCGGCGCTTTACCTTGGGTTGATCTTCGACGCGAATCGCTACAAGCCGGACCTAGCCGCGGCGGCGCGCCAAGCAACCGGACGAGAACTCGCGATCGACGGTGATCTCGCGTTCGGTCTGTTTCCGCAGCCGCACGTGCGGGTTGGCGCGGCACGGCTGCTCAATCCGCAGGGTCTTGACGGTGCCGTTGTCGAACTCGCATCGGCGCGCGCCAATGTGCGGCTGCTACCGCTGCTGCGTCGGCAAATTCAGATCGACGAACTCTTGGTGGATGGATTGCATCTGAACCTGCTTAAGACTCGTAAAGGCGAAAATAACTGGCCGGATTTCTTCGCGAACAAGAGCGAGGATTCGAACAACGGCAAGCGATTCGGAATTTCAGTTCGCGGTGTTCGACTATCCGGCGCGACTATTTCGTACCGAGATCAATCGCAGAAAACCGAATTTTCATTGTCCGAAATCGAACTGAAGACCGGCGACTTGGGGGGAGTTGCTCCAGCGCCGGTGCAATTCGACGCGAAATTAACCATCGCCAAGCCTGCGGTCAAGGGCGCCCTGTCGCTGATCGGCAACGCACTGATCAATCCCGCAAACCGCACTTACGCGGCGCGCGGAATTCGATTCACGTTCACGGGCGACGATCGAATCACTGCGACACTCAAAGGCGATGCTGCGCTCGACTTAAATACGCAGAGTTTGAATGCGGAGATCGCAGCAACGTTATTGGACCTTGCGCTCGACGCCAAAGTTGTGACCGAAGCGATTGATTCGCAGCACCGCTTCCGTGGCAAGCTGACACTCAGCGAATTCAATCCACGATCACTACTCGCCAAGCTCGACCGCGCCACGCCGCAGACGCGCGACAAGTCCGTGCTTACACGAGCGCACCTCAGCGTCGACGTTGCGGGTGATGATGCCGGTTTCACAGTGGAACCGATCGCCGGCCGCCTCGACTCATCAGCGATCAGCGGAAAAATTACGGTGGCGAATTACCGTGCACCGCGCATTCGATTTCATTTGAATGTCGATCAGCTCGATCTGGACCGCTATCGTCCGCCAGCGCCCAAACCGCCGTCACTTCGCGACAACGCGATATCAAAGGTTTCCGAAGACATCTTGCGCGATCTCGGAATTACCGTTGCGGGCGAGGTGAGAATCGGAAAGCTCGTTCTTGCCGGCGACCGCAGCAACAACTACCGCCTGCTCGTGGAGGCCGTGCCATGACACCGTTCCCATCCGCACGCATCATCGCGATCGTCGCAACACAGTTGCTCTTCGGCTGCGCCATCGCCGGGTCCAATCAAACGACGGATCCGACGCGCCAGCAGCTTGCGGACCCGAATTCCGGTTATGCGCTCCTTTACTCGATTGTTTCTGTGCAAAAAAACTCAGACAAGATATTGATCATCCGCAAGGTATCGCCGGAAGTGAGCGCGCTGACCAACGAAATTTCGGACCTCGCCGGCGATCTGGACACGCAATTGAAGCAGCTCGCGAAGGACGATCCTTCGATCAAGCTTGACGCGGTCGTGTTGCCGACAATTGAAATTCGGCAGCGCGAGTCTGCGGCGCTAGAACGTGCCAAGCAGTTCCTTGCAATCACCGGCAAGCCATTCGAGCGCCTGCTGCTATTGACTGAATCCGGGGTGTTGACAACCGAACGTCATCTCACCCGTGTAATGGGCGACGAAGAGAAGAACCCACAGCGCAAGATTTTTTGGAAGAACGCGCAGCAACGATTCGACCAGATCTACGCGAAGCTTCGCGCGCTGCTCGAAAGCCAGTACTTCACCCAGTGACTGCGGCTTCAGCCTTGCCGCTTGAAGAATTGCACCTGGCGCTCGTGCTGCTTGGCGGCTTCAAGCGTCGGAAACGTTCCGAGATTTCGTCTCTTGCCGGTCGCGGTGTTTTTCTTCCGTGAATACAACCGGTACTGCCCAGTCTTGAGTTTCCGAATCATTCGTCACCTCGCATTCAGATAGCCCCATTCACACTTGCCAGCGTGCTTCCGCCTGCAGAAAGCAGGCTCGTGGCGAGCATGACGTCGTTGATGTCGACGTGCGCGGTCCACGTAGGGTGCCGTCGATGAGGGGGATCCAGCCAGAAGCGTTGGATGATCAGTCCGAGCGACGCATGCGCTGCGAGAGAGTCGAGCAGATAGCGCACTTGCGCGCCGTTCGAGTCGCGATCGGTGCCGGCCCGTGCGTCCTGTTCGGTGCGCGCTATGGCTCGCAATCCGATGGCGAGCCCAAGCTCACGAAATGCGAGTCGGAGCGACACCGGCTGATCGAGCTCGCCCATTCTGGTGTACTGCCGCAGACCGTCCAGCGCTGCTGTGAGCAGGCTGCGGAGCAACTCCTGGTACGGCAAACCGGCCCGGATCACCAGTAGGTGGAGTCGCTCCGCATCCATCAGCAGGCCACCGATTCCCAGCGGATCGGCCGTTACCCAGTCACCGTCCTCGACCATCTGTCCAAAGCCGGCAACGGCGTCATCGAGATCGGGTCCGGCGGACGCACTGGCGAACAGTGAAGCCGTATGACGAAGCTCGAGACAAGTGATGAAACCGTCGAGCGGATCATGTTGACCCATCGACGGCACCAGCGCACGGCCCAGATCGATGCTCATCTTCCACGCCAAGCGGGGCGGTTCACCTCGCGGTGACTGCTGAAAGCCACGGTAGGCGATGTCGGCTAGCTCGCGTGCCCATAGATTAAAGCGCGGCTGTCCCGTGGCGCGAGCCACTTGATCCAGCGCGTGCATCCACCGCGTCAGGTAGTGAAAATATTGACCATCGCGGTCCCATTCCATCTCCGGGTCAAAAGGCTCGTGCGCCCGGCGCTCGGGCAGGCTTTTGCCGATGCGGAGCCCTCCGCAGGTCGGGTGCAAGGCCCCCACTTGTTCAGGCAGACCGCTGAGCCACCCGACCCGCAGATCGTCAGTTCGATGCTTGCCGAGCACGTCGTGCACGCGATCGACCAGAGCTAGTGCGAGTCCGAGGTAGCGACCGTCACCCGTTGCTCGCGCAAGACCCACGAAGTTGCACACCGCAAAGGCATCGGTCCACAGATAGCGCTGCTGCGGGCGCTCGGACGTAAGCCCGGTGCGCTCCGCAAAACGCACCATCAGCTCGGTGGCTTGCTCCGTCAGCGCCTGGTCTTCGTTTATCACGAGCGGCATGCTCAATCGCGGGCAAGCGGTGTTCCGAGTCAATCGCATGACATACGCCTGGGAATGTAGCTTGCCGCGTACCGTCGGTGCAGCAAGACATCGCTCCAGGCGCAGCGGCACAAGACGGCGTGGTGCTGATCACCGGCTATGCCGGTGCGATCGGCAGCGCGTCTTGCTTGAAGTTCTTTGCTACTCCTGTTGATCCCGTGCGCCTGAGCAAGCTGAGTACTGCTTGGCGTTTGGGCAATGCGGGCTGAGCGCCCAGCTTGGTCGTCGTCAATGCGGCGGCGGCATTCGCGAAAATTGCGGCCTCGGTGAATGGATGTCCTTCCACCAGTGCGACCGCAACTGCAGCGACGAACGCATCACCCGCTCCTGTGGCGTCGATGCTTTTGACCGGGAGCTTCGGCAGCCAAAGCTCGTCACTGCGATCGTTCTCGGCGCGCCAAACGAGCAGATTGCCGCGACCAGCAGCGATGATCGCAGCTTGAGCGCCGTGACCGAGCAGACGCTTCGCAGCCGTACGCGCGGAGGCGCGGTTGCTTACCTTCACACCCGTCAGCGCCTCGGCTTCGAGCTCATTAGGACGAATGACGGTGACGAGCCGCAGCAGCTCATGTGGCGCACGCCTGCCCGGCGCCGGGTCGAGCACGATCGCGACGTCCGCATTCCGAGCGAGGTGCGCGGCGGCAAGGTTCGCCGCCATCGGCACTTCGAATTGCAACACCAGCACGCGCGCATTGCGGATGAGCTTCGCCGCCCGCTGCACGTCGCTCACCGAGAGTCGCTGATTCGCTCCCGGAGCGCTCAGGATCTGTTTCTCACCGCGTGTATCCACATTGATCAGCGCGACACCGGTTGCCGCGCGTCGGTCGATCGACACGTGCTCGATGTTCACTCCTTCGGCTGTCAGTCTTCGCAGTAGTGTGGGTCCGCGCGTATCCGATCCGACACGCCCGACGAAAGCCACGCGCGCTCCGAGCCGCGTCGCTGCCACCGCCTGATTCGCGCCTTTGCCTCCAGCGTCCGCGGGCTCGAAAACGTCGCCCTGAACCGTCTCGCCGGGCTGCGGCAACCTTGACCCGCGCACCAGATAGTCTGTGTTCGCACCGCCGATCACGACGACGTCCCATTGCGTGGCAGCGGAAGTGCGACGCGCTGGCATCCGAGCAACTATCTCGACATCATTGGCAACGCGCGCGTCTTTCGGATGGCCTCGCTAATCTGACCCACACGGCATGGTCCTTTTTCACATTCGATCGATGCCCCATCGCACTCAAGCGCGCTATCCGGGCGCAGTCAGGTCGACCGCACGCTGTTCGCCGCTCTGTCTGGCTACCGAAGCGGGTTGCGTGGCATCGCGCGGCGCAACGCCAGTTTCGATGAAAGCTTTCATCCGCAACAGATCAGCGTCCAAATCGTGTTTTGGATCGCGTCTGAGCAGCGTGGCAATCGTATGGCCGAGTGCGCCGCCGGGAGGGTCGTAAGACATGCGCACTAGAACGCGGGTGCCGCCATTCGCCTCGTCAAAGCGCACGATTCCCACGTGTGGCACCGGCGAGTCGAGTTCGCTGCGCCAAGCGAGCACTTCCGGACGGATTCGCTCGGTGATCACGGAGACCCATTCGACATGCGTGCCGGCGGGGCCTTTGACGACCCAATGCGACCGTGTTTCGTCGATCCGACGAACTTCCTCGACGAGCGACATAAAGTGCGGGAAATTCTCGTAGTTCGACCAGAGATCGAAGACCTTCTCGCGCGGCGCGGCAATGTGAATCGACTTTTCGATGTCGACTACGCGTCGGCCACCGGAGATCCCGAGCATTCGCCCTACATTCTGATTAGTGGCTGCGCGCGTGGCCAGGCCAACTCCGGTGACGCCGAGCAATACGCCCGCTAGGTCGCGGCGTCCGATGCCATACGCGGCGAGCGCAACACCGGCGCCGAACGCCACCAGCCGCGGACCGGGCGCCCAGCTTTCCTGCATGAATTCGATGCGCGACAGCGGTCGACTGCTGCCGCCTTGTAAGCTGGGCACGTTACCGGCGGTCTCGTGCACTTCGAGTCGGTTTTCCACCTCCCATACACCCGGAACTGACCGGACGTCGCGCAGCAATGCTCGCTCCTCGCGCTTGAGAATCGGACCGGTCAACGTTACGCATCCGGACGCCGCCGAGACTTTGATGGCATGCGGATGCGACACCACACGTCCAAGCCGCGATCGGACGCGCTCGCCGAGCACACTGTCATTCGGCGAGTCATCGCGCAGAGCACCGCGCGCCTGCGCAAAGGACCCGGTGGCGCGATGTGCCAGGTCGCGCATCGCGGCATCGGTCATTTCGTACCCGGTGCGGGCCAGCCTGATCGCTCGGTCGCGAGCGAGCGCGATGCGCCGTCGCCCTTTGTCGGGATCGAACAAATACATCAGCAACGCACTGACGCCGGCGGCCGCTATTGCGGCGCCCCATTTCATGCTGCTTGGCTTGTTCATAGCCGCCTCCAGAAGAAGCGTGAGAGATCACACGCAGCAATGCATATGCCTCAACTTCTGATATTGGGCTGGCCTGCGAACAAAGGCCGAGAATCGGGGTTAGCGCCCGGCTGCGCGGGCGCGAACGCCTGCTCAAGATCAGGCGACGCGCAGCCGCCAAGCGCTCCGCTCTATGCAACCAAAACGGCTCAGAGAGGCCGTGATACCTCCGCGAGCGCTTCTGTGACAGGCTCCATGTCGGCGGCTTCAACAGCAAAATCACCAAGCGAAACGATGCCGACAAGCCGCTTGTCACGATTGACCACCGGTAAACGCCGCACTTGCCGTTCGCTCATCAGTCTCGCCGCCTCTTCGACCGACTCGTCCTCATAGGCCCAGAACACACCCTCGGACATCACATCGCGTACTTTGGTGCTCGGCGCCTTGTTATCGGCGACCGCGCGAATCACGATGTCGCGATCAGAAATTGCACCGATCAAGCGGTCATTTTCCCCCACTGGTAACAGTCCGAAATCACCGCTGCGCATCTTCTGCGCCGCTTGGTGGATCGATGCATCGGGGCTGATCACCGTAACGTCCCGACTCATGATGTCTGCAAGTTTTTGCATGTCGACCTCCTTGTTACGCGTGAATGAAGCTTCACGTCCGCATAACGAGTAGCAAACACTTCGCCCGCGGGCGGCTATTCAACAAGCTGACCTGCAAATGCGTGATATTCGCAGCGCTTACGCAGTTCCGAGTTTGCGAGTCACTGCCAAGGCGGGTGGGTTCGCCAGCGTTTGGTAGACGACGCAGTACCGCTCCGTCAGGCGCAACAGAGTGGCGAGTTGCTCCTCCGATGCATCGGTGTCGAGCGTGAACTGCAGCCGTAAGTTCTTGAACCCGACCGGAGCGTCTTTGGCCACACCCAGCGTTCCACGGAAGTCGAGATCGCCTTCCGCTTGCAGCGAGGCGTCTCGCAGTTCAATGCCGAGCGCCATTGCCACCGCGTTCAGCGTTACGCCAGCACAGGCAACCAGGGCTTCGAGCAGCATGTCGCCTGAGCACGCAGCTTGTCCGCTTCCACCGGTGGCCGGATGCAACCCGGCAACGACAAGTGCTTTGCCTGTTTCGATCTTGCAGCTGACACCTTCACCGATGCGACCTTGCGCACGCAAAGTGATCAGCGCCGCCTCTGGCGTTTCACGATAGCGTTCCTTCAGCGGAGCCTGGACAGACCGCAAGTCTTCGGCTTTCATCATGGAGAGATCTCCTCGAAAGTGATTTTGTGCGCGCTCCCGGCTGAGCCGCCTTGTTACGCTTGTTCGTCAAGTTGTTTGAGCGTTGTTCCTTCCGCTGTTTTCCAAGCCGTGAGCCCATTCGCGCTGCCGCCATGTATGACCACCGCTGCCGCAGATGGACTCGAAAACTCCACGTCTTTCGTAAACGTTAAAAAGCCCGACTCTTGCACCAGCGTGCCATCTGTAGTTAGTTGCTTACGTTGCGCTAACGTCCAGGGATACCCTTCAGCCGAAGGCCGGTCTTCTAAGACTGCTGTGGAGCTGTGAAACACCACGAAGCCATTTGCCGTGCGTTGGCCACGCGCTTCAGCCCCCTTGATGCGGCAGAACAAGACACCACCGGGCTGAAGTTTTGGAGTCGACTGAATTGGAGTTAGGAGATCAGACCCAAGGACCGGAAGCAGTTGTTGGATACGGGCCAAGAAAACCTCCATGTCTTCCCGATCCGACTCAGGAAGTCGAGAACCACCCGCTTGGTTCTGTTCGAGCGCAAACCTTCCGATGCGAGTGGCCTCGCTTAGAAGACGATTCTCCAAATATCTGACGTGGGCTTTTGTGAGATTCTCGTCCTTACTCACGAACACAATCGCAGACACCCAAAACTCCTTCGATTTGTGCTGCTTGAGACGCTCGCGAATTACCTCAGCTTCACCAATGTATGCACGCGGGACGTTGGTCTGCGGATCGCTTCCGACTAGGACATACACGCCGGCCTTGCTTAGCTCCTCACGAGCCAAGAGATCTTCGAGTTCAGTGCGCGGAGCCGCGATAGCCTTGCCAGTCCAATTTGATATCTCTGCGGTTCGCAAGCTTTTGGCGTCGCCCCGTGGAAGGAAGAGCCTAATAGTTGCGGAGGTCACGGTGTCTTTACAGGCTAGGTAGGAGTCGGGCCGTTGCCGCAAATCTGTCGGTGGCTGGCGGCTCAAACGATAAGTTATGCCTTTCGTCCGCGAGGGTGGGCATCATTCCAACGATTAGGCAGAAGGTTTTTTGAAGGGCGGCCATTGGTTGTAGCCAATGCTCGGATCGTTTGCGCGGTACTGCAGAATGAATTCCAGCTCCTTCTTTGTGACTTCTGAACGTGATGCTACTTCCGACTCCCACAAAATCTCCCGTTTGATGGAAAACGTATGGCGCTCCTCGGGAGTGAAGTCCGCCGCGATGAGTGCGCTCGATGCGCTACCAAAGTAGTTGATGCTGTTGGTCCGGTCCTGTCCAATGTAAATCTTGCCATTGGGGTACGTGATTCGGTATACGACACTCATAGCCGCACCTCGAGCCTACTTTGCTAGCGTCCCCCGCAAGATACGTCTTTCAACGTAGATCGAGCCAAACACCAAAACTACCTTGGTCGCCAGGACCCCGATCCCAGCCGCCGCGAACCACCGCGCTGCGAGTGTGCGGGCTTGTAGTGCGATTGTTTCTGCGCCATGCACGCGCCCCTTCGCGCGACAAGTAGCCCACCGTGAGGTTCGCAATGTCGACACGCACCGCCTCGGGGTCGTAGGGGTTCGCGTCCTCAAATATCAGTTGGGCCTTGAAATACTTCTCCACCCCGTCGGGGCCCCTCGCGCCGCAGATTGAGAGTAAGTTGGATTGGTAATTCGACTCACCGACCACCGGGGTATCGAAAGATCGAGCAGCGGTGGTTGGCGCTTTTTGACTCTGTGCGCTGCGCCCGCCTGCGGAAAAGCCGCGAAGTATTGGCCGAACAACGAAGAAGAAAATTGCGCCAGCGATGAGCCAGTGCCAGAGGCTGAATTCACTCATGAGTTCACTGAGTCGCGAAGAGAAATCTAACCTGACTTAGACGTGCGTTTTGTCTCAGCGTGCTGGCACTTCTGATCGCGCAGTCTCGGTCGCCTCTTGCTCAGCAGGGATTGACCGCACCGACAGCACACCTTCAATCGCTGCGATCGCGTCGACCACGCTCGGCGCAACCGGGCTGTCGACGTCGACCATCGTGTACGCCATTTCGCCGCGCGATTTGTTCAGCATGTTGTGAATATTCAGCCCGGCTTTCGCCATCGTGGTCGAAATCTGGCCGAGCATGTTGGGCACGTTAGCGTTGGCAATGCCGATGCGATACGCCGATTCACGCGCCATTTCGACTTGCGGGAAATTGACGGCGTTGCTGATGCCGCCGTTCTCCAGGAATTCACGCATTTGTTCGACAACCATCACAGCGCAGTTTTCTTCTGCCTCAGCGGTCGACGCGCCCAAGTGCGGCAGCGCGATCACACCGGGCACGCCGGAGAGTGCTGGCGATGGAAAATCGGTCAGATACGCCTTCAGTCGATCGGCCCGCAGCGCCTCGACGACTGCGGCTTCGTCGACGATCGCATCGCGCGCGAAGTTGAGCAGCACTGCACCGGGCTTCATCATCGCCAGCCGGTTGGCATCGATCAGTCCGCGCGTGGCCGCCAGTAGCGGTACGTGCAGCGTGACGAAATCCGCCTGCTTCAGTACTTCGTCGATCGTCTGCGCCTTGCGCACGGCCGATTGCAGTCGCCACGCGGCATCGACCGTGATTTCCGGGTCGAATCCGATCACCTTCATGCCGAGCTTCAGCGCCGTGTCCGCCACCAGCGCGCCGATCGCGCCCAGACCGATGATTCCGAGCGTGCGGTGCGGCAGTTCGATGCCGGCGAATTGCTTCTTGCCTTCCTCGACGCGCGCCTCGAAGTCGGTCGCATCGCGCGGTAGCTCGCCGACAAACCGCAGCGCCGGAACCAGATTGCGCGCTCCGATCAGCAGCGCCGCGAGCACGAGTTCTCTGACTGCATTGGCGTTTGCGCCGGGTGCGTTGAACACCGGCACTCCGCGGTCGGACATCGCGGCCACCGGAATATTGTTGGTGCCCGCGCCGGCACGCCCGATCGCTTTCACCGTCGCTGGAATCGTCATCGCATGCATATCGTGCGAGCGCACCAGGATCGCGTCGGGATGCTCGACGTGCTTTCCGACGGCGTAGCGGTCCGGCGTAAACCGCAGCAGTGCCTGGTGCGAGATGTTGTTCAGCGTGAGAATTCGAAACTCCGTCATCGCGCTAGTGTCTCTGTTCGAACCTGATTGCGCTCGAACTCGCGTAGATAGTCAACCAGTGCCTGCACGCCTTCGATCGGCATCGCGTTGTAAATCGACGCGCGCATGCCGCCTACCGAACGGTGACCTTTCAACTGCAATAAGCCGCGCTGTTGCGCGCCCTTCAGGAATGCGCCATCGAGCGACTCGTCGCGCAGCTTGAACGGAATGTTCATACGGGAACGATCTTCCTTGCGTACCGGGCTGTAGTAGAGCTGGCTCGCATCGAGCGCGTCGTACAGCAGCTTCGCCTTCGCGATGTTTTTCTTTTCGATCGCAGCCAGTCCGCCCTGCGCGAGCAGCCATTCGAACACCATCCCTGCGATGTAAATGGCGTACGTCGGCGGCGTGTTCAACATTGAATCGTTTTCCGCCTGCTCTTTCCAGTGAAATGCTGACGGCGTGATCGCGAGTGCGCGATCGAGCAGATCCTTGCGAACGATGACCAGCGTCAGACCCGCGGGACCCATGTTCTTCTGCGCGCCGCCGTAGATGACGCCGTACTTTGACACGTCGATCGGGCGCGACAGGATGTGCGACGACATGTCGGCCACCAGCGGCACCGCGCCGACATCCGGCGTCCACTGATATTCGATACCGCCGATCGTCTCGTTGGTGCACACGTGCACGTACGCGGCGTCGGGCGACAGCTTCCAGCTCGCGCGTGCTGGCACATACGTGAAATTTTCGTCTTCGCTCGATGCCGCGATGTTGACCTGCGCGTATTTCTTGGCTTCCTTGATCGACTTCTTCGACCATTCGCCGGTGTTGATGAAGTCGATCGTCTTGCGATCACCGAGCAGATTCATCGGCACGATCGCGTTTTCGCCGATGGCGCCGCCCTGCAGGAACAGCACTTCGTAGTCGTCGCCGATCGACATCAGCTTGCGCAGATCGGACTCAGCCTTGTCCGCGATCGAAATGAATTCGCTGCCGCGGTGGCTCATCTCCATCACCGACATGCCGCTGCCGTGCCAGTCGAGCATTTCTGCCGCTGCACGTTGCAGCACTTCTTTGGGGAGCACGGCCGGGCCGGCGCTGAAATTGAAGATGGTCATCGAGTTTGGAATTGTGATCAGGAGACGCGCCGCCCTATAGAGCAGACCGCATCCCGGGTGATGGGTTGGCTAGGAACAATGGCCGGTGTAGCCGCACGCAGTACAGAACTCGCACCCGTCGCGCTTGATCATCGCCGCCGCGCTGCAGCTCGGACACACCTTGCCCTTGATCGGTGCGGTGGCGTGATCGATCAGTTTGACCGCATCAGGCAACGCGAGAATCCCGGCTGACTGAATCGCGCGGCCTTCATCGTCAAGGATGCCGAGCACTTTGTATCGATGCAGCAGTAGCGTGGCGATGTAAGCCACGGTGCTCGGATATTGCGTCGAGCGTTCCGCGCCGGGCATCGGTGCCCAGAACTCGCCGTTCTGTTCGCCGAAGTTCAGCAGCTTCTTCAGCTTCAACCCGATCCAGTTCGCATCGACCACCCGCATGTCGAGCGAAATCAGCTTGCACAGACCGTCGAGCACTTTCGGATATTCGCCTGCCAGCCAGATCGAATACGGACGTCGGCTGCCATCGGGAAGGTGCAGTTCCTTTACGCCAAGCACGAAGTCATCGCCAGTGTTCGCGTTGGAAATATCGACCGTCCAGCTCATCGTGCCGAGCGGGCCGGCCTTCGGCTCCTTCTTCGAGAACAACGCGTTGAGCATCGGCGTTGCATGCTGATCGAGGTGGTCGAAGACGCCAAGCTGCTCGCAGCGCAGCCGCACGATGTTCGCAAACGCCGAAACGACGCCGCTCTGCCATTGACGCTCACCGCTCGGCGGCATCGGAAGCGCGAAGCCTTGTTCGTCGCGGGCGCGCGCCAGCGCATCGAGTTTCATCTTCAGCCAAGCACGATCCTCGCTGCGCATGTCCATCGACAGCGCTTTGGCGATCGCACCCAGACCGCGTGGTTGCTCGGCACCGTTGACCCACACTTCGAACGGCATTGGAGGCTCGCCGACTTGCCCGATAAATATCGCAAACGATTCCTTACGCTCCGGAATCTCCACCATATAGGTCCATGCCAGATTGCCGTCGGCCAGGTCGGGACGGCCCGGCCATTTCAAACTCTCCAACGCCGGTTCGGGTGCGGAGTCGAGTCGTACGCGGCGATCCGGATCATCCTTCAGATCCTGCGGCTCACGCGCTCGCGAATCCTTCGTTACCTCAAGCACCGAGCCGATCACATTGTTCGGCCGGTAGGTCGTGATGCCCTTTAATCCCGCGTGCCACGCTTCAAGGTACAGATTCTTGAATTCCTCGAACGGATAATCCTCGGGCACATTGACCGTCTTGCTGATCGCGGCGTCGATATAAGGCTGCACCGCGGCGCTCATCCGCATGTGGTCGCGCGCAGACATCTGCATCGCGCTGACGAACGCGGGCGGTAGATCTTGTTCGTCGCCACCCATCCGGCGATACAGCCGATATGCATAATCCTCGACCGCGTATTCCTGCTTCGTACCATCCGGCATGCGCTTCTTGCGAACGTAGGTCCACGAAAATGTGGGCTCTATGCCGCCAGACGCATTGCTCGCGAAGGCCAGCGAGATCGTGCCGGTCGGCGCGATCGATAGCAGGTGCGAGTTGCGAATCCCTTTCGCGCGAATCTCGCTCTTCAGCTGCTCAGGTAAGCGCGAAGCGCAATGAGGCGCGGCCAGGAATCCATCGGCGTCGAACAATGGGAACGCGCCTTTTTCCTGTGCGAGTTCGGCTGACGCTTGATACGCCGCGTCGCGCATCGTGCGTGCGATGCTCGCCGCCATATCGCGGCCCGCATCGCTGTCGTAGCGCAGGCCGAGCATCGTCAGCGTATTGCCGAGCCCGGTAAAACCGAGACCGATTCGCCGCTTGTTCGCCGCCTCATCAGCTTGCTCCTGCAGCGGCCACAGCGTCGCATCGAGCACGTTGTCGAGCGCGCGCGTCGAGACTTTGGATACGTCGCGAAACTTGTCGAAGTCAAACGATGCCTGTTCACCGAACGGATCGTTAACGAACTTCGTCAGGTTGATCGAACCGAGGCAGCAGCAACCGTATGAGGGCAAAAATTGTTCCCCGCAGGGATTACTGGCAACGATTGTTTCGCAGTACGACAGGTTGTTGTCTTGAT
Organism: uncultured beta proteobacterium; assembly: GCA_963729165.1. Lineage (GTDB taxonomy): Bacteria > Pseudomonadota > Gammaproteobacteria > Burkholderiales > Burkholderiaceae_F > JACCZX01. Next base: position 13,291 of record CAVSMM010000018.1, read on the forward strand.
TCACACGATCAATAAACATCACGCCCGGCTCGGCGTGGTTGTAAGTCGACGCCATGATCTGATCGAACAGCTCGCGTGCACGGGCCTTGCGATACATCCATGTGCCGTCGTTGCGCTGATAGGTGTTCGACGTGTCAAAGGGCTCGGCCGCGTGCCACAGCTCGATCTCGCCATCGTTTTCGACCGCACGCATGAAAGCATCGCTGACCGCCACTGACATGTTGAAGTTGGCCAGTGAGCCATCGCGCTTGGCGTTGATGAATTCTTCGATGTCGGGATGGTCACAGCGCAACACGCCCATTTGCGCGCCACGTCTTGCGCCCGCCGATTCAAGAGTCTCGCAGCTCTTGTCGAATACGCGCATGTACGAGATCGGGCCGCTCGCGCGCGAATGCGTGCCGCGGACGCGCGCGGTCTTCGGGCGAATCGACGAGAAGTCGTAACCGACACCGCCGCCGCGGCGCATCGTCTCTGCCGCCTGATTCAGCGCCAGATAAATGGACGGCACCCTGTCATCGACGCCACTGATCGCATCGCCAACGGGTTGTACGAAGCAGTTGATCAACGTCGCTGCGATACCGGTGCCCGCCGCCGAGTTGACGCGGCCGCCGGGGATGAAACCGTCGACCATCACTTCGTAGAAACGCTGCTCCCACGTCTGCCGCAACTCGGGTTTCTCGACTTGCGCCAGCCCGCGCGCAACCCGGCGGCGCACTTCATCGACCGTTTGCTCGTCGCCTTTGGCGTATTTCTCGAGCAATACGTCGATCGAAATCGGCTGCTCGTCGAGCAGCAGCTGCGCCTTGTCAAGCTTCATGACTGAACTTCATTTATTGCCTCCGCCAAGGGCAAATTTTGGCTCCGGCCGGCGCTGCGCGCCTTAACATCGCTTTGCGATGTTAGCCTCGCCGAAATTGCCGCATGGGCTTTCTCGCACTTATTCACCAGTGTGGGCGGACAATTTTCTCACAATGCCGGACATATAAACTCGCTTCTGGCGATATCAACAAGAAAGTTTTGCGTGAACTTGCAGCAGTTTCGTTTCCTGCGCGAGGCGGCGCGACACAAGTTCAGCCTGACCGAGGCGGCGCGCGCTTTGCATACGTCGCAACCCGGTATATCGAAAGCGATTATCGATCTCGAGGCTGAGCTGGGCGTGCCGATCTTTGCGCGTCACGGCAAGCGCGTGAAGGGGTTGACAGCGCCCGGCCAGATGGTGCTCGACGCGGCCGAGCGCATCATGCAGGACGTCGATAACCTGCGAAAACTGGCGCGCGACTACGCAGGCAGCCCCGAAGGAACGCTGCGTGTGGCGACGACGCATACACAAGCGCGTTACGTGCTGCCGACCGTCGTGCAGAAGTTCGCTGCCAAGTACCCGCAAGTCAGGTTGAAGCTACTGCAGGCCAACCCGCCTCAGATTGCGGCGATGTTGATCCATGGCCAGGCCGACATCGGGATGGCGACCGAATCGCTCGCCGATCACCATGGCCTGCTATCGATCCCGGTGTATGACTGGCAACACGTGGCGATCATCCCGCCCGGTCATCCGCTTGCGAAATTTGTGACCACTCCCGGCAAACTCACGCTGAAGGATCTTGCGCGGCATCCGCTGATCACTTACGAGCAGCTGTTCGCCGGCCGCTCGAAGATCGACGCCGCGTTCGAGGCGGCGGGCATTGTGCCGTCGATCGTCCTTGAAGCGATTGACGCCGACGTGATCAAGACCTACGTACAGACCGGCATGGGTGTGGGCATCATGGCGGGCGTGGCGGCCGATTCGCAGCGCGATGGGTTGATCGTGCTGCCATGCGGCCATCTGTTCGGGCGCAACGTCACGCGGCTTGCGGTGAAGGAGGGCGCTTATTTACGCGGCTTTGTTTACTCGTTTATCGAGACGCTGGTGCCGGGCTGGGACAAGCGGCGCATCGAGGAAGCGTTCAAGGCATAGGGCGAGCATCGCTAAACTTGCCGCATCGATGACGGAGGCCCGTATGTCAACCGTTCCCTCAGTTGTTCCTGACGCGGCCCCGATCCACGGGCTGCACCATTTTGCGTACCGCTGCAAGGACGCTGAAGAAACGCGGCACTTTTACGAGGACATCCTCGGGCTGCCGCTGTATCACATCATTCAAAGCGATTACGTGCCGTCGACCGGCGAGTACTGCCCGTACACGCACATCTTCTTTCGGATGACCGACGGCTCGTGTATTGCATTCTTCGACTTGGGCGATGACGTTGCCGCAGAAAAATCACCGAACACACCCGAATGGGTCAATCACATCGCGCTGCGCGTTGACAGTGTGGAAGAGCTGACGCGCCTAAAGGCGCGCCTCGAAGCGCACGGCGTCGAAGTGCTCGGCGTTACCGACCACCACATTTTTCAGTCGATCTATTTTTTCGATCCCAACGGTATTCGCGTCGAACTAACAGCGCAGCTCGCCTCTGAAGCGCAGATGCAGGAGGAAAGCAAGACCACGCGCGCACGGCTCGACGAGTGGACGCAGCGGAAAAATCAATGGCGGCGTGAACGCGCCGCAAGCGCTCGTCGCTGATGCGGGTTGCAGTCGTCGGCGCCGGCTCTATCGGTGCCGTGCTCGGTGCGAAGCTCGCCGCTACCGGCCACGAGGTAACGCTGATCGCGCGCGGTACGCATCTCGCAGCCATTCGCAGCAATGGGTTAACGCTGGTCGACAAAGTCGGCAAACATTCTGGCAACTACCGCCTGCCTGCGGGCGACGATCCGGCCGCGTTCGGTGCGCAGGATCTCGTGATCGTCGGCCTAAAGGCGCACGCGATCGCAGCGATGCTGCCGCGTATGCGCGCGCTGATCGCCGAGCAAACCGTCGTCGTTCCGGCAATCAACGGACTGCCGTGGTGGTACTTCCATGGCACGGGTGGCGTGCTGGAAGGAACGACGCTGCGTTCGCTTGATCCGGACCGCTCCATGTTCGCCGCATTGTCGCCGCAACACATCTTAGGGTGCGTCGTTCACATCGCCGCGGAAGTGCGTGCGCCGGGCGAAGTGCATCACACGAACGGGACTCGCATCATTCTCGGTGAGCCCGCCGGCGGTATGACCGAACGCTTGCAACGCGTATGCGCTGCGCTCGATGCGGCAGGCCTCGAGGCGATTCGCTCGACCGACATCAGGCTCGACGTGTGGACCAAGCTGATCGGCAACCTGTCGTTCAATCCGATCGCCGCGCTGACCGGCTACCTAATGAGCGAGATCGTCTCCGATGAAGACGTACTCGACGTCATCCGCGCGATGATGCGCGAAGGCATGCAGGTGGCCGAGCACTACGGCGCGCGCATCGCGATGACGGTGGATCAGCGGATCGACCTTGCGCGCCAGCTCGGGGCAGCAAAGATCTCGATGCTGCAGGACCTTGAACAGCGTCGGCAACTCGAGCTCGACGCGATCGTTGGCAGCGTGATCGAGCTGGCCGAGCGCGCTTCAATCGCGGTGCCGACGATCCGCCACGTGCATGCGCTGACGCAGGCGCGGGTGCGCGCGCTCGGAATTGGCCCTTAGACGCGGCGGATCAGCTCGAGCGCGGCGTCAAACAGTGGCGAAGCGGGGCTGGCGAGCTCGTCGCAAACCGTCAGATGATTGGCGTGTGGCAGCTCCAAATGGCGCACGAGATTTGTTGCCCATTTGGCGCCGAACTCGGTCGATTGCCGTTTGAATTCGCTTGACTCCAGCGCGCCGACCGCAGTGATAAGCGGCGCGTCGGTGGCGCTCGGCATGTAGATCGGCGATAGCGTGCGAGCTCGCTGCGTGTCGAGCTTCAAGTCGGTATTGACAAACGGTGCATTCACCAGCGGCTGCAGATCGAACACCCCGCTGATCGCCAGCCCCGCTTTGACAAGTCCGTGTGGCAATGTCGAGTCGAACTGCTGCCAGAGTGCCGCCATCATCATTGCGGTCAAATGTCCGCCCGCCGAGTGGCCCGCGACGACGATGCGATCAGCGTTGAATCGCAGTCGTTCAGCGTGGTGGTACAGCCAGCCAATCGCCGTCAGCTGCTGGCGCACGATGTCTTCTACCGAAGTGTGCGGGGCCAGTCCGTAATTAAGTAATGCGACGGCCACACCATGCTGCAACAACGGCGGCGCGATCCATGAAAAGTCCGATTTGTCGAGCGAACGCCAGAAGCCGCCGTGAATGAAGACGAGCAGCGGCGCGTCGGCCTGATGCGCATGGAAAAAATCGAGCCGCTCCACATTAAGCGGGCCGTATTGCAAATCCACTTCACACGCACGCAACCGGCGCGCGGCAGCTCCCTGTTCAGTCCAGCGCGCAAAAATCTGCGGGTGTTCCCGGATCGCCGCGCGTGCGTTGTATTCGCGTTCAAGAAAGGCGGTGTTCGGAGCCATGCATGGCGAGTCTAGCTGGCTCGACGGCTTGGACAACGATTTGCCTGACGTATAACATTCGCAACCACGCTGCCGCGTTACGGGGCAGTCGACATCTCAGGGGAAGTAGCTCAGCTGGGAGAGCGCTGCGTTCGCAATGCAGAGGTCGGGAGTTCGATCCTCCTCTTCTCCACCAAAGAATTC